>NZ_JAINVH010000025.1 GCF_020400825.1 Streptomyces sp. HPF1205
GGGGCGGGCGAGTTCCGCCCGCATCAGCAACGCCATGATCCCGCCCACGAGGAAGAACGCGAACGACGTGATCAGGTACAGGCTGCCGATGGTCTTGTGGTCGGTGGTGCTGAGCCACTTGACCACGACGGAGCCGCGGCTGTGCCGCCGGAAGGGGACTTCGTCCTCGTAGGAGTCGTCCTCTTCGGCCGGGGCCGCGGCGGTCCCACTGCTCACGTCAACTCTCCTTCACTTGGCCCGAAAACGGCCACGGTGACCAGAATGGCGACCACCGCGAGGAAGAGCTGCCGGGCCCGCCGCCAAGTCACCCGACCGGCCCAGTGGCCGCCCGCTCCCGGTCCTCGAAGTACCCCCGGACGGTGTCCGCGCGGGACGGCACCTCGGCGGTGCCGGTCCCGGCCTGGCGGATACGGGAGCGGGTGCTCAACGTGCCCGCGCACAAGGGCGGTCGTTCTTTTCGGGTGCGGGCACGAGCGGACCGCGCGACGGCGGTGGCGCCGCCGCGGGCCGCGCCGCACGGGCCGTTCGTACCGCATGGGCCGTTCGTACCGCGTGCGCCGCACAGACCGCGGCGCACAGCCCGATCAGTGCGGCGGTGGCGGCGAACGACGCCGGCGGGCCCCACCGGTCGACCAGGACGCCGCCGGTGGCGGCGCCCGCGGCCGTTCCCAGGTTGTAGGCGGTGGTCAGCCACGCGCCCGCCTCGGTGCGGGAGCCGTCGGGGACGAGGAGTTCGACGAGTTGGTACGCCGTGATCAGCAGGACGTCGGCGCAGGCGCCCGCCAACAGCAGGGCGACGCCCGCCGCGACGGGCGCGTGCGCGAGGGCGGGCAGCCCGTAGCAGACGGCCGAGCCCGCGGCCAGGACGAGGGGGCGGTGGACGACGGCGCCGGGCCAGTGCCCCCGCCCGTAGAGCAGGCCGCCCAGCACGCCGCCGACGGAGAACAGCGCCGAGAGCGTCCCGGCCGCCACCGTCCCCCACGCGGCGACGACGGCGATCAGCCCCACGCCGAGCGCGGCCGCGACCGCCCACACCAGGAGCAGCAGCGGTGGCAGGGGCGCCACCCGCAGGGGGCTGCCGGACCAGGCGCCGGCGGACGACGCGGCGCGTACTGCCACCGGGAAGCGGCGCAGGGCCGCGGAGAACAGCCCGAAGCCCGCCAGGACCAGTGCCGCGCAGCCGGCCAGCACCGCGGGGGCGGAGCAGACCGCGACCAGGAACCCGCCGAGCACGGGGCCGAGGGCGAAGACCGTGGACTCCGCGGCCGTGTCCAGGCTCAGGGCGCGCTGCCGCAGCTCCTCGTCCGGGGCCAGCCGCCCCCACATGGAGCGCGCCAGCGGCCCGACCGGAGGCGGGCACAGCCCGGTGAGGAGGGCGAGGCCGACGGCGAGCGGCCCCGGCACGCGCACGGCGCAGGCCGCGGCCAGCGCGGCCAGCAGGACGGCGTAGCAGGTGGCCAGCGGCATCAGGGCCGAACGGCGACGTTCGGCCAGCCGGGCCCTGGCCGGGCCGAGCACGGCGCCGGCCAGGCCGAACAGCCCCGTCGCCGTACCCGCCACGGCGTAGGAGCCGGTGCCCTCGCGAAGGGCGAGCAGCAGGGGCAGCGCGAGCAGGCCGTAGCAGAGCCGGGCCGCCGTCGCGGCGGCGAACAGGGCGCGGGCATGGGGAAGTGCGAGGACAGCGCGATAGGACGCGCTGCCCCTGTCGGGGCGTGGCATGGGATCTCCGAAGGGGGCGGTGCCCCGGTCCGGCCGGGGCACCCACGGGCATGACAGGTCGCCGCACCGCCTCCCCGCCGCCGCCTTCGCCGCCTCAGGACGGCGGCGGCAGGGCGCGGGGGGCGGGGTGACCCGTCAGTCCGGCTCGGAGAAGTTCACGTACGGCAGCGTAGCCGTTCCCGTGACCCCGCCACCGGCACTTCGGGAATGCCGCGCGGGCGCCGCGGGCGCCGCGAGCACCACAGGCGCGGGGCGGACCCGGCACGGGGCGGGCCGGGCACGGGGTGGGCCGGGCGCGGGGCGGGCCCGCCACTGCGCGGGCCGGGCGTCGGGCGCCACGCTTGGGCGCCAAGCGCCAAGCGCCAAGCGCCAAGCCCGATGCCGGGTGGCCGGGCGTGAGGGGGCGGTCGGCCACGGCGCCCGGGGCCGAATGGCGGGACGCCGGGCGGCCCACTACCGTCGGTGGAAGGGACGCCGCCGTGCCGGTGAGGGCGCGGCGGGCGCGAGGCCGATGCGCGGAAGGGTGATGCGCATGTGCCGCTGGCTCGCCTACTCCGGTTCGCCGGTGCTGCTCGACGACATCCTGTACCGCCCGGCCCACTCGCTGATCGACCAGAGCCTGAGTTCACGCATGGGCGCCGAGACGACCAACGGCGACGGCTTCGGCGTCGGCTGGTACGGGTCGGACGGCACGACCCCGGCGATCGTCCGGGACGTCAGCCCGGCGTGGAACAACCGCAACCTGCGCGAGATCGCCGACCACGTGCGCTCGCCGCTGTTCTTCGCCCACGTCCGCGCCTCGACCGGCTCGGCGGTTCAGCAGACCAACTGCCATCCGTTCCGGCACGGCCGGTGGATGTGGATGCACAACGGGGCCGTCGACGAGTTCCCGCGGCTGCGGCGCGAGCTGGCCCTGGCCGTGGACCCCGGCCTGTTCCCCCACATCGAGGGCTCGACGGACTCCGAGCTCATGTTCTTCCTCGCGCTCACCTTCGGCCTCGACGACGACCCGCCCGCCGCGGTGGCCCGCACGGCGGGCCTGATCGAGCACGTCGGGCACGAGCAGGGTGTCGCGGATCCGCTGCAGATGACGGTCGCCGTGACCGACGGCACGGGTGTGTGGGTCTTCCGCTATTCCAGCGCGGGCCGTTCGCGCTCGCTCTTCTACAGCCGCCGGGTGGACTCCGTCCGCGCCCTCCACCCCGACCTCGCCTTCCTGCGCGACGTCTCCGAGGCGACCCGGCTGGTGGTGTCCGAACCCGTCGGCGGCCTCCCGGACGCCTGGGTGGAGGTCCCCGAGGCCAGTTGCGGCATCATGCACGGCGGCACGGAGGACCTGCGGCCCTTCGAGCCGGTGTACGCGTGAGCCGGGCGGGAGCGACGGCCGGGGGCCGCCGCGGGCCCGAGCGGTAGGGGAGTCCGCTCGGGCCCGCGGCCGGCGGCGGTGAGCCGGGCCGGGGGGAAGTGGAGCCGGCGGGCTCAGCCGAGGCAGAGGATCAGCAGGCAGAGCTGCTGCGGCGGGGTCGTGGTCGTCGTGGACGAGGGCGGGGTGGTGGTGGTCGAGCCGCCCGAGCCGGTGGAGCCGGAACCCGCCGTGGAGCCCGAGCCCGAGGTTCCCGAGCCCGTGGACCCGGTGCCGGCCGAGCTGCCGGAGCCGGAACCGGACGTCGACGTGCTGCCGTTCGAGCCCGTCGAACCCGAAGTGGAATTGGCACCCGAGGAGTTGGTGCCCGTGGAGGGCGAGGTGGTCGTGCCCGAGGAGGGGCTCGACGGGGTGACGGTGTTCTGGTAGCTCGCCGGGTGGGCCGAGGGGGCCGCCGGGTTCGCCGCGGGCGACGTCGACGGCGTGGTCGCGTAGTTGTCCGCGACCGGGTGGGTCACCTGGGAGTGCGGGGCGGTGTGCGGCGCCGTGGTGTGCTGCTGGGGCGTACCCGCCGGGGCGGTGTGCGTGCTGCCGGGCGTACCCGCGGGCGTGGTGGGGGCGTCCGACGGCAGCGAGGCGAGGTTCACCGGGGTGACCGCCGTCGCCGTCGTGCCGGTCCCGCCGGCGTGGTGGGGCATGGCCGCCATGGTGATCCCGCCGCCGAACAGGGCGACGGCCGCCGCGGCCCCGGCCCTGCGGCGGTTCTTCTGCCAGCGGGCCATCTGACGGCGCCGGGCGGCGCGACCGCGGTGCAGCGTCGGCGCGATCGACGCGGGACCGAGCACCGGCTCGTCGTCGGAATCGGAATCGGAATCGGAATCGGAGCCGGCGCCGGAACCGAAGTCGGAGTCGACGCCTGAGCCGTCGAATGCGCTCGCCGGGCCCGGGCCCGGGCCGAAGTCCGCGGACATGAGCGAGGTGGCGTCCGGGCGCGCGCCCTGGTCGACCGGCGCGATCTCCGACAGCAGCGCCAGCGCCTGGGAGGACGGTGACGAGCCGGGGCCCTTCGCGCGGAACGAACCCGTGGCGGCGAACTCCGGGTGGTCGCCGGCGCGTCCCTGGCCCGTCGCGCCCGCCCGCGCGTGTTCCGGGTAGCCGGCGCCGAGGTCGTGGTCACCGTAGCCGTAGCCCGGCGCGTAGCCGGTACCGCCGGGCTCGTGCCGGCCCATGACGGTGGCCGTGTCGCCCTCCGGGTGATGCGGGGGCGGGGCTATGTCGGGCGCGTAGGCGCCGCACCCGGGGCACACCAGCGCCCCGTTGAGGGTCCGGCGGCACGAGTAGCAGTAGTCCATTCGCGGTCTTTCTGTGGTGGCAGCGGCGCAGCCTGAGAGGAGCTGGTGGCATGTTCACGTACGCCCGCGGGCAGCGGGAAACGCTAACAGCCGGGCCGGGAGAGAGTGCGGCGCACTTGTGATGCTCTTGCGAAGATTGGCGGCGGGCCATTCCGCGCGGGTTTGGTGATCTGCGCTTTCGTCGACGCGCGTGTGAACAAGGTCACGGCGGCACGAGTATGCGGATACGGGGGCGCATACGTGCATTGATGCCCTTACCTGCCGGGCTCGCGCGTCTCCGCGCGCCCCCCTCAACGCGCCAACCGGATCGTGTCGGTTGGTTTATCGACAGATCGTCACGCCTGCGGGCGAAAAGGATTCGGGGTGCGAATCGGGACGGCGGGGCGTGGGCAATCTGCTGTCGGCGACGCCGAAGAAGCACCACTCAAGAGCAGCAACTTCCCCTAGCAACTTCCCCTGGAGGGAAACACCATGGCAATCACTCGTACCCGTCGTGTCCTGGCCGTGCTCGGAGCGCTGCCGCTGGCGGCGGTGCTGTTCGCCGGTACGGCGGCGGCGGACGACGGCGCTTTCGCGGGTGGCCGTTCGACCGCCGGGGTGGTGAGCAATACCGGCGGCAACATCGTCGGGGGCGGCAATTTCGGCAACGTGACCTCGAACCAGCAGGCGGCCAACGGAGCCGGCGCGTCCAACCAGAACAACACGGCGAGCGTCGCGGGCTCCGGCTTCACCGCCATCCACCAGGACAACGCCGACGTCCACTTCACACCGCTCTGGTGAGCGCGACGGCCGCGCGACCGGTCCGAGGGGGTTGACCGGGCGGCGGCCGGGCGGGGGGCGTCGTCCCCGCCGCCGCCCGGGGGGACGGCCGGGTGACGGCCGTGGGGGGAGGGGGGTGTTCGATCGCGGGCCGGCCGCCGCCGCAAGCCGCCGGCGGCCGGCCCGCACCAGGCGCGGCGACGGCCCAAGTGCCGCCGCACGCGCACCCGTTCGGGCACGTTCGGCGGGAGCGCCGCGGTACGGCGGTGCCGCGGCTCTCCCGTGTCAGGACCGGAACCGGCGGCCGTCCGGGGGAGGATGGGACGGTGGACGGAGCCGCGCTGGACGGGAAGACGCTGTTGGTGATCGGGTCGGCCAACGCCGACCTGGTGGTGGGGGTGGGCCGGCATCCGGCGCCGGGGGAGACGGTGCTGGGCCTGCGCGACCTGGCCGTTCACCCCGGCGGCAAGGGCGCCAATCAGGCCGTGGCCGCGGGCCGGCTGGGCGCGCGGGTGGCGTTCTGCGGCCGGGTCGGGCGGGACACCTACGGTGACATGCTCGCGGCCGTGCTGCGCGAGGCGGGAGTGGGGACCGCCGCCTTGCGCGGCACGCGGGACGCGCCCACCGGTGTCGCCCTGATCACCGTCGCGGAGAGCGGCGAGAACACGGTCGTGGTCGCCCCGGGCGCCAACGCCACCCTCACCGCCGAAGAGGCCGAGGCCGCGATCACCCCGGACGTGCGCGTGGTATCGGCGCAGTGCGAGGTGCCCGCGGCGGTGATACGGGCGGCCGCCCGTCGCGCGCCCCGCCTCGTACTCAACCCGTCGCCGCCCGAGGCGCTGGTGGGCGTGCCGTACGCGGCCGAGATCCTTTCCCACGCGGACCCGCTGGTGGTCAACGAGCACGAGTTGCGTGTCCTGCTCTCCGCGCCGCCGGCCGGCCGCGACCGGCCCGACCCGCGCCCGGAGATCCCGCGCCCGGAGGACTTCCGCCCCGAGGACCTGCTCCTGCTCGGCGTGCGGTCCGCGGTCGTCACCTTGGGCGCGGCCGGCGCCGTCGTGGTCGAGCGGGCCGGGGCGGCCGGGCCCGGCCCCCGTACCACCCGTGTGCCGGCGCCCGCCGTCGTCGCGGTGGACACCACCGGGGCGGGCGACGCCTTCACGGGGGCGCTGGCCTGGCGGCTGGCCGAGGGGGACGGGCTGGTGGCCGCCGCCGGCTGGGCGGTGCGGGTGGGCGCCGCCGCCGTGCAAGAGCATGGCGCCCAGCTTTCGTCCACAGCCTGTGGAAAACTTCCAGAGCTGCCGGACGGACTCTGAACCCCGGCCGGGCGGGGCGGCGGCAGGCGTCCTATCGGGTCCAGTCCGCCAGGCGGCGGCGTGTCTGCGCCGGACGTGACGTCAGGTCATATTTGACTCGCGGAATGAGCGAAAGAAGTACGTTTATCCGTTACGTCCTTGCCGGAGCGCTCACGCTGGCCGGTCTGCTGTTCCCGTCCCCCACCGCGACCGCGGCCAGCCCCGACGCCGACATCTTCAGCGGGCGCGCCTTCGACACCTGCCAGGCACCCGACCTCGCCACCATGCGGGCCTGGCGCGCCCACTCCTCCTACCGCGGCGTCGGCATCTACTTCGGCGGCCGGGCCAGGGCCTGCGCCTCGCAGGCGAACCTCACGCCGGACTGGGTGGCCGAGACCACTGACGCCGGCTGGAGCCTGCTGCCCATCTACGTCGGCTCGCAGGCCCCCTGCGTCACCGGGAAGAACAAGAACCCGTTCACGATCGACACCGGCGCGCCGGCCTCGCAGGGCACGAGCGAGGGCAAGGACGCGGTGCGCGCGGCCGAGGCGTTCGGCCTCGGCCCGGGCAGCCCGCTGTACCTGGACATGGAGTCGTACGCCTACACGAACACCTCGTGCGCCGCCGCGACCCTGACGTACGTACGCGCCTGGACCCGGCAGGTGCACGCCGAGGGCTACCTGTCCGGCTTCTACAGCAGCGCCGACTCCGGGGTGCGGCACATGGAGAGCGCGCGCAGGGCCGGCGCCACCGACCTGCCCGACGTGATCTGGTACGCGCGCTGGGGCGTGACCGCCACCCTGACCGACGAGCCGGTCCTCGAATCCTCGGCCTGGATCCCGCACGCGCGGATCCACCAGTACGCCGGCGTCGTCACCGAGTCGCACGGCGGCAGGAAACTGACCATCGACCGGGACCTGGTGGACGCGCCCGTGGCGGTCGTCGACTAGCGCCACCGCCCCTGGCCGGCCCGCTCCCGTGACCGCCCCGGACCGCTCCCGTGCGCGCGGGCCGGGCGCGGGCCGGGCGCCGTCCGGGCGCGGTTCGCCGGGGTCCTCGCGGTGGTTCCTCGGTGGCGTCCCCTCGGGGACGACCGCCCTCCGGCTCCCCCTCACGGCGGTGGGGCAGACCCCCGGCCTACGACCTGAGGGTGATCCCGCTTCGGCACCTCCGGCCGATCCGCGCACGGCGGCGGGCTCCTAGCGTGGAGCCATGACCACGCCTGTGTGCACCAGCGCTCACACCACGCAGTTCACGGCCTACGTACGCACCAAGGGCCCGACGCTGCTGCGCACCGCACGCTCCCTGACCCCCAACCCCGCCGACGCCGAGGACCTGCTGCAGACGGCGCTCACCAAGACGTACCTGGCCTGGGACCGGATCGACGACCACCGCGCGGTGGACGGCTACGTCCGCCGCACCCTGGTCAACACCAGGACGTCGCAGTGGCGCAAGCGCCGGGTCGACGAGTTCACCACCGACGAGGTGCCCGAGGCCGCCGCGGCCGGCCCCGACCTCACCGAGCAGCAGGCCCAGCGCGACGCCCTGCTGCGCGCGATATCCCGGCTCCCGCCGCGCCAGCGCGCGATGGTCGTGCTGCGGTACTACGAGGACATGAGCGAGGTGCAGACCGCCGAGGCGCTCGGCGTCTCGGTCGGCACCGTCAAGAGCGCGGTCTCGCGCGCCCTCGGCAAACTCAGGGACGACCCCGAGCTGGAGCCGTGCGTGGCGTGACACCCGGGCCGGCCTGCGACGGCGGGCGGCCCGCGGGCGAGCCGCGCCACCGGACGGCGGCCGTCCCGGGGTAGTGACATACCGCGCGGTATGCGGCCAGAATCGCGGAAAGACCGATCCGCCGTCGCCGCCGGAGGCCCCAGTGCTGAGCACGATGCAGGACGTCCCGCTCACCGTCACCCGCATCCTGGTCCACGGGACCGTGGTGCACGGCAAGTCCACCGTCACCACGTGGACCGGCGAGGGCGAGCCGCAGCGGCGGACGTTCCGCGAGACCGGCCTGCGCGCGGTCCGGCTGGCCAACGCGCTGCGGGACGGCCTGGGCGTCGAGCGCGGCGACCGCGTGGCGACCCTGATGTGGAACAACGCCGAACACCTGGAGGCGTACCTCGCCGTCCCCGCCATGGGCGCGGTCCTGCACACCCTCAACCTGCGGCTGCCGGCCGACCAGCTCACCTTCATCGTCAACCACGCCGCGGACCGGGTCGTCCTGGTCAACGGCTCGCTGCTGCCGCTGCTCGCCCCCCTCCTGCCGCACCTCGAACCGGTCGAGCACCTGGTCGTCGTCGGCCCCGGCGACCGCTCGGTGCTGGACGGCTGCCGCCCGGCCGTGCACGACTACGAGGAGCTCATCGGGGGCCGCCCCACCACGTACGCCTGGCCGGAGCTGGACGAGCGCGAGGCCGCCGCCATGTGCTACACCTCCGGGACGACCGGCGACCCCAAGGGCGTCGTCTACTCCCACCGCTCCATTTACCTGCACTCCCTCCAGGTGACCACCGCCGAGTCGATGGGCCTGGACTCCCACGACCGCACCCTGCCGGTCGTGCCGATGTTCCACGTCAACGCCTGGGGCCTGCCGCACGCCGCCTTCATGGCCGGCATCAACATGATCATGCCGGACCGGTTCCTGCAGCCCGCGCCGCTGGCCGAGATGATCGAGCGGCTGCGGCCCACGCACGCCGCCGCCGTACCCACCATCTGGCAGGGGCTGCTCGCCGAGCTGACCGCCCGGCCCCGCGACGTCTCCTCCCTCAAGCAGGTGACCATCGGCGGCTCGGCGTGCCCGCCCGCGCTGATGAAGGCGTTCGACGAGCAGCTCGGGGTGCGGCTGTGCCACGCCTGGGGCATGACCGAGACCTCGCCGCTCGGTACGGTCGCCCAGGCGCCGGCCGGGCTCGGCCCGGAGGAGGAGTGGGCGTACCGGATCACCCAGGGCCGCTTCCCCGCGTCCGTGGAGGCCCGGCTGATCGGGCCGGACGGCTCGGTGATGCCGTGGGACGGCGCGTCGGCCGGAGAGCTGGAGGTGCGCGGGCCGTGGATCGCCGGGGCCTACTACGGCGGCGCCGGCCAGGAGCCGCTGCGGCCGGAGGACAAGTTCAGCCCCGACGGCTGGCTGCGCACCGGCGACGTCGGCGTCATCTCCGAGGACGGCTACCTCACCCTCACCGACCGGGCGAAGGACGTCATCAAGTCCGGCGGCGAGTGGATCTCCTCGGTCGACCTGGAGAACCACCTCATGGCCCACCCCGACGTGGCGGAGGCCGCGGTCGTCGCCGTCCCCGACGAGCGCTGGGGCGAACGCCCGCTGGCCACCGTCGTCCTCAAGCCCGGGGCGACCACCGGCTACGCGGCCCTGCGGGACTTCCTCGAAGGGCGCGTCGCCCACTGGCAGGTGCCGGAGCGCTGGGCGCTGGTGGAGGCGGTGCCGAAGACCTCCGTCGGCAAGTTCGACAAGAAGGTGCTGCGCAAGTCGTACGCGGACGGGAAGCTGGACGTCACCCGCCTGTGACGCCCGGCAGGCGCGGCAGCACCCGGCACAGGGCCTCCAGGGTCGATGTGTAGGCGTGGTCGGGAGGGGCGGCGTAGCCCACGACCAGGCCGTCGGAGGCAGCGGAGGCCGGCGGTGCCAGGGGGTGGCGGTAGTCGGAGAGGGGGTCGAGGGCGATGTTGCAGGCCGCGGCGGCCTTGAGGGTCGCGGTCTCGGTGCCCGGCGGGAGGTGGAGGACCGCGTGGAGGCCGGCGGCGACGCCGGAGAGGGTGATGTGGGGCGCGTGACCGGCGAGGGTCGCGGCGAGCTGGTCGCGGCGCCGCCGGTAGCGCTGGCGCATCCCGCGCAGGTGCCGGTCGTACCCGCCGGACTCGATGAACTCCGCGAGGGTGAGCTGGTCGAGCGCGCTGACGGTGGGCTCGCGCAGGCCCTTGGCGGCCACCACCGCGTCCACCAGGTGCGCGGGCAGCGCCATCCAGCCCAGCCGCAGCGCCGGCGACAGGCTCTTGCTGACCGAGCCCAGGTAGACCACCCGCTCGGGGTCGAGCCCCTGGACCGCGCCGACCGGCTGCCGGTCGTAGCGGAACTCCCCGTCGTAGTCGTCCTCCAGCACCAGCGCCCCCGTCGCCCGCGCCCAGGCCACGGCCGCCGCCCGCCGCTTGGGGTGCAGCGGGACGCCGGTCGGGAACTGGTGCGCGGGTGTGAGCAGGACCGACCGCGCCTTGGTCGCGGCCAGGGCGGAGGTGTCGGCGCCGTGCGCGTCGACGGCGAGCGGGACCGTACGCACCCCGGCGGCGTCCAGGATGGCGCGGTGGCGCGGCAGCCCGTACTCCTCCACGGCCATCGGCGCGCGCCGCAGCCGCGGCAGGCCCGCCAGCAGCCCCAGCCCGTACGCGAAACCGGAGCAGATCACGATCCGCTCCGGTGAGGTGCGCACGCCCCGCGCCCGGGCCAGGTAGCCGGCCAGCGCGCGGCGCAGTTCTATCCGGCCGCGCGGGTCGCCGGGGCCGAAGACCTCGTTGGGCGCGGCGGACAGTGCCCGGCGGGCGGCGGCCAGCCACGCGGTGCGCGGGAACGAACCGGTGTGCGGCTGGCCCTGGCGCAGGTCGAAGGCGGGACGCGCGGCCGCCGGCTGCGCCGGCTCGGCCTCGGCGGGCGGCGCGGTGCGGTCGGCGACGCGCGTGCCCGAACCCTGCCGGGCGGTCAGCCAGCCCTCGGCGACCAGCTCGGCGTAGGCGTCGGCGACCGTGTTGCGGGCCATCCCCAGATCGGCGGCGAGCGAGCGGTACGGGGGCAGCTTCGTGCCGGGCGCCAGCCGCCCGTCGCGCACCGCCTCCCGCAGCGCCCGCGTCAGCGCGGCGCGCCGGCCGCCGCGCCTGGGCAGCTCCAAGTGCAGGTCGAGGCCCGGCCGTTCCGCACCGCCGGCCGAACCTTTGACCGATGATCCCGTCACGCTGTCGCACTGTACGCGCCGGCGCGCCTCTTCGCGTATGCGAATGCCGGTTTGCCGGACCCCCGATCGGCGGTGCCCGCCCGGGCTTCCGGTGCGGGTTCCGGTGGGCGGTCACGGGTCACCGCTCACCGGTCACGAGCAGGGGTAGGGGCGGGTGCGACGGGCAGCGGGGCCGGGGCGGTGAGCCGTCAGCCGCCGATCTTGCCGAGCAGGTCGACGATCCGCGACTGCACATCCGGACTCGTCGAACGCTCCGCGAGGAACAGCACCGTCTCGCCCGACGCGAGCCGCGGCAGTTCCGCCGGGTCGATGTCGGCCGAGGTGTAGACGACCAGCGGGGTCAGGTCGAGCCGGGCGTTGCCGCGCAGCCAGTCCACGATGCCCTGGCGGCGGCGCCTGATCAGCATCAGGTCCATCACCACCAGGTTCGGGTGCATCTGGGCGGCCTTGGTCATCGCGTCGGCCTCGGAGTCGGCGTGCGTGACCTGCATGCCGCGCCGCTCCAGCGTGACCGCGAACGCCTGCGCGATCGCCTGGTGGCTCTCCACGAGCAGTACCCGCGGCGGGTGCTGCTCGCTGTCGCGGGGCGCCAGCGCCTTGAGGAGTACGGCGGGGTCGGCCCCGTACGCGGCCTCCCGCGTCGCCTGGCCCAGCCCGGCCGTGACCAGCACCGGGACCTGCGCCGCCGCGGCGGCCTGGCGCAGCGACTGCAGCGCGGTGCGCGTGATCGGCCCGGTCAGCGGGTCCACGAACAGCGCGGCCGGCGGCTCGGCGACCTGCGCGTCCACCTCCTCGCGGGACCGTACGATCACCGGCCGGTAGCCGCGGTCGGTCAGCGCCTGACGGGTCGACACGTCGGGCTCGGGCCACACCAGCAGGCGGCGCGGCTCGTCCAGCGGCTCCTCCATGTGGTCGTCGGCGCCGTCGGGCGCGTCCGCCAGGTCGGTGACGTCGACCGCGCCGCCCGGGCCGTCCAGCGGCTCCGGCCCCTCCGCGGCACCGGCCGCCGGGGCTCCTATGGCGTACGAACGGCCGGGTGCCCCGTCCGTTTCCGGTACGGGTACGGGCGGCGGGACCGGGAGCGGCCGTCCGTCCTCCTGGAGCCCGGCCGCCGCCTGGTCCGCCCCGGGCCCGGCCACGGCCCGCGGCCCGCCCTGGGGTTCGCCGCCCTGGGCCGGCACGTGCGGCTGCGGCCCGGGCTGTGCCTGGGGCTGTGCTTCCGGCGGCTGCTGCGGCTGAGGCCGAGGCGGCTGCTGCGGTTGAGCCTGCGGCGGTGCTTGCGGTTGTGCCTGCGGTTCGGCCTGCGGTTCGGTGCGGGGCGGCGGGGCGAGCCTGCGGCGGCGGCCGGAACCACCCGCCGCGACCTGGGCGGGAAGCCCCTGCGGGTGCTGCGCCTGGACGGCCTGCGTCGGAGTCTGCGGCGCGTGCGGGTCCGACGAGAACGGCACGCCCTGGCCCAGCGTACGCACGCTGATCGCGCGGCTGTGCCCGCCGGCCGCGTGCTCCTGCGGGGCGGCCGAGGCGGCGGGGGCGCGCGTCGCCGGTGTGCTGGGGGTGGTCGGGATCGGGCTCACGCCGCGCGGCGGCGCGGACTGCCCGGCCGCGGGCCACGACGACTGGGCCGGAAGGGCGGGAAGGCCCTGGCCCGCGGGTTGCCCGGCGTTCCGACCCGCGCCTTGGGGCACGCCGGTGTTCTGATGCGGGCCCTGGCCCGTGCCTTGGCCCGTGTTCTGACCCGTGTTCTGGGGCGCGGCGGGTCCCGGGGCCGGCGCGGGTGCCGGCGCCGGGGCGGCCGGGGACGGCGCCGCGGGCGCGGGCCAGCCGCCCGCGGGCTGCGGCGGCACGGGACCGCCGGGGCCGCCCTGCGCTCCCCCGTCCTGCCCTGCCGGGTTCCGGCCGCCCGGGTGCTGGGCCGGCGGGTTGTGGGCCGCCGGGGCCCGGGGTGCCGGGTTCTGGCCTGCGGCGGCGGGCCAGCCGGGGCCGACCGGCTCGGCCGGGTCCGTGTGCTCGCCGTGCTCGGGGTGGGTGATCGCCCGGCGCCCACTGGCGTCGGCGGGCGCCTGCTCCGCCGCCGGCCAGCCCTCGGGCAGCGGCGGCGGTACGGGCCTGGGACCGTCGGCCGGCCCCTGCTGCGGGGGTACGGGCGGCGCCGCCGGCCCGATCTCGCGCCGGGCCCTGCGGCCGGTGCCTTCGGCCGGGCCGCCGCCCGCCGCCGGAAGGGCGTTCGGGATCGGAGGCGCGGGCAGTTCGGGGCGGGCCCCCTCGCCCTCGCCGCCTTCCGGGCCCTCCGGGCGGGCCCGGCGGGCGCGCCGGCCGCTCGGCCGCACCGGCTCCGGCTCCGGCGTACCGCCCGGCGGGGTCCGGCCGTCGTCCCCCGGCCTGCGCAGCGCCCGGCGCCGCCCGGTCGGGGCCTCGGTCTGGTCCGCGGCGGCCGGAATCGCCCACGCCGCTTCGGCGCCCGCTTCACCGGCGGGCCGCTGCGCCTCGGGGACGTGCGGCTTCTGACCGGGCTCGGCGTGCGCGCCCGCGTGCGCCCGGGCGCCTGAGCCGGGGGCCGCGGGCGTGCCCTTGCCCGTACCCGCGCCGCTGTCCGTACCCGCGCCCTTGGCGGCGGTGCCCGCGGAACCGCCCGCGGCCGCGGCGGGGGCTGCCGACGTGGCGGAATCCGCGCCGGGGGAGTCGGGGGCGGGGGTGCCGGCCGGGACTTCGAGGACGTACGCGCTGCCCTGGCCCGGGACCTCGTGGGTCTGGAGGACGCCGCCGTGGCGTTCGACGATGCCGCGGGCCAGCGGCAGGTGCACCGGGTCGCCGCCGGCGTGCGGCCCGCGGACGTCGATGCGTACCACGTCGCCGCGCCGCGCCGCCGCCACCACGATCGTGGAGTCGCCGGAGTGGGCGGTGGCGTTGCCCGCCGAGTCCACGCCCGCCACGTCCGCGATCAGGTGGGCCAGCGCCTGGGCCATCCGCGGGCCGTCGACCTGGACCATGATCGGCGGGGCGTGCACGGCGTACTGCGCGCGCCCCGGACCGATCAGCTCGACCGCGCCCTCCACGGCCGCGTTGACCACCTCGTCGAAGCTTGTCTCGGTGCGCTGCAGCTTGTCCTCGCCGCGGTCGAGCCGCTGGAAGGCGAGGACGTTGTCGATGAGGGTGGTGATACGGGCGTAGCCGGCCGCCAGGTGGTGCAGGATCTGGTTCGCCTCGGGCCACAGCTGGCCGGCCGGGTCGGCGGCCAGGCCCGTCAGCTCGGCGCGCAGTTCGGCCAGCGGCCCGCGCAGCGAGATGTCGAGCAGCGCGCTGAGCTGCCGGTTGCGGGCGGCCAGCGCGTCCTGCGCGGTCCGGTCGGTGAACGTCATCACCGCGCCCACCAGTTGCTCCCCGTCCCGTACCGGGGCGGTCGTCAGGTCCACCGGCACCGCGCTGCCGTCCTTGCGCCACAGCACCTGGCCGCGCACCCGGTGCTTGCGGCCGGAGCGCAGGGTGTCGGCGAGCGGGGTCTCCTCGTACGCCAGCGGGCTGCCGTCCGGCCGCGAGTGGTGCACCAGCGGGTGCAGCTCCTTGCCGCCCAGATCGGTGGCCCGGTGGCCGAGGATCTGCGCGGCCGACGGGTTGACCAGCACGATCTTGCCCGCGGTGTCCACGCCGACCACGCCCTCGGCGGCGGCCCGCAGGATCATCTCGGTCTGCCGCTGCTGCCGGGCGAGTTCCGCCTCGGTGTCGACGGTGTGCTGCAGGTCGCGGACCACCAGCATCAGCAGCTCGTCACCGGTGTAGTGCGGCACGCCGTCGCCGTAGTCGGCGTACGGGGTCCGGCCGCCCTCAAGGTTCGCGCTGGTCACCTCGACGGGGAACTGCGACCCGTCGGTGCGCCGGGCGATCATGCGGGTCGGCTTGGTCCGGGTGTCCTGCGAGGCCTCGTGCGGGCTGCGCATCGAGCCCGGGATCCGCTTCGGGTCGAAGTCGGGGATGAGGTCCAGCAGGCCGCGCCCCACCAGCGCCGTACCCGGCGACTCGAACGTCTCCAAAGCTATGGCGTTGGCGTTGACGACCGTGCCGTTGACGTCGACCAGCAGGAGCGCGTCCGGGAGGGCGTCGAGTATCGAGGCGAGGCGAGCAGCGCCTCTTGATGGCCGGCTGCTCACGAGACGCGTCCTCCCTGTTACCGCATGGTGCTGCTGTTCTTCTTTGCCGTGTGGCGCTGTTGCTCTTCGGTGTCGCTCTTCGGTTGTCCTGCTGTCGGGCTCTCGGGTGGGGCCGGGGCCCCGGCCGCGGACTCACGAGCCCGCGGCCTTCGACTTCGGCTTCCCGCCGTCGGCTTTCGGCTCCCGGCTGTCCGCCTCCGGCTGTCTGCCTCCGGCTTTCGGCCGTCGGCTGTCGGTCGGTGGTCGACGGTCTGGGCCCGGTCCGAAACCCGGTGTTCCGACGCCGGGTTCGGCTGTCGTCACGGGTCGCCCATCTTGCCGCCGCGCCCTGGCCGTGTCACTAGACCGAGTGTACGGGTCGGGCCCGGCGGCGGGGCTCGGGATGCCCATGTGGCGTGTTGGGGTGGGGCGTTGAGGGTTGTACGGGAAAGGTGTGGGCTACGTCACGAATGGGCCGAATGGGGGTGGGGGGCTTTGGCGGGCGGTGCCTTCGCGGGGGCGGGTGCGGGGGTGGGGGGCCTTGCGGGGGGCCGACCGCCGGCCGGGGGCCGGGGGCCGGTGGGCGCCGGGCGCCGGGCGGTGAGCCGGGGGCCGGTCGGCCGGTCGGGGCGGTGCGGGCCGTCGGCCGCGGGTCGGCCGCGGGTCAGCCGCGCAGCGGGGGCGCGTGCTGGACGCGCCGCTGGGGCGTTGGGAGGACGGGCTCCATCCGGGACCAGCGGGAGACCTCGCAGCCGTTGGTCCTGCGGTAGTCCTCGGCGACCCGGTGGCCGCGCCACATGCCGCGGACGGTGGCGGTCTGCGGCCCCCCGTAGATCATGGAGCAGGCCTGCCCGGGCGCGACGGCCGGTACAGGGCCGCCGATCCGGTCCAGGTGCCCGCAGGCGTCGGCGTTCCGCTGGGCTGCTCGGTCCTCGGAGTCCGCGGGGTCCGCCGGAGCTGCCGGGTCCGCCGGAGCTGCCGGGTCCGCCGGAGCCGCCTGGTCGGTTCGGTCGGCCCGGTCCGCCTGGCCGCCGCCGGGACGGTCCATTCCCCGGTCGGAGAGGTCGGTGCGGCCGTCGGGTCGGCCTTCGGGGCGCCCGTCGGGGTGGTCCGCCTGGTCGGCGGGGGCCGCCCGGCCGGAGTCCGTGCCCGCGGTCCCGGCCACCTCGTCGTGTCCGCAGGTGAGGCGGTAGGTCCGGGGCTGCCCGGACCCGTCGTCGTACGTCACGGTCAGCCGGTCGACCCGGGTGGCCGGAATCCCCATGGCCGCGGCGCGGGGCCCGAGCCCCAGCAGCAGGGCGGCGCCGAGCAGCACGATCGCGGCGGCGCCACGTTTCGGCGCGATGCGTACGGCGGCGGGCCCGCGGCCCGTCCCGTACGTCGCGGAGCGTTTCTCAACCATGCCCCCTCACTACGCCCGCGGCCCCCCGTACCCCCCGAATTCCCCCGCCCGTGGGCGTGCCGCCCCTGCGGATTGACCCCGGCGCGCGCCCCCTCCCCCCGCCCGCACCCGCCCGCACCCGCCCGTATTCCGGCAACTCCTCCGGCTATCCCTTTGCCCCGCCCAGGGGCGGCCTTGTACCGTAGTCTGCGATTGGTCTCAGCCCTCCAGGCTGTGCCATCATCTGCACACGAGCCCGCTCGCCCGGGCACGTACCAGGAGGCGTCGCCTAGTCCGGTCTATGGCGCCGCACTGCTAATGCGGTTAGGGCCTTCAAGCCCTTCGAGGGTTCAAATCCCTCCGCCTCCGCCATCACCTCCCAGAGCCCCGCCGTCCCCTCCAGGGACCGGGGCTCTCCTCATTTCCCCAGCTCACCCGCCCTCCCCCCTATCGATTTCACCTCCCGCGCCCCCTCATGTAATGTTGTCCACGCGAAGCCGACCGGCCCCCAAGGCCGCGAAGCCCACCGCGCACTCGTAGCTCAACGGATAGAGCATCTGACTACGGATCAGAAGGTTGCAGGTTCGAATCCTGCCGAGTGCACAGCAGCTCAGAGGCCCTCGGAGATCATCCGGGGGCCTCTTGCGTGGGGCGTACAGCAGCGAAGTACGGCAACGGCCTTGATCGCCTTCGAGGCGGGTCTTCGGAAAGCCGTTCGCAGGGCGTCGCGCCCCCGTGCAGGATGACCCCGTGACCTTCGTCAACGTGCAAGGCGGTCCGGAAGACGGTCCGTACAGGTGCCCGTGCTGCTTTTACGTCACGCTCAGCCGGCGCAACTACTACGAGATCTGCCCCGTGTGCTTCTGGGAGGACGACGGCCAGGACGACCACGACGCGGACGAGGTGCGGGGCGGGCCCAACCGCGGGTTGAGCCTGACCGAGGCCCGCGACAATTTCCGTCGGCTCGGGGCCAGTGACGAGCGGCGCGTGGCCCTCGTCCGTGACCCGCTCCCCGAGGAGCACCCGCCGAGCACCTGACCGATCCCCGCGGGGCCGAGCCCCCTGGACCCTCCGGTGTACTCACGCTTCGTCGTGCCGCGCATGTGGTCAGCACCATCCGCGCGACCCGGGGGATCGGCACGGGCGTAGGCGGCCCGGGCCGCCTGCTACGCCGCTTTCCGGCGGGCGAGTTCCCCGGCCCGCTCGTACACCTCTCGCGCGTGGGAATTCTTGAGGTGCCGGCGGAGGCCGCGCCTCAATGTGGCGAAGTGCTCATCGGCTCGGGATGACGAGAGGTGCTCGTAGTCGTCGAGGAACGCCCCCCAGGTGGCGCAGGACGCTTCGAGGTGTCCGACTTGGAGCTGCCGTTGTGCGAGCAGGCCGTTGGCGTGGGCTCGTCCCTGCTTCTCGATCGGCGGGCGTGCGCGATTGGAGTCCTGCATGGCGGTAATGGATCCGGATACGTCACCGAGGGCGTACAGGACGCTGGAGACGTGGAAGAAGTAGGCCGCCTGGTCGTAACCGCCGATGGCGTCACGCCGGTTGTCGGCTTTTGCGAGGGCGGCTTCCGTTTCGGCGAGACGGGTGAAGGCTTGCCGCCTGTTTCCCACCAGCGCCGCGCCTTGCGCCTGTTGTCCGGCGAGGAACGCATGGAGGCGCGGACCGGCCTTGGGCGCCGCTTCAGCGGCTGAGTCGGCCAGTTCCAGCGCCTTCTTCCCGTGCTTGAGGTCGGCCGCCTGGAGTGCCATGCCGCGAAGCGTGCGGCAGTAGGTCTCGTGGTCCTCGCCTTCTCCGGCCAGGCGAAGGGCCTGCACGTAGTACTGCTGTCCAAGCCCGTGCGCCTTCTCGTACATCGCCATCCAGCCTGTCAGGTACACCAGGTCGGAGGCGGCGGCGAGCATGTCCTTCCTGACCGCTTCGGACGCGTCGGCATGCAGGTACGGCGCGACGGTGTTCACCAGGAAGGCCGCCGCCATGGGCCGCGCGTGCCCCCCTCCCAATTCGTCGAGGATGTCCGCGATGCGCTCGGTCATCGTGCGGACCGTCGCGACCTCACCCGCGCCGATCCGTGTTGTGCGTCCGGTAGCGCGAGCCTCGGTCCGGCCGGCCAGGTCGAGGTACGCCGGGACCGGTAGGGCGGCGGCGTAGAGCGTCGTGGTGAGGAACTTGCGACGAGAGGGGTCCATGTCTTCTCTCCCGAGGGTGACAAGTCCCTCCACAGTGTCCACGGGCACCGACAGCGCGGCGAGAGGCGCTGTTTCGGCCATCGGGGCCGTCAAACCCGCTTCGGAGTGAGTGACGGGCCGGCCCAGGCGACGGGAGAAGGCTTCGAGGACGAGAGGCCGCCACTTGGCTTGCGGGCGCGTACCTCCGAGCCACTTGTTCACGTTGCTCTTGTCGCAGGTCCCCGGAACGCCCGCTTCGGCGGCCGCGCGGTTCACCGCGGAAGCCAACTCGACCTGGGTCCATCTGGCCTCGCTCAGAAGATTCCTGAGCCCTTGGTTCGGCGCGCGCTCACCCATGCCGCACTCTCCGCGTGTGGACGTACTTTCCACGCTTTCCACTTCGCATGCCGCCTCAACGGTACCGCGCTGCGTACACAGACGGTTGCGTAGTGCGTACAAGCCGGGGTGAGCGAGTGGCCCACTTCCGGCGCGGAAGAACGCATGGAGGTGTGCCGATGGCCGGGGGCCGACAGCCGTTGCACAGCCGGTTCGACCTGGCTCCGTCGCCGTCCGCCGTACGGTGGGGCCGGAAGCACGCCGCCGGGATACTCGCCGCGTGGGGCGTCGCGGGGGCGGTCGTGGACGACGGGCTCGTGGTCGTGTCCGAGTTGCTCAGCAACGCCGTGCAGCATTCCGTCGAGCCGTTGGACCCCGCTGAGGGCTGCCCCGATTCCGTGGTGTGCAGCCTGCTTCTGTGGCTGACGGAGAAGGGGCTCACCGTCTCGGTCTACGACGCGGACCGGCGCCCGCCCGTCCCGCGCAACGCGCCGACGGACGCCGAACGGGGCCGGGGCCTGCACCTGGTGGCGGCGCTCAGCGAGGCGTGGGGCTACACCCACCCCGCTCCCGCCTCGGGCAAGCTCGTCTGGGCGCGACTGGCCCTCCCGGCACACGCGGCCGGTGACGGATGGCGGAACTCGGGGGCCACCGTCCTGCCGATCGCGGCCGGTGCGGGGGAGGTGAGGGGCGCGTGAACGCCGACCGGCCCCCCTCCCGCGTGACCGGGGCGGCACTCCCTATGAACAGCTCATCCAGGGACAGCGCCGTGCCGAACACCGCCCCAACCGCCGGCCGTCCACCCATCTGCTCAGCCCCCGCGACCCTGCCCGACCCGCTCGCCCGCACCGCCCTGGCATGGGCGGGGGACCGCCGGACCACCCCTGCCGACATCCGCGATCTGCGCTGCACCATGGAGCACCACACCATCGGCGACCACTACGCCATGGTCCACGACGCCACCGCCACCACCGCCATCTGGACCCGATGGCCCCCCGACGGCACCCCGGAGATCCTGCTCGTCCTGCCCGACTGCCCCGCCACCGACCCCGTTCACGGCGGCTGCTGCGAGTACGAGGGCCACCCCGGCGGCCACACCTGGGAAGTCCACGACCCCTCGGACTCCCAGATAGCACCGGCGGGGCGGGTCTCCAGCCCGCGCCCTGCGACGTGTACAACGAGGGCCGCTACAAGCACCATGCCCCGTTCATCGAGCGCCGCCGCGACGGCCTGTGCCTGCGCACGGCGGACTTCCTGAAGTCCATCGGCTTCGGCGTCGACGAGGAGCTGTGGGCGATCGACGGCACGGACTGCTCGCCGTGCGACAACAAGGTCCCCGACAGTCACTGAACGCTCCTACGCTGACCTGGCCCCTGTCCTCGGCTCACCGGAGGACAGGGGCCCAGCCCTTTCGAAGAGGAATCGCCTTGCCCGCACAACATGACATCGCCGCCGAGACGGAGCTGTGGGACACCTTCGCGGCTTCCGCCTTCAAGGACGACGCGGAACCGAGCTTCTGCTGGACCCAGTACGCCGGTCACGGACCCGGCCCGGAACTACTCGGCAGCCCACGCTCCGTCCTGGAGATCGGCTGCGGCACCGGCCGCGCCCTCGCCTACCTCGCTCAACGCGGCATCACAGCCCGTGGCGTCGACCTCTCTCCCGCCATGGTCGAGAAGGCCACCACGAAGTGGGCCGGCACCGGTACGGAGTTCGTGTGCTCCGAGGTCCTGGAGTACCTGAGCGAGCCCGAGGAAGCGTACGACGCCGTCTACTCGATCTTCGGGGCCGCCTGGTTCACCGACCCGAGCCGCCTCTTCCCGCTTGTCCGCCAGCGGCTCAACCCTGGTGGCGTCTTCGTCTTCTCGCAGCCTCCAGCTATCCCCGGCGCGTACGGGCCCCAGGGCATGTACAAGGGAGGTTTCGCCGGTAAAGCGATGTTCACCTACCGCTACAGCTACCGTCCGGCGGTGTGGGAGCGTCTGCTCACCCGGGCCGGATTCGCCACGACCGATGCGGAGGTCCTTGACGCGCCTCACCCTGGGCACATCGGGACGCTTCTCGTCCGAGCCGTCGCGGTGTGACCGGATCTCGCACGGCCCTCGACTCCGCTTCGTGGCGGTGATCCGCCAATGGCCCTGATCGGCACACGACTGCGCCAGACGACGAGACGCCTCGGGCCGACAAATGACTTGATCTCCACGGCGGCGGCCTGAACACTCGCGTCCATGGTCACAACCGCCCGTGATCTGGTGCTCGAGCGCTTCCGCTGGGTGGACGGCCACGCGGACGTCTGGGCGATCTTCCGAGACCCCGAGGCGCTGGCCGCAGTCGTCCGCGGCCTCGTCGACCCCTTTCGTGACGAGCAGATCACCGCGATCTGCGGGATCGAGTCCCGGGGGTTCCTTCTTGGCGCCGCCGCAGCCGTTGAACTCGGTGTCGGGTTCGTCCCGGTGAGGAAGAGCGACGGCCTTTTCCCAGGCGACAAGGTCACACGCCGCACAGCCCCGGACTACCGAAGCCTTCGCCACACCCTGAGGCTCCAGCGGCCTTCCCTGGGGCCGCGCGACCGAGTGGTACTGGTCGACGACTGGATCGAGACCGGGAGCCAGGCCGGCACGGTCAGAGGGATGGTCGAAGAATGCGGGGCGAGCTGGTTCGGCTGCAGCGTCATCGTTGATCAACTCGCCGAGGAGTCCAGACGCGCACTTGGAACCGTCAGCGCCCTTCTCGCCGCACGGGAGCTGCCAGTCTGCGGACCTTCGGCATAGTGAAGCAAGATCTTCGGCGACGCGCGCCTCTGCGCGGCCATCGCCGACCGGATCGCTTTCCGCCGCACGCTGATCCGGACCGGTATGGGCTTTGCCGTTCCAGGCCCACCCGGGAGAGCGACGAATCGCAGGTCAGGAGCCTCTTGGGCGTCAGCCGCGGCCCAGCGTCCGTACGACGATGTCCCCGTTGGACGCACCCGTGGCAAGGAGGACCGTACCGTCTGCGCGGGCGACGCAGGAGGCTGCCTGGCCCTTCCAGAACTCACCGGCGGGTTCGCCCGTGACCGCATGCCACTGACGCACGACCTCGTCCGCACCGGAGCTGAACAGCGTGGGCTTGCCGCCGACGTGGACCGCAGAGGCCAGGACCGTGTATTCGCCCATCGCGACGGGACGCCCGATCGGTTTCCCGCTTTCGGCGTCCCACCGGTACAAGAGGCCCTCGCTGTCGCCGGCCGCGATCAGTGTTCTTCCCCCCGCCAAGGGAAGCATCACGACCTCCATGACCCAGCCGGAAGCTTCAAGCGGCATACCCAGGGGCTGTCCTGTGACCGCGTCCCACCGGCGGACGCATCCGTCGTCGCCCCCCGACGCAATCATCGCCGTACCGTCCGGCAGCGTCTGTACCGCGACACATTTGACGCTGACTCCATGCCCGACAAGCGGCTTCCCCAGGGCGACGCCGGTCCGCGCGTCCCACCGGTGGACTTCACCGCCGTTGCCCGCTCCTGCCAGTACCGCCCGGCCATCGGGCAGACAGGCCGAGGCAAGACCCCACACCATCTCGTCACACGACGCGCATCCGGGCAGCGCCTGCCCGGTGAGCCCGTCCCACCTGTCAACACCGCCTTCGCCGGCAGCCGTCACCACCCACCGGCGGTCCCCCAGTTGCACCGCAGCGAGAGCAGGCCCGCCCGCCAGATCATCCGACGAACGCCACAGCAGTGCGCCAGTCCCCGTATCCCAGCGGCACACGCCGTCGGAGCGGTTGCCGACAGAAAACAGCAGCACCTGACCTCCAGGGTCCGCTGCCATGAGCACCGGCCCAACCGCGCCATGGTGGGCACCAGCAATCCGGATCACGTCTCCACTCATCGCCGTCAAGTCCCCCTTGCCTTCCTGCGCACCCACCGGGCACAGGGCCGCGACACACTATCCCGCCGAAATCAAGCGCGGGCTGCGGGGCCGACGCCACCCACCCGCAGGGTCCGGATCAGGTCGGTGCCGAGTGACGGCGTCATGCGCTGATATGTCATATTGGCCAGGGGCGCCGCCAGTGCCGCCCTGCCGCGTGCTTCCTTGCCGCGCGCAGCGCCCGGCCGTGGTGGCCGCGCCGCCGCTTCACCCCCGTACGCGGAGAACTCGTACGCGGAGAACTCGTACACAGAGAGCTGACGACCATGTCCGACAAGCCGTCCGTGCTGTTCGTCTGCGTGCACAACGCGGGGCGCTCCCAGATGGCCGCCGCCTGGATGACGCATCTGGCCGGGGACCGGATCGAGGTCCGCTCGGCGGGTTCCGTTCCCGCGGACCGGGTCAACCCCGCGGCCGTCGAGGCCATGGCCGAGGTCGGGGTCGACATCTCCGCCGAGGTTCCCAAGGTGCTGACCGTGGACGCGGTCCGCGAGTCCGACGTGTGCGTCACCATGGGCTGCGGTGACACCTGCCCGGTCTTTCCCGGGAAGCGCTACCTGGACTGGAAGCTGGACGACCCCGCCGGGCAGGGTGTGGAGGCCGTCCGCCCGATCCGGGACGAGATCAAGAGGCTCGTCGAGGGGCTGATCGCCGAGATCGCCCCGGAGCCGGCGGTGTGAACGAGGGCCCCTCGCTCACACCGCGGCGGCCGGCCCGGGAAGACCCCGGGCCGGCCGCCTTGATGGTGGTGGTGCGGGTCAGCCGCAGGCCGTGCCGTTGAGGGTGAAGCCGGTCGGCTGGGCGTAGCTGCCCGAGTACGTGCCCTGGAAGCCGAAGGACTGGGAGCCGCCGGCCGGGATCTGGGCGTTGTACGAGAGGCTGGAGGCGGTGACCGCGCCCGAACTCGGGCTGATGGTCGCGTTCCAGGCGCTGGTGACCGTCTGGCCGGACGGCAGGGTGAAGCCCACCTGCCAGCCGTTGACCGCGGTCGAACCGGTGTTGGCCACCGTGACGTTGGCGGTGAAGCCGCCGGTCCAGCTCTGCGGGGTGAAGGTCACCTTGCAGGCGGCGCCGCCGGTGCCGCCGGTGGTGGTGCCGCCCGTGGTCGTCCCGCCCGTGGTCGTTCCGCCGGTCGTCGTTCCGCCGGTCGTCGTCCCGCCCGTCGTGGTCCCGCCCGTGGTGGTCCCGCCGGTCGTCGTACCCCCGGTGGTGGTGCCGCCCGTGGTGGTCCCCCCGGTCGTCGTACCCCCGGTCGTCGTGCCGCCCGTGGTCCCGCCCGTCGGCGGGTCCGACGCTCCGGCGGAGGCCAGCTGGTAGGCCACGTCCGGCAGGAAGGTGCCCGCGGTGCCGGCGCAGCCGTCCGCCTCACCCGGAGGCTTCACCCAGAGGAAGGCGTCGATCGCCGGGTCGCCGGTGTTGGCCGTCGGGTACGCGCCGATCGCCCGGCCGGACGGGTCGCACCACGCCCCGCCGGAGGCGGGACCGTTGCCGTTGCGGCTGGTGTCCACCACGGCGTGCAGGTTGCCCGGGTTGCCCAGCGACGCCAGGATGTTCTTGGCGTAGTTGACCTCGTTCGACGTGGTGTTGAAGTTGGAGACGTTGGTGAAGAAGCCGTCGGCGTTGTTCATGATGCCGGCGCTGCGCAGCCGGTTGGCCTGCTCCGAGGCGCTGTTCCAGGCCGAGTGGCCGCCGTCCATGTAGACCTTGGCGTTGGGCGCGGCGGCGTGGATGGTGGCGCCCGCCCGGGAGAGCGAGGCGAACCGGTCGGACTGCTGCTGCGAGGACAGGCAGGTGGTCAGGGAGACGGAGTCGGGCTCCAGGATGACGACCGACTGCCCGCTGCCCAGCCCGGCGGCGAAGTTGCGAACCCAGGCGTCGTACGAGGACAGGTCCGGCGCGCCGCCTGCGGAGGCGCCGCCGCAGTCGCGGTTGGGGATCTCGTACACGACCAGCACCGGCGCCTGTCCGGCGGAGGCCGCGGCCGAGGTGATCGTCCTGACGTCGTTGGTGATGGTGGAGGGGTTGTAGTTGGCGAACCAGATCCCTTGCGGCTGGGACGCGATCCGCCGCGCGATCATCGGCTCGCGGTAGTCGCCGGGATTGGCGGCGACCCAGCGGACGACCTGGGAGTTGGGGTCCTTGTAGAACTGGGTGCCGCTGGGAAGGCTGCCCTGCGTCGCGGCGCCCGCGGTCGTCTCGGTGCTCAGCGCGATACCGGCGGCGGCGAGCCCTGCGGCCAGGCCGAGCGCCATGACCTTGCGCAGCCGCGGCCCGCGTGCGGGGACCGCGGCCGGCGCGTCGGGGCGTGGGGGGCGTATGGGGGGTGTCACAGTCGTCCTCCGTGCTCTCGTGGGGGAGAGGACCCTCGGCGTGAGGGCCGGATGGCGGGCAGTTGTGGGAGCGCTCCCGCGCACCGGGGTCGAGCCTAACCAGCGCGAAGGAAGTGCGAAATCCCTGTGCAGGATGCATTTTTGGCTGAGTGGGAGCGCTCCCATTCGTAGGCTGCCCGCTGTCGCCGGCCGCTCCCCGGAACCGGGTCGGGCGGTTCGGCCGTTATGTACCCCGGGAGTTACGGGTGCTCCTACGCTGGACAACCGGCAGGGGAAGTGACGTCCGGTCAGGGGGCGGGGTCGTGAGTGCCGAGATCGTTCAATTGGTGGAGCAGGCGGGGCCGTACGTATCGGCGGCGATAGGCGCGTACGGAGCGGCGGTGCTCAGCCGGGCCGAGAACGCGGTTGTCAGCGCGGCTGACGCGGCCGCGGATGTGGCTGCCGATGCCGCGGCCGATGTGACGGCGCGTCTGGGGCGGCGGATCCTCCAGGCGGTGTGGCGGCGCCGGGACGAGGGGGGCCGTACCGCTTTGGCGTCGGCGGTGGGGGATGCCGTACAAGAGCCGGACGACGCGGACGCGGCGGGCGCGTTGCGGCAGCAGATCAAACGGGCGCTGCGGGAGGACCCGGAGCTGGCGCGCGAGGTGGCCGGGATGCTGCCCGCGACGGGCGGAGTGACGGTCAACGTGTCGGGGGAGCGGGCGATCGGCGCGCAGCACATCGGCGTCGCGGTGTCCGGCGACAACGCCACGGTCCACCCGCCGCGGCAGTGAACGCGCCGGGCCCGGGGGAGCAGGCGCGGGTGGAGGTGTTCGGCGAGCGGCCGATCGGCGCCGCGTCGATCGGGGTGGCGATCAGTGGTGACAGCGCGCGGGTGGTGGTCCTGCCGCCGGAGGCGGCGCACTGGGCGCTGACGGTTCAGGCGCCGCCCGGGGCGGGGTTCCTGCCGGAGTCGGCGTCCGGGGTGTTCGTCGGCCGTGAGCAGGAGCTGACCGACCTTCGGCGGATGCTGGCGGGCGGGGGCTCGGCCGCGGTGGTGCAGCCGCGGGTGCGGGCGATCCACGGGCTGGGCGGGATCGGCAAGAGCGCCCTGGCCCTGCGTTACGCCGACCGCTACCGCGACACGTACACGCTCGTGTGGTGGATCACCGCCGAGTCGCCCGAGGCGATCCTGACCGGTCTGGGCGGACTGGCCACGCGTCTGTGCCCGCAGTGGGCGCACACGGTCGGCCCGGACGAACGGGCGGCGTGGGCGATCACCTGGCTGCAGGCACACCCGGACTGGCTGCTGGTCTTCGACAACGTCGAGGACCCCGCGCACCTGCGCCCCTACCTGGGCACCCTGGCCGGCGGCCACCACCTGGCGACCAGCCGCAGGTCGACCGGCTGGCACCGCCTCGCGCCCACTATGGCGCTGGGCGTGCTCCCCTTGGACGAGGCCGCAGATCTGCTGTGCACGATCGCCTTCCCGCACCCCGCCCCGACCGGTGAGCGGCGCGAGGCGGCCCGGCGGCTGGCCGGGAACCTCGGATGTCTGCCGCTGGCGCTGGAGCAGGCCGGCGCCTACGTCTACCGGACCGGCACCGATCTGGAGGCCTACCGCCGGTCTCTGGCGCTGGTCCTGGACGAGGACCGTGACGTCGCCGACCCCGAGCGGACCATCGCCCGTATCTGGGACCACACCCTGGAAGCCCTCGCCAGCCGCGGCCCGTTGCCCGTCACCCTCCTGCAGATCATGGCGTGGCTGGCCCCCGACGACATCCCCCGCACCCTGCTCGCACCCCTGGCGCCCGACCCACTCGCGCTCGACAACGCCTTGGGCGACCTGCACGCCTACAACATGATCGCCTTCACCGACGACGGCCAGGGCGTCGGCGTCCACCGCCTCGTACAGACCGTCCTGCGCACGCGCTCCTCGGCCTCACCGGGGCCCGACACCTACGCCCCGGGCCGCGCGGAGGCCGAACACGCCGTCCACCAGGCCCTGCCCGCCCCACCGGAGGGCCCTCTGCCCGAACCCTCGGCGGAGTGGGAACGCCTCCTCCCGCACGTCCTGGCCCTGGCCGAGTCCACGCCACCGGACACCCCGGCCTCGGTCGACACAGCCGAGGCCTATCACCTGGTAGCCCAGTACCTGTACCGGCAGGGCCGTGACGCGCAGACCATCCCCTTGCGCATCGCCGTCGTGTCTCAGTGCGAGCGGGTGTTGGGTGACGACCACCCTGTCACCCTGAACAGCCGCAACAATCTGGCCCTCGCCTACCGGGCGGCGGGTGATCTTGGGCGGGCCATCCCCTTGTACGAGGCCACGCTCGCCCAGTGCGAGCAGGTGCTGGGTGACACCCATCCCGACACTTTGGGCAGCCGCAACAATCTGGCCCTCGCCTACCGGGCGGCGGGTGATCTTGGGCGGGCCATCCCTCTGTTCGAGGCCACGCTGGCCCAGTGTGAGCGGGTGTTGGGTGACACTCACCCTGGCACCTTGAGTAGCCGTAATAACCTCGCCTATGCCTATGAATCGGCGGGTGATATTGGGCGGGCCATCCCTCTGTTCGAGGCCACACTTGCTCAGCGTGAGCGGGTGTTGGGTGACACTCACCCTGGCACCTTGAGTAGCCGTAATAACCTCGCCTATGCCTATGAATCGGCGGGTGATATTGGGCGGGCCATCCCTCTGTTCGAGGCCACACTTGCTCAGTGCGAGCGGGCGTTGGGTGACACGCATCCCGACACTTTGGGCAGCCGTAACAACCTCGCCCATGCCTATCAGGCGGCGGGTGATATTGGGCGGGCCATCCCTCTGTTCGAGGCGGCACTTGCTCAGCGTGAGCGGGTGCTGGGTGACACCCATCCCGACACCCTGACCAGCCGTAACAACCTCGCCTACGCCTACAAGGCGGCCGGTGATCTGGGCCGGGCCATCCCGCTGTACGAGGCGACGCTTGCTCAGCGTGAGCGGGTGCTGGGTGACACCCATCCCGACACCCTGACCAGCCGTAACAACCTCGCCTACGCCTACAAGGCGGCGGGTGATCTGGGCCGGGCCATCCCGCTGTTGGAGGCCACCCTGGCCCAGTGCGAGCGGGTTCTCGGCAACGCCCACCCGACTACCCTCGCCATCCGCAACAATCTCGCCCACGCCCGAGCCGCACAGCGGAGAAGCACAGCAACTCCAGACGACCACCCCTGACCGGCGTCGTCCTGACGGCCCGAGCCGCAGCCTTCCGCCCCCGGCTCACCGCCTTTCGTACATCCCGGATCAGGAGGGCGCGGCCCCCCGCCCTCAGCCCGATTGTGGCGGGCCCTTGGCGGACGGTTTGGCGAGCAGGCCCGCCAGGAGGACGGTGAGCAGGCCGATGGCCACGCCGCACAAGGTCCACAGGACGCGGTAGCCCTCGGCGGCGTAGTGGGAGGGCTGCGGGAGGTCCACCAGGATGAGCACGCCCGCGGCGATCGCGGCGCAGTACAGGGCATAGTTGAAGAAGCGCGTCGCGGCCCCGTGCATGAAGAGGACGAGTGCGACCGCTTCGAGCCCGCGCGTGGTCGCGAACAGCCTCAGTCCGTGTTCGCCGGCGGCCACCAGCAGCAACAGCGCGGCCAATACGGCGCCGAGCAACGCTCCGACGAGCCGTTGGGCGGCGACCAGCGCGGACTGCTCCAGGCTCGGTTTCATCGCGACCATGGCCGCGATCGGGATCCAGTAGCCGTGCGGCAGGTCCAGTCCGAACGCGAGTGCGGAGGCGCCGGCCACGGCCGCGGCGCGGATCAGCGCGAACCCGGCCACCGGCCGGGTCAGCCCGCGCCGGGAGGTGCTGCCGGGGATCTCCGCGATCGGCGCGGGCCGCACACCGCGCCCGCGGATCAGCCATCCGGTGAAGGCCGCCGCGATCCACAGCGCCGATCCGCCCGCCCATGCCAGCGCCTGGGCCCAGGCGTGGCTGGTGACGCGTGTGTGATGGTGCAGGTTGGCCGCCAGCGCGAGGGCGACGACGAACCACAGGTTCAGCAGCGCCGCGGCCACGAACCTGTGCACCCCGAACACGACCGCGAGCCCCGCCACCACCGTGACCGCGAAAACGGCGAGCACCAGCCAGCCCCAGGCGACCGCGCCGATGCCGAACGCCAGCGCGGTCAGCCCCGCCCCGGCCAGACCGAAGAGGGCGATGTACGACGCGCGGTGCGCGAAGGTCCCTCCCGGGTCTTCCAGTCCCGCGAACAGCAGGCCGAACAAGGCGCTGAGCAGGTACTGCTCGTACCCGATCGCCCAGAAGACGATCAGCGGCACCAGCATGGCGTCCAGCACTGCGACCCCGCGGTGCCAGTTCAGCCCCGCGGGGTTCAGCGCGAACACCCGCGACAGCGGGCCCGTGATCATGGCGCGGACGGACCGTCCGGCTCGTCCGCCCGCACCGGCCACGGCCGCCCTCCATCGCCTCGGTCGAGTGGTGTGCCCCCGCCTGTCCCGCATTCTGCGATCGGACCGGAGACGTCGCGACGCGACCCGCGGGGCCGGGCCGAAGGCGGCCCGCACGCCAGTCGTACGGCGCAGCGGCCCCCGCTCCGGGAGCCCTTTGCACGGCATGGAGGACCCGCCGCCGGCCCCCGCCCCGCGCGGTGGCGCCACCGGGAGCCCGGCCGTATAACGGGGTGGCAGGCCGCCGGCCCGTCGCACCGCCGCCGAGGCGGCACCGCGCCGACGGAGGTACCCGCTGCCATGACTGCCGATGCCGCGCCCTCGTACGCGGACCTGCAACCGCGGCAGCGTCGGCGGCTGTTCCTGCTCACCGGGCTGCGGGCGGCCGTCACCCCTGTGGTCCTGCTGGTGCTGTACTACACGCTGCCGCTCGACCATCCCCTCGACGTGGGGAACACCGTGTGGTTCGTCGTCGGCTTCGTGGCGTTCGCGACGGCCGTCGCCTGGCAGGTGTACTCCATCCTCCGCTCCCCGTACCCGCGGCTGCGCGCGATCGAGGCGCTCACCGTGCTGGTGCCGGTGTTCCTGGTGGTGTTCGCCGGCACGTACTACCTGCTGGACATCGGCACGCCGGGGTCGTTCACGATGGCGCTGAGCCGCACGGACGCGCTGTACTTCACCGTCACCGTGTTCGCCGCCGTCGGCTTCGGCGACATCGTCGCGAGGACCGGGACCTCCCGGGTCCTGGTCACCATCCAGATGCTCGCCGACCTCGTGCTGGTGGGGCTGGTGGTCAAACTGCTCATCGGCGCGGTGCGGGTCGCCGTCGACCGCAGGTCGTCGGAGGCGCCCCCGGAGGCGCCTCCGGGGCCCCGTGACGCCGGTCCGTGAGGCCGGCCCGTGAGGCCGGTCCGGCCCGTGAGGCCGGCGCCCTGACGTCCCGCCGCCCACCCGTCCCCGCCCGCGCACCGGAAGGCCCGCGCTAAGGGTGCTCGAAGAGCTGAAGGAAGCCGCCGGCGGAGAAGCACAGGGCGCCGGTGAGGGTGCCCCAGTTCGCGACGTCGGCGTTGACCAGGCCGCCGGTCGCGGGGCGGGTGAAGGCGGCGAGCGCCGAGGTCATGAACAGGAGCGAGCCGAGCTGGTTGAAGGCGACGATCCACCAGCCGCAACTGCGCGCGCGCAGGCACGGCCGCCCGTGGCAGATCTCGGCGAAGCCCAGGTGCCCGGAGATCAGGAAGAGCACGCAGCCGATCACGTCTGGCACCCAGATCAGCCGGTTGGCCTGCTGGACGCTCAGGCCCTTCAGGAAGGAGTCCAGCAGGTTGACGCCGAAGACGAGGGTGCCCGTGAAGAGGACGAACGTGCTGACCCAGTCCACCCGCATCGGCTCGTAGCTCCACCACTGCCAGCGGCGGGTGACCAGCCGGCCCTCGCCGCCCGCGACATGGCGGGGCGCGTTGATCACCTGAAGCAGTGACACGTAGCCGCCGGTGTTGAAGAACAGGCCGCCCGTGAAGTAGATCGAGGCGCACTCGGTGGCGTCGCCCGAGGCGAACTGGGCGACGGCCGCGCCGGTCGCGAACAGGCCCCCTCCGACGACGAAGGCCAGGGAGGCCAGGACGTTGAGCCGGCGCAACCGGACCAGGGCCGGGGTGTCCGCGGCGACGTGCCGGCCGGCCGCCTCACCGGGCGCACGGACGGCGAGCACCCCGCGCCGCCGCGCGAGCCGCGACTCCCACACCGCGGTGCCACCGCCGGGAGGGTGCCAGGTGAGCCGGGTGGTGAACGGCCCCGCCGTGCCCTTGGCGCGCTGCTCGGGCTGCCCCACGGGGCGAGCCTAGCCCGCGGGCGGGACCGGACGGCGGACGAAACGCGGCGTGGCCGCGTGCCCACGTGGGCCGCCCACGTGGGCCGCCCGGGTGGAGCGGGCGCGGCCCTCCGGGTGAACCCGCCCGTGCCGGGCCGGGAGCGCCGCCCGCCCGGCCCCCATCCTGACCTCGGGGCCCGGCCGCGGGTCCGGCCGCGGGTCCGGCCGCGGGTCCGATCGCCGGGTCCGCTCGCGGGTCCCTTCGCGGGCCGGGTTCCGGCCAGGTTCCGGCACGGTTCCGGCCCGGTCCCGGCCAGGCTCCGGCACGGTTCCGGCCCGGTCCCGGGCGGGTTGCTCCCGGGTCCCGTCCCGTCACGGTTTGTCGAAAGTGGGGCACCATGCCATCTCCGCCGCCGCGCGCTCTTCGGCGCCTCAGCGCCGCCGTGCTGACAGTCCTGCTGGCCCTGCTCATGCTCGCCGCCGGGCAGCCCGCCCCCGCGGCGCAGTCCCGGCCGCGGGCCGGGGGAGCCGACCCCGGGGTGGTGGCCGCGCTGACCCGCGCCGCCCGGCCGCTGCGTACCACCGAGCCGGCCGGCCCGTTCACCGACCTGGGCCCGTTCGGCAGGCAGGTCGGCCGCGCCCGCCTCGTCGGCCTGGGCGAGGGCAGCCACGGCACCCACGAGTTCTTCACCCTCCACGACCGCCTCTTCCGCTACCTGGTGCGTGAGAAGGGCTTCGCCACGTTTTCCCGCGAGGCCGGCTGGAACGCCGGACTCGACGTCAACGCGTGGGTGCAGGGCGGCCCCGGCGACATCCGGGAGATCATCCGGCGGGACTTCCAGGCCGACTGGATGCTCTTCGCCACCGAGGAGTTCGCGCGGCTCTTCGAGTGGATGCGCGCCTACAACGCGAGCCACGACCACCGGCACAGGCTGCAGTACATGGGCTTCGACGTCGGACCGGTCGAGCCCGCGCTGTACGGCAAGGTGCTGGCCTACGTCGCCAGGCGCTACCCGGCCCTGGAACGGCGGTTCGCCGATCTGTACGCGGGCCACCCCACCGGCTCCGTCGAGGCGGCCACGATCGAGTTCCGGCACCGGCCACTGGTCGAGCGCGAGGACTTCGCGAGCCGCGCCCAGCAGGCGTACGAACTGCTGGCCGAGCAGCGCCGCCCGGCTCCCGACCCGATCGACCTGCACAGCGCCGCCTCCATCGCCCAGGACACCCGCTTCTACGCCTACGGCAACACCCCCGAGGAGGACACCGCCTCGCTGGAGTACCGGGACCGGACCATGGCCTCGAACGTGGCCTGGTGGTACCGGCTGACCGGCGACAAAATGGTGGTGTCCGCACACAACAGCCACGTCGCCTACCTCGACCCCGACCCGCAGTTCATCCGGCAGGGCGGCTACCTGCGCCGGTGGTTCGGCAGCGGCTACACCAACCTGCGCACGGCCTTCTACCAGGGCTCGTTCAACTCGACGTACGTCGTGAACGGGCGCTACGCGGTGCGCGCCTACACGGTCGGGCCGCCGGACCCGGGGTTCAACGAGTACACCCTCGGCGCGGTGCCCGTGGACAAGTACTTCCTCGACCTGCGCGCCCTGCGTCCCCCGGCCAAGCAGTGGGCGGCCCAGCCGCACCCCAACCGGTTCTTCGGAGGGTTCTGGGAGCCCGGCCAGACGGAGGAGATCGCCCTCAGCAAGTTCTCCGACATGCTGATCTTCATCCATCGCAGTACGGCGGCGCGGATGCTCCCGGGCACCTGAGACCGGCCCGTCAAGGCACACGGCACACGGCCCCGCCCGGCCCCGGGCCCCGCTTGAGGCAAGCCCGCTGCTTCGCGGCGGGCTTGCCTCGCGGACGGCAGCTGGTCATGCCCCCGCAGGTACCTCCGCCGTGACGATGTAGAAGGTCACCGTCGCCAGGAACGGCCCCTCGGCGAGGTGGGTCAGCCAGCGGTCCGCGGCCTCCTCGGTGAAGTGGCCGGCCGCGGTGGCACGGCGGGTGGTGCGTTCCAGGCCGAGGACCCGGTCGGCGGTGCGCGGGTCGCGGAAGACCGGGGTGACCGGGAGCACCGAGGGGACCGCGAAGCCGGACTCGGCGGCGAGCCGGGGCAGTTGCCTGCCGATGCTCGCGTTGCGGATCACCTCGTCGGTGACATGGCGGGTGTACGCACGGGTCAGGGCCTCGTCGGGATGGTCGACGGCCAGGGTGGCCCAGTCGGGCTCGCCCATGACGAGCCGGCCGCCCGGCCGCAGGACGCGGCGGATCTCGGCGAGCGCCCGCACGGGGTCGGCGACGTGCTGCAGCACCCGGTCGGTGCGTGCCCGGTCGGCGGCGCGGTCGGGCAGCGCCAGATCGTGGATGTCGCCCAGCCGCACGTCCACACCGGGCAGGCCGGCGGTGCGTGTGCGGGCCGTCTCGACCATCGCCTCGTCGTGGTCGACCCCGATCACCGTGCCGGCCCCGCCCACCGCCTCGGCGAGCGCCGTCAGATCCGTGCCGGGGCCGCACCCGAGGTCGAGCACGATCTGCCCGGCGCGGACGCCGAGTTCGCCGAGCATGCGCCGCTTGTACGAGCGGCCCAGGTCGCTCGCGGCGAGCCGGTCGAGGTAGGTGATCCGGCCGGGTCCCGTGGTCTCGAACGCGGGTGATGTCATGGCTCCGAGTCAACCACCGGGGCCGGCGGGCCGTCGCGTGACACTGAGACGGCGTCAGCCGGACGCGCAGGCCGTCGTCAGGTGCCCGGCGGCCGAGGCGACGGGCTTCAGGTCGGGCGTGGTGCCGACGGCCGCGGACGCGCGGGCGTTGCGGACGGCCGTGTCGAGGTTGTCGACGGCCGCGTGGACGTCGGAGTCGTCCGTACGGTCGTCAAGCCCCTTCAGGTCGGACCTGACCTTGTCGAGGGCCGTGACGGTGGCCTGGCGGCGGCTGGGGTCGGAGACCTGGCCGACGTTGGTGGCGGTGCTCTGCAGGTCCTGCAGGTCGCCGGCGATCGTGGCGGCCGTCTTGGCGCAGTCCAGGGCGCGCCGCGCGCCCTGGCACCCGGTCAGCCCGAGCGCGGCGACGGCGGCCAGGGCGAGCGCGACCGCCCCCGCAGCGACGGTCCCGGCGCTTCCGGCCGTACGGGTGGCGCGGGCGGTGGCGCCGGCCCCGGTGGTGGTTGCGGTTGCGGTTGCGGTGCGGCCGCGGTTCATACGAGACCCCTCCCCGAGCGCGTACGCGGCGGTTCGCGACGCGCGCACCTGTACACACGCACCAGCGGCCCCGCGGGTTGCCCGCGGCGCCCGTGCGGCGCCCGCGCGCCGGTCAGACGCCGCCGCGTCCTCCCTTGCCGCCCCTCTTGCGGGCGTTGCCGGCACGCCGGGCGAAGGAGTCGCTGCGGACGGCCTGCATCTCGTAGTGGGCGCGCTCGCGGGCGCGGCTCTCCTTGGCCGGGTCGTTGGCCCAGCCGGACGCCGTACGCGGGGGTCAGCCGCAGCCAGCCGTGGCGGCCCACGCCCGTGTTCGCCCGGAACGTCATGTGCTCGTTGCGGGCCAGGAGGGTGCGGTCCACCGCCGTCGCCATGTGACCTCCGGGGAGCCGGGGCCGTCAGGCTACCGGCTGCGGGCCGCGCGCGGCGGACGATGGCCGCGATCGGGTACGGCGGACCGGCGTACGCTCGGCGTGCCGCGGGGCGTACGGAGGGGGAATCCGGTGACGGTTCTGGAATGGTCGGTGGCGGCCATGGGACTGGCCCTGCTCGCGGTGGGGGTGATCGACCTCGGCCGCGGTCGGGACGCGCCGCCCGGCCTGCGGCGGCTGCCGCTGCTCCTTTGCGTACCTCCATTGGCGTCCGCGCTGCCGCGGCTGCTCGGCGCGCCGCACTCCGTGGTCCTGGCCTGCGACGGCCTGGCCCTGGCGGCGGGCGTCACGGTGGTGGTCATCGCGCTGCGGGTCGCCCGGCGACCGGGCTGAGCGCCGGGTCCGGCGCCGGCGGCAGCTCCGGGGGCGCGGGTGGGAACTCGCGTGGCGCGGGCGGGAAGACGGTACGCAGGCGGGCCCCGGGCAGGCCGGAACCGTCCCGCGCGGGCACGATCGTCAGCGTCGCGCCGTGCGCCGCCGCGATGTCCCTCGCGATGGGCAGGCCCAGGCCGGAGCCGCCGGTGTCGCGGGGGCGGGCCGCGTCCAGGCGGGTGAAGCGGTCGAAGACCGTGGCGTGGTGCTCGGGCGCGATGCCCTCGCCGTCGTCCTCGACGTCCAGGACCGGGCGGCCGTCCCGCAGGCCGAGGCGGACGGCGACGGTCGCGGTGGCGTGCCGTACCGCGTTGTCGACCAGGTTCGCGACCAGGCGGCGCAGATGGTCGGGCGAGCCGAGGACGAGGACGTCGGGGGTCAGGTCGAGGGTCACGCGGACCTCCAGCCGGGGGCGCTTGCGCGCGGCCTCCTCCGCCACGAGCTGGGCGAGGTCGAGTTCGGTGACCCGCAGCGGCCGGCGGGCGTCGAGCCGGGCCAGGAGCAGCAGGTCGGAGGTGAGGGCCTGCAGCCGCGCCACGTCGTCCAGGGCCTGCGCGGCCAGCGCCTTCTCCTGCGGTCGGGCCAGTTCCAGGCGGGTGCGCAGGATGGCCATCGGGCTGCGCAGCTCGTGGGCGGCGTCCGCGACGAACTGCCGGTGCGCGTCCACGGCGGTGCGCAGCCGGTCGAGGGTGGCGTTGACGGTACGGGCCAGGGCCGCGATCTCGTCGCGCGTACGCGGCTCGGGCACGCGCTCGTGCAGGTCGTGCGCGGTGATGTCGGCGACCTTCGCGCGGATCGCGGACACCGGGCGCAGCGCCCGGCCCACCGCCAGCCAGGTGAAGAGGGCGACCAGCGCGAGCAGGGCGGGCACGCCCGGGATCAGTACGTGGGTCAGGGTGCGCATGGCCTGGCTGGCCGGGGCCAGGGAGGCGAAGCCCTTCACGGTCACCGGGCCGCCGCCGACGGCCTTCTTGTAGACCTGGGTGGTGACGACCTTTCCGTCCACCCGCTCGATCACCACCGGCGAGTTGGGGAGCAGGACCTTGGTCCGGCCGGGCGGCGCCTGCTGGGACGCGGACTTCGGCGGAAGGTCCTTCGCGGCGCCGGCCTCGGAGGTGCCGGCGGAACTGCCCGCGGTGGTGCCCGCGGTGGCGGCCGAGTCGTCCGTACCGCCGCCGGTCGTTCCGCCGTCCGTACCGCCGGTCGTTCCGCCGTTCGTATTACCGCCGTCCGTACCGCCGTTCGTGCCGGTCTTCCCCGGCTTCGCCGCGGGCGCCCGCAGCGGCGGATACCCGGGGTACCCGGGGTCCCCGGGCGCTCCGGGGTACCCGTTGAAGCCCTCCGGGGCGCCCGCGGGGGCTCCCGGCGTGCCCACGCCGGCGGACTTCTCGTCCAGGACGAAGCCCTGGGCCGCCGCCCGCTCCTTGGCGTCCTGCAGCGCGAGCTGCCTCGTCGTGTCCGACAGGCTGGAGCCGAGGGCGGCGAACAGCGCGATCGACGCCAGGCACAGCGCGACCGCCACCGCGGCCGTCGCGGTGAGCGTGGTCCGCAGACGTACCCCCATGTCAGGCCTCCAGCCGGTATCCCGCACCGCGCACGGTGCCCAGCGTCGCCCGCCCGAACGGCTTGTCGATCTTGCGGCGCAGCGCGCTGATGTAGACCTCGACCACGTTGGAGTCGCCGTCGTACGCGAAGTCCCAGGCATGCGCGAGCAGTTCGGACTTCGGTACGACCTCGCCGGCCCGCCGCGCCAGGCAGTGCAGGATCGCGAACTCCTTCGGGGTCAGGGCGATCCGGACGCCGCCCCGGCTGCACTTCATGCCCGCCGGGTCCACCCGCAGGTCGCCCACCGTGAGCACCGCCGGCCGCTCCCGCGCCCCGCGCCGTACCAGCGCGCGCAGCCGGGCGAGGAGCACCACGTACGAGAACGGCTTGGTCAGGTAGTCGTCTGCGCCGGTGTCGAGCGCCTCGGCCTCGTCGTACTCGCCGTCCTTGGCGGTCAGCATGAGGATCGGGGTCCAGGTGCCGGCCGCCCGCAGCCGGGCACAGACCTCGTAGCCGTTCAGCGCGGGCAGCATCACGTCCAGCACGATCACGTCGTACGGCTGCTCGGTCGCCATCCACAGGCCCTCGCGGCCGTCGTGGGCCAGGTCGACCGCGAAGCCCTCCCGGGTCAGGCCGTCCTTGAGCAGGTCGGCGAGCCGGCGTTCGTCTTCCACCACGAGTATGCGCACGCCGCCAGGGTGCAGCGGGCAGCCTAAGGCGAACATGAAGATCACGGCGGGCTCCTTCAGGCCCGCTTCAGGCGGGGGTGGCGAGGCTACGGGACGTCAGATCGTCCGATCTGCGCCAAGCCCACCAACCCGGGGGGCCCGGCCGCCGCCGTACGCGCGCCGGGCCGCCCCTCAACGGGAGTGACCAGAGCATGAAGAAGAACAGGATGGTCGCCGGGATCGTCCTCACCACGGGCCTCGGCCTGACCGGGGTCGTGGCCGCGTCGCCGAGCGGGGCGGCCACCCCGGAGCAGGCGAAGACGGCGTCCTCGTCGTCCTCGGTGTCCTCGGTGGCGATCGGCAGCACCCACAAGGGCGGCGGCCCCGTCCTCGTCTGCGTCGGCAAGGTGGGACTGCCCGGAAAGCCGGTGCCGGGCAAGCCGCTGCCCGGGCTTCCCGGAAAGCCGGGGAAGCCCGGAAAGCCGGGCAAGCCCGGGAAGGTCACGGCGCCCGGCGGCAAGCTGACCGTCAAGGTCGTCGGCGGCAAGGTGTACGTCAACGGCAAGCTCGTGCCGAAGACCGATCTGCGCAAGTGCCCGCCGGTGCCCCCGCTGCCGCCGCTGCCCGGCAAGGGTCACGGCAAGGGCTTCGTGTGCGTCATCGAGAAGGGCCCGGGCAAGCCGGCGCCCGGGAAGACCACGGTCAAGGTCGTCGGCGGCAAGGTGTACGTCAACGGCAAGCGCGTCCCGAAGGACAAGCTGCCCAAGTGCCCGCTTCCGCCCCTCCCGCCCTTCCCGGGCAAGGGCCACGGCAAGGGTCACGGCGTCGTCGTCATCGAGCGGGGCGTGCGATCCGTCCTCGGCCCCGTGAAGGGCGTGAGCGTCGCGGGCCTGACCACGGCCCTGGCCGGCTGAACCGCGCCGATCGCGAACGGGCGGCCCGGGGACATGGGGGACCCCGGGCCGCCCGCCCCTCCGGTTCACGGCGGGCCCGGGCACACCCCGGGCTCGCCCTCGCACCGCACCAGGTCGCGGCACACGTACCCGCCCGCCGTGTAGTACCGCGTCACCAGGTCGTACGGGAAGGCGCGCAGCCGCTCGCGGCCGTACGCCAGCGTCACCTCGGCCGGGAGCGCGCCGGGCGGCGGGGGATGCGCGGCGAGCTCCCGGCCCAGCCACTCCAGTGCCGCGTCCGCGTCGGCGAACGTGCCCGCGAGCAGCACGCGCGGCTTGCGGAACCAGTCCCGCAGCAGCGGCGGCGGCGTGGCGCTCGCCATGTCCCGGGCGTCCCGGTCCGCGGGCTTGGTGCCCCCGGTCCAGGCGTACGCGTGCCAGTGCCCCACACCGAGCCACCGCCTCCAGCCGGCGCCGTCACCCCCTCCCGGGCACCGTAGGCACCCAGGCCCCCCACCCTCCGCGGCGCCACCACGCCCAGGCCGCGGTTCACCGTGATGCGCGGCGGGTGGGTCAGGGGTTCGTGGCCGAGGGGAGGCGGACGCGGAAGAGGGCGCCCTCGCCCGGGGTGGTTTCGAGGTCGACGTGGCCGCCGTGGGCGGTGATCAGGGCGTGGGCGATGGACAGGCCGAGGCCCGTGCCGCCGCCCGCCGGGGTGCGGGTGCGGGAGGGGTCGACGCGGTAGAAGCGTTCGAAGACCCGCGCGGCCTGGTCGGGGGTCAGGCCGGGGCCGCGGTCGGCGACTTCGAGGACGCCGTGGCCGGCGCGGGTGCCGACGCCGATGCGGACGGGCGTGCCGGGCGGGGTGTGGGCGACCGCGTTGCCGACGAGGTTGGCGACGACCTGCCGCAGGCGGGCCTCGTCGCCGAGTACGGGGGCCGGTCCTGGCGGATTGCCGGGGCCGCCGCCGGGCCCGGTGAGGGTGACCGTGCGGGTCGGGTCGAGGGCGGTGGTGTCGTGCAGCGCGTCCACCGCGAGGGTGCGCAGGTCCATCGGGGCGAGCTGGACCGGCCGCTGCTCGTCCATCCGCACCAGGGTGAGCAGGTCGTCGACCAGACCGCCGAGGCGTACGGCCTCGCTCTCGATACGCGCCATCGTGCGCTTGACGTCCGCCTCGCCGCCCAGCGCGCCCATCCGGTACAGCTCGGCGAAGCCGCGGATGCCGGCCAGCGGGGTGCGCAGCTCGTGCCCCGCGTCCGCGACGAACCGCCGCATCTGCTCCTCGGACTCCGCCCGGGCCGCGAACGCCGACTCGATCCGCCCGAGCATCACGTTGAGCGCGGCCGACAGCCGCCCGGCCTCGGTACGCGGCGACTCCTGCGGCATCCGGTGCGACAGCGGCCGCCCCGCCGCGATCTCGGCCGCGGTCGACTCGATCCGCCGCAGCGGGCGCAGCCCGGCGCGCACCGCGAACCAGGCGGCCGGCCCGAGCAGCGCCGCCACCACCGCGCCGATCAGCAGGAACGCGGTCCTCAGATGGCCGGTGGTGGAGGTCACCTCGTCCAGCGAGGCGGAGACCACGACCCCGGCGGGCAGCACGGCCGGACCGGGGTGCTCCGCGGCGGCCACGGAGGACGCGGTGACCGGGACGATCAGCACCCGCCAGCTCCCGCCGCCGTGGTCGCTCGGCACGTCGAACGGCTTGCCGAAGTGCGCCCGCAGGGTGGCCGCGTCCATCCGCGGCCACAGCGGCTTCGGGTCGCCCGCCGCCACGGGCAGCCGGAACTGGTCCGAGACGCTGCCGTCGGCCGCCGCGAAGGCCACCACGTACTGGCTCGGCAGCAGCGCCCTCGGGCCGCCCATCCGCATCAGCCGCGGCGGCACGCCCTCCGAGCCGAGCCGCCGGGCCAGCGGCTGCCCGTAGCGCTGCAACTGCTGGTCCACCCGGGCGACCAGCTGGCCGCGCACCGAGCCGAGGACCACCGTGTCGCTGACGGCCAGCCCCAGCAGCACCAGGACGAGGGAGAGCAGGACGAGCCGGGTCCGCAGCGGTACGCCGGCGAACCGGAAGCGGGTTCGCCTCGCGGGCGACGAGCCGCCGTGCCCGTCGGCGGCCTCGGTCCGCGCGCCGCGCGGGCGAGGCGACGGCATGCGGATCACCCGACCGGCCGCCGCAGCACGTAGCCGACCCCCCGGACGGTGTGGATCAGCTTGGCCGCCCCGTCAGCGCCCGAGTCGACCTTGCGGCGGACGTAGGAGATGTACGACTCGACGATGCTCAGGTCGCCGCCGAAGTCGTACGCCCACACGTGGTCGAGGATCTGCAGCTTCGAGACGACCCGGTCGGCGTTGGCCATCAGGTAGGCGAGCAGCTTGAACTCGGTCGGTGACAGCGACACCGGCCGGCCGCCGCGGGTGACCTGGTGGCCGAGCAGGTCGAGCTCCAGGTCGCCGGCGGCCAGCCGGCCGTCGTCCGCGGGCGATCCCGTGCGGCGCAGGATCGCGCGGATGCGGGCGATCAGCTCCTCCAGGCTGAAGGGTTTGGTGACGTAGTCGTCGCCGCCCGCGGTCAGCCCGTTGATCTTGTCCTCGACGCCGTCCTTCGCGGTCAGGAACAGCACGGGCAGCCGGTCGGGGCCGCCGCCGGCGGGGCGCGAGGGGTGCGGGCCCGACTCCTCGCGCAGCCGCCTGACGACGGCGAAGCCGCTCATGTCGGGCAGCATCACGTCGAGGACGACCAGGTCGGGCCGCTCCCGGGCGACCGCCGCGAGCGCGTCGGCGCCGGTGGCGGCGGAGACCACCTTGAACCCGACGAACCGCAGGGACGCCGACAGCAGCTCCCGTATGTTCGGCTCGTCGTCGACGACCAGCAGGCTGGCCTCGGGCGCGTCCATGGGCTCCTCCTGGTCTGCCGGGTCCTGGTTCTCCCGTGTCCCGTGTCCCGTGTCCCGTGTCCTGGGTCCTGGGTCCTGGGTCCTGGGCCCCCCGCGGGGTTGCCGGCCGCACGGTACGCGCCGCTCCTGTGAGAGCCGGGCCGGTCTCGTCGGTTCCCGGCCTCGTCAGTTCCCGCCGGACGGCCCGGACCCGCCGGTCCCGCCGGAGCGGCCCGCGCCGCCGTTGCCGCCGCCGAACCCGCTGAACCCTCCGGACCCGCCGAATCCCCCGAAGCCGCCGCCGGTGGCGCCGCCCTGCGTCACGGTGGTCGCCGCGATGTCGCCGTTGGACTGCTGGGTGCCGCGCACGACGACGGTCTGGCCCGGCTTGAGGTCGCCGACCTTGCCGTCCTTGGACTCGGTGACCTTGGTCGAGCCGCCGGTGGTGACCTTGACGATGTCGCCCTGGGCGTCGGTGACGTAGATCGTGCTGCCGTCGACCAGCTTGACGGTGCCGAAGGTCATGCCGGAGCCGGTGCCGCCGGGGGCGCCCGTACCCGCGCCCGTACCGGAAGATCCCGTTCCGGTACCGCCGCCCCCGCCGAAAGCGCGGCCGCCGGCGCCGGCCGTCGCGCCCGCACGGCCCCCCGCGAGGGAGAAGCCGCGGCCCGAGGCGGCCGGGGAGTTCCTCAGGTGGTGCTTCTCCACCAGCGCGCCTCCCGCGAACGCCCCGGCCGCCACCACACCGGCCGCCAGGACCAGCGTCAGCCAGGGCAGTTTGCGCCGGGGCGGCGCCGCCAGCTCCGCCGAGATGTCCCGCGCGTCCGGCGGCACCGCCAGGATGTCCTCGGGCCGCTCGGCCGGCGCGCCGCCGGGCCCTTCGATCACCCCGACCTCCCCGACCCGACCGGGCTCCCCGGGCTCCCCGGGCTGAGCGGGTATCGCCACGCCGGTGGGCTCGGGCACGAGCGGCAGCAGCTCCGTGTCGGCGGCGTCCGCCCTGACCAGTTCGGTACGGCGTCGCGCCATCTCCGGTTCTCCTTAGGCTTCGGAACTGTCTGATTGTCTGGACCGCTGGAACCGCCGGGCCTCACTCGTGGCGCAGCGCCTCGATCGGCCGCAGGCCCGCCGCCCGGTTGGCCGGGTAGCCGCCGAAGAACAGGCCGATGGCCACGGCGATGGCGAAGGCGCCGATCACCGACTCCGGGATGACCACCGGCTTGATGCCGACGATCGTGAAGCGGGAGCCGACCAGCCCGCCGACCACCCCGAGCCCGCCGCCGACCAGTGACAGCAGGGTGGACTCGGCGAGGAACTGGCCGAGGATGACGCCCCTGGGCGCCCCGATCGCCTTGCGGATGCCGATCTCGCGGGTCCGCTCGGTGACCGTCACCAGCATGATGTTGGTGATCCCGATCCCGCCGACCAGCAGCGAGATCGCGGCGACCGCGCCCAGCAGCACGGTGAACGTCTTGGTGGTGGACGCCTGGGTGCTCAGCAGCGACGCCTGGCTGGCCACCCGGAAGTCCAGCGCGCTCGCGTCCTTGATGCCGTGCCGGGCCATCAGCACGGTGGTGATCTCGTTCTGCGCGGGCGTGGTGGCCGACGCCGACTTCGCCTCCACCAGGATCTGGCTGAGCGGGCCGAAGCCGGTCCAGGCGTTCTGCACGGTCGGCAGCGGCGCGATCACCACGTCGTCCGGGTCCTGGAAGCCGGTGCCGCCCTTGGTCTGCAGTACGCCGACCACGGTCAGCGGCGTGCCGCCCACCACGATCCTGCGGCCCACCGGGCTCGCCGCGCCGAACAGGTCGGTCGCCGTGGTCGAGCCGATCACCGCCACCTTGCGGGAGTTCAGAACGTCGTCGGCGCCGAAGTAGTCGCCGGTGGCGACCTTGCTGTTGGACGCCTTGAAGTACGCGGGGTAGGTGCCGACGACCTGGTTGACGGTGTGCGAGGTCCCCTCGTACAGCGCGGTCTGCGAGGTGGTGACCTCGGGGGCGACCGACTCGACGTCGGGCGCCTGGGAGGGGTCGGCCAGCGCGCGGGCGTCGTCCACGGTCAGCGGCTTGGTGCCGGCCGCGGTCGAGGACGCGCCGAAGCCGGCGCCCGAGGAGACGGTCAGGGCGTTCGTGCCGAGCTTCTCGATGGAGTCCTTGACGGCCTGGGAGGAGCCGTTGCCGACCGCGAGCAGGATGATGACGGCGGCGACGCCGATGAGGACGCCCAGCGTCGTCAGGCCGGACCGGACCTTGTTGGCGGCCAGCCCGCCGAGGGCGAAACGGAGGGTCTCGAACACGTTCACGGCCGGGGACCTCCGGTGGTCTCGGAGGCGGTCAGGGCTTGCGGCGCTTGCGGCGGCGCGGGGAGTGCCCGCGCGGGACGGGCCTCCTGGGGCGCGGACGCGGCCTGGACCGCGTGGGCCGCCTGGGCTCCCTCGGTCGAGTGGGACACGCCGGACATGTGGCCCGCCCGGGGCGCGCGCGCCGCGAAAGCGCCCGGGTCGCGCAGCGCGGGCGGCGGCCCGTCCACGGGTGCCTGCCGCACGTCCGCGACGATCCGCCCGTCCACCAGCCGCAGCACCCGCTTGGCGTGCCGGGCCACCTCGTCCTCGTGCGTGATCAGGACGACGGTGCGGCCCGAGGCGTTGAGCCGGTCCACGATGCCGAGCACCTCCTCGGTGCTGTGGCTGTCGAGGTTGCCGGTCGGCTCGTCGGCGAGCAGCATCGCGGGCGCGGTGACCAGCGCGCGGGCGACGGCCACGCGCTGCTGCTGGCCGCCGGACAGCTCGTTGGGCCGGTGGCCGACCCGGTCGGCCAGGCCCACCAGGTCGAGCGCGGCCAGCGCCCGGCGCCGCCGCTCGGCGGCCTTCACCCCGGCGTAGGCGAGCGGGAGTTCCACCTGGGCGAGCGCGGGAGTGCGCGGCACCAGGTTGAACGACTGGAAGACGAAGCCGATCTTGCGGTTGCGGACCAGGGAGAGCTGGTGCTCGTCCAGGCCGCCGACGTCGATGCCGTCCAGCAGGTAGCGGCCGGAGGTGGGGACGTCGAGGCAGCCGAGGATGTTCATCAGCGTGGACTTGCCGGAGCCCGAACTGCCCATGACGGCGACCATGTCGCCCTGCTCGACCACCAGGTCCATCCCGGCGGGCTCGCCGGTCCCCGGGTCGACAGGTCCGGCGAGCGCGCGGACGGCCGCGTCGCCCTGCCCGTACTGCTTGACCAGCGCGCGCACCTCGATGACCGGGGGCGGGCCCCACGGGCCGCCGTCCTCGCCACCGCCCTCGCCGCCGCCGGGGCCGGGGCCATCGGTGCCGGCGGTGGGGTCGGTGGGGTCGGTGGTACGACCGGCCTTCCGTGCCCCGCGGTGCAGTCCGCCGCGGCCCGGGCTTCCCGGACCCGGCTTGCCCGGCCACCTCATCCGCGGCCACCTCCCGTGCCGCGGAAGCCGCCGCCCCCGCCCCCGCCGCGCAGTCCGCCGGCGCCGCCGAACCGGTTGCCGCCGCCGATGCCGCCGGGGAACGCGCCGCTCGGGAAGCCGCCGTTGCCGGACGAGGCCACGCTCGGGATCTCCACCTTCTGGCCCTCGGTCAGCCCGCTGGTGATCTGGTCCACGGAGTCGCCCTCGACGCCGACCGTGACGTTGGTACGGGTGGTGGAGCCGTCCGCGCCGACCACCAGGACCGTGCGGTTGGCGCCGGTGCCGGAGACCGCCGCGGTCGGCACGCTCAGCGCGCCGGACGCCTCCCCGGTGACGACCTGGATGCTCGCGCTCAGGCCGGTGCGCAGGGACGCGGTGGGGCTGGTGATGACGAGCGTGGCCGCGTACTGGACCGCGCTGCCGCCGGAGTTGCCGCCGCCGGAACCGGAGCCGGAGCTGACCGGGAGCGAACTGACGGACAGCACCTTGGCGTTGAGCACGGTGCCGGGTTCGGCGTTCAGCGTGACGGTCGCGGCCTGGCCGGACTTGAGCTTGAGCGCGTCGGTCTCGGAGAAGTCCGCGGTGACCTCCATGCCGGTGGGGTTGGTGAGCACGATGAAGCCGGTGGGCGTGGAGCCGGAACCGGAGCTCGAACTCGCGGAGGAGCCGCCGCCGGAGCCCGAGCCCGACCCGGAGCCGGATCCCCCGATCGAACCGGAGCCCGAGGCGCCCGTCCCGGAGACGGTGCCGCCCTTCGCGCCGGCCACGGAGGCGACCGTGCCGGAGACGGGGGCGGTCAGTACGCAGCCGTCCACCGCCCGCTGGTCGGCGTCCACCTTGTTCTGCGCCTGGGTGACCTGGGCCTGGGCCTGTGCGAGCTGGGCCGGGTCCACGGTGGGCGTGGGGGTCGGCGTCGGGGTGACCGCGGCCGCGGAGCCGCGGCCGGAACCGGAACCCGCCGATCCGTTTCCGGCGCCGTTTCCGGAGCCGGAGCCGCTGCTGGCGGCGGGCAGTTCGCCCTCCTCCACCTTCGTGAGGTTCGCCTGCGCGGCGGTCAGCGACGCCTCGTCCTCGCTCAGCGCCGCCTTCGCGTCGGTCGGGTCCACCTTCGCCAGCACCTGGCCCTTGGTGACCTTGTCGCCCGGCTTGACGTCGACCTCGGTGAGGGTGCCGCCCGTGGTGAAGTTCAGGCCCGCGTCGCTCGGCGAGACCAGCGAGCCCGACCCGGACACGGTGGCCAGGACCGTCGCCTTGGTGACGGTCGCGGTCCGTACCGCGCCGCCGCCGGAGGACGAGCCGCCGCTGTCGTGCACGGCCGCGTAGGCACCGCCGGCGCCCGCGAGCACCACGACGCCGAGCACCGAGTTGATCAGGACGGCCCTGCGCCGCCGTGGGAGCACCTTCATGGCGCGCATCCTGGCCGCGCACACCTTTGAAGCCCTGGGAGATTCCTGGGAGTTCGCTGGGAGCCGCGGCCCGCCCCGGCCGCCGTATCCGTACCGCGAAGCGCCCGTACGCGAAGGAAACGGGCCGGAATCCGTCACCGCGCGCGGTCGCGCCCTCACCGGCTCCCCGGAAACTCACAGCCGGGTCCCCGGGAGTCCCTATGCGCGTGCGGTTGAGTCGGACCCCGCCGTCCGCGTCCCCGCCAACGCCATCCGACGTGGGCGGCGCCCGGCCACGAAAACCGCTGACCGATTCGCTCACCGAACCGCTGACTCACCCGCTGACTCACCCGCTCACCGAACCGCTGTGACCCGAGGGGACGTACGGAGATGACCCGGACCACCAGCCGGACCACCACCGCGGCCGCGACCGCGGTGCGGGCCGGCCTGTCCGTCGCCGCGCTGGCCGCGTCGGGCGCGCTGCTGCTCACCGCCTGCTCGTCGTCCTCGTCCGGTACGGCGTCGGCGTCCGGCTCGCCGTCGGGATCGGTGTCGGCGGCGGCCTCGGCGTCCGGGAACGGCGCGCAGGAGATGCAGGCCTACCGCACGTGCCTGTCGCAGCACGGGCTGAACCTGCCCACGTTCGCGAGGCGTTCGCCGGGAGCGGGGCGGCCCTCCGGGTCGCCGGGGGCCGGACGCGGGGGCGGGGGCGGGCGCGGGTCCGGCGGCGGATACGGCGGCGGATACGGCGGAGGGTTCCCCGGGTTCGGCGGAGGCACGCCCGACGCGGCCACCCAGAAGGCGCTGGACGCCTGCGCATCGCTGCGGCCGCGGTTCAACGGGCGTGGCGGGGGCGCGAACTCGACCGCCTTCAAGGCGTTCACGAGCTGCCTGAAGGACCACGGGGTGGTGCTGCCCACGCCGTCCCCGGGCGCGTCGAACGGTTCCGGCCGCCCTGGCTTCGGTCCCGGCTTCGGCGGCCCGCGCGGGCTGAACACCGCCGACCCCAAGACGGCGAAGGCGTACGAGACCTGCCGCGCGCTGCTCCCGCAGCGCCCGTCGGGTGCCGCCTCGCCCTCGCCGGCGGCCACGACCTGACACGGGTGGCCGAGACGGGGGCGCGTACTTCCAGGCGTACGCGCCCCCGTCACCGCGAACCGCCGCCGTAACGCCGCACGGTCGTACAGTCGTACGGTCGTACCCCGGTACGACCGGCTACCAGGCGAAGGACTCGGGCGAGGGGCCCGGGCCGGGGAAGATCTCGTCGAGCGCGGCGAGGAACTCGTCGTCCAGCGTCAGCTCGGCCGCCCGCAGCGCCGAGTCCAGGTGCCCGGCGGTACGCGGTCCCACGATCGGCCCGGTCACGCCGGGCCGGCCGAGCAGCCAGGCCAGGGCGACCTCGCCCGGCTCCAGCCCGTACTTCGCGCACAGCTCCTCGTACGCCTCCACGCGCGCCCTCGTCCGCGGGTCGGCGAGCCCCGCGGCGGAGCGGCCGGCCGAGGTGCGCGCGCCGCCGCCCTCGCGTTCCTTGCGCAGCGCCCCGCCGAGCAGCCCTTGGTGCAGCGGCGACCAGGGGATCACCCCGAGGCCGTAGCCCTGCGCCGCCGGGATCACGTCCATCTCCGCCCGCCGCTCGGCGAGGTTGTACAGGCACTGTTCGGAGACCAGTCCGAGCGACCCGCGGCGCGCGGCGGCCTCGTTGGCCTGCGCGATGTGCCAGCCGGCGAAGTTGCTCGACCCGGCGTAGAGGATCTTGCCCTGCCGCACCAGGACGTCGATCGCCTGCCAGATCTCCTCCCACGGGGTGGCCCGGTCCACGTGGTGGAACTGGTAGACGTCGATGTGGTCCGTGCGCAGCCGCCGCAGGCTCGCCTCGACCTCACGGCGGATGTTCAGCGCGCTGAGCCGGTCGTGGTTGGGCCAGGAGTGCTCGTGCCACGCCTTGCCGTCGTTGGTCGTGTTCCCGTAGACCTTGGTGGCCAGCACGGTCCGGTCCCGCCGCCCGCCGCCCTTGGCGAACCAGTCGCCGATGATCTCCTCGGTCAGTCCCTTGTGCCCGTCCCGCCCGTAGATGTTGGCGGTGTCGAAGAGGTTGATCCCCGCCTCGTGGGCGGCGTCCATGAGCGCGTGCGCCGCCCCCTCGTCCGTGTGCCCGCCGAAGTTCATCGTGCCCAGCACGATGCGGCCGACCTTCAGCCCGGTCCGTCCCAGCTGCGTGTACTCCATGACCCCAGCGAACACCTTGGAGTGCGCTCCACCGCAAGCCCTGGCGGGGTGAGGTCGCCGGCCCGGCCCCCGCGGACCTGCCGGGCGCGCGGGGCTACGCCTCCTGCGTCGCGCGGAGCTTCTGCGTGCGGTCGGCCAGTTCGACGAGGGCGACGCGCTGGCCGGGGGTGAGGTCGCCGGCCCGGCCGGCCTCGCGGATGTGGGCCCGGCTGAGGAGGTCGTGGCAGTCCAGGGCGCCCATCCCGGGCAGCGCCCGGACCAGCGCGGCGACCTGGATGTCCGCCGCGTCGCCGTCGATCGAGGCGGCGCGGCGCAGGACCCGGGAGAGCCCCGGCGTGCCTTCCGTCGCGACCTCGCTGAGCACCAGAGCCCGGCGGTGGCTGGCCTCCTGGGAGACCTTGTCGTGCCGGGACCCGTACACCGTCATTTCGCGCACACCCCTATCCGATTTGCACCATTTTGGCGCTCCACTCGACGAGCGTACGCCCGCCATGTGTCAGTGCAAGTGCCGAACGCAGGGTAACCACCGTTTCGCGCTCGGTCTTCACGCCGAGTTAACGCCCGGTGCCCGGCCGAAGCACGGGCGTTACGCGCGCGAAGCGCGACCGGGCCGCACCGGGCGGCCCCGGCAGGCCCCGGCAGGTCCCGGCACGGCCCGGCCGCGGTGATTCGTTTCCCCCGCCGCCGGGTGGAAAGACGACGGTTGGTGAGGGGGTGTTCTCGGGACGGCGACGACGGAGGTGAGGGGTCGTGGCACACGTGACCCGGGCCCGGACCAGTGGGGCCCGCCTGGACGAGGCCGGCACGAGCGGCGGTGCCGCCCGGAGCGCGGCCGACGGCGGCGCGGCGCACGACCGCCGCGCCCACGGCGGCCGCGCGGACGGCGGCCGGTCGGTCGGCGCGCTGGTGAAGCAGGGGACCGAGCAGTTGTCGGAGCTGATGCGGCAGGAACTGCGGCTGGCGCAGGCCGAGCTCACCCGCAAGGGCAAGCAGGCCGGCTTCGGCGGCGGGCTGTTCGGCGGGGCCGGGCTGATGGCGTTCTTCGGGCTGGCCTGCCTGATCACGGCCGCGATCGCCGGGATCGCGGGCCCGCTGACCGTATGGGCGGCGGCCCTGATCGTCGCCGGCGGCCTGATGCTGCTCGCCGCGATCCTGGCGCTCGCCGGGCGCAGGGAGATGAAACGGGCCGTGCCGCCCGTACCCGGCGAGGCGGTCGACAGCGTCCGGACCGATCTGGAGACCATGAAGGAAAGGGCCACGAAGCATGACTCGCGGTGACCAGCACAAGTCGAGCCCGTCCATCGCCGAGATGGAACGGGAGATCGCCCGCACCAGGGAGCAGCTCGGGGAGACGATCGAGGAGCTCGCCGCCAGGGCCGACGTCCCGGCCCGGGCCAAGGCCAAGGCATCCGACACGGCCGCCCGCGTCCGGGCCACCTTCCACCGCACCCAGCACGGCGCGAAGTCCGGCGCGGCGTCCGGCGCCTCCACCGCACAGGCCGCGGCGCGGGACGCACGCGACCAGGCCGCGGACAGGGCACAGGAAGCCCGCGAGCGGGCCGCGGCGAAGGCCGAGGGGGCCAAGGAGCGGGCCGCCGAAGCCGCGCACGACGCCGCCACCAGGGCCGGGGCGAAGGCGGGCCGTATGTCGGAGGACCAGGCCCGCACCCTGTACGCCGTGGCCGCCGTGTCCCTCACCGCGGCCACGGTCGCCGCGATCATGTGGGCCAGGCAGCACGGCGACTTCGACCAGTCCCGCGCCTCCTCCTGGTACTACCGGTACCGGCGGTGACGTCCGGGCCGCCGCGGGGCCCCGGCCGGGGTCCGGCCGGGGGCTGTGGACAACGGCGACGGCCGGCCGGCCCGGCGACGTAGCATCGCGGACATGGAAGAACGCGTACTGGGCAGGACCGGCCGGGCCGTGTCGGTCGTCGGGCTGGGGACATGGCAGCTGGGTGCCGACTGGGGCGACGTGCGGGAGCAGGACGCCCTCGACGTGCTCGACGCGGCGGTGGAGGCGAGCGTCACCTTCTTCGACACCGCGGACGTGTACGGGGACGGCCGCAGCGAGCAGCTCATCGGCCGCTACCTGCGGGAGCGGCCGGACGCGGACGTCTTCGTCGCCACGAAGATGGGCCGCAGGGCCGAGCAGCTCCCCGAGAACTACGTGCTGGACAACTTCCGCGCGTGGAACGACCGCTCGCGCCGCAACCTGGGCGTCGACACGCTGGACCTGGTCCAGCTGCACTGCCCGCCGACGGCCGTGTACTCCTCCGACGAGGTGTACGACGCCCTCGACACCCTTGTCGCGGAGAAGCGGATCGCGCACTACGCGGTGAGCGTCGAGACCTGCGAGGAGGCGCTGACCGCGATAGCCCGGCCCGGCGTGGCGAGCGTGCAGATCATCCTCAACCCCTTCCGCCTCAAGCCGCTGGAGCGGGTGCTGCCCGAGGCGGAGCGGGCCGGGGTCGGCATCATCGCCCGGGTACCGCTCGCGTCGGGCCTGCTGACCGGGAAGTACACCCGTGACACCGTCTTCGCGGCGGACGACCACCGCGCCTACAACCGGCACGGCGAGGCGTTCGACCAGGGCGAGACCTTCTCGGGCGTGGACTACGAGACGGGGCTGGCGGCGGCCGGGGAGTTCGCCGCGCTGGCGCCCTCCGGCGCCACCCCGGCACAGACCGCGCTGCGCTGGATCGTCCAGCAGCCGGGTGTCACCACCGTCATCCCCGGCGCCCGCTCGGTGACCCAGGCCAGGTCCAACGCCGCGGCGGCGGGCCTGCCGCCGTTGCCAGAGGCGACCCTGGCCGCCGTCCGCGACCTGTACGACCGCCGGATCCGGGCCCAGGTGCACGACCGCTGGTGAGCGGCCGCCCCGGGCAGCGCCGCCGGCCGGGGCAGGGCCTAGGGTCGTGCGGGTGACGACCTTCACTGACGACGCGCACGCCGAGTTCCCGGGGGCCGCGGGCCCGTACGCCACGACCGAGATCGACCCGGGGACCGTCGGCCGGGTGCGCACCGAGTACGCGCCCGCGCACGACGGCGACCCGGACCCCGGCGAGATCGTGTGGACCTGGGTGCCCTTCGAGGAGAACGACGGCCGCGGCAAGGACCGCCCGGTCCTCGTCGTGGCCCGCGAGCCGGGCGGCACCCTGCTCGCCGTCCAGCTGTCCAGCAAGCGCCACGACCACGACCGCGAGTGCGTGGCCATCGGCGCGGGCCCCTGGGACCGCGCGGGCCGCGACTCCTGGGTCGCGCTGGACCGGGTGATGCGCCTGCACGAGCAGGGCATGCGCCGCGAGGCCTGCGCCCTGGACCGCGGCCGCTTCAACACGGTGGTCAACCGGCTGAAGGAGCTCTACCGCTGGAGCTGAGGCGCCGGCCGCGCGCACGCGAAGGGCCGCGCCACCGCGAAGTGGTGGCGCGGCCCGTGCGTACGGCGGAACTCAGGCGCTGAGCACCCCGGTCGCCAGCAGGCCGATGAGGCCGACGCCGATGACGAGCCGGTAGTTGACGAAGGCGTTGAAGTTGTGGTTCGAGACGAACTTCAGCAGCCAGGCGATCGAGGCGTAGGCCACCACGAAGGAGATGAGGGTGCCCACGACGAGCGGTCCCGATCCCGCGCCCGTGCCGAGCGCGTCCTTGAGCTCGTAAAGACCGGCGCCGGTCAGGGCGGGAATGCCGAGGAAGAAGGACAGCCGGGTCGCGGCCAGGCGGTCGAGGTCGCGGATGAGCGCGGTCGAGATGGTGGCGCCGGACCGCGAGAAGCCGGGGAAGAGCAGGGCCAGGATCTGCGAGCAGCCGACGACCATCGCGTCCCTGACGTCGGTGTCGTCCTCGCCGCGCTTGTGGCGGCCCATCTGGTCGGCCGCCCACATGAAGCCGCTGCCCAGGATCAGGGAACCGGCCACCACCCACAGCGAGGCCAGCGGTCCGTCGATCAGCGGTTTCGCGGCCAGGCCGACGGCGACGATCGGGAGGGTGGCGTAGATCACCCACCAGGCGAACTTGTAGTCGTGGTGGTAGCGCTCCTCGCGGTTGGCGAGCCCGCGGGCGAAGGCGGAGACGATACGGGCGATGTCCTTGCGGAAGTAGACCAGGACGGCCGCGATGGCGCCGACCTGGATGACCGCGGTGAAGCCGACGACGGCCTTGTCGTCCACCGGGATGTTCATCAGGCCTTCGGCGATTTTCAGGTGGCCGGTGGAGGAGACCGGCAGGAACTCGGTCACGCCCTCCACGACTCCCAGCACGGCGGCCTGTCCGATACTGATCGCGCTCAATGGGTCCATCCCTGGGGTTCGCGGCGGTCGCGGCGGGGCTCCGCGGCGGGCGGCACGAGCTGTCTACAAGCGTGTAGACGTATCGGCCGCGACTTTAGAGGACGCCGGGGCCCCGGACCAACCGGACCCGCGCGACGCCCGCCGCGAGCGAAGGCAACAGCCTAGGGCCGGCCCCCGGGATTCGCCGTATCGGCAAGGGCGCTTGCGCCCCTTACCGGCGGTTCGCCGGCCTCGGTGGCACGAGGGGCTCGGTGGCCCGCCGGCCTCGGGGTCCCCACCGCTGGGGACCCCCGCCCGGCTCCGGCGCCCGGCCGCCGCCGCGCGGTCAGCTTCCGTCCGGCCGGGCCACCACCACGTTCTCCAGCACGCCCAGGGCGTCGGGAACCAGGACCGCGGCGGAGAAATAGGTGCTGACCAGGTACGACGCGACGGCCTTCTCGTCGATGCCCATCAACCGCATGTTCAGGCCCGGCTCGATCTCGTCCGGGACGCCGGTCCGGTGCAGCCCGATGACGCCCTGGTCCTGCTCGCCGGTGCGGACGGCGATGATGGAGGAGCTCTGGCGGGCGGTGACCGGGATCTTGCCGCAGGGCAGCAGCGGCACGCCGCGCCAGGCGGGCAGGTGGTGGCCGCCGATGTCGGCGGCGCCGGGGTAGATGCCGCGCCGGGTGCATTCCCGGCCGAAGGCGGCGATGGCCTTGGGGTGGGCGAACAGGTAGCGGGTGTCGCGCCGCATGCTCAGCAGCTCGTCCAGGTCGTCGGGCGTGGGCGGGCCGGAGTGGGTGGAGATCCGCTGGTCGTAGTCGGCGTTGTGCAGCAGGCCGAAGTCCGGGTTGTTGACCAGCTCGTGCTCCTGGCGCTCGCGCAGCGCCTCGACGGTGAGCTTGAGCTGCTGCTGCGTCTGGTCCATGGGGTGGCCGTAGAGGTCGGCGACCCGGGAGTGCACCCGCAGGACGGTCTGGGCGACACCGAGCTCGTACTCCCTCGGCTCCGGTTCGTAGTCGGCGAAGGTGCCGGGCAGCCGCGGTTCGCCGGTGTGGCCGGAGCGGACGGCGATGTCGGCCTCGCCGGAGGAGTTGCGCGGCGCGGAACCGTCGGGGCTCACCCGCCCCACGTGGGCGCGCAGCGCCGCGTGCCGGTCGGCGACCGCCTGGTAGGCGGACAGCGGCAGCGAGAGCACGGTCACTGCGGTGGCCGCGCGGGCGGTGAACTCCCAGGTGTGGCCGGCCTCGGCGAGGACCTGACCGCCCAGGGCGTCGCCGTCGGCGAGCACGCCCAGCACGGTCTCCTCCCCGTACGGACCCTCGCCGATCCGCTCGACCCTGCCGTGCGCGATCAGGTGGACGTGCCCGGCGTCCTGCCCGCGCTCGGCGACGAGCTGTCCCGGGCCGTACTCGTGCTGCTCGAACCGCTCGGCCAGCGCGCCCAGCGCCGCCCCGTCCTCGAATCCGCGCAGCAGCGGGAGTTCGCCCAGCTCGGCCGGGACCACCCGGACCCGGGAGCCGGTCTTGACGAAGGTGATCCGGCCGTCGCCCACCACGTACGACAGGCGGCGGTTGACCCGGTACGTGCCCGCCGCGACGTTCACCCACGGCAGCGTCCGCAGCAGCCACCGCGAGCTGACGGCCCGCATCTGCGGTTCGGACTTGGTGGTCGTCGCGAGGTTGCGCGCCGCCGCCGTGCCCAGACTGCTCGGCGGCCCCGCCCGCCCCGCCTCTTCCGCCGCGCCCCCGGCCGGCGCGGCACTCGTCTCGACGGACACGTGCGTACCTCTTCCTGTCGTCGCCGCGGGTCCGTCCGGCGCCGGCCCTCCCGGCCCTGGTCCCTCGGCACGCTGCGTGCGGAAGGCTTTCCACTCCGGCCGCCGGGGCAACGTCCGGCGGCGGTCGCACCGGGGCATTCCGCGGCGCCCGCCCCGCGCCCCCGTACGCTCGCTGGATCGGGTGACGGCCGCGGCCGGTGTCCGTGCGCAAGTGGCTTGACGGCACAGCTCCATCGGCCATACTGCCCGCCGTGGAGCAGCGCACAGATCACCTCGTCCCGCCGGTCACCGCAGCGGGCATGGACCCCGCCTACATACCCGGCCTCACACCGCCGCCGCGGCAGCCCGCCGCGGCACCCAAGGCCGCGGACCGGCCCGGCGCCGACGCGGAAACGGAATCCCCGCCGTCGACCGGCGCGGCACGCGATACCGATCAGGAGCCCGTACGTGATTCCGTACGGGAGCCCGTACGAGAGGGGGTACGCGGCACCCTCGCGGACCTCGTCGGCGACGACGAGGGCGATGAAGCGGAATCCCTTCCCGAGCCCGACGACGGCCCGGTCTTCGAGGCGTCCGACCACCGCGGAAGCATCGTCGCCGACCACGTCGGCATCACCCTGACGCTGGACGGCGAGGCCGCCGAGTTCCGCTGGCCCGAGATCGGCGCGGTGGAGATCGGCACCCCGCGGTTCGGCAAGCGGCTCGGCGTCACCGTCCACACCGTCAAGCGCCGTTCGTACCAGGGCGACGTCGAGGCCCCCTCGCGGGCCGCGCTCAAGCGGTGGACGGCCGAGCTCGACGCCGTACTCGACGCGCGCTTCGACGAAGGGGCGCCGGAAGAGCCGGAGAAGGCCGCCGAGGGCGAGCCGGAGAAGGCAGTAGAGGACGCGAAGGCAACCGAGGACGTAAAGGCAGCCGAGGACGTAAAGGCAACCGAGGACGCGACGGCCGCGGAGGGCGCCGACTCGCGGGCCTGAACCGCGGGCCCCGCCTTCCCGCGGTGCCGGTCCGGCGCGGCGCCCCGATGCCGCCGCGTTCCTCACGGTGCGGGGCGGCTCCGTAACAGGCAGACTCGGAGGGCGGGGCCAGGGCCGGCAGGGGGAAGAGGTGGTGTCCGTTGGGCGAGACTCCGCTGCTGGCCGTGCGCGGGATCTCCAAGCGGTTCGGCGCCGTGCAGGCGCTGAGCGAGGTGGACCTGGAGGTCCGGCGGGGGGAAGCGGTCGGCCTGGTCGGGACGAACGGCGCGGGCAAGTCCACCCTCGTCAAGGCGATCGCCGGGGTGGCCCCGCCGGACAGCGGCGTCATCGAGTGGAACGGCCGCCCGGTGGCGCTGCGCCGCCCGTCCGACGCGCGGCGGCTGGGCATCGCGACCGTTCACCAGGACCTGTCGCTGTGCGACAACCTCGACACGGTCGGCAACCTCTTCCTCGGCCGTGAGCTGCGCCGCTTCGGCCGCCTGCGCGAGGTCGAGATGGAGGAGCGCTCGCGCGCCCTGCTGGACGCCCTGTCGGTACGCATACCCAGCCTCCGGGTGCCGGTCGCGTCCCTGTCGGCCGCCCAGCGGCAGGGTGTGGCGATAGCCCGCGCCCTGATCGGGGACCCCCAGCTCGTCATCCTGGACGAGCCCACCGCCGCGCTTGAGCCCGCCCAGGCCGCCCTCGTCCTGGACATGATCCGGCGGATGCGCGACCGGATGCTGGGCGTCCTCCTGGTCAGCCCGGAGATGGAGGAGGTCCGGCCGGTCGCCGACCGGGTCGCGGTGCTGCGGGTCGGCCGCAACACCGGCGTCTTCGACACGAAGTACACCACCCAGGAGCAGATCGACTCGGCCGTCACCGGCAACACCACCGCCGCCGTCACCCTGCAGCGCAGCCTGCTCCCGCACGGCCTGCCCGAGCAGAACGCCCTGGACGTCGCCTACCGCTACCTGCCCGCCCAGGCCGGTGTCGGCGGCGACTGGTTCGACGTCATCCCGCTGCCCGGCGCCCGCGTCGCCCTGGTCGTCGGCGACATCGTCGGGCACGGCATGCACGCGGCCGCCACCATGGGCCGGCTGCGTACCGCCGTGCACAACTTCTCCATGCTCGACCTGCCGCCCGACGAACTGCTCGTCCACCTGGACGAGCTCGTGGCGCGCATCGACAAGGAGGAGGGCACCGGGGTGCCCACCGCCGGCGCGACCTGCCTGTACGCGATCTACGACCCGGTCTCGCGCTGCTGCGAGCTGGCCAGGGCCGGCCACCTGCCGCCCGCCCTGGCCCTGCCGGACGGCACGGTGGAGTACCTGGAGGTGCCGCCGGGCCCGCCGCTCGGCGTGGGCGGCCTGCCCTTCGAGGCGGTGCGGCGCCGGCTGCCCGAGGGAAGCCGGCTGGTGCTCTACACCGACGGCCTCGTCGAGGACCGGCGGCGGGACATCGACGAGGGCCTGGACCTGCTGGCGGGCGCGCTGGCCGGCGCCGACGACCGGAGCCCGGACGAGCTCTGCGACGCCGTGCTCGCCACACTGATGCCGGACCAGCAGCGCGACGACATCGCCCTGCTCGTCGCCCGCACCAGCGCCCTGCCCGCGGACCGGATCGCGCGCTGGGACGTACCGCCCGATCCCGCGGCCGTGGCCGACATCCGCGACGACGCCAGCAACCAGCTGGCCGGCTGGGGCCTGGAGGACCTGGTCTTCACCACCGAGCTGGTGCTGAGCGAGCTGATCACCAACGCCATCCGCTACACCGCCGGGCCCATCCACGTACGGCTGCTGTTCGACCGCACCCTCATCTGCGAGGTCGCCGACGCCAGCAGCACCTCCCCCCATCTGCGCCACGCCGCCAGCACCGACGAGGGCGGGCGCGGCCTGTTCCTGGTCGCCCAGCTCTCCACCCGCTGGGGCACCCGCTACACCCCCGAGGGCAAGGTCATCTGGGTGGAGCAGGAGTTTCCGCAGGGCTTTCCGCAGGGCTGAGGGGGGCCGGGTCCGGTGCGGGCCCGGCGGTGGCGTCCGGGTCAGGCGCGCGTTCCGCGGTGGCGTCCGGGGGCGACGCGGGCTCGGGGGTGGCCTCGGGCGGCGGCGCGGCTTTCGCGTACAGGATGTCGCGGGCCTGCTCGGCGGCGCGGGTGATGCTCTCGGTGACGAAGTCGACGAAGCGGGCGGCGTTCTCCAGGCGGGCACCGGCCCGGGTGCCCGGGCCGAGGACGCCGACGCCCTCCCGGGTGATCTCGACGAGCTGGGCGTTGGACCGGGCGCTGGCCATCATCGCCTGGTACCAGACGTCGTCGTCGACGACGTAGCGCTCGCGCCGCCGCTCGTCGCGCTCCCGGCGGACGAGGCCCTGGGTGTCCAGGAACGCGATGGCCTTGGAGACGGACGCCGGGCTGACCTGGAGGCGCTGGACGAGTTCGGACGCGGTGAGGCTGCCGCTGTCGGTGGTGTAGAGGCAGGCCAGCACCCGGGACATCATCGTGGGCAGGCCGGCCCCCATGAGCACGGTGGTGAACTTCTCCTCGTACGCGCGCACGGCCTCCGCGTCGCGCCCGTGCGCCTGCGGGGGCGTACCCGGGGCCTTGGGAGCGGTCCGCCGGCGGCGGTGGGCGCGGTGCTCGGTGGCGCGGTGGGCGAGGTCGGCCCGGTAGGCGGTGGGGCCGCCGTTGCGCATCACCTCGCGCGTGACCGTCGAGGTCGGACGGTCCAGGCGTCTGGCGATCTCGGCGTAGGCGAGGCCGTCGGCCAGGCCCAGCGCGATCTGCCGGCGCTCCTGCTGGGTCAGTCTGCCTCCCGGCATCGCGGCCTCCTTCGTGGTCCGTCGCGTGCCGAGCTTAGCGTTCACTCGCGTTCATTGCAATGAATGGCAGGGGGGGTGTTGCGTTACCCGCATGGCCATTGCAATGAATATGTGGATGTGAGCTGCGAATATAGCCAGATGATGCAACGATCGCGTTGCCGAATCCGTGAAAGCAACGTAGCGTTTCTGTCATCGCGAACAACGAGCCGAAGGAGCGCACGATGCAGAAGCAGCAGAACGGGACACGGACGTTCGACACCCCCGCGCCCATCGCGGTCGTCCTCGACATCCCCGCGGGACTCATCCGCTTCATCGCCGCCGACCGGACCGACACCACGGTCGAGGTCCTGCCCGCGGACGCGGCCAAGACCGCCGACGTGAAGGCCGCCGAGCAGGTCGAGGTGGCGTACGGCGACGGCGTGCTGCGGATCCAGTCGCCGGGTGCGAAGAGGCGGATCCTCGGCCCTTCCGGGTCCCTTGAGGTGACCGTCCAACTGCCCGCGGGTTCCCGGGTCGAGGCCAAGGCGCCGCTGGCCGAACTCCGCGGTGTCGGGCGGCTCGGCGACGTCGTCTTCGAGGGCGCGCAGGCCACCGTCAAGCTCGACGAGACCGAAGGCGCCCGCGTCACCCTCCAGGCGGGCGACGTGCGCGTCGGCCGCCTCGGCGGCCCCGCGGAGATCAGCACCCAGAAGGGCGACCTCGTCGTCACCGAGGCCGTGCGGGGCGAGGTCGTCCTGCGCACCCAGCACGGGGACATCTCGGTCGGCGCCGCCCGCGGCGTCTCCGCCGCCCTGGACGCCGGCACCGCGTACGGCCGGATCGACAACGCGCTCAAGAACGCCGACGGCGCCGCCGCGGGCCTGACCGTCCACGCGACCACCGCCTACGGCGACATCACCGCCCGCAGTCTGTGAATCCCCGCCTGAATCCCCGCTTCCTTTACGGAGGGCGCGGAGGGTGCGGAGGGGCGGCGTGCGCCGGTGCCCGGCCGGTGTGCGCCGCCCCGTTCGTGCGCGCGGGGTGGGGGCCGTCAGCCATGTGCGGGGCGCGGGGCCACCTGCGGGACGCGGGGCCATGTGCGGCACGCGTGGCCACGCGGCGGCCACAACTCCCCGACGGGAAGGGGAACGTGCCGCGAATTCCCTGTCGGCGGTCTACCCGCGTAGCCCCGTCTGGGGTGTCATGGACACGATCCTGGCGCTCCAGGCCGGGCCGCTCGCCACCGGGAGACCCCCATGCGCTCCATCAGCCGAATACGCCCCGCGTCCCCCACCACCGCCTGTACCACCGCCGCCCGCACCACCGCGTCCCCCGCCCGTTCCGCGTCCCGTACCGCGGCCGCCGGCTCCGCGCTCGCGCTCGCCGTCAGCGCTCTGGTCATCGGCGTCGGCGCGGGCGCCGCCCACGCGAGCACCTGCTCGCAGGCGTACCTGCCGCTGCCCGACCCGTACTGCACCCCGGGCGCGTACAACCCGGACGTGACGCAGTCCACCATCCGCAGCACGATCTGCGTGTCCGGCTGGACCGGGACCGTGCGGCCGCCGACCTCGTACACCAACGCGCTCAAGCAGCAGGGCATCGCCGACTACGGCTACTCCGACACCAACATGTCGGACTACGAGGAGGACCACCTGGTCCCGCTGGAGCTCGGCGGCGCGCCGCGCGACCCGGGCAACCTGTGGCCCGAGCCGCACTACGGCACGAAGACCGCGTACACCAAGGACGGCGTGGAGACCAAGCTCAAGAACGCCGTCTGCAACGGCACCATCACCCTGGCCTCGGCCCGCAGCGCGATCCGTACCGACTGGACCACCGCGCTCCAGGTCACGGGCATCGGCTGACGGCGGCGGCCGGGCCGGGAGCCCCGCGGCTCCCGGCCCGGCCGCGTCGGTGTCAGCGTGCCGGACGGGCGTGTGTCAGAAGGCGCCGGTCCCGTTCGGGGTGCCGAGGCCGGTCGGGCCGTCCCAGCCGGTGCGGGCGTTGCACCACTGGGTGGTGGGGCAGGAGCCGTTGCTGCCGGAGGTCACGTCCCACAGGGACGAGGCGTGGGTGTAGGGGTAGTTGTTGTCGATCGAGGCCGTGTTGCCGGCCAGGGCGAACACCGAGGCGATGACCGGGGAGGACACGCTGGTGCCGCCGAAGACCATCCAGCCGGACATGCCCTGGTAGGTGGTGCTGTCGTAGACGGCGACGCCGGTGGCGGGGTCGGCGACCGCGGAGACGTCGGCCTCGGCGCGCTTGGCGCAGCCGGTGCCGAAGGACGCGGCGCCGCTGAGCGCGGTGTTGTACGCGGAGCAGCCGCTGCCCGCGCCGCTCCACGCGCTCTCGGTCCAGCCGCGCGAGGTGGAGGCGGACTTCAGGCTGGTGCCGCCGACGGCGGTGACGTAGTGGGAGTCGGCCGGATAGCTCGCGCCGTAGCCGCTGTCACCGGAGCTCGCGGTCACCGCGATGCCCGGGTGGTTGTAGTACGAGCCGTAGTTCGCGTCGGAGGCGTCGGAGCCGCCGTAGCTGTTGCTGATCGCCACCACGCCGGAGGTCGCCGCGGCCCGGTTGACCGCCGCGCCCAGGTTGGCGAAGGACGGGGTCTTCGCCTCGACCAGGAGGATGTGGCAGTTGGGGCAGATCGCCGAGACCATGTCGAGGTCGAGCGAGATCTCCTCCGCCCAGCCGCCGTCCTTCTTCGGGTAGGAGGTGCCGCCGTTCTGATCGACCTTCTTGAAGCAGCCGTTGGCCGTGGTGCAGGCGGGCAGCCCGAACTGGCTGCGGTAGACGCCCAGGTCCGCCTCCGCGGTGGGGTCGTCGTACGCGTCCACGATCGCGACCGTGCGGCCCGAACCGGCGGTGCTCGACGGCAGGTTGTACGCGGACTGCAGGGCGGCGGGCCCGAAGCCGGATGGCGTGGCTTGGGGGGCAAGGGACTTGGCGGACACGAGGTCGGTGCGGACCAGCGCCTTGCAGGCGGCGAATCCGGCCTTGGCGGTGGCGCACGAGTGCGCCGCCTTCGCCGTGGCCGGGACCTGCGACGTGGCGTGCGAGATTGCCGCGGGACCGAGGACCGTCAACGGGATCGCCGTCAGGGCCGCGGCCACGGTGCTCACCAGCCGTGCGCGCAAGTGCATATGACTCTCCTTGGGTTGGGGAGATCTGCGACGGCGTCAGCGTCGTCGAAGAACGCCCTAAGAGAAAGCCATGGAACGTTAAAGTCTTGAGTCGCTTGTGAGTCCTGCCTGCGCGAATGCGGCTTCGGTGGACTATCGTCTGACATGTCCATGATTGACGTGCGTGTGTCCGTGAAGGGGTGGGGGGTTCCCGCGGTTGGCTTGTTCAATCCTTCGTGGCCGGATTGTTATGAGAGCGAATCGGAAGGCTGCGCACAATCCGGTCATCCGTCACTCTGTGCCCCAGTCCGGGACTTGACGGGTGCCCTCGCGCCCCCGGAATCTTGGTGACCTCCCCCCGCTCCACCTTCGTCCTCAGGTTGGTATGCCCATGCGCGCCCTTCCCCACGTCGGTGCTGCGGCGGTCGCCGCGGCCGCGGCGACCATGTTGCTCGCCCCGGCGGCGTCGGCCCACAACGCCCCCGGCGACAACGGCACGATCAAGATCCACGATGCGAAGACCGGCCAGGAGCCGCCCGGGAACGAGCCGCAGGTGTGCACGTTCTACCTCGACGCCTTCGGCTTCGACGGGCAGCAGTCCGTGAGCTGGAAGATCATCGACAAGGCGCACGACGCGAAGAAGAACCCGGTCGCCAGCGACACGATCACCCTGGACGCGCAGGGCGACGGCCGCACCGCCGACATGACCCTGTCGGACGGCCACTACAAGCTGGAGTGGAACTTCGACGGCGAGCACGGCAAGGCCAAGCAGAAGGTCTTCTGGGTCGACTGCCCCGCCACGGGCACCACTTCCGGCGGTACGACGGGCGGGGACACGGCCGGGACGACCGGCGGTACGACGGGCGGGGACACGGCCGGGACGACCGGCGGTACGACGGGCGGGGACACGGCCGGGACGACCGGCGGTACGACCGGCGGTTCGACGGGTGGGGACACCGCCGGAACGACGGGCGGGACCACGGGCGGTACGACCGGAGGAACCACCGGCGGTACGACGGGCGGGACGACCGCCGGGACCACGGGCGGTACGACGACGGGTTCGACCACCGGCACCCCCAGCTCCTCGCCGAGCTCCTCTCCGACCGCCACGCCCACCCCGGCTGCCACCAACGGCGGTTCCGGCAACGGCCCGTCGAACGGCGGCAGCCTCGCCTCGACCGGCGCCTCGGTGATCGGCCTCTCGGGTGCGGCGGCCGTCCTGCTGGCCGTCGGCGCGGCGTTCCGGTTCCGCCGCCGCGGCAGCCGCCAGCACTGACCCGCGACTCGTCGCGCCACCCGCAGCCGTAGCCCCGGACCCCGGACCCCGGCCCGTGGCCCGGCGTGCGACCCACCGGTGCCGGGTCCTCCCCGTGAGGACCCGGCACCGGTGTTTTCACGTGCCCGCCCCCGACCGATGAGTTCCGGCGGGGACGGCGGTCTGCAGGGGTGGGACGCCCGGCGTGCGAAGTGACGTGCGCCGGGGCGTACCCCAACCGGCGTACGGGACCCCGGCCACGGCGGCCGACGGCAGCCGACCACGGCAGCCGACGACGGCGACCGGCCGGGGCGACCGGCGTACGCGGACCGGCAGACGAAAGGACGTACTCCCGATGGCTGACACCACGACGCTCGACCTGGAACCGGCCGCACGCGCGGTCGCCGCGCTGGCCGCCGCGATCGGCGACCGGCAGCTCGGCGAACCCACGCCCTGCCCCGGCATGGCCGTGCGCCACATGCTCGGCCACCTGGCCGGCCTGAGCGTCGCCTTCCGCGACGCCGCCCGCAAGGACCTCGGCCCGACCACCTCGGGCAACCCCGCCGACGCCGAGCCCGACATCGACGACGACGGCCGGTGGCGCACCGAACTTCCGGGGCTGCTGACCGGCCTCGCGGCCGCCTGGCGCGACCCCGCGGCGTGGGACGGCATGACGCAGGTGGGTGGTGTGTCCCTCCCCGGCTCCGTCGCCGGGGCCGTCGCCCTCAACGAACTCGTCGTCCACGGCTGGGACCTGGCCCGCGCCACCGGCCTGCCGTACTCCCCGGCCACCGGCGATCTCACCGCCTGCCGCGCCCTGCTGGCCGCCTCCGCGGACGACCGCGCACCGGGCCGCGGCCCCTTCGGTCCTGCGGTCCCGGTGCCGCCGGACGCCCCGCTGCTGGACCAGGTGATCGGGCTGAGCGGGCGCGACCCGCTGTGGCGGCCGCGGTCCACCGCCCCCGGGGAAAGAGGCTGACGGCCGCCGGCGCCCGTTACGTCACCCGCGAGGCGCCGGGCGACGGGGCGTAGTAGCCCAGGAACATGTCGACGCCGGCGGTGATCAGACGCTCCGTCAGGTCGTCGTCCACGCGGGTGCCGTAGGCGCCGAAGACGACGTGCGGGTAGAGCAGCAAGGCGTAGAGCTGGACGATCGCCGCTTCGAGGTCGGGGATGTCGAGGCGGCCGCGGTCGGCGAGGGTCCGCAGCGCCTTGGCCACCGCGGGGTGGTGGCGCTCGGGGCCGGCCGCGCGCCGTACGGCGTCGAGCTCGGGGAAGCGGTGCAGTTCCCGGCCGACGACGTTGCGCAGGGCCAGGACCTCGGGGTTGTCCCGGAGGCCGGCCACCGTGCGCACGGTCGTTCGTACGTCCGTGCGCACGGGTGTGCTCAGCCGGCGTGCAGGGTCAGCGCCGCGGTGTGCAGGGCGCCGGAGGCGCGGAACTGCAGGAACAGCCGCCAGTCGCCGGCCTCGGGCAGCTCGGCGTGGAAGGCGAGCTCGGGCCCGCCGTGGTCCCCGCGGACCGCTGTGCGCGGGTGGAGGTGGGCGAACGCCAGGTCGCCGGCGTGGAAGGCGGTCAGATGGGCGTACGTGCCCAGGTACGGCTGAAGGTCGGTGACCGGCCTGCCGTCCTTGGCGACGTCCACCGTCAGGTCGTGCGCCATTCCGGCCATCACCTCGCCCCGCACGGTGACGGTGTAGCCGTCGACGGCGGCCGTGGGCGCGGCCCCGGGCAGCGGGACGGCCTTCGCGGCGCCTGGCACGGTGAGCGTGCGGCTGAGCACGAAGTCCTTGCCCCTGCCCGCCCCCGCGTCCGGCGTGAAGCCGGCGAACAGCCGCCAGGCGCCGGGCCGGAGGGAGCCCAGGTCCGCCGCCCAGGTGCCGTCGGCGGCCATGGCGGGGTGGAGGTGCCGGAACCCGGTGAGGTCGGAGCGGATGGCGTAGAAGTGCAGCCGCTTCGTCTGGTCGATGGCGAAGCCGGTGACGGGCTCGCCGTCGGGCCGGGTGATCGTGAAGCGGTACGTCAGCGGCGTCCCGGCGGGAGCCTGCGCGGTACGGGAGACCATGCGGTAGCCGCCGGCGGAGTCGGACAGGCCGTTCCCCACGGGCATCCGGTCCATGCCGGGCATGGGCATGGGCATGGCGGCGGAGGAACGGGCGGACGGTGTCATGCCGGCCATCGGCGACGCGGCGTGAGTGCCGTGAGTGCCGTGGGAGTCGTGAGCGGCGTGCGCGCCATGCGGGTCGGCGGACGAGCCGCAGGCGGCGAGGACCGCGGTGAGGGCGACCGGACAGGCGGTCGCCGCGAGGGCGCGGCGGAGCGCGAAGGGCTTGCGTGCGGACATGAGGTCAAGGTCCTTCCGGGCGGCGCGCCCTTGGGCGCGCGCGTGAGCAGGGCTTCCTGTCCCGGACCCCGTACGACCGAGGAGCCGGGCAGGGCCCGTCACGTGCGCGCGACGCACACCCGCAGCAGCAGATCGCGGCCGCCGCCCGGCGGTCCGCGCCGGCCCGGGACCGGCGGGCGGCCGGAACGGCCCGGCGCGGCGACGGCCGGCGGCACGGCGGGCGTCAGTGCGGCGGGCGGGGAAAGGTGCGGGCCGCCGCGCGCGGCCGTGGCCAGGCAGGACGCCCCGCCGCCCGCTGCCCGCTCGCCGGCCCGCGCCGCCTCCGCCCGGCGGCCCGCGGAAATCCGCTTGAGGGCCCCCGCGTGCCTCGGGGCGCTCGCCATGGCGGGCACGCGGGCCACCGCGTGGGTCGTGTGGGCCGCGTGGGCCGTCAGGCCGGCGGTGGCGGCTGTGGGGTGGCTTGTGGTGTCCGTCGTAGGGCCGCCCGGAGCGCTGACCGTGGTCGTGGCCGCACGGGTCGCGGTTGCGGTCATTGCGGTCGGCGCGTGGCCTGTGGTGTCCACCCGGGCGGTCGGCATGGCCGGCGTGAGGGCCGGCGACCGCGTGGCGTGGGGCGCGGGGGCCGTGGCGTGGCTTCCGGTGTCCGGCGGTCGGGCCGCCGCGTCCGGTGGGGCGGTCGCCATGGCCTGGGCGCGGCTCGCCGGGAGCCCCGGCGCCGTGCCCGTGGACGTCATCGCCGGGGACGTCATCGCCGGGGACGCGGCGGACGCGAGCATGGCGCCGTGGCACCCCGAGGCCGCGCTCGCCGGGCTCCCGTGCATCAGCAGGAGGCCGAGCAGGACGGCGCACAGCACCGGGAGCCGGGCCCGGCCCGGCTCCCGGTGGTCGCCGTCGCGCGTCACGCTCGCCTCACTCCTCGCACCCGTCGCAAGGACACCGTCCTGACGATGTGGGCTCACCATACCCCCAGGGGGTTTGGTTGACCGACCGCTGAGCCGCCGTGCGGGTCATGCCCGCGCCGGCTCCTGCGGGCGGAAGCGGCGCAGGCGCAGGCTGTTGGTGACGACGAAGACGGACGAGAAGGCCATCGCGGCCCCGGCGATGACGGGGTTGAGCAGGCCGGCGGCGGCCAGGGGGAGGGCGGCCACGTTGTAGGCGAAGGCCCAGAAGAGGTTGCCCTTGATGGTGGCCAGGGTGCGGCGGGCCAGGCGGATGGCGTCGGCGGCCACCCGCAGGTCGCCGCGTACCAGCGTCAGGTCGCCCGCCTCGATGGCGGCGTCGGTGCCGGTTCCCATGGCCAGGCCGAGGTCGGCCTGGGCGAGGGCCGCCGCGTCGTTGACGCCGTCGCCGACCATCGCGACGGACCGTCCACGCTCCTGCAGCCGCCGTACGGTGGCGACCTTGTCCTCGGGCAGCACCTCGGCGACGACCTCGTCGATGCCGACCTCGGCGGCGACGGCTTCGGCGACGGCCCGGTTGTCGCCGGTGAGCAGGACCGGCGTGAGCCCGAGCGCGCGCAGCTCGCGTACGGCCTGGGCGCTGGTGGGCTTGACGGCGTCGGCGACCTCCAGCACGGCGCGCGCGGCGCCGTCCCAGCCGACCAGGACCGCGGTGCGGCCGGCCGCCTCGGCCTCCTTCTTGGCGACGGCCAGCTCCCCGGGCAGCGTCAGCGACCAGTCGGCGAGCCACTCCTCGCGTCCCGCGACCACCGCGTGCCCGTCGACCACGCCCTGGACGCCCTTGCCCGCGGTGTTCACGAAGTCCTCCACGGGCGGCAGGGCGCCGAGCCGTTCGGCGGCCGCGGTCGCGACGGCGGCGGCGATCGGGTGCTCGGAGGCGTGCTCCAGCGCGCCGGCCAGCCGCAGGGCCTCGTCCCCGGCGGTGCCGTCGGCGGTACGGACGGCGGTCAGGGTCATCCGGCCGGTGGTCACCGTACCCGTCTTGTCCAGCACGATCGTGTCCACCGCGCGGGTGGTCTCCAGCACCTCGGGGCCCTTGATGAGGATGCCGAGCTGGGCGCCGCGGCCGGTGCCGACCATGAGCGCGGTCGGGGTGGCCAGGCCCAGCGCGCAGGGGCAGGCGATCACCAGGACGGCGACGGCCGCCGTGAACGCCTGGGCCGCGCCGCCGCCGGCCAGCAGCCAGCCGGCGAGCGTGCCCGCGGCGATGAGGATCACCGCGGGGACGAAGACCGCGGAGACGCGGTCGGCGAGGCGCTGGGCGGCGGCCTTTCCGTTCTGCGCGTCCTCCACCAGCCTGGCCATCCGGGCCAGCCGCGTGTCCGCCCCGACACGGGTGGCCTCGACGACCAGCCGGCCGCCCGCGTTGACGGTCGCTCCGGTGACGGTGTCGCCGGCCGTGACCTCCACCGGGGCGGACTCGCCGGTCAGCATCGAGGCGTCGACCGCGGACGAGCCCTCGACCACGGTGCCGTCCGTGGCGATCTTCTCGCCGGGCCGCACCACGAACCGGTCGCCGACCGTCAGCCGCGCCACCGGGACGCGCACCTCCCGGCCGTCGCGCAGCACCGCGACGTCCTTGGCCCCGAGGTCCATCAGCGCCCGCAGGGCGGCCCCGGCGCGGCGCTTGGAACGCGCCTCGAAGAAGCGGCCGAGCAGGATGAGCGTCGTGACCGCGGCGGCCGTCTCCAGGTAGAGCATGGAGGAGGCGTCCGCGCCGCCGGTCCGCCACTCGAAGCCGTGCTTCATGCCCGGCATGCCGGCGTCGCCGCCGAACAGCGCCCATGTCGACCAGCCGAAGGCCGCCAGGGTGCCCAGCGAGATCAGGGTGTCCATGGTGGCCGCGCCGTGCCGCAGGTTGATCGCGGCGGCGCGGTGGAAGGGCAGGCCGCCGTACGCCACGACCGGGCCGGTCAGCGCGAACGCCAGCCACTGCCAGTTCGTGAACTGCCAGGCGGGGACCATCGACAGCAGCACCACCGGCACCGTCAGCACCGCGCTGATCAGCAGCCGGTCCCGCAGGCCGTCGGCTTCCCCGGGCGCCCGACCGGACGCCTCGCCGGACCCGGACCCGGGGGTGGCGGCCTCGGCGGCGGCCGGTTCGGGTTCCGGTGGCGGCGGTGGGGCGGCGGTGTAGCCGGTCCGCTCCACCGTCGCCACCAGGTCCTCGACCGATACCCCGGGGCCGAAGTCGACGCGCGCCTTCTCGGTGGCGAAGTTGACGGTGGCGGTCACGCCCTCCATCCGGTTGAGCTTCTTCTCGATCCGCGCGGCACAGGAGGCGCAGGTCATGCCCCCGATGGCCAGCTCGACGCGTTCCGGGTGCTCCGGGCGTTCCAGGTGCTCCGGGTGCTTTACGGGCTGCGCGGGCCGGTCGGGGGTCGACGGGGCGGTGCTCGGGGTGTTCATGGGGTGACTCCAGCGGTAGACGATGCGGCGCCGGGGCGCGGGTCGGGCGGCCCGGACCCCGGCCCGGGGTCAGGCGGGGCCGACCAGTTCGTAACCGGCCTCGTCCACGGCGGCCCGGACGGCGTCCTCGGACAGCGGGGCGGCGGACGTGACCGTCACGCGGCCCGTCGTGGCGTCGGCGGCCACGCCGGTGACGCCCGCCAGCGCCGAGATCTCCCGGCCGACGGCCGTCTCGCAGTGGCCGCAGGTCATGCCGGACACCGTGTACACGGCGGTCACGGCTCCGGGCGCGGGGTCGCCGGCGGCCGCGGGGCCGTCCGGGGCACAGTGTCCGTCCGGGGTGCAGCAGGACGACGCGGTCGCCATGGGCAGGAACGCGGGCGCCTTGAGCGACGACGCGGGCGACGGCGTGGGCGACGACGTGGGCAGCGAGGACATGGGGCGAGCTCCCTCCACTCTCCGTATACCCCTAGGGGGTAGCTTTATCGTCACCGTATACCCCAGGGGGGTATGACGCAAGCGCTCCCGGCCGTGACGGCCCGCCCCGGCGCACGCCCGCACGCCCGGACGCGCCGGTGCGCGTGCTGGCTAGTCTGCAGGCGTGACGACCGAACTGGTTCTGCTGCCCCGCGTGGCGTGCCGCGGCCGGGAGATCACCGCGCCCCGGCTGCGCGGGCTGCTGGCGCTGCTCGCGGCGGACCTGCGCACCGGCTGCGGTACGGGGCGGCTGGTGGAGGGCCTGTGGCCGGACGAGCGGCCGGAGCGGCCGGGCAAGGCGGTGCAGGTCCTGGTCTCACGGCTGCGCGCGCATGTCGGCGCCGACCTCGTGGTGAGCACGCCGACGGGCTACCGGCTCGCGCTGGACGAGACGCGGGTCGACAGCTCCGCGCTGCTGGTGTTCGAGGCGGCGAGCGCGCGCTGCGCGCGGGCCGGTGACCACGAGGGCGCCCTGGCCCGGGCCGAGGAGGGCTTGGCGCTGTGGGACGGCGGGCCGGGCGGTGGCCCGGGTGCCGGGGCGGGCGCGGACCCGTACGACCCGGTGGCGGCCCTGCGCGCGGAGCGCCTGCCGGCCCTGCGGTCGCTGGCCCGCTCCCGGGCGCTCGCCCTCGCCCGGCTCGGGCGGCGGGAGGAGGCCGCGGCGCCGCTGGCCGGGCTGGCCCGGGAGCTGCCGCGGGACGAGGAGGTGCTGGCGGAACTCCTGCGCTGCGAGGCCGCGACCGCGGGCCGGGCCGCCGCGCTGGTCCGCTACGAGACCTATCGCCGCGCCCTGCGCGAGGAGCTGGGCACGGATCCGGGCCCGGCGCTGCGCTCGGTGCACCGGGAGCTGCTGGCCGCGGACGTCCCGCCGGTACGCCACGGCGTGCCGCACGAGCCGAACCCGCTGCTCGGCCGGGACGCCGACGTCGCCGCCGTGACCGGGATGCTGCGCGAGGCCCGTCTGGTCACCGTCGTCGGCCCCGGCGGGCTGGGCAAGACCCGCCTGTCCCACGCGGTGAGCCGGGCGGCCGAGCAGCCCGTCGTCCACTTCGTCACCCTCGCGGGCGCCACCGCCGACGACGACGTGGCCGCCGAGGTGGCCTCGGCCGTGGGCGCCGCGGAGGGCCGGCCGCTCACCGGCGGCGGCGACGCGCTGAGCGGCATCGCCACCGCGCTCGGCGCCGGACCCGCGCTGCTGGTGCTGGACAACTGCGAGCACGTGCTGCCGGGCGCGGCCTCCCTCGTCCAGGCGCTCGTGTCGCGGTGCGCGGACCTGCGGGTCCTGGCCACCAGCCGGGCCGCGCTCGGGCTGACCTCGGAGTCGGTGTACGCGCTGCCGCAGCTGTCCCTGGCGACCTCCGTCGAGCTGTTCGAGCAGCGGGCGCGGGCCGCGCGTCCCGGCGTGGACCTGCCCGCCGGCCAGGTGGCCGGGATCTGCCGGCACCTGGACGGCCTGCCGCTGGCCGTGGAACTCGCCGCCGCCCGGGTACGGGTGCTGTCGGTGGCCGACATCTCGCGCCGGCTGCGCGACCGCTTCTCGCTGCTGCGCGGCGGCGCCCGCGACGCGCCGGAACGGCACCGCACGCTGCGGGCCGTGGTCGAGTGGAGCTGGAACCTGCTGGAGCCCGGCGGCAGGGCGGCGATGCGGGCGCTGTCGGTGTTCCCCGGCGGCTTCACCGAGGACGCGGCCCGGTACGTGCTCGGCGCCGGGGAGGGTGAGGACACCGAAGCGGCCGCGGGCGCGGACGTGCTGGACCTGCTGGAGCGGCTCGCCGGACAGTCGCTGGTCACCGTGGACGACGGCCCGGCCGGGACGCGCCTGCGCATGCTGGAGACGCTGCGGGAGTTCAGCGCCGGGCGGCGCCGCGAGGCGGGCGAGGACGAGGAGGTCACCGCCCGGTTCCTGGCCTGGGCGCGGGACTTCGGCCGCGCGCACCACGACGTGCTGTTCAGCGGCGATCCGCAGCCCGCCTGGGCCCGCATCCGGGCCGAGCAGGACAACCTGGTCCTCGCGCTGCGGTACGCGCTGGCCCGCGACGACGGGCCCGCGATCGCGGCGGTCACCGCCGTGCTGGCCTCCTTGTGGGCGACCGACTCCAACTACGCCCGGCTCGTCGCCCTGGCCGCCGACACCGGCGGCCCGCTGTCCCACTTCCGTCCCGGGCCCGAGGACGTCGAGACCGCCCGCAGCGCGGCCGTGGCGTGCACCACCAACCTGTTCATGGGGCGCGGCCCGCACGCGGTACGCCACCTCGTCACCCTGCGCCGCCTGCCGCCCGCGGAACCCGGGACCCTGCTCCAGGCACTGGCCGTCGTCCTGTGCGCCGTCCCGGACATGCGCCCGCCGCGGTACGAGCGGCTGGAGGAACTGTGCGCCGACACCCGGCCCATGCTGGCGGGCGTGGCGGAGTGCGTCGCCAGTTACGTGTGGGAGGCCGAGCAGGACACCGAGCGCGCCCTGGAGTGCGCCCGCCGGATGCTGCGCGCGCTGGAACCGCTCGGCAACCCGTCGGTCGCGCTCCTGTGCCACGGGCGGCTCAGCGAGCTGTGCCTGCAGTCCGAGCGCGGGCAGGAGGCGTACGGGCACCTGCGGGCCGCGCTGGAGGCGTCCGGCGAGTTCGGCGGCTGGTCGGACGCGCTGGGCGTCCGCTGGTCGCTGGCGCTGGCCTGCCTGCAGCGGGGGGAGACCGACGAGGCGGAGTACTGGCTGCGGCTCGCGGAAGCGGACCAGCCGCCGGAGGCCGCGCAGGCGTACGCCCCCGCCCTGCCGGTGCGGGCCGAGATCGCGCTGGCCCGCGGGCTGACCGAGGCCGGTCTCGGGATGTGGCGGCAGGCGGCGGAGCGGATACGGGAGGTCAGTACGCGGTACGCGGGCGACGACCCCTTCGCCGACCCGTGGGCGCTGGAGGTGGAGGCGGCCGCGCTGGCCGCCCACGCGCGGCACGGCCGGCTGGAACCGGTGGCCGCGCTGGAGGCGCGGCTGAGGGAGCGGGTGCTGGGGATGCTGCCGGGTGCGCGGGGCGGGCCCGGGACGCCGGCCCCCGCCGGCTCCGCCGCCCCCTACCCTCCCGGCCCCTCCGTTCCCTCCCCTTCACCCGCGGGCGGCGGTCCGGTGGACCTGCCGGTGTACGGCACGCTGCTGCTCGCGCTCGGCCTGGCCGTGCTGGCCCGCGGCGGCGCGGCGGCCGTACGCCTGGTGGCGCTGGCCGAGCGGATGCCGCTGGCACGGGAGTTCCCCTCCCTGTCGGCGGTCCGGGCCCGGCGGGCGGCCGAGGACGCCGACGCGGCGGCGTACGCGGCAGCGAGGTCCGCGTACGCCGCCCTCGGGCGCGAGGAGCTGCGGGCGGCGGCGCTGCGCGAGCTCACCGCCGCGGCTCGCGGTTGAACCGCGCCTTGGACCACAGGTAACCCAGCACCGCCAGGCCCGCGAACCAGGCGACGGCCAGGACGGCGTTCTTCGTGCCGATCCCGCTGCCCAGCAGCAGCCCGCGCAGGGTCTCGATGGCGGGCGTGAACGGCTGGTACTCGGCGAACCGGCGGAACCAGCCCGGCATGGCGTCCACCGGGACGAACGCGCTGGACAGGAACGGCAGCATGATCAGCGGGTAGCCCATGTTGCTGGCCCCTTCCGGGTTGGGGCTCACCAGGCCGAGGCCGACCGCGATCCAGGTCAGCGCGAGGCTGACCAGCGCCATCAGCCCGGCCGCGGCGATCCACTCCACCGGCGAGGCGTCGGGCCGGAAGCCGATGACGCAACCGAGGCCCAGCACCAGCGCCAGGGCGGTCAGGGTCTGGATCACGCTGCCGATCACGTGGCCGATCAGCACGCACGCGCGGGAGATCGCCATGGTGCGGAACCGGGCCATGATGCCCTCGGTCATGTCGGTGGCCACGGACACCGCGGTGCCGAGCGAGGTCATGCCCGCGGTCAGGAAGAGGATGCCCGGGACCAGGTAGGCGACGTAGTCCGAGCGGTCCGCGTGGCCGCCGTCGATGCCGGCGCTCATCACGTCGCCGAACAGGTACACGAACAGCAGCAGCAGGATGATCGGGGTCAGCAGGAGCTGGAGCGTCAGGGAGGGGTAGCGGCGGGCGTGCAGGAGGTTGCGCCGCAGCATGGTGAGGCTGTCGCGCAGCGGCTGGGCGGGGCGGGCGCTGGTCGCGGCGGGCGGGACGGCGGGGGCGCTGTCGGCGGTCGGGGTCTGCGTACTCATCGGACGGTCTCCTTGCCGGTGGTCGGGGTGGGGGCGGAACCGCCGGTCAGGGCGAAGAACACGTCGTCCAGGTCCGGGGTGTGCACGGTCAGCTCGTCGGCCTCGACGGCGGCCGCGTCGAGCCGGTCGAGGACGGCCCGCAGCTCGCGCTGGCTGCCGCCGCTGGGGACCTGCAGGGCGAGCCGCTCGTCGTCACGCGCGGCCTCGCCCAGGGCGCGCGCCGCTCGCTCGTACGCCGCCGGGTCGGTGAAGCGGAGCCGCACGTGGCCGCCGGGGACGAGCCGCTTGAGTTCCTCGGCACTGCCCTGCGCGACGATCCTGCCGCCGTCCAGCACCGCGATGCGGTCGGCGAGCTGGTCGGCCTCGTCGAGGTACTGGGTGGTGAGGAAGACGGTGGTGCCGCCGGAGACCAGTTCGCGGACGATCTGCCACATGATGTGGCGCGAGCGCGGGTCGAGGCCGGTGGTCGGCTCGTCGAGGAAGATGATCCGCGGTGCGCCGACCAGGGTCATGGCGATGTCGAGGCGGCGCTTCATGCCGCCGGAGTAGGTGGAGACCGGCTTCCGCGCGGCCTCGGCCAGGCCGAAGCGCTCCAGCAGGGCGGCGGCGACCTGCCGGCCCTCGCGCCTGGGCAGGTGGTTCAGGTCGGCCATCAGCAGCATGTTCTCCTCGCCGGTGATCAGGCCGTCCACGGCGGAGAACTGGCCGGTGACCCCGATGGCCGCCCGTACCGCCCCGGCCTCGGCCACGAGGTCGTGCCCGGCGATCCGCGCCCGCCCGCCGTCGGCGGACAGCAGCGTGGACAGGATGCCGACCGCCGTGGTCTTGCCGGCGCCGTTCGGACCGAGGAGGGAGAAGACGGTGCCCGCGGGCACGCGGATGTCGATGCCGTCGAGCACGGTCTTGTCCCCGTAGGACTTGCGCAGCCCGGTGGCCTCGATCGCGAGCGGTGCGCCTGCCGGCTCTTCCTGCTCTTCCTGCTTGTCCGGCTGTGCCGGCTGGGTCGTCGTCATGCCCGCAGGGTGCCGGCGCGGCGGTTCAGCGCGGTTTCAGCCGGCTTTCACCGCGGCGGGCGGGCGCCGCGTGGCTGAAACCCGCGGGCACCCGCCGGAGTACGGCGGAGTACGGCGGCGTACTCCGGCGTACGGGGTGGCGGGCGGTCAGACGCCCGCGGCGGTCACCACGGCGTCCGTGGCGAAGCCGAGCAGCAGGCCCAGCAGGATCATCCAGGTGGTCAGCTCCTTCATGGCCGCGCGGCGGGCGACGGCCAGGAGTTCGATGATCACGTAGAGGATGGAGCCGGCCGCCAGGCCGAGGAAGGCGATGGACAGGGTGTCGTCGACCACGTGCTGCCCGACGAGGGTCCCGGCGAAGGTGGGGCCGCCGCCGATCAGGCCGAGCAGCGCGAGGGTGCCCCACGAGGGCCGCTCGCCCTCGGCGGCCAGCGGGGCGACGATGCCGAAGCCTTCGGTGGCGTTGTGCAGGCCGAACCCCACGATCAGCAGGACCGCCAGCGAGATCTCGCCGCGGGCCGCGGAGTTGCCGATGGCCAGTCCCTCGGCGAAGTTGTGCAGGCCGATGCCGGTGGCGATCATCAGCGCCAGGCTCGCGGCCTGCGACCTGGCCGCCGGGCGGCCCAGTTCCCCGACGGCGGCGGCGCCCGGCCCCGCGGGGCGCCGGGCGGCACGCTCACGGCGGGCGGCGAGCATCCGGTCGTAATACACCAGTCCCGTCAGGCCCGCGGCCAGCCCGGCCGCCAGGACCAGTCCACCGCGGAACACCGTCGCCCAGTGGTGGTCGGCGAGCGCCGCGTCGGTCGGCTCCCACGCCGCGCTGAGCACGTCCCAGACCAGGAAGATCAGGATGCCGATCGCGACCGCGTTCAGCGCGGCCCGCAGGCGCGGCGCGGGGCGGCGCAGGCGCCCGATCGGCAGGCCGAGGTAGATGGTGAACCCGGCTATGGCTCCGAGCAGGGCGATCTTCGATCCGGACACGAGCGGACGCTCCAGGAGAAGGGGGAACGGTTGCGGCCGCGCCGACAGTAAGGCAGGCAAGGCTTGCCTAACAAGTCGGGGCCCGCGTGCCGCCCGCCCGGCGGTCCCGCGTCAGGGGAGAGGGGCCGGCGGCCGCGGGCCCGCGGCCAGGCGGGCGTAGACCACCACGTTGCCACGACGGATCCGCACGCCGCCGCCTTGCGTCCTCTGTCCGCCCTCGCTCGGGACGTCGGTCCCCCTCGCTGTCACCGGACCGGCGCGGTCGCCGGTCCACGCACAGTGGTTTCCCGCCGGTGGAAGTCCTCGATGTCCGCTGATGGTGTGATTCGTGACTTAATCGCGTGTTCGTCCCATAAAAGGGGACTTTCCTGTGCTTTGCGTTTCCGGGTCGACGGCGGACGGGGCGGTGCCGGGCGAGGGCATTCGCAGCTTATGTCCGTTTTGAAGTCATACGGAATAAATAGAGCCTTAAGGGTCGTAAGGCATTGTTGAGGCGGTTATCGGATCCGGCGCCGGTATGCACCAGCCGCATACGTGATCTCACCGCCCGTTCCCCATTCCTGGCCCCGGGCGTGATGCGCGACATAGGACGTAAATCACCTACGAAGCCCGGTAGTGCGTAACCGGACCGTCGAAAGGGCCGAATTCCGGGCCGGAAACACCCTGTGACCATCCGGATACTAGCCTGCTTAGAACAATGGGTAATTGTCCCGTGAAATTCCGGCTGCTAACAATGTGCTCGCCGCAGCGCACCGCTAAACGAAATGCGGGCCGGAAAGACAAGGGGGGCCGGCGACTGCGCGCATGTACACCCTTGGAACGAGGTCCGCACCATGCCCAAGCATGCCTTCAACCGCCCGAAGAAGACACGACTGATCTCCACGCGTGGCGCCGTCGTCGTCGGCACCTTCGCCGCCCTGACGTGCGGCGGCATCGTGACCGGAACGGCCCACGCCGCCACCGCGGCGCCGGCCACGGCCACGACCGCCTCCACGACCGCGTCGCACACCTGGCACACAGCGCACACCACGCCGTACACCGTCAAGGCCGGCGACACCCTCATCGGCATCGCCCGGGCCCACAAGGTGCCCGGCGGCTGGCACGCCATCGCGCGGATCAACAAGATCTCCCGCCCGTACACCATTTACCCGGGCCAGGTCCTGCGGCTGCCGACCTGGTGGCACCACACGTCCACCACCGCCCCGGCCGCGCCCGCCGCCAAGCCGGCGACCGCCGCCTCGACGTCGACCGTGAAGGCCGTCCCCGCCTCGGCGACCACCTCGACCGGTACCGGCACCGCGACCGCCGGCTCCCAGAGCTACCCGAACAACCTGACCGGGTGGATCAACCACTCGCTGGCGATCATGAAGCAGCACGGCATCCCGGGCAGCTACAACGGCATCTACCGCAATGTGATGCGGGAGTCCTCCGGCAACCCGAACGCCATCAACCTGTGGGACTCCAACGCCGCCGCCGGCCACCCCTCCATCGGCCTGCTGCAGGTGATCCAGCCGACGTTCAACGCCTACCACGTTGCGGGCACGTCGTTCAACATCTACGACCCGGTCGCGAACATCACCGCAGCGTGCAACTACGCCTACCACGTGTACGGTTCGATCGACAACGTGAACGGCCCCTACTGATCCGCGGGATCATCAATTCCGATTCCGTCGGGTGACGGTGCGGAACAACACCCGAATTCCAGGGTTCTCAGCGGGGTTCCCCATGCCGGCAATCGGCTTGGGGAACCCCGCTGTTTCCGCCTCAGGTCCCGGACACGGACAAGGCCGCGCGGAACTCGTCGGCCGTCGTCAGCAGGGTGTCGCCCGCGAAACGCAGGGCCTCCACGGAGCGCTCCGCCGCACGCCGGTCGCCCGCGCCGCAGGCGTCCGTGACGAGGACGGGTACGTATCCGAGGTCCGCCGCGTGACGGACGGTCGGCTCGATACCGATCTCCAGGGCGACGCCGACGACGGCCACCGTCGTGATGCCGCAGTCGCGCAGCGCGATGTCGAGCCAGGTGCCCTCGAACGCCGACATGGTGATCTTGTCCACCACCGCTTCCGCGGCGGTGGGTCGCAGCTCAGGGACGATGCTCGTGTGCTCGGCGTCCGGCGGGAAGGGCGAGACCACGTCCGCCGCCCGTTCGACCCGCTGCCAGGCCCGCCACATCCGCAGCTGGGAGGCGCCCATCAGCTCGGTGGGCAGCGTCACATGGCGCAGGAAGAAGGTGCGGACACCGGCCGCGCGGGCCGCTGCCACCACCTCGGCCACCTTGCCGAGGACACGCTCGCCGTCGCCGATCTGCGCCAGGACACCGACCTGCATGTCGTAGACGAGCAGCGCGGTGCGCTTGGGGTCGCACGCCTCTGCCAGGGTCCGCGGAACGCCGAGTCCGTATCGCTCATCCACGAGCGGGACGCTACCCCCTGCGTGCCCGCGCCGCCCGGCCACACGCGGAACGCGCGCCATGAGCACGGCGAGCGGGCGCGCCCCCGCCCCACTCCCGCCCCAACTCCCGCCCCAATTCCCGCTTCGACTCCCGCCCCCACCCCCGCCGCCGCCCGTCCGCGGGCCGTCCGCCGCCCGTCCGCCGGCCGGGCGCGTGCTAGCATCGCTCGCTTTTCTTCGCATGTTTGGGGGGTTACTGAAAGTGCGACGCATTTACGCGCTCGTCGGCGCGACCGCCGTCCTGACACCGCTGCTGCTGGCGAACGCGGGGTCCGCCGCCGCCAGCGGCGGCGGGTCGCTGACGCTCGCGATGGTGGGGCGGGACGGCAAGGCCGTGGCCGGCCAGGCGCGGGCCGTCAACCTCAAGACGCTCGGCGTCTACACGCTGACCACCGGCAAGGCGGTGAAGGTCCCGGCCGGCGGTTACGACGTCGTCGCGGACATCTGGAACACCAAGGACGGCACCGACACGCTCGGCGCCCGGCACGTGACCGTGTCCTCCGGCTCGGTGAAGGTGGGATTCGACGCCCGCGGCGGGCGCCCGGTGCGGGAGGCGCTGACCCCCGCCCTGCCGAGCAGCGGCTACGACCAGCAGTTGCGGGCCGACATATGCGTCGGTGACACCCCCGGGGAGATCGACGCCTATGCGGATCCCGGCCACATGTACGTGATCCCCTCGGGGATCGCCGGCATCAAGCTGGCCTACGGGGCCAGTTGGACGCCCCGCACCGCCGGCGGGGACCACTACTCGGTCGTCGCCGAGTACGGCAAGGGCGTGCCACGCGGCGTTTCGGCCACCTTCCACCGCTCCACGCTGGCCTCGATCGCGGTCACCGCGCGCAGCGGCCCGCAGACGGGCCAGGCCCTCGTCCAGCTCGATTCGGACAGCGGCGACAGCTGCGAGTGGGGAATCGAGAACCTCGGCGTCGAGGACACCCTGCCCTTCGGCTTCACCGCCCACGTGTCCGCCGGGTCCTGGGAGATCTCGCAGGACGCCCAGGACTTCATCGCCGGCACCTGGCACCAGTACGGCAAGGGCAGGCACTACAAGACGGTGATCGGCCACGCCGTCTGGGGGCCGGGCGGGCAGCTGCCGTACACCTGGGACGGCGGCAACATCTACCTCAACACCACCACCATGTTCGCCGACCCCGAACTCCCGGACTACTCCGACGCCCGCGTCGCCTACAAGCTGACGAAGTCCGGCCGGACGGTCGTGTCCAGGACGATCGACATGTTCTCCACCCTGGAGACCAAGCTGCCCGGCGCCGGCTGGTACACGCTGAGCGAGTCGGCCACGCACACGCACGCGATGCCCGCGAGCGCCCTGTCGCCGAAGTCGTCGCTGCTCCTGCACTTCTACGCCGACCCGTCCAAGGTCCAGCAGATCAGGGGCTACCTGACCCGCTTCTGGCCGGAGGCGCTGAACGTGCGCAACCAGGCGAAGCCGGGCGCCACCACCACCGTGGACCTGGGCCTGCAGCGCAGCCGGCCGCAGGACGGCCAGGTGCGCCAGCTGTCGGACTCGGTGAAGAAGGTGCAGGCCTGGGCCTCGACGGACGGCGGCAGGACCTGGCACACCGTCCAGGTCTCGCACTCCGGATCGGCCTGGAAGGCGGTCGTCCACGATCCCCGTTCCGGCGCGGTCTCGCTGCGTTCCGAGGTGACGGACGCCTACGGCGACACCGCCACGACGACGGTCGTGAACGCCTACGCGGTGGGCTGACGCCTGCGCGGTGGGCTGACGCCTGCGCGGTGGGCTGAGCGCCCCCGCGGCGCCCGCCGTGCAATCCCCGGCGCCCGCGGGCGCCGGGGATTGCACGTTTCCCGGGGGTCCCTGGCGCCCGCCTCCATGGCACACTCGACGCCATGGAGGAGATACGACCGCGGCTGAGGGCACTGCGTGCCGCCCTCTTCGCCGCGCTGTGTGTCACCTTGTCCTCCACCTCGCACGTCCTGCTGGCCCGCAAGCCGCTGCCGCTGGCCGCGGTGGCCTGCGCGTTCGCCGCCGTCTTCGCCCTCGCCTACCTGCTGGCCGGGCGGGGCGAGCGGAGCTTCTCGGCCATCGCCGGGCTGATGATCCCGCTGGAACTGCTCGTCGACACCCTGTTCACCAGCGGCCAGCAGGCCTGTTACGGCCCCTCGGGCGGCCCCGTCACGGGATCGTGGCGCTCGCTGCACGAGGCGATCGTCTGCGGCGGCTCGCACGGCGGGCCCGGCGCCCTCCCGGCGATCCCGGCCGGCGCCGCCGGTCCGCCGATGCCGTCCGAGGCGCTGCCATGGCTGCTGCTCGCCGTGCACGTGGCGGTCGGCCTGTGCGCGTCCTGGTGGCTGCGGCGCGGTGAGGCCGCGCTGCACCAGGTGCTGCGGGCCGTGGTCGCCGCCGCGTTCCGGCCGCTGCTGCTGGTGATCGCGGCGCCGCTCGACCCCGACGGGCTCGCACCGCGCCGGCGCGGGCGGCCCGGCACCACCGCGGCGGACAGGCCGTCCGCCGAACCCCTCCAGCACTCCGTCGTACGCCGGGGACCGCCCGCGCCCGTCGCCGCCTGACCCGCGGCGCGAGCACGAGGCGCAGTCCCCCCCTTTTACGCGTACACACCACGGAGTGACCTCATGAGCACAAGGAACAGCAAGACGAGCAAGGCCGCCGCCCGCGAGCGCCTGCGCATCGAGCGGGAGAAGGAGGTCAAGCGCGCCAAGACCCGCCGCCAGCTCGTCGTGGCCGGCGGGGTCGTGGCCCTGCTGGGCATCGCCGCGGGCGTCGCGGTCGCCGTCAACCAGATGAACAAGCCGTCGTACTGGTCGGACGCCGCCAAGAAGCCGCTGGTCAAGCCGGCCAACACGACGGGCACCAACGGCACCACGGTGATCGTCGGCGACCCGGGCAACAAGAACACCCTGCAGGAGTACGAGGACATGCGCTGCCCCGTCTGCGCCGCCTACGAGCAGGAGGCGGGCGCGGCGGTGCTGCAGGGCGCCAAGGACGGCAAGTACAAGATCTCGTACACCTTCGGCACCTTCCTGGACGACCGCGAGGGCGGCAACGGCTCGAAGAAGGCGCTGAGCGCGCTGGCCGCGGCCCTGAACGTGTCCGTCGACGCCTTCGAGCAGTACCACACGCTGCTGTACTCCAAGAAGGTCCACCCGGAGGAGACCAAGGACGAGTTCAACGACGCCGACAAGCTGATCCAGCTCGCCCAGCAGGTGCCGGCGCTGAAGAACAACGCCAAGTTCTCCGACGCGGTGCGCAAGGGCACGTTCGACAAGTGGGCCCTGACCATGAGCGACACCTTCAACAAGGCGCCGGGCGTCACCGGCACCCCGACGGTCAAGCTCAACGGCAAGGACATCACCGTCATCGGCCAGCCGCAGGCGACGGTGATGGCCGAGATCCAGGCCGGGCTGGTGAAGTAGGCGGGCGGGCTTTATTTGGCTCGGTTCGCCTCCGGGGGCTTGGGTCCGGTGTCGACGGTCGGCATGCTCGGTCGCTCGTTTTTTGGCTCGGTTCGCCTCCGGGGGCTTGGGTCCGGTGTCGACGGTCGGCATGCTCGGTCGCTCCTTCGTCGCTTCCTGTGCGTGCCTCCCTTTCGACACCGGCGCCCCCTTCGGCTCACTCGCCCGGGAGCGGCCTCGGGGGCGGGCGGGGGTACGCGGTATCAGCGGTTGGCGTGGACCGGGCCGACCTCCAGGTTCTGCACGCCGGACCCGACGCATTCCTGGGTGTTCCACGGGATCTGGGTCGACTCGGTCTGGTTCGGCGGGTAGACGCGCAGGGTCGGCACGGTCGTCAGCCCGCACTGGGCGGCGGTGTAGCCGCCCTGGCCGTTGACGGTCCGCAATGATGCGTAGGCGTGGGCGTTCGGGATCAGCGTGACGACCGTGACCGGGCCCGGCGCACGCGAGGCGGCCTTGCCCAACTGGATGTCGTGGATCTTGACGAAGGAGACGCCGGGGTAGCCCTTCAGGCTGCACGGGGCCGTACCCGTGTTCTGGAAGACCAGTTGGTAGTCGGCGTGCCCGGCGCCCGCCCCGGCGCTCTCCACGGTGGTCCTGAGCCGGCTGGTCGCGCACGCCGGGACCGACGACCCGCCGGCCGCGCGGGGCGAACCGGCGGTCGTTCCGCCGGAGGACGAGGAGCCGGTCGTACCTGTGGAGCCCGTGGAGCCCGTGGAACTCGTGGAGCCGGTGGAGCCGCTGCCGCCCGTGGCGGCCGAGGAGGAGGCCGCGGACGTGGCCGGAGTCGAAGAGGCGGACGTGGAACCGGACGTGGAGGCGGACGTGGACGTCCCCGAGGACGACGAGTCGGCGGGCCCGCAGGCGGCCATCGCGGCCAGGCCGACGGTGACGAGGGCGACGGCCGGAAGCGCGCGGCGAGCGGTCCTGGCGAGCATGGGGGCTACCTCTTTCGTCTGCGGCGCCTGTGGCACCGATGGCGGCACAAAAGATCCTTGCCCGCCTCCGCGACCGCTGTCACCTGGCGTTACAGGGCAGGGACAAACCCCCGTCAGGGCCAGAACATTCGTTGCCGGGCGCGGGCACCGGGCGGGCGGCGGGCGTCGCGCGGGCCGGCGGGCGTCGCCACCGTACGGCCGCCGCAACCGTGCGCCCGCCCACTGGCGTCCCTGCCGGTGAAAGGTCCCACGACAGGAGTACGGAGGGACTCATGGGCATAGTCGGCTGGATCGTCCTCGGGCTGCTCGCCGGGGCGATCGCGAAGATCCTGCTGCCGGGCCGCGACCCCGGCGGCCTGGTCGGCACCACCCTCATAGGCGTCGCGGGCGCGTTCCTGGGCGGCTGGATCTCCAACCGCTTCCTGCACCACCCGGTCGCCCACCACTTCTACGACCCCAAGACGTGGCTCGCGGCCATCGGCGGCGCGCTCGTGCTGCTGATCGGTTACCGCATCTTCTTCGGCGATTCCCGCCGCTGAACCCCGGCCACCGCCTCGTCAGGTCCTGCAGGGCTCTCGGGTCCTGCAGGGCTCTCGGGTCGTGCGGGACCCTCGGGTCCTGCGGGACTCTCAGGAATTTGCCATGATCACGGCGAGTTCCTGGTCGAGGTCGCGGGCGATCCCCACGGTGTCGTGGGGCGCGCGGGCGCGGACCGCCGTGACGAAGGCCCCGACGTCCGCCGCCGACAGGCGGATACACGCCGAGAACGACGTGGTCAGGGAGATCTCGACGCATGGGATGGGCCCGTCGGACGGGCGTACCCGCAGGTCGCCCTGACCCGCGGGCCCGGCCAGGCCGCGTTCGAGGAGGTCCCAGGCGAAGGTCCAGCCGACCTCCGCGCCCTCGGGGCCGGTGAGCAGCAGGTTCGCCGCGAGGGGGTCGCCCGGCCGGTACACCAGTTCGGCCGTGATCAGGGCGACTTCGTCGCCCGGCAAGGCGAGGGCTCCCGCCGTACGCACCCGGACCGGTTCTCCGCAGGGCCGCTGTCCCATACCGCCACCTCTTCCGCCGCCGTCGCCCCGGTCCGTGTAGCCCGAGGCCGGAACGGTAAACGCCGGTGTCCGCTATGCGGTTTACTGCCGCCTCGTCCGCGTGTCGCGGAGGTGTCGTACGCCCGGGGACGGGCACCCGGCCCTCAAGGGCGCCGGCCCGTCGCCCCTGGCGTCGAGTGGCGGACGGCCGGCGGACGCTCCACCCGGTGAACGACGAAGTCGTGCCCCATGTGACGCTTGGGGCGATGGATCCGCTCCAATCCGTGGGAACGGTGGGGGACTTACGTGGTGATGATGGGCGCGAGCGCGCTGGTCGCGGGCAGATACCGGCTGGAGGAGCGGCTGGCGCGCGGCGGCATGGGAGCCGTCTGGCGCGGGGTGGACACGACACTCGGCCGGCCGGTGGCGGTCAAGGTGCTGGCCATTGAGGACGATCCGGACCTGACCGAGCGGTTCCGGCTCGAAGCGCGCGCGGCGGCTCGGCTGAACCACCCCAACCTGGTCGCGGCGTACGACTTCGGCGCGCACGACGGACGCCCGTACCTGGTGATGGAACTCGTCGACGGGCACAGCCTGTCGGAGGAGCTGGCCGGGTACGGCCCCCTCGACCCGGACCGGGCGGCCGGCATCGCGGCCCAGACCGCCCGCGGGCTGGCCGCCGCGCACGGCCAGTCGGTGGTCCACCGCGACATCAAGCCCGGCAACCTGATGCTGGCCGCCGACGGCACCGTGAAGATCGCCGACTTCGGGATCGCCCGCCTCATCGACGAGGCGTCGCCCGCGCTGACCGCGACCGGCCATGTCATGGGCTCCAGCGCCTACCTCGCCCCCGAACGCGCCCTCGGCGCCCCGGCCGTCCCCGCGTCCGACGTGTACTCGCTGGGCTGCGTGCTGTACGAGATGCTCACCGGCCGGCCCCCGTTCGGGGGCGGTACCGCCGCCGCCGTCGCCCACCAGCACGTCCAGGCCACCCCGGTCCCGCCCGGCCGCCTCCGCCCGGGCATACCCGCCGCCCTGGCCGACCTCCTGCCCCACCTGATGGCCAAGGATCCGGCGGCCCGCCCCACGGCACAGGAACTCGCCACGCGGCTGGAGGAGCCGGCGACTTCGTCCGGCCCGGCGGCCTCGACCGGCAGGGCGGTGGTGGCCGGTGGCCCGGCGGCTTCGCCTCCCCGGCTGCCGGACGACCCGGCGCCGACCGCGGTGATGCCCGTACAGCCGCTCTTACTGCCGCCGGTATCGCCGCCGGTGTTGCCGCCCGCGTCGTCGGCCTCGGCCGTGTCGTCGCCCGTACCGCCGCTCGCGCCGGTGCCGGACGGGTCCGCGCCGAACCGGCGAACCGCCGGCCGCGGACCGGCCCGGGGCCGCGGCCCGCGGGTCTCCCGGCGTACGGTCCTGGTCGTGGCGGCGGGCGCGGCCGCTTTCACGGTGGCGGCCGTGGTCGCCGCAACGGCGGGCTCCCACGGCGGCGCCTCCTCGCCGACGCCGGCTCCGGCGACCCCGGTCCTCACGGCCTCCTCCTCGGCGACCGCTGCGGCGCGTCCCGCGAGCGGACCGGCCGCCTCGGCGCATCCCGCGCCCCCGCCGCCCGTGAAGGGGCCTCACCACGGCAAGGATTCCGGTCCCGCACACGGCCCCGGCCCCGGCGCCGGCCCGAAGGGTCACCACGGCTGAGGCGGTCGGCCGCGAGGCGCGTCGGGCCGTCGGGCAGGCCCGGCCCGCCCGTACCGCGGGGCGGCAGGCGGGAGAGGACGGTGACCCTCGACACGTGGGGGCGGTCCGGAACCCGTATGTGCGCGCCGGCGGCCGGTCCGTCCAGGGGGTGTCGGTGGTCGCGTCGAAGGGTGCGTGCATCTGTGAGGAACCCGCGGGGGCCGCTTTTCGTCTACGTCTATGTCGTCATCGGCTGACGGTCACCGGCACCCGGTCCCCGCCTGCCCCTGTCGTCCCCGCGGTCCCACGGCCCTGGGGGCGCACAGGGCGATGACCTATCCTTGCGTGACTGCGCAAGGGGCGAGGAGGGTGGAGCCACCGCTTCACCCACCGTATCCGGCGGCGACCCGACCAACGGCCGCACGGCGGCGAGGGAGTGGGAGATGAGCGACCCGCGGTACGGGCAGGCGCCCTACGGCCAGGCGCCTGTGCCGCCGTGGCCTCGCGCGGCCGCGCACGACGCCGGTTACGGCCCCGGCCCCGGCCCCGGTCCCGGTTACGGCCCCGGCCCTCATCCCGGTCCCGGTTACGGCCCCGTGCAGGGCGGCCCGCCCGGTGCCTTCCCCCGCCCCCGCGAGGAAGCGCCCCCGTACAACGGCGGCCCCTACGGGAACAATCCGTACGGAAACGGCCCGTACCAGGACACCGACTACCGTGACCCCTCGTACGGCGACCCGGACCACGCCGACGGCGGCACCGCGGGCGAAGGCGGCGGCACCGATACCGGCAGCGGCAGCGGCAGCGGCACCGACGCGGATGCCGGTGCCGGGGACGAGGCCGGTGCTCCGTCCGCTCCCGGTGGCCGGGCGGCGGCGCGGGCCGCGGCACGTTCCCGGCAGAACGGGCCGGTGGGGCGGCACGGCGGCAGGCGGGCGGCCAAGCCGCCGCGCAGTCGAATACGGCGGGTCCTGAAGATCACCGGCATCACCATGTCGGTCCTGCTGCTGGTCACCGCGGGCGCCGGCTACTGGCTCTACCAGCACCTCAACGGCAACATCACCAGCGTCTCGCTGAAGGACCCCACCGGGAAGAACGCGGGCGGCACCGAGAAGGCCGACGCCTTCGGCCGCACCCCCATCAACATCCTGGTGATGGGCAGCGACGGCCGTACCAGCGCCGAGGACTGCAAGCTCGGCGGCGGCTGCTCCAGGACGGGCGTGCAGACCGGCCAGAACGCCGACGTGGAGATGGTCGTGCACATATCGGCCGACCGCTCCAACGCCACCGTGATGAGCATCCCGCGCGACACCATCACCGACATCCCCGCCTGCACCAACCCCAAGAACGGCGCGAGGACGGCCGGTTACCACGGCCAGATCAACAGTGCGCTGAGCTACGGGCAGGCATGCCAGGTCGCCACCGTCCATCAGCTCACCGGCATCCCCATCGACCACTTCATCCAGGTCGACTTCTCCGGTGTGGTGAGGATGTCCGACGCGGTCGGCGGTGTGGGGGTGTGCGTGGACGCCAACGTGTACGACACCTACTCCCACCTGAAGCTGTCGGCCGGCAGCCACACCCTCAAGGGCGTGGCGGCGCTGGAGTTCCTGCGCTCGCGGCACGGCTTCGGCGACGGCAGCGACCTGGGCCGCACCTACGCCCAGCACATCTACCTCAGTTCGCTGATCCGCAAGCTCAAGTCCGCCGGGACCCTGACGAACCCGGTGGCCGTCTACCACCTCGCCGACGCCGCGACCAAGGCGCTGACCGTGGACACCGGCCTGGGCACCGTCAAGAAACTCATCGGCCTCGCCGGTGACCTGGACAAGGTGCCGTCCAAGCGCATCACGTTCACCACCATGCAGACCGCGGCCGACCCGACCAACCCGGACCGGGTGGTGATCGGGCCCGGCGCCCGGACACTGTTCCAGACCATCGCCGCCGACCAGTCGCTGACGACCGTGTCGGGCGGCAAGTCCGCGGCCGCCTCGGCCACCGGCGCCCCGACCACGCCCCCCGTACCCGCATCGCAGGTCACCGTGAAGGTCGAGAACGGCACCGGCCTCCCCGGGCGAGCCTCCACCGTCGCCACCGGGCTGATCAACCAGGGCTTCAACCCCGCCACCAGCACCGCCAACGCGCCGGCCCCCGTTCCGACCACGACCTTGACGTACGGTCCCGGCGAGAAGGGCGAGGCCCAGACGGCCGCCCGCGCGCTGGGCCTCGCCTCCTCCCACCTCAAGCAGGGCACCACGGCCGGACTGACCCTGGTGATCGGTTCCGACTGGCAGAGCGGCGCCACCTTCCCCGGCGGCGGCGGCAAGCCCGCGCCCGCCGACACCAAGGTGGCCCTGAACAACTCCCACGCCGAGACCGCCGACGAGACCGGCAAGTGCGCCAAGGTCAGCCGCTACAAGACCGTCCAGATCAACGGCGTCCCGATGACCCCGACCCAGGCGTACGCGGCCGCCCCCGGTAGGCGGGACTCCGACGCCTGAGCGCGTGCCCGGTGATCGAGCGGGTTCCGCCGGTTGAGCGGGACCCCGGCGCTTCAACGACCGGTCACCTCCGTACCGGATCTCACCCCCTTTCGGCCGTCTCGGGGCCGGGCGCGGGGGCGGGGCCCGGGACGCGGGCGGGGTCGGGGGCGGAGCCGGAACCGGCGACGGAGCCGGGGGCGGCGGGGGTAGGGTCGGGGGCGCGGCGGATCCGGGTGAGCAGGGTGAGACCGGTGGGGTCCCGGCGGATGTCCAGGTCCGCCACGAGGTGGCTGGCCGCGTCGCCGACGACCTCCTCCACATCCGCCTCCTCACGCTCGATGAGCGGCCAGCTCGCGCCGTACTTCATGGCGACGGCGAAGGGGTTGCCCGTGGCGATGTTGGAGAAGTAGAAGGTCCCGCCGGGGCGGCACAGGCGCTGCATGACCGTCCTGACCAGGGCGCGGGCCGGGCGTTCCTCCAGGTAGTCGAAGAGGCCGCCGGCCAGTACCAGGTCGTACGGCCCCTCGGACGCCAACTCCGCCGCCTTGCGCAGGGCGTTGCCCTGGACGGTGGTGACGTGCGCGGCGGTACGCGCCGGCAGCGTGGCCATGGCGTGGGCCAGGGCCTCGGGGTCCATGTCGTTGAGCACGAACCGGTCGCCGGGCGCCGGCAGTCCGGGGTCGACCCTGCGCAGGTCGGCGGCGCCGCCGGAGGCGATGAGCAGGATCCGCCGGGGCGGCCCGTGCCAGTACCCGCCCACCGCCGAACGCCCCTCCGTCAGCGCCGCCTCGATGAGGGCGGCCTGGTGGGCGATCTTGTTGTGGTGCTGCTGGGCCACCACCGAGTGCTGCAGGTACTCGTCGAAGAGCCGCCCGAACGTGCCCGGCCGGCCGGTGACCTTGCGGGCCAGGATGTACTCGATCATCTCGAAGTCCCCGGGGAGGCCGCGGGGTTGCTCCTGGGCGCGGCGCACCAGGTCCGAGCGCGACACCACCGCCCGCAGCGGCGCGAGGGCGGCGACGATCTCCGGCTCGGCCAGGCCCGCGTCCAGGGCGTGACGCACGGCGGCGGGGAAGTCCCGCACCAGGAAGTCGGCGAGGGTCGTGAGTGCTTGGTGCGGCTCCACGTGCTCGATCGCGGGCAGCAACCGGCAGTAGTCGCGAACGAAGGCGGTCAGCCGCTCGGAACCGCCGGGCGGCCGGGCGGGCGGCGACGGCGCGGCCGGATCGGGCGCGGAAGGGGCGGGCGGGGCGGCCGGGTCGGGGCCGGCGGTCGCGGTCGAGGCGCGTACGGCATCCATGAGCGGGGCTTTCTGGCACAACGGGACTGGAAACGATCTTCACAACGATCGGGTGATCACTTCGTCACGGTCGGGAACCGCCATGGGCATCCGGCGGGTTGTTACGCGAACGAGTTGCGCGGTCACTTTGTGTTACCATTGCCCGGGCGGTAACCGCCCAAACCAGCCCGGCCCAACGGCCGTTCGGCGTACACGGAAACACACCCACGTACCGGCGCGCGGGCTTGAGCGCGCGCACGTGAAGGAGCCATGTCACCGATGACCGACCGCACCCTGGTGCAGCCCCAGTCCCCGGCGGCCGTCGCCCGCCGCCTGCTGCATGCCTCGGCGTCGCACTCCTACGACCCCGCGGCCGACGTCGACTGGGCCGCGCCCCGGCCCGAAGGTGCCTGGTACCTGCAGCCGGAACGGCTCTCGCTGTACGGCACACCGGTGTGGGAGACCATGGACGCGGAGCGCCGCGTCGAACTGTCACGCCGCGAAATGGGCAGCCACGTCGGCATGAGCACCTGGTTCGAGCTGTGCACGATCCGGATGTTCGCCGGCTACCTGGAGGCGCGCGACATCCGGGACCCGCGCACGCACTACGCCCTGACCGAGATCGGTGACGAGACCCGGCACCTCATCATGTTCGGCCGCCTGCTGCGCGAGATGGGCTGCCCGATGTACGGGCCGCCACCCCATCTCCGGCGGCTTTTCTCCCTGTTCAGCCCCACCTTCCAGGACCTGACCACCTTCTCGCTGATCCTGGTCATCGAGGAGGTCCTCATCCGGCTGCAGCGCGAGACGGTGCGCGACGAGCGGGTCCAGCCGCTGATCCGCGAGATCTGCCGGATCCACGTCACCGAAGAGGCCCGCCATGTGAGCTTCGCCCGCGCCGAGATCCACGACGCGGTGCGCCGCGCCTCCCGCCGCCGCCTGGCCTACCACCGCGAACTGACCGGCTTCGGCGCCTGCATGGCGCTGCGCGCGCTGCTCCACCCTTCCGTCTACGACGGTCTGTGCCCCGACCCCGCCGAAGCCCGCCGCCAGGCCCGGCGCAACCCCCGCTTCCGCGAGTCCATGCTGTGGAGCGGCGAGAAGCTGGTGTCCTTCCTCACCGAGGCCGGCATGATCACCCGCGCCCAGCACCACTGGTGGCGCCGGGCCGGCCTGATGCCCTGACGAGCCCACCCTCCCCGGCCCACCAGGCTCGTCCGGGCCGGCCCGGCCGGCCCTGTTCACCCGTACGGCGGTGCATGGAGGGCCGGGCCGGTCCCGCGGGCGCAGGCTGGAGCCATGTGGGCGCACAGGGCCAGGACCGCGGCGTCGGCACTGTCCTTGGTCCTTCTCGTGAGCTGCTCGACTCCGCAGCGGCAGACCGGGGCGCCGCGGCCCGGCCGGGCGACGCTGGACTTGGCGGCCCTGCGGCCGGTGATCGTGGGCCGCGGTGCCTGGCACGCCGACGAGCACGCCGTCCAGGACCGCCCGGTCTACGACACCTCCGTCCGCGCGGTCTTCCTCCACCACACCGACAACCCCAACACCTACGACTGCCGCACGGACGTTCCCGCCATGCTGCTCGCCATGGAACAGCGCCACATCGCCCTGGGCTGGGACGACCTCGGCTACAACTTCGTGGTCGACCGCTGCGGCACCATTTACGAGGGGCGCGGGGGCGGCGTGGACCGCGCGGTCCGGGGAGCACACTCCGAGGGCTTCAACGCCGGCACGGTCGGGATCGCCGCCCTCGGCACCTTCGGCCGGGGCCAGCCGGTGCCGCTGCCGATGCTGCGGGCGATCGCCGCCATAGCCGCCTGGAAGCTGGCCCCCTCCGTCGACCCGCTCGGCAAGGTCCGCCTGGTCTCCAGCAACGACCGCAGCCGCTTCCCCAAGGGCACCGCCGTCGAACTCGCCGCCATATCCGGCCACCGCGACGTCTACGAGACCGACTGCCCCGGCGACACCCTCTACGCCGCCCTCCCCTGGATCCGCCGGACCGCCGCCCACCTCCGCCAGGCCGCGACCGTTCGGCGCTGAGCCCGCGTCCCCGCCCGGCGCCCACCGGCCCGCCCCTGGCGGCACCCACCGGCCGCCCCCGCTGGCACCCCCGGCCGCCGCTGCCCGGCCCCCCAAGCCGCCCCGCGCCCGGCGCCCGGCTGCTTCCCCAGGGCCAGGCGCCCCCGGCCGCCGCTGCCCGGCCGCCGTCGAGGGCTCCGAGCCGGCCCCGTCAGCTCAACAGGCCGTCCAGGAAGGGCGTCGACAGCACGCGGTGCGGGTCCAAGCGGTCCAGAGTGGTGACCGCCTCGTCCCAGCCGGGGCCTCCGCCGGCCCGCAGGGCCGCCGGTATGAGGCGGCCGAGGACGTCGGGATCGGACCAGGCGGCGGCGTCGGTGTACGCCCAGCCCTTCGACCACTCGACGCGGACCGCGGACCGGTCGCCGTCCAGCGTCGTGAACAGGAACTGCTCGATGTCCCGGTAGAAGCGGTCGAGCGCCGGGGTGCCGGGCAGCGAGAGGATGTCGAACCAGACCGCCGTGTCGAAGTCCGGCCGGTCGACACGCGGCCGCAGCGCCGACAGCAACGGCGGCCGGGCGCCGGGCACACCGCACACGGCCGGGTCCTCGACGCCGGTGACGCGGATCTCCACCTGGCCGTTGACCGGGTACTCCCCGCGCGCCGCGTACTGGTCGAGCAGGCCGCGGTAGGCGTCGGTGAAGGTGCTGACGACCCATTGCAGGTCGGCCCGGCGGGTGAGCACGGCGTACCCGTTGGCGGTCTCCCGCAAGGTTGTGGGCCGCACGTACTCCAGCAGGTTCCGCGACGCCCCCCACAGGTCGGACCGCAGCCCGCCCGCCAGGAGATGGGTGAGGACGTCGGCGGTCAGGATGTCGCGGACCGCCGTCCCGGACAGCAGGACGTCGGTGATGTCGCCGGTCAGCGCGACCTTCGCCATCAGGTACTGCACCTGTCCGAACAGCGGAGCGCTCGCCCACGCTCCGGACACCAGGTCGCCGGCCAGACGCGCCACCGGCTCCGGGAGGTTGTCGGAGAACGGGTAGTTGTAGGGCTGGTCGACCTCCCGCGAACCGACCGGCCGTTCAGGGCTCCGGCTCCACACCTTCAGCCACGGCACGTCGGTGAAGGCGAACCAGATCGCCTCCGCCCGTCCGCTGTCGTCCACGAAGTCCGCGAACCTCCGCCCGCCCGCGGTCCCGCCCGGCGAGTCCCCGTCCGGTGCGGCGAAGAGTTCGGACGCCGGGATGTCCACATAGGACACGCACCGCAGGTTCGCGTCCGGGCCGACCCGCAGCACGGCCTCGGTGACGAACGCCCGTCCCAGGTGCGTCAGCAGAGCGTCGCAGTCGGGCTCGGCCCGCCCCAGCGTGCGCAGGACGTAGCGGCCGGAGGCGTCGTCCCAGACCACGGCGGTGAGTTCCGTGACCAGGTTGCTCAGTGAGCCGTAGCCCTGGCCCGGCTCCGGGGTCTCGCCCAGGGCGGGGACCGCCGTGCCGTGCGCGCCGATCGCCAAGGCGCCGCCCACCGAAAGGTCGCCCGGCGCGGGCGCGGCCGTCACCCCGTAGCCGCCGGCGCCGGCGAAGGCCAGCAGCGATTCCAGCGAGGCGCCCGCCTGGACCCGTATCGCCGCGGAGCCGTCGGCCGACCGCTCGGCCACCGACATGCCGGTCAGATACGTGGTGGTGTCCACCAGGACCACCTGGGCGTCGGCCGGTGTCCCGGCGGCGACGGTCAGCGGCGCCCAGCCGTGCCGCATGCCCTGGGCCCGCGCCCGCCAGCCCGCGCCGTGGGCCCAGTTGACGACGTCGAGGACTTCCTGCGGGGTGCGCGGCGCGCAGGTCCACAGCGCGTCGGTGCGGATCTCGCCCGCCCAGTTCTCGTACACCCGCTGGTACAGCTCGACTCCGGCCGGGAAGTCCGGCGGTCCCGCGCTCGCCCGCGCGCCGTCCGGCCCGGCCAGCCCCCGCAGCAGCCACACCGCCCCGCCCGCGCCCGCCGACGTGGCCAGCAGGCGCCTGCGCGACCACAGTTCACGCCCGCCGCGCGCACCCGTGCCCGAACCGCCGCCCGCGCCCGCTCCCGTGTCCCTCATCTCCGGACCCCCCGTCCGCCACATTCCGCCAACTCCGGTGCCCGGCCTGCCCCGGACATTTCGAAGCTACCCCGGCCCCGGCCAGTTCACGAGCGTCCGACCGATTCCCCACTCGAACGAGTGATCGAAACCGGGGGCTTGACCCGGTCCAGACCGGCCTCGGCCAGCAGGTCCGCGACGGCCCGCGTCTCGCCCTCGGTCAGCGGGAGCAGCGGGGCCTGCGTGCGCGGGTGCCCGATCACCCCGCGTACGTACAAGGCGGCCTTGAACGCGCCCAGCGCGGCGGAGATCCGGCCGACCCGGTTCCGGTCGGGGATGCCGATGAGGCGCGCGAACAGGTCGGCGAGCCGCCGCTGTTCGGACCCGGCCGACGCGAAGTCCCCTGCGCGCGCGGCCTCGTACAGGCGCACGTAACCGTGCGGGTCGACGTTGCCCAGGCCGGGCACGATGCCGTCCGCGCCGCGCGCCATCGCCAGGTCGGCGAGGGTCTCGGAACCGGTCAGGCACGCCACCCCCGTGCCCGCCGCCCCGTCCATGACCCGCTGGAAGGACTCCAGGTCGCCCGAGGAGTCCTTGACGGCGGCGATCACGCCCTCCCGCGCCAGGGCTGCGACCAGCGCGTGCGGCAGCTTGTAGCCGGTGTTGGCGGGGATGTCGTACGCGACCAGCGGAAGGTCGAGGGCGGCGTGCAGCGCCTCGTAGTGGGCGCGCACCTCGGCGTCGCCGACGCCCACGTAGAAGGGCGCGGTGACCACGACCGCGTCGGCACCCAGCGCTTGGGCCCGCCGGGCGTGCTCCAGGACCCTGAGGGTGCCGGTGTCGATCACGCCGGCCAGCACCGGAACCCGGCCCTCGGCGACCTCGACGACCGTACGCAGCGCGGTGTCGCGGGCCGCGTCCGTCAACTGGGCCACCTCCCCGGTGGACCCGCCGACGAACAGGCCGTGCACCCCCGCATCCAGTTGGAAGGCGGCCAGCCGCCGCAGCGACGAGGTGTCCACCTCCCCGTCCTCCGTCAGCGGTGTGCACAGGGGCGGGACGACTCCGTGGAACATCAGACCTTCTCACTTGTCGGGGGGTTGGAACGGGGACCGGCCGCGGTGCCGGCCGGGCCGGTGACGGCCCCGTCCGCGCCGCCGGGCGCCGGTAGCGGACGCCTGGCGTCGGCCATGCGCTGCAGCCGCGCGGGTACGTCGAAGCCGACCAGCAGCACCACCACGGCGGTTAGGGCGAGGGCGAGGACGGCGATGGAGGTGCCCAGGCCGAGCGGCTTGGCGATCTTCACGCCGAGCACGGGCGCGGCGGCGCCGCCGAGCGCGCCGACGTTGTAACTGAAGCCGAGGGCCGCGGCGCGCATCCGCAGCGGATAGTGCGAGCTCACATAGGCGGGCAGTACGCCCGAGGCTCCGGAACTCGTGCCCACCAGCAGGAACAGCAGCACCCACAGGGCGACGGCGTGGCCCTTGCCGAGCACGAACACCGGGTACACGAACGCCAGGGAGGCGACGAGCATGGCGACGTATCCGCGCCGCGTCCCGAACCGGTCGCCGAGCCAGCCGACTGCGACCGATCCGACCGCGTAGCCGAAACCGGCGTACAGCAAGGCGTCGGAGACCTGGCCGGGGTCGTAGTGCAGGTCGGTCTTCAGGTACGTCGGCAGCAGCGACTGCAACGGCCAGGAGTACAGGAACGCGCAGAAGACGGTGACCATCAGGGCGACGACGACCGGCCACAGGCGGCCGGCGAACTGCACCGTCAAGGCGACGAAGCAGGCCGTGACCAAGGCGACCAGCAGCAAGGTGACGGCGGTGGACTGGCCGCGCAGCACCACAAGGAGTGCGACGGCGGCCGCCGCGCAGATCGGCAGGTTCCAGCTCTTGCGGCGCCCGGAGAACAGCAGGCCGGTGGCGCTGAGCCGCGTCTCGCCCGCCGCCTCGGCCCGTTGCCACTCGGCGGCCTCTGGCAGCCGCCGGCGCAGGTAGACGGCGACGACCACGGGAAGGACGCCGATCCAGAACAGCACCCGCCAGCTGCTGTGCGGCACCACCCAGGCGTACGTCTTGGCCGCCAGGACGCTGCCCAGCGGGTAGCCGGACAGCAGCATGCCGCTGGCGGTGTTGCGCAGCCGGTGCGGCCAGCTCTCGATGACATAGGTGGCGCTCGCGCTGTACTCGCCCGCCATGCCGAGCCCGACGACCATACGGAAGGCGAACAGCGACCAGTAGTCCCAGGAGAAGCCGCACAGCACCGAGCCGACCGCGTAGAGGGCGATGCTCAGCACCATCGCGGGGCGTCGGCCCAGCCGGTCGCCGAGGGCGCCGATGGCCAGGCCGCCGAACCAGCGCGAGACGAAGGCGGCGGACACCAGCGTCGCCGCCCGGACCGTGGACAGGTGGAAGTCCTTCGCGATCTCGGTCAGGACGAGGGTGATCAGGACGAAGTCGAAGCCGTCCATGGCGTAGCCCAGCCAGGCGGCGGAGAACGCCTTCCAGTCCTGGGCGGCGAGTTCCGAACGTCTGCTCGGTTGCGGCGGGGCGGCGGCGGAAGAACTCATGGCTCGCATCCTCGGGAGCGGGGGTTGGCGGAGGGGGTACGTGAGGGGAAGGGAAGGGTGGGAGGCAGGACGTGGGACGTCTCACGAGTCACATCGTCTGTGTGGGTGAACGTAGGACGTCCCACGTAGGGTTTGAAATGCTGATTTCCGCGTGTGGCCAGGATGTAGGACGTAGGACGTCCCACGTCCTACGCATGGCGGTAACCTAGGCGTCATGCCACCGCAGCGCAAGCCCCTCGCTCCGGCCACCGCCGACCCGGGCCGTACCCGGCGCCCCACCGTCCAGGACCAGATCGTCGACCTGATCGTGGAACTCGACCTCGGCCCGGGCGAGGCGCTGCCCACCGAGCCCGAGCTCATGCGCACGCTCGCCGTGAGCCGCAACTCGGTACGCGAGGGCCTCAAGGCCCTGCAGGCCCTCGGCATCGTGGACGTCCGCCACGGTTACGGGACCTACGTCGGCACGGCGCAACTGGACTCCCTGGCGCAGAACCTGCTGTTCCACACCCGTCTGGCGGTCCGGCGCGACGACCACCGGGCGCTGCGCGACATCGTGGAGGTGCGCGCCCTGCTGGAGAGCGGCCTGATCCGGCGCTCGGCCGTGGAACTGCCGCCCGTCGCCCTGGGCCGGCTGGAGGCCGAGCTGGAAGCGCTGGCGGAAGGCGGCGACGAGGGCCGGGCCGGCCACGACCGCCGCTTCCACGAACTGCTCTACGAGCCCCTCGGCAACACCCTCGCGCTCGAACTGATCGCCCTCTTCTGGGGTGTCTACCGCCAACTGGAGAGCGAACTGGGCAAGCCGCGCACCGACCACGAGCAGGTCGTCCGCCAGCACCGCCGGATCCTCGACGCCCTGCTCTCGCACGACCCGGAAGCCGCCGCGGCCGAGCTCGCCGAGCACTTCGCCGACGTCACCGCCCGTATCGACCAGTGGTCCGCGAAGGCCGCCGGCCCGGCGCCCGAGGCGCCGCGGGCAGCGGGCCCGGTCAGTACAGCCGGCCGGCCCTGACCCGGCCGGCCCTACCCCGGCCGCCCGTTCCGCCCGTTCCGCCCGGTCGGCCATGGCAGGTACGTCGCCGCGTAGACCGCCGTCGCCGTCGCCACAATGGCGAAGCTCGGCGGCACGCGCGGCACGGCATAGCTCAGGGCGAGACCGGCCCACATCGCGCCGACCGCGAGGCCGGCGGACAGGCCGAGGGCGAGGTGGGGCCGGGCGGTCAGCCGCTGGGCCGCGCCCGCCGGGGCGGCGAGCAGGCCGAGGACGAGCAGCGCGCCGACCGCCTGGGTGGACTCGGCCGCGCACGCCCCCGCCAGCGCGAGGAAGACGAAGCCCAGCAGCCGCACCGGAACCCCGCGCGCCGCCGCCACCGACTCGTCCACCGAGGCGAACAGCAGCGGCCGGGCCACGGCCAGGACGGCGCCGCAGATGCCCGCCCCCACCAGCGCCGCGGTCAGCGCCTGCGCGCCGGACAGCCCGAAGACGGAGCCGAACAGCACACCCACTCCCGCGCCGCCGTTCCCCGCGCTGCGCGAGGTGGTGTAGAGGGTCAGGAAGAAGACGCCGAGCCCGAGGATCCAGGAGAAGACGCTCCCGATGGCGACGTCGTCGGCCCGCCCGCGCCGCCCGAGGGCGCCGAGTAGGACGGCCACCGCGACGGTCCCCCCGTACAGCCCGATCCGGGGGTCGACGCCCAGCGCGAAGGCGGCCAGAGCGCCGGTGAAGGCGACGTGGCTGAGCGCGTCCCCCGTGAACACCTGGGCGCGCAGCACCATGAAGTAGCCGATCAGGCCGGCGGCGGCCGCGATCGCCGTACCGGCGAGGAAGGCGTGCTGGAAGAAGGGGTGCGAGAAGGGGCCGTGCGCGGCCATTACGACGACCGCGTGCCTCCCCCCGCCGCCCGTTCCCCCACCGCCTCCCATGCCTGCGCTCACGCCACCCACCCCGCTCATGCCGCCCGCTCCCGCGTCCCTTGACGCCCCCGTATGACCGCTGCCGCACGCGCCGCCGCATAGGCGCCGAAGGCGAACGTCGTCACATAGAAGCCGATCGGGTACGGCGAGTAGTACGCCACCGTCAGGCCGGCCCAGGTCACCAGGAGCGCGAGCGCGACGGAGAGCGCGAGGCCCCGGGCGGGTCGCGTGGTCAGCGCCTGGGCGGTGGCGGCGGGCATCACCAGCAGGGCGAAGACCAGCAGGGTGCCGGTGATCTGGCTGGTCTCGGCGGCCGCCGCGCCCAGCAGGACGAGGAAGGCGGTGGACAGCGGGCGCAGCGGCACCCCGCGCCCGGCGGCGACGTCCGGGTCGACGGAGGCGAACAGCAGCGGCCGCCCGATCGCCGCCAGCAGCGCGAGCACCGCGGCCGCAACCGCCAGCAGCACCCACACCTGGGCGGTGGTGATGCCCAGGAAGCTGCCGAACAGCAGCGAGGTCGTACCGCCGAGCAGCCCCTTGTAGAGCGCGGTGAACAGGAAGCCGCAGGCCAGCAGGAAGGCCTGGACGGTGCCGGTGAGCGCCGACTCCGCGATGCCGCCGTCCCGCCCGGCGCGCGGGACCGCGGCGAGCACAAGGGCGGCGGCGAGGCAGAACGCGAAGTAGCCGTAGGTCGCGCCGACCCCGACCAGGACCGCCCCGGCCGCGCCCGGGAAGCCGACGACGGCCAGGGTGTGCCCGGCGAAGCTCTGCCGCCGCAGCACCATGAACCACCCGACCACGCCCGCCGTGACGGCCACGACCGTGCCGGCCCGGAAGGCGTTGACCATGAAGGGGTACGACCACATGTCCCGCAGGTCGTCCACGAGGTTCCAGGACCAGACGGGGCCCGCCGCCGCGGCTCCGGCCACGAGCCCGCCCGTCCCGCTCACGACCGCGCTCACGCCGGCCCCCCGGAGGAGGAGCCGCCGCGCACGCTCAGGTTCCCGCCCGCGCCCAGGGCGCCGGATTGCCGGGCCGGGTGCCGATCCGCGTGACGGGCCGCCTGACGATCCGCGTGCCGATCCGCGTGACGGGCCGGGGCCTCGGGCTGGCCGACCACCACCAGGCGCCCGTCGGAGGTGCGCAGGACCTCGATCGGCGTCCCGTACAGCGTCGACAGGATCGGCCCGGTGATCACCTGGGCGGGGGTGCCGGAGACGGCGCCGCCCTCGGCGAGGTAGACCACCCGGTCGAGGTGGGACAGGATCGGGTTGACGTCGTGCGCGACCATCAGCACGGTGACGCCCTCCTCGCGGCATACGCGTCCGATGAGCGCGGCGACGGCGGCCTGGTTGGGCAGGTCGAGGCTGTCCAGCGGTTCGTCGAGGAGCAGCAGCCGGGGCCGGCGTACGAGGGCCTGCGCGATCAGCAGCCGCTGCTGCTCGCCGCCCGAGCACTGCCCGATCGGCCGGTGCGCGTACGCCGACGCGCCCACCAGCTCCACGACCTCGGCGATACGGTCGCGAGCGGCCTTGCGCCCGGCCGCCCAGGGCACGGGCAGGCCCCAGCGGTCGCCGTCCCACCCGAGCCGTACGACGTCGATGCCGCGCAGCCGCAACGAGGCGTCGAAGCTGCGCCGCTGCGGCAGATAGCCGACCCGGTCCCCGGCCCTTCCCGGCACCCCGCCCAGCACCCGTACCTCCCCGGCGGCCGGCGGCAGCACCCCAAGCAGCAGCTTGACCAGCGTGGACTTGCCGACACCGTTCGGGCCGAGGACCGCCACGAACTCGCCCGCTCCGACGTCCAGGTCGACGCCCGACCACAGCGCCCGGCCCGCGACCCGTACGGAGGCGCCGCGCAAGGAGACGACGGCCCCGGACCCTGAGCCGGTCCCGGACTCCTGGCCGGTCCCGCGTCCCGAGCCGCGCCCGCGTCCTGAGCCGGCCCCGCGTCCCGAGCCGCGCCCGGATTCCGAGCCGCGCCCGGGGAGGGTTCCCGCGGCCGTGTTGCTTCCCGTCACTGTCGTCACTCCTCTTCGCGTCCCGTCACGTACGGTCCCGTGGTGTCCCGTCACTTGCCCGCGGCCCGGTCGAGGGCCTGCTTGATGCCCTGGAGCTGGCGTACCTGCCAGTCCTGGAAGGAGGCGCCCGCCGGGGTGAGGGTCTCGGTGACCGTGGCGACGGGGATGCCGGCCGCCTTGGCCTCGTCCACCTGCCGCTTCACGTCCGGCGTCGCGTTCTGGCTGTTGTAGACGTAGACCTTGATGCGCCCGGCCGTGATCTGCCGGTCGGCGACGGCCTTGTCGTGCGCGGTGGGGTCGGTGCCCTCGCTGATCGCGGTCAGGAACGAGTACGGGGTGAGCACCCGCAGCCCCAGCCCCTCGGCGAGCGGACCGACAACGGACTCCGACGCGCCTATGGGTGTGCCCCCGTAAGCGGCCTTGATCGCGGAAACGAGCCCGTCGTACGGGCCCAGCGCCTTCGTCTCGAACGCCGTCCTCAAGGCGTCGAAGTCGGCGGCGTCCGCCGGGTCGATCTTCTTGTAGTCGGCGGTGACGCGCTCGATGACGGCGTGGACGTCGGCGGGCGAGTACCAGCGGTGGGGGTTGCCGCCGGGCCCGACCCCGACCAGGTCGCCGACCTTGAGCTCGGTGCGGCCGCCGTCCGGGTCGGCGGCCAGCAGCTTGTCCGCCCAGGTGTCGTAGCCGGCCCCGTTGACGATCACGTATCGCGCGGCCGCGACCGCACGGGCGTCGGAGGCGGTCGGCTCGTAGTCGTGCGGGTCGGCGTCGGGGTTGTCGATGACGCTGGTGACCTGGACGTGCCGGCCGCCGAGCTGACTCGCGACGCTCCCCCAGAAGTTCTCCGCGGCCACCACCCGGATCACCTTCGTGGCGCCGCCCGACGCCTTGCCGTCCCCGGCGGCCGGGGAGGTGGCGCACCCGCTGAGCACAAGGGTGGCGACGGCGGCCAGGGCGGCGGAGGCGGCGAGAGGCGCGGCTGCGGCGGACGCGGGGAAGCGAGGGGCGCGGGTCATGCGGCTTACGCTAATTGAAAATGACTTTCACCTCCACGCCCGCCCCTATGGATATGAAAATCGTTACTACTTCTTTGCGTGCGAGCGGATGAACGAATGAACGGATGAGCGTGCGAGTGGGCGAACGTACGAGGCCACGAGGCCACGAGGCCACGAGGGCGCGGGGACCCGAGGCGTGAAGGCGCGCGCCCCCGCCTCACGGCCCCTTCACCCCCCTCAGCCCTTGGAGCAGCGCGCGCAGGACCGCGAGCCGGTACGCGCGGTCGGCCGGTCCGGAACGCAGGGCTTTGCGCGCGGCGTGCACGGCGAGCCCCGCGAGGACCAGCCGGACCAGCGCGCCGCTGACGGCGAGAGCGCACAGCGCCCACGCGGCGGCATCCGTGTCGATCTCGCCGATTTTGACGATCTGGTCGATCTGGTCGATCTGGTCGATCTGGTCGATGAAGAGCACCATCGCTCACCTCTCCGGGACGTGCGGGAGGTTACGGTCTAGCGCCGCGGCGGCCCGGTGCGCTGCCCCGCGGCCGCGCGGAGTCGCTCGCGGGGCCGGGCGGCACCGCCGAACTCCGCGCAGCCGCGCCCCTGTCGGCCGTGCGGCGCGCGGGGGAGTATGCGCGGCATGGACGTCACCGATGAGCCGCGAGGTCCCCGGGGCAAGCGGGACCTGCCCTTCCCGTACGACCAGGATCTGTCCGGGGTGCTGCGCAACCTCCACCGCAGCACCCGGTGGGGCCGCGAGCGGCTCGCGAACGACAAGGTCACCGCGGCCTTCCTGGCCGCCGGCATGCGCCTGCTCGTGACCCATCTGGGCCCGGGCGGCCGGCGGCCCGTCGACAGCGAGCGGCTGCTGCTCGGTTCGCTCTCGCAGCGCAGGGTGGCCGAGGAGTTCGCCCGCAACCCGCACCCGTTCGTCCGCCACGGCAACGGCGTCTCGATGCTGCGCGACCGCTGGACCCCGCACTCCGACTTCGTCACCGACCTGATCACCTTCGCCGTCTGGCGGGAGAACTACCGGCCGCGCTACCGCAGGCAGCAGGAGGCCGATGTCGAACGGCTCGTGCGCGGACCCGACTTCGTACAGGCCGTCCACGACATCGCCTACCGGCACACCGCCGAGGGCGTCGGACTCCCCTCCGTCCGGCTGGGCCTGACCCTGATGACCGCCGCCGAGGGCGACGACGAGGTGGCCCGGATCATCTCGGCCGTGTACGAGGACTACGTCGGCTCGTGGAAGACGGTGTACGCCGACGTCATACGCGAGCGCCGGCTCCGGCTGCGCCCCGGCCTCACCCTCGACGACCTGGCCAACGCGCTGTCCGCGGCCACCGACGGCATGATCCTGCGCGCCATCGGCGACCCGGGCGCAGCCGTGCTCGACCACGAACGCCGCCGCTCCCTGATGGGTACGGTCGCTCTCGCCGTCGTCCACGCCTTCCTCGAACCGGACGACGACGCGACCGGCCGCACCCTCGAACAGGCGGTGTCGTCCCGCTTCGACCCGCACCCGCACCCGTGATCGCGCCCGCGCCCATGACCGCGCCCGCACCCGCGCGCCCGCACCCGTAACCGCACCCGCGCCCCCGCCCGCGCGAAGACGCCACGCACCCCGCCCGCTCCCGGGTGGCGCCGCGGACCGGATGCGGCATGGCGCCGCCCGGTGGGCGCGGCGGCGTGCCAGGGTCGAAAGGACCCGGTGGCCAAGGCGCCGGACGACCGGTCGAGGAGGCGGCGTTGGCAGCGCGACCGCACTGGCTGTTCGGCGACCAGTTGGGCCCGCACTTCACCGATCCCCGGCACGGCGGGCCGGAAGAGGACGCGCCGCTGGTGATGATCGAGGCCGAATCGGTGCTGGCCCGGCGCCGCTTCCACCGCGCGAAGGCGCATCTGGTGCTGTCGGCGATGCGGCACCGGGCGGCGGAGCTGGGCGACCGGGTGACGTACGTCCGCGCGCGGACGTACCGCGAGGGCCTGGAACGGGCGGTTCCGCGGGGCCGCGTCACCGTGTTCCCGCCGACCTCGCGGCGGGCCGCCGGCCTGGTCGCCGCGCTCGGCCGGGTGGACGTCCTGCCGGAACGCGGCCACCTGGTCACCCGCGAGGAGTTCGCCGACTGGGCGGGCGAGCACGACGGCCGCCTGCGGATGGAGGACTTCTACCACCGGGTGCGCCGCGGCCTCGGGCTGCTGATGGACGACGGCGGTCCGCTCGGGGGCACGTGGAACCTCGACCGCGAGAACCGGGAGCCGCCGCCGTCCGGCCGCGAGGCCCTGGACCTCCGCGCCCCGTGGCGGCCCCGCGAGGACGCCGTGGACGACGAGGTCCGCCACGACCTGGACCGCTGGGAACGCGAGGGCCGGGTCTCCTTCGTCGGCAGGGACGGCCCGCGCGGCTTCCCGGCCACCAGGCGGGAGGCCCTGTCCGCGCTGCGCCACTTCGTACGCCACCGGCTGGCCGCGTTCGGGCCGTACGAGGACGCGATGCTCGCGGCCGACCCCGTCATGAGCCACAGCCGGCTGTCCCCGGCGCTCAACCTCGGGCTGCTGCATCCGCGGGAGTGCCTGCGGCGGGCGGAGGCGGCCCTGCGGTCCGGGGACGCGCCGCTGAACAGCGTGGAGGGCTTCGTCCGGCAGATCGCCGGATGGCGCGAATACGTCTGGCACCTGTACTGGTACTTCGGCGAGGAGTACCGCGGCTCCAACGCGCTGCGGCACCGCGAGCCGCTGCCGGAGTGGTTCGCGGAGCTGGACGCGGACGCGGTGACCGCGCGCTGCCTGTCCACCGTGCTGGCCCAGGTCCGGGACACCGGGTGGACCCATCACATCCCGCGGCTGATGGTGCTCGGCAGCCGGGCCCTGCAGGACGGCTGGGACCCGGCCGCCGTGACCGACTGGTTCCACCGCTGCTTCGTGGACGGGTACGACTGGGTGATGCTGCCCAACGTCGTCGGCATGTCGCAGTACGCCGACGGCGGCCGGATGACCACCAAGCCGTACACGTCCGGCGGCGCGTACATCGACCGGATGAGCGACCTGTGCGGGGGCTGCGCCTACCGGCCGGGCGACCGTACCGGCGACCGCGCCTGCCCGTACACGGCCGGGTACTGGGCCTTCATCCACCGGCACCGTGACCGGCTGGCGCACAACCCCCGCACCGCTCGCGCGGCGCGGGGCCTGGACCGGCTGACCGACCTGCCCGAGACGCTGGACGGTGTGCGCGCCCGCGGCACGTCGGCCCCCTGAGGCGGACCGGACCGCACGGCGGGCGGGTCACGTCGCCGGACGGGCTTCCGGAGGGGCTTCCGTACCGGCTTCCGGACCGGGGGCCTTCGGGACGGGAGCTTCGGTGGCGGCGGCTTCCGGAGCGGGAGCTTCAGGCGCGGCGGCGGCCCGGATGCGGACGACGCCGCTGTCGAGGTCGATCGGCCCCCGGTACGGATCGCCCTCGCCTTCCTCGTCGCGCGTCCACTCCAGGCGGTGCTTCTCCTCCTCGCGGTGGCGGGCGCTGGGGAAGAAGATCTCTTCGAGGATGCTCATCGCGTGGCCCCTCTCAGCCCGCGCTCAGGCCGGCGCGGCGTACGAGCAGCCAGACGGCGGCGAGGGCGAGGGCGCCGAGGCCGAGGTAGCCGGAGGCGATGAGGAGGTGGAACTCGGGGATCCTGCTGCCGGGCTGGTACGCCATGTACTGCTGGAAGCGGTGGTGGACGAGGCAGGAGAAGCCGGTTCGCGGGGGCAGCAGGATGAAGTCGGGGCAGGCGTGCTGCAGGCCCGCGTAGTCGAGGGGGTGGCCGGAGGCGTCGAAGACGTTCTCCACGTGACCGGGACCGACCCGGATGCCGCCCTTGATACGCAGCGCGTTGGTGGGGTCGGTGGGTCCCGGCGCGCCGAACCGGAAGAGCCCGGACACCGGTTGCACCAGGGTGGGGTAGCGCCACTCGACGGTCAGCAGCAGGCCGACGAAGCCCGCGAGCACGGCCATCGCGGCGGGCAGGACGCGGCGGATCGCGGCCCCGAGCGCCACGCCGGCGGCGAACCACGCGACGCCGATCGCGAGCGGAAGCATGCCGGAGTCCAGGAACATCGACCCCTCGAACATGGTGCTGCCGTCCACGTCGTGGAGCACGTGCGCCAGATGGTCGGTGGTCGCCGACAGGACCGCGGTCAGCGCCGCGACGAACCCTCCGACCAGGGCGAGCTTGGCCCACAGCCAGCGCACGGGCGAGACGTCCTGGCTCCAGGCGAGCAGCAGGGTGCGCTGCTCGTACTCCCTGGCCAGCAGGGGAACGCCGAGGAACATGCCGATCAGCGCCGGGAGGTACTGCACGGCCAGCAGCAGCTTGTCAGCGACGTCGATCGGGCCGGTGAAGCGGGCGTCGAGCGTCGCCGCCTGGGGTGAGCCGTCCGGGCAGAGCGTGTTGTGGCACTGGTGGTACAGGTTCGTCATATCGGCGGCGAGGTACAGCATCCAGCCGGTGAGCACGGCGGCCAGTACGAGGGAGGAGACCAGGGCCCAGCGGTGCTGGCGCCAGGTCACCCACGCCAGGCCGGCGAAACCCGCGCCCGGTCCGTCGTCCTCGGTCCGGGCGCCGGCGGGGCCCGCCTCGGCCGGGGCGGTAGGGGTCAGGGGAGTCATGCCACCGCCTCCGGACGGAGGGACGCCCGTTCCGACGTCCGCCCCGACGCCTGTCCCGACGCCCTGAGGTGGGCCAGGACCAGGTCGTCCAGCGTGAGCGGCTCGGCGGTCCAGCCGGGGGCGACGACCGGGGGCGCGCCCGCCGGGTCCGGCAGCCGTACGACGAACGTCGACTGGCGGTCGGTGTGCCGCTCCGACACGATCGTCCCCGGGCCCGGCGGCAGGTCCGCCCGCGGACCGATGAGCCGCGTGTGCTGCGCGAGGAGCTCTTCCACGTCGCCGGCCAGGACCGCGCGGCCATCGGCGAGGAGCAGCAAGTGGTCGCTCACTCCGGTCAGTTCGGCGACGATGTGGGTCGACAGCATCACCGTCATCGCGTTCTCGGCGGCCTCCGCCAGTAGTTCCCCGGTCACCTCGGTGCGCGCCACGGGGTCGAGGTCGGACAACGGCTCGTCGAGCAGCAGCAGATCGGGACGTGATCCCAGGGTGACGGCCAGGGCGACCTGCGTGCGCTGGCCCCCGGAGAGCCTGCCGCAGGGGCGGTCGAGCGGTACGCCGAAGCGGTTCAGCCAGGACAGCGCCCGCCGCTGGTCCCACGCGCGGTTGGTGCTCCGCCCGAACCTGAGCATGTCCGCCGCGCTGAAGTCCCGGTAGAGGGGCTTGTCCTGGGCCAGGATCGCGACCCGGCTGCCGCTGCCGGCGCCGGGCTTGCGGCCCTGCACCACGGGCTCGCCGCCGACCAGCAGCGAGCCGCCGGTCGCGGGCAGCATGCCGCTGACGATGCTCATCAACGTCGATTTTCCCGCCCCGTTGGGGCCGACCAGCGCGATGACGGCGCCCGCGGGCAGGCGGAAGCCGCACTCGCGCAGCGCCCACACACCGCGGTACCGCTTGCTCAGGTCCCGCGCCTCCACGGCGCTCGGTCCGCCGCTCACGCCGCGCCCCCTTCCGTCCGTATCCCGGTCGCGCGCGGCGACGGGCCGGTCCCCGTCCGCGTACGGTCCGCCGAGTCCTCGGCGATCACCGAGGCGATCAGGGCCTGCACGTCCTCGTCCTCAAGGCCCGCCTCCCGCGCCTGGCCGAGCCAGCGGGCGAGCGCCGCGCGCAGCCGCGCCATGACATGGGGATCCGCATCGCCGAGTGACGCGCTCACGAACGTCCCCGCACCTTGTCGCGCCTCCACCAGACCCGACAGCTCCAGCTCGCGGTACGCCTTCAGCACCGTGTTCGCGTTGACCGTGCACGAGGTCACCACGGCCCGCACCGCCGGCAACTGATCCCCCGGACGCAGCCGCCCCAGCCGTAGCGCCTCGCGCACCTGCCGTACCAACTGGGCGTACGCGGGGACACTGCTGGACCGGTCGACATGGAAGTCGATCACACCCGTCCCTCCCTCCCGTTCAGTGTTCTAGTGAAGTAGAACACTGAAGCGCCGAGCGGGCAAGGGCCGGGAAGGGCCGGGCGGAACCGGTGGCGGGAAGGGAGGACCGTGCGAGGGTGGGCCCATGGCGGTGCGGGAAGCCACGGGTCCTGGTCCCGCCCGCCCGTCATCGGTGCCTTGACTTGGAGCGCGCTTCACGTACGACAGTGGCCGCCATGAAACGACTTCTGGGACGCAGCGGCATCGAAGTGAGCGGCCTCGGCATGGGCTGCTGGGCGATCGGCGGACCGTGGGGCAACGGCGCCACGCAGCAGTTCGGCTGGGGCGAGGTGGACGACGCCGAGTCCACCCGCGCCCTGCACCGGGCCTTCGACCTCGGCGTGACGTTCTACGACACCGCCAGCAGTTACGGCGCCGGCCACAGCGAGCGGGTCCTCGGCGCGGCCTTCCGCGACCGGCGCGACCAGGTCGTCATCGCCAGCAAGTGGGGCTCGACGTTCGACGAGCGGACCAGGACCGCGGGCGGCCCCGACCCCAGCCCGGCCTACCTGCGCGCATGCCTGGCGGGGTCGCTGCGCCGGCTCGGCACCGACTACGTCGACCTGTACCAGCTCCACCTGAACGACCTGCCCGTGGAGCAGGCCCTCGACCTGGTGGGCACGCTGGAGGATCTGGTCGCGGCAGGCTCGATACGGGCGTACGGCTGGAGCACGGACGACGCGGCCAAGGCCGAGGCGTTCGCGGCGCGGGCCCCGCACTGCACGGCCATCCAGCACGACATGTCCGTGCTGCGCGACGCGCCCGCGATGATCGCCGTCTGCGAGGCGTCGGGCCAGGCCGCGATCAACCGCGGGCCGCTCGCGATGGGCCTGCTCAGCGGCAAGTACCACGACGGGCGCAGGGTCGCGGACAACGACGTGCGCAACATGGACTACGCCTGGATGACGTACTTCCGCGACGGCGCCGGCGACCCCGAGTGGCTCGCCGCGATCGACGGCGTCCGCGACATCCTCACCAGCGGCGGCCGCACCCTCGCCCAGGGCGCGCTGGCGTGGCTGTGGGCGCGCAGCCAGGTGACGATCCCGATCCCGGGCTTCCGCAACCTGGGCCAGGTCGAGGAGAACGCCGGGGCCCTCGCCCGCGGCCCGCTCACCCCGGACGAGTTCGCGCAGGTGGAGAAGCTGCTCGCCGCCTTGCGGTAGCCCCGGGGACGCCCCCGCCCCTGCCCCTGCACCCGCCCCGCACCCGCCCGCGCCCGGTCAGGGCAGCACGGGCGGCGCGGGGGCGTTGCCGGCGACCGGCAGCTTGGCGTCACCGGCGTCACCGGCGTCACCGGCGTCACCGGCGTCACCGGCATGGTCGGCGCGGTCGGCGTCGGCGGCGTCCTCCTCCAGGAAGCCGCCCGACTGGTGCCGCCACAGCTTCGCGTAGGCGCCGTCGCGGGTGAGCAGTTGCTGGTGGGTGCCCTGCTCGACGATCCGTCCGCGGTCGAGGACGACGAGCCGGTCCATGCCGGCGACGGTGCTCAGCCGGTGCGCCACCACGAGCGCGGTGCGCCCGTCCATGAGCCGCCACAGCGCCTCCTGGACGAGGATCTCGCTCTCGGAGTCCAGGGCGCTGGTCGCCTCGTCCAGCAGCAGGATCGGGGCGTCGCGCAGGATCGCCCTGGCCAGAGCCACTCGCTGGCGCTGTCCGCCGGACAGCTTCACGCCGCGTTCGCCGACCATCGTGTCGAACCCGTCGGGCAGCGCGTCGGCGAACTCCGTGACGTGCGCCGCCTCGGCGGCCCGGCGGATCTCGGCGTCGGTGGCGTCCGGCCGGGCGAAGGCGATGTTGTCCCGCAGCGTGCGGTGGAACATCGCCGGGTCCTGCGGCACGTACGAGATCAGGCCGCGCAGGTCCTTCTGCCGGATCCTGCTGATGTCCTGACCACCCACCACGATCCGCCCGCCGTCGATGTCCGTCATCCGCAGCAGGAGCCGGGTCAGCGTGGTCTTGCCGCCGCCCGACCGTCCGACGAGACCGACCCTCGCCCCGCTGGGCACGGTCAGGTCGAGCTTGTCGAACAGCGGCTTCCCGCCCCCGTGGGCGAAGGTCACGCCCTCGAAGCGGACTTCGGCGCCCTCGTTCGACAGCGGCTCAGGCTCTCTTGGGTCGAGCACGGTGGGCGGGGCCAGCAGCAGTTCGGTGAACTGCGCGGCCTCCGTCATCGAGCTCTCCAGCCGGCGGTAGATCTGGTTGAACTCGAACATGATCCGCGTGGCGTTGCTGAAGTACGTGAACGCCACCACGACCGCCTCCACGCCGTGCCTGCCCCCGCCGAGGGTGACCGCGAGCAGCAGGCCGAGCGCGTTGGTGAGTACGGACATCGGCGCGACCAGCGTGTCGATGCGCAGGTTGCCGTAGTCCCACGACCGCAGGGACAGCCGTCGCGAGTGCGCGACGCGCGACCGGTGCTCGGCCGCCTCGCGGTCCTCGGCGCCGAACGCACGGACCGTGTCCATGTTCATCAGGACGTCGGCGACGTGCCCCGCCACCCGGGCGATCGCCGCCTCGCGCCGGGCGACGAGAGCCTGGCGGCGCCGGATGAGCGGTGCCACGCACACGGCGGTCAGTACGATCAACGCCAGCAGGACGGCGACGAGCAGCGGCTGGTACTGCCAGAGCACCACCGAACCGAACAGCAGGGGCACGAGGCTGCCCACGACCTGGAAGGTCAGCGTGTCGGTGAACTCCTCGAAGCGGGAGGCGAAGCTCAGCACCCGTTTGGTCAGCGCACCGGCGAAATTGTCGTGGAAGAAGGCGGCGTCCTTGGCGAACAGTTCGTCCATGCCGGTCACGTACAGGTCCTGGATGCCGTTCGCGTCGAGGCGGTTCAGGCAGTGGACGCCGAGGCGCCACAACGTCTCGGCGAGCAGCAGTACCGCGGCGAAGACGAGGACGTACGGCACCATCGGCCCGACGGCGCCGCCCGTGCCCCCCGTGCCGTGCGCGCTGTCGGAGATGCGCCCCACGAGCTTGGCGACGACCAGCGGGGCCACGTAGTTGACGCCGATGTTGCCCAGCGCCGGCAGCAGCATCGCCGGCGCCGTCAGCCACCGGTGCCGGACCAGTTCCCCTCCGTAGTAGCGCAGTGCCAGCAGCACCGGGCCCCGGCCCGGCGCGTCCTCGCGCGTGTCAGGCGATCCCATTCCCAGCCCCGTGTCGTCGTCCGGCGGCCTGCCACCTCGGGAACGGCCGCTCCCCGGTGAGCCGCCGAAGGCCGGAACCGGCAGTCTGCCGAGCCGTCTCCCGCGCGGTCCAAGCGTTTTCCGGCGAACGGGGCGCCGAGCGAAAGGATCCGGACGCGCGGACGGCACGGCGACGGCACCGATTCGGCACCGCGACGGCACCGCGACGGCTCCGATTCGGCACCGATTCGGCACTGTGAACGGGGGGTGCCGGGGAACCCCGGGGCAATAATGTGCGTCGACGCCTACGAGCAGGTGTTCGTGAGAGGGACGGCACACGATGGACGACAGCGACAGACCCGGCGGCTCCGACGACGAGTCCGACAGACCCGGCGGCCCGGGCAGTTCGGGCAGCCCCGGCGGACCCGTGGACGGCGGACCCGGCGCGGACGGCACACCGGGTTCGGACGGCACACCGGGTCCGGACGGTGCCGGGCAGTGGGTGGTGCCCGGTTACACGCACGAACGGGAGCTCGGCTCGGGCGCGTCCGGTCTGGTGGTGCTGGCCAGGCACGACGCTACGGGCACGCCGGTGGCCGTCAAGTACCTGGCCGGCCGGCTCGACAGGGACGAGCGCTTCAGGACGGCGTTCCGGAGCGAGGCCGAACTGCTCGGCGCCCTCGACTCCCCGTACGTCGCCCGCTTGTACGAGTACGTCGAGGACGGCCCGGACGCGGCCATCGTGATGGAGCCGGTCGACGGCATCGCCCTGCGCACACTGCTGCGCGAGGAGGGCGCGACGGACCCGGAACCGGCCCTCACCGTCCTCAAAGGCTCCTTGCTGGGCCTGGCCGCCGCACATGCCGCCGGCGTCGTCCACCGCGACTACAAGCCCGCGAACGTCCTGGTCACCCCCGACGGCCGGTCCAAACTGGTCGACTTCGGCGTCGCGGTGCGCAGCGGCGAGAGCGGAGGCGTCGCGGGGACGCCCTCGTACATGGCCCCCGAGCAGTGGGCGGGCGGTCCCGCCACGCCGGCCACGGACGTCTACGCGGCCACCGCCACGTTCTACGAGTGCCTCACCGGCACCAAGCCGTACTCCGGTTCGACCGTCTTCGAACTGGCCGTGCAGCACGCCGAGGCACCCGTACCCGACGCGAACGTGCCGGAGCCGGTCCGTTCCCTGATCAGCCGCGGCCTGGCCAAGGCCCCGGGGGAACGCCCGCCGGGCGCGGCCGAGTTCGTCGCCGAGCTGGAGGCGGTGGCGCGGGCCGCGTACGGGGAGGACTGGGAGGAGCGCGGGCAGCGCAAACTCGCGGCCCTCGTCGCCCTGTTGCCCCTGCTGCTGCCGTCGGCAGGCGCCGGCGCGTCGGGCACCACGGCCCTGGCCCGCACCCGGCTGGACGGCGGGCCGGGTGGCCCGGGCGGGCCGGGCGAGCCGGGTGGCGTCGCCGAAGGCGGCGCGGTGGCCGGTGCCGCCCTTGCGCCGCGAGGACCGGCCCGCCCACCGCGGCTCGGGCGGCGCGGCAGACTCCTGGTGGGCGCGGTCGCGGCCGTACTGATCTCCGCGGGGCTCACGGTGACGGCGGTGGCGACCGGCGGTGGCCGACCCGCCCCCGAAGCGGCCGCCACGACACCCTCGGCCCTGACCTCGCTGGCCGCGGGGCCGCCCGGCGCCTCCGCGACCGGTCCCTCGACCGTTCCCGCGACCGGCGGTTCACCGTCGGCCACCCTGTCCCCCTCCGCGACACCGAGCGGCTCCCCGACCGGCACCAGCACCGGCACCGGCACCGGCACCGGCACCACGGCCCCGCCGACCGGCACACCGACCGCCCCCGCGGCGGCCCCCGCGGCCACGAGCACCACCGCACCCACCCCCTCGAGTCCCGCGGTGACCACGACCGCCACCGCGCCACCGACGACGTCCGCTCCGCCGCAGCCCCTGCACGTGGTCTCCGTGTCCATCCCCCGGTTCGGCTGCAGCGGGAACAGCGGTTACACCGCCGTCGCGACGGTCACCGTGCAGAGCGACGGTGCGGCGGCCGGCACGCTGACCCTCTCCTGGTTCCACAGCGCCACCAAGGACCCGCGGGGCGGCGCGACGGTGTCCACCCAGTCGGTGCGGTTCGCCGAGGGGCAGCGGTCGTTCACGGCCACGTACTCCTACGACTTCGGCGGCGGGGACACCTACCCGTACTGGGGTCTGACGGTCTCCACGACCCCGGCCGCGGACTCGGGGAACGGTTCGTACCAAGTGGTCGCCGCATGCGGCCCGATCATCTTCTGACCCCGCCGCCCGGCCATCCGCCAGGGGAGACACCCATGCCGCACGACCACGACCACGACCGCGACCACGAGCCCGACGACCACGGGCCCGACACCACCCTCCGGCTGGACGGGCCCGACACGGACGCCGGCGAGGCGACCCGCGCGACGCTGCTCGACCCCGATTCGTGGTCCAGCCGGGCGGCCCCGCCCACCGCCGCCACCACCGCGGCGCCGGCGGCCGAACCGGACGGCACCGTTCCGCAGCAGCCGCGAACGCCCGACGGCGCCCCGTACACCGGCGGACTGCGCCGGTTCGGCCCCGGCGTGCCCGGCCCGGACACGACCGCCGCGACCGCGCGGACCGCCGCCGTCTGGCACGGCACCGTACGGCCGGGCGAGCCGGGGACGGTTCCGGCGGGCGAGGACCGGCGCCGCCGACGGGCGCTGCGCGGCTGGCTGCTCCCGGTCGTGGTGCTGCTCGGGGTGCTGGCGTACCTGGCCTGGCAGCACTTCCCCTCGCCCGTGAAGGTCGACGGTGTGGCCGTCCGCGAGGACACGGCCGTCCAGGGCTGCCACAGTACGGCGAAGATCATCGGAACCCTGCGTACCAGCGGCGGCGCCGGAACGGTCCGCTACCGCTGGCGGCGCAGCGACGGCACCGTCTCCGACGAGCTGAGGCAGCATGTGGCCAGGGGCCGGCGCACCACCGACGTCGTCCTGCTCTGGACCTTCGACGGCCCCGGCTCACTCACGGCCACCGCCACCCTCGACGTGCTCGCCCCCCAGCACCGCTCGGCCTCCACGACCTTCGCCTACCGCTGCCGCTGAGCCTTTCCGGTCGGCGCTGTCGGGTTAGGTCTGCCGCATGATCGAACTTCCTGGCGGCGGCAGCGTCGCCGACACGTATCGGTGGGTGCGGGCGGCGGTCAGGCACCGGTCGCCGTCGACGGCGGGCGGGTGCCACCGGGCCGGTCAGTGGCCGGGCGGCGGTGGCCGGAGCCGATCCCACGGCGAAGTCCCGGGTCCGGGGCGGTCGGAGGACCGCGGAGAAGCCGCCGGCGTACAAGGACGTCCCGGTGCGGCGTCGGCGCGAGCGGGCGCATCGGGGTGGCTGTCGAACCAGGCCAGCCCGCCGGGGTCGAGGTGGCGCCGGGCGCGCGTGACGGCGACGTACGCCAGGCGCGCTTCCTCCTGGTTGAGGGGCGGCGGGACCGGCTGCCCGCGGGCGTCGGTCTCCTCGCTGGGAGGCGGTTCGAAATCGGGCGCGATCTGCACGCACGGCCACTCCCGGCCCTTGGCCTTGTGAGCGGTGGAGACCACGATGTGCGCGTCCTGCTCATCACAGAGCCGTCGTACGGCGGCGAGGATCACGTCCACGCCGTGCTCGTCGATGACGTCGACCAGCGGCAGCAGGTCCTGCCCGGAGGGGTCGAACTCGGCGTACTCCTGGAGCTCGCCCCACGTGCTGAACAACACCAGCTCCGGGTGGGTGGCGCGGTGGCCCGCCTTGAGCTGTCCGGCGGCCACCGCCAGGTCTTCCAGGGCCTTGCCGCCGCCGACCAGGGCGACGCGACGGTTGTCGGCCAGCAGCCGCAGGATGGCGATCATGGCACCGACGTTGGTCCGGCACAGGATCGCGTCGGCGGTGTCCGAAGGGCCGACGGTGGTGGTGAGCGAGGGGGCGCCGGTCAGGCGGATGGGGGACTCCACCACGGTCAGCCAGCGGTTGGCCTCCTGGGCGAGGGCCGGACCGAAGCGGAAGGACTGCGACAGCGCGAGCTGTTCGCCGTCGAAGTCGGTCATCACGTCCCGGGCGCCGCGCCACCCGTAGATGGCCTGCGCGGAGTCGCCGACCATGACGAGCTGGGCGTGGGCGCGTTGCGCGCTGAAGACCTCCTCCAGCACCGGGTTGGTGTCCTGGGCCTCGTCCAGCAGCAGGTAGTCGCTCCGTATCAGCGGCTGTTCCATGGCCCACATCTTCAAGTAGTGGTCGTGCTCGAAGCGCATGGCACCGCCCGCCGGGTTCTGCAGGTCCTCCCACGCCTTCTGGGCGTACGGCAGCACGACCGTGGCCAGTTGGCTGTGGAGGTCCTCCGCCGCCAGGCCCCGCAGCCACGGCACGTGGTGCGGGCGCAGGACGGTGTCCGCGGACTGGCAGAAGCGCCGCACCGTCCGTATGACTGCGTACGACAGGCCCCTGTTGGTGACGGTACGGTCGCCGATCCTCACCTGCATCGCCGGACCGATCCCCAGCGCGACGCCCGCCTTCCACGCGGGTTTGCGCGGTGCCCGCAGCCGCTGGTCGTAACGGTGGCCGACCGCCTGGTAAGCCAGCGAGTGTGCCGTACGGCAGGCGACACCGGCCGGGAACTTCCTCGCGGCGTCGGTGGCGATCGACTTGTTGAACGCCAGGTAGCGGCCGCGGCGCCGGTCCGCCCGGGCCAGCAGGGTCAGGGTCGTCGTCTTCCCCGTGCCGGCCCCGGCCTGCAGGGCCAAGTGCCGCCGGGACAGGAACACCTCCACCGCGGCCTCCTGCTCCTCGGTGGCCCGAAACCGGGGTGCGCCCGTCCGCAGGGGAGCTCGCGGTGTGCCGGCGCGCTCCGTTGCCGGGGCCGTGCGGGGGCGCCGTTCGAGCACGCCCGGGGCCGAGTCGCGGGAGCCCGTGGCCGATGGGGCGGCGTCCTCGGCGGCGAGCCCGGCCAGCCAGGCCCTCGCCACCTTGATCGCGCGAATCACGTCAGGGCCGGCACCCGTCCTGCTGCGGACCCCGAGCCGCCTGTTGATCTCGGCATTGACCATCCCCTGGCTCAGCCCGGCCGCCCGGACCAGTTCACCGACCAGGCGCCGCAGCTCGTCACGGGGGCTCCACGAGACCTCGGCGGATCCTGCCGGCAGCCGCGGATCCACCGGCCCGGCCGCAGAGCCGAAGAGATCCGGCCGCTCCTCGTCGGGCCCCGGTAAGTGGGCACCAGGTCCTGAACCGCCACTCATCGATGCCCCCTACCCTGAGAAGGTCGGCATTCCCTCGTACAGGCTAGCTGCTTGATCGCGCTTCGGTCGGACAATAGTCACGGTCAGTGCCGGTGGCTTACGGGCCGCGGGCCCGGGACGCTCCACCCGACGACGCGTGCCGAGCAGGACGGGGGAGGACTTGCTCTCGGTGGCGGGCGGGCTCCTCCTCCCGCGGCGACCTTCGGACGGGAAAGACAAAGGCAGCGGGCCCCGTAATCGATAAGGCTGAGGTCGTCGCCCTGGGCCTTTTCTTCCGAGCCGACGACGGAAATCGAATGCGCGCTCTGAGCTTGGGAATCAAGGGGTGGGGGAGCCCGGAAACGGGGGTTGACCTGCGCGGACGGTGGCGCTGTGGGGGCGGGGAGGGCTCGCGATGGTTGGCCTCTGGGGCATCCGCATCCCTTCTCGAGGCACAGGCGCGAGCTGACCGTCATGTCCGCCGGGCCCCACGCCCGGCAACCACGCCGGCCGGCAGGGCCTCACCCACGTCGGTGCGTGCCCCCTGCTCGCGCCGTACGGCAGCGAGGGCTCCCACTGGCTATGCAATCCTCCATATGAGTGACATCAAAGTTACCAACTCCCATGTTAGTAACTTCAGCGTTAGTGTGTCCCCGGTTGCTGGCAGGCGCGGAGGGACGATCGATGGTGGAGTTCGTAGGCAGACGAAACGAGCTCAGGATGCTCGATCGCGAACTGAACAAGGTGGCGGTCGGTGCCGGTGGGCAGCGGCCCGGACGGTGCGTGATGCTGCGGGGGCGCCGACGGGTGGGCAAGTCACGGTTGGTCGAGCAGTTCGCCGAGAAGTCCGGTGTTCCCTTCCTCTTCTACGCCGCGACCGGCGCCTCACCCGCGGCGGACCTGGAACGGTTCGCTCAGGATGCGCAGTCGTCCAGCCTTCCGCTGGCACATGTGGTCTCTGCCGCACGCCCGGCGACCTGGGATGCCGCCTTCGATGTGCTGGCCGCCTCCCTGCCGCATGACCGGGTCAGCGTGGTGGTCATGGACGAAGTGCCCTACCTGATGGATGCCACAGGCGCCTTCGAGGGGATACTGCAGCGGGCCTGGGACAGGGCTCTGGAGACCAAGCCGGTTCTGCTGATCCTGATCGGCTCCGACCTGTCCATGATGGAGGCCCTGAACAGTTACGGACGCCCGTTCCACCAGCGTGGACGGGAGATGGTCCTCGGCCCTCTCAACCCGGCGGAGGTGGGCAGCATGCTGGGCTTTGCGGAATCCGCCGACGCCTTCGACGCGGCCCTGGTCACCGGTGGACTGCCCCTCATTTGCGCGGAGTGGCCGCACGGTGCGGGGATGTGGGACTTTCTGCGGACGGCGCTCAGCGATCCGGTATCAGCCCTACTGGTGTCAGCGGAGCGCTCGCTCGCAGCCGAATTCCCGCAGCAGGCGCAGGCCCGCACAGTTCTTTCGGCGATCGGCAGCGGTGAGCGGACCTTTTCGAACATCGCCCGCGCCGCCGGCGGAATCGGAGGGACCCCGCTCCAGAGGGCGCTGGGGCTTCTCAGCGAAAAGCGGGTGATCGCGGCGGAACTTCCCCTCTCCACGCGGCCTTCGAAAGACCGCCGCTACCGGGTCGCGGACCCCTACCTCCGTTTCTGGCTGAAGCACTTGGGCCCGGCGATGCAAGAAATCGAGCGCGGCCGGGGCGATCTGACCTTGCAGCGCATCCGCGCCAACTGGACCAGTTGGCGGGGCCGGGCAGTCGAACCTCTGGTGCGCGAGGCGCTGGCGCGACTGCTGCCCGACGCGAACCTCCCCGCCGCCCCTGCCATCGGCGGCTATTGGACCCGGACCAATGACGTGGAGATCGACATCGTCGGAGCGGACCGGGCGCCGATCGCCAAGGATCTGCTGTTTGTCGGCTCGGTCAAGTGGCTGGAGAAGTCCCCCTTTGACCAGCACGATCTCGCGGCGCTGCACCGCCACCGCGCCGCTCTGACGCCCGAACCCGTGCCCACGGTCGCCGTCTCACGCAGCGGGATCGCCTGCACGGGTCTGGACGCCGCATACGGGCCCGCAGAACTCCTCGCCGCGTGGCCCTCCTGACCGTCATCCCGAAGCACGGACAACCGGTCCCTTCCACCTGTCCCCTTCGACAGCCGCATGTGGTTCTCAAGTGGCGCAGATTCTCCAATTGGTCCAGGCAATACATAAGGCCCAGGTCTTCGACCTGGGCCTTATTGTTGGAGCGGATGACGGGAATCGAACCCGCGCTCTGAGCTTGGGAATCGCGGGCGGGAGGAGGGGGGCTTCGGGCTTGACCAGGGCCTATGGTGTCCGGAGCGCTGTCGGGCGTCGCGCTTAAGCACCGCTGCGGACCGCCGTTCACCGCTCATTCTGGCACGGTTCTGGCACGGCTGCAGTTAGATGGGATCCTGGCCGCAGTTGGTTCGGATGGCGATGAGCCGCAACCATTTGTGCTGGCAGAGACGAACTCCCTATGGCGTGGAGCGGGCTGCTCAGCGGCGCGTCTTTCGGGTTTGGTGCTGTCGCGGTTTGAGAGAGGACAGCAGTTTCTCTGCTTCGTGCGGCTTACCTGCGGCCTTCAGTGTAGCGGCGAGCGTATACGTCACTCGTTTAGTGAATCGGTGCTCATTCCCGAGGGTGCGGCGGCTTCGCATGCGGGTGTCCTTGAGGAGCCGAACAGCCTCCGCATGCTCTCGGAGGCGGCTCAGTGTGACGGCGAGGCCGTGGGCGGAGTGGAGGGTGTCGGGGTGGTTGTCGCCGAGGACGTGGCGGCGGCGTTGGAGGGTGTCCTCGTGCATGCGGCGGGCCTCGGCGTGTTCCCCGAGGTTGTTCAGTGTGACGGCGAGGTTGTGGGCGGAGTGGAGGGTGTCGGGGTGGTTGTCGCCGAGGACGTGGCGGTGGCGTTGGAGGGTGTCCTCGTGCATGCGGCGGGCCTCGGCGTGTTCCCCGAGGTTGTTCAGTGCGATGGCGAGGCTGAGGGCGGAGTGGAGGGTGTCGGGGTGGTTGTCGCCGAGGACGTGGCGGCGGCGTTGGAGGGTGTCCTCGTGCATGCGGCGGGCCTCGGCGTGTTCCCCGAGGTTGTTCAGTGCGACGGCGAGGCCGTGGGCGGATTGCAGGGTGTCGGGGTGGTTGTCGCCGAGGACGTGGCGGCGGCGTTGGAGGGTGTCCTCGTGCATGCGGCGGGCCTCGGCGTGCTCCTCAAGGGCGTCCAGTGTGACGGCGAGGCTGTGGGCGGATTGCAGGGTGTCGGGGTGGTTGTCGCCGAGGACGTGGCGGCGGCGTTGGAGGGTGTCCTCGTGCATGCGGCGGGCCTCGGCGTGCTCCCCGAAGTAGTTCAGTGTGACGGCGAGGTTGTGGGCGGATTGCAGGGTGTCGGGGTGGTTGTCGCCGAGGACGTGGCGGCGGCGTTGGAGGGTGCCCTCGTCCATCCGGCGGGCCTCGGCGTGCTCCCCGAGACGACCCAGCGCGGCACCTAGGTCGTTGGCAGAGTGGAGGGTGTCGGGGTGGTTGTCGCCGAGGACGTGGCGGCGGCGTTGGAGGGTGTCTTCGATCATCCGGCGGGCCTCGACGTGCTCCCCGAGGTTACTGGTGGAATGGCTGAGGTACTGGGCACACGCAAGCGTGTCTTCGTGGTTTTCGCCGAGAGCGCTGGACCAGGCGCGATGGAGGGTGCTGGTCAGCTGACGCGCGGCGCCGGGCTGACCACTTCTGATGAGGTAGCGCGCGGCTTGGACGAGGGCTTGGCGCAACTGGGGGTGGTCGGTGGCCGTGTGATGGCGTGCGCTGAGATGAGAGGTGAACGCGGCCCACTGGTGCCAGGCCGCTGGGGTTTCAGGGTCGCCAGGCGCTACGGCGGCGAGGATCGTGATGACATCATCCTGCGACGCAGTGGCTTCTTCCTTGCTTGCTTGGCTTCGGAGGATGGCCTGGGTGAGCCGGTGGATCTGGAAGGTTTCGTAGTCGACGCGGGCAAGGCCGTAACGGGCCAATGACTGAAGAGCGGCCTGGGGCCACATGAAGTCATCGGGGTTGACCGCGACGGTGGCCAGTTGACCAGCGACGGCTTCCAACCAGATCGTGGGTACGGGGTCGGGGCCGAGGAAGGCGCCAAGACGGAGCAGACCAGCGGCGCCGGGGTGTTCGGCGGCCAGGCGGGTGGTGGCGATGTCCACAGAGGCAGCTAGTGGCGCGGAGTAGCCGGGCGGTGTGCCGTTGGCCATGAGTGCGTTCGTCTTGTCGGCGAGGAGGCGGCGGTAGCGGTCCACCGTCATGCCGCCGCTGATGACGCCGGCGGCCTGGGCGAGGGCAAGAGGGAGGTCACCAAGGTCGTCCGCCAAGGCGTCGGCCTGCTCAGAGGCGATACCGGGCAGACGGGCGGTGAGGTAGGCCAGCGAGTCGCTGCGAGAGAAAACGCCCAGGTTGAGACTGTGGACGTTCTCGTTCCAATCGGGATTGCGGGAGGTAATCAAGACGTGGCCGGAGCCTGTGGGGATCAGGTTCTCGAAGTCCTGCGGGCGGTCGGCGTTGTCGAGGATGATCAGCCAGCGATCGCGGGTGCGAAGGTACTCCAGGAGGGTACGGGTGTTGTGCTCGGTGCCGGCCTCGGGTTTGGCGATACCCAGCCGGGTGGCCAACTCGGCGTAGCGGACGGGGATCTGATCGGCCTGTTCAGCGTCGATCCACCACACGGTGTCGTACTGGCTCGCAAAGCGGTGCGCGTACTCCAAGGCGATCTGCGTTTTGCCGATCCCGCCCAGGCCGTGCAGTGCTTGCACCACGGCCTGTCGGCCGCCCAGCAAGCCCTCCCGTACCTGGGTCATCAGGAGTTCGCGGCCCGTGAAATGCGGATTTCGGCGTTGTACGTTCCACACCTGCGGAATGCCGGTGGCGCTGGGCAGGCGGGGACGCTGACTGCTGGGGCCTGGTGTCGAGCCGTTCGGCAGTGGCGGTGTGCCGGGGAAGCCGGGCGCCGTGACCAGGTTGACGGGGCCGTTGACGGCGTTCAGCAGGGCGGCAATGGCCGCTGGCTCGTCCAAGCCGTGCAGATCCTTGCGGATGACGGCAGTGAGGATGGGCGGGATGTCCGTGCCCATCAGTGGTTCGACCGTTAGCGGGACGAGTCGCTCCCGGCGCCCCACGACGGAAGTCCATTCCTCGTGGGTCCACCGGGAGGAGCGGAAGTAGCTGGTGGAGAACAGTGCCACCACTACGGTGGCGCGTTGCATGGCGGTGTTCATCCGGTCGATGAAGTTGTCGCCGGTCTGCCAGTCCCATACGTCCAGCTCCACGCGGTGGCCGGCTTCTCGCAGGTGCCAGGCAACCCACTCGGCCCAAGCCCGGTCGGGCCCGGCGTAGCTGACGAACACCGATTCCGATGCGGCGGCCATCGCCTCATCCCCCTCAAGACCACGAGAACACGACGCCGCACACATGATCCCGCGTATACGGTGCACTCAGGGTGCCAACCGTTGAGGTCGCAGCAGGTCATGTCAGGAGGCAAGTGATGGTGCGGGCGCCGAAGAGCGTTGGGGTGAGGTTGAACCTGCGCGTAGTGGAGATCTCCGGCACGTGGGAGCCGAACGACTCGGAGCGACGGGCGGCCTGGGAGCTGTACGTGGAGTTGCTGACCCGCGTATCCGTCGTACCGCTCCGAGAGGACGAAGGGCTGCTACGGGAAGCCCTGGGCAGCCTGTACTCGCTGTTCACAACCACCCGTGAGGTCTTGCGCAAGTACGGCCCCGAGGTCGCCGAGCCCAAGAAGGACGGCCAGTACAACTTTGGCTACCTGGCCGTCTCCATGCTCAACTACGGCATCCGCCCTCTGCTCGCACGCTGGCATCCCGCGCTTGAAGACTGGGAGAGCCGTCGGCCCGTCGACCGTTCCCGTGGCGAGCATGAACACGCCTGGAACCGTGCAGGCGAACTACGGGGAGCGCTGGAGGACACCCGCACGATCCTCACCGCCTACGCTGATCTCCTCGCTAGCGCCTGCGGCGTTCCCAACCTCCTCGAAGCGGTCGCCACCGGGGATCGTTGATCGTTGGCGATCAAGATGCGGCTCAGTCGCTTCGGGGTGCAATGCGACTCTCAGCCGGTATGCTCCGACAAGTTCCTTCAAAGTTCCTTTCTAGATCTACTTTAAGCGGTATGCGGAGTTTGCGTGTCTCAGATTCGCGTCGAGGATGTTTTCAAGATCTCAGGCATCCCCACTCATACGTTTGTCAAACCTTCTGAGTACAATCGCCTTAAGGTGGCTTTGCGCTCTCCGGGGCGCGGGGTGATTGTAGAGGGGCCATCCGGAATCGGGAAGAGTACCGCAGTAAGCAAGGCTTTGCGGGAAATTTCGATGTCGGAAGAGATTGTCCAGCTTTCGGCGCGATCTCCTGAAGATGTTGAATACATTGAGTTACTTCACGACCTGGGCCAGTTTGGCACTGTTGTAATTGATGACTTCCACAGGTTGCAAGATTCCGTTAAATCGCAGATCTCCGACATGTTGAAGATCATGGCTGACACGGAAGATGTCGGTCGGAAACTTGTAATCATCGGGATCAATGAGGCTGGTCGGTCGCTGATTAAAGCGTCGCCAGATCTTTCAAACAGGATTGACGTAATCCGATTTGAAGTCGAGCCTGATACTAAGATCGCAGAACTCGTAAATTCAGGCGAAAAGGCGCTGAATGTGCGTCTTTCGGCCAAAGATCTTATTGTGGAGAAATCGCGAGGCAGTTTTTATCTTGCGCAACTTCTTTGCATGGATGCATGCGTACAGGCCGAAGTTCTGGAGAAACCAGACGGCGTAGTCGAGGTAGGCACTTCATACGCTGCCATCCAGCGGCGGGTGGTGGCTCGGCAGCGCGAGCGCTTTGGAGACGTTGTCCGTAGCTTCGCCCGTGGAACCAAGTTTCGGCCGGGCGGTAGAGCGCCATATCTGCATATCCTAAGATGGTTGGCCGAATCGGATTCTTGGAGTATTTCGATCCAGGATGAGATGCGAAAACATCCGACTGAAAAGGCCAGTGTCGGTCTTGTATCCGATCGCGGGTATCTGGAAAACCTTGCCAACAGCGAGGGAATTTCGGAGATCCTGCACTTCGATCCCGACACGCGGATCCTTTCCGTAGAGAACCCAATGCTGATTTTCTATTTGCGTGCAATCTCGTGGCCTGAATTCATCCGCGAAGTCGGATTTACCAAGGTTGACTACGAGGAGAGCTACGATTTCGCCTTGTCTTTCGCTGGCGAAGATCGGACCTTTGCGGAAATGCTCAGAGATGCCCTTGAGGATTTAGGGCATGCTGTGTTCTATGACATGGCCGAGCAGCACCGTTTCCTTGGGCAGGACGTGGAGACGTACATGGGGCCAATTTATGCTTCTGGATCTCGCTTCGTCATTGCAGTACTAGGGGAGATGTATGGCAAAAAGCGGTGGACGCTCTTTGAGGCGAGTCAGTACAGAGAGAGATTTGCTGACGGGCAGGTGATTCCTGTGTGGTCCAGCAAGATCCCCCCGTCGCCCACGGATCCTGCAAGGGACCTTGGGTACCTGACGTTCGATCCCGATGGGGATCTCACGCAGCAAGCAACTAGCCATGCTGCGGTGCTTACCCGCATGCTTCAGGAGCGCTGAAATTATCAGGTAATGAACATCGCGGCAGCCTTGGTTGCGGCGTAGCACTGAGGTTCACGCCACCGCCCGCCCCGGCAGCGAGCCGACTTGAGCTTGAGGTTGTGAAGAACGCTGTAACTCCCCGGGCTCGTACCCTGGCTGGCTCCCTCGGGCTGGCTGTGGGCCGTATCGTCGGATGCATGGCGAGTGGTGGGCGGAACGGCGGTAGCGAAGCGAGCGACGGGGCCGCTGGCTTCACGGCTGAGGCGGCTGGCGCTGTGCTGCGGGAGGCGTGTGCGACTGCGGGGCTGGATGCTTCCGGGACGGAGTTGGTGAGGCTTGGGTCCAACGCGGTCTATCGGTTAGCGGCCCGGCCGGTGGTCGTGCGGATCGCTCGGGACCCAGATGCGCTGGCGGAGATGGAGCGGGCGGTCCGGGTGGCGCGGTGGCTGGAGGAGGAGCGGTTTCCGGCGAATCGGTTGCTGCCCGGTGTGGGGCAGCCGGCCGTCGTAGGTGGGCGCGTCGTCACGTTCTGGGAGAGCGTCCAGGACACCGAGGAGTACGCGACGCTGCCGGAGCTGGCGGACCTGCTCAAGCGGCTGCACTGGCTGGAGGAGCCGGAAGCGCTCGGGCTGCCGTACTTCGATCCGTTTGCCAAGGTGTGGGAGTCGGTGCGTTCCCTCGACGGCGTTGGGGAGGCGGACCGGGCGTTCTTGGAGGAGCGGGTTGGGAAGCTGCAGAAGCAGTACGACCGGTTGGACTTCGTCCTGCCCTTCGGGATGATCCACGGGGACGCCAGCATCGGCAACATCCTCCGCGACCGTTCGGGCCGTGCGGTCCTCATCGACCTGGACGGCTTCGCGCTCGCCCCGCGTGAGTGGGACCTGGTCC
>NZ_JAINVH010000026.1 GCF_020400825.1 Streptomyces sp. HPF1205
TTCCGCGCACCCCTCCCCGCTGTGTGACGGAACCGGCCCCATCCCGTGGCCCGCGGGGGGAGGCGCGTGAATCGAAGCGAATCGAAGCGCTTCACCCACAGGAGCCAGGACTGGCGCGAGACCGCTCCCGCGCCGGGAAACAGGCCAGCTGAGCGGATGTGCTCCGGTGTCGAAGCGGTTCACCGCAGCGATTCACCGCAGCCTCACCGAAGGACTATGGCGCGAGGGATCGCACGGCGGCGGCCACGGCCGACGGATCGGAGATGAGCGTGAGGTGGTGCGCGCCGGGGATCAACGTCGGGGGCGGGGCACCGATGCGGGCGGCGGTCTCCCGGGGCGTCGCCTTGCTGAAGACCGAGTCCTCGGCGCCGAAGACCACGGCCTTGGGAACGCCGAGGCCGCGCAGCCGCGCCACCTGGCCCGCGGGCAGTCCGGGGACACCCTCGCCCAGCATGCTCCACAACGCGCCCTCCGCGCCCGCGACCCGCAGCGGCCGGCGCCACATGTCCAGCCCCGCGGCGTCCAGCCTCGGGCAGCGGGGCCCGCACTGGGCGCCGTAGATCCTGCGGATCAGCCAGTCCGAGCCGAGGCCGAGGCGCAGCAGGGTGGTGCGATAGGGGTCGATCAGCAGGTAGCGCAGTCCGGAGGGCGGGCCCGCGCCGGTGTCCAGGGCGTCCCCGTCGAGGAACACCAGGCCGCCGACGTGCCGCGGGGCGCGCAGGGCGGCCTCGGCGACCATCGCGGCGCCGCTGGAGTGCCCCACGAGCACGGGCCGGTCGCCTGGACCGCCGAGGTGCATGGCGTCGAGGAAGCCCAGGAGCTGCCGCGTCATGTGGTCGACGGTGTAGGGGCCGCGGCGCTCGCTGTAGCCGCTGCCCGTCAGATCGAGCGCGTACACCCGGTGGTTCCCGGCGAGCAGCGGAGCCACCCGCGACCATGTGTCGGCCGACTCGAACGCGCCGTGCACGAGGACGATCGGCGACCCTTGCGTGCCCCACGTCTCGTACCGCGTACGGATGCCGTCCGCCTGGACGTACGACAGCCCGGGCGGCGGCGAGGCGCGCCCGTCCGTGACGGCGTTGTACGTGAAGGACGCCGCCGTCACCACCACCAGCGCCGCGGCAGCGCCCACCGCGATCCGCCGCCCCCAGCGCCGCACCCGCGAACGGCGCCGGGGCGACGTCCCGCCGTCGGCGGGAGCGTCGGCTTCACCGGGGGCGTCGGCGGGAGCGCCCGGCGGGTCTGCGGCCGGACCGGCGGCGGGGCCGGGGGCGGCCGCGGACGGGCGGTCCGGGGTATCGAGGTCGGTGTCGGAATTGGTGTCGGTGTCGGGGTCGGTGTCGGTGTCGGCGTTGGCCGCGTCGGGGCCGGGGCCCGCGTCGCCGTCGGTGCTCACGTGGTCCACAGGGGCTGTCCTGGTCCTCGTACGGTGGTCCTTCGCAGCGGCGCAGCCGTGCGCCGCGCCCGCCACTCTTCCAGCCCGCCGCGGGCGTGGCGTCGCGCGGGAGGCGGCGACCGCCGTACTCCCGAGGGAGTACTTCCGGCGACCCGCCCCCCGCGGAATACCCCCTGGGGGTATATGGTTCGGCACGGTGAACACAGCCGCCGTCCCGGGGAAGGCGAACGACCATGCACGCCGTACTGCACGCCCTGTCCATCACCGGATCCATGACCTGGGAGATCACCTGGGCGCTCGTCCTCGGCTTCGCCTTGTCCGCGGTGGTCCAGGCCGTGGTCCGCAAGTCCACGATCGTGCGGCTGCTCGGCGACGACCGCCCGCGCACCCTCGCCGTCTCGGCCGGGTTGGGCGCGGCCTCCTCGTCGTGTTCCTACGCGGCCGTCGCGCTGGCCCGCTCGCTGTTCCGCAAGGGCGCGGACTTCACCGCCGCGATGGCCTTCGAGATCGCGTCCACCAACCTCGTGATCGAACTCGGCATCATCCTCGCGCTCCTGATGGGCTGGCAGTTCACGCTCGCCGAGTTCGTCGGCGGACCGGTCATGATCATCGTTCTCGCGCTGCTGTTCCGGCTTTTCCTGCGCGACAGGCTCCTGCGCGAGGCACGGGAGCAGGCCGGGCGCGGCGTGGCCGGGTCGATGGAGGGCCACGCCGCGATGGACATGTCGGTGACGCGCGAAGGGTCTTTCGCGCGGCGGCTGCTGTCGGGCGAGGGCTACACCTCGACCGCGCACGTCTTCGTGATGGAGTGGGCCGCGATCCTGCGCGACCTCGTGATCGGGCTGCTCATCGCGGGCGCCATCGCCGCCTGGGTGCCGGACTCCTTCTGGCGGCACTTCTTCGTCGCGGGCCATCCGCTGGCGTCCAAGGTGTGGGGCCCGCTGATCGGCCCGCTCGTCGCCATCGCCTCGTTCGTCTGCTCGATCGGCAACGTGCCGCTGGCCGTGGTGCTCTGGAAGGGCGGCATCAGCTTCGGCGGCGTGGTCGCGTTCATCTTCGCCGACCTGCTGATCCTGCCGATCCTGAACATCTACCGGAAGTACTACGGCGCCCGCATGACCCTGTTCCTGCTCGGCACCTTCTACGCCGCGATGGTGGTGGCCGGCTACGTCGTCGAACTCGTCTTCGGCGGCCTCGGCCTCGTCCCGGACCAGGCCGACGCGAAGGTCCCGATGGAACACGTGACGTGGAACTACACCACCGTCCTCAACATCGTCTTCCTCGTCCTGGCCGCCGCGCTGCTGGTCCGCTTCTTCCGTACGGGCGGCCGGGCGATGCTCGGGATGATGGGCGGCGCGCCGGACGCGGTCCACGACCACCACGGCGACGGCTCCCCCTCCTCCCACTCCTCTCACGGCACGCACGGCACCCGCGGTCCGTCCGACTGAGGCACCTCGGCGCCCGCCCAGAGATCGGATGACTGCCCTGCCGACCGCGGACCGGCCGCAGCAGCCGCGGGGCGCCGAGCACAGAGGCGGCCGGAGGAATCCCATAGGTCCGCCAGGCGGCGCAGGGTCACGACAGAGCGGCGCGCGGGCCGCCGCGCCGGGACGAACCCGGGCGTGGCGGCCCGCGGTACCCGCCGGCCGCGCTGATGCGGCCGGCGGAGGGCTACAGCGTGCCGTAACCGTCGTTGCCCAGGCCGGTCGCGGTCTGGCTGGTCCACAGGTTGCCGGACTTCCCCAGCGACGTGACGTCCGCGATGACCTGGGTGTCGACCTGGTCGCGCGGGAGGGCGCCTGCCTGCGCGATGTCGTGCGCGTACGCGGCGGACGCGCTTCCCGCCGAGGACGCCAGGCCCGGGGTCAGCGAGGACCAGGGGGCGCTCAGCGCCACGGCTCCGCCGCGCACTCCCAGCGACGAGCCGCCCAGGGCGCCGTTGCGGTCGGAGTCCAGCACGTTTCCGCTGTTGTACACGGACTGGTTGGTCATCTGGTAGTAGGCGTTGGACGGGCTGGTCGTCCTGGGCCCGGCGATGAAGTAGTTGTCGGCGACGTCATGGGTGAAGTGGCCACTGGAGTTCCCGGCCGTGTATCCGCCCTGGTAGTCGTACACCACGTTGCCCACGTACTGGGTGTTGCCCTTCGCCAGCGGGTTGCGGTTGTGGGAGTTGGCGAACACGTCGTGGTACCAGGTGAAGGGGCCGCCCTCGGTGTGGGCGGCGAACTGCTGGCCGATCGGGTCGGCGATGATGGATTCCTGCCAGGTGATGTTCTTGGCCCCGACCGCGTCGATGTCGTCCCACTTGGCGAATTCCACCGAGACGTGGTCGAAGATCATGTCGCTGCTGTTCGCCAGGGCCAGGCTCGCCTTGCCGCCGGCCGGGTCGAGGGTGCCCTCCCGGAAGCGGACGTTGCGCACGACGACGTTGCTGGAGTTGGAGAACGACACCTCCCGGCCCATGAAGCCGATGCCGTGGCCGGGCGCGGTGGTGCCGTCGATGGTGATGTCGCTCTTGACGGACACGGCGGAGGACAGGTTGACGTAGCCGCCGACGTCGAACACCACGATCCGGTGCGAGGAGCTGACCGCGTCGCGGAAGGAGCCGCTGCCGGAGTCGTTGAGGTTGGTGACGTGGTACGTGGTGCCGCCCGCGCCTCCGGTGGCCGCCGCGCCGTAGCCGACCGCGCCGGGGAAGGCGGCGGCGGGTGCGGCGGACACGGCGGTGGCCGCCGGCGCCTGGACGCTCACGGCGGCGCCGACCAGCCCGGCGACGGCCGCCGCGAACGCGAGGGCGCGCCGCCGGCGGGCGGCATGACGCTCGGTGTGAAGTGACATGTGGACTCCATGTGGGGGGATATGAAGGCGTACGGGAACGCCGCGCCGCGCCGGCTGCCCCTGCGACGAGGCGACCGACTTGTGGTGCCCCTCGGCTGCTGACGACCCGTCCGACGAAGGACGGTACGAGCGATGAGTCGGTCTGGCAACCCCATTGGTGGGATGAATGCGCTTACTGCATGCGCTTACCACGCTTACTCAGGCGGCCCCTCGGAAACGCGTCGAACCGGCGCGGGTGGCCGGGGCCGGGACGGCACGGCCGCCGTCGCGCGGTACACGGGCGTATGTGGTTTCGTGGTGGAAGGGGCCAATACCGGCACAGTTGCTCGGGAGAGGTCCTCATGAACACATATCGAGTCGCGCAAGTGCCCGCCGCCGGCGGGTCGTTCGAGATCGCCGAGCGGGGCGCGGCGGCGCCGGGGCCCGGCCGTGTACGGGTGGCCGTGGAGGCCTGTGGGATCTGCCGCAGCGACGTCGGGTTCGTCGAGGGCGCCTTCCCCGGTGTCCGGTTCCCGGTGGTTCCCGGGCACGAGATCGCCGGGCGCGTCGACGCCCTCGGCGACGGCGCCGGGGACTTCGGCTGGCAGGTGGGCGACCGGGTCGTCGTCGGCTGGTTCGGCGGGAGCTGCCTGCACTGCACGCCCTGCCGCCAGGGCGACTTCATCGTGTGCGACAACCTGAAGGTTCCGGGCTGGGCGTACGAGGGCGGTTTCGCGGAATCCGTGACCGTTCCCGTGGACGCGCCGGCCCGCGTCCCGGACGGGATGACCGCCGTGGACGCGGGGCCCATGGGGTGCGCGGGCGTGACCACGTACAACGGCCTGCGGCGCAGTTCGGCGCTGCCCGGCGACCTGGTCGCCGTCCTCGGCATCGGCGGCCTCGGCCACCTGGGCGTGCGGTTCGCGGCGGCGATGGGCTTCGAGACCGTCGCCATCGCGCGGGGCCCGGAGCGGGCCGACCTCGCCAAGAGCCTGGGCGCGCACCATTACGTGGACGCGACCGCCGGCGGCGGTGTCGCGCAGGCGCTGCGCGCGCTGGGCGGTGCGAAGGTCGTCCTGGCCACGGCCGGCGACTCGGCGGCGGTCGCCGCGACCGTCGACGGGCTGTCGCACCGCGGTGAACTGGTGGTCCTCGGCGTGTCCCCCGACGCGCTGGGCATCACCCCGCTGCAGCTCATCCTCAAGGGCCGCGTCGTGCGCGGCCACCCGTCGGGTACCGCGCAGGACGTGACCGACACGCTGGCGTTCGGCGCGCTGCACGGGATCCGCCCGATCACCGAGGTGGTGCCGCTGGAGGAGGCGAACGCCGCGTACGGCCGGATGCTTTCCGGCGCCGCCCACTTCCGGATGGTGCTCACTCCGCGGTGAACCGCCGGGCAGCGTCCGGATGGTGCTCGCTCCGCGGTGAACCGCCGGGGCCGGGGCGCGATCCGGCCCCGGCGGCGCGCGGCGGCGCGGGCCGGCGGAGGTTCGCGGCGGCGCGGTCAGCCCCGGCCGGGGTCGTTCGGATGGGGGTCGACCGGGGTGACGGCGAAGGTCATCCAATCCCGCAGCGGCAGCGTGCCGAGCACCTTCTCGCGCAGCTCGTCCTCGTCGGCGGCGCGCCACAGGCCGATGCTGCGCCGCTCGCCGACCGGGCGCCACAGCCGGCCCAAGTTGCCGGTGGCGGCCAGCTCCCGCGCCCGCACCGCCTCGGCGGCACGCCTGCGGTCGACCTCGGCCGGATCGGTGCCCTCGGGGATCGAGGTGGTGATCTCCACCAGGAACTCGCGCATGGCCTGCTCCCTTCGTCCGGACGCCGTCCGGCGCCGCCGGGTCTCCCCACCTCCAGGGTGCGCCCGCCGCGGTGCCGCCCGCGCGTCGGGCCGCCGTACGCGCCCGGCCCTACGAGGTGGCCAGCTTGCCGCGCAGGTGGCCGCGGGCGGGGGCATCGGCCTGGAGGAGGGCGGTGCGGGCCTGGGTGACGGTGACGGCGGCGGCGAAGTTGGTGGCCGCGGTGCTCATCACGGCCTCGATCAGGTCCGGCGGCGGGGGCTCCTGGCGCAGCACGATGTCGGCCGCGGCTCTGGCCGCGATCGCGGGATCGAGGTCCACGCCCGGGTCGTTGAGGTGGCGCAGCAGGAGCAGCCAGTGGGAGGTCATGTCAGCGCACCTCCTCGGGGATCCGGGCGCCGAGGGTGCCGAGCGTCAGCCGGGTCAGCTCGCGCGCGAGGGCCGCGGGGGTGACCCGCGAGGAGGGCGAACGGCTCCAGTGCGCCAGCACCTCGTTGACCGCGCCGATCAGGCCGACGATCGCCAGCGAGTGGTCGCGGTCGTCGGCCTCGCCCCGGGCGACGGCCCGCTCGATCTCCGAGGAGAAGAAGGCGGTCCACAGCGAACGCCACATCAGGCGGTGCTCCTCGACCTCCCGGCCGGCCGCCAGGACCTCCACGAAGGCGACTTTGGCGGCGGCCGGGTCCTCGGTCACCGCCGCCGTATAGGCCCCGAACAACAGGCCGATTCTTTTCGCGGTGGTGAGATCGTCGATATCCGGCCGCCGCATTACCACGCCGACGGCGTCCATCCCCGCGACGGTGACTTTTTCGTGCACCGCGAGCAGCAGGGCCTGTTTGGAGGCGAACTCCTCGTAGAACGCCCGCATGGAGACCCGCGCGACGGCGCAGACCTGCCCGATCGTCGTCCTGTCGTATCCCTGGCCGGCGTAGAGATCCCGCCCCGCGGCCGTCAGTCGGGCCCGGCGCTCGTCCCGGCGCCTGGCCCGCAGTCCGGCCGCGCCCTCGCTTTCCACCACCGCGCACCCTCCGCCCCATAGTTCGGTAAGCCTGCTTACCCAGTCTTGCAGAACACCTCGGGCGGCACGTACGAAATGAGCCATTTTTCCCGCGGGGCAGGCGCAATTTGCCGGGTGATGCCGGAGGTGTGCCGTTGACAGGGCCGGTAGGACGCCTTACCGCACGTCCGCGGTATCGCGGTCCTCGGCCGTCTCCCGGCCCTTCCCCGTCCGCGCGAGCGAGCGGTCGGCGACGGTGACCACCAGGAACAGCCCGGCGACGGCCAGCAGGAAGAAGACCAGGTGGTGCAGTCCGGCGGTGTCCGCCCGGCGGGGGAAGAAGGCGCCGTCGGCGGCGGAGGCGACGATCGCGCCCAGGTACCCGAAGGTCCGCAGCAGCCCCGCCGAGGAGCCCATCCGCTCGGCCTGCGCCTGCCGGTAGACGGAGTTCTGCAGGGCCAGGCTGTTCAGCCCCTGCGGCAGGCCCATCAGGACGGCCACCGCGAGCAGGAGCGCCATCGGGCTGCCGGGGCCGAGCAGCAGCAGCGTCGAGCAGGCGGCGATCTGCCCGACGGCCCCCGCCATCAGCTTGCCGCGCAACTCCTTGCGCCGCCCGGTGGCGGTGGACACCGCTATGCCGACCAGGAACATGGGCAGTTGCGCGAGCCCGGCCCTCGACGCGCTGAGCCCGCGCCCGTCCTCCAGCCACTGCGTGTAGCCGTACAGGAAGGAGTACGAGACGGTGTACGCGAGCAGGCTGCGGATGTAGGTGAGCAGCAGCGGGGGGTTGCCGCCCAGTACCCGCAGGTCGATGAAGGGCTGGTCCGCGCGCAGTTCGCGGACGGCGAGGCCGGCCGCGGCGACGGCGGTGAGAACGGGCAGGTACCAGGCGCCGGCCCGCGGGTGCATCACGAAGAGCAGCAGGCTGACGAGCATGGCCGCGAACAGCGCCATGCCCGGCGCGTCCAGCCGCACCTGCCGCGACGGCGGGCGCGGCAGGGCGCGGGGCAGCCGCAGGGAGCCGAGCACCAGGCAGGCCAGCGACAGCGGGATGTTGACGGCCATGGTGGTGCGCCACCCGCCCAGGCCGATCAAGAGGCCGCCGAGGGACGGACCGATGACGGCCACGGTCTGGTTCGAGACCGCCAGGGCCGTGAGGACCCCGTCGGGGCTGTCCCGGCCGGTGCGGCCGGCCTCGCTGCGTATGAGGTACATCGAGGCGGGGTAGCCGGCGCAGGTGCCGAAGCCGAGCAGCACCCGGGCGGCGACGAGCGTGCCCAGGTCGGGCGCGAGGGTGCCGAGCACCCCGGCCGCTCCGGCCAGCGCGGTGCCGGCCAGGAACAGGCGGCGGGGGCCGAACAGGTCGATCAGCCGGCCCACCACCGGCTGGCCTATGGCGGTGGCCAGGTACAGGGCCGAGATCAGCCACGCGGTACGCGACGGTGACGCGCCGAACGCCTGCCCGATCGGCACCAGAGCCACCGAGATGATCGAGGAGTTCACCGGGTTGAGTACCGACCCCAGGATCATCGGCGCCAGCAGCCGCCGGTCGAAGGCGCCGCGCGTGCCCGTGCCGGGCCCCTTCACCGTGTCCGTGGCGTCCCTGGCGTTCCTGGCGTCCATGGCTCCACGGTAAATTCTTCAGCCCAATCTTTCCAGTTTGGACTGAAGGCTTTCGGTCCCCGGGCGCCGGGCACCACGTCCCGCGCGCCGGGCGGCGCCCGGTCCGGCACGCGGGAGGGCTCAGCGCACCACGTCGGACAGGCGCACGAACCGGTGGCCGCTCGCCAGCAGGCGGGGCACGGCCTCGGCGATGCCCCGGGCGGTGCCGTGCCCGGGCTGGTTCATGTGGCCGATCACCACCGAGCCGCTCGGCGCGGCCTCCACGGTGACGCGCACCTGGGCGGGGGTGAAGGTGGCGCCGCCGTCGCCGTTCACCGAGAAGGTGACCGGCCGTTCCCCGAGGGCGCGGACGATGCGGGCGGCGACATCGTCGTAGTACGCGGTGCCCGAGCGGAAGAACCGGGGCGGGGCGCCGAGCAGCCGGGTGAGCTTGAGGTGGTTGCCGTGGACCTCGTCGTACACCTCGCCGGCGTCGCGGGTGCCGGGGATGCCGTACGCGGAGCGCCCGGACACCGACAGCGGGCGGTGGCGGGTGCCGTGGTTGGCGATCTCGAACAGCGGCTCGCGGGCGAGCCGGCCGAAGACGGCCGGGTTGGCGTCGATCCAGCGCGAGTTGATGAACAGCGTGGCGGGCACGTCGTGACGGCGCAGGAAGTCGATCAGTGCCCGGTCGTAGCCGCTGCCGCCCGGACCGCCGCAGGCGTCGAAGGTCAGCGCCACCTCCCGCCGGCCGGCGCCGCCCGGCAGCGCGCGCAGCACACCGGGGGCGTCGAAACCCCAGGTGCGAGGGACGCGGTGCCCGTAGCGGGCGACGATCCAGGCGCGGGTCACCAAGGGCGCGGCGACCGCGGGCGGCCGGGCCGCCGCCGGTCTCGTACCACCGCCGCGGGACGCGGACGCCGTGGACGACGGCGCCCCCGGCAGCGTGGCGACGGCCGCGTGACCCCCGTGGCCGCCGCCTCCCCCGCAGCCGGCGCAGGCGGCCAGGACGCCCCCTCCCAGCGCTGCCAACAGCGTGCGGCGGCCGGGTGTCATGTGCCACGTCCCCTCTGATCGCATCGACCGAATTGATCGGTTTTGTCATGCTGATGATCGCTTCGTCCGCCCGGGAGCGCGCGGAGGCGCCCGGGACGGACCCCGAGGGAAGAGGGTGATGCGAGCCGTCGCGTTCCGGACGGGCGGCGGCGGACGGCGGCCGTTCCCACGTCCGCCGTCGGACACCCGAGCGGATGTCCGGAAATGTCACGTGTGGTGAGGCCGGTGGGGCGCCGTGCCCGCACGGCAGAGCCCGCGGCACGGCGAACCGCCCTCGCGAACCACGACCGGCTGCCGGTGGGCACGGTCGGGCACCGCATCCGCTCGCCGGCCGCGGACGAACCGGAGACGCTGCCGGCTTGCGAGCACGAGCACGCCGACCGCGCCCCGGTGACGCGGGTGCCGGACGAACGCCTGGCCCGGGTCCGCTCCGGCAGCGAGCCCTCCCCCGGCGGCGACGCCTCCCCGCCGCGACGCCCCACGCCGACCGGCGGAGGATCCGAAATCGCCCTGGCGTCGCCCCCGGAGCCGATGGGACCGCCGCCGCACGGCGCCCCCGCCCGGCCTGCCCGCCCCAAGGCGGACCGCCCCCGCTGACGCCTCGGTGACCGTCCGCCTGCCGCCCCGCCCGGCGCGCGCGCCGATGGGGGCGGCGGACCGCGCGAGCCGCAGGTCAGCGCGTCATGACGAGGGGCCGCGGCCGGTCATGACGCCTTGCCGGTGCTTGCTCGCCTCCGGGCGCCTGGATCCGGTGCCGACGGTCGATCACGCTCGATCGCTCTCCCCCTGCCTCCGGCGGGGGGACCCCCACCTGCCTCCGGCGGGGGACCCATCACGATCTGCGCGTGTTCTCCCTCTCGACACCGGCGCGCCCTCTGGCTCACCCGCAATAGGTGCGCCGCGCCTCGTCGAGGCGGTGGTAGGCGTCGTCGAACCACGCGTCGGTGAGCGTGACGTCCAGGGCCACCGTCACGGGCGAGGCGGCGTCGCCGGCCACGGTGACGTGCGCCCGCCCGCCCCCGGGGCCGGGTTCCACCTCCACGACCAGCCCGGCGGCGCGCTCGCCCTCCAGCCAGGCGACGTCCTTCCCCGTGTCGAGCGCGTCCAGCGCGTCCTGCCACTCGGCCAGGTCCGCCGGGACCAGCGACATCGTCGCGCTGCCCTGTACGAAGGGTGTGTCCACCACGACCTGGGCGGCCAGTGCCGCGCCCTCGGCGCGTCCCGTGATCAGCACGGTCACGCTGCCGCTGTCGCCCACCAGGCGTATGAACTCGCCCGCCCCCTCGCCGGCCATCGGCGCTCCCCTCTTCCCGTCGGTCCCGACCGTGATCAGGACCCTACCGGGCGGCGGCCGGCCGTCATGGCGTCAGGGGCAGTCGAGGGACGACCCGGTCCGCCTCCAGGCGGGTGTGGTGACGGCGACGAGGACCGGCACATGCGCGGTGGGCACGGCGAGGGAGGTTTCGCCCGACGTCGCGGGAGTGTCCTGGCGGGAAGAGGGCGGACCGTCGGGGTAGCTGCGACGCACGGCGTCGGCGGCCGTGCACACGACTTGGCGCATGGCCGTGGGGCGCAGGGGGCCCACGGCCTCGGACAGTGCGACGATCACCAGCATCCCGTCCTTGACCTGGACCTGGACCGGGGTGCGCAGCCTGGGGAGTTCGCTGCTGTACCCCTTGGCGGCGTACACGGCGGTGGAGCCGTCGAACAGGAGGGTGAGCGCGGTGGTGACGCTGGGGTCGCCGGGGGTCTGCCGGGGGACGGCGACGACCTGGCCGCCGCGCACGAGATACACGTTCACCGTGGCGGAGGGCGCGGTCGCGGCCTCACCCGCCTCGATGACCCCGGTGGTCGAGACGCCGCAGGAGGCGAGCCCGAGCACGGCGACCACCGCGGGCAGCGCCCGGACGAGCCCGCGCGCCCGGGGGCGGGGACCGGCGGGAGGCCTTACGGACGGCGGGCGCTTGGCCGGCGGGCGGGCGGGGAACGGGCCGGTCGGCGACGGACCGGTCGCGGCGCCGGGGGCCGCGGGGGCGGGCGCAGGGGTCGCGAAAGCGCCGTGGGGCGCGGGGATCGCGGGGCGATCGGCGCGAGAGGCGGACGGGCCGCGGTCGCGCGGGGCGCGGGACGGGCGGGGTTCGGGGATCATGGGCGGGGCTCTTCGGGGCGGTGGGAGGTCGACGAGGGGTCGGGGGACCGTCTGGGCCGGGGTGGCCCTTCGGGCGCGGCGCTGTCCTCGTCCGGGCAGGGCTCCCGCGTGTGCGGCTCGTGCGCGTGCAGGGGCAGTTCCACGCTGAAGACCGCGCCGCCCCCGGGGCGGTTGGCCGCACGGATCCGGCCGCCGTGCAGGTGGACGTTCTCGGCCGTGATCGCCAGGCCCAGGCCGCTGCTCTCGCTCCGGCTGCGCGAGGCGTCGGCCTTGTAGAAGCGTTCGAAGATGTGCGGCAGGTCGGCGGCGCGGATGCCCGGGCCGGCGTCGCCGACCTCGATCAGCGCCCAGCGGTCCGCCGGGGTCCGCGCGTCGGGGGCCGTGAGCCGGAGGGTGACCGGGGGCGCGCCGTGCCGCAGCGCGTTGCCGACGAGGTTGGCGACGACCACGTCCAGGCGGCGCGGGTCCACCCGGCCGCGCAGGGCGCCGGGAGCGGGCAGGTCGGCGGCCACCTGGTCGAGCCAGCCGCGGGAGGCGAGGGTGCGGCGGACCGACTCGGCCAGGTCGATCTCGTCCAGGCTGAGCCGGGCCACCCCTGCGTCGAACCGGGAGATCTCCATCAGGTCGCCGACCAGCCGGGTGAGCCTGATCGTCTCCTCGCTGATCAGCCGGACCGCGTCCGCGGTCTCGCCGTCGAGGCTGGGCGCCTGCTCGTCCAGCACATCGGTGACCGCCGACATCGCGGCCAGGGGCGTACGCAGCTCGTGGGAGACGTCGGCGGCGAAGCGCCTGGCCTGCGCCTCCATGCGGCGCAGCTCCGAGACGGAACGTTCCAGGGCCGCGGCCGTCTCGTTGAACGCCCGGGACAGGTCGGCCAGTTCGTCCGAGCCCCGCACGGCCAGCCGTACGTCGAGCTGGCCCGCGGCCATCCGGCGGGTCGCCCCGCGCAGCGCCCGTACCGGACGCAGCACGCCCCGCGCGGCCAGCAGCGCCAGCAGGACGGCCAGCCCGAGGGCGGGGAGCGTGGCCCGTTCGATGGCGCGGACCAGCGCCTTGACGTACGCCTCCTCGGTGTCCTGCGGCACCACCAGGTAGACCGACAGACCGGACAGCGTCGTCCCGCCCTCCGCCTCGTACGCGACCGGCACCCCGACCACCAGCTCGGGGGTGCCGCGGCGGTTCACCCGCTGGAAGACCGCGGCCGTCCTGGTCTCCACGGACCGGCGCAGCTCGGGGGTGAGTTCGTCGAAGGCGTCCTGCCCGTCGGAGGTGGCGCGCAGGCCCTTGTAGGTGGCCAGCACGCGCCGGTGCTGCGAGGGGGTGACCCGGGCCAGGTCGGCCACGAAGACGTTCAACCGGCCCTGGTCCGGCGGCACCTGGATGCCCGGTACGAGGGCGTCGATGCTGTCCCGGAACTGGTTGACCACGGCGTCCTGGCTCTGCTGGAGCACACCGGTGCGCGCCTCGCGGAAGGTCAGCGCTCCCGTGCTGAGCGCGCTGACCGCGGCGACCAGGGCGAAGGCGACCACCAGCCGGAAGCGCAGGCCGCCCAGGCCCAGCAGCGCCCTGGTCCGGCGGGCGGCGGGCGGGCGGGAGGCGGCCGGCGGCTGCCCGGCGGCGAGCGGATCGGGGGTGAGCGGATCGGGGGTGAGCGGATCGGGGGTGAGCGGATCGGCCGCGAGGGGATCGGCCGTGATCGGCTGATCGGCCTTCATGAACCGGCGCTACGGGCGGCGGTCCCCGCGGTACGGGCGGAGCCGTCCGCGGCCGGCGCGACGAACCGGTAGCCGAAGCCGCGGACGGTGTGGATGTAGCGGGCCTCCCCGCCCGGTTCGCCGAGCTTGCCGCGCAGCCGCTTGACGCAGGCGTCGACCAGCCGGATGTCCCCGTGGTAGCTGTGCTCCCAGACCGCCTCCAGCAGCTGCTGGCGGCTGAGCACCTGGCCCGGGGAGGCGGAGAGGGTGAGCAGGAGGCGCAGTTCCGACGGGGCGAGCAGAACCGGTTCGCCGCGCAGGGTGACCGTCAGTCCGGCCCGGTCGACGGCCAGGTCGCCGTGGGTCTCCGGGCGGGGCCGGGCGCTGGTGGAGGCGGGCGGACCGAGCCGGCGCAGCACCGCGCGTATGCGGGCCTCCAGGACCCTGGCCCGTACCGGCTTGACCACGTAGTCGTCGGCGCCGGCCTCCAGGCCGACCACCACGTCCACGTCGTCGCCGCGGGCCGTGACGATGATGATCGGGACCTGGTCCTGCTCCCTGATCCGCCGGCACACGTCCAGGCCCGCGATCCCGGGCAGCATGAGGTCCAGGACGACGACTTCGGGGCGGATGAAGCGGAAGCGCTCCAGCCCCTCCTCGCCGCTGGCCGCGGCGAACACCTCGTGCCCCTCGTGGCGCAGGGCGAGCTGCACTCCGCGCCGCACGGCCGGGTCGTCTTCTATGAGCAGGACTCGGGGCATGCGGTCAGTATGGGGGGCGGCGCGCCGGGCACCGGCCGCCGATTCCCGCCACCCGCCCAACTGTTACAGAACGATCACACTGGCGGCGCGTGCGCTGATCGCGGCCCCGCGACCGGCCGGACACCGTTGTCGTTTCGTGATCCGTTGGGCCAGGAGCCATCACATCCGGCGCTCAGGGTGAGCCGGCATGAACGGGCACGGCCGCACCAGGCGGCCTGGAAAACACAGCGAGGCGGCGGCCGCCTCCAGGCGCCGCGGCCTCGGACCGGCGGCCACGGGCGCCGCCGGTCTCGTCCTCCTCCTCGTGATCGGGGCCGCGGCGGCGGCGAGCGTGTTCGCCAGGAGCGGCGGGAGTTCCGCCGCCTCCCGGGACGGGCGGCCCCCGGTCGGTACGGACGCCTCGATCGCGCCTGCGGGGGCGGCCGGCGGCGCCCGCGACCGGCCGGGGCAGGCGTCGCCTTCCCACCCCTCCGGCACCGCCGGGAAGACCGGCCTCCCCGACGCCTCCGGCATCCCGCTCACCGGCCCGGGCACCTTCGTCACCGCGCCCGGCCACAGCGCCACGGTCGGCGCGGCGGGCGCCCGCAAGGTGCTGCGCTACGAGGTGGAGGTCGAGAACGGCACCGGCGTCTCCCCCGCCGCCGCGGCCGCGCAGATCGAGCGCGTCCTGGCCGACCCGCGGGGCTGGACCGCCGACGGCACCTCGGCCTTCGCCCGCGTCTCCTCGGGCACCCCGGACTTCGTGGTGGAGATCGCCACCCCGGGCACCGTGGACAGGATCTGCGGCACGTACGGCCTGGACACCGGGGGCGAGGAGAACTGCGACGTCGGACAGCACGTCATGGTCAACCTGAAGCGGTGGCTGCTGGCCACCCAGTACTACGCCCACGACGTGACCTCGTACCGCGCGCTCATCATCAACCACGAGGTGGGTCACTTCCTCGGCCACGGCCATGTGACGTGCCCGGGCCCGGGCGAGCCGGCGCCGGTGATGATGCAGCAGATCAAGGGGCTGCACGGCTGCCGGACGAACGTGTGGCCGTACACCTCCGACGGCACCTACCTCACCGGGCCGCCGCTGAAGTGAACGCCCCGTCAGGTCCGGCGTGTGCCACACTTCTGGGCGAACGGCCCCCTTGCATCCATGGGCGGACACGTCTCACCAGCCGAGGGAGCACACATGCCCCGCCGCCCGTGGCACAGGACCGCCGTCCGCACCGCCGTCGCCGCCCTCGCCGCGGCCGGCCTGCTGACGGCCGCGGGGCTGGGCTCCACCGCCCGGGCCACCGGCGAGTGGCGGCAGACCGGCAGCGGCCTGCAGAGCAGTCTCGGCGCCGGTGAGGGCGTCACCACGGTCCAGCGGCCGGGAGGCGGCGAACGCGTGCTGTACCGGGGGGTGGCGTCGATCCCGCCCGCCCTCCGGCTGCGCGGCTGGAGCCACATCGGCGACCCGGACTCCGCCCGCGGCTACGTCGTCGACGCCTACCAGAGCCGCGGGGCCGCGCCCACCCGCAAGATGTTCCGGGTCACCACGCCGTCGGGCCGCTCGTACGAGTACACGCACACCCTGGCGCCCGGCGAGATGTACAACAACTCCTTCGCCGCGGTCTCCCCCGACACCCGCTGGATGGTGGCCGGCGAGTGGGGCGTCATGGACCACCTGCAGGTCTACCCCACGCCTCTGCTCAACCCGGCGACCGCCCGCACCGGTGGCGGCCTCGCCCTGAGCGGCCTGGTCCGCCTGGACAAGCCGGTCGGGAACGTCCAGGGCTGCGACTTCGTCACCGCCACCGAGCTGGTGTGCGCCTCGGACGACTCCTCCCTCGCGTACTTCCCCGAGGACAAGCCGCTGCTGCGGATCGACCTGGAGCACCCGCTGTCGGGCGGCGACGTCGCCGGGCACGTCACGGACCTGGGCCCGATCCCGCAGGACAGCGAGTGCGCGGGCGCGTCGGAGGCGGAGGGCGTGGACTACGACGCCACGACCGGGGTGCTGCGGGTGGAGATGATCCAGCCGTCGGTGTGCGCGGCCGTCACCACGGTGTACCGGTTCCGCCGCGGCTGAGCGGGGGCGGCGGCCCCTGCCCGGCGCTCGGCGTCCGCCGCCATTGTGACGGGTCCGCCGCCCGGCACCTGGCGTCGGCCGCGCCCTGCGGCACCCGGCCCCTGGCGGAGTGGGCCCCCGCGACGCCGGTGTCCGCGACAATGGCGTCGGCGACGACCCCCGGCACCGGCCGGGGCCGGCCACAAGGTCTCGGGAGGCGCGGGATGCGGTTCGGGCGGGCGCCGGGTGCCAAGCCGCTGCTTGGGCACTTCCTGGAACTGCGGCGCAGACCGCTGGACTTCCTGGGGTCGCTGCCGGAGCACGGCGACCTCGTGGAGATCCGGCTCGGGCCGCGCCCCGCCTACATGCTGTGCCATCCGGAACTGGCGCACCGCGTCCTCACCGACTTCCGCGGCTTCGACCGCACGGGACCGGTGTACGACCGGGTGCGGCTGGCGATGGGCAACGGCCTGGCCACCGCCCCGTACCGGGACCACCGCAGGCAGCGGCTGGTCATGCAGCCGGCGTTCCGCCACGAGCACCTGCGCGGCTACGTGGGGGTGATGCGGCAGGAGGTCGCGGCCACGATGGCCGGCTGGGGCGACGGGGACGTCGTGGACATGGTCGCGGCGATGTTCGAGCTCACCACGGGCGTGGCGCTCAAGTCGCTGTTCTCGGCGCGGATCGGCGCACGGGAGGCGGACGAGTTGCGCGCGGCCTTCGACGTCTTCCTGCGCGGCATCTACACCCGCGCGGCGCTCCCGGCGGCGGGGCGGCTGCCCACGCCCGCCAACCGCCGCTACGAGAAGGCACTCGCCCGCTGGCGCGGCCAGGTCGAGCGGCTCATCGCGGAGTACGGCCGACCCGGCGCCGACGACCCGGGTGGCGACCGGGCCGGATACCAAGGCGGCGGCCAGGACAGCGGCCGGGGCGGCGACCTGATGTCCCGGCTGCTGGCGGCGCGCGACGAGGACGGGCGGGCGATGCCGCCCGAGGAGCTGTCCGACCAGGTCGCGGTGCTGCTGCTGGCCGGTGGCGAGACCACGTCGGCGGCCGTGGTGTGGGCGATGCACCTGCTGGCCGGGCACCCCGGTGTCCGCGCCGCGCTCCACGCGGAGGTCGACACGGTCCTCGGTGGGCGAACGGCCGGCTGGGAGCACCTGCCGCGACTGGACCTGACCGGCCGCGTGGTGAAGGAGGCGCTGCGGCTGTACCCGCCAGCCTGGGTGACCGTCCGTACGGCCGTGCGGGAGACCAGCCTGGCCGGCCGGACCCTGCCGACCGGCAGCATGGTGCTGTTCAGCCCGTACGTCCTGCACCGCAGGGGCGACTTCCATGCCGGGCCGGACGAGTTCGACCCGGACCGGTGGCTGGACGGCGCGGGCCCGGGCGCCGGCCACCGCGGCGCCTACCTGCCGTTCGGGGCGGGCGCCACCAAGTGCCTCGGCCAGGAGTTCGGCGAGGCGGAGGCCACGGTCGTCCTGGCCTCGGTCGCCGCCCGATGGGAGCTGACGCCGGTGGGCGGGCCGGTCGCGCCGTCGGCGCGGGCGGTGCTCGTGCCCAAGGCGTACCCCGTGCGGCTCGCCCGGCGGGGCGCGTCCGCGGCCGAGGCGTCACTCGACGGGGGTGAGCGCCACTCCGCGTGAGCCGCCGGGTGCGGGGTCGCCTTTACCGGCGGTGATCGGGCGACACACATCGAGCGCATCGGGACATTCCAGGCACTCGGGTGGTACCGCGCACGGACGGACACCGGGACCCCGGCCCGGTCCGCGCGCCCGGGGTCGTCATGTCCCCGGCCATTGCGGCGGGTTGGCACCACGGTCATAATCCGGTACTCGGTAGGTAAAACGTTGAACCATGCCTTGTGTCGCCGTTCGGGGCGACATGCCCGGACATGGCGGCAGGTACGGGGGCGGTGATACGGGCCAGCCGCACAGCGCTGCCGCGACGGCCGGTCGTACGCGGGCAGCGGGACGCGCTCCGTACACATCCCGTACGCGATCCGCACGCGACGCGTTCGCGAGGGCGCGACGGGCGGGCGCGGAATCCGGGGCAAGGCGGGTTGGGGGGCGGTGCCGATGGCCGGGGTCGATGTACACGTTGTCCTGACCACGCTGGAGAACCTGGGCGGGTGGCGGATGCGGGACGACCGCGCCTGGTGGGAGGTCGGCACGGCGCTCGACGAACTGCGGGTGGCGGTCGACCGGGACGACAGGGACGCGCTGCGCGCGGCTCACCGGGCGCTGGCCTTCCTCACCCCGGGCGGCGCCCGCGCCGAGCCGGGCCCGGCCGGCATCCCGCCCCATCTGCGGGCCCAGCGCGACCTGCTGCTCAACGACCTCGCGGCGCTAGCGGCGGAGGAGGCCGCCGGGGACGTGCGGCACGGTGACAGTGGCCGGTGAGACGCCCGGCGGACGGCCACCGCACGGCCCGGCCGCGAACCGCTCCGCCGCAGGCCGCGGGCCTTCGGCGCGCCTGCGGCGGCGTGTCACCGTACGATCGCAGCGAGCCGTACGCGGCCGTACCGAGCCGTGCGCGGCCGGACGAAGGCGTGCCGAGCCGTACGAGGCCGTATCCGCTGCCGGACCGAGGAGAGCGACATGGCGGACGAAGGACGCAAGGAGCCCGCGCCGGACTATCCCGCGGCGATCGTCCCGGCCGGGCACGTGGAACCGGTGCCGCGGCGGATCCGTGCCTTCGCCGGCGGCCGGCCGGTGCTGGACACCCGGCGGGCGCGGTACGTGTGGGAGTGGCCGCCGTATCCGCAGTACAGCATTCCGCTGGAGGACCTGGACGGCGCCGAACTGGAGGACGAGGGGCACGAGGAGAAGCGGGCGCCCGGGACGGCCCGGCGGCACTCCCTGCGGGTGGGCGACGAGGTACGGGCGGGCGCCGCGTGGGTGTGGGGCGAGGACGCGGCCGACGGGCTGGCGGGCACGGTCCGCTTCGAGTGGGGCGCCCTGGACGCCTGGTTCGAGGAGGACGAGCAGGTCTTCGTCCACCCCCGCAACCCCTACACCCGGGTGGACGCCCTGCGCTCCGGCAGCCCCGTCCGGGTGGAGGTGGACGACGTGGTGCTGGCCGACGCGCCCTCGTGCGTCAAGGTCTTCGAGACCGGCCTGCCCACCCGCTACTACCTGGACCGCGTCCACCTCGACCTGAGCCGGCTCACGCCGAGCGACACCGTCACCGCCTGCCCGTACAAGGGCAACACCAGCGGGTACTGGTCCGCGCGCACCGCCCGCGGCACCCGCAAGGACATCGCCTGGGCCTACGATTTCCCCACCCGCCAGCTCCTGCCCATCGCGGGCCTCGTCGCCTTCTACAACGAGCGGGTCGATCTGTACGTGGACGGCGAACGGCTGCCCCGGCCTTCGCGGGACTGACCGGCGGGCGGCGCCATGTCCGATTCGTTCAAGACCCCGGGGTCGCCGGACGCCTAGCGTGAGGGGCATGACAGCGCACAGCACCTCACGCGGCACCGCTCCCCGGTTCGGCATGATCGGCCTGGTCGTCCGGGACATGGCGGCCTCGCTCGCCTTCTACCGGCGCCTGGGCGTCGAGATCCCCGAGGACGCCGACGCCCAGCCCCACGTGGACACCCTGCTGCCCGGCGGACTGCGCCTGGCCTGGGACACCGTCGACACCATCCGCTCGTTCGACCCCGACTGGTCGCCGGCCGTCGGCAGCCGGGTCTCGCTCGCCTTCGACTGCGGCTCCCCCGAAGGCGTCGACGCCGTCTACGCCGAGCTGACCGAGGCCGGGTACGAGGGCCGGCTGAAGCCGTGGGACGCCTTCTGGGGCCAGCGGTACGCCACCCTCCACGACCCGGACGGCAACGGGGTCGACCTGTACGCGCCGAATACCTGACCCGCGCCGGGCCGCACCGGGGCCCTCGGCCCGCGCCTTCACCCGTCCAGCAGCTCGCTCAGGGGTACGCCCGCGAGGGACCTGACGTCCCGGGCGAGGTGGGGCTGGTCCGCGTAGCCGGCCGTGACGGCGACGGTCGCGAACGGCACGCCCCGCCGGGCCAGCGCCAGGGCGCGCTGGAGGCGCAGGACGCGGGCCAGGGTCTTGGGGCCGTAGCCGAAGGCGGCCTCGCAGCGGCGGCGCAGCTGGCGTTCGCCGAGGCCGGACCCGGCGGCGACGGAGGCGACCGGGTGCCCCGCGGACAAAGCGCGGGCCAGGCCGGCGGGGAAGGGGTCGGCGGGACCGGTGGCGCGGGCCCGGGCGACCGCCCACGCCTCAAGGGCGCCCGCGGGGTCGTCGGCGGCCCGCTCGGCCAGCCGCCGGACCGCCGCGGCGGGCCACAGGGCCTCCAGCGGCACCCGCTGGTCGCGGAGCTCGGCCGCGGGCACCCCCAGCAGCAGCGGCCCGGTCCCCGCGGCGAACCGCAGTCCGGCGTACGACCCGGCGGCGCGCTCGTCGGCCACGTGGGCCACCGTGTCGGGGCCGGCGACCAGCAGCCGGCCCTCGTGCCAGATCAGGTCCATGCAGCCGTCGGGCAGCACCCGGTAGCGCCCCGCGCTCTGTCCCCGCGTCCACAAGGTGACCGCGGGCACGCGCGCGGCCCGCTCCCGGTACCGGCCGTCCATACCCTCATGGTGCCCCTCACCGCTCGCCCTGGTCACCTTTCTCTCCCGGCCAGGGGCCGGGGATGCGCGGGGGCGCCGGCGGCAGCGGAGGGGGCGGCGGCGCGGCGCGTGGCGGCGCGGGCCGGTACGGCGGCCACGGCGGCGGAACGGGGGGCCCGGGCGGTGCCCCCTGGGAGCCGGGGCGCGGCCGCGGTCCGGCGGGCGGCCGACGGTGGGGAACCGGCTGCCCGTACCCACCGCGCGAGTCGTCCGGCGGGGCCGCGTGCGCCCCAGGGGGGCCGGGCAGGTGCGCCCGGCCCTGCCCGGCCGGGTCGTCCGGCGCGAGATCCTGCGGCCGGCGGGGGCGCAGCCGGGAGCGTACGTCGCGGTGCGGGAGGAAGTCCGCCCAGCGCTCGGGGTATTCGGCGGGCGGGTCGGCCGCGATGTCGCCGAGGGCCAGTTCGCCCGTGTCGTCTGCCGCGGCCGCGGCCTGGCGGGCGCGGCGGGCCGCCGCACGGGCGACGACCTCGGCGGCCACCGCCTCCTTGAGCCGGTCGTTCTCCTCGCGGGCCGCGGCGGTGGCCAGCGACGGCCACACCCGGTCCACGGCGGCGTTGACGGCCGCGCCCACCAGCACGGCGAACGCCGACACGCCGATCCACAGCAGGACCGCGACCGGCGCGGCCAGCGACCCGTAGATCGTCGGGCCCTCCACCGCGTGCGTGAGGTAGATGCGCAGCACGAAGCTGCCGATCACCCACATCAGGACGGCGATGAGCGCGCCCGGCACGTCCTCGTACCAGGGCGCCCGTACCGGCACGGACACGTGGTAGAGGGTGGTCAGGAAGGCGACCGAGGCCACGAGGACGAACGGCCAGTACAGCACCTGGACGGTGACGGCCCCGCCGGGCACGAGGTGGGCCGCCGCGCTGGGCCCTGCGACTATCAGCGGCAGCACCGCCGCGCCCAGCACGAGCGCGACCACGTACAGCGCGAGGGACATCAGCCGGGTCCTGACGATGCCGCGGCGGCCCTCCAGCCCGTACATGATCGTGATCGTGTCGACGAAGACGTTGACCGCGCGGCTGCCCGACCACAGGGCGATGAGGAAGCCGAGGGAGATCAGGTCGGGGCGGCGGCCGTGGAAGACGTCGTCCACGAGCGGCTTGACGAGCTGGTTGACGCCCTTGTCCGACAGGACGGTACTGGAGGCGGCGAGGATGTTGTGCCGGATGTGGTCGATGGTGTCCAGGCCGATGACGGTGTCGACGTAGCCGAGCGCGCCGACCAGTCCGAGCAGCAGCGGCGGCAGCGAGAGCAGGACGAAGAAGGCGGCCTCGGCGGCGAGGCCGGTGACCCGGTACTCCATGCAGGAGTCGACGGTGTCCTTCAGCAGCAGCCAGGCGACTTTGCGCGGTGAGACGTTCCGGTACAGGGCGCGCGCCCTGCGCCAGCGGCCCGGTCGCCGGTGGCTTCTTTCTTCTGCTGCTTGCACCCCCTTACGTTAGCTGGCATGACCACCCCCACTCACACGGTGACGAATCAGCCTCCGCCCCTGGTCGGCCATGACGTGTACCGCACCGACGCCGTGCTGACCGAGGCCGTCGCGCGGCACGCGGACCGCTCCCGGCAGGCGGAGATCGACCGGGAGCTGAGCGAACTGGGCGTCTCGGCCGGCTCGGCCCAGGCACAGCGCTGGGCCGAGGAGTCGAACACCTACGGGCCGGTGCTGCGCACCCACGACCGGTACGGCAACCGCATCGACGAGGTCGACTTCCACCCCTCCTGGCACCGGCTGCTCGGGCACGCGGTGAGCTCGGGCCTGACCGACGCCTGGTCGCGGCCCGACGGGCACCTGCGGCGGGCCGCCGGGTTCCTGGTGTGGTCGCAGGCCGAGGCCGGGCACGGCTGCCCGGTGTCGATGACCCACGCCGCGGTGCCCGCGCTGCGCGCCGACCCCGAGCTGGCCGCCGAATGGGAGCCGCGGCTGGGCGCGCACACCTACGACCCGCAGCTGCTGCCGCCCGGCCGCAAGCCCAGCGCGCTGTTCGGGATGGGCATGACGGAGAAACAGGGCGGCTCCGACGTGCGCGCGAACACCACGCGGGCCGAACCGCTCGCGGAGCCGGGGACGTACGCGCTGACCGGGCACAAATGGTTCTGCTCCGCGCCGATGTCGGACGGCTTCCTGGTGCTGGCCCAGGTGCCGGAAAGCAGCCGCGGGGGCGGCGGGCTCACCTGCTTCCTGCTGCCGCGGGTCCTTCCCGACGGCACGCGCAACGTGTTCGCGATCCAGCGGCTGAAGGACAAGCTGGGCAACCGCTCCAACGCCTCCTCGGAGGTGGAGTTCCAGGGCACCTGGGCGCGCCGGGTCGGCGAGGAGGGCCGCGGCGTGGCCACCATCATCGGCATGGTCGCGGCGACCCGGCTGGACTGCGCGCTGGGGTCGGCGGCGCTGATGCGGCAGGCGGTGGCGCAGGCGGTGCACCACGCGACGTACCGCAGCGCGTTCGGCGGGCCGCTGGTCGACAAGCCGCTCATGCGCAACGTGCTGGCCGACATGGCGCTGGAGTCGGAGGCGGCCACCACGACCGCGATGCGCCTGGCGGCCGCCTACGACGCGGACACCGAGCAGGAGCGGGCGCTGCGGCGGCTCGCGGTGGCCGTCACCAAGTTCTGGGTCACCAAGCGGTGTCCGGCGCTGGTGGCCGAGGCGCTGGAGTGCCTGGGCGGCAACGGCTACGTGGAGGAGTCGGGGATGCCCCGCCTCTTCCGCGAGTCGCCGCTGAACTCGGTGTGGGAGGGTTCGGGCAACGTCCAGGCGCTCGACGTCCTGCGCGTGCTCCAGCGCGAGCCGCAGGCGCTGAACGCCTTCCTGGGCGAGCTGGGCCTGGCGCGCGGCGCCGACCACCGTCTCGACGCGGCGGTCAAGGACCTGCTGGGCGAGCTCGCCGACCTCGACGGCATCGAAGGCCGGGCCCGGCGCGTCGTGGAGCGTATGGCGCTGGTCCTGCAGGGCTCGCTGCTGGTGCGCTTCGCCCCGCCCGCCGTCGCCGACGCCTTCTGCGCCTCGCGGCTGGGCGGCGAATGGGGCGCGGTGTTCGGCACCCTGCCGTCCGGCCTGGACCTGGCGTCGGTCGTGGAGCGCGCGCGACCGGTGGCCCGCTGACCGGGGCGGTGCCCCACCGGCCGGGGTCGGCCGACCTGGTCCGCCGGACGGCGCGAGGAAGGCGCGGCAGCGGTCCCCCCGCGTCCTCGGGGGATGGACACGGAGGGGTTGCGCTGCCGCGCCGCGGGGTGGCGCCGCGCCGACTCGGCACCACCCCGGTCCGTGGGGCCGCGGGGGGACCGCCGTGGCGGGATTCGGGAGCGGACACCGGTCCGCCGGTCCGTCCCGGCCGCTCAGCGGGCCCGCGGCACAGGTACTGACGCGCCGTCACCGTACCGCCGCCTGCGCGTAGGCTCGCAACTGTTGCATTCCGTTGCACTCGGTGCCTGACACACGCAGTCCGGCGGGCGGGGTCGCCCGGCGGGCCCGGCGGCCGGGTCCGGGGCGGCACCATGGGCATGGGGGCCGGCGGCGGCACGGCGGGCCGGGCGATCAGGGGCGGGTGAAGGCATGTCACATCCTTCGGGCGGGTTCGGGCGGCTGGACGCTGTGGACGTGCGTGTCTCGCCGCATCTGCTCGCGTCGGTACGGGAGGCGGCGCTGGCGGGCCGGGTGCCGCCGGAGCCGCCGCGCACGGTGATCGGCGAGTCGTGGCGCCGGTCGCTCGACCTGGGCGTCGACCCGGACACGGGCGGACACGACGGGCTGATCAGCACCGAGGAGATCGAGCACCGCCGGCAGTCCTCCGCGCTGGGCGAGGTGCTGCCGGTGCTGCGCGACGGACTGGTCAGGATCGCCGACGCGGCCTGGCACATCATGGTGATCAGCGACGCGGAGGGCCGGCTGCTGTGGCGGGACGGCAGCGTCCCGGTGCGCAGGAGCGCCGACCGGCTGGGCTTCGCCGAGGGCGCCTCGTGGGCGGAGCACGTGGTGGGCACCAACGCGATCGGGACCGCCCTGATCACCCGTGCCCCGCTGCAGGTGCACTCGGCCGAGCACTTCGTACGCACCCACCACGGCTGGACCTGCGCCGCCGCGCCGCTGCACGACCCGCGCGACGGGCGGCTGCTGGGCGTGGTGGACATCAGCGGGCCCGCGGCCCACGTGCACCCGGCGGCGCTGCTGCTGGTGTCGGCGGTGGGGCGGGTCGCCGAGGGCGAGTTGCGCACCCGGCACCGGGCGGCGGTGGACCGGCTGCGGTCGATCGCGGCGCCGCTGCTGTCCCGGGTCGGCGGGCAGGCCCTGGCGGTGGACCGCAATGGCTGGACGGCGGCGGTGACCGGCATGGCGCCGCCGGACCGGGTGGCCCTGCCTGCTTCGGTACGGGCCGGTCAGACGTGGCTGCCGTCGCTGGGCATGTGCTGGCTGGAGCCGCTGCCCGGCGGCTGGCTGATACGGATGGCGGGACCCGAGCGGCCGCCGGGCGCGAGCCGGGTGGTGCTCGACGTGAGCCGGCCGCGCAGTTGGGCGGTGACCGTGTCGGGCGCCGCCGGCAGTTGGGGCCAGCAGCTGAGCCCGCGCCACGCCGAACTGCTGTTCGTGCTGGCGGTGCACCCGGCGGGCCGCACGGCCGCGGAGCTGGCGGACGACCTGTTCGGCGACCCGAGCCGCACGGTCACGGTGCGCGCGGAGGTGTCCCGGCTGCGCCGCAACCTGGCCGGGGTCCTGGCCCACCGTCCCTACCGCTTCGCCGACGGGGTGGACGTGGAGGTCGTCCGCCCGCGCCGTCCGCGGGACCTGCTGCCACACTCGGTGGCGCCCGCGGTGCTCGCGCAGCGCGGTGACGCGGCCCGGGACGCCGGAACGGACGCGCCCCCGCGAGGAGGCGGCGGGCCGGTACGGGAGGACCGGGCTCGGACCCCCGGGCGGCGCCCGCGCCCCGGGTCCGCCCAGGGCGGAGGACGCCGCTTCCGCGACACGCCTTAGCCTGGACGGCATGAGCACGCCCGTGACCACCTGGTACCTGGAGCAGACCGCGCCCGGCGACCTGCGCCCGGCCGCCGTACCCCCGGCGGAGGCGGGCGTGCGGATCGAGCGGGCCGAGGTGCCGTCGGCGGAGCTGGGCCGCTTCCTGTACACGGCCGTGGGCGGGGACGTGTCCTGGATCGACCGGCTGCCGTGGCCGCCGGAGAAGTGGCAGGCGCATCTGGAGGAGCCCGGCCGCGAGCTGTGGGTGGCCTACGAGCGCGGCACCCCGGCGGGATACGCGGAGTTGGAGGGGCGCGGCGGCGGCGTGACGGAGCTCGCGTACTTCGGGCTGCTCCCGGCCTTCCGCGGCCGCGGCACAGGCGGCCACCTGCTGTCCTGCGCCGTCGCGCGGGCCTGGGACCTGGCGGCGCGGTGGCCGGGGCGGCCGCCGACCACGCGTGTGACGGTCAACACGTGCTCACTGGACGGGCCGTGGGCGCTGCGCAATTACCGGCGGCGGGGATTCCGGGTGACGCACACCACAGTGTCTCAATAAGCGGGATGTTCCCGTCCACATAGTGGAAGCCGGTGGACTGGCCCGAGACGGCCGTGCCACGCTTTCGTCATGTCGCGCACTGGAATCGCCTTGGTAGGTCGGCCGCACGTCGACTTCTGCCGCGTGTCCAGCGCCATCTGTCCGGCGAGCTGACAGCGCCACCCCCCGCCACCGCCATCCCCGTCGTCGTGGATGCGCGGGAGTCCGCCCGCCGTCCGCCTGCGTGGCCCCGCCTGCCGTGAGCAGGGCGCGAGCGTGCTCCTGTGCCCGTATCGACCGTATTCGAGCCTGCCAGAAGGACGCATCGCCATGGCTTCCAGCCCCGACTCCCCGACGCCCCCGGCCGGGAGCACCGCAAAGGCGGCCGCGGCCGCGCGCCGCAAGACCGGGCGCCACCGCGGCGAAGGACAGTGGGCGATGGGGCACTTCACCCCGCTCAACGGCAACGAGCAGACCAAGAAGGACGACGACGGTCTCAATGTGCGGACACGCATTGAGACGATCTACGCCCAGCGGGGCTTCGACTCCATCGACGGCGCCGACCTGCGCGGCCGGATGCGCTGGTGGGGGCTCTACACCCAGCGCCGCCCCGGGATCGACGGCGGCCGCACGGCTGTCCTGGAGCCGGAGGAGCTGGACGACACCTTCTTCATGATGCGGGTGCGCGTCGACGGCGGCCGGCTGACGGTGGCCCAGCTGCGCGTCATCGGCGAGGTCTCCCAGGAGTTCGCCCGCGGCACCGCCGACATCACCGACCGGCAGAACATCCAGCTGCACTGGATCCGGATCGAGGACGTGCCGGAGATCTGGCGCCGGCTGGAGGCGGTGGGGCTGTCCACCACCGAGGCGTGCGGCGACGTGCCGCGCGTGATCATCGGTTCGCCGGTGGCCGGCGTCGCCGAGGACGAGATCATCGACGGCACCTCGGCGATCGAGGAGATCCACTCCCGCTACATCGGCAGCAAGGAGTTCTCCAACCTGCCGCGCAAGTTCAAGACCGCGATCTCCGGCTCCCCGCTGCTGGACGTCGTCCACGAGATCAACGACATCGCGTTCGTCGGCGTCGAACACCCCGAGCACGGCCCCGGTTTCGACCTGTGGGTCGGCGGCGGCCTGTCCACCAACCCGCGGCTGGGCGTGCGGCTGGGCGCGTGGGTGCCGCTGGCCGAGGTGCCCGAGGTGTGGGCGGGGGTCACCGGCATCTTCCGCGACTACGGCTACCGGCGGCTGCGGTCCCGGGCGCGGCTGAAGTTCCTCGTCGCCGACTGGGGCGCGGAGAAGTTCCGCCAGGTGCTCCAGGACGAGTACCTGCGGCGCCCCCTGGTCGACGGCCCGGCGCCCGAGCAGCCGGCCGGCGGCTGGCGGGACCACCTCGGGGTGCACCGGCAGAAGGACGGCCGCTTCTACGTGGGCTTCGCCCCGCGCGTGGGCCGCGTCGACGGCGCCACCCTGACGAAGATCGCCGAGATCACCGCCGCCCACGGCTCGGACCGGCTGCGCACCACGGTGGACCAGAAGCTGATCGCGCTCGACGTCGAGGAGGACCGGGTCGACTCGCTGATCGCGGCCCTGGAGGCGCTGGACCTGCAGGTCAGGCCGTCGGCGTTCCGGCGCGGTGTCATGGCGTGCACCGGCATCGAGTTCTGCAAGCTGGCCATCGTGGAGACCAAGGCGCGCGGCGCGTCGCTCATCGACGAACTGGAGCGCAGGCTCCCGGAGTTCGACGTGCCGATCTCGATCAACCTCAACGGCTGCCCCAACTCCTGCGCGCGCATCCAGGTGGCGGACATCGGGCTGAAGGGCCAGCTCGTCACCGGGCCCGACGGCGAGCAGGTCGAGGGCTACCAGGTGCACCTGGGCGGCGGCCTCGGCCTCGACTCGGGCTTCGGCCGCAAGGTGCGCGGCCTGAAGGTCACCGCCGCCGAACTGCCGGACTACGTCGAGCGGGTGCTCACCCGCTTCCAGGCCGAGCGCGCCGAGGGCGAACGGTTCGCCCAGTGGGCGGCGCGCGCCTCCGAGGAGGCGCTGTCGTGACCGAGCGCGCCGCGCCGTTCCACTGCCCCTACTGCGGGGACGAGGACCTGCGGCCCTCCGAGGAGGGCCACGGGGCCTGGGAATGCCGGGCCTGCAACCGCGCATTCCAGCTGAAGTTCCTCGGGCTGCTGGCCAGGGGCCCGCGAGCCGAATCCCCGCGTGGAGGCGCTTCATGAGCACCGCACAGCACACATCCGACGACGCACGGCGGAACCGGCCGGCCCCGCGGCACACCCCCGAGGAGCTGCGGGAGCTGGCCGAGCGGGCCGGGCGCGACCTGGAGGACGCCGACGCGCTCGACATCCTGCGCTGGGCCGCCGGCACCTTCGGCGGCCGGTTCTGCGTGACCTCCTCCATGGAGGACGCCGTCGTCGCCCACCTCGCCTCGCGCGCGATGCCCGGCGTCGACGTGGTGTTCCTCGACACCGGCTACCACTTCCCCGAGACGATCGGCACCCGCGACGCGGTGGCCGCCGTGATGGACGTCAACCTCATCACGCTCACCCCGAAGCAGTCCGTCGCCGAGCAGGACGCCCAGTACGGCCCGAAGCTGCACGACCGCGACCCCGACCTGTGCTGCGCGCTGCGCAAGGTCGCCCCGCTGGAGGAGGGCCTGCGCGGGTACGACGCCTGGGCGACCGGGCTGCGCCGCGACGAGTCCCCGACCCGCGCCGGCACCCCGGTGGTCGGCTGGGACGCCCGGCGGCAGAAGGTCAAGGTCGCCCCGATCGCCCGCTGGACGCAAGCCGACGTGGAGGCCTACGTCGCCGAGCACGGCGTGCTGACCAACCCGCTGCTGATGGACGGCTACGCCTCCATCGGCTGCGCGCCGTGCACCCGCCGGGTGCTGGAGGGCGAGGACCCCAGGGCCGGCCGCTGGGCGGGGTCGGCCAAGACCGAGTGCGGGATCCACCAGTGACGGCGATCCAGCCGGCGCCCGTGCCGGCCGACCAGGAGCGGGAGACGACGACCGGGGCCACCGTATGGCTCACCGGCCTGCCGAGCGCGGGCAAGACCACCATCGCGTACGCGCTCGCCGAGCGGCTGCGGGCCGGCGGCCACCGGACCGAGGTCCTCGACGGCGACGAGATCCGCGAGTTCCTGTCCGCCGGGCTGGGCTTCTCCCGCGAGGACCGGCACACCAACGTGCAGCGGATCGGCTTCGTCGCCGAACTGCTCGCCTCGCACGGCGTGCTGGTGCTGGTCCCGGTGATCGCGCCGTACGCCGACAGCCGCGAGGCGGTACGCAAGCGCCACCAGGCCAACGGCACCGGTTACGTGGAGGTCCACGTGGCCACCCCGGTGGACGTCTGCGCGGTCCGCGACGTCAAGGGGCTGTACGCCAAGCAGGCGGCAGGCGAGCTGACCGGCCTGACCGGGGTGGACGACCCGTACGAGGTTCCGCTGCACCCGGACTTGCGGATCGAGACGCAGGGGCACACCGTCGAGGAGTCCGCCGCGGCCGTACACGCGCTGCTGGCCGAAAGGGGTCTGACGACATGACGACGACCGTCACGCACGGCGAGGCGACCGACAGCCCGTACGCGCTGACCCACCTGGACGCGCTGGAGTCCGAGGCGGTGCACATCTTCCGCGAGGTGGCGGGCGAGTTCGAGCGGCCGGTGATCCTGTTCTCCGGCGGCAAGGACTCGATCGTCATGCTGCACCTGGCGCTGAAGGCGTTCGCGCCGGCGCCGGTGCCGTTCTCGCTGCTGCACGTGGACACCGGGCACAACTTCCCCGAGGTGCTCGGGTTCCGGGACCGTACGGTGGCCGAGCACGGCTTGCGGCTGCACGTGGCGAAGGTGCAGGACTACATCGACGACGGGCGGCTGCGCGAGCGGCCGGACGGCACCCGCAACCCGCTGCAGACCGTGCCGCTGACCGACGCGATCCGCGAGCACCGCTTCGACGCCGTCTTCGGCGGCGGCCGGCGCGACGAGGAGAAGGCCCGGGCCAAGGAGCGGGTGTTCAGCCTGCGCGACGAGTTCTCGCAGTGGGACCCGCGCCGGCAGCGCCCCGAGCTGTGGCAGCTCTACAACGGCCGGCACGCGCCGGGTGAGCACGTGCGGGTCTTCCCGCTGTCGAACTGGACCGAGCTGGACGTGTGGCAGTACATCGCCCGGGAGTCGATCGCGCTGCCGGAGATCTACTTCGCGCACGAGCGCGAGGTGTTCAACCGCGGCGGCATGTGGCTGACCGCGGGCGAGTGGGGCGGGGCCAGGGACGGCGAGCCGGTGGAGACGCGGATGGTGCGCTACCGCACGGTCGGCGACATGTCCTGCACCGGCGCGGTCGACTCCGACGCCACCACGCTCGACGCGGTGATCGCCGAGATCGCCGCCTCCCGGCTCACCGAGCGGGGCGCGACCCGGGCCGACGACAAGCTGTCGGAGGCCGCGATGGAGGACCGCAAGCGCGAGGGGTACTTCTAACCATGACGAGCACCACCGGGCACGGCCCGCTGACCGCCGAGCAGTTGTCGGCGACCACCCTGCTGCGCTTCGCCACCGCCGGTTCGGTGGACGACGGCAAGTCCACCCTGGTCGGCCGGCTGCTGCACGATTCCAAGTCGGTGCTGGCCGACCAGTTGGAGGCGGTCGAGCGGGCCTCGCTCAACCGCGGCCAGGAGGCTCCCGACCTGGCGCTGCTCACGGACGGTCTGCGGGCCGAGCGCGAGCAGGGCATCACCATCGACGTGGCCTACCGCTACTTCGCCACTCCCCGGCGCCGGTTCATCCTGGCCGACACGCCGGGCCACGTGCAGTACACCCGCAACATGGTGACCGGCGCCTCGACCGCCCAGCTCGCCGTGGTGCTGGTGGACGCGCGCAACGGCGTGGTCGAGCAGACCCGCAGGCACGCCGCGGTCGCCGCGCTGCTGCGGGTGCCGCACGTGGTGCTGGCGGTCAACAAGATGGACCTGGTGGGCTACGCGGAGCCGGTGTTCGCCGCCATCGCCGAGGAGTTCACCTCGTACGCGGCCTCGCTGGGCGTCCCCGACGTGACCGCGATCCCGATCTCGGCGCTGGCCGGCGACAACGTGGTGGAGCCGTCCGCGCACATGGACTGGTACGGCGGCCCGACCGTGCTGGAGCACCTGGAGACCGTGCCGGTCAGCCACGACCTGACCGGATGCCCGGCGCGCTTCCCCGTGCAGTACGTGATCCGTCCGCAGACCCCCGAGTACCCGGACTACCGCGGTTACGCCGGGCAGGTGGCCTCCGGGATGCTGCGGGTCGGCGACCAGGTGACCGTCCTCCCGTCCGGCAGGACGACCACCATCTCGGGCATCGACGCGCTGGGCCGCGGCGTGGACACCGCGTGGGCGCCGCAGTCGGTGACGGTGCTGCTCGCCGACGACCTCGACGTCTCGCGCGGCGACCTGATCGCGCCCACCGCGACCGCGCCGGCCGTGACCCAGGACATCACCGCCACCGTGTGCCACCTGCACGAGCGGCCGCTGCGCATCGGCGAGCGGGTCCTGCTCAAGCACGCGACCCGCACGGTGAAGGCCCTGGTCAAGGCCATTCCCTACCGGATCGACCTCTCCCACGGCCTCGCGCACGAGAACGAGCCGGCCGCCCTGGAGGTCAACGACATCGGCGCGGTGGTGCTGCGCACGGCCGAGCCGCTGCCCATGGACTCCTACGCCGTCTCGCGGCTGACCGGGTCGTTCCTGCTGATCGACCCGGCGGACGGCACCACGCTCACCGCGGGCATGGCGGGCGAGCCCTTCGCCGCCGCCCCGGACGGCGAGGCCGCCGAGGCCGCCGACGAGGGATGGGACTTCTGACGATGCATCAGGACGGGGGCGGGTCCGGCGGGCTGCCCCGGCGGCCCGGGACCTGGACGGCGGCCCGGATGGCCAGGGAGGCGTTCTCCGGCTTCGCGAAGGAGGGCGGCCGCATCGGCAGCGGCTCGCTCGGCTCGGGCACGGGCGGGGTCGCGCGATGTGCGCGCTGACGCCGCGCGCGGCGGCCGGTAGGCCCGCCGCGACCGCCGCCGTCCGCGCGCACCGCACCGCCGTACGCGCCCTGCCGTACCGCGACCGCCATCGAAGACCTGACGCTCCTCCGGCCGCGCCCCAGCCGCCTGGCTGACCGCGCGAGACGCCGGGCCCCACGAGAGGACACCCACGTGCCCGCCCAGACCCGACCCGCGCCGCGGGACCGCCGCCGCAGGCTCCTCGCCGCGGCGGCCGCCCTGCCGATGCTCGCCGGCGCCCTGGTCGCCTGCGGCTACGGCTCGCAGAGAGCGTCGGACGGCCCGGCCGCCGTGGTGCCCCCGGCGAACGCCAAGAAGCTCTCGGCCGACCAGGTGAGGATCGGCTACTTCCCGAACCTGACCCACGCGACCGCCCTGGTGGGCCTCAGGGAGGGCTTCTTCCAGCGGGAGCTCGGCGGGACGCGGATCAAGCCGTACACCTTCGACGCGGGCCCGGCCGAGATCGAGGCACTCAACGCCGGCTCGATCGACATCGGCTGGATCGGCCCCTCCCCCGCGATCAACGGCTACACCAAGTCGGGCGGCACCGATCTGCGGATCATCTCGGGCTCCGCCTCGGGCGGCGTCAAGCTGGTGGTGGACCCGAAGAAGATCAAGACCGTGGACGACGTCAAGGGCAAGAAGATCGCCACCCCGCAACTGGGCAACACCCAGGACGTGGCACTGCTCCACTGGATCGCCTCCAAGGGCTGGAAGGTCGACCCGCAGAGCGGCAAGGGCGACGTGTCGGTGGTCCGTACCGACAACAGGATCACCCCGGACGCCTTCAGGAACGGCTCCGTCGACGGAGCCTGGGTGCCGGAGCCGACCGCCTCGAAGCTGGTCGCCGAGGGCGGGAAGGTGCTGCTGGACGAGAGCGCGCTGTGGCCGGGCGGGAAGTTCGTGATCACCAATGTGATCGTGTCGCAGAAGTTCCTCGCCAAGCACCCGGACGTGGTCGAGGCGGTGCTGCGCGGCTCGGTGCGGACCAACGCGTGGATCGGGGCGAACTCCGCCAGGGCCGAGGCGGACGCCAACGCCGCCTTGAAGGAGCTGACCCAGAAGGCGCTTCCGGCCGACGTGATCGACCCGGCCTGGCGGTCCCTGCGCATGCTCGACGACCCACTGGCCGCCACCGCGCGGAGCGAGGCGCTGCACGCGGCCTCGGCGGGGCTGCTCGCCTCGCCCAGGCTGGACGGGATCTACGACCTCACGCTGCTGAACAAGGTCCTGCGGGAAGAGGGCGGACCCACCGTGGACGCGGCCGGGCTGGGCGCGCAGTAGCGGCCGTCCGGCCGGCGGGAGCGGCCGCCCCGCACAGCTGACCGTATCGAAGGACCCCAGGAGGTGACACCGATGACCGACACCCTCACCGGTGCCGAGGCACGCCCGGCGCGGCAGTCCGCCTACGCGGCCCGGCTGGACCGCGTGTCCAAGGCGTTCGGCGGGCCCGGCGCGCGGCAGCCCGTGCTCGACGGCATCACGCTCGACGTGCGGCCGGGTGAGTTCGTGTGCCTGCTGGGCGCCTCGGGCTGCGGCAAGTCGACGCTGCTGAACCTGGTCGCGGGTCTGGACAAGCCGTCCGCCGGGACCATCACGACCCCCGGCGGACGCCCGGCGCTGATGTTCCAGGAGCACGCCCTGTTCCCGTGGCTGACCGCGGGCAAGAACATCGAACTGGTCCTGCGGCTGCGCGGGGTGCCGCGCGAGCAGCGCCGCCCGGAGGCCGAGCGGCTGCTGTCGCTGGTCCGGCTCGGCGGGGCGTACGGCAAGCGGGTGCACGAACTGTCCGGCGGCATGCGCCAGCGGGTCGCGCTGGCCCGGGCCCTGGCGCAGGACAGCCGGCTGCTGCTGATGGACGAGCCGTTCGCGGCGCTGGACGCGATCACCCGCGACGTGCTGCACGACGAGCTGACCCGTATCTGGTCCGAGACGGGCCTGTCCGTCCTGTTCGTCACGCACAACGTACGGGAGGCGGCCCGGCTCGCCCAGCGCATCGTGCTGCTGTCCTCGCGGCCCGGGCGGATCCGCCGCGAGTGGACGGTCGGCATCCCGCAGCCGCGCCGTATCGAGGACGCGGCCGTCGCGGACCTGTCCGTGGAGATCACCGAAGAACTGCGTGGGGAGATCCGGCGTCATGGCCAGCACTGAGACCGGAACGGGAACGGGCACGGAGACCGGCGCGGAGACCGGCCCGCAGGACGCGGCCGCCGCGTCCCCCGAGGAGGGCGGCTCCCAGGACGCGGGCGGCCAGGGCGCCGGCGGTCAGGGCACCGGCGGTCAGGGCACCGGCGGTCAGGGCACCGGCGGTGAGGAGGGCCCGGCCGGGCGCCGGCGGTCGGCCGCGGACGACCTGTCCGGCCTGGAGGCGGGCCTGGACGCGCTGGAGACCGTCACCGTGCGGCGGGCGCCGCTCGGGCAGTTGCTGCTGAAGAAGGTGCTGCCGCCGGTCACCGCGGCGGTCGTCGTGCTGGTGGCCTGGCAGCTGGCGGTGTGGGCGGGCGCGGACCCGACGAAGCTGCCCAGCCCGCACGCGGTCGGCCGGGCGTTCGCCGAACGGTGGCGGGCCGGCGACCTGTTCTCCATCATCTGGACCAGCGTGGAGCGCGGCATGCTGGGGTTCCTGGCCGCGCTGGCCCTCGGCACCCCGCTGGGCCTGCTGGTGGCGCGGGTGCCGTTCGTACGGGCGGCGATCGGCCCGATCCTGTCCGGGCTGCAGTCGCTGCCGTCGGTGGCGTGGGTGCCTGCCGCGGTGATCTGGCTGGGCCTGAGCGACTCGGCCATGTACGCGGTGATCCTGCTCGGCGCGGTGCCCTCGATCGCCAACGGCCTGGTCTCGGGCGTCGACCAGGTCCCGCCGCTGTACCTGCGGGCGGGCCGGACGATCGGGGCCACCGGGCTGCGCGGCGCCTGGTACGTCCTGCTGCCCGCCGCGCTGCCCGGTTACGTGGCGGGGCTCAAGCAGGGCTGGGCGTTCTCCTGGCGCTCCCTGATGGCCGCCGAGCTGATCGCCTCCTCCCCCGACCTCGGCGTGGGCCTCGGCCGCTACCTGGAGAACATGCGGGAGGGCTCGGACATGGCCGGGGTCTTCCTCGGCATCCTGCTGATCCTGTTCGTCGGCATCGCCATCGACCAGATCGTCTTCAGCCCGCTGGAGCGCTGGGTGCTGCGCAGCCGCGGGCTGTCCGCGAGGAGCCAGTGAGCCGCGTGCCGGTGCCCGCCCCCCGCCCCGCCCTGCTCGTCATCGCGCACGGCTCCCGCGACCCGCGGCACGCCGCGACCGTGCGCGCCCTGACCCGGCGGGTGGCGCTGGCGCGCCCCGGGCTGCGGGTGGAGACCGCCTTCCTCGACTTCTGCACACCCTCGGTACCGGCGGCGGCGCGGCGGCTCGCGGCCGAGGGCGTGCGGGACACGGTGGCCCTGCCGCTGCTGCTGACCCGGGCCTTCCACGCCAAGGCCGACATCCCCGCCGTACTGCGCGAGTGCGCCGCCGCGCTGCCCTCGCTGCGGCTGCGCACCGCCGACGTGCTCGGTCCCTCGCCGCTGCTGACCGCCGCGCTGGAGCGGCGGCTCGCGGAGGCCGGGCTGGCGCCGGGCGACCGCGCCTCCACCGGAGTCGTCCTGGCCTCCGCGGGGTCCACCGACCCGCAGGCACGCGCGGTGATCGACGCGATCGCGCGACGCTGGCGGCGCAGCGGCGGCTGGCAAGCCGTGGAGCCCGCGTTCGCCTCCGCGTCCTTGCCGCGCACCGCCGACGCGGTACGCGCGCTGCGCGCGGCCGGCGCCCGCCGGATCGCGGTGGCGCCGTACGTCCTCGCGCCCGGTTTCCTGCCGGACCGTATCGCCGCCGGCGCGCAGGAGGCGGGCGCGGACGTGCTGGCGCCGGTCCTCGGCGACGCGCCCGAGGTCGTGGAACTCCTCCTGCGCCGGTACGACCGGGTTGACGCGCCCGCTGCCTTGCCGTGGGGCGACTTGATGATCGCCTGAGGGCGATTCGAGGGCGACTTCCCTCGATGAATGTAGGGGCCAACCATGAGGGAAGGGTGGGGTTCTCCCCACCCCCGAGGGGGAGAACGCCCTCCCCGAAGTCACCGGTAGGCCGGATGGGTCGGTGCCCGCGCGGCCCATACCGTCATGGGTGAACGAAGCGGCAGGTCAGCCGCCACCCACGACGAATCCTTACAAGGGGGCACCCCGTGAGTCGCGCACGCGCACACGGCAGCAGATTGGGCATCGCGGCGGCGATGGGCGGTTGGAGCGCCCGTCACCGCTGGGCGGCGGTGGGCGGCTGGCTGCTTTTCGTCGTCCTCGTCATGCTTCTCGGGCAGGCAGCGGGCCGGCACGACGTCGACGAGGACCGGTCGATGCCCGGCGAGGTCAGCCAGGCCGCCACCATCCAGGACGACGCCGGGCTGCGGGGCAAGGCGGGCGAGATGGTGCTGATCCAGGTCAGGGGCGGCACGGGCACCACCGCCGACCCGGCCTTCCGCGGCGCCGTCGGCGATGTCGTCACCGCCATCAAGGCGACCGGCAAGGTGACCGCGGTGACCTCGCCGTACGACACCAAGGCCGTCTCCGCCGACCACCGCAGCGCGCTCGTCAAGTTCGACATGCTCGGCGACAAGAAGACCGCGGCGGACCGGGTGCAGCCGGTGCTGGACGCGGTGGCCGGGGTGCAGGCCCGGCATCCGTCCCTGCGGATCGAGGAGTTCGGCGACGCCAGCTCCGACAAGGCGGTCAGCAACGCCTTCGGCAGCGACTTCAAGACCGCCGAGTACTCGGCGCTGCCGCTGGCGCTGGGCATCCTGCTGATCGCGTTCGGCGCCCTGGTGGCCGCGCTGCTGCCCGTGATGCTCGCGATGACCGCGTTCCTCGGGGCGACGGGCGTGGTGGCGCTGGTCAGCCACTCGGTGCCGATGAGCGACACCGCCAACTCGGTCATGCTGCTGGTCGGCCTCGCGGTCGGTGTCGACTACTGCCTGTTCTACCTGCGCCGGGAGCGCGAGGAGCGGGCCGCGGGCCACGACCCGGCGACCGCGCTGCGCATCGCGGCCGCCACCTCCGGCCGGGCGATCCTGATCTCCGGTGTCACCGTGATCGTCGCCATGGCCGGCATGCTCTTCACCGGCATCGGCGACTTCAAGGCGATGGGCGTGGCCACGATGATCGTCGTCGCCATCGCCATGGTCGGCTCGGTCACCGTGCTGCCCGCCCTGCTGTCGCTGCTCGGCGAGCGGGTCGAGAAGGGCCGCGTGCCGCTGCTCGGCCGGATCGCCAGGTCCCGCACCGGCCGCACCGGCGGCACCGGCGGCAGCCGCTTCTGGCGGACCGTGCTGCGCCCGGTGCTGCGTCACCCCAAGGGCGCCACGCTGCTGGCCGGCGGCGCGCTGATCGCCATCGCCCTGCCCGCGTTCGGCATGCACTCCGCGAACCTGTCCACGGACCAGGAACTCGGCGACCACCTGCCGATCATCCAGACCTACGACCGGATCAACGCCGCCTTCCCCGGCGGCCCCGACCCCGCCCACGTCGTCGTCAAGGCCGACGCGATCGACTCCCCGGCGGTACGCAAGGCCATCTCCGACTTCCGCACCGAGGCCGTCGCCTCCGGGGCCAGCCGCGGCCCGGTCACGGTGACCGTGCACACCCCGCAGAACATCGCGGAGATCGACGTGCCGCTGGCCGGCGGCACCGACCACGACAAGGCCGAGTCCGACCTGCGGCTGCTGCGCGACCACGTGCGGCCGGACACGCTCGGCCGGGTGGCCGGACTCCAGGCGCCGATCACCGGAGAGACGGCGGGCTCGATGGACTTCACCCACAAGATCACCAGCAGTGTGCTGCCGGTCTTCGCCTTCGTGACCGTCTTCGCCTTCCTGCTGATGCTGCTGTCCTTCCGGTCGCTGACCATCGCGCTGACCTCGATCGCGCTGAACCTGCTCTCGGTGGGCGCCGCCTACGGCATCCTGACCGTGGTCTTCCAGCACGGCGTCGGCGCCTCGCTGGTCGGCGCCACCGGGACCGGCGCGGTGGTGGCCTGGCTGCCGCTGTTCCTGTTCGTGATCCTGTTCGGCCTGAGCATGGACTACCACGTGTTCGTCGTCTCCCGGATCCGTGAGGCCAGGATGCGCGGGCTGACCACCAAGGGCGCCATCGAGCACGGCATCACCACCACCGCCGGTGTCGTCACCAGCGCCGCCGTGATCATGGTCGCGGTCTTCGCGATCTTCGGCACGCTGTCGATGCAGAGCATGAAGCAGATGGGCGTGGGCCTGGCCTTCGCGGTGCTGATCGACGCCACGGTCATCCGCGGGGTGCTGCTGCCGTCGGTGATGTCGCTGCTCGGCGAGCGCAACTGGTACCTGCCGCGCTGGATGCACCGGCTGCCCGACCTGACCCACGACGAGTCGGCCCTCCCCGTGCCGCCGGTGGCCGCCGACCGCCCGAGCACCCCGCTCCACGACCCGGTCTACCGCGCCTGACCTGCGCGTATCCCGAACAGTGCCCCCGTGCCGACTTCGGTGCGGGGGCACTGTCAGTGGGGTTGAGTACGGTGGGGACCATGACCGTACGGGAGAGCGCGGGCGGCGGCGCGGTAGCCGCCGCGGAGGTCGAGGACCGGCTGGAGGAGCACAGGTCCGAGCTGACGGGGTACTGCTACCGGATGCTCGGATCGGTCTTCGAGGCCGAGGACGCGGTGCAGGAGACGATGGTGCGGGCCTGGCGGGCCGCGGACCGCTTCGAGGGGCGGTCCTCGCTGCGCTCGTGGCTGTACCGGATCGCCACGAACGTCTGCATGGACAGTCTGAACGCGGGCAAGCGCCGGGCCAGGCCGATGGACCTGTCCCCCGCCTCGCACCACGACGCGGCACTGCCGGCCGCCACCCCGGAATCGGTGTGGGTCGAGCCGGTGCCCGACGCGCGGGCGCTGCCGTCCGGCGGGGACCCGGCGGACCTGGTGGTCGCCCGGGAGACCATCCGGCTGGCATTCGTGGCCGCGCTGCAGCACCTGCCGCCCCGGCAGCGGGCGGTGCTGATCCTGCGCGAGGTGCTGGCCTGGCGGGCGTCCGAGACCGCGGAGCTGCTGGGCACCACGGTCGCCTCGGTCAACAGCGCGCTGCAGCGGGCCCGGGCCACGCTCTCGGCGGCGGGCGTCGCGGCGCCCGGCACGTCGCCGGACGGGGACGCGGCCGCGGTGCCCGCGCCCGCGATGGACGACGAGCGGGAGGCGCTGCTGGCCCGCTACGTCGACGCCTTCGAGCGGTACGACATGGAGTCGCTGACCAAGCTGCTGCACGAGGACGCCACCTTGTCCATGCCGCCCTACCCGCTGTGGCTGCGCGGCCACGAGGACATATGCGGCTGGATGCTGGGCACGGGCCACCAGTGCGAGGGATCGCGGCTGCTTCCCGTGGCGGCGAACGGCTCGCCCGCCTTCGCCCAGTACCGGCTTGCCGAGGACGGCAGCCACTACGCCTGGGCGCTGCAGGTGCTGGAGATCGCCGACGGGAAGATCACCGGGCTCAACTCATTCCTGGACACCGCCCGGCTGTTCCCCCTCTTCGGCCTCCCACTCGAACTCCCCGGCTAAACCGGTCAGTTCGAGCATCCGCCGCACCTCGGGGGAGGCGCCGCGCAGCCGGATCCGGCGGCCGGCCCGGCGCGCGGCCAGCCGCAGCCTGGCCAGGGCGGCAACCGCGCCCAGCCCCCCACCGGACCCCCACACCCCGCCCGGCCCGGGCAGACCCCCCAGTCCGCGGATGTCGATGACGACCTCGGCGCCACGCGCCGGAGGCGGGCAGGCGGGCGAACCCGCGGCGGGGCCCGCGGGCGGGCAGGCGGGCGGCTCCGGGGCGGGGTTCACGGACGGGTCGGTGAACGGGGCGGCCGGTTTTGCGGGCGGGCCGGGGGCCGGGTCCGCGGGCTGGTCCGTGGCCGTCGCGGCAGGCGGACCAGCACCCGGGCACGCAGGGGGGCCGGCACCCGGACCGGCCGCCGCCTCTGGCGGCGGGTCGGTGAACGGGGCGGCCGGGTCCGCGGGCGGGCCGGGGGCCGGGCCGGGGGCCGGGCCGGGGGCCGGGCCGGGCCGCCGCTCGGGGGCGGCAGGCGGGGCGCTCGCCGCCGGGCCGGGCCGCGGCGGGCCCGCGCCCTGGCCCGGATCCGGTCGGTCCTGATCGCCTTGCCCCCCGGCCGCCGTCACGAGTTCCTCCTTGTCGCGGCCCCCCTTGGGCCTCCCCGACATACGGACCCGCCGCGAGGCGGTAACTCATCGGTGGCGGCACTTTGTATTCGCGGCGAGTTGGCAGGAAACCCGGAGTAAAACGGGGGCGCGCGGATGCAAGACTTTCCTTGTCCGAACGTTCCGCCGATGACGCGGGCATATCCGCGGGCATCGGCGGGCACCGGCAGGTGGCGGCGACTTCGAGAGGCGGGGCATGGCGGACGCGTTGTTCACAGAGGACAGGGCGCGGGCGGTGCTGGAGGCCGCCGGGCACCCGGAGGCCGAGCTGCTCTCCTTCGGGGAGAACGCGGTCTTCGCCGCCGGGCGTCTGGTGATCAAGGTGGGACGCGGGGCCGAACTGCTGGAGCGGGCCAGGCGCGAGGTTCGGGTGGCCGACTGGCTCGCCAAGCACGACGTGCCGGCCGTGCGGTCGGCCGAGTCCGAGGTACGGCTGGTCGAGAGCCATCCGGTCACGTACTGGCAACGCCTGCCGGAGTCGCTGCGGCCCGCCGAACCGGCCGACGTGGCACCGCTGCTGACGTTGGTGCACGCACTGCCCGAGCCGGACTTCGGACTGCCGTCCCGGGACCTGCTGGGCGGGATGGAGCGCTGGTTGCGCTCGGCCGGAACCGCCATCGACCCGGCGGACGCGGCCTACCTGCGCAAGAGGCGGGACCGCTTCGCCGAGCAGGCCGCCGCCCTGGTCCCCCGGCTGCCACGCGGGCCCATCCACGGCGACGCGCTGCCCCGCAACGTCCACATCGGCCCGGACGGCCCCGTCCTGGTCGACCTGGAGACCTTCTCCTCCGACCTGCGCGAGCACGACCTGGTCGTCCACGCGCTCAGCCGGGACCGCTACGGGGTGCCGACCGCGGCTTACGACGCCTTCACCGCCGCTTACGGCTGGGACGTCCGGGAGTGGGAGGGCTACGAGGTACTGCGCGGCGCCCGCGAGACCGCCGCCTGCGCCTGGGTGGCCCAGCACACCCCCACGAACCCGTCCGCCCTCACCGAGTTCCGCCGAAGAGTCGCCTCCTTGCGCGCGGGCGACCCGACCGTCCGCTGGTACTCCTTCTGAGCCGTTCCCGCTCCCGCGCGCCCCCCGGGGGGCGCGGGGCCTCGTTCGCGACCCGTCCGGGCCCGCGTACGCATCCCGGCCGTCCGCCCGGCGCGCCCGTACGGCCCCCGTTCCCTCGTACGGCCCCCGTTCCCCCGTGCGATCCGCGGCCCAACCGCACGTACGGGTCGCGGGGCCGCGCTACGCCGCTCGCAGCGGCCAGTGCGGGTCGACCACGGCGTCGGCGGTGCCCTTGCGGCGCAGCCACGCCCCGAAGTCCTCGGCCCAGGCCGCGTACCACCCGGACTGGGACTCGTGCAGCTCGGCGGGGGCGGCGGCGCCGACCTCCGGGAAGCGCACGGCTATCGCGCGGGCCACCCGCACCGCGGCCAGCGCGTCGGCGCCCGCCTCGTGGGCGCCTTCCAACGGCACCCCGTAGACCCGGCAGGCGGCCTCCAGGGTTCGCTTCCCGCGGCGGTACTTGTCCAGGGCGCGGTCCATCACCAGCGGGTCGATCACCGGCCCGGTCCGCCCGCCGGGGGCGACCAGCGGGGGCAGCGCGTACCGCCGCAACTCCTCGTCGAGCAGGGTCAGGTCGAAGGGCGCGTTGTAGACCACGACCGGCACCTGGGCGGCCCAGTAGCCGCGCACCGCGTCGGCGATCTCGGCGGCGACCTCAGGGGCGGGACGGCCCTCGGCTGCCGCGCGCTCGGTGCTGACCCCGTGGATCGCCGTGGTCTCGGGCGGGATCGGCACCCCCGGGTCGGCCAGCCACTTCCGGTGCCGCACCGGCTCTCCCCCCTTGACCTCGGTGACCGCGGCGGTCACGATCCGTGCGTGCCGCGGATCCGTCCCCGTGGTCTCCAGGTCGAAGCCGACCAGCAGATCCTCGTGCCATGCCATGGCGAGTCCTTCCCACCCGATTCCCCCTGTGCCCTGCCATCATCCCGTGCGCCACTGACAATTCCGCCGCCGCGGGATCTTCACGGGTGAATCGCAGGACGAAAGTTGACGCTCCCTCGGCAGATCCCCCCGGAGAACCACTTTCAGGACACCGGCCGCGAATCCCCCCAGATCCCCTCGAACTCCTCGCGGTACACCTCGAAGAGCCCGCTCTCCGCCGGCCGGTCGCTCTCCACCACCCGGCTGGAGGAGCCGCGCAGCACCATCACCGGCACTTCCATGCCGCGCGCCCGCCGCAGGTACGTCTGCACCACCGCCAGCCCGTCGCCGCCGTCCCCGGCGATCAGGTAGGCGGTGAAGCGGGGCGTCTCGTCGTACACCTGGATCTCGAAGGCGCCCTGGTCGCGCAGCCGGGCACGGACCCGGCGCATGTGCATGATGTTCATCTCCACCGAGCGGCTCAGCTCACCGCGGCCCAGGCCCAGTTCGCGTTCGCGGCGGCGCACCGCGCTGCTGGCCGGATTGAGGAACAGCAGCCTGACCCGGCAGCCGGACTCCACGAGCCGGACCAGCCGCCGCCCGGAGAAGTTCTGCACCAGCAGGTTCAGACCGATGCCCACGGCGTCCAGCCGGCGCGCGCCGGAGAAGAGGTCCTCGACCGGCAACTGGCGCTGCAGCCGCACCCGGTCGGGGTAGACGCCGATGACGTCGGAGTAGCGGTCGGCGACCAGCTCCTCCACCGCGTCCACCGGCAGCCGCTGAGCCGCCGTACGGGAGGGGCCCGCGCCCAGCAGCTCCAGCACCTTGGCCGAGGCGCGCTCGGCCTGGTCCAGCACCGTCCTGGACAGCGCCCGGTTGCGGGAGACGACGTGCCGGGCCACTTCCAGCTCGTCCAGGGCCAGTTCCAGCTCGCGCCGGTCGTCGAAGTAGGGCTCGAAGCAGGGCCAGTGCTGGACCACCAGTTCGCGCAGCTGCGGCAGCGTCAGGAAGCTGAGCACATTGTCGTCGGCCGGGTCGAGCAGGTAGCCCTTGCGGCGGCTCACCTCCCGTACGGCCACCGCGCGCTGCACCCATTCGTGGCCCGCCGGGCCGGCCGCGGCGACCACCCACTCCTCGCCGTGCACCGGTTCGTAGATCGGGCGCAGCACGGCGTTCACCACGGACCGCAGCCGCTGCTCGACGAGATTCAGCCACACATATGCCCGGCCGGCCCTGGTGGCGCGGGTGCGCACCTCGGCCCAGACGTCGGCGCCCCAGTCCAGTTCCGCTCCGATCTCCAGCGGCGCGGCGAGGGAGACCGCGCCTGCCGCCCCTTCGCCGCCGTCGGGGACGTGCCGGTCACCCTGCTCACCACCACCCGGGAGCATCAGACCTCCGGACGTCTCCACGTAACCGCCTCCCACCCCCCGTCCACGATCAAGGAAGGGTACAGCGGCGGGCAGGGCATCGCAGCCTTAACGACCCTACTTGACTACTACCGGACAACCTCATCACCTCCGCGGTCGCTGCCTGTTGTGGCTGTGTCACCCTCGGGTGGGACCGGATGGGAGGATGCCCCTTCGGCAAGGTAACTGCCGGACGGGCGGTCCGGGGCCTGTGAGCGCCAGAATGAACCGCACAGGAACAGCCGCCGTGTCCGGTACGGGAGTGGAAGAGTCACGACATGCAAGTCTGGCCGGGTCATTCGTACCCCCTCGGGGCCACCTTCGACGGGGCGGGGACGAACTTCGCCGTCTTCTCCGAGGTCGCCTCGCGCGTCGAGTTGTGCCTGCTGCACGACGACGGCTCCGAGACGGCGATCGAGCTGCGCGAGGCGGACGCCTTCGTGCGGCACGCCTATCTGCCGGGCGTGATGCCCGGTCAGCGGTACGGGTTCCGGGTGCACGGCCCGTACGACCCGCCCCGCGGTCACCGCTGCAACTCCGCGAAACTGCTGCTGGACCCGTACGCCAAGGCGATAAGCGGCGACATGGACTGGGACGAGGCCGTCTACGGCTACCACTTCGGCGAGCCGGACTCCCGCAACGACCTGGACTCCGCCCCGCACACGATGACCTCGGTCGTGGTCAATCCGTACTTCGACTGGGCCGACGACCGCCCGCCGCGGATCGACTACCACAAGACGATCCTGTACGAGGCCCACGTCAAGGGCCTGACGATGACCCACCCGGAGCTGCCGGAGGAGATCCGCGGCACTTATGCCGCGCTCGCGCACCCGGCGGTGATCGGCCATCTGGTGGAACTCGGGGTGACCACCCTGGAGCTGATGCCGGTGCACCAGTTCATCCAGGACCACCGGCTGGTGGACGCGGGGCTGGCCAACTACTGGGGTTACAACACCATCGGCTTCTTCGCGCCGCACCACGCGTACTGCTCGCTGGGCGACCGCGGCCAGCAGGTGCTGGAGTTCAAGACGGCGGTGCGCGCCCTGCACCGGGCCGGCATCGAGGTCATCCTGGACGTGGTCTACAACCACACGGCGGAGGGGAGCCACCTGGGCCCCACCTTGTCGCTGCGCGGCATCGACAACGCCTCGTACTACCGGCTGGCGGGCGACAAGCGTTACTACATGGACACCACGGGCACCGGTAACTCGCTGCTGATGCGCAGCCCGCACGTGCTGCAAATGATCATGGACAGCCTGCGCTACTGGGTGACCGAGATGCACGTCGACGGCTTCCGCTTCGACCTGGCGGCCACCCTGGCCCGGCAGTTCCACGAGGTGGACCGGCTGTCGTCCTTCTTCGACCTGGTGCAGCAGGACCCGGTGGTCTCCCAGGTCAAGCTGATCGCCGAGCCGTGGGACGTGGGCGAGGGCGGCTACCAGGTCGGCAACTTCCCGCCGCTGTGGACGGAGTGGAACGGCAAGTTCCGCGACACGGTACGGGACCTGTGGCGGGGCGAGAGCGCCACGCTCGCGGAGTTCGGCTCCCGGCTGACCGGCTCCTCCGACCTCTACCAGGACGACGGCCGCCGCCCGCTGGCCTCCATCAACTTCGTCACCTGCCACGACGGGTTCACCCTGCGCGACCTGGTCTCGTACAACGACAAGCACAACGAGGCCAACGGCGAGAACAACCAGGACGGCGAGAGCTTCAACCGGTCCTGGAACTGCGGCGCGGAGGGCGAGACCGACGACGAGGGGGTGCGCGCGCTGCGCGCCCGGCAGATGCGCAACTTCATCGCCACCCTGATGGTGTCGCAGGGGGTGCCGATGCTCTCGCACGGCGACGAGTTCGGCCGCACCCAGCGCGGCAACAACAACACCTACTGCCAGGACAACGAGCTGACGTGGGTGCGCTGGCCGGACAAGGCGGGCGGCACGGCGGAGGACGCCGAGGCCCTGCGCATGCACGACTTCCTGCGCTCCATGGTGTGGCTGCGCCGCGACCACCCGGTCTTCCGGCGCCGCCGCTTCTTCCACGGCCGGCCCGTGGAGGGCACCCACGACGAACTGTCGGACATCGCCTGGTTCACCCCGGAGGGCCGCGAGATGACGCGCTCCGACTGGCAGGCCGCGCACGCCAGGTCACTGGTGGTCTTCCTCAACGGCAACGCCATCTCCGAGCCCGGCGCGCGCGGTGAGGCCGTCGTCGACGACTCCTTCCTGCTGATGTTCAACGCGGCGCCCCGCCCCCAGGAGTTCCTGGTGCCGGTCGACCACGGCAAGGAGTGGCACCTGGTGGTGGACACCGAGCGGCCCGACGGCGTGGCGCCCGGCACGGGCGAGCGGGTCCAGGCCGGCGACCGGCTGCTGCTCGCGGACCGCAGCATGGTGGTCCTGCGGCGTCCGGCGGACTGAGGCGGCGGCGGGAACGGGCCGTACGGCGGACCGCGGCGGCGGGCTGAGGCGGCGGCTGAGGCGGCGCGTCCCGGGGGCCGACCGGCTGCCCGGGGCGGATCGGCCCCGGGGCGGATCGGGGCGGATCGCGGCGCCGATCGGACCCGCCGGGCGCGCCATGGCGGCCGATTCGGGGTAGGGAGAAGGCCATGACAGCACACTCCGCGACTCCCGCCGCGACCTACCGGATCCAGGTGCAGCCGCGCTTCACCTTCGCCGACGCCATGGTGATGGTGCCGTACCTCGCGGAGCTGGGCGTCACCCACCTGCACCTGTCGCCGGTGCTGGAGGCGGTGCCCGGCTCCACTCATGGGTACGACGTGGTGGACCACACGCGGGTGCGGGCGGAGCTGGGCGGCGAGGAGGGGCTGCGCGAGCTGTCCCGTACCGCCCGCCGGCACGGGCTCGGGCTCGTCCTGGACGTCGTCCCCAACCACATGGCCGTCCCGGCGCCCGAGTACCTCAACGGCCCGCTGTGGGCCGTGCTGCGCGACGGTCCCGACTCGCCCCGCGCTGCCTGGTTCGACATCGACTGGGCCGCCCAGGGCGGCAAGGTGCTGCTGCCGGTGCTCGGCGAGCCGCTGGAGGACGTCCTCGGCGAGCTGTCGGTCGTTGACGACGAGGCGGCCGGCGGCCGGGTGCTCCGCTACTACGACCACAGGTTCCCGCTGCGGCCCGGCACCGAGGACCTGCCGATGGCCGAGCTGACGGCGGCGCAGTGGTACCGGCTCGCGTACTGGCGCGAGGCCCGCACCGAGCTGAACTACCGGCGCTTCTTCACCATTTCCGACCTCGTGGCGGTCCGGGTGGAGCGGCCCGAGGTGTTCGAGGCCACGCACGCCACCGTGCTGCGGCTGCTGCGCGACGACGTCGTCGACGGGCTGCGGATCGACCATCCCGACGGGCTCGCCGACCCGGCCGGCTACCTGAGGCGGCTCGCGGAGGCGACCGGGGGCCGCTGGACCATCGTGGAGAAGATCCTCCAGCGCGACGAGCGGCTTCCGGCCGATTGGGCGTGCGCGGGCACCACGGGCTACGACGCGCTCGACCGCGTCGACGGCCTGTTCACCGATCCCGCCGGGGTCGCGGACCTCGCCGCCTTCTACCGCGACTTCACCGCCGTCCCCGACGACCGCGGCGGCCGCTGGGAGGCGACCGCCCGCCGCGCCGCCTACCGCGTCGTCACCCGGGACCTGGCGGCCGAGGTCTCCCGGCTGGCACGCGCGGCGGCCCGCGCCCAGGAAGCGGGTACGGCGGCTCCGGCAGCCAGTGGCACGGTAAGGGCCGGCGATCAGTACGGCGCCCCTTACCCGCAGGGCGCCCTGGAGAACGCGCTGCGCGAACTGCTGGTGCGCGTGCCCGTGTACCGCCCGTACGTCCGGCCGGGTGTCCCGGCCTCCCCCGGCGACACCGCGCTGCTGGAGGAGGCCGCGCGGCGGGCCCGCGCGGCGGGCGGGCCGGAGGCGTCGGGGCCGCTGAACCTCGTACGCGACCTGGCGCTCGGCCGGCTGCGCGGCCCGGACGCCGACGACTTCACCGTACGCTTCGCCCAGGTCGCCTCCGCCCTGCACGCGAAGGCGGTCGAGGACTGCGCGTTCTACCGCTACGTCCCGCTGCTGTCCCTGTGCGAGGTCGGCCGCGATCCGGCGCACCCGGCGACCACCCCTGAGGAGTTCCACGCCTACTGCGCCCGGATCGCGCGCGACCACCCGGCCACGGGGACGGTGCTGTCCACCCACGACACCAAGCGCAGCGCCGACCTGCGGCTGCGGCTCGCGGTGCTGTCCGAGCTGTCGGGCGCGTGGCGGGACTGGCTGTCCGGGCGGCGTGAGCACACGCAGCGGCTGGGCGGGCCGCCCGCGCCCGACCGCCACACCGAGTACACCGTCTTCCAGACGGCCGTCGGCCTGGGCTTCTGCGACGCCGACCGGCTCGTGCCGGCCGCCTTGAAGGCCGTCCGGGAGGCGGCCCTGCACACGACGTGGACCGAGCAGGACGAGGCCTACGAGAAGGCCGTCGCGGACTTCACCGGCAACGGCCCCTGCGGCCCGCAGGTCTACGACCTCGCCGAGTTCGGCCGCCGTCTGGATCCGTACGCCACCGCCAACTCGCTCGGTGCCGCGCTGCTGCACCTGACCATGCCGGGCATCCCGGACGTCTACCAGGGCACGGAGTTCCCCGTCCACACCCTGGTCGACCCCGACAACCGGGGCCCGATGGACCGCCCGGCGGACGGTGTCAGGCGCTTCGGCGTCGACGAGACGCTGCGCCGCCTGCTGGACGGCGGCACCCCGCACAACTCCGACGAGGTGAAGCTGCGCCTGACGGCCGTGGCGCTGCGGCTGCGCCGCGACCACCCCGAGTGGTACGGGCCGGCGGCCTCGTACGAGCCGCTGCCCGCCCGGGGGCCCGCGGCGGCCCACTGCGTGGCGTTCGTGCGCGGCGGTGGCGCCCTCACCGCGGTGACCCGGCTCTCCCGCCGCCTTGAAGAGGCGGGCGGCTGGCGCGACACGGTCCTCCCGCTGCCGCAGGGCCGCTGGCACGACCGCCTTGGCGGCGGGGTGTACGAGGGCGAGGTGCCGCTGGCCGGGCTCCTGGCATCGGGCGGCTCGCCCGCGGCGCTGCTCACCCGCGAGTGAACCGCCGCATAGGCGTCGCCTACCCGCGCCCACGCCCCGGCGTCTGGCGTCGGGCGCCCGGTGCCGGGCACGCGCCCTCCTCGCACCTGGCCGGTCGGCAGGACGATCGCACCCGAACGGGCGCCTTGCGGCTGCCGGGGAGGCGGCGCTCACCCGGAAGAGGGATTCGTCTCACCCGTCCGGGGTGACATGGGACCCGGGCCTGGGCAGGGATATGCCGGGGCATGACGGAGGATCGACCGGGCTTTGACCGGACCTTGACCGCTGCTGGACCAGAGGGGAGCCGGGTGTGCTGTTCGAGGTGTGGGCGCCGGACGCCCGCCGGGTGGAGGTCCTCGTCGACGACGGCGGCCACGCCCTCGGCCCGGACCCCGCGCGCCCGGGCTGGTGGCTGGCGGACCTCCCCGCGCGGCCCGGCAGCCGCTACGCGTACGTCCTGGACGGCGGCCCGCCGCTGCCCGATCCCCGCTCCCGGCGCCAGCCGGACGGCCCGGACGGCCGCAGCGCGGTGGTGGACCACGACGCCTTCGCCTGGACCGCGCCCTGGCCCGGCCGCGCGCTGCCCGGCGCCGTCCTCTACGAGCTGCACGTCGGCACCTTCACCCCCGAGGGCACCTTCGACGCGGCCGCGCGGCGGCTGCCGCACCTGGCCCGGCTGGGCGTCACCCATGTCGAGCTGATGCCCGTGTGCCCGTTCCCCGGCCGCCATGGCTGGGGCTACGAGGGCGTGTCGCTGTGGGCGGTGCACGAGCCCTACGGGGGCCCCGAGGGGATGAAGCGATTTGTCGACGCGGCGCACCGGCACTCGCTGGGCGTCGTCCTCGACGTCGTTCACAACCACCTCGGCCCGTCCGGCAACCATCTGCCGCGCTTCGGGCCGTACTTCACCGACCGGCACCACACTCCCTGGGGTGACGCCGTCAACCTGGACGCGCCCGGCTCCGACGAGGTGCGGGACTACCTGATCGGTGCCTCGCTGCAATGGCTGCGGGACTACCGGCTCGACGGCCTGCGGCTGGACGCGGTGCACGCCTTGGTGGACACGCGGGCTCTGCACTTCCTTGAGGAGCTGGCCACCGCCGTGGACGGGCTGTCGGCGGCGCTGGGCCGCCCGCTGTTCCTGATCGCCGAGTCCGACCTGAACGACCCGCGCACCACGGCGCCGCGCGAGGCCGGGGGCCTGGGCCTGCAGGCGCAGTGGAACGACGACTTCCACCACGCCGTGCACACCGCCGTCACCGGCGAGTCGCAGGGCTACTACGCCGACTTCGCCGCCGCCGGGCCGGCCGCCGTCGCCAAGACCCTCACCCATGGCTTCTTCCACGACGGCACCTGGTCGTCCTTCCGCGGCCGCCGCCACGGCCGCCCCCTGGACACCACCGCCGTCCCCGCCCACCGGCTGCTCGGCTACGCCCAGAACCACGACCAGATCGGCAACCGCGCCACCGGCGACCGGATCGCCGCCGACCGGCTCGGGGCCGCCGCCGCGCTCGTCCTCACCGCCCCCTTCACCCCGATGCTGTTCATGGGCGAGGAATGGGGTGCCACCACGCCCTGGCAGTTCTTCACCGACCACGCCGATCCCGAGCTGGGGGCGGCCGTCACCGCGGGCAGGCGGCGGGAGTTCGCCTCCCACGGCTGGGCCGAGCAGGACGTCCCCGATCCGCAGGACCCGGCGACCAGGGACCGCTCCTGCCTGGACTGGGCGGAGCCGGGCGAACCGGTCCACCGCGAGCTGCTGGAGTGGTACCGGGCGCTGATCGCCCTGCGCCGGGCCGAACCGGCGCTCACCGACCCGCAGATGGACGCGGTGTCGGCCACCGCGGGCGGCCGGACCCTGCGGATGGCGCGCGGCCCCTTCCGTACGGTCGTGAACTTCTCCGACGCGCCCGCCCGGGTGCCCCTCGACGTGCCGTGCGACGTGGTGCTGGCCCGGCCCGCCTGCAAGCTGCTGCCCGGCCCCTGCGTCCAGCTCCCGGCGCGCGGGGCGGCCGTCCTGCGGGCGCGGGAGATTACGGTGGACGGGTGACGCAGAGCGAAGCGCGGACCCAGGACCGGACCGCCCAGGAGCACATTGCCCAGGAGCAGGCCGACGGGCGGCGGGAACCGCCGCCGGCGGACTGCGTGCTGTGCGGCGAACCCACGGAGTACCCGGCGAGCACCCGCGGGGCGACGCTGTGCCCGGTGTGCGAGTGGCAGGAGGCGCAGCGCACGGCCTGCTCGGGCTAGGAGTCAGGAGCGCGGGCCGCGGCCGGGAGGCTTCACGATCTCGGACCCTCGGGCCGGACGCTCAGGTCGCCAGCAGCCGGGCGCGGGCCGCCGCCACGTCGAAGTCCGCCGGCGGGTAGGCGGGGCCGAGCTGTTCGAGATGTTCCAGCAGCAGCCGGCTCACCGCCCAGTTGCGGTACCACTTGCGGTCGGCCGGGACCAGGTACCAGGGCGCGGCCTGCGTCGAGCAGCGCTCCAGCACGGCCTCGTACGCCTGCTGGTACGCCGGCCACAGCGCGCGCTCGGTGACGTCGCCGGGGTCGAACTTCCAGTGCTTGTGCGGCTGGTCGAGCCGGGCGAGCAGCCGGTCGCGCTGCTCGGCGTACCCGATGTGCAGGAACACCTTGACCATGGTCACCCCCTCGTCGGCCAGCGACCGCTCGAAGCGGTTGATGGCGGCGTAGCGGCGGCTCCAGGTGGCGCGCGGCACCAGGTCGTGGACGCGGGCGATCAGCACGTCCTCGTAGTGCGAGCGGTCGAACACCCCGATCTCGCCCGGGCCGGGCAGCGCTCTCCTGATCCGCCACAGGAAGGGGTGCGCGCGCTCCTCGGGCGTGGGCGCCTTGAACGCCGTGACCCGTACGCCGGTGGGGTTCAGCCCTGTGACGACGTGCTTGACGGTGCCGCCCTTGCCCGAGGTGTCCATGCCCTGCAGTACGAGCAGCAGCCGCCGGCCGTCCCCGGCCGTGCTCTGCGCGAACAGGCGCTCCTGCAGCGAGGCGAGGCGCTCGCGCGTCCGCGCGGTCTCGGCCTGTGCCCGCTTCTTGCCCGGCGCGCCGGGCGTCGCCCCGGTGTCGTACGCGGCCAGGCGCACCGGCCCGCCGCCGGGCGGAACGCGCAACCGCGACCGCAGACCGCCCCCGCTGCCCTTGTCCCCGCTGCCGCTGTCGCTCCTGTGCCCGCCCTGCTCGTCCCTGGCCATGCCCCGATCCTCCGCCGGATCGGGTGCGGGGACCAGTGGCGTCCGGGCGCGGCCGGACGGGAGGGCCACCGGGCCGCTACCGCGCCAGGCGTCCCGCGTCGCGGGCCAGCGCGGTGAGCCGCGAGACGGCGCGGAAGTACTTCTTGCGGTAGCCGCCGGCCAGCATCTCCTCGGTGAACAGGCGGTCCAGGGCGACTCCGGAGGCCATGACGGGGATCTCGCGGTCGTAGAGGCGGTCGGCCAGGACCACCAGGCGCAGGGCGGTGGCCTGGTCGGTGACCTGCTCGACACCGCGCAGGAAGACGGCCTCGACGCCGTCGCAGAGGGCTCCGTAGCGGCTGGGGTGAACGGTGGCGAGGTGGGCCGCCAGCGCGCGGAAGTCGTCCAGGGCCGCGCCGGGAGTACGGTGGGCCGCCGCGTCGACCTGCTCGTCGGTGTACGGGGCCGGGGCCGCGGGCAGGCCGCGGTGGCGGTAGTCCTCGCCGTCGATCCGCAGCGAGGTGAAGCGGGCGGACAGTCCCTGGATCTCCCGCATGAAGTCGGCCGCGGCGAACCGGCCCTCGCCCAGCCGCCCCGGCAGCGTGTTGGAGGTCGCGGCCAGCCGCACCCCGGCGTCGGCGAGCCTGCCCAGCAGGGTGCTCACCAGGACGGTGTCGCCGGGGTCGTCCAGCTCGAACTCGTCGATGCACACGAGGCGATGGCCGCGCAGGGCCTCGACGGCCCGCTGGAAGCCGAGGGCGCCGACGAGGTTGGTCAGCTCGACGAAGGTGCCGAATGCTTTCTGCTCCCTGGGCGCGGGCGTGGCGTGCCACAGGGAGGCCAGCAGGTGGGTCTTCCCGACGCCGTACCCGCCGTCCAGGTAGACCCCGCCCGGCGTCGCCGCGGCGGCCCGCGGCTGCCGGCGGAACCACTTCTTCCGGCCCTGCTCCGGTCCGCCGGCCGACGAGGCGGCGAACGCCCGCAGCCGCTCCACCGCCTCGGTCTGGCTGGGCCGCGCCGGGTCGGGCTCGTACGTCTCGAAGCGCACCGCGTCGAACCGCGGCGGCGGCACCATCTCGGCGACCAGCCGCCCCGCGTCCGCCCGCGGGGTCCGCTCGCTCAGGGCGACCGGCCGCACTGCGGCGCCGCCGGTCTCCCCGGCCGCCGCCCCGGTTTCCGAACGTTCGAGAGAGGTCGTCACGGCCTCCCACCGTACTCCGTTCGGAGGTGTCACCCGTCACCCGTGTGGCGCACCCCACTCAGGGCCGACCCGGGCGGGGCGAGGGCGGCGGGGCGAGGGCGGCGGGGCGGGCGGCGGGCGGCTCGCGGCACCGTGCCCGCACCGGGCGCGGGCCCCGCGGCGCGTGCCACACTGCCCGCATGCAGCGGCTCTACCCCCCTCCCTCCCCCGGCGACGACGAGGATCTGGACGCACTGCCCGGGCTCGCGCGGGCGTACGCCTACCCCGAGCCCGTGACGCGGCCGTACCTACGGGCCAACATGGTCGGCTCGCTCGACGGTGCCGCCCGGGCCGAGGGGAGGTCGGCCCCGCTGTCCTCACCGGCGGACATGCGGATCTTTGGCGTGCTGCGGGCCCTGGCGGACGTGGTCCTGGTGGGCGCGGAAACGGTCCGGCAGGAGGGCTACCGCCCGGCGAAGGCGCGCCCTGCCTTCGCCGGAGCGCGCGAGGAGCGCGGCCAGGCGCCGGCCCCCGCCGTCGCGGTGCTCTCCCGGCGCCTGGACCTGGACTTCTCCGCCCCGCTCTTCCGGGACCCCGTGGTGCCGACCATGGTCGTCACGGGCGCGGGGGCGCCGCGGGAGGGGCAGGATGCGGCGCGCGCGGCCGGCGCCGAACTGGTGTTCGCGGGCGAGGGCCCGGACGTCGACCCGGTACGGGCGGTGCGCGAGCTGGCGGACCGGGGCTTCGTACGCCTCCTGCACGAGGGCGGCCCGCGCGTCCTCGCCCAGTTCGCGGCCGCCGGGGTGCTCGACGAGCTGTGCCTGACCATTTCCCCGCGGCTCACCGGGGGTGACGCCCCCCGGATCATGAACGGTCCCGGCGTTCCGGGACCGGCCCGCTACACCCCGCTGTCCGTCCTGGAGGAGGACGGTTTCCTCTTCACCCGGTACGTGCGCCGCTGAGCGGCCGCACATACCGCGTGTACCGGGTGCCCGGTTCCGCGACAGGAGCGGAATCGTTCATTCCGTTCAGTTCCGCTTCGCGTCTCGCGGGAACACTTACCGGCGAGTCCCGTGAAGATCGGGGCAGGATGGTTTCCGTGGCGGCCCGCGGCCCGCGGCCGGTGAGCCCCGGGGCCGGCCAGAAAGAAGGAAGCTCCGTGTTCACGACCGTACTCATGATCGAGAAGCCGCTCACCCAGGCCGACGTGGAGCTGGTGACCACGCTCCACGGCGACGAGCCGGTCTCCTTCGTCGTCCTCATGCAGCCGCGCGGCGACCAGGACCGGCTGCTGCGGGCCGTCGACGACGTGGCCCTCGGCTACCTGGAGGAGGCCGCGCGCGAGAACCGGGTGCCCGAGGGCGAGGAGGCCCGGCCGCCCGCCGAGCGGGGCCTGGCGCACTCCGTCGAGGCGCTGCGCGCGGCCGGCGCGCGGGCGGACGGCCAGGTCGTGGAGCACCATCCGCTCGACGCCCTGCGCACGGCGGTCGAGGAGAGCCACGCCGACGAGGTCATCGTCCTGACCGCGCCGCACTTCCTTGAGGAGTTCTTCCACCGCGACTGGACCTCCCGGGCGCGGCACAAGGTGGGGGTGCCGGTGCTCAAGCTCTTCGCGCAGCAGGAGTAGCGGCCGGGCGGCCCGGGTCCGCGCGGGCCGCCCGAGGACGCGGGCGTGCCGCGCGACCGTTCACACCTGCCGGTGGCGCCCGGCCGCGGTGCGAGCCCAGGTGCAAGCCGAGGTGCGACAAGCCGAGGTGCAAGAATCGGAACCCGCGTCCATGCCGACCACGACCCACCCCGGGAGATCCGCGTATGAGCCCGTCCGTTCCCCCCGCGATGGACCGACCGCACTTCATCGGCATCGGCGGCGCCGGGATGTCGGGCATCGCGAAGATCCTCGCCCAGCGCGGGGCGCGGGTGGCCGGCAGCGACGCCAAGGACTCCGACACCGCGCGGGCCCTGCGCGCGCTCGGCGTCACCGTGCACATCGGGCACGACGCCGCCCACCTCGCCCCCGACGCGACCTGCGTGGTGGTCTCCAGCGCGATCCGCGCGGAGAACCCGGAGCTCGCGGCGGCCCGGGAGCGGGGGGTCGCGGTGGTGCACCGCAGCGACGCCCTGGCCGCGCTCATGGCGGGCACCCGGCCGATCGCGGTGGCCGGCACCCACGGCAAGACGACCACCACCTCGATGCTCGCCGTGGCCCTGACCGCGCTCGGCCTGGAGCCCTCGTACGCCATCGGCGGCGACCTGGACGCGCCCGGCTCCAACGCCCACCACGGCGGCGGCGAGGTCTTCGTCGCCGAGGCCGACGAGAGCGACCGCAGCTTCCACACCTACTCACCCGAGGTCGCGGTCGTCCTCAACGTGGAGCTGGACCACCACGCCAACTACGCCTCGCTGGAGGAGATCTACGACTCCTTCCTGACGTTCGCCGGCAAGATCCGGCCCGGCGGCACACTGGTGATCTCCGCCGACCAGCCGGGCGCCGTCGAACTGACCCGCCGGGTGCGGGAGGCGGGGGGCCCGCGGATCGTCACGGTCGGCGAGTCCGGGTCCGCCGACCTGCGCGTCACCAGGATCGAGCCGCGCGGCCTGACCAGCGAGGTCACGGTCCTCCTCCCGGGCGCGGACGGCGGCCCGCTCACCTTCACGGTGTCGGTCCCCGGCCGGCACTACGCGCACAACGCCGCCGCCGCCCTCGCGGCCGGTATCGCGATCGGCGCCCCGGCGCGCGAGCTGGCGGCCGCGCTGGCGACGTACACCGGGGTCAAGCGCCGCCTGCAGCTCAAGGGCGAGGCGGCCGGTGTCCAGGTGATCGACTCCTACGCCCACCACCCCACCGAGATGGCCGCCGACCTGGAGGCGATCCGGGGCGCGGCCGGCGACGCGCGGGTCCTGGTCGTCTTCCAGCCGCACCTGTTCAGCCGCACCAGGGAGCTGGGCGCGCAGATGGGAGCGGCGCTGGCGCTGGCCGACGCCTCGGTGGTGCTGGACATCTACCCGGCGCGGGAGGACCCGGTTCCCGGGGTGACCAGCGAGCTGATCATCGACGCGGCGCGGGCGGCGGGCGCGGACGTCACGGCGGAGCACGACAAGGAGGCCGTCGCGGACGTCGTCGCAGGAATGGCCAAGCACGGCGATCTCGTTCTCACCATGGGCGCCGGCGACGTGACCGATCTCGGTCCCCGGATCCTGGCCCGCCTCGACGCATGAGGAGAACCCGATGCCGTACGAAGTGAACAAGACCGAAGAGCAGTGGCGTGCGGAGCTGTCGCCGCAGGAGTACGCGGTCCTGCGCGAGGCCGGCACCGAGCGTCCGTTCACCGGTGAGTACACCGACACCAAGACCGAGGGCGTCTATTCCTGCCGCGCCTGCGGCGCCGAGCTCTTCCGCTCCGACACCAAGTTCGAGTCGCACTGCGGCTGGCCGTCCTTCTACGACCCGGCCGACTCCAAGGCGGTGGAGCTGATCGAGGACCGCTCGCTCGGGATGGTGCGGGTCGAGGTCCGCTGCGCGCGCTGCGGCTCGCACCTGGGCCACGTCTTCGAGGGCGAGGGCTACCCGACCCCCACCGACCAGCGCTACTGCATCAACTCGATCTCGCTGCGGCTGAGCCCCGAGGAGTGACCCGCGGCCGTCCCCCGGCGGCCGGTCGCCCCGTGGCGTCCGGCCGCCCGGGGCCCGTTCCGTCAGCGGTACGGGTGGCCCGGCCGCCCCGGGCCGGTGGCAGACTGGGCGGGTGAGCAGCCCGTTCCAGCACCAGGCCGCGGACCGTGACGCGGCACCGCAGTTCGTCCTTCCCCTCGTCGTCCGGCTGGAGCGGGACGCACCGCCGCACCGCACCGACGCCCTGGAGACCGCCGCGCGGGCGGTCCTGACGCTGCTGTCGGACGAGCGGGCGACCGCCGAGGACGGCGAGTGGACGCGGGCGGTGCGCGACTGGCAGGACGCCCGGATCCGCAAGGTTGTGCGGCGGGCCCGCGGCGCCGAGTGGCGGCGGGCGGAGGCGCTGCCGGGGATCACGCTGACCGGCGGCTCGGCGCAGGTGCGGGTCTTCCCGCCGGTCCCGCTGGACGGCTGGCCGAAGGACCTCGCCAGGCTGCAGGTCTCCGGCACCGAGCTGGAGGACCCCGAGCCCCCGCCGCCCGCCGACCCGGCGGAGCCGGTGCTCTGGCTGAACCCCGACATCACCATGTCGGCGGGCAAGGCGATGGCACAGGCCGGGCACGGCGCCCAACTGGCCTGGTGGGAGCTGTCCGACGCCGAGCGGAAGTCGTGGCGCGAGGCCGGTTTCCCGCTGGCCGTGCGGACCGCCGCGCCGCAGGCGTGGGCCGGTCTGACCGGCTCCGGTCTGCCGGTGGTCAGGGACGCGGGCTTCACCGAGATCGCCCCCGGCTCCTGCACGGTCGTCGCGGACCACCCGGCGCTGCGCTGACGGCGCCCGGCGCGGACCGCGCGGCTACGGGACGCGGCTACGGGACCGCGCGGCTACGGCAGCAGCACCAGCCGTCCCCGTACGCCCCCGGCGGCGAGCCGGGCGTGCGCCTCGGCGGCCTTCTCCAGGGGGTAGGTGCCGGCGACGCGCAGGGTGATCCGGCCGGCGTCGGCGAGGGCGGACAGCTCGGTCAGGCGCGGCCCGTCGGCGCGCACCCAGACGTTGGAGACGCGGGTGCCCCGCCGCGGGACCGGGTCGGCGCCGTGATTGACCGCCACGAACGAGCCGCCGCCGCGCAGAGCCTCCAGCGCTTCCGTCTTGAGCATGGCGGCGTCGAGGACACCGGCCACCCCGCCGGGGACCAGGGCGCGTACGGCGTCGGCGAGGTTCGTGCCGCGCGGCACGAAGTGCTCGGCGCCGAACCCCCGGACCAGTTCCTCGTCCCGCGCCCCGGCCACGGCGACGACGCGCAGGCCGCGCAGGGCGGCGAGTTCGACCGCGAAGCCGCCCACCCCGCCGGCCGCGCCCGTGACCAGGACCGTCTCGCCCTCGGACAGGCCCAGCAGGTCCAGGCCCTGATCGGCGGTGAGCGCGTTCAGCGGAATGGTGGCCGCCTCGGCGTCGCTCGCGCCGCGCGGCGCGTGGCCGACGTTCCCCCGGTCCAGGACGGCGTGCTGCGCGTACCCGCCCAGCGGCAGGTCGAGGCGGTCGATCAGCCCGATCACCCGGTCGCCGACCGCGAAGCCGGCGCCCTCGCCGACGGCGTCGACCACTCCGGCGACGTCCCAGCCCACCCCGGACTGCTCGCGGGGCTCGGTGAACCCGATCCTGACCAGCACCCCGCCGCGCACCGCGAGGTCCACGGGGTTGACGCCCGCGGCGGCCACGGCGATCCGCACCTGCCCTGGCCCCGGCTCCGGCAGCTCCGCGTCGACGGTCATCAGTGCCTCGGGACCGCCGAAGCCGCGGACGACGACTGCGCGCATGATGATTTCTCCCTGGTCCGTGTACGTGTGCGCGCGGCACCGCTGTGCCGCGCGGCGCGCCCGCCGCACGGCGGCGCGCTGGTTACGAACCTATGGAGAGCTGCTCTCTTCTGGTAAGAAGGCACCTGGAAGTGCGTATCCCACCCGCAGGGAGGTTGCCATGCCCACCCGCACCGCTGCCCAGCGCCGTGCCGAGGCCCGCGTCGCGTACGACGCGTTCATCGCCGCCTGCCCGTCCCGGCAGCTGCTCGACCGGCTCAGCGACAAGTGGACGACGCTGGTGATCAGCGCCTTGGCCGGCGGCCCCCGGCGGTACGCGGAGCTGGCCAGGACCATCGCCGGGGTCAGCCAGAAGATGCTCACCCAGACCCTGCGCTCGCTGGAGCGGGACGGTCTGGTCACGCGCACGGTGACGCCGGCCGTCCCGGTCCGGGTCGACTACGAGCTGACGGCGATCGGCAGGGAGCTGCTGCCGGTGCTCGGCGCGGTCAAGGAGTGGTCCGAGCGGCACATCGAGCGGGTGCTGGACTCGCGGGAGGAGTACGACTCCCGGGCCACCCGGGAGGAGGGCGCGGCCGCGTCCCGGTGAGACGCGGCCCGGCCGCCGCGGGGCTACGCCAGCCCCGCCACCAGCTCGCCGATCTCGCGGCGGCGGCCGGTGAAGAACGGCACCTCCTCGCGGACGTGCCGCCTCGCCTCGGAGCCGCGCAGGTGCCGCATGAGGTCCACGATGCGGTGCAGCTCGTCGGCCTCGAAGGCCAGGATCCACTCGTAGTCGCCGAGGGAGAACGAGGCGACGGTGTTGGCCCGCACGTCGGGGTAGCCGCGCGCCATTTTGCCGTGGTCGGCGAGCATGCGGCGGCGGTCCTCGTCGGGCAGCAGGTACCAGTCGTAGGACCGCACGAAGGGGTAGACGCTCACGTAGGCGCGCGGGGTCTCCTCGGCGAGGAACGCCGGGACGTGGGACTTGTTGAACTCGGCGGGGCGGTGCAGCGCCATGTTCGACCACACCGGCTCCAGGGTGCGGCCGAGCCGGGTGCGGCGGAAGAGGTTGTACGCCTCCTGGAGCGCGTCCGAGGTCTCGGAGTGCCACCAGATCATCAGGTCGGCGTCGGCCCGCAGACCGGACAGGTCGTAGGTGCCGCGTACGGTGACGTCCTTCGCGGCGAGCTGGGCGAACAGCTCCGCCACCTCGTCGGCGTAGCCCGTACGGTCCTCGGGCAGCGCCTCCCGCAGGCGGAACACCGACCAGAGGGTGTACCGGATGACCTCGTTGAGGTCCTTCGCCTTCTTGCCCGCGTTGGGGACCTTGGCAGGGGTGGTGTCGGGGGTGCCGGTCGAGTCGCTCATACCCTCATTCTCCCGCGCCCGCCGCGCCGCCCGGCACCAGGGTGCCCGGCGCCAGGGTCCGCAGCACCCCGGCCGCCGCGGCGCGCCCGCTGCCGACGCACGCCGGGATGCCCACCCCGTCGTAGACGGCGCCGCACACCGCGAGGCCGGGCAGTTTGCCGACCTGCTCGCGGATCCGGCGGACCCGGTCGGTGTGGCCGACCGCGTACTGCGGCAGCCCGGCCTCCCAACGGGTGACACGGGCGGCGACCGGGGCGGCCCGCAGGCCGGTGGCCTCGCCGAGGTCGTCCCGGGACAGCCGCACCAGGTCGGTGTCGTCCCGGGCGATCACCGCCTCGTCGCCGTAGCGGCCGACGGAGGTGCGCAGCACGAAGGTGTCGCCGCCGGCCTTGTCCAGCCAGCCCCACTTGTGGCTGGAGAAGGTGGACGCCTTGATGGTGCGGCCGTCGACGGGCGGGACCAGGAAGCCGCTGCTGCGGGGCAGGCCGAGCAGGTCGCGGCGACGGAAGGCCATGGTGATCAGGGCCATGCCGGCGTACTCCACGGCGGCGAGCCCGGCCGCGGCCGCCGGTGCCTCGGCGGCCAGGAGGCGGGCGGCGGCGGGCGCGGGAACGGCCAGCACCACGGCGTCGGCGGTGAGGGTCCGGTCGTCGAGCCCGACCTGCCAGCGGTGCGCGCCGGTGCGGCGCAGTTCGCGCACGGCGGCCCCCGTCTCGATGGTGACGCCGGCCGCGCGGCACGCCCGCGCCACGGCGAGCGGCAGGCGGCCGACGCCGCCGCGGATCCCGTTGAAGACCGGGCCGGCCGGGCCCGCGGCGGCCGCCTTGCGCTGCAGGCCGCGGGCGGCCTCGATGAGGGAGCGGCCGTCGTGGGCGGCGTTGAACAACTGCGGCACGGCGGCCCGCAGCGAGATCTCGTAGGCGTCGCCCGCGTAGACGCCGCCCAGCAGGGGTTCGACGAGGCGGTCGACGACCTCGTGGCCGAGGCGGGCGGCGACATAGCGGCCCACGGCGACGTCGTCGCCCATGTCGGTGCGCGGCAGCACGTGGTCGAGCGGGAGCCGGGCCAGTCCGGCCGCGGACAGCAGTCCGGAGGCCGCGAGCGGGCGCAGGTCGCCGGGAACGCCCATGACGTGGCCGGACGGCAGGGGCCGCAGCCTGCCGCGGGTCCACACCGTGGCGCCGAGGACGGCCGGCGGTTCGAGGTCGTCGCCGAGCCCGGTCTCGCGGGCGAGCGCCACCGCCTCGGGCCGCCGGGCGAGTATCGACTCGGCGCCCAGGTCGACCGGCACGCCGGCGATCTCGTCCGCGTGGAGCTTGCCGCCGAGCCGCCGCGAGGCCTCCAGCAGGGTCACCGCGGCTCCGCCGCCGGCCAGCTCCCAGGCGGCGGCGAGTCCGGCGATCCCCCCGCCGACGACGACCACGTGGGCGCCGCCGGCCTGCCCCGCGGCACCGGCCGCGCTTCGCGTCTGGCTCATCTCCCCACTGTCTCAGACGCCGGATCGAGGCCCGACCGTGACCCCTTCGCAGCCGCGGCCGGAAACCGGGCGGGAGGGGGCCGCGTCGAATGCGTGACGGATTCCAACAGCCCTGTCATCGGGGGGACTTCATGAGGCGTACGAGGGCGGGCCGCGCGACGGCCGCCGGCGGGTCGGGGAGACCGGGCGGACCGGGGGCGGGCGGACCGGTGGGCGGTACGGGACGGCGAAGGGGGGCCGCGGCGCTGGGGGCGCTGCTGCTGGCGGCATCGCTGGGGGTGGCCGGGTGCGGCTCGGGAAGCGGCGGGAGCGGCGCCTCGCACGCCGACAACGCGGCCGCGGGCCCCGCCGCCCGCGGCGCGGCGCCGGACCTGTCCGGCCCGAACGCGTCCGGCTCGAACGCCTACGGCCCGAGCGGCGCGCCCGCCGGCGTCCCGTCCGCGACCGGCACCGGCACCGGCACCGGCAGTAAGGCGGCTGCGGGCGGCACACCGTCCGCCCGAGGGCAGGCGCAGGCGACGTACCTGGCGCGCACCGCGAACCTCACCGTCCGCACCCCGCACGTGGAGGACGCGCTGGACCGGGCCCGGCGGCTGGCCGCGTCGGCGGGCGGGTACGCGGGCGACGAGGACACCGCGGTGGACGACCGCGGCCACGTCCAGTCGACGGTGCAGCTGCGGGTGCCGCCGGCGGCCTACGACAGCCTGCTCACCGAGCTGGCCGGGCTCGGCACGCTGCTGGAGCGCAAGGTGAGCGTCGAGGACGTCACCGGCCAGGTGGTGGACGTCACCAGTCGCGTCAAGTCGCAGCAGGCGAGCGTGGCGCGGGTGCGGGCGCTGATGGACCGGGCCGGGTCGCTGACCGACGTGGTGGCGCTGGAGAGCGAGCTGAGCACCCGCGAGGCGGCGCTGGAGTCGATGGAGGCCGAGCAGGCGGCGCTGAAGTCGCGGGTGGACCTGGCGTCCGTCACGCTGCGGCTCGTCGAGCCCGCGGCCAAGGCGGCGCCCGCGGCGCCGGAGCGCGAGAAGGACCACGGCTTCTGGACCACCGTCGGCCACGCCCTGCGCGACGGCTGGCACGCGTTCTGCGTGGTCGTGCGCACGGTGCTCGTGGTGCTGTCCGTGGTCGCGCCGTTCGCGGCGGTCGCGGCGCTGGTGTGGTGGGTGTACCGGCTGGTACGGCGGCGGCTGCCGCGTACTGGAGCGGTCCCGCGGGCGGCGTCCTCGCTTCGCGGCCCGGCGGGCGCGGGCAGGGGCGCGGACGCGGACGTGCCGAGAGTGCCCGCGTACCCCGCGTATCCCGCGGCGCCCGCCGCCGCACCCTCCGGTGCGGATACCGGCACGGGCGCGGGCACGGGAACGGACGCGAACAGAACCGCGGACGGGAACGCGAGCGCGGACCGGGAGCCGCCCGGGGCGTGAGGCGCCGGGCGACTCATGCCCCCGGGCCGTGCGACGCCGGCCGGGCGGGACCGGCCGGCGTCGCGTTCAGCGTTCCGTGGCGCGGTGCACGAACTCCACGAGGCGGGTCAGCTTGTCCGGGTCGGTGCTGGGCATCACGCCGTGTCCGAGGTTGAAGACGTGGCCGCCCCCGGCGGCGGTCACGGCCGCGGCGGACTCCAGCACCTCCCGGGCCTTCGCCTCGACGGCCGCCGTCGGGGCGAACAGCACCGTCGGGTCGAGGTTGCCCTGCAGCGCCTTGCCGGGCCCGACCCGGCGGGCCGCCTCGTCCAGCGGCACCCGCCAGTCGACGCCGACCACGTCGGCGCCCGCCTCGCCCATCAGGCGCAGCAGTTCGCCGGTGCCGACGCCGAAGTGGATGCGCGGGACACCGTAGGAGGCGACCGCGTCGAAGACCTTCGCCGAGGCGGGCATCACGTACCGCTCGTAGTCGACGGGGGCCAGCGCCCCGGCCCAGGAGTCGAAGAGCTGGACCGCGCTCGCGCCCGCCTCGATCTGCACCTTCAGGAACGCGGCGGTGATCTCCGCGAGCCGGTCCAGCAGCGCGGACCACAGCTCGGGCTCGCCGTACATCATGGCCTTGGTGTGCTCGTACGTGCGCGAGGGCCCGCCCTCGATGAGGTAGCTGGCCAGGGTGAAGGGCGCGCCCGCGAACCCGATGAGGGGGGTGGCGTCCAGTTCGCCCGTGAGCATGCCGACGGCCTCGGTGACGTACGGGACGTCGTCCGGCTCCAGGTCGCGCAGCCGGTCCAGGTCCGCGCGGCCGCGGATCGGCTCGGCGACGACCGGGCCCACGCCGGGCTTGATGTCCAGGTCGAGACCGATCGCCTTGAGCGGCACCATGATGTCGCTGAAGTAGATGGCCGCGTCGACCTTGTGCCGGCGCACCGGCTGCATGGTGATCTCGGTGATCAGGTCCGGCCGCGTGCACGACTCCAGCATGGGCACGCCCTCGCGCGCCTTCAGGTACTCGGGCAGGGAGCGCCCGGCCTGCCGCATGAACCACACCGGGGTGTACGGGACGGGCTCACGCCGGCAGGCGCGGATGAACGGGGAGGCAGCGGTCGAGGCAGCGGTCTGCGAGTGCGCGGTCACGCCGCAAATCCTCGCACGCGCGCGGCCCGGGCCGCCCACCGGAGGCTCCGCGTGCCGCGTCCCGGGGCGCCGCGGGCGAATGGGCGGCGACAAGTACGGTGTTGGTCCCCGCGCCGCGCGCCGCGGGCGCTTACCCTTCCGGGCATGGCAGCGGTTCACGGGCACTTGGGCGACGAGGCTCCCTTCCCCTTCCGGCACGCGGTGGAGAGCCTGCGGACCGCCCGCTTGCGGGCCGAGGTCAGGATCGAGGAGACGGCGGCGCCGCGGCGCCTGGCGGCGTACGCGTACGCCCTGGAGGCCACCGTGCGGGTCGACGGCGAGGAACTGGCGGACGGGCGGCTGGTGCTGCTGCACGAGCCGGACGGCCAGGAGGCGTGGCACGGCGACCTGCGGGTGGTGACGCTGACCCGCGCCGAGCTGGAGCCGGAGATGGCCGGCGACCCGTTGCTGCCCGAGGTGAGCTGGTCGTGGCTGACCGGCGCCCTCGCCGCGCGCGGCGCGGCCTACGGGGAGCCGAGCGGTACGGTCTCGCGCGCCTCGTCGCACTACTTCGGCGGGCTCGCCGACCGGGAGGACGAGACGCAGATCGAGATCCGGGCCTCCTGGACCCCGCGGGAGGCCGGCGGCGAGGCCCCCGACCTGGCGGCCCACCTCGCGGCCTGGTGCGACCTGCTGTGCGCCTGCGCCGGGCTGCCGCCGTCCGACGCGCCGGACTCCCCGGTGCGCGGGGCGAGCGGCGTCGTGCCGCTGCCGAAGCGGCGTACGTGACGGCGCCGCCGCCCGGCGGCGCGGGCACGGCCCGCCCGGCCGGTACGGAACGCACGGCCGGTACGGAACGCACACGCACGGCCGGTACGGAACGCACGGCCGGTCCGGCGCACGTGACCCGCCGGGCCGTCCCGCGCGTGTGACCCGCGCCCCGGCCGCGGGCGCTGCGGGCGGCACGGCCCGGCGGGCGGCGCGGGCGGCGCGGGCGCGAGTCCGGCGGGGCGCTCGTCTGTGCCCCCGTTGGCCGTCCGTTCGATCGGCCGTCCGATTTGCCGCAATTGATACCCAATAAATCGTGATCTTTCCCTAAAGCCGGGGGCATTTGCTGCCGAAGAGGACTGTGACCCTTTCAGTCCCCTTTGCCACAGGAGGCCCGGTGTCCGTCCTTCTTGAGCAGCCCACGAGCCTGGTCGCCTACCGTCCCAGCAAGCCGACGGCCATGGTCGTCGTCGCCGACCCCCGCGTCCGCTCCACTGTCACCCGGCACTTGTGGGCTCTCGGGGTGCGCGATGTCATCGAGGCCTCGTCGATCGCCGAGGCCCGGCCGCGGGTCGGTAACCCCCGTGACATCTGCGTCGCCGACGTCCACCTGCCCGACGGGTCAGGGCTGACCCTGCTCGCCGAGACGCGGGCCGCGGGCTGGCCGAACGGGCTGGCGCTCTCGGCCGCCGACGACATCGGCGCGGTGCGCAACGCGCTGGCCGGCGGCGTCAAGGGCTATGTCGTGACCGGTACCCGCAACAGCCCAGGCGCGCTCGGCCTGCGCCCCGGGCTGGCCCCGCTGGGCGCGACCGCCGCCCGGCTGCAGCGCCGTCCACCGGGCGTGGCCGGCCACCCCGGCGGTTACCGGGAGCTGTCAGGACGCGAGGTCGAGGTGCTGCGGCTGGTCGCGGAGGGCCAGTCGAACAAGGCGATCGGTGTGTCCATGGGCCTGTCCGCGCTGACCGTCAAGAGCCACCTGGCGCGGATCGCCCGCAAGCTCGGCACGGGCGACCGGGCGGGGATGGTCGCGGTGGCCCTGCGTACCGGCATCATCCACTGAGCGCGCGGGGCGGCGGCGCCCGTCGGCGGAACGTTCCGCCGACGGGCGCCGCCGTGCGCGGGCCCGCGGCAGGCGGAACGGTTCGCCCCCGCTGCGACGGTTCAGCGCGCAACAAGCCGTGCCCGGCTACCCTTGACAGGTGACCGACGCCAGAGAGACCGCAACCCAAGCAACCTCGGCGCCGGTCCCGCTGCTGGACCCGCGCGAGGGAATCCCGCCGGTGACCGCCAGCCCGCGGGCGCTCGCAGACGTGGTCGCTGCCTTCGCCGCGGGCTCCGGCCCGGTCGCCGTCGATGCCGAGCGCGCCTCCGGCTACCGCTACGGCCAGCGGGCCTACCTGGTCCAACTGCGCCGCGCCGGAGCAGGGACCGCGCTGATCGACCCCGTCGGGTGCCCCGACCTGTCCGCCCTGGACGACGCGCTCGCCGGCACGGAGTGGGTGCTGCACGCGGCCACCCAGGACCTGCCCTGCCTGGCCGAGCTGAACATGCGCCCGACCTCCTTGTTCGACACGGAACTGGCCGGACGGCTGGCCGGGTTCGCCCGGGTGGGCCTGGGCGCGATGGTGGAGAACGTGCTCGGCTACACCCTGGAGAAGGGCCACTCCGCGGTGGACTGGTCCACCCGGCCGCTTCCCGAGCCCTGGCTGCGGTACGCCGCGCTCGACGTGGAGCTGCTGAACGACCTGCGCGACGCCCTGGAGGAGGAGCTGCGGGTCCAGGGGAAGCTGGAGTGGGCGCTGGAGGAGTTCGCGGCCATCGTCGCGGCCCCGCCGCCCCCGCCCCGGGTCGACCCGTGGCGGCGCACCTCCGGCATGCACAAGGTGCGGCGCAGGCGGCAGATCGGCGTGGTGCGCGAGCTGTGGCTGGCCCGGGACAGGACCGCGCGCGAGCGCGACGTCTCGCCCGGCCGGGTGCTCAGCGACGCCGCGATCGTCGCCGCCGCGCTGGAGGTCCCGCCCAACGTGCACGCGCTCGCCGCGCTGCCCGGCTTCGGCCACCGGATGGGCCGCCGCCAACTGGAGCAGTGGCAGGCCGCGATCGACCGGGCGCGGGCGCTGCCCGAGCGGGAGCTGCCGCTGCCGTCGGCCTCGTACACCGGTCCCCCGCCGCCGCGGGCCTGGGCGGACAAGGACCCGGCCGCCGCGGCCCGCCTGTCGGCGGCGAGGGCGGCGGTCTCCGCGCTCGCCGAGGAGCTGGGCCTGCCCCAGGAGAACCTGGTCTCCCCCGACACGGTCCGCCGGCTGTGCTGGACCCCGCCCTCGGAGCTGACCCCCGAGGTCGTGGCCTCCACGCTGTCCTCGCTGGGCGCCCGCCGCTGGCAGATCGGCCTGATCACCGCGCCGCTCACCCAGGCCCTGGCGGCCCGCCCCTCCGAGCAGTGACCTGCGGCGGGTGACCGCCGGTAACCACCCTTCGGTGTGACCTGGGACGCTTCCGCGAGTAGGGCTGTGCACTCGGGTTACCCGCGAGTAGCATGAGGGTCCAGTAGCTGCGCCCAGCCTTCGAAGCGCGTCCGGCCCTTCGCTCGCCCTCTCCCGGGTACGCCGGGTCCGAGCGCCCGGAGGCAAGCGAACACACAAGAGGGAGAGCCAAACGTGCCTCGTACCGGAAGGGACGTCGTCTTCGTCGACGGCGTCCGCACCCCGTTCGGCAAAGCGGGCCCGAAGGGCATCTACCACGAGACCCGCGCCGACGACCTGGTGATCAAGTGCATCCGGGAGCTGCTGCGGCGCAACCCCGGTCTGGACCCCGCCCGGGTGGACGAGGTGGCGGTGGCCGCCACCACGCAGATCGGCGACCAGGGACTGACTCTGGGACGCACGGCCGGCATCCTCGCCGGACTGCCGACGACCGTGCCGGGCTTCTCCATCGACCGCATGTGCGCCGGCGCGATGACCGCCGTGACGACCACGGCCGGCGGCATCGCCTTCGGCGCGTACGACGTGGTGGTGGCCGGCGGCGTCGAGCACATGGGCAGGCACCCGATGGGCGAGGGCGTGGACCCCAATCCGCGCTTCGTCTCGGAGAAGCTGGTCGACGAGTCCGCCCTGTTCATGGGCATGACCGCGGAGAACCTGCACGACCGCTTCCCGCACCTGACCAAGCGGCGCGCCGACGAGTACGCGGTGCGCAGCCAGGAGAAGGCCGCGAAGGCGTACGCCAACGGGAAGATCCAGCAGGACCTGGTGCCGATCGCGATCCGGCGCACGAGCGAGGAAGGCGGCGAGACCGGCTGGGGCCTGGCCACCGCCGACGAGCCGATGCGGCCGGGCACCACGCTGGAGCAGCTCGCCGGGCTCAAGACGCCGTTCCGTCCGCACGGCCGGGTCACCGCGGGCAACGCGGCCGGTCTCAACGACGGCGCCACCGCCTCCCTGCTGGCCGCCGAGGACGTGGCCCGCGAGCTGGAACTGCCGGTGAAGATGCGTCTGGTCAGCTACGCCTTCGCGGGCGTGGAGCCCGAGGTGATGGGCGTCGGCCCGATCCCGGCCACCGAGAAGGCGCTGGCCAAGGCCGGCCTGGGCATCGACGACATCGGCCTGTTCGAGATCAACGAGGCCTTCGCCGTCCAGGTGCTGTCGCTGCTGGACCACTACGGCATCGCCGACGACGACCCGCGGGTCAACCAGTACGGCGGGGCCATCGCCTTCGGCCACCCGCTGGCCTCCTCCGGCGTGCGGCTGATGACGCAGCTCGCCCGGCAGTTCGAGGAGCAGCCGCAGGTGCGCTACGGCATCACCACCATGTGCGTCGGCTTCGGCATGGGCGGCACGGTGATCTGGGAGAACCCGCACTGGAGCGGAGCCGGCAACGGCCGCGGCGAGGGGAAGAAATGAGCAGCACGCAGGAACTTCTGAAGGGTGCGGCCGAGCTGTTCCCCGGCGAGGTCGTCACCGCGGCGCACGTACGGCACCTCGATCTGCCGGGCGGCGTCGGCAGGTTCGCCCTCATCACCCTCGACAACGGCTTCGACCACACCAAGCCGACCACCTTCGGCCCGCAGTCGCTGGCCAACCTCGACGCGGCCCTGGACCAGGTCGAGAAGGAGGCCGCGGCCGGCGAGATCGTGGGCGTGGGCGTCACCGGCAAGCCGTTCATCTTCGCGGTGGGCGCCGACCTGAAGGGCGTGGAGCTGCTCAAGCGCCGCGAGGACGCGCTGGCGGTGGGCAAGGGCGGCCACGACGTCTTCAAGCGGCTGTCGTCGCTGGCCGTGCCGACCTTCGCGTACTACAACGGCGCCGCGATGGGCGGCGGCGTCGAGGTGGGCCTGCACTGCACGTACCGGACGGTCTCCGCCGCGGTGCCGGCCTTCTCGCTGCCCGAGGTGTTCCTCGGCCTGGTGCCCGGCTGGGGCGGCTGCACCCTGCTGCCGAACCTGATCGGCGCCGACCGCGCGGTCACCGTGATCATCGAGAACTCGCTCAACCAGAACCGGCAGCTCAAGGGCGCGCAGGTGCACGAACTCGGCATCGCCGACGCCCTGTTCGAGGCCGCGGACTTCCTGGAGCAGTCGCTGGCCTGGACCGCGTCCGTACTCAAGGGCGAGATCGAGGTGGTCCGCGCCGAGGTCGACCGCGGCGAGGCGTGGGACCGGGCGGTGGCCCGCGGCCGGGCCGTCGCCGACGGCAAGGTGCACGGCGCCGCCCCGGCCGCCTACCGGGCGCTGGACATCATCGACGCCGCCAGGAACGGCGACCTGCGGCAGGGCTTCGACGCCGAGGACGCCGCGCTCGCCGACCTGATCATGGGCGGCGAACTGCGGGCCGGCATCTACGCCTTCAACCTGGTGCAAAAGCGCGGCAAGCGCCCGGCCGGGGCGCCGGACAAGTCGCTGGCCCGCCCGGTGAACAAGGTGGGCGTCGTCGGCGCGGGCCTGATGGCCTCGCAGTTGGCGCTGTTGTTCGCCCGCCGTCTGGAGGTGCCGGTCGTGCTGACCGACATCGACCAGGAGCGGATCGACAAGGGCGTGGCGTACGTGCACGGCGAGGTCGACAAGCTCCTGGCCAAGGGCCGGGTCGGCCAGGACAAGGCCAACCGCCTCAAGGCGCTGGTCACCGGCCACCTGGACAAGGCGGCCGCCTTCGGGGACGCGGACTTCGTCATCGAGGCCGTCTTCGAGGAGATGGGCGTCAAGCAGCAGGTCTTCGCCGAACTGGAGGCGGTGGTCCGGCCGGACGCCGTCCTGGCCACCAACACCTCGTCGCTGTCGGTCTCGGAGATGGCCGAGAAGCTGGAGCACCCCGAGCGGGTGGTCGGCTTCCACTTCTTCAACCCGGTCGCGGTGCTGCCGCTGCTGGAGATCGTCCGCGCCGCCGCCACCGACGACGCCTCGCTGGCGACGGCGTTCGCGGTCGCCAAGAAGCTGAAGAAGACCGCGGTGCTGGTCAAGGACGCCCCGGCGTTCGTCGTCAACCGCATCCTGACCCGCTTCATGGGCGAGATCCAGAACGTCATCGACGAGGGCACGCCCGTGGCCGTGGCCGAGAAGGCCGTCGAGCCGCTGGGCCTGCCGATGTCGCCCCTGGTCCTGCTGGAGCTGGTCGGCCCCGCGATCGGCCTGCACGTCTCCGAGACGCTGCACCGGGCCTTCCCGGACCGCTTCAAGGTCTCGCCGAACCTGGCGGCGGTCGTCAAGGCCGGCAAGCGCGGCTTCTACGTCTACGACTCGGGCCGGCCCGAGCTGGACCCGGAGGTCGCCGCGCTCCTCAAGCAGGGCGACACCGTCCTGACCGAGGAGCAGGTGCGGGCGCGGGTGCTGGACGCGGTGGCCGGGGAGATCGGCCTGATGCTCGCCGAGAACGTGGTCGCCGAGCCCGAGGACATCGATCTGTGCCTGATCACGGGCGCCGGCTGGCCGTTCCACCTGGGCGGCATCACCCCCTACCTGGACCGTGAGGGCGTCTCCCGGCGGGTCAACGGGAAGGACTTCCTGGCGCCCGGGGTGGCGAGCGTCCCGGCGTAGGGCCGAACCGGACGAAGCGGCCCGGTCCGGTGCTCTCACGCACCGGACCGGGCCGCTTCGTGTGTTCCCCGGACGCCGGGGCGGCCGTCAGCCCAGCAGCGTGGGCGTGGGCGCCGGCGTGGCCTGGACCGCGATCACGTGCTTGGCCTCCTTGAGCACCATGGAGCGCAGCTTCTGCGGGGTCAGCGTGGTGTGCACGGTCTTCACGACGGTGTCGTTGATCTGGACGGCGGGCACGTCGCCGAGGTGCTGGGCGGCGAAGTCGGCCTGCGACTCCTTCACCCAGCCGTCGTGGTCGCCCTGCTCCACGCACGGCTCGAACTTGCCCATCTGGATCTTGCCGGTCTTCTTGGCCAGCTTCTCCATGAGCTTGACGCTGTTCAGCTTGTCGGTCTTCGGGTCGTCCGGCTGGTGGTTCCAGACCTGCTTGACGAACGCGGTGAACCTTGCCTGGTCCTGCGCGCACGCGGCGGCGTTGGCCGCCACCTTGGAGCCGCTGCCGCCGTACTGCGCGTCGGAGGCGGTCACCAGGCGGTAGTGCAGGCGGGCCTGGCCGGTCAGGAGCAGCTGCGTGAGCATGGGGCTGTACTCCTGCTCGAACGCCTTGGACTCGGGGCTGCGCAGGTCCTCGTAGATGGTGATCGTGACCGGGACGGAGGGGTTCACCGGTACCGAGAGCCTGGGCTGGTTGCCGGCCGTCGGGCTCGGCGTGGCGGTGCTCACCGGGCCGGTGGGGACCACGGCCGGGGCGGCCACGCCGTTGGGCTCGGAGACCTTGTCGTCCTTGTGGGCGCGCACGTGGGCGCCGATCAGCGCGGAGCCGCCGAACACCACGGCCATGGCCGCCAGGGTGACCGCGTAGGGCCGCAGCCGCTGCACCGGGCCCTTCCGCTTCTTCAGGCCCGGAACCGCGCCGCCGCCGGACTTTCCGGGTCCCTTGGACTCCGTCATGACTACGCCACCTCGATTGTCCCGCACTGTTCTCCGCGCATTTCTACCATCGCGGCGGCCCCGGACGTCACTCAGGCCCCGTTCCGGGGGAACCGGCGGGCGGGCGCGGGGCTGTGCCGGCCAGCCGGCTGTGCGAACGGCCGTAGCCGAAGTAGATCAGCAGCCCCAGCAGCATCCATCCGGCGAACCGCAGCCACGTCTCCACGGTCAGGTTGAGCATCAGCCACAGCGAGGCGCACACCGAGAGCGCGGGCAGCACCGGCACCCAGGGGGCGCGGAAGGAGCGGTGCAGGTCGGGGCGGCTGCGGCGGAGCACGACGATGCCCACGGCGACCACCACGAAGGCGAACAGGGTGCCGATGTTCACCATCTCCTCCAACTGGGAGACCGTGAAGAACCCGGCGATCAGGGCCACCGCGGCCCCCAGCAGCACGGTGGTCCGGTACGGCGTGCCGAGCCGCGGGTGCACCCGGGAGAAGGCGCGCGGCAGCAGTCCGTCGCGGCTCATCGCGAAGAACACCCGGGTCTGGCCGAGCAGCAGGATCAGCACCACCGAGGTGAGGCCGACGGCGGCGCCGAAGCTGATCGCGCCGGACCAGAAGGGCGCGCCGACCGACTTGAAGGCGGTGGCCAGGGGCGCGGTGGTGTCCAGGTCGGAGTACTTCTGCATGCCGGTGACCACCAGCGACACCGCCACGTACAGCACCGTGGTCACCACCAGGGAGCCGAGGATGCCGCGGGGCACGTCGCGTTGGGGGCGGCGGGTCTCCTCGGCGGCGGTGGCCACGATGTCGAAGCCGATGAAGGCGAAGAAGACCACGGCCGCGCCGGAGAAGATGCCCATCACGCCGAACGACGAGGGCGTGAAGCCGAACAGCACCTGGACCAGCGGCGCGTGCAGGTCGCCGCCGCCGCCCGGGTTCGGCTTGGAGGGCGGCAGGAAGGGGTGGTAGTTGCCGCCGGTGACGTAGAAGATGCCGGCGAAGATCACCATGAGCACCACGGTGATCTTGACGGCGACCACCAGTCCCGTGATCCGCGCCGACAGCTTCACCCCGGCCAGCACGATCCCGGTGAGCACCAGGACCAGTCCCGCCGCCAGGATGTCGAACCCGAAGTGGCCGCTTCTGTGGCTGAGCGCGTCGGGCACGTGGATCCCGAAGTGCGACAGCAGCTCGGCCACGTACCCGGACCAGCCGCCGGCCACCACCCCCGCCCCGAGGGCGAGTTCGAGCACCAGGTCCCAGCCGATGATCCAGGCGGGCAGCTCGCCGATGGAGGCGTACGAGAAGGTGTACGCGGAGCCGGCCACCGGCACGGTGGAGGCGAACTCGGCGTAGCACAGCCCGGCCAGCGCGCACGCGACGGCGGCGGCGACGAAGGCCAGGGCGACGGCCGGGCCCGCGTACTGCTTGGCGACCGAGCCGGTGACCACGAAGATCCCGGTGCCGACGATGACGCCGACGCCGTAGACGACCAGGTCCAGGGCGGACAGTTCGCGGCGCAGGTGGTGCCCGGGCTCCTCGGTGTCGGCGATGGACTGCTCGATGCTCTTGGTGCGCAGCAGGCCGCGCGGACCGGGCGGACCGGGCCGCGGGCCGTTCCCGTCGCGGGTGCCGATGTCCAGGCCCACGTGCGTCACCTCCGGGTCGCTGCGCCGTCCCCCGGCGGGGCGGCTGTGGCTACTGCACTCCGGCAGGTCGCCTCACCCGTAAAGGCGCGCTTACGCCTACGCCGAGCGCGAAGGGGGTCCACCCGTCCGGGTGGACCCCCTTCGCGCGGTGTGACGGGCCGGGTCAGTCGCGGGCGGTCTCGGGCGCCTGCGCGGCGGCGTCCGCGGCCCGTCCGGCGTCCGGCTCCGTGCCGGCCCCGGACTCACCGGCGGGCCGGTCGTCGATGGTGGCGACCAGCCCGGTGACCTGGCGGGCGATCGCGGGAGCGGTGAGGCCGACGGCGGCCAGCACGTCCTTGCGGGAGCCGTGGGCGAGGAACTCCTGGGGGATGCCGAAGTCCCGCAGCGGCACGTCCACCTCGCCGTCGCGCAGCGCCTGGGCGATGGTGGCGCCCACGCCGCCCACCCGGCCGTTGTCCTCGACGGTGGCCACCACGCGGTGCCGGGCCGCGAGCCGGGGCAGCTCCGGGTCCACGGGCTTGACCCAGCGCGGGTCCACCACGGTGGTGGTGATGCCCTGCGCGTCGAGCAGGTCCGCGATCTCCAGGCACATCGGGGCCAGCGCGCCGACCGACACCAGCAGGACGTCCGGGCGGGCGGTGTCCCGGGGCGCGGCCCGCAGCACGTCCATGCCGCCGATCCGGCCGACCGCGGGCACGGCGGGGCCGACCGCGCCCTTGGAGTAGCGCACCACGGTCGGGGCGTCCTCGACGGCGACGGCCTCGCGCAGTTGGGCGCGCACCTGGTCGGCGTCGCGCGGGGCGGCGATCCGCAGGCCCGGGACGACCTGGAGGATCGACATGTCCCACATGCCGTTGTGGGAGGCGCCGTCGCTGCCGGTGACGCCCGCACGGTCCAGGACGAAGGTGACCCCGCACTTGTGCAGCGCCACGTCCATCAGCACCTGGTCGAAGGCGCGGTTGAGGAAGGTCGCGTAGACCGCGACCACCGGGTGCAGCCCGCCGGTGGCCAGCCCCGCGGCCGAGACGGCGGCGTGCTGCTCCGCGATGCCGACGTCGTAGACCCGCCCGGGGAACTCCTTGGCGAACTTGGTCAGGCCCACCGGGTGCAGCATCGCGGCGGTGATGGCGACGATGTCGGGCCGCTCGCGGCCGAGTTCGACCATCTCGTCGCCGAAGACCGAGGTCCAGTCGGCGCCTGCGGCCGCGATGGGCAGGCCGGTGTCGGGGTGGATGGGGGCGATGCCGTGGAAGCGGTCGATCTCGTCCCGCTCGGCCGGGGTGTAGCCGCGGCCCTTCTCCGTGATGCAGTGCACGATGACCGGGCCGCGGAAGCGCTTGGCGCGCTGCAGGGCGGACTCGACGGCCTCGATGTCGTGGCCGTCGATCGGGCCGACGTACTTCAGGCCCAGGTCCTCGAACATGCCCTGGGGGGTGATGAAGTCCTTCAGGCCCTTCTTGGCGCCGTGCAGCGTCTCGTACAGCGGCCTGCCGATGAGCGGGGTGCGCTCCAGCAGTTCGCGGGTGCGGGCGAGGAACTGCTCGTAGCCGTCGGTGGTGCGCAGGGTCGCCAGGTGGTTGGCCAGGCCTCCGATGGTCGGCGAGTACGACCACTCGTTGTCGTTGACGACGATGACCAGCGGCCGGTCCTTGGCGGCGGCGATGTTGTTCAGCGCCTCCCAGGCCATGCCGCCGGTCAGGGCGCCGTCGCCGATCACGGCGGCCACGTGGTCGTCGCGGCCGAGCAGTTCGTTGGCCTTGGCCAGGCCGTCGGCCCAGCCCAGCACGGTGGAGGCGTGGCTGTTCTCGATGACGTCGTGTTCGGACTCCGCCCGCGAGGGGTAGCCGGACAGCCCTCCGGTGCTCTTGAGCCTGCCGAAGTCCTGGCGGCCGGTCAGCAGCTTGTGCACGTAAGCCTGGTGGCCGGTGTCCCACAGGACGCGGTCCTTGGGCGAGTGGAAGACCCGGTGCAGCGCGATGGTGAGCTCCACCACACCCAGGTTGGGGCCGAGGTGGCCGCCGGTCTTGGACACCGCGTCCACGAGGAAGGCACGGATCTCGGCCGCGAGCTCCACGAGCTGCGGCGGGCTGAGCCGGTCGAGGTCACGGGGTCCGTTGATACGGGTCAGCAGGGCCACCCGCTCCTCCTCTGGCTGTTGTCCTTGTCGTTCCGGCCGGCACCGGTTTTCCGGCGCGTACCGGCACCTTCCGGCGTGTTTTCCGCGCGTTCCGGCCCACACGGCCGGAACATCCGTCGAGTCTAGACCGCGCCGAACCGCCGGACGCTCCTGGAGGGGTCCAGGAGCGTCCGGCGGTTCGGTGATGTACGTCGCGGTGGCCGCGGGACGGGCCCGCGGCCACCGCGGGGTGTCACGCGCGGCCGGAGGCCCGCTGCGTCCGGCGCGACACGGAGTCCACGACCACGGCGGCCAGCAGCACCGCGCCGGTGATCATGTACTGGATGGACTGGTTCATGTTGAGCAGGTCCAGGCCGGTCTGGATGGACTGGATGACCAGCATGCCCAGCAGCGCCGACCAGACGTTGCCGCGGCCGCCGAACAGGCTGGTACCGCCGATGACGGCGGCGGCGATGGCGAGCATCAGCAGGTTGCCGCTGCCGGCCTGGAGGGTGGCGGTGTAGGTCTGGGCGGCCAGGAACAGACCGCCGATGGCGGCGAAGCCGCCGGAGATGGCGAACACCGCGATGCGCACCAGCGCCACGTTGATACCGGCCCGGCGGGCGGCCTCGATGCTGCCGCCGACCGCGAAGACCTTGCGGCCGAAGGTGGTGCGGCGCAGCACGAAGTCGCAGATGACCAGGGTGACCAGGAAGATCACCAGGGCGTTGGGCACACCGGCGGACTTGTTCAGCACGTACGCCGCCACGTAGGAGACGACGGCCAGCAGGCCGACCCGCAGGAGGATCTCGCTCGTCGGGCGGTAGGGCACCCCGGCCTTGCGGCGCCGGCCCTGCTCCAGCAGGGAGCCGGCCAGCAGGGCGGCGACACCGACGGTCGCCAGGACGTAGGCGCCGGCGATGTCCTGGTTCATGAAGAACGAGCGCTGGCCGAGCGTGTGCAGCAGGCCCTTGTCGGCGATCGAGAGGCTTCCGGTGGAGCCCAGCACCCACAGCATCAGGCCGTTCCAGCCCAGGAAGCCGGCCAGGGTGACGACGAACGCCGGGACGCCGATCTTGGCGAAGAAGAAGCCGTGCAGGGCGCCGATGCCGATACCGATCAGCACCACCAGCACCACCGACAGCCAGGGATCCAGGCCGTGGGTGGTGGTGAAGACGGCGAACAGGGCCGAGATCAGACCGCTGACCGACGCGACCGACAGGTCGATCTCGCCGAGCAGCAGCACGAAGACCAGACCGACGGCGAGCATGCCCGTGCCGGACAGGAAGTAGCTGATGTTGACCATGTTGGACGAGCTGAGGAACAGGCTGTCCTTGATCTGGAAGATCGTCCAGATGATGATCAACGCGACGATGACGGGCAGGGAGCCCAGCTCACCGCCCTTCAGGCGGCGCTGGAACTCGGTGATGTAGCCCTTGAAGCCCTGCTCGCGGACGAGCAGCCGCGGGTCCACCGCCTCCACCGCGGGCGGCGGTACTTCCTCGGCCTGCGGCTGACCGCCGGCCGCCGAGGTGTCGATGGTGGTCTTGTCGCTGCTCACTTGGCCGCCTCCGTGTTCCGCGCCTGCCTGCGGGTCACGGCGTTGTCCGTGGCGCCGGTGATCGCGGCGATGATCTCTTCGTTGGTGGTCTCCTTCACCGGGAAGGAGCCGTTGTTCCGGCCCAGCCGCAGTACGTGGACGGTGTCCGCGACGGCCATCACGTCGGCCATGTTGTGGCTGATGAGGATGACGCCCAGACCCCGCTCGCGGAGCCGCTCGACCAGGTCGAGGACCTGGGCGGTCTGCTCCACGCCGAGGGCGGCGGTGGGCTCGTCGAGGATGACGACCTTGGGGTCGCCGATCAGGGCGCGGGCGATGGCCACCACCTGGCGCTGGCCGCCGGACAGGCTCGCGATCGGGATACGCACGCTGGGGATGCGGATCGACAGCGTGTTGAGCAGTTCTCGGGCGCGCTGTTCCATCGTGACCTCGTCGAGGCTGCCGAACCGCAGCAGCTCGCGTCCGAGGTACAGGTTGCCGACCACGTCGAGGTTGTCGCACAGAGCGAGGTCCTGGTAAACGGTGGCCACACCGAGGTGCTGGGCGTCCTGCGGCCGGTTGATGCCGACCGGGGTGCCCTCCCACTCGATGACGCCCTCGTCCACCGGATGCACGCCGGCGATCGTCTTGACCAGGGTGGACTTACCGGCACCGTTGTCACCCACGAGGGCGACCACTTCTCCGGCGTGGACCTCCAGTTCGACGTCGGTGAGGGCCTGGACCGCACCGAATCGCTTGGAGACCCCGCGCAACGCCAGCACGGGCGTAGCGGACACGTCAACCATCTCCTTCGCCGCCTGACCGGCGGGGATGTACAAAGCTCAAAAAATTACAGAGACATGGGACAGTGGTACGGCCCAAACGTCAACCGGGCGCACCCGTAAGCGTTTCCGTCCGGCCCCCGCCCCGTCAGCGGGGTGGAATCGTGGGGCGGGGTGCCGGACGGGCTTACGGGTGCTGCGGTCCTTACTGGATGCCGGCCGCCTTGCAGGCCTGGGCGAACTCGGCGGTGCAGATCTGGGCGGTGGTGTACAGGCCGTCCTTGACCACGGTGTCCTTGATGTTGGCCTTGGTCACCGAGGTGGCGCCGATCAGAAGCGACGGGACCTTGTCGCCCGAGCCGCTGGTGGAGGTGGTGGTGGCGACGTCGGAGAAGCTCTTGCCCTCCAGCAGGTCGACCGCGATCTGGGCGGTGGCGTCGGCCTCCGGCTTGTACGGCTTGTAGATGGTGGCCGTCTGGCTGCCCGCCAGGATCCGCTGGATACCCGCGAGCTCCGCGTCCTGACCGGTCAGCGGCGGGTTGATGCCCGCGCCCTTCAGGGCGGTGGCGATACCGCCGGCCATGCCGTCGTTGGCCGAGTACACGCCGGCGATGTTGCCCTTGCCGAGCTGGGTGATCGCGGCGGTCACCTTCTGGTTGGCGACCGTGTCCTTCCACAGACCGGTCTGCTCGTAGGCGATGTCGACCTTGCCGTCGAGGATCTTGTGCGCGCCGGCCTTGAACATGGCGGCGTTGGGGTCGGCCGGGTCGCCGTCGATCATGACGATCTTGGACTTCGGGGTGGCCTTGGAGCCCATCGCGTCCAGCAGGGCCTGGCCCTGCAGCTCGCCGATCTTCTCGTTGTCGTAGGACACGTACGCGGAGACCGGGCCCTGCGCGAGGCGGTCGTAGGCGACGACCTTGATGCCCTTGGCGACGGCCGCCTTGACCGAGGACTCGATGCCGACGGAGTCCTGCGCGTCCAGGATCAGGACCTTCACACCCTTGGTGATCATGGTGTTGACCTGCTGCGCCTGCTTGGACGGGTCACCGGCGGCGTTGTCGTACTGGACGGTGCAGTCCGCGCACAGTTCCTTGATCTTGGCCTCGATCAGCGGCTTGTCGAACTTCTCGTAGCGCGTCGTGGCGTTCTCCGGCAGGAGGAGACCGATCGACTTGGCGCCGCTGCCGCTGCTGCCGCTGCTGGCGTCGCTCGACCCCTTGTCGCTGCCGCCCGCCTTGCCGCAAGCGGCCACGGACACCATCGCGAGTGAGGCGATGGCCGTCCCGACGACAAGCCGACGCTTCTTTGCGTTCATGTGAGGTTGCCTCCCTGACAGGGCCGCAACGCCGCGGCCGAGGTGCTGGTGAGTCAACTCCGACTGACGGCATGTCGTCAAGAAGTAAACACTTAACGAGATGGCAACGGCGCGTTTCGTTAGCTGTGTGAACGCTCAGTTATGCAGAGAAGGCCGGCGCATCGACAGTCGCATTACCCTCCAAAAGTGTTGAATCGCCCATTTCGGACAGCACCAGGGCAAGCGCTCCCAGGACCTCCGCTCTCGCGCCGAGGGCGCCGGGCACCACGGACAGCCGCTGGGCGGCGCTGGGGATGGCGTACCGCGACACGGACTCCCGCACCGGGCCGAGCACCAGCTCGCCCGCCTCCGCGAGGTCCCCGCCCAGCACGATCCTGCTGGGGTTGAGGATGTTGCACAGGCTGGCGACGCCCATGCCTATGTGCCGCCCGACGTCGCCGATCACCCGGCGGCAGCCCGGGTCGCCGCCGCGCGCCAACTGCACCATCCTCGGCACGGTCAGGCCCTCCCCGTGGCTGCCGCGCAGCAGTTCCAGGACGTAGCGGGCCGCGGTGAAGGTCTCCAGGCAGCCCCGGTTGCCGCAGCGGCACACCGGCCCCGACTCGTCGAGCGTGATGTGGCCGATCTCGCCCGCCGTACCGCCCGGACCGCGGTAGATCCGGCCGTCGATCACCAGCCCGGCGCCGACGCCGCTGGCGACCTTGATGTACGCCAGGTCCCGCACCCCGCGCCCGCCGCCCCACACCAGCTCGCCGAGGGCGCCGAGGTTGGCGTCGTTGTCCACCTGGACGGGCACCCCGAGCCGGTCGGACAGCTCCTGGCGCGGATTGATGCCGCTCCACCCGGGAAGGATGGCCGTCGAGCCGAGCACCCCTGACTCCACGTCGATGGGTCCCGGCACGCCCAGTCCCACGCCGAGCACCTTCCGCTGGCCGATCCCGGTGGACTCCACCAGCCTCGCCACCAGCTGTTCGGCCCGGTCGAAGCCCTCGGACGCCGAGGCGTCGACGTCGATCGGCTCCGACTGCTCGGCGAGCACCTGGTGCGCCAGGTTGCCGACCGCGACCCGAAGATGAGAGTGGCCGAAATCGACCCCCACCACGATGCCGGCGTCCCCGGACAAAGCCACGCTGCGGGCCCGCCGACCGCCCGAGGAGGTCGGCGTGACCTGCACCGTTCCGTTGTCCCGCAGCTCACGGACGATATTGGAGACCGTCGCGGCCGACAGACCCGTACTCCGTGCGATCTCCGCCTGGGTGAGTGACCCGGCCAGCCGGACGGCGCGCACGACGCGCTCCAGGTTGGCCCGGTGCAGTGACGACTGCGACCCCGGAGTCTCCACGACATCCACTCCTGCCCGGCGGTCCGGGACACCCCCGACCGCCCGCACGGGACGGGACCGGCGACCGGTGTCGCTGCTGCCACACCAGTGAGACCCCGTCGTCTACAACATGTGAACTCTAAGTTGAGTGTTTGGGGTGATGTCCCGTCAAGGGGGAGAGCCACACCGTTACGGGATTCGGCCGCGAACGCCACGGAGCGGCTCCGCGTCGCGCGCGGAGCCGCTCGGCCGCCCGGGGCGGCTCGGAAAGGGCCCGGAGGGCTGCCGCCGGCTACTTCAGGGTGCCCGCCGTCAGGCCCGACTGGACCTGCCGCTGGAAGGACAGGTACACCACCAGCACCGGGAGCATGGCGATGGTCATGCCCGCGAACAGGGCCGGCATGTCGCCCGCGTACCCCTGCTGGAGCGCGAGGTTCATCAGGCCCTGGGTGAGCACCGAGCGGTCGTGGTCGGTGCCGCTCTGCTTCTGCATCAAGGTCAGCGGCAGGATGTACTGGTTCCACTGGCCGAGCACGTTGAAGATGCCGACGCTGACCAGGCCGGCCCGGGCCATGGGCAGCATGACCTGGAAGAACGCCCGGGTGTGCGAGCAGCCGTCGATCATCGCCGCCTCGTGCACCGCCGTCGGCAGCGTCCGGAAGAACGAGTGCATGAAGAAGACGGTGAACGGCAGCGAGTAGGCGACGTAGACCAGGACCAGGCCCTGGTAGGTGTTGAGCATGCCGAGGTTCTTGACCATGAAGAACAGCGGCACCAGCGCCAGGTAGACCGGGAACATCGCGCCGGCCACGAAGAGGTAGTAGAAGAACCGGTTGCCGGGGAACTCGTATCGGGCCAGTACGTAGGCCGCCATCGACCCGAGCAGCATGGTCAGTGTGACGGAGAACACCATCACGATGACGGTGTGCAGCAGGAAGCTGCCGATGCCCTTGTCCCAGGCGCGCTGGAAGACGCCGAGCGACCAGTGGTGCGGCCAGGTCCAGGCGCTGCCGCCGATCTGGGCGTCGGTCTTGAAGGAGCTCAGCACGATCCAGGCCAGCGGCAGGACGACCATGATCGACCACAGCACGAGGAAGCCGTGGGAGAAGACGTTCAGCACCGCTCCGCTGTCGCCGAAGCGGGCCTGCCTGGCCTGCTTGCCGGACAGGCGGCCGGGAGGGGCGTCCGGCGCGCCGGGCGCGGTCGGCTCCTTGGTGGTTGTGCTCATCTCACGCCCCTCGGCTCAGTACTCGATGCGCTCGCGCCGGGTGGCCCGGAGCATGACGGCGGACAGGATCAGGGTCAGGAAGAGGATCACGACGCCCATGGCGCAGGCGTAACCGCTCTTGCCGTAGTAGAGGAAGTTGCGCATCAGGTAGGTGGACAGCACCTCGCTGTGCTCGTCCGGGCCGCCGCCGTACGCCGTGCCCGGGGTCAGCGAGGCGACCAGGGCGAAGGCGTCCATCGCGGCGATCGCCAGGTAGACCCAGGCGGTCTGGATGCTGTCCCACAGCAGCGGCATCGTGACCCGGAAGAAGGTGTGCGCCCGTCCGGCGCCGTCCAGCAGCGCGGCCTCGTAGATGTCCTTGGGGATGGACTGCATGGCCGCGGAGAACAGCACCAGGTAGAAGCCCACCCCGGACCAGACCAGGACGCCCAGGATGCACCACAGGACCAGATTGGGGTCGTTGAGCCATTCGACGGGATTGTTCTTGTCCTGCAGACCCAGCTTGACCAGGATGCCGTTGAGCAGGCCGCCCTGGTCGCTGCGGTACACGGCCTCGAACAGCACCACCAGGATCGCCACCGAGAGCACCTGGGGGAAGAAGAAGATCACCTTGTACAGCGCGGACCCGCGCACGCCCTGCACACCGCTGGTGCCGCCGCGCCCGCCGACGTTGAGCAGGAAGGCGAAGAACAGCGCCAGCAGGATGGTGACGAGCGGCAGGAAGACCAGCAGCAGGACGTTGTGCCACAGCGCCTTGCGGAAGACGTCGTCGTGGAACAGCGTCGAGTAGTTCTTGAAGCCGACGAAGTCCATCTTCTGCGACTCGCCCGTCCAGTCCGTGAACGAGTAGCCGAAGGTCTGGAGGTACGGCCACAGCACGAGTAGCGCGTACAGGCCGACGGGGACGACGAGGAATCCCACGATGAAGGGATATTTACGGTTTCTCATGGCTGCTGGCCCTGCTCCGCTCTGCTGCTGTCCGGCCCGGCGGTGGCGCGCCGCGTGAAAGGCGCGCCACCGTCACTATCGTCAGGCGTTCTTCTTGGCCTTAACAGTGGCCGCCTTGGTGCGCTTCAGCCACTCGTCGGGCTTGATGCGGCCCGCCATCAGCTCGGAGCTGGCGTTGCCCATGTCGACGTCCAGCGAGCTGGCGTTCTGCAGGTAGGTCGGGTTGAAGACGTTGGCCCCGGCCGCCGACAGCGCGGTGACGGTGGACTTGGTGCCCGGACGCAGCTGGACGTCGGGGCCGATGCCGTCCTTGAGCACCGACAGCGAGTTGGCGCTCTGGGCGAAGGCGGTGGCGCCCGCCTTGCTGAGCATGTAGCGCATGAACTCCATGCCGCCGATCGCGTTCGGGGCCTTCTTCGGCACGATGAACGGCTCGTTGGCGCCACCGCGGATGGCCTCGAAGGGCATCTTGTCGCCGGGCAGCGAGGGCATCGGCATGAAGGTCATCTCGAAGTCCGAGGGAGTGGCCTTGAGCTGCTCGTTCTCCAGCCAGGCACCGCAGGGGATGAAGGCGGCCTTGTACTGGTTCCAGGCGGTCTGCGACTCGATGTGGGTCATGCCGTTGGTGCCGGGCAGCAGGTAGTTCTTCTGCACGATCTCGTAGATCGCGTTGATGGCCTGCTTGGGGGCGTCCTCGTCCCAGACCGTCTCGTCGAGGCTGTCCAGCCGGGTCAGCCAGTCCGCGCCGCCGTGCTTGACCGCCAGGTCGATGATGGCGACGTTGATGTAGTACGGGTACTTGCCCTGGTGGGCGAAGGGCGCGATGCCGGCCTTCTTGATCTCCTCGGACAGCGACATGAAGTCGGCCCAGGTCTTCGGGGCGGTCCAGCCGTGCTGCTTGAACAGCTTGCCGGAGTACCACAGGCCGAAGACGGTGTACACGTACTGGAGGCTGACGAACTTGCCGCCGATGGTGCCCAGCTCGATCGTGCCCGGCATCAGGGTGTCGCGCACCTTCTTGCTCGGGTCGTCGAGGGAGGGCGCGTCGAGCAGCGGGGTGAGGTCGGTGAGCTGGTCGGACTTCTGCAGCACGTCCAGCTTGATCTGCTGGTTGCCGGAGTCGTCGACGACGTCCGGGGGGTTGCCGGCGTTCAGCCGGGGCTGGAGCAGACCGGTGATGTTCTGCGTGGCGTTGTGCGAGACCTTGGCGTTCGGGTACTTCTTCGAGTACAGCCCCTCGAAGCGCTTGGCGTAGTCGTCACCGAACCCGCCCTTGAAGATCAGGACGTCCAGCGGCTTGGACGCGTCCACGCCGAGCGGGTTGTCCGCCGAGGTGGCGGTCGGCTTGGAGGTCGAGCTGTCACTGCCGCCCCCACTGGACGCACACGCGCTCAGCAGCCCGGCCGACGGCAGGGCCACCAGGCCCATCGCGGCCGTTCGCTTGACCAGATCCCGGCGGTTCATTTCGGATCCCATGCTCAAGTCCTCGCCTTCTCCAGGACTCATGCGGTGCAGCGGAATCCGCCGACGCCCGCGAACAGTTGAAGCTTGAGTGATGCCGTACATCCAGTGAGGCGAGGAACGATATCGAAAACGGTCGGCTGGGCCACCCGTTCACTCCCCCGCGCGTCCCGCCCTCAGCGGGTTCCTTGGACGCCGACAGGTATAGTCCACTTGGCTCCGGCAGGGCAAGATCGAGACCAGCGGGGCCGAGAAGCTTTCCCGAGTTGAGACCTGTCCGAAACGTGGACAGCCGGTCCGGCCGCGTGGCGCGGCGCCGTGCCCCGCGGCGGGCCGGCGGCCGTACCCGGGGGCGCGCGCCGCTCCCCCGCGCGGGCGCCGGCCGGCCGCCCCCCTGACGCCCCTTCACCCCGGGTTCACCCCGGCCGCGGCGACCGGCGGCGGCCCGCGTGTTCGAGAAATGAACGTGACAAATGAACGACGGGCCGCACCCGTGATCGGGGTGCGGCCCGTCGTCGCCGGAAATGGCGTGTCGTCACCGGAAGCGGCGCGTCGTCACCGGAAGGCGCGGGGCGCGGCGGGCGCGGCCCGGAACCGCCGCGACAGCGGTGCTATCGCGCCCGCCCGCCGCCGGTCACTTCCGGATCAGCGAACGCAGCACGTACTGCATGATGCCGCCGTTGCGGTAGTAGTCCGCCTCTCCGGGGGTGTCGATACGCACCACGGCGTCGAACTCCACGCCGGTGTCGGTGGTGACCTTGACGGTGGCGGGGGTGGTGCCGTCGTTGAGCGCGGTCACGCCGGTGATGGAGAAGGTCTCCTCACCGGTCAGGCCGAGGGACAGCGCGGTGGCGCCCTCGGGGAACTGCAGCGGCAGCACGCCCATGCCGATGAGGTTCGAGCGGTGGATGCGCTCGTAGGACTCGGCGATGACGGCCTTCACGCCGAGCAGCGCGGTGCCCTTGGCCGCCCAGTCGCGCGAGGAGCCGGAACCGTACTCCTTGCCGGCCAGGACGACCAGCGGGATGCCCCGGTCGAGGTAGTTGCGCGAGGCGTCGTAGATGAAGGCGACCGGCCCGTCGTCCTGGGTGAAGTCGCGGGTGAAGCCGCCCTCGGTGCCGGGGGCGATCTGGTTGCGCAGCCGGATGTTGGCGAAGGTGCCGCGGATCATCACCTCGTGGTTGCCGCGCCGCGAGCCGTAGCTGTTGAAGTCGCGGCGCTCCACGCCGTGCTCGGTCAGGTACTTCCCGGCCGGGGTGTCGGCCTTGATGGCGCCGGCCGGGGAGATGTGGTCGGTGGTGACCGAGTCGCCCAGCTTGGCCAGCACCCGGGCGCCGGTGATGTCGGTGACCGGCTCCGGCTCCGTCCCCATGCCCTCGAAGTACGGGGGCTTGCGCACGTAGGTGGACTGCGGGTCCCACTCGAAGGTGTCGCCGGTGGGGATGGGGAGCGCCTGCCACTGCGCGTCGCCGGCGAAGACGTCCTCGTACGACTGGCGGAACATGTCCTGGCCGATGGCGGCGGCGACCACGTCGTTGACCTCGGACTCCGACGGCCAGATGTCCTCCAGGTACACCGGCTTGCCGTCCTGGTCCGTGCCCAGCGCGTCGCGGGTGATGTCCACCTTCATGGAGCCCGCGATGGCGTACGCGACGACCAGCGGCGGGGAGGCCAGGTAGTTCATCTTGACGTCGGGGTTGATCCGGCCCTCGAAGTTGCGGTTGCCGGACAGCACACTGGTCACGGCCAGGTCGGCCTCGTTGACCGCCTTGGAGACCTCCTCCGGCAGCGGGCCGGAGTTGCCGATGCAGGTGGTGCAGCCGTAGCCGACCAGGTTGAAGCCCAGTTTGTCCAGGTACGGGGTCAGGCCGGCCCGGTCGAAGTAGTCGGTGACGACCTTGGACCCGGGGGCGAGGGTGGTCTTGACCCAGGGCTTGCGGGTCAGGCCCTTCTCGACCGCCTTCTTGGCCACCAGCGCGGCGGCGACCATGACGTACGGGTTGGAGGTGTTGGTGCAGGAGGTGATCGCGGCGACCGTGACGGCGCCGTGGTCGATCTCGTACGCCGGGCCCTGCTCCGGCGTGACCAGGGTCGGCTTGCTGGGTACGCCGTTGTGTTCGTGGGCGGGGGCGTCGGAGGCGGGGAAGGACTCCTTGCCGGTCTCCTCGTCCTCGGTGACGTAGTTGCGCACGTCCGTGGCGAACTGCTGGGCGGCGTCCGCCAGCACGATGCGGTCCTGCGGGCGCTTGGGGCCGGCGATGGACGGCACGACGGTGGCCAGGTCCAGCTCCAGCTTCTCGGAGAAGTCCGGCTCGGCGGCCGGGTCCAGCCACAGGCCCTGCTCCTTGGCGTACGCCTCCACCAGCGCGACCTGCTGCTCGGAACGCCCGGTCAGCCGCAGGTAACCGAGCGTCTCGGCGTCGATCGGGAAGATGGCGGCGGTGGAGCCGAACTCCGGCGACATGTTGCCGATGGTGGCGCGGTTGGCCAGCGAGGTGGCGGCGACGCCCTCCCCGTAGAACTCCACGAACTTGCCGACCACGCCGTGCTTGCGCAGCATCTCGGTGATCGTCAGCACCAGGTCGGTGGCGGTGGTGCCGGTGGGCAGCTCGCCGGTCAGCTTGAAGCCGACCACCCGCGGGATCAGCATGGACACCGGCTGGCCGAGCATGGCGGCCTCGGCCTCGATGCCGCCGACGCCCCAGCCGAGCACGCCCAGGCCGTTGACCATGGTGGTGTGCGAGTCGGTGCCGACGAGGGTGTCGGGGTACGCCTGGCCGTTCCTGACCATGACGGTACGGGCCAGGTGCTCGATGTTCACCTGGTGGACGATGCCGGTGCCGGGCGGCACCACCTTGAACTCGTCGAAGGCGGTCTGGCCCCAGCGCAGGAACTGGTAGCGCTCCTTGTTGCGGCCGTACTCCAGCTCCACGTTGCGCTTGAAGGCGTCGGGCGCGCCGAAGACGTCGGCGATCACCGAGTGGTCGATGACCAGCTCGGCGGGGGCCAGCGGGTTGATCTTCGCCGGGTCGCCGCCCAGCTCCTTGACCGCCTCGCGCATGGTCGCCAGGTCCACCACGCACGGCACGCCGGTGAAGTCCTGCATGATCACCCGGGCCGGCGTGAACTGGATCTCCTGGCTCGGCTGCGCCTGCGAGTCCCACCCGCCGAGGGCGCGGATGTGGTCGGCGGTGATGTTCGCCCCGTCCTCGGTGCGCAGGAGGTTCTCCAGCAGCACCTTCAGGCTGTACGGCAGCCGGTCCGAACCCGCCACCTTGTCCAGCCGGAAGATCTCGTACGATTCGTCGCCCACCTGCAGTGTGCTGCGGGCGTCGAAGCTGTTCGCCGACACGACAGTCTCCTTCATGCATGTCTCGCGCGTACCACCGCCGCGTGCTGCCGACCTGGCGGTGCGCTTCCGCAGATATCTCGATGTCAAGATAACTCTACCGCAGTTGTATCACGCACGGCCCGTCGGCCCCCCGGCGAGTACCGGACTCGGGCCGTCCCCCGGGACCGGCCGGGCAGCCCACCGGAGCGGGCCGCGGGCCGTGCCCCCGACGCTCCCGGGGCGCGGTCCGGGCGCTCCCGGGGGCAGGGCTCGGGCGCTCCCGGAGCGCGGCCCGCACGGGCGCGTACTTGCACCCGCCCCGTGACCGGGTGATACCAAGGAGGGTGACGGGATGTCATGGGGGACGGACGGGGGGCCGGGGGTGACCGCGGTGCGCGGCGGAGTCGAGCTGACCGCTTATCTGGTGAACGAGTCGAGGGCCCGCATGCCCGAGCTGGCCGAGGACGGCCTGGCGGCGGCGTGGATCCCCGAGGACGAGCGCGGGGCGGTGCGCGAGCTGTGGCGGGAGTTCGCCGACGCCGTGTACGCGCACGACGACCTGGTGGTCTCGCTGCGCGGCCGGTTCATCGCCGACACGCTGGCCGAGGAGCTGCGGCGGGACCCGCGCACGGTGCTGGTGGTGTGCGGCGCGGGCTTCTCCTCGTACCCCTGGCTGCTGCCCTTCCCCGCCGCGCTGGAGGTGGACCTGCCGGACATGGTGGCGGCCAAGCGGCGGCGGGCGGCCGAGCTGGTGGCCCGCGGGGTGGCCGCGGCGCGCGACGTGCGGCACATGGCCGCCGACCTCGGCCGCGCCGAGGACCGCGAGCGGCTGGCCGCGGCGGTACGGGAGCTGGCGGACGGGCGGCCGGTGGCCTACGTCGCCGAGGGCCTGCTGTTCTACCTGCCGCCCGACGAGGCCCGCGCGGTGGTGCGCCTGGGCGCCGCGTTCGGTACGACGGCGGTCACCGCGGTGAGCTACTGGCCGGCCGCGGCGAGCGGCAGCCGGGTACTGGAGGAGCAGCGGCACTGGTTCCGCAGCCGCGACGTGCCCGCCGACGCCACCCACCTGACCCACCACGAGCTGACCACCCTGCTGGGCAGCCCGCTGACCGACCTCGGCCCGGAGGACCTGCAGCGCCGCTATCTGGGCCGGGTCGCCGTCCCCGAGTCCGATCTGATCCCCGAGTACGTGGCGGTCGCCCGATCGGCGGCCGCCGTATGAGTGACGTACTGCACCTGCAGTGCCGGGCCTACCCCCTCCACCACAGCACACCCGCGGACACGCCGGCACCGGTGGCCGTGCCGGACCTGGGGGAGCTGCGGCCGGTTCCCGGGTCCCTGCAATCGCTCGCCTACAACCCGGACGCCACCGTCGAGATGGACCTGACCTCGGTCGTCAAACCGGCGGTCGGCGTGCCGGGAGTCGAGATCGTCGCCTGCCACGCCCGCATCCTGTCCGCGGGCACGGTGCTGGTGATCTACGCGCTGCGGCACGAGGCCGACCTGCGGCTGCTGGAGCTGCCGGAACTCGACGCGCTCGACGCCTCCGTCAACCGTGCCCTGCGCGAGGCGGACGGGGCGATCCTGTCGGCAGTCCTGGCCGCCTCGGTCAGCAGCGGCCTGGTCAGTGACGTGGCACTGCGCCCCGACCTGGCGCTGAACGGCGAGCACAGCCCGATCGACCGGCGCTCGGCCCGCTACAACGCCCACTTCGTCACCGACAACCCGCCGTGGCCGCCGGACCCCCGGGTGCCCGAGGTGATCTCCGGACCCGACTGCCGGATCCTGCTGCCGTACACCTACGCCTGGGACCGGGATCCGGCGGTGGCGCTGGACGAGCTGTTCACCATGACCGAGCCCACCGACATCGCGGTGGCCCAGCAGTCGCTGCTGGTCGGCGCGCTGATCGCGGGCCGCTGGGTGCTGGCCGACCTCGCCCGCGGCTACCCCGACAGCGCCGACGTGCACGCCTTCCGGCGGTTCCTGGACGGCCTGTGGTCGGACTTCCACCACCTGGACTCCTACCGGATCGAGTCGACCCAGGGCCACCGCGCCGCCTACCTGGCCGCACGGCAGGTGATCGGTCTGGACGACACGCAGGAGCGGGCCGACAAGCTGCTCGGCTACGTCAGCAACTCGCTGCTTGCCGCCGCCTCCATGCGGTCCGAGGCCCTGGACACCCGGCTCAACCGGCTCGCGGCGGCCCTGGCGGTGGTCAGCGCCGCCTCCTTCGGCCTGGACATCGCGGTGTTCGTGCTGCCGAAGGTGTCGCTGGAGACGAAGCTCGGCGTGGTCGCCGGGCTGATCGGGATGGCGGTGTCCTGCCTGATGGCGGTGATCGTGCCCGGCCGCGCGGGCCCGGGCGGCACCGCGCGCGGGTCCGCGGGTCCACGTCCGCGTACCGCCCTCGCGCCCGCCCCGCCTCCCGCCCGCGGTCCCGCCCGGTACGCCCGGCGCTCCCCCCGCGGTGACGTCCCGCCGCAGCGCCCGCCGGCCGACGGCGAGGGGGCCGTCGCGGCGCCGGGCCGGTAGGGCGGTCCGGCACGGCGGCGGGTACGGTGATTGCCGACGGCGATCGCGGGCAAGCGGCCGGAATGAAACGTCCATGGCGAGTACGCGCATGTGCCGGTGACACTGTCACCGGGTGCCGGGCGGTGTGTAGCAGGCCTGTCACAAATGATCTCGTCGAGTTGCCGCATCTCATATGTGAGATAGCCTCAGTGTCATGACCGACGACTACCTCGTACGTATCGGCAGGCTCATCCGTGACGCCCGTCAGCATCGTGGCTGGACACAGGCCCAGTTGGCGGAGGCTCTGAGTACCAGTCAGAGCGCGGTGAACCGGATCGAGCGCGGTAACCAGAACATCAGCCTTGAGATGATCGCGCGTATCGGTGAGGCGCTCGACAGCGAGATCGTCGCGCTGGGCTACGCGGGCCCGATGCATCTGCGCGTGGTGGGCGGGCGTCGGCTGTCCGGCTCGATAGACGTCAAGACGAGCAAGAACGCGTGCGTGGCGCTGCTGTGCGCGACCCTGCTGAACGCGGGCCGCACCACCTTGCGCCGGGTGGCCCGGATCGAGGAGGTCTACCGCATCCTGGAGGTGCTCGGCAGCATCGGTGTGCGGTCCCGGTGGATCAACGACGGCAACGACCTGGAGATCGTGCCGCCGGCCGAGCTGGAGCTCGACGCGATGGACACCGAGGCCGCGCGCCGCACCCGCAGCGTGATCATGTTCCTCGGCCCGCTGCTGCACCGCACCGACCGGTTCAGGCTCCCGTACGCGGGCGGTTGCGACCTGGGCACCCGCACGGTCCAGCCGCACATGAACGCGCTGCGCCACTTCGGTCTGGACGTGACCGCGACCGACGGCTCGTACCACGCCGTCGTGGACCGCGGGATCACCCCGAAGCGGGCGATCGTACTGACCGAGCGCGGCGACACCGTCACCGAGAACGCGCTGCTGGCCGCGGCGCGGCACGACGGCGTCACCGTCATCCGCAACGCCAGCTCCAACTACATGGTCCAGGACCTGTGCTTCTTCCTGGAGGAGCTGGGCGTGCGCGTCGAGGGCATCGGCACCACCACGCTCACCGTGCACGGCGTCGGGTACATCGAGCGCGACGTGGACTACGCGCCCTCCGAGGACCCGGTCGAGGCGATGAGCCTGCTGGCCGCGGCCGTGGTCACCGAGTCGGAGCTGACCATCCGCCGCGTGCCGGTGGAGTTCATGGAGATCGAGCTCGCGGTGCTGGAGGAGATGGGCCTGGACCACGAGTTGTCCGCCGAGTACCGGGCGGACAACGGCCGCACCCGCCTGGTCGACCTCACCGTGCATCCGTCGAAGCTCAGCTCCCCCATCGACAAGATCCACCCGATGCCCTTCCCGGGCATCAACATCGACAACGTCCCGTTCTTCGCCGCCATCGCGGCGACCGCCCAGGGCTCGACGCTCATCCACGACTGGGTGTACGACAACCGGGCGATCTACCTGACCGAACTCACCCGCCTGGGCGCACAGGTCAAACTGCTCGACCCGCACCGTGTGCTGGTCGAGGGCCCGACCCGCTGGCGCGCCGCCGAGATGATGTGCCCGCCGGCGCTGCGGCCCGCGGTGGTCGTCCTGCTGGCGATGATGGCCGCCGAAGGCACCTCGGTGCTGCGCAACGTCTACGTGATCAACCGCGGTTACGAGGACCTGGCGGAGCGGCTGAACACGATCGGCGCGCAGATCGAGATCTTCCGGGATATTTGAAAATCTTCCGAAGAAGCGCCGCCACACCGCTGCTGACCCGCCTGAACGCGAGGCGGGACGGGAGGTGGCGGCGCCTCTGGGGCGTTTCGGGACCTTTGACCGGAGTCGGGCTCGTCCCGGTCACGGCCGGCGAAAAGGGACGTACGAGGCACCGGGGCGCTGAACGCGCCGCGCGCGGCCGCGCTTTCCGCTTTCTCGCTCAGGTGTCCAGGTGGTCCACGAAGATGCCGATGAGTATGCGACCGCCGAGGCGTGGCTCGGGCAGGCTGAAGTGAACGCGATTGCGGTGCCGTTCCTTCTTGCCATGCCATTCGCAGCGGTAGGTCTCGCCCTCGTGGTTGACGTCCCGCTGCCTCATGATCGCGGGTTTGGACCGGGTGCTGGGGCTCTCCGGGGACAGGTCCAGGCCGAAGCGGCCCAGCTCCGCCTGCACCTGGTGCGGCTGCCCCGAGTGCAGGGCCAGGGCGTCGGCGAAGTGGTCGTGCACCACGCTCAGGAGCCGTACAACCCAGTCGCGCATCTCGGCGTAGCCGCCGTCGAACCTGCGGAAGGAGAGGGAGTCGGCGAAGACCAACTGCGGGAAACTCTGGCGGGCGAGGTCGAAGAAGTCCCGCTCCGCGATGTTCTCCCGCGTGAAGAGGGAACGCCGGAATTCGGACAGCGCGGGCGCCTCGACGAGGTGGAAGACCTCCTCGACCGCCGGCTCACCCGTCGACCCGTCGATCGCGGAGACCGGGAGCCAGCCTCGGCGATCTCCGACGGGGAAGACCAGGCATGCGACGTGGTGCCGCTGCCGTGTCCGCCACCAGGCGTAGCAGAGGGACCAGGCGAGGTCCCGGCCGACGCCCGCCACTTCGACGCGGTCGGGCAGGCCGGGCACGTCCGTGTCCCAGGTGGGGCAGCGGTCCATGAGACGGATCGCTCTCAGCCGCGCGTCCCGCCCTGCGTGGGGCGCCTCTCCCTCGTACAGGACGTCGTAGAGCTCACGATCGTCTGCGCACTCCACCTCCATCCACAACGGCGAGACGGCGACGGCCTGCTGTTCGGATAATTCCTCCAGCGTGTCGCTGAAGTCGTCCAGCAGGTCCGTCAACCGTTCCTCCGTCAACCCCCGGAAGTCGAAGGACGACTCGTCCATGACGATCCGGTACCGTTCACCGCCCCCTGCGCCTGGCACGTGCCAGCCTCCCCAGGTCCTGTTCGATCTGGTCGAAGAAGCCTCGCGGCCACTCGGTCAGTTCACCCTTCGTGGTGAACTCGATGGGTGCGGAACCGGCTTCCTCCTCGCCGAAGTAGTGCACGACCGCGTCCTCGGACCGCAGGCTCCGCTCCTCTGCCACTGCCAGCCGGACCCCGTTGAGCACGTGGTCGCTGTGCGTCTCGACGATCACCTGGGCTCCGGCTCCGGCGACCCGGGCCAGGAAGCGGCCCAGCTTGGACTGACCGCCAGGGTGGAGGTGCGCCTCCGGGTTCTCGACGATCAGCAGGTTCCCGGGACCGGTGAGGAGACCGGCGACGATCACCGGCAGTGCGTAGGAGAATCCGAAGCCCATGTTGGCCGGGCGGATCGGCTCGCTCAGCAGGCCCGGTTCCTGGAAACGGATGGTGCTCGCCGTGATGCCGGGCGGCCACTGAGCGGTGATCTTGATAGGGCGGATGATGTCGGAGGCCCAGGTCTCCACCTGCGTGCGCAGGGTCGTGACGTTGTGGGTGTTCCGGGTCGCCGGATGGAGCAGCGGCTCAGGCACCGCGCGAGTCTCGTGCAGGGCAAGTAACTGCGCGGTGTACTGGCCCTGCACGCCGACCCCGATCAGGTCGGGGTGCTCGGCGGAGACGCCCAGTTGGTCGCGGGGACCGAGACGCTCGGCGCACAGGTAGGTGAACGCGCTTCCCTGGCCGCACAGTTCCGTCGGCGGCGGCCCGCTGTCGTCGGCCACCCGCAGGTAAAGCGCCTGCTCGTCGGGGACCGTGAAGCGGTGCACACTCGGCGTCTGAGTGCCGTCGCCGCCGATCTGGATCTCGATGGTGGAGTCGGGGGCGTCCGGGTGCAGCACCTCGTGTGCCTCACCCAGGGCGAGTCCATAGGGACCGTTGAGCTGTACCACTCGGCCGGCCGGCGCGTCGGCGAGCTGGCGGGTCAGCAGCAGGGTCTGGATGGTGGTGCTCTTCCCGGTACCGTTGAGTCCGGTCAGCACGGTGAGCGGGCGCAGGGCGAAGGACGCGTCGGTAAAGCGTTTGAAGTACCGGACGCGTAGGAAGGTGATCACCTACCGGCCTCCTCGGCGACCTTGGCCGTGATGCCGAACCGGAGCATCACACGGCGGACGTCACCCGTGGAGAAGGTGATCGCTTCCAAGTACTGGTAGTCGTTCGTCATCAGCCAACGCGCGGCGTCCACGATCGCCTCACGGCGCCGTTCGAGGTCCCTCGCCTCGTATCTGGCGAGGGTGATCGACCATGCCTCGAAGAGTGCCCGGTTGATCGGGTTCCGGCCGGACGACTCCAGCGGCCACTTGCGGAACGCCTGCTCACCGAAGACCAGACGAGCGTTCACCATGGCCTTGCGGAAGGCCGCCACGAGGTCTTCCACCCTGGCCTCGGTCACGTGCTTCTCATTGTCCAACATGGTGGTGGTGCGCTGGAGGAAGGAGTCCATCGCGGCGTACTGCGCGTAGCCGTCCGTGCCCATCAGCCAGAAGGCGGCGAAACGCAGGGCCATCTCCCGGTCATTCATCCGGATGTGGCCGCCCATGTTGTTGGTCGCCTCGTTGAACTCCGTCGTGGAAGTCATCTTCCGCAGGATGTTCCGACTGCGGTCCTTGCTCATGCAGTGCCGGATCTCCTGCGCGTTCAAGGGGGTACCCCCCGTGTTGATGCGCTTGAAGATGTCGTACATGACGTCGGACGGAGTCGTCGGATCGATGACGTTGGCGACGATCTGGGTGTTGTGGATGCGCCGCTTCCACGGGGCGGGAAGGTCCTCGAAACGCTTGCCCTCAACCGCGCTCTGGAGGTACTCCAGGCCCCTCAGCTCGAATCCGCGCTCGTCTCCCCCACGGACGAAGTCATAAATGGTCGAGAGGCGTTGGAGACCGTCGACGACGCGCATGAGCCCGTCGGTGTCCTCGGCGAAGTAGAAGGCGGGAAGCGGGATCTGCAGAAGCACGGACTCGATGAGCCGGGATTTCTGCCTGGATTTCCATACCCGACCGCGCTGGAAGTCCGGGGCCAGCTCCAGCGACCCGTCCTCGATCATGTCCAGGGCGTTGCGCAGCGAGAACTGCTTGGTGTTGACCCGGATCTGCTCCGGGTCCCACGGTCGGGCGATCTCCGGTGGACCGTCCTCCGCCTCGGTCTCCGCCTCTACTCCGGTACCAGTGTCGAGGAAGTGCTCCTCCGTGATCTTCGCCGGCTCTGGGATGTCCGAGGTCGTCATGGGGCGATCGTAGCCGGGCGACTCCCTCGGACGCGTGGGGAATCAGGCGCGGGCCCAGCCCATGTCCAGCCCCGTGGAGTCCTTGAGGACCTTGCTCAGCGCTTCGACCTGTCCGCGATCCTCGAAAAGGGCACGGGGAAGGTGGTCCGAGGCGAGAGGGCCGGTGCCGTGCAGGATATCGTCGTACGCCGATGCTACGGCGGCGCCCAGCAGAAGGTCCGTGGCCTCGTCAAGGTTCACGTGCTCCGCAGGCCACCTGTACTCACCCAGACTCACCTGGAAAACCGGGAACAGCCACCACATGTCCCGATCGGGGTCGACGAACCTGACCGCCCGGTCGCCCATGAAGTTGACGCCGTAGTGGGAAAGTGCGCAGACGTCCTCCTCGCGGAGATCGAGCAGGTGTGAGGCGCACATGAGGGAGACGGCAGGGGTTCGTTCGGCCAGGTGCATGGGTTTCGTGGCGGCTTCCCGCAGCGTGGAGAGGCCGGACGGGCGGGCCACCACGCGTCCCATGCGGAGCCCGCTGCGCTTGGCCAGCATCTGCTGGAAGTGAACCGTCATCTCATGACTCGGATACTGGAACTCCAGGTCGCTTTCCCAGTCCGCCATCGCCTTCGCCGCCGCCGCGAAGCGGTAGGGCGGGTACAGCTCCCTCCAGTCGACGGACGGGTCGTCGGAGGTGAGGCCCGGCACCACCGGGTTCAGCGCGAAGTCGATGAGGGCTAGGACGACACTCCCGCCGAGGTCTCGCCCCGCCAGAACCCCCGCCAGACGCCACGGAAACCCGTACTCACCGCCCATCTCCTCGTGCAGGAACTCCCGCAGCGTCGGGTCGGTCATGCGCATGAAGGCGCCCTCGAACTGGAAGAGTTCGTCGATCACCGCCGCGCACTCGAACAGGATGCGGGTGGTGAGCGACCCCTCGGAAGTGTGTACGAGACTCAGGGGCCCCGTAACGCTAACAGGCGTGTCCTCGGGACGCTCGGTCATCTCCACGCCCGCACACTGGCGCCACGTGTCTTGCAACGAGTTCTCGAACGCCGCCCGTGTGTCCCAGGTCGTGAAATCGAACTCTGTCAAACCTTCGGGATCCAGCAGAAGGGAGTACGAGTAGTAGAGATTCAGCCAGTCCAGCTCATCGTATCTCAGCTCTCCGTCGGTGTGTCGGGGGTAGCGCTTGAAGGAGAGGAATGGCAGTCCGCTGCTCCGGCTCTCGTGGAGGCCCTGTACCTGCTGTCGGCTCAACCGAGAGATACTGTATGCGGCCAGCCCGTCCCTCGATCGCCGTAGCAGGCTCAGTAGGATGCCGACGGTGGATCCGTGGTACCGCGCCCAGTGGCTGCTCTCGTGCACGTAGGTCTTGTGCCAGGAGCCGACCGCTGTGACGAGGTCTCTGGTACGTGTGCGGGTCGGGTCCTGGAAGAGAATCTGGCTGCGCAGGTTCAGCTCGGCGCCGCTGCTGTTCCGCAGGCGCGGGGAGTGGACAGTCACCGCTCCGCCGCCCCTTCGGTGCCGTCCGTCTCCTCGCCGCTGCCGCCCTCCGGACGCGGGGCCACCTCGTCCACGGGGCCACGGTCACGCGCCCGCTCGACCAAGACCTTTAGAGCGTCGTACACCGCGTTCGTGGCCAGTCCGGAGGCGACCGAGACAGAGATCTCCGCCCAGTTCGCGTGACGCAAGGAGTCGCGCCTGTCATGGCGCAACGGCGTGAGGGTGAGGGAGCACGCTCCGGCGAGGCGTGGATCCGCCTCGATCTCCCGTGCCAGCACCTTCAAGTTAGCGCTCTCGCCCCGGTATTCAATGGTCGTCATGGCGCGAGCCTACCGTCGAGCCCGATTGCCGTTCCGGGCTCCCGGAATCATCCTCGTCCCCGGGGGATTACGGAGTCGGCCAGCCGCCTGGACTGTGCACCGCGGTGGCATGACGTGACGATCTCAATACGCTTCCTGGCGACAAGTAGTTCTGTACTCGCGGGGGAAAGCCATACGAGATGCGCGGCGTCACGACTGCCGTCCCAGGTGGCTGATTCGCCCACTCGGCGGGAGAGGCAGTGGCTATGACTGTGGACGCGGCGGAAGACAGGGGCGACGGTCTCGGGAGTGGCGCAGGGAGTGAGGCACCGTCCGCCCGCCTGCGGGAGGACGGCAAGGAGAACGGTCCGCGCCCAGGCGGAGGATGCAAGGCAGTGGGTCGTCCTGGGGTTCGGCCGCATGCTGAAGGTGCTGCGCGTCCGGGCGGGCATCTGCCGCAAGGGACTCGGTGCGCAGTTGGGCTGTTCCCCTTCGAGCATCGCGTTCGTGCAGGGCGAAAGGCCGGCTTCGGAAGTGGGAGCCGCCCGGGACTTTTCTGGGACTTCCAGCTGCATCAACGGGCACGAGCATGAAACAGTCGAAAGGCTATCTATGCAGGTCAGCGACGTGCTGCCCCCTAGCGCCGCAGGTCACGGCGCCGCCTGCTCCCTTCCGGGACATCTGAGACGGGCGGGTGGCCGCCGCACCCCGCCCGACCTGCGGTGTACCGGGTCAGGAAAGGGGGCGGCGGCACGTCCGGGACTTCGCGCTCGCGGCGGGCCGCCTCCCCGTCGCGTCAGTAACTGTCGTGGTCGGGCCTGCCGTTCGGCCGGTAGACGCCGACGACGGTGCCGCCCTTCGTCGTCGAGACGCTGACCGGCACCAGTGCGGTGGGGATCGCTCCGTCGGCGAACAGCCGCTTGCCGGTGCCGATGATCACCGGGTGAACGGTCAGCCGGTACTCGTCGACGAGGTCGTGCCGCATGAGGGTCTGGGCGAGGTCGCCACTGCCCACGACGTTGATGCTGCCGCCGTCGGACGCTTTCAACTTGCGTACGGCATCGACGGTGTCGCCCTCCAGCAGCGTGGAGTTCTGCCACTCGACGGAGGTCAGGGTCCGGGACGCCACGTACTTGTGCATGCTGTTCATCCGTTCGGTGAACGGGTTGGCGGGGTCCGCGGTCGGCCAGTACGACGCGAAGATCTCGTACGTCTTGCGGCCGAGCAGCATCGCGTCCGAGTCCTCGTACCAGCCGGCAATGGCCGCGCCGACCTCGTCGTCGGACACGGGCCTCTGCCAGCCGCCGTGCTCGAAGCCGCTCTCGGCGTCCTCGTCCGGACCGCCCGGGGCCTGCATGACGCCGTCCAGGGTCAGGAACGTGCAAACGATGATCTTGCGCATGGTGCGCTCCTTCCGTCGACGGGTAGACGGCACAGCCGCCGGAAAGTCATCGGCGGAACGTGCGCGGGGCGGCGGCAGGGCCGTCACCCTACTGGAAGATGTCCGAGGTGCACGTGATGCACGGCGTCCCACTGGTGCGCTTCGAGTGCGGCGATCTCCAGTGCCTTTCCTGCGGTTACGAAAGCTACGCCGGCTTGTCCCCGGGCCGGTTCCGGAGCTTCGGATACATCGGCGTGCCGCCCGATCCCGGCACCTTCGTGGCGCGCGGCTACCCGCGACACGACTCCGACAGCTGGCGGGCCGGCGCCAAGACGATGCCGCGCCTTGACGGCGTTTACAGCAGCGCCACATCGCGCGGCGAATTCATCCTGGCCATGCCCACCGACGACGTCAACAAGTGCCTGTTCTTCACTGATACCGGCGATGTGCTCGAATTCACCGTGAGTTACCGCCACGGGCTCAGGTCGGGGCGGAGATTCCACGAGGCGGCGCGAGCCGCTCTGCGCGGCTTCGACAACTCACGAGCCACCGTATCCGGTCACGCCAGGACAGTAATGGCAGCATGAGCCACACGAACGGCGAATCTCCGCCCCCTGGTGCACATTTCCGATGAGTTGAGGCCAAAGGTGCCCGTACCCCCAGGCTTCGGAGACGGCCCTTGCCTCGTCCGCGCCGGACGGACGGCACATGGGATGTCGGGCGTCGCGAGTGACCGTAATCGCTTTCGAGCCACAACTACGGTTCTCGGCCGATCTGGATGAGCTGCTTGCGCAGGCGGCAGCGATGCCCTCCTTCATCGTTCCCTCTGACCAGGGAGGACACTCCGCGCTCCGGACCTTCTCGGCTCGCGCCCGCGAGATCACACCCTTGCGGTCCGGCAGCCGCGCTGTCAGCATCCCTCTTCGATGCGACGCCATCCGTCGTCAAGACACCCCATCAATCAGCGTCGGGTGAACGGCGAGATGTCCGTGTTCGCCGGGCCCGCGAGCACAGGAGCGTGTCCCAATGAAAATCGTCGATCGCCGACGATGGCTCGTCGGCGGGGTTGTAACGGCACTCGCGGCCGCCGGTCTGGGCGCCATGGCCGCCACATCGGCCCAGGCCGCCGCGGGCTGCCAGGTCACCTATACCGTCTCCAGCCAGTGGGGAGGCGGTTTCGGCGCGAACGTGGCCGTCACCAATCTCGGTGATCCGGTCAGCAGTTGGAAGCTGACCTGGTCGTTCGGTGCCGGGCAGACCGTCACCCAGCTGTGGAACGGGAGCTACACCCAGTCGGGCTCGGGCGTCACCGTCACCAACGCGTCGTACAACGGCGCGATCGCGACCAACGGCAGTGCGACCTTCGGGTTCAACGGCACCTGGAACAACAGCAGCAATCCGGTGCCCACCGACTTCGCGCTCAACGGCACCACCTGCACGGGAGGCGTCTCCACCGGCACCCCGACGGACACCCCCACCGGGACCCCGACCGACACCCCCACGGACACACCCACCGGCACTCCCACGCCGTGGCCGCCGTCCGCCACGTTCAGCAACCCCGTGCTGTGGGAGGACTACCCGGACAACGACATCTTCCGGCAGGGCAACGCCTACTACTACTCCGCCTCCTCCTTCCACCAGTCGCCGGGCGCGCCGATCATGCGCTCCTACGACCTCGTGCACTGGGAGCCCATCGGCCACGCCGTACCCGACCTGCCCTTCGGCTCCACGTACGACCTGAACGGCGGACGGGCGTACGTGCACGGCATCTGGGCCTCGTCGCTGCGCTACCGCCAGAGCAACGGCACCTACTACTGGATCGGCTGCATCGACTTCAACAAGACCTACGTCTACACGTCCACCTCGATCACCGGTGACTGGAAGCAGCGCTCGGTGATCAATAACTGCTACTACGACGACGGCCTGCTGGTCGACGACAACGACAGCATGTACGTCGCCTACGGCAGCGGCACCCACTACGTCGCCCAGTTGTCGGCCGACGGACTCAGCCAGGTCCGCACCCAGGCGGTGTTCACCGATCCCTCCAGCACCGGCTCCACCGAGGGCAACCGGATGTACAAGATCAACGGGAACTACTACATCCTGGTCGACCACCCCGCCAACTCCGAGTACGTGCTGAAGTCCACCAACGGCCCGTTCGGCCCCTACACCGAGCAGCCGCTGGAGGTGAACATCGGCACTCCGGTGCCCGGCAGCGGCGTGCCGCACCAGGGCAGCCTGGTGCAGACCGCGAACGGCGACTGGTACTACATGGCCTTCGTCGACGCCTACCCCGGCGGCCGCATCCCCGTCCTCGCGCCCGTGAAGTTCGACTCCCAGGGCTGGCCCGTGCTGCAGAAGGTCAACAATGCCTGGGGAAGCACGTACCCGTACCCGAACGTGCCCGCGCCGCCGGAGCAGACCAAGCCGCCCACCGGCACCGACACCTTCAGCGCGAGCACGCTCGACCCCCAGTGGGAGTGGAACCACAACCCCGACAACACCAAGTGGTCCGCAGGCAACGGTCTGACGCTCCAGACGGCGACCGTGACCAATGACCTCTACCAGGCCCGCAACACCCTCACCCACCGCATCCTCGGACCGTCGTCCACCGCGACGATCGAGCTGGACTACGGCACCATGCGCGACGGCGACCGCGCCGGACTCGCCCTCTTCCGCAACTCCTCCGCGTGGATAGGTGTCACCAAGGACAACGGCGCCACGAAGGTGGTGATGACCAACAACGTCACCATGAACAGTTCGTGGAACACCACGAGCACCGGCACCCAGCAGGCCACCGCGTCCGTCAGCGGCGGCAAGATCTGGCTGCGCGCCGGCGCCGACATCAGGCCGGGATCCAATGACCAGGGCCACTTCTCCTACAGCACCGACGGAGTGAACTTCACCCCGCTCGGTCCCGGCTTCACGCTGGACAACTCCTGGCAGTTCTTCCTCGGCTACCGCTTCGCCGTCTTCGACTACGCCACCCAGGCACTCGGCGGATCGGTGAAGGTCGACCGCTTCACGCTGTCGACGCCGTGACACGACGGCCGGCAGCGCGCGCCGCCGCGCTGCCGGCCGGCTCGGCGCGACCCGGGCCGCGCCGGTCAGGCACACACCCGCCGGTACGGCAGCCCGGGCTACGCCAGCGTGGCCACCAAAACCGCCTTGATCGTGTGGAGCCGGTTCTCCGCCTGGTCGAAGACGACCGAGCGCTCGGACTCGAAGACCTCGTCGGAGACCTCCAGGTAGTCCAGGCCGTACTGGGCGTGGATCTCGCGGCCCACGGCGGTGCCCAGGTCGTGGAACGCGGGCAGGCAGTGCAGGAAGGTCGACTCGGGCTTGCCGGTGGCGCGCATGACGGCCGACGTGACCGCGTACGGCTTGAGCAGCTCGATCCGCTCGTCCCACACCTGCTTGGGCTCGCCCATGGAGACCCAGACGTCGGTGTGCACGTGGTCGGCGCCGGCCACCGCTTCCTCGACGTCCTCGGTGAGGGTGAGGCGCGCCCCGGTGGTCTCGGACAGCCGCCGCGCGTCGGCGACGACCGAGGAGGCCGGCCACAGGCTGCGCGGGGCGGCGACGCGGACGTCCATGCCGAGCAGCGCGCCGGTCACGAACAGGGAGTTGCCCATGTTGGAGCGCGCGTCGCCGAGGAAGGCGTACGAGATCTCCTCCACCGGCCGCGGGTTGTGCTCGGTCATCGTCAGGATGTCGGCGAGCATCTGGGTGGGGTGCCACTCGTCGGTGAGGCCGTTCCAGACCGGCACCCCGGCGTGCGCGGCCAGTTCCTCGACGACGGCCTGGCCGTGGCCCCGGTACTGGATGCCGTCGAACATCCGGCCCAGCACCCGGGCGGTGTCCTTGACCGACTCCTTGTGCCCCAGCTGCGAGCCCGCGGGGTCGAGGTACGTGGTGCGGGCGCCCTGGTCGGCGGCGGCGACCTCGAAGGCGCACCGCGTCCGGGTGGAGGTCTTCTCGAAGACCAGCGCGATGGTGCGGCCGGTGAGCCGCGGCTGCTCGGTCCCGGCTCGCTTCGCCGCTTTCAGCTCCGCGGCCAGTTCGACGAAGTGGCGGAACTCCTCGGGTGTGAAGTCCAGCTCCTTCAGGAAGTGCCGGCCCTTGAGGTCGACGGCCATCGCGGAACTCCTCGGTGTGACGGGTACGGCTGCTCAGAACTCTGGAACTCTATACGAACTCCAGCATTGTTATACAGTCCCTTCTTCGCGCCGCCCCCGCCGTCACCAGTGCTCCTCCTCACACCGCGTCCCGCTCGATGGGACAGGTCATGCAGCGCGGCCCGCCTCTGCCGCGGCCCAGTTCGCTGCCGGGGATCTCGATCACCTCGATGCCGCGCTTGCGCAGGAACGTGTTGGTCGTCGCGTTCCGCTCGTAGGCCACCACCACTCCCGGCTCCACGGCCAGCACGTTGCACCCGTCGTCCCACTGCTCGCGCTCGGCGGAGTGCACGTCCTGGGTGGCGGTGAGCACGGTGATCGCGTCCAGGCCGAGCGCGGCCGCGATGGCCCGGTGCATGTGCTCGGGCGGGTGGTCGGTGACCTTCAGCTCGCCGCCGGCCGCACCCGGCTGGATGGTGTACGAGCGCAGCATGCCCAGGCCCGCGTACTGGGTGAAGGTGTCGCCGTCGACCATCGTCATCACCGTGTCCAGGTGCATGAACGCCCTGCCCTTGGGCATGTCCAGGGCCACGATGGTCTGCGCGGAGCCGGCCTCGAACAGCCCGCGGGCGAGCATCTCCACCGCCTGCGGTGTGGTGCGCTCGCTCATCCCGATCAGCACCGCGCCCTTGCCGATGACCAGGACGTCGCCGCCCTCGATGGTCGAGGGGTAGGCGGCCTGGCCCTCGGACCAGATGTGGAAGCCGCCTGCGGCGAACAGCGGGTGGTGCTGGTAGATCGCCTCGAAGTGGACGGTCTCGCGCTGCCGGGCGGGCCAGCGCATGGCGTTGATGCTCACCCCGTCGTAGACCCAGGCCGAGGTGTCGCGGGTGAAAAGGTGGTTGGGGAGCGGGGCCAGCAGGAAGTCGTCGAGGTCCATGGCGTGGAAGCGGACGGAGACCGGCTCGGCGAACAGTTCGAGGAACTCCCGTTTGGTCATCCCGCCGACCAGCGCCTCGGTCAGCTCGGCGGCGTCCAGCTCGTCGAACGCGGCCCGCAGGTGCCCGGTGGCCAGCGGGCCGTACTCCTTCTCGTCGAAGACCCGGTCGAGCACCAGGTCCCTGGCCTGCGGCACGAGAAGGGATTCGCGCAGCAGGTCCCCGAAGAGGTGCACCTCGATCCCGCGGTCGCGCAGCACGTCGGCGAACCCGTCGTGCTCGGCCCGCGCCCTGCGCACCCACAGCAGGTCGTCGAAGAGCAGGGCGTCCTTGTTGCTGGGGGTGAGCCGCTTCAGTTCGAGGTCCGGGCGGTGCAGTATGACGCGGCGCAGCCGCCCGGCCTCGGAGTCGACGTGAAATCCCATGAGAGAAGACCTTCCCACGCCGGACCCGGGCCAACGGTGCCTGTCCACCAGTCTGCCTCCCGGCGGCGGCTGCCGGGAGGCGGACTCGCGGATCACCGGCCCGCGCGGTCGCGTGATCTCACGGTTGCGTGATCTCACGGTTGCGTGATCTCACAGCCGGGGGTCGACCGGCTCGGACTCCAGCGCGAGGACGGCGAAGACCGCCTCGTGGACGCGCCACAGGGGTTCGCCCGCGGCCAGGCGGTCGAGCGCCTCCAGGCCGAGGGCGTACTCGCGCAGCGCCAGGGAGCGCTTGTGCCCCAGGAACCGGGAGCGCAGCCGCGCCAGGTGCTCGGGCCGGGTGTACTCGGGTCCGTAGATGATCCGCAGGTACTCCCGGCCCCGGCACTTGATGCCGGGCTGCACCAGCCGGCGGCCGCCCTCGGCCCGCACGAGCGCGGCCAGGGGCTTGACGACCATGCCCTCGCCGCCGGCCTCGGTGAGGTCGAGCCACCAGCGCACACCCGCCGCCACGGAGTCCTCGTCGGCCGTGTCCACCACGAGGCGGCCGGTCTCGCGCAGCATCCCCGACGGGTCGGCGGCGACGAGGCGGTCGATGAGGGCGAGCTGCCGGTCGTGCGGGAGGGCGGCCAGGGCGCGGCCTTCGGCGGCGAGGATCTGGAAGGGCGCCAGGCGCACTCCGTCCAGGCCGTCGGTGGTCCAGCAGTAGCGGCGGTACGCCTCCGTGAAGGCCGCGGCGTCCGCCGCGCGCTCCCGCTGCCGGTCCAGCAGCGCGGCCACGTCGCTCCCCCGGCCCGCGGCTGCCTCCAGGGCGGCGAGGGCGGGCGGGAAGACGGAACCGGCGGCCGCCCCGACCGCCGCGTACTGCTTGCGCAGCAGCCCGGACGCCTTGAGCGACCAGGGCAGCAGCTCGGCGTCGAGCAGCAGCCAGTCGGTCTCCAGCTCCTCCCACAGCCCGGCGGCCGTGACCGCCCGCCGGACCCGGGCGAGCACCTCCTCCGTGACGGCGGGGTCGTCGAAGAACGGCCGTCCGGTACGGGTGTGCAGCGCGCCGGTCGCCCCGTGCGTACCGAACCGCTTGCCCGCCGCGGCCTCGTCCCGGCACACCAGGGCGACCGCGCGCGAGCCCATGTGCTTCTCCTCGCACACCACCTGGCGCACCCCGTCCTCGCGGTAGGCGGCGAACGCCTCCAGGGGGTGCTCCAGGTAGCCGTCCTGCTGGGAGGTCGCGCACGGCGCCATGGTCGGCGGCAGGTAGGCCAGCAGGCGCGGGTCGATCGCGAAACGGCTCATCACCTCCAGAGCGGCGGCCGCGTTCTCCTCGCGCACGGCGAGCCGGCCCATCAGGGAGGTCTCCACGATCCGGCGCCCCGCGACATCGGCGAGGTCCAGCGGGCGCCCCTCGCGGCCGCCGGGCGCCTCCGTGAGCAGCGGCTTCGCCGGCTCGTACCAGACCCGCTCGGCCGGCACCTCGACCAGTTCGCGCTCCGGCCAGCGCAGCGCGGTCAGCTTGCCGCCGAAGACCGCGCCGGTGTCCAGGCAGATGGTGTTGTTGATCCAGGAGGCGGTGTGCACGGGGGTGTGGCCGTAGACGACGGCGGCGCGGCCCCGGTAGTCCTCGGCCCACGGGTAGCGCACGGGCAGGCCGAACTCGTCGGTCTCGCCGGTGGTGTCCCCGTACAGGGCGTGCGAGCGGACCCGGCCGGACGTACGGCCGTGGTACTTCTCGGGCAGGCCGGCGTGGCAGACCACCAGCTTGCCGCCGTCCAGGACGTAGTGGCTGACCAGGCCGTCGATGAAGGACGCGACCCGGTCGCGGAACTCCGGGTCCAGCGCCTGCTCCCGCTCAAACTGCTCGACGGTCTCGGCCAGGCCGTGCGTGTGCTGCACCGAGCGGCCCTTGAGGTGGCGGGCGAGCTTGTTCTCATGGTTGCCGGGCACGCACAGGGCGGTGCCCGCCGCGACCATGCCCATGACGCGGCGCAGCACGCCGGGGCTGTCCGGGCCGCGGTCGACCAGGTCGCCGAGGAACACGGCGGTCCGGCCGCGCGGGTGCTCGCCGTCCTCGTACCCCAGCTCGGCCAGCAGGCGCTCCAGCTCCGCCGAGCAGCCGTGGACGTCGCCGATGATGTCGAAGGGGCCGGTGAGGTGGGTCAGGTCGTTGTAGCGGCGCTCGGTCACCACCTCGGCGGCGTCGATCTCGGCGGTGCCGCGCAGGATGTGCACCTTGCGGAAGCCCTCGCGCTCCAGCCCTCGCAGCGAACGCCGCAGCTCGCGCTGGTGGCGCTGGATGACGTGGCGGGGCAGGCCGGCGCGGTCGGGACGGGTGGCGTTGCGCTCGGCGCAGACCTGCTCGGGAACGTCCAGGACGATCGCGATCGGCAGCACGTCGTGCTCGCGGGCCAGCTTGATCAGCGACTTGCGGCTCTCGGGCTGCACGCTGGTGGCGTCGACGACGGTACGGCGGCCGGCCGCGAGCCGCTTGCCCGCGATGTAGTGCAGGACGTCGAAGGCGTCGCCGGTGGCGCTCTGGTCGTTCTCGTCGTCGCTGACCAGGGCGCGGCAGAAGTCGGAGGAGATGACCTCGGTCGGCTTGAAGTGGCGTGCGGCGAACGTCGACTTGCCCGACCCGGTGGCGCCGATCAGCACGACGAGGGACAGGTCGGTGACGGCGAGGGTGCGGGGAGCGGCCGCGGTGCTCGTCGTGCTGGTGGTACTCGTGGTCATGCCGCCGCCTCCTGGTCCTTCTCGGTGTCCGTGGTCGTGCCCGCGGTCGTGCCCGTGGTCGTGTCCGCGGGGTTGGCAGCGGGCTCGTCGGCGGGGTCGTCCGCGTTCGTGCCCGCGGTCGTGCCCGTGTCGTGGCGGCCGGGGCCGCCGGCCGGGGCGAGGGTGAAGACCGCCATCTGGGTGGGCGGCCCCACCTCGGGGTCCTCGGGGCCGACGGGCACGAGCCCGACCCCGTACCCGTGCCGTTCGGCCACCGCGCGGGCCCAGTCGGCGAACTCGGCGCGGTTCCACTCGAAGCGGTGGTCCGCGTGCCGCACGTGCCCGGCGGGCAGCGTCTCCCAGCGCACGTTGTACTCGGCGTTGGGGGTGGTCACGACGACGGTACGGGGGCGGGCCGCGCCGAACACCGCGTACTCCAGGGCGGGCAGCCGCGGCGGGTCGACGTGCTCGACGACCTCGCTGAGCACGGCCGCGTCGTACCCCTTGAGGCGAGCGTCGGTGTACGTCAGCGAGCCCTGCAGCAGCCGGACCCTGGCGGACTGCCGCTCGCCGAGCCGGTCCAGCCGCAGCCGGCGCGCCGCGATGTCCAGGGCCCGTACGGAGACGTCCACCCCGACGACCTCGGTGAACCGGGTCTCCTTCAGCATCGCCGCGGTCAACTGGCCCTGCCCGCAGCCCATGTCGAGCACGCGCGCGGCCCCGCGGGCGCGCAGCTCGGCGAGGATCGCCTCGCGCCGCTGGACGGCCAGCGGGGTCGGGCGCTCCCCCTCCGCGCCCTCGGGCGCCTCGGCCGCGACGGCGTTGTCCAGTTCCTCGACCTCGACGTCGTCGGATTCTGCGAGCCGCGCGAGCTCCAGCCGCTCCATCGCCTGCCGGGTCAGCGACCAACGGCGGGACAGGTAACGGCTGGTGATCAGCTTCTGCTCGGGGTGCGCGGGCAGCCAGCCCTCGCCGAAGCGCAGCAGCTTGTCGACCTCGTCGGGCGAGACCCAGTAGTGCTTGGCGTCGTCCAGCACCGGCAGCAGGACGTACAGGTGCCGCAGGGCATGGGCCAGCCGCAACTCACCGTCCAGGGTCAGGCGCACGTACCGCGACTCGCCCCACTCCGGGAACCGCTCGTCCAGCGCCACCGGCTCCGCCGCCACCCGCCAGCCGAGCGGCTCGAACAGCCGCGCCACCAGGGCGGGGCCGCCCTTCGCGGGCAGTACGGGCACCTCGATCGTGAGCGGCAGCGGCTCCTCGGCCCGTTCCGGCATGGCGCGGCACTCACCGCGCAGGGCGCTGGAGAACACGGTCCGCAGCGCGACCGCCAGCAGCGAGGACGCGGCGTACGGCCGGTCGTTCACGTACTGCGCCAGCGCCGCGTCCGGCACCCCGCCACGGCCCTTGCCCTTCCCCCGGCGCAGCAGGGCGGAGGGATCGACCTCCAGCAGCAGCGCCGCGGTCGTCCGCTCGGCCGACGCCTCGGGGTAGAACACATGCGCGCCGCCGTAGGACGTGCTGAACGTCTGTGCCTTGTCCGGATGCTTGTGCAGCAGGAACCCGAGGTCCGTGGCGGGCCGGGCCGCGCTGCCACCTGTGGTGGTTATCGTCAGGAACACCGACCGAGTATCTCCGGCCGGGCACGGCGGCGACCAAGCATTTCCGGGCATCCCCGCGCCCGCCGGCACCGGCACGGCGGGGCGGCGGGGCGGCGGGGCGGCGGGGCGGCGGGGCGGCGGGGCGGCGGGGCGGCGGGGCGGCGGGGCGGCGGGGCGGGGCCTACTCGGCCAAGGCAGCCGCGATGCGGGCGATGTCGCGCGGACCGACTCGGCAGCAGCCGCCGATCAGCCGGGCGCCGGCGGCCTGCCAGGCGGTCACGCGGTCCGGGTCGAAGGCCGCGCCACCGTGCCACCGGCGGGCGCCCGCGTCCCAGGTTTCGCCGCTGTTCGGGTAGACCACGACCGGCTTGCCGGTGATCTCCGCGGCGACCTCCACCGCGTGATCCGCCTCGGCGGGGGCGCAGCAGTTGACCCCCACGGCGACCACGTCCGGACTGTCCGCGGCGAGAGCGAAGGCCTCCGGCAAGGGCTGGCCGGCGCGCGTCCGGCCGCCCTCGACGGTGTAGGAGAGCCACACGGGCACGCCCGCCCCCGTGGCCTCCACCGCGCGGAGCATCGCCTCGGCCTCATCGGTGTCGGGCACGGTCTCCAAGGCGAGGAAGTCCGGCCCGGCCGCCGCCAGTGCCTCGATGCGAGGACGGTGGAAACGCTCCAGCTCGCGGACTGTCCTGCCGTAGCGTCCCCGGTACTCGCTGCCGTCGGCGAGCATCGCACCGTAGGGCCCCACGGACGCGGCGACCCGCACCCCCGGCTGCCCGGCCGCCGCCCGGCGGGCAAGGGTGACACTGCTCTGGATGAGGGCTGTCGCCTCCTTTCTCCCGACTCCGCGGTGGGCGAAGCCTTCGTACGTCGCTTGGTAACTCGCCGTGATCAATACCCGCGCTCCCGCCCGGACGTAGGCGGTGTGCGCCGCCTCGATCTGGGCCGGGGCATCGGCCAGCAGCCGTGCCGACCACAGGACGTCGGACAGGTCGCAGCCCTGGTCGGCGAGCTGGTTGGACAGCCCGCCGTCCAGCACCAGCGCACGGTCCGAGGGGAGCGCGGGTCCGGTCATCGCGCGCTCACCCGAGCTGCGCCTGGACCTTCGAGGAGATCAGCTCCAGGTGGTCCAGGTCCGACAGGTCGAGGACCTGGAGGTAGAAGCGGGTGGAGCCCAGCTCGGCGTACCGCCCGATCTTGTCCACGACCTCGGCCGGCGTACCCGCCAGCCCGTTGGCCTTCAGCTCCGCCACGTCCCGGCCGATCGCCGCCGCGCGGCGGGCGACTTCCGCGTCGTCCCTGCCGACCACGGCCACCAGGGCGTTGGAGTACACCATCTCGTCGGCCGGGCGCCCGGTGGCCTGGAGGGCCTCGCGCACCCTGCCGATCGCCGAGGCGGTGTCCTCCAGCGAGACGAACGGCAGGTTGAACTCGTCCGCGTACCGCGCCGCCAGCGCCGGGGTCCGCTTGGCGCCGAGGCCCCCGATGATCAGCGGCACCTTCGCCTGCGCGGGCTTCGGCAGTCCGGGCGAGTCCTTCAGCTGGTAGAACTTCCCGTCGAAGTCGAAGGTCTGGCCCACCGGAGTCGACCAGAGGCCGGTGACGACGGCGAGCTGTTCCTCCAGGCGGCCGAACTTCTCCTTGGGGAAGGGGATGCCGTACGCGGAGTGCTCCGCTTCGTACCAGCCCGCGCCGAGCCCGAACTCCACGCGCCCGCCCGACATCTGGTCCACCTGCGCGACCTGGATGGCCAGCACGCCCGGCAGCCGGAAGGTGGCCGCCGTCATGAGCGTGCCCAGCTTGATCCTGCTGGTCTCCCGGGCGAGCCCGGCCAGGGTGACCCACGCGTCCGTGGGTCCTGGCAGGCCGTCCGAGTCGCCCATGACGAGGTAGTGGTCGGATCGGAAGAAGGCGTCGAAGCCAAGGTCCTCGGTGGCCTTGGCCACAGCCAGCAGCGTGTCGTAGCTCGCCCCTTGCTGGGGCTCGGTGAAGATTCGTAGCTCCATCCCCCCATCCTGCCCGTACGTCGGACTCCCTGGTCACCGCGGGGTCGCCCCGCTCAGCTCCCGCACCCGGTCCTTCGCGTCGTCCACGGCGTCCAGCGCCTCGATGCACAGCCAGTACGCCGCCTCGTCCTCGGCCGTGCACGCCATGTCCACCAGGGCGAGCCCGATCTCGCCCAGCAGCACACGCAGCGCGTGCAACGTGCCGGCCGGGTCACGCACCGAGGTCAGCCGCACCACCCTCGGTGGACTCGCGTCCGCGGCCACTCCCGCGAGGGCGGGGCCCGCGCGCACCACGGGCCATGCGTGGTCCGCCCCGGCCACCGACTCCCCTGGTCCGGTGTCCGCCTTCGCGTGGCCGTCCCGGTCCGCCGTCAGCAGTCGGCCCACCGCTTCCGTCAGCTCGTACGCCTGCCAGGCCTCGGCGACGACAGTCTCCGGTCGCCGATCGCGGCGCAGCGCCTCCTCGGCCCGCGCCACCAGGCGTGCCGCGTCCATGTCCGTACCTCCCGGTTCCATCGCGGCGACCCTGCGTCACCGCTGACATCACCCAGAGTGACAGATCTTCGCGGGGTGGCGGGAGCGATGTCCGCGAGCCTGTGGATAACTCCGTCCGCGGTTTCCGGGCGACTCACTCGGAGGAAGCGTCCGCGCCGTCCATCGGCCGGGGAAACCGCAGCTCATTGCGGTCGATCTTCGCCGCCAGCGCGGTCAGCACGTCGATGCCGAGCACCTCGCAGAACTGCAGGAGATAGGCCATCACGTCCGCGACCTCGTCCCGGACCCGGTGGGCCGCGGTCTCGTCGTCCATGACCGCCGCGGCCTGCTCCGGCGTCATCCACTGGAAGATCTCCAGCAGCTCCGAGGCCTCGACACTCAGCGCAACCGCCAGGTTCTTCGGGGTGTGGTACGGCTGCCAGCGCCGGACCGCCGCGAATTCGGCGAGCCGACGCTGCAGAGCCGCCAGGTCCGGGCGCTCGGCGGCCCTCTGGTCAGAGCCGGGGCTGAGGCCGGGTTCGCGGCCGGAGCCGGTACCGGGCTCGGCGCCCCGTCCCGACCCCATTCCCGGTTCCGGTGCCGACCCCATTCCCGGTTCCGGTGCCGACCCCGGTCCCGGTCCCGGTCCTCGCGTTTTCGCTGTACGTTCCGTTCCGTCCGTCACCCCGACTGGTCTACCGCATCCTCGTGATCCGCGCCGAGCCCGGTGACCCTGATACCGCCCATGCCTTCCGCGCAGGAGACGTCCTGAACGGTCCCCACCAGGCGGATGTGCCCACGGGCGCCGGCCAGGACGGCGAGCCGGAGCAGTTCGCGCGTCTGACGCCTGTCGAGGCCGAGATCGAGACCGTCCCCGAGCACGGTCAGCACCTGGCCGGCCGGCAGCAGTTCCGTACTGGTGTCGACATCGAGCACACCGGGCCCGGTGAGCAGTACCAAGGCCAGGGCGAGGAAACGCAGTTCCCCGTCGCCCAGACGGTCCACCGGGACGGTGCCCAGCGGCCCGCGATCCACAGCGGCGATCACCGCTTCGACCGGCGGGCCGCGCCCGTCCCCGGGCAGCACGGCGGGCAGGGTGGTCAGACCCTCGACGGGCCCGCTGCACACCTCGCGCACCGCGTTGACCAGCGCCGCGTGCCGGGTGGCACATTCGCCCTCGGTCCTGGCGAGTACGGCCGGGAGGTTGTCGCAGGCGGTGCGCAAGCGCCCGTCGCCGAGCGGTACGGGCCCGCGCATCAGCTCCGGGCGCGGGGCCACGGGGAAGATGCCGCGCAGCGCCACCACGACCTGCTCGGCCGCGGCGAGGACCAGCCGCTGGCCGTCGGTACGTCCCGACACGCGCAGGGGCAGCAGCGCGGTGGCCAGGCGGTCGTCGGGCAGCGGGGCGCGCGTGACCGGCACGACACCGGCGGTGTGCCAGGCGGCCTGGACCGTGGACCGGGACGGGTCCCTGAGCGCCGTGGTCAGCAGAGTCTCGCCGCCGCCGGTGAGCCGCTCACCGACGATACGCAGGGCCGGCTCGGTCTGGACGGCGATGTCGAGCCGGACCGGACCGACGGGACCGGTGACCGTGCAGCCGATGCGGAACCCGCGCCGGCCCTGGGCGTCGGGCCGGGCGCTCTGCGGCACGCACGCGACGGCGCCCCCTCGGACTGCCCCGAACGCTTCCTCCAGCTCCGCCCCGCAGGCCAGTCGTCCCAACGAGGCCAGTGCTTCCAGAACGCTCGACTTGCCGCTGCCGCTGGGCCCGCCGAGGAGGGTCAGCGGGTCGAGCGCGAAGGTGGCGCCGCGGTGCGATTTGAAGGCCGACAAGCGCAGTTCGGTGACAGCCGGCCGGTCGTGGGGGGTGTTCATGGGCGCGAAAATAGCCAGCGGCACACGCGAAGAACCGTTCAAGCGGAGCAAGCATCGCCCGAAAGAGGGACATGATGCATGAACCGGGCGGCCACCGGAGAGAAAACCGATGCGACCGTGTCCGCACCGCGGCCGCAGGCGACACTCACGGCGAGCGGCCTTCCGGGGCCGTACCCGACCGCCGTCCGTGCCGCCCGGGCGGGGTGTGTCGCGGCCCGTTCGCTATGCCGCCGGCTGTCAGTGCCGCTCGCTACGGTTGTGACGTGACCAGCACCAGATATGTCGCCTTGCTGCGCGGAATCAACGTCGGCCGCGCCAACAGGCTGCCGATGCAGACTCTGCGCGAGTTGCTGGCGCGTGTCGGAGCCACCGACGCGCGCACCCACCTCCAGTCGGGCAATGCCGTGTTCACGCACGAGGAGGAGGACCCGCTGCGGATCGCCGGCGATCTGCAGCAGGCCATCGCGGAGGAGCTCGGCCTCACGATCGCCTGCCTGGTGCGCTCGGGCACGGACTTGCGCCGCGTGGCGGAGGCGAACCCCTTCCCGATGGAGGGGATCGACGGATCGCGTTTCCTGGTCGTCTTCCTGTCCGGCCCGCCGCCGCTGGACCGGCTGGCGACCATCGACCCGGAGGCGTACGCGCCCGACACCTTCCGGGCGGGTGAGCGGGAGATCTACGCCCACTTTCCCGACACGATCCGCGACTCCAGGCTGGCGGGGCTGTTCACCGACCGCTGGCTGGGCATGACGGCCACGTCCCGCAACTGGAACACGGTCGGCAAGCTGGTCGAGCTCAGCGCAGGCTGACCGCTGTACTGCCCACGCCGGGCCGCCGCGGCGGGCGAGCCAGGGCGGGCGGTCGTGCCGGCGCCTCACCCGGCCGGGCGGCCAAGGCGGGTCGTGCCGGGCCCCGCCCGGCCGGGTGGGCCAGGCCTTGCGGGCGGGTTTCGCCGGGCCGGCTAACGGTGCCGCGGGTAGTTCGGGCCGCCCATCAGGAAGAGCAGGAGGGCGACAACGATGATGATCACGGCCAGCGAGAATCCGATCGTCTCCAGCGCCCTCATCTCGGTCCTCCTCGCGGGTGCGCCTCCGAGTCGTGGGTGGACCCCCGGGTCCTCCCACCGTCTCACGCGGGCGCGGGCCGCGCGCGCCGCCCGCGCCCCGCTTCGGAGGTCGCCCGCCGCTTCGGAGGCCGCCCACCGGGATCCGCGGCCCGGTGAGGCCCGCCGGTGAGGGGTGGGGGCGGAGAGGTCACAGGGCCGGGAAGGACGGGAAGGAGCAGGACGGGACCGAGCCGGTTCCGGAGACGGAGGTGGTGGTGACGCCGGTACCCGAGGGAGTGATGCCGCTGTTGTAGAGGCCGATATTGGCGTACGAGGCGGTGTAGGCGGTGGCGTCCAGGCTGACGTTCTCCAGGGTCAGGCCCAGCGGGTGGCCGGAGTCGAGGCCGACGAACGTCGACGTGGCGCCGGAGACGGAACTGGTGGCCTTGAGGCCGTTGACCACGATGTCGGTGAAGTACGGGACGTAGGAGCCGGTGCCGTTGGAGTAATGGGTGTCGAAGATCAGCGGGTACTTGATCTTCGTAAGGCAGGTGTTGTCATAGGTGACGCGCTGGACGGTGCCGCCGTTGGCCGGGGAGGACTTGATCCGGATGCCGTTGATGCTGCCCCCGGTGTGACCGTCGCTGTCGGTGCCGATGATGGTGTTGTTCTCGACGAGGACGTTGCTGACGCCGCTGTTGGTCTCGGAGCCGATGGAGATGCCGTGGGTTCCGTAGAAGTGGCTGTCCTTGACGGTGATGTTGCTGCTGGCGGCCGAACCGCCCTTGATGGCGATGCCGTCGTCACCGTCCTGGATGTAGGAGTCGGCGATGGTGACGTTGGTGGCGCCGGCCGGGTCGATGCCGTCGGTGTTGCCCGCGGTCGCCGGGGTCTTGATCCGCACGCCCCAGGCGGTGAAGCCGTTGCCGTTGTAGTAGACGTGGAAGTTGGGGGCGTTGATGAGGTCGATGTCGTACAGGGTGAAGTTGTCGGAGCTGTTGGCCTGGATCATGCGCGGGTTGTTCTGCTTCTTGCCCGCGCTCTTGGCCTGGGCGGCCAGTCCCCACCACGTGGTCGAGGTGCCCACCATGGCCAGGTCGCCGCGGCCGTCGATCCTGCCCTGGCCACCGCTGCTCGAACGGACGGCCTCCACACCGGCGTTGGCGCCGGACACGGTGATCAGCGGCTTGCAGCCGCCGGAGTCCGTGTTCACCGTGCCGCAGGTCGGCTTTCCGCTGACCTGATATGTGGCCGGGTTGAGCGAACCGTAGAGGGTCACCCCGCTGTCGAGCAGCAGCACCTCGCCCTCGTGGACGGTCAGCGGGCCGGTGAGGAAGGCGGCGTGCGTGGAATCGCCCGCGACGAGTTCGACCGCGACCTGCCCGGAACTGCGCCGGCAGGAGTCCAGCGCGGCCTGGATACGCGAGGTGTCGGGCGGCGCCGCCTCCTTGTCCGACGAGGACATCCGGTTGGCCATCTGCAACCCGCTCGACAGCGTGGCGCACACGGTGGTCGGGACTTGCGGCTCGGTCACGGTGCGGGTGTCGCCGGTGGCCAACGGCGGCACGGAGGCGGCCGAGGCCGAGGGGGCGTTCGCCACCAGCGCCCCCGTCCCCGCGAGGGCGGCGGCCACACCGACGGCGGCCAGCCTGGTCCGGGCACCCGAGGTACGGCGGCGGGGGTTCCGCTGCGTGCGAGTCATCTGTCGTGCTCCTTCAGGTCGCGACTGCCGCCCGCGGGGAGCGCGGGCAGGTGGGGGGTGGTCGTCCCGGGGAACAGGGGTGGAAGGTCGGGAGTACGGCGGCCCGCGGCAGATGTGCGGACGTACGGTCACGGGCCGGGGAGGACCGCTCCCGCGGAGACCTGACCGCGGCGCGTTCCGGTATACGAGATCTCATATCTGACGCCCCAGCAAGCTAGGGGCGCCGCACGCGGCCGTCAAGAGTCCGGACGCCACGAACCACGGACCCCCGGGTACGCCGTAGCGCCCTCCCGAGTCCGGCACACCGGCGCGCCCTCGTTCAGGCCGGCCACGAGCCCCTCACCCGGGCACGCCTGACCTCTTCTCACTTCCGTCGCACTACCGCACGCTCATGTCATATACGAAGCGTCATACACGATGTATGGTCGCGCTGCCGACCCTGGAGGTAGCCCATGTGGCGTACCGCTCTGCCCCGCGCCCCCGGCTCGCCGGCCGCGTGCCGGCCACCGTGTCCCTGGCCGCCGGCCTCCTGCTCCCCACCGTGCTCCCCACCGCACTCGGCGGTCCGGCCCACGCCGCCGCGTGATCGGCGGCACGCTGCTGCCGATCGGCGGCTCGAAATACGACACGCCGACCGCGGAGCGGACGCGGGCTGAGGTCAACGCCTGGATCCGTTCCAGCGGGGCGTTCGACGGGGTCGTCGACTTCGACCGGGCGGTCCGCGACCCCGACGTCCCGGACAGGATCCTTCCCGCGTACGACAGCGGCGACGGGCTGCACCCCGACGACGCGGGCTACCGGGCGACGGCCGGCGCGGTCGCCCTGGATCTGGTCCGCTCCGGGTCCTGAGACCACGTTCCACCGACTCCCCGAGGAGACCCGCCCATGCCACGTCTCGCCACCGCCGCGGCGCTGACCGCCGCGGTCCTCGCCACCGCCGGCCCCGCCGCCACCTCCCTGGCCGCCGCCACCGCCGCCACCGCCCCCGCTTCCGCTTCCGCCGCCCCCGCCTCCTCCGCCCACCTCACGGACGCGGGCGTGCGCGTCGGCGTCCAGAGCCCCTCCGCCCGGGACGTCTGCCCCGACACCGCCCTGATCCTGACCGTGCCGGGCACCACCCCGGCCGTGGGCGGCACGGGCACGGTGACGGTCACCGACACCGCCACCGGTGAAGTCGCCGACCGCGTCGACCTGGCCGACCCCGCCTCGTACCAGCGGACCATCGGCGGCGCGGTGAACGCCGACGGCACGGCGCACGAGTTCAGCTACCACCCGGTCACCGTCGACGGCGACACCGCCGCCATCCACCTGCACCGCACACTCGCCGAAGGACACCGCTACCGGGTCACCGTCGGCCCCGGCGTGGTCACCGCCCTGACCGCGCCCGTCAGTTGGAGCTTCCGTGTCCGCTCGCGGCTGCCCGTCGGCCGGACCCTCACCGTCGACGCGGCCGGACACGCCGACTACTGCACCGTGCAGGGAGCCATCGACGCCGTGCCGGCCGGCACGGCGGTCCCCCACACCATCCGGGTGCGCCCCGGCACGTACACGGAACTGGACTGGGTGCCGGCCGGCAAGCCGCACCTCACCGTCGAGGGCACGGGCCGCGACCCGGGCGCCACCGTGCTGGAGTACGACAACAACAACACCTTCAACAGCGCGCACGCCGTGGGCATCTGCCCGCGTCAGAGGATCCCCGGCCACGACGACAACAACTGCTGGCGAGGGTCGTTCAACGTGGAGGCCGACGATTTCCGGCTCCACGACCTGACCTTGCACAACACCACCGCGTACGGCGGCTCGCAGGCCGAGGCGTTCCGCGGCAACGCCGACCGGATCGTGCTGGACCGCGTACGGCTGCTGTCCTACCAGGACACACTGCGTCTGCAGGGCCGCGGGTTCGTCACCGACAGCTACATCGAGGGCGACGTCGACTTCACGTGGGGCGTCGGCTCGGCGCTGATCCAGGACAGCGAACTGAGGTCCCTGCACGCCGGCTACGTGACCCAGGTCCGCAACGACGCCACCCACCCGGGCTACGTCTTCCTGCGCGACCGCCTCACCGCCGCCGACACCGTACCCGCCGGGTCGGTCTACCTGGGCAGGATCGACCCGACCGTCTACCCCTACAGCCAGGTGCTGTTCATCGACACCGCGATGGGCCCGCACATCGCGCCCGCCGGGTGGAAGCTCGACCACGCCGACTGCTCACAGGCTTCCGACCTGCGGTTCCTGGAGTACGGCTCCACCGACCTGGACGGCGCGCCTCTGGACACCGCCGCCCGGCTCTCCTGCTCCGGCCGGCTGACGTCCGGCCAGGCGGCCCTGTGGAGCGACCCCAGGACGGTGCTGTCCGGCTGGGACCCCGAGCGGCGCTGAAGGGCCGCCGCGTCAGGCGCGGGGTCCGCCGTGCGCGGTGACGAGGAGGACGAGGGCGGCGGCCTGGATCGCGGCGACGGCCGTGACGAGGACGGGTACGGAGTAGTCGTACAGGGCGCCGGTCAGGGCGCCGCCGGCCAGGCTGCCCGCCCCGAGCACGCCGGCGACGATCCCGTACGCGGTGGCCCGGCGGCCCGCGGGCACCAGGTCGGCGACCACCGCGCGCAAGGTGGACTCCTGGATGCCGACCGCCGCGCCCCACACGAGCGCGCCCAGGACGGCGAGCGCGACCGTGTCGGTGAACGCCAGGGCGGGCGCGGCGGCGGCCAGCACCGGCAGCGCGGCCATGGCGCGTGCGCCTGCCCGGTCGTAGAACCAGCCGGTGACCAGCGCGGCCAGCGCGTCCGCGGCCATGGCCGCGGCGTACACCACCGGCACCAGCGCGATGGGGACGAGGTGGCGCCGCACGAGGTGGAAGGACAGCACGCCGAAGGTGGCGAAGCCGGCCGTCGTGACGCCGCTGAACGCCGCGTAGACCCAGAAGGCACGCGGCAGCCGCGGCCGCGCGCCGCGGGGCGCGCCGGAGCCCGCCGAGCCGCCGCCCGTCCCGGGCGGAGCATCGGGCGGCCGAGCCTCAGGCGCCCTGGGTGTCTCAGGCGTCCCGGGTGTCTCAGGCGTCCCGGGTGTCCGGGACGCCTCGTACGCCGCCGGGTCCGGCACCTTGGCGCGGAGCCGGACCAGCAGGGCGAGCGCGGCCACTCCGGGCGCGGCCAGCACGCCCAGCGCCGGTGCGTAGTCGTCGCCGGTCGCCGCGAGGACGCCGGCCACGGTCAGCGGGCCGATCAGGGCGCCGACCTGGTCCATCGCCTCGTGCACGGCGAAACCCCGCCCCCGGCCGGTGGCGGCGGTGGCGTGCGACAGCAGCGTGTCCTTGGCCGGCGAGCGCACCGCCTTCGCCACCCGTTCGGCCACGACCAGCGCGCAGGCGACCCACAGTGTCCCGGCGAGGCCGAGGAAGGGCACGGTCGCCACGGTCAGCGCGTACCCGGCGACCGTCCACGCCCAGAACCGCCGGGTCCGGTCGGCCAGCGGCCCCGACACCAGTCGCAGGCCCAGCGCCGCCGCCTCACCCGCCCCGGTGACCACGCCGACGACCAGCGCGGACGCCCCCAGACGGGCCAGCAGCGGTCCCGTGACCGAACGGGCGCCCTCGTAGACGAAGTCCATCAGCAGGCTGACGGCGCCGAACGCCGCCACGAACCGCCACGCGGACATCCCGGGACCCGGGCTCGCGTCCGGTCCCCGCACCGCCGTTCCGGCAGGAGGCCGCCGCCGTCGCGCGCGCCGCCACACCGCGCCTCCCGTAATCCCGCGCACCGTGGGAACCCGCGCGTCAGGAGGCCTCGGCGGCCCGCTCCAGCACCGCCGCGCACTCCGCGTGGTGGGTGAGGGGAAAGGCGTCACGTACCGCGGAAGCCACCATAGGCGCAGGTTAGCGCAGGCTCGCAGCCGGCCGGGACGGTATCCGGGTCACGGGCGGCAGGCGGCACGCGACCGGCGCGCGGGTGACACGCGACCGGCACGCGGGCCGCGGATCAAGCGCGGGCCGGACCGGATCGCGACGGGATCCGGCCCGGCCGTCCGTACCGCGACGCCGGTCGCTTCCGTTACTTCAGCGCGATGACGGCGTTGTGGTCGCTGCCGGCGTTGACCGGCACGCTGAACAGGTGGGTCGTCGAGTTGCAGCTCACCGATCCGACCGGGCCGTCGTTCGCGATCACCGTCGGCGCTGACGGCGCGCGGCCGTGGACGGTCACCGTGTGCTCGTCGCCCGCGAAGGCGACGGTGGCGTTGACCGTGCCGTAGTCGGACAGGTGCGCGATGCGCTTGTCGCCGTTGGACACGAACTTGCCGGCGTCGCCGAGGAAGGCGATGCCGGACGAACCGACGGGCGCGACCTCGTAGTGGGAGCCGTTGGTGCCGACGTTGTCGGAGTACGTGACACCGGCCCGGACCAGGCGGCCGGTCCCGGTGAAGTAGTCGTAGAGGTGTCGCTCCTTCGTGATGATCGGTGGGCCGTGACCGGGCTGTCAGCGGTACCGGTCTGCCCGGCGCCCCGCGGGCCGGCGGGAGGCACGGCGGGGCCGCGCTCGTCGCCACGCGCGTCGCGCACGGGCAGGGGCGAACCGGCCGCACCGGGGCACCAGGACCCGCGGGTGAGTGGCCGTGGCATAAGGACAAGCGCGAATGTTAGCGTTAACAAGGAGCGTCGGCCGGGAGGCCGAACCTGGGTCATAAGCGCACGCCCTTGGGCGGGTGGGGGGATACGAAGCGAACACCGCGCTCATCGGATACGGTCCGCGACCATCCGATCGCGCGTCCGCATGCCCGATGGTGAAGCCCCCCGCTCCGGGCGTCAATATAGTGAACAAATTAGCCCGGAAAGTGGCATTCATTCGTCGAACGACCGTCGAATATTGTCAACCCGACGACATTACGAGCGGTGTTCCGGCGCTCGCACCAGAGGCGACGCCTCCGGGGGCACCGTCGGGGGCGCCAGCCCGGTGCCGGCCCCGCTCCGGGCCGGCGCCCCGGAGGCCGGGCAGAAACCGGCCGGACGCGGTCGCACCGTTCCGTGAGCCCCTTGCCGCCCTGTGACAGCGGTGTTGGACAGCACCTGTGCAACTGCGCATCGCGGCGACGCGGACCGGGAGCCGGGAACGGGTCATCGAACTGCTCCGCACCCGCGGCGCGCTGACCCGGGCCGACCTCGCCCGGTCGCTGGGCCTGTCCCGCGCGACCGTCTCGAACGTGGTCGCCGCGCTCCACCACGAGGGCCTTGTCATCGAGCCCGGCGGCACCACCGCCGCGGGCGGCCTGCCCCGGCAGGGCCGGCCGGGAACCCTGCTCACCCTCAACCCCACGGCCGGGTTCGTGGTCGGTATCGACTTCGGCCACACCCATGTGCGCGTGATCGTCGCCGACCTGGCCCACACGGTGCTGGCCGAGAACACCCGGACCCTGGTCAGGGACCACGACGCGCACCACGCGCTGACGACCGCGGCCGGGATGGCCGAGGAGACGCTCGCCGCCTCAGGGGTGGACCGGGCCAAGGTCATCGGCGTCGGAGCGGGTGTGCCCGGCCCGGTGAACGCGCTCACGGGCGCCGTCGGGGCGTCGAGCATCGCGCCGAGCTGGGTGGGCCTGCGCCCGGCCGAGGAACTGGCCCGGCGGCTCGGCCTGCCCGTACTCGTCGACAACGTCGGCAACCTTGGCGCGCTCGCCGAGGTCACCTGGGGCGCGGGGCAAGGAGCGCAGGTCGCCGCGTACATCAAGCTCGGGACGGGGGTCGGGGCCGGCTTCGTGCTCGGTGGCCGGATCTTCCGGGGTGCCTGCGGCACCGCGGCCGAGCTCGGGCACCTGACCGTCGACCCGGCCGGGCAGGTGTGCCGCTGCGGCAACCGCGGCTGCCTGGAGAACTACGTCAGCCTGCCGGCGCTGATCAGCCAGCTCCGCACCCAATACGACACCACCCTGACAAAACACGACGTGGTCGCGCTGGCGCTGGCGGGCGACCGGGCCTGCGCCCGCGTACTGGCCGACGCGGGCCAGCGGATCGGCGCCGCCATGGCGACCATCTGCAACCTGTTCAACCCCGACCGGGTGATCGTCGGCGGCGAACTGGCCGCCGCCTGCGACATCATGCTCCCGTCGTTACGCAACGCCCTCGACCGCGACGCCCTGCCGTTCGCCGGTGCGCACGTGCAGGTCTGCCGGGGCCAACTCGGCGAACGGGCGGTCGCGCTGGGCGCGATCGCGACCGTCCTGCACGCGACCCCCCGCCTGGGCGGCTCGCCCCGCCCCGCGCCGCCGGCCGCCGCCCACCGCTGAACCGGACCCGAAAGCGGCCTCGGTGGACCGTACCGGGACGTGCCTGTGCTCGTGCCGGTCCGCAACGGGCTGAGCGCCCCGCCCGGCGCGGTGGACACCGGACGGTCCCGCACAGTGGTGCGGACACGGGTGGGCGGACGTTCGTCGTCGTATGCGCCCGGCCCCGGCGGACCCGGCCCGCCGGCCCACCGTCCGCGTTCGGCCATTCACCGAGCGGCTCGCGCAGCAGCCTTGACAGGGGGTCGGCACTGGGGGCACCGTTCTGTGTCCAGTGACGTCCCATCTCAACTCCGCGCATCAGCCGGGTCGGCAGCCGCCCGCGGTGGCGTTAGCGCTAACAGAACGGAGGGCCGCTCCCCCTTCTGATCAGTCGAGTTCGGTGTCGGACTCCGCCCGGCCGTCTTGTCCGGCAGGCGGCCCGGTGCCCCTACCGGCGACCCACGACGCGAGTGAACTGCTGTTTCCCTGAAAAGGACCACAGGTGCAGTCCTACCGCGCCGAGCCGCCCGAGCCCCCACTGCCCGGACGGCCTGGTGAGGGCACGTTCTCATGACGCTGGACCGTCGGCCCCGCACCCGACGGTCAGACATCCCCCCACTGGCGCTAGGAGAATGATCCTTCATGCGTTGGCTCAGTGAAGAGCCCCATGCCCGCAAGGCGTTGACGGCAGCGGCCGACATGGTCGCGGAGACGGTCCTGGCGGCGGTCGCCGACCCGGCGGCCCATGCCGCGGGAAGCACGCTCGGCGCCGCCGCGGCCGGCAGCGGCCGCCAGTGGCGCCAACCAGCGCCGGCGGGTCTCCCTCAGCAGCGACGGCCCGTACACGCCGGTCGGCGTGGATTGCGGCCGGGCGCTGGACACGCCGGGCGGGCAGACCGCCAACGGCACGCGGGTCGAGGTCTGGGACTCGGGCGGCGGCGGCAACCAGCACTGGTCGTTCAAGTGAGCTGACCCGCCGGGGGGTTGGGCGCTCCGCCCGCCTTTCCGGCCCGCCCCACCGCCCGGTCGCGCCGGAAGGCACCCCGGGCGGGCGGGCCGGGGGGACCTCGGCGTACACCGCCGACGTCGCGCGACTCCAGCCTCCCTGCGAGTGGAGGGTGCGACGGCGCCGAGGTCCCCGCTCTTCCCCCCGGCCGAGCACCGGAGCGCGCCTCGTTCCGGGCAGTAGCGGATCGCTGTGGATTCCCACCGCGGTCCCGCGGTTCCCCCCACGACCCCCCGCCCGTTCGCGTGCGGCGGCGACCAGCGCCGTCCGGACCGGCCGGCGACCATCCGCGGCGCCTGTCGCCGGGCGGGAGGTCCCGTACAGAAGGAGTCACGTAATGCGACAACCAGAATTGCCCCTGGCGGCACCCGAGGGTGCCGCCTCGCGCGGGGCCGGTACCGGCTCGGGAGGGCGTCGGATCAGGTCCGTCGTCGCCGTCATGATCGCTCTGGCGGGACTGGTCGCGACGCTGCTGGCCATCCAGCCGGCGGCCTCGGCGGCGGGCAACCCGTATCAGCGGGGTCCTGATCCGACGTTGGCCAGTGTGGCGGCGTCGAAGGGTCCGTTCGCGACGGCGCAGGTGAGTGTGGCGCCGGGCAAT
>NZ_JAINVH010000027.1 GCF_020400825.1 Streptomyces sp. HPF1205
AGTGACCCGGGCCAGCCGCGGTACCGCCAAAGCACCCCCACGAAGGGCGAGTTGAGGCTCACCGGCCGCCAAGGCCGCCGGCAGCACAGCCCACGACTCCGACGTACCATCCGTGTCCACCAGGACGATCCGCCCCGGCATCTCCGTCTGCGCCGCCCGCAGCAGCCCCCACACAGCGCTGCCGCCCAGGTCGCCGATCTGCTCGCCGGGCAGGGTGGCCATGGCGTGTGCGGTGACCACGGCCAGGCGGGCACTTTCGGGCGGGCCGGCCGCGAGCCAGGCTGTCACGCCCTCCAGTGCGGCGGCGGCCGCGTCGGGACCGGCGACGGTCAGCACGGCGTTGCCCTCCACGACGGAGGGGAGCCCGCCTGCCGTGATCACGGCCGCGTCGCCCAGCGCCGCCCCCGCGCCCAGCGGGTCCGTACCCAGGACCGTCCAGCCCGCCGGGTGGGCGTCGCCGGACGGAGGGGCGAGGGGCGTCCAGGTGACGTGGAAGAGGACGTCGGAGGCCGGCGCGGCGGTGTCGGCGGCGGTGACGGCCCGCATGGTGAGGCCGTCGACACTCATCACGGACTTCCCGGCGGCGTCCGCGACGAGGAGGGCGACGGTGTCGGTTCCGGTACGGGTGAGGCGGACCCGTACGGCCGCGGCGCCCACGGCGTGCAGGGTGACACCCGACCAGGAGAACGGCAGTCCGGCGCCGCCCGTCCCGGCCAGGCCCACGGCGTGCAGGGCGGAGTCGAGCAGGGCGGGGTGGAGGCCGAAGGCGTCGGCGTCCCGGCCCTCGGGCAGCGCGGCCTCGGCGTACAGGTCGTCGCCGTCGCGCCAGGCGGCCCGCAGCCCCTGGAAGAGCGGGCCGTAGCCGAACCCGGCCCTGGTCAGTTCCGGGTAGAGGCCGTCCGTGGCGAGCGGCACGGCGCCGGCCGGCGGCCATGTGGCCAGGGAGTCGTCGGCGGCCTGATCGGCGGAGGCGGCGGGGGCAAGGGTGCCGGTGGCGTGCCGGGTCCAGGGGGTTCCGGGCCGGTCGGAGCGGGCGTGGACGGTGACCGTGCGGCGGCCGGTGGCGTCGGGGGCGTCGGCGCGGATCTGGACGGCGACGCCGCCGGTCGCGGGCAGTACGAGCGGCGCGGTGAGGGTGAGTTCCTCGACGCGCTCGGTACCCGTCTCCTCGGCGGCGCGCAGCACCATGTCGAGGACGGCCGTGCCGGGCACGACGACCGTGCCGTGGACGCGGTGCTCGGTGAGCCAGGGGTGGGTGCGGGCGGCGAGGGAGCCGGTGAGGACCACCGCGTCCTGGCCGGCGAGGGTGACGGCGGCGCCGAGCAGGGGGTGCCCGGTGCCGGCGAGGCCGAGGGAGCGGGCGTCGCCGGTACCGGGGGCGGGCTGCGGCCAGAAGCGGCGGCGCTGGAAGGCGTACGTGGGCAGGTCGGTGGTGCGGGCGCCGGTGCCGGCGAACACCGCGGGCCAGTCGGCGGCCGTCCCGGCTACGTGGCAGCGCGCGAGGGCGGCGGTCAGGGCGGCCGGCTCGGGGTGGCCGGTCCGGGCGGAGGCGATGGCGGTGACGGCGGGTTCGCCGTCCAGGGTCTGCTGGACGAGGGCGGTGAGGACGCCGCCCGGGCCGATCTCCAGGAAGGTGCGGGCGCCGTGGGCGTGCAGGCTGCGCAGCCCGTCGGCGAACCGTACGGTCTCGCGGACGTGGCCGACCCAGTAGGCGGGTTCGGTCAGGTCGGTGGCGATCCGGCCGGTCACGTTGGAGACGACGGGGATGCGCGGGCTGTGGTAGGTCAGCGACTCGGCGACGGCCCTGAACTGCGCCAGCATCGGCTCCATCAGCGGTGAGTGGAAGGCGTGGCTGACGGTGAGCCGCTTGGTCCCGCGGCCCTGTGCCTCCCATGCCTCGGCCAGTTCCTGGACGGCGGGGGCGGGTCCGGAGACGACGACGGCCCCGGGCCCGTTGACGGCGGCGACCGCCACCTCCCCGCGGTCGGCGAGTGCCTCCCGTACGAACGCCTCGTCGGCCTGGACGGCCAGCATCGCGCCCCCGGCGGGCAGCGCCTGCATCAGCCGGCCCCGGGCCGCGACGAGCGTGCACACGTCGTCCAGGGACAGGACGCCCGCCGCGTGGGCGGCGGCGATCTCGCCGATGGAGTGGCCGGCGAGCAGGTCGGGGCGCACCCCCCAGCTCTCCAGCAGCCGGAACGCGGCGATCTCCCAGGCCAGCAGGGCGGCCTGGGTGTGGACGGTCGCGTTCAGGTCGGCCGGGTCGGGGTCGGACATCACCTCCCGCAGGGGCCGGTGGAGCATCGCGTCGAAGCGGGCGCACACGGCGTCGAAGGCGTCGGCGAACACGGGGAAGGCGGCGTGGAGTTCGCGGCCCATGCCGGGCCGCTGGCTGCCCTGGCCGGAGAAGAGGAACGCGGTGCGTCCCTCGCCCGCCGTGCCGGTGACGGTCCCGGCGGCCGGCTCCCCGGCGGCGAGGGCTTCCAGGGCGGCGCGCAGGTCGGCGTTGTCGGAGGCGACGAGGGCCGCGCGGTGGTCGAGGGCGGCGCGGGTGGTGGCGAGGGAGAGCGCGAGGTCGGGCAGGGCGGGCGCGTCGTCGCGGTCGAGCAGGGCGCTCAGGGCGGCGGCCTGCCCGCGCAGTGCCTCGGGGCTGCGCGCGGAGAGCAGCACCGGCAGCGGCGCGACCACGGGGGCGGCCCCGGGCGCGGGCTCTCCCCCGGGCACGGTCGCGGCCTCGGGCTCCCGCCCGGCCTCCGGCTCGGTCGCCGGCTCCGGGGCCGGGGCCGGGGCCGGCTCCGGGGCCGTCGTGGCGGGGATCTCCTGGTCGGCCGGAGCGGCGGACCGGGGCGCGTCCGCGACCTGTTCGAGGATGACGTGGGCGTTGGTGCCGCTCACGCCGAAGGAGGAGACGGCGGCGCGGCGGGGGCCGTCGTGCACGGGCCAGGCCGTGGCCTCGGTGAGGAGTTCGACGTCGCCGGCGGTCCAGTCGACGTGGCTGCTGGGCGCGTCGACGTGGAGGGTGCGGGGGGCGAGGCCGTACCGCATGGCCTGCACCATCTTGATGACGCCCGCCACACCCGAGGCGGACTGGGTGTGGCCGATGTTGGACTTGATCGAGCCGAGCAGCAGCGGGCGGCCGGTGGGCCGGTCCTGGCCGTACGTGGCCAGCAGCGCCTGCGCCTCGATGGGATCGCCGAGCGCGGTGCCCGTACCGTGCGCCTCGACGACGTCGACCTGCTGCGGGGTGAGGCGGGCGGCGGACAGCGCCTGGCGGATGACGCGCTGCTGCGAAGGGCCGTTGGGCGCGGTCAGGCCGTTGCTCGCGCCGTCCTGGTTGACGGCCGAACCGCGGACGACGGCGAGGACGGGGTGGCCGTTGCGGTGGGCGTCGGAGAGCCGCTCGACCAGCAGCAGGCCCGCGCCCTCGCCCCATCCCGTACCGTCGGCGGCGTCGGCGAACGGCTTGCAGCGCCCGTCGGCGGCCAGGCCGCGCTGCCTGCTGAACTCGACGAACGAGCCGGGGGTCGCCATCACCGTGACACCGCCGGCCAGCGCCATCGTGCAGTCGCCCTCGCGCAGCGCCTGCACGGCCAGGTGCAGGGCGACAAGGGAGGACGAGCAGGCGGTGTCGACGGTGACGGCCGGACCCTCAAGGCCGAAGGTGTACGAGATGCGGCCGGACACGACGCTCGCGGAGTTGCCGGTGACGAGGTGGCCCTCGTGCGCGGGGCCGGCCTCGCGCAGCAGCATGCCGTAGTCGAGGCTGTTGGTGCCGATGAAGACGCCGGTGCGGGAGCCGTGGAGGGTGTCGGGGCTGATCCGGGCGCGTTCGAAGGTCTCCCAGGCGGTCTCCAGCAGCAGCCGCTGCTGCGGGTCGGTGGCCAGGGCCTCACGCGGCGAGATGCCGAAGAACGCGGCGTCGAAGTCGGCGGCGGCGTCGAGGAAGGCGCCGGACCCGACGTAGGAGGTACCGGGGTGGTCGGGGTCGGCGTCCAGGAGGGTGTCCAGGTCCCAGCCCCGGTCGTCGGGGAACGCGGTGACGGCGTCGCGGCCTTCGGCGACAAGCGACCACAGGTCGTCCGGGGACATGACGCCGCCGGGGTAACGGCAGCCCATCGCGACGATGGCGACGGGTTCGAGGTCGGCGGGGTCTGCGGGGCCCGCGGAATCGGCGGATGGGCCCGGACCGTCATCGGTGGCAGAGTCCGCCGCGGACCCGGCCGCGGACCCGGCATCGTCATCCGTGCCGCTGCCGGCGCCGAACAGGAGGCCGCCGAGGTGTGCGGCCAGGGCGGCGGCGGTGGGGTGGTCGTAGGCGAGGGTGGCGGTCAGGGCGAGGCCGGTGCGGCGGGCGAGGCGGTCGCGCAGCTCGACGGCGGTCATGGAGTCGAAGCCGAGGTCCTTGAAGGCGCGGCCCGGTTCGACGGCGTCGGCGGATGTGTGGCCGAGCAGGCCGGCGATCTCCTCGCGGACGAGGCCGGTGAGGGCGTGGCGCCGCTCGGCGGGGGGCAACTCGCCAAGGGAGTCGAGCCAGGCGGGCCGTGCTCCCTGGGCGGGGGCGGTCCCGGCGCTGTGCAGGGCGGCGGCGGCCTCGGGCACTGCGAGCAGGAGCGGGCGCGGCCGGGCCGCGGTGTACGTGGCGGCGAACGGCCCCCAGTCGACGTCCGCGACAATGGTGGCGGCGGTGTCCAGGGCCGGGGACAGCGCGAGGTCGGCGAGGGCGTCGGCGGGGGCGAGCGCGGGCAGGCCGCGGCGGCGCAGGTGGTCCTCGGCTCCGTCGTCGGCGGCCATGCCGCCGCCCGCCCACGGGCCCCAGGCGATGGAGGAGGCGGCCAGGCCGCGGTCGCGACGGTACTGCGCGAGGGCGTCCAGGTAGGCGTTGGCGTGGGCGTAGCCGCTCTGGTTGCCGCTGCCCCAGGCGGCGGCGATCGAGGAGAACAGCACGAACGCGTCCAGTTCGACGCCGTCGAGGAGTTCGTGCAGGTGGCGGGCGCCCAGCACCTTGGCGTCGGAGACGTGGGCGGCGTCGGCGAGGGTGACGTCGGTCAGCGGGGTGTACTGCGGCAGGCCGGCGGCGTGCAGGACGGCGGTGAGCGGTTCGGGGTCCCGGCGCAGCCGTTCCAGCAGGGAGGCGAGGGCGTCGCGGTCGGCGGCGTCGCAGGAGGCGAGGGTGACGCGGGCGCCCGACTCCTCGACGGCGGCGGCGAGTTCGGCGGCGCCCGGGGCGTCGGCGCCGCGCCGCCCGGCCAGGACGACGTGGGCGGCGCCGTTGTCGGCGAGCCAGCGGGCGAGGTGGCCGCCTATGCCGCCGGTGCCGCCGGTGACCAGGACGGTGCCGCGCGGCTGCCAGGGCGCGACCGGGGCGGCGGACGGGTGGTGTTCGATACGGCGGGCGAAGACGCCGGAGGGGCCGATCGCGATCTGGTCCTCGTCGCCGTAGGCGCCGTCGAGGACGGCGGCCAGCCGGCCGACCGCGCGGGCGTCGAGGAGTTCGGGCAGGTCCGCGAGGCCGCCCCAGCGGTCGGGGTGCTCCAGGGCGGCGGCCTGGCCCAGTCCCCAGGTGCGGGCCTGGTCGGGCGAGGTGAGCCGGGCGGCGCCGCCGAGGTGCACGGCGCCGCGGGTGGCGCACCACAGGCGTGCGGTGCCGCCGTCGGCGACGAGGGCCTGCAGCAGCAGCGTGTTGGCGGCGAGGCCGGCCGGCAGGGAGGGGTGCTCGGGGTGCGGGCGCTCGTCGAGGGCCAGCAGGGACAGGACGGCGGTGGGGGGCGCGGCTCCGTCGGGGGCGGCGAGCAGCGGGGCCACGTCGGCGGGGGTTGCCGCCCCGGTGGCGGCGGTCGCGGTGCGGACCTCGTGGCCGCGGGCGCGCAGGGCGTCGGCCGTGGCGGCCGCGTCGGCGTCGGCGGCACCGCCCTCGGGAACGACGAGGAGCCACACGCCGGGTGCGGCCGGGGCGGCGGCTCCGGGGGCCGGGGCCGGCAGCGGGGTCCAGGTGGCGCGGTAGCGGCGGGCGTCGGCGGCGTCCTGCGCCCGCCGGCGGCGGCGCCAGGCGGACAGCACGGGCAGCGCCGGGAGCACGCTCGCCAACTCGTCGTCGCCGTCGAGGAGGTGGAGGGCGGCGGCCACGGCCGCGGGGTCCTCGCTCTCGACGGCGGACCAGAAGCCGCTGTCGGGCGCGGAGGCCGGCCCGCCCGTACCGGCGTCCGGGCCGGCGGCGGGCCAGAAGGCGGTGTGCTGGAAGGGGTACGTCGGCAGGTCGACGCGGTGGCCCCCGGCGCCGGCGTGGACGGCCGCCCAGTCGACGCGTGCGCCGCGGGTGTGGGCGGCGGCGACGGCCGCGGTGAGGGTCGCCGCCTCGGGGCGTCCGGCGCGCAGGGCCGGCAGCAGGGCGGTGCCGTCCTCGCCGGGCAGTACGGCCCGGGCCATCGCGGACAGGACGGCGTCGGGGCCGAGTTCGAGGAAGGTGCGTACGTCGGCGTCGTACAGGGTGCGCACCCCGTCGGCGAACCGTACGGCCTCGCGCACGTGCCGTACCCAGTACGCGGGGTCCGTCACATCGCCGGTGAGGTCACCGGTGACATTGGAAACCACCGGGATACGGGGGGCGTGGTACGTCAGCGACTCAGCGACGGAACGGAATTCCGCCAGCATCGGGTCCATCAGCGGCGAGTGGAAAGCGTGCGAGACGGTCAGCCGCTTGACCTTGCGCCCCTGTGAACGCCACCCGGCCTCCAGCTCACCGATCGCCTCGTCCGCGCCGGAGACGACGATCGCCTCGGGCCCGTTGACGGCCGCGATCGCCACGTCGTCGCGGCCCGCCAGCGCCTCCCGTACGACCGGCTCCCGCGCCTGCACCGCGAGCATCGCGCCACTGGCGGGCAGCGCCTGCATCAACCGGCCACGGGCCGCGACCAGCCGGACCGCGTCCTGCAGCGACAGCACACCCGCCACATGGGCGGCGGTCAGCTCACCGATGGAGTGGCCCGCCAGGAAGTCGGGCGTCACGCCCCACGACTCCACCAGCCGGTACAGGGCCACCTCCAGCGCGAACAGCGCGGCCTGTGTGTAGGCGGTACGGTGCAGATCCGCCGGCTCGGCCTCGAACATCACCTCGCGCAGCGGCCGTTCCAGGCCCGTGGCGTCGAAGAGCGCGCACACCTCCTCCAGTGCGGCCGCGAACACCGCGTGCTCCTCGGCGAGTTCGCGGGCGGCTCCTGGGCGCTGGCCGCCCTGGCCGGAGAAGAGGACCGCGAGCCCGCCGCTGTCGGCGGTGCCCTCGGCCAGGTGCGGGCCGGCCTCGCCGTCGGCCAGCGCCGCGAGGCCGGCGAGGACTCCGGGGCGGTCGGTGGCGGTGACGGCGGCCCGGTGCTCCAGGGGCGCGCGGGTGGTGGCCAGCGAGACGGAGACGTCGTCGAGCGCGGGGGCGTCGGGCCCGGTGAGCAGGGCGTGCACGGCCCGCGCCTGGGCGGCGAGGGCGGCGGGGTCGCCGGCCGACAGCACGAGCGGCAGCGGGGCGGTCCTGCGGGCGGTCCAGCCCGGCGCCGGGGCGCCGTCCGCGGCCTCGCCGGAGACGGCGGGCGGGGCCTGCTCGACAATGGTGTGGGCGTTGGTGCCGGCCACGCCGAACGCGGAGACGCCCGCGCGGCGGGGTTTGCCCGTCTCGGGCCAGGGGGTGGCGGCGTCCAGGACGCGGACGGTGCCGGCGGACCAGTCGACGTGCGGGGTGGGCTCGTCGAGGTGGAGGGTGCCGGGCAGGACGCCGTTGCGGATGGCCATGACCGTCTTGATGACGCCGGCGACGCCCGCGGCGGCCTGGGTGTGGCCGATGTTGGACTTCAGCGCGCCGAGCAGCAGCGGCCGGCCGGCGGGGCGGCTGCGGCCGTAGGTGTTGATGAGGGCCTGCGCCTCGATGGGGTCGCCGAGGGTGGTGCCGGTCCCGTGGGTCTCGACGGTGTCGATCTGCGCGGCGGTGAGGCGGGCGGCCTTCAGGGCCTCGCGGATGACGCGCTGCTGGGCCGGGCCGTTGGGCGCGGTGACGCCGTTGCTGGCGCCGTCCTGGTTGACCGCGGAGCCGCGCACGACGGCGAGGACCTCGTGGCCCAGCCGCTCGGCGTCGCTGAGGCGTTCGACCAGGAGCATGCCGGCGCCCTCGCCCCAGCCGGTGCCGTCGGCCGCGGCGGCGAACGGCTTGCAGCGGCCGTCGGCGGCCAGGCCCCGCTGCCGGGTGAACTCCACGAAGACCTCGGGGGTGGCCATGACGGTGACGCCGCCGGCCAGGGCCATCGTGCACTCGCCGGCCCGCAGCGCCTGCACGGCCAGGTGCAGGGCGACCAGCGAGGACGAGCAGGCGGTGTCGACGGTGACGGCGGGACCCTCAAGGCCGAGGGTGTAGGCGACGCGGCCGGACAGCAGGCTGCCCGCGTCGCCGGTCAGGGCGTAGCCCTCGCCGCCCCTGGCGCCGTTGCGGACGCTCGTCCCGTACCCCTGCGGAGAAGCGCCGACGAACATGCCGACGAACCCGCCCCGCACGTCGGTCGGGGCGATCCGGGCCCGTTCCAGGGCCTCCCAGGAGATCTCCAGCAGCAGCCGCTGCTGCGGGTCCATGGCCAGCGCCTCGCGGGGGCTGATGCCGAAGAATCCCGCGTCGAAGCCGGCGGCGTCGTCCAGGAAGGCGCCCTCGCGGGCGAGGCTGGCGGCCTGGCCGCCGGGGGCGGCGAGGGCGTCCAGGTCCCAGCCGCGGTCGCCGGGGAAGGGGGTGACGGCGTCCCCGCCGGAGGCGACCAGTCGCCACAGGTCCTCCGGGGAGCGCACGCCGCCGGGGAAGCGGCAGGCCATGCCGACGATGGCGATGGGCTCGTTCGCGGCGGACTCCAGTTCCCCGATACGGCGCCGCGCCTGCCGGAGCTCAGCCGTCATCCACTTGAGGTGGGTGAGCAGCTTCTCTTCGTTCGACATGGTCGCTTCACCTCTCGCGGAACTGTGAGACCGGGACCTGTGGCGTTAGGGGGGACGCAGACAGTGGACCCCGAAAACCGCGCGCGGGCGCACGCCGCGGGCGGTTTTCAGGGGGCGCCGCGCCCCCGGACTGGGGGGTGTCCGGGGCGGTCCGGGGCCGTTGACCCGGCAAGGCCCGGCGGGCGTGGAGGCGGGACGAGGGGCCGGGCGCGGGCGAGGCCCGGACACCGTCACCGGGTCCGGGCCTCGCGGGCCGCGCCGGGTACGACGGGTGGGGTTCGGGGGTGCCCGCCCGCGCTCCGCCCGGCGGGCGGTCAGGACGTGCGGAACTCGCTCTCGATCAGGGCGAGGAGGTCCTCGGCGTCGGCGGCGGCGACATCGTCGTCGACGGGGACGGGGACGGGGACGGTGAGCGTGCCGGGCGTGACGCGGGCGAGGGCGCCGCCGTCGTCCTCCAGGGCGGCGAGCAGGACCCGCAGCCGGTCGGCGAGGGGCGCGCGTTCGTCGCCGGTGGTGAGGGCGGCGACCGAGGCTTCCAGCCGGTCGAGGTCGGCGAGCACCGCCCGGGCCGGGTCGGGGTCGTCCACGGCCAGCAACTCGCCCAGGTGGGCGGCGAGTTCCGCGGGGCTCGGGTAGTCGTAGACGAGGGTGGGACTCAGTTCGAGGCCGGTCCGCGCGGTCAGCCGGTTGCGCAGGTCGATGGCGGTGACGGAGTCGACGCCCAGGTCCTTGAACGGTTTCGCGGCCCGCACCGCGCCGGCGCCGACGTGGCCGAGGGCGGCCGCGGCCTCGTCGCGGACGAGGTCCACGAGGATGCCGGGGCGTTCGGCGGGGGCCGCGCCGGCCAGGGCGGCGCGCAGCCGTTCGCCGGCGGTGTCGGTCCCGGTGGCCGGCGGGGCGGTGGCGGCCGCTGCCGCGAGGGCCTCGGCCTCGGGGAGCGCGGCGAAGAGCGGGCGGGCGCGCAGGGCGGTGATGACGGGCAGGAACGCCTCCCAGTCGACGTCGGCGACCGTGACCGCAGTCTCGTCGTCGGCCAGTGCCTGGAAGAGCGCGGCGACCGCCCGGTCGGGGTCCATGGGCCGCAGTCCGTGCCTGACCAGGTCGCCGGAGACGCCGTCGCCCATGCCGGGGCCGTCCCACAGGCCCCAGGAGACGGACGTGGCGGGCAGGCCGCGGCGCCTGCGGTCCTCGGCGAAGGCGTCGAGGAAGGCGTTGGCGGCGGCGTAGGCGCCCAGGCCGCCGCTGCCCCAGACCGCGGAGATCGAGGAGAACAGGGCGAAGCTGTCGAGCCGGTCGCCGAGCAGGGCGTCGAGGTGGAGGGCTGCGGCGGCCTTGACGGCGGTGACCCGGGCCAGGTCGGCGGCGCCCGTCTCCTCCAGGGTGCCGCCGAAGCCGACGCCTGCCGCGTGCACGACGTCGGTGATCCGGTCGCCGTCGGTCTCGACGCGGGCGATCAGCGCGGCGAGCGCGTCCCGGTCCGCCACGTCGCAGGCGGCGACGGTGACCCGGGCGCCGGCCTCCTCCAGTTCGGCCCGCAGGGCGGTGGCGCCGGGGGCGTCGGGGCCGGAGCGGCTGACGAGGACGAGGTGTTCGGCGCCCCGGGCCGCGAGGTGGCGGGCGAGCCCGGCGCCCAGGCCGCCGGTGCCGCCGGTGACCAGGACGGTGCCGGCCGGCAGCGGGCGGCGGGCGGCCGCCGGGCGGCGCGGGGCGCGCAGCAGGCGGCGTACGAGGAGGCCGCCGGGGCGCAGCGCGATCTGGTCCTCGCCTTCGGGCAGTCCGGTGAGGGCGGCCGTCAACTGCCGCGGCCAGGCGGTGTCGCCGAGGGCGTCCGGCAGGTCGATCAGGCCGCCCCAACGGCGCGGCTGTTCGAGGGCGGCGGTGCGGCCCAGGGCCCATGTCTGGGCGCTCCAGGGGTCGTCCGGCCGGTCCTGCGCGACGGCGTGCCGGGTGCCGCGGGTCAGCATCCACAGGCGCCCGGCGGGGTCGAGATCGCCGAACGCCTGGATGGTGGCGAGGGCCGCGGTGACCTGAGGCGGGGGCTCCGTACCGGCGTGGTCGCGGCCCGCGGACAGCAGCGAGACGACGCCTTCGGCGCCGGCCGCGCCTGCGGCGGCGAGCCGCTGCCGCAGCGCCTCACGGGAGGTCTCCCCGGGGCCGCACGGCACCGCCGCCGCGTCGGCCCCTGCGGCGCCGAGGGCCGTGGTGACCGCGTCGGACAGGTCGTCGTCGCCGGCGGTGAGGACGAGCCAGCGGCCGGTGAGGGTGCCGGGCACGGCCGTGACGGGGTGCCAGGCGGTGCGGTAGCGCCAGCCGTCGAGGGCGGCGGCCAGGCGCTGTTCGCGGCGGCGGCCGGCGAGTTCGGGCAGGGCGTCGCGCAGCGGCCGGTCGCCGTCGAGGCCGAGGGAGCCCAGGTCGCCGTTCTCGACGGCGTCCCAGAACGCCGCGTCGGTGGCGCCGTCGGCGGCGGGGCGGCGCGGCAGGAGCCAGTAGCGGTCGCGCTGGAAGGCGTAGGTGGGCAGCGGGACGCGGACCGCTCCGGTGCCGGCGTACAGGGCGGCCCAGTCGGGGGTCGTGCCGCGGACGTACAGGTCGGCCAGGGCGTTGAGCACGCAACCCGGTTCGGGTCGGTCCGCCCGCAGTGTGGCGACGGCGGCGCCCGCGGTCGCGTCCTGGCGGCGGGCCAGGGCGGTGAGCACGCCGTCGGGGCCCAGTTCCAGCAGGGTGCGGGCGCCTTGCGCGTGCAAGGTGGCGACCGCGTCGCCGAAGCGGACGGTCTCGCGGGCGTGGCGCACCCAGTAGCCGGGGTCGGTGAGGTCGTCGGGGTCGGCGAGCGCACCCGTGACGTCGGAGACGACGGGCAGCCGCGGCACATTGTAGGCCAGGGTCTCGGCGACCTCGCGGAACTCGGCGAGCGCGGGCTCGATCAGCGGCGAGTGGAAGGCGTGGCCGACGCTCAGCAGGTTGACGCGCCGGCCCTGGCGGCGCCAGTGGTCGGCGAGCCGGTCGACGACGTCCCGGGTGCCGGACAGGACGGTGGCGCGGGGGCCGTTGAGGGCGGCGACACCGGCCTGGCCGTCCAGGTCGGCGAGGCAGGCCAGGACCTCGTCCTCGTCGGCCTCGACGGCGAGCATGGCGCCGCCGGACGGGAGCCGGTCCATGGCCCGGCCGCGGGCGGCGACCAGGGCGCAGGCGTCCGGCAGCGTCCACACGCCGGCGGCATAGGCGGCGGTGATCCCGCCGATCGAATGGCCGGCGACGATGTCGGGGGTGACGCCCCAGGAGGCGAACAGCCGCAGCAGCGCCGCCTCCAGGGCGAACAGGGCGGGCTGGGTCCACGCGGTGCGGTCCAGCAGCGCCGCGTCGGGCGTGCCGGGGTCGGCGAACAGCACGTCGCGCAGCGGGCGTTCGAGCGCGGTGTCGAAGTGGCCGCAGATCTCGTCGAGAGCCCGTGCGAACACCGGGAACGCGGCGGCGAGTTCGCGTCCGGCGCCGGGGCGCTGGCTGCCCTGGCCGGAGAAGAGGAAGGCGAGCCGGCCCGGGCCGGCCTCGCCGACGCGGCCGGCCGCCGGGGTGCCGCCGCCGGCGAGGGCGGCGAGGTCGCGCAGCCGGGAGGCGCGGTCCGTACCGGTGAGGGCGGCCCGGTACGGGAGGGCGGCGCGGCTGGTGGCCAGCGCCAGCCCGAGGTCGTGGTCACCGGGCCCGCCGCCGCTCGCGGGACCGCCGGCCTCCAGGTGGGCGAGCAGCCGCCCGGCCTGGGCGCGCAGCGCGTCGTACGAGGCCGCGGACAGCACCCACGGGAGCAGCGCCCCGGCCCGCGGTCCACCGGCCGCGGGCCCGGGCGCGGATCCGGCGGCGGGTTCGGGCGCGGATCCGGCGGCGGGTCCGGGCTCGGATCCCCCCTCGGGCCCTGTCCCGGGTCCCGCCCCGGCGGCGGCGCCTTGTGCCGGATCCTGCGCCGGGGCCCGTACGGGGACCTCCGCGGCGGGCGGTACGGGGTCGTGGGCCGGTGCCTGTTCGAGGACGACGTGGGCGTTGGTGCCGCTGATGCCGAACGAGGAGACCGCGGCACGGCGCGGCCGTCCGGTTGCGGGGAACTCCCGCTGCTCGGTGAGGAGTTCGAGCGCTCCCGCGGTCCAGTCGACGTGCGGGCTGGGGTCGTCGGCGTGCAGGGTGCGGGGCAGTCGCCCGTGCTTGAGGGCGAGGACGGTCTTGATGACGCCGGCGACGCCCGCGGCGGCCTGGGTGTGGCCGAGGTTGGACTTCACCGAGCCGACGAGAACGGGCCGGTCGGCGTCGCGGTCCTGCCCGTACGTGGCGAGCAGGGCCTGCGCCTCGATGGGGTCGCCGAGCGGGGTTCCGGTGCCGTGGGCCTCGACGGCGTCGACGTCGGCCGCGGTGAGCCGGGCGTCGGCGAGGGCGTCGCGGATGACGCGCTGCTGTGAGGGCCCGTTGGGGGCGGTCAGGCCGTTGCTCGCGCCGTCCTGGTTGACGGCGGAGCCGCGCACGACGGCGAGTACGGGGTGGCCGTTGCGGCGGGCGTCGGAGAGGCGTTCGAGCAGGAGCATGCCGACGCCCTCGGCCATGGCCATCCCGTCCGCGGCGGCGCCGAACGCCTTGCAGCGCCCGTCGGCGGCCAGGCCGTGCTGCCGGCTGAAGGCGATGAGCCCGCCCGGGTTGGGCATGACCGCGGCGCCGCCGGCCAGCGCCATGGCGCACTCGTCGCGGCGCAGCGCCTGCACGGCGAGGTGGAGCGCCACCAGCGAGGAGGAGCAGGCGGTGTCGAGGGTGAGTGCCTGGCCCTCCAGGCCGAAGGTGTAGGCGAGCCGGCCGGAGGCGACGCTGGCGGCGCTGCCGGTCAGCAAGTGGCCCTCCATGCCCTCGGGGGCCTCGTGGAGCATGCCGCCGCCGTAGCCCGACTGGGCGGCGCCGACGAAGACGGCGGTACGCGAGCCGCGCAGGGTGTGCGGGTCGATCCCGGCGCGTTCGAACGCCTCCCAGCCGGTCTCCAGCAGCAGCCTCTGCTGCGGGTCCATGGCCAGCGCCTCGCGGGGGGAGATCCCGAAGAATCCCGCGTCGAACTCGGCGGCGTCGTGCAGGAACCCGCCCTCGGTGACGTACGTGCGGCCGGGCCGGTCCGGGTCGGGGTCGTAGAGGCCGTCCAGGTCCCAGCCGCGGTCGGTGGGCAGCCCGGAGACGGCGTCGCCGCCCGCGGCCAGCAGGTCCCACAGCTGCTCGGGGGTGTGGACGCCGCCGGGCAGCCGGCAGCTCATGGCGACGATCGCGACGGGGTCGTCGCCGCCCTCCCCCGCCGCCGGCGGTGGCGGCGCGGTCGGCGCGGTGGCCGGGCCGAGGTCGCCGAGCAGGGACACCGCGAGGTGCTCGGTGAGCCGTCGGGGGGTGGGGTGGTCGAAGACGAGGGTGGGGGGCAGCCGCAGCCCGGTGGCGGCCGACAGCCGGTTGCGCAGCTCGACGGCGGTGAGCGAGTCGAAGCCCATCTCGCGGAAGGCGCGACCGGTGTCGAGGGCGGCCCCGGCGCTGTGGCCGAGTACGGCGGCGGCCTGCGCGGTGACGAGGTCGGTGAGGATGCGCGGCCGGTCCGCCTCGGCGGCGGCCGCGAGCCGGCGGGCCAGGTCGGAGCCGCCGGGAGCGGCGTCGGCGGGGGCGGCGCGCCGCACGGCGGTGACGAGGCCGGACAGCAGCGCCGGCAGGGCGCCGTCGGCGGCCTGGGCGCGCAGGGCCCGGCGGTCGAGGCGGACCGGCACCAGGACGGCTTCGTCCAGGGTGAAGGCGGTGTCGAAGAGGCGGCCTCCGTCGGCGGTGGCGAGGGGACGGATCCCGGCCCGGGCCATGCGGTCGATGTCGGCGTCGGCGAGGCGGCCCGTGATGGTGGTGCGTTCCTCCCACAGGCCCCACGCCAGGGAGGTCGCGGGCAGGCCCTGGGCGCGGCGGTGCTGGGCCAGGCCGTCGGTGAAGGTGTTGGCGGCGGCGTAGTTGCCCTGCCCGGCGCTGCCGAGGGTGCCGGCCAGCGAGGAGAACAGCACGAACGCGGCCAGGTCCTGGTGCTTCGTCAGTTCGTGCAGGTGCCAGGCGGTGTCGGCCTTGGAGCGCAGCACGCCCTCGAAGCGCTCGGGCGTGAGGGCGGTCAGCACGCCGTCGTCCACGACGGCGGCGGTGTGCACGACGGCGGTGAGCGGGTGTTCCGCGGGGATGCCGGCCAGCAGGGCGGCGAGCGCGGCGCGGTCGCCGGTGTCGCAGGCGGCCAGCGTCGCGGTGGCGCCGAGCGCGGCGAGCTCGTCCAGCAGTTCCCGGGCGCCGGGCGCCCGGTGGCCGCTGCGGCCGGCCAGCAGCAGCCTGGTGACGCCGTGCTCGGTGACCAGGCGGCGGGCCATGCGGGCGCCCAGGGTGCCGGTGCCTCCGGTGACCAGGACGGTGCCGTCGGGATGCGGCGGCCGCGGCACGGTGAGGACGACCTTGCCGACGTGCCGGGCCTGGCTGATGTGGCGGAAGGCGTCGCCGGCCCGCCGCAGGTCCCAGGCGTGCAGCGGAAGGGGGCGCAGGGCGCGGGACGCGAACAGCGGCAGCAGCTCGCCGAGCATGGCGCGGGTGCGGTCGTCGCCCGCGTCGCTGGTTTGGAACGCCTGGTAGCGCACACCGGGGTGGTCGGCGGCGACGGTGGCGGGGTCGCGCACGTCGGTCCTGCCGAGCTCGACGAAGCGCCCGCCGCGCGGCAGCAGCCGCAAGGAGGCGTCGGTGAACTCGCGGGCGAGGGAGTTCAGGACGACGTCCATGCCGGCGCCGCCGGTGTGCGCGAGGAAGCGGTCCGCGAACGCCGTCTGGCGGGAGGAGGCGAGGTGGTCGTCGTCCAGACCGAGGGCGCGCAGGGCGGGCCACTTGGACGGGTGGGCGGTGGCGTAGACCTCGGCGCCCAGGTGGCGGGCGAGCTGGACGGCGGCCATGCCGACGCCGCCGGCGGCGGAGTGCACCAGGACGCGCTCTCCCGCCCGCAGGCCGGCCAGGTCGTGCAGGCCGTAGTAGGCGGTGAGGAACGCGACGGGCGTGGCGGCGCCCTGGGCGAACGTCCAGTCGTCCGGGACGCGCGCGAGCCAGCGCTCGTCGGTCACGGCGACGGGCCCGAAGCAGCCGAGGAACATGCCCATGACGCGGTCGCCGGGGGCGATCCCGGTGACGTCGGGTCCGGTCTCCAGGACGACGCCGGCGCCCTCGCTGCCCAGCAGGGCCTGGTCGGGGTACATCCCCAGGGTGATCAGCACATCACGGAAGTTGACACCGCAGGCGCGCATGGCGACGCGGACCTGGTGCCGGTCGAGGGGGGCCTCGGCGGGCGGCCAGGGGACGGCGGTGAGGGCGTCCACCGTGCCCGAGCCGTCGGTGGAGATCCGCCAGGGGCCCTCGGCGGGGGTGGTCAGGGTGCCGGCGGTCGTGGCGCGGGCGAGGCGGGGTACGAGGACGGCGCCCTCGCGCAGCGCGGCCTGCGGCTCATCGCGGGCGACGGCGGCGCGGATCGCGGCGAGGGAGGCGGGCGCCGTGTCGGTGTCGATGAGGACGAGCCGGTCGGGATATTCGAGTTGGGCGCTGCGCAGGAGGCCCCAGCAGGCGGCGGTGACGGGGTCGGCGTCCTCGTGGGGCCCGGTGGCCAGGGCGCCGGAGGTGACGGCGACCAGGCGGGTGGCCGCCCGGGTGCCGTCGGCGAGCGGACCGCGGACGGTCTCCAAGGTGTCCGCGAGAAGGGCGCGGACGGCGTCGGGGGCGGCGCCGCCGGGGTGCCCGCAGGTGATGAGCAGGACGTCCGGTTCCGCGGGGGCCGCCGGGAGGCCGAGGGCGGTGGCCAGGCCGAGGGGGTCGGGGCCGTGCACCGCCCACGCCTCCGTACGGGCCGGGTCGGTACGGGCCGATTCCGTACGGGCCGATTCCGTACGGGCCGGGGCCGCGGGCAGCGGCTGCCAGGTGACGCGGTACAGGGCGTCGGGCAGCGGCGCGGCGCCCTTGGCGGCGAGGGCGGCCGGGTCGACGGGGCGCAGGACGAGGGAGCCGATGGCGGCGACCGGCCGGCCGGTGGGGTCGGCGACATCGACGGCGAGGGTGTCGGGTCCGGCGGCGGTGAGCCGCACGCGCAGCGCGGTCGGTCCGGCCGCGGCCAGGAAGATCCCCGACCAGCTGAAGGGCAGCCGGGTGGTGGTGCGCCCGTCGTCCAGCAGCCCGGCGAAGCCGGCGGCGTGCAGGGCCGAGTCGAGCAGCGCCGGGTGGACGCCGAAGGCGCGGGCTTGCTCGTGCCGGTCCTCGGGCAGCGCGACCTCGGCGTAGACCTCGCCGCCGCGGCGCCAGGCGGCGCGCAGCCCGCGGAAGGCGGGCCCGTAGGTGTAGCCGCGTTCGGCGAGGCGGTCGTACAGGTCGTCGGTCGGGACCGGCTCGGCGCCGGGCGGCGGCCAGGCGGTCAGGTCGGCGTCGGGGGCATCGGGCCCGGCGGCGGCGCTCAGGATGCCGGTGGCGTGCAGGGTCCACGGGGTGTCGCCGGGCTCGTCGTCGTCCGCCCGGGTGCGGGAGTGGACGGTGAGGGCGCGGCGGCCGGAGGCGTCGGGTGCGGCGACGCGGACCTGCAGGTCGGTGGTGGTGTCCTCGCGCAGCGCCAGCGGCGCCGGCAGGGTGAGTTCGTCGACGGTGGGGGCGCCGGCCTGCAGTCCCGCCTGGAGGGCGAGGTCCACGAACGCGGTGCCGGGCAGCAGCGGCGTGCCGTCGGCGACGTGGTCGGCGAGCCACGGATGGGCCTTGAGCGACAGGCGGCCGGACAGGACGAGCCCGTCGCCGTCGGCCAGGGTGACGGCGGCGCCGAGCAGCGGGTGGTCCACGCCGCCCAGGCCCAGGGCCGGCGCGTCCCGGCGGTCGTCGGCCGGCGCCTCCAGCCAGTAGCGCTCCCGCTGGAAGGGGTACGTGGGCAGGTCGGCGCGGGGCACGGCGGCCGGCAGCGTCCGCGTCCAGTCGACGCCGGCGCCGTGGGCGTGGGCGTGGGCGGCGGCGGTCAGGACGCGGTCCGGCCCGTCCTGTCCGCGGCGCAGGGTGCCCAGCGCGGTGCCGCCGCCGGCCTCGTCGAGGGTGCCCTGCACGGCGCCGGTCAGCAGCGGGTGCGGGCTGCACTCCAGGAAGACGCGGTGCCCCGCGGCGGCCAGCGCCTCCACGGCCTCGCGCAGCCGTACCGGGTGGCGGATGTTGCCGTACCAGTAGGCGGCGTCGAGTTGCCCGGCGGTGACCCAGCCGCCGGTGTACGTCGAGTACATGGGGACGGCGGGCGCGAGGGGGCGCAGCGGCGCGAGGACGTCGAGCACCTCCTCGCGCAGGTCCTCCATGTGCGCGCAGTGGGAGGCGTAGGCGACGTTGACCCGGCGGGCCTCCACGCCGGCGTCGGCGCACGCGGCGATGAACGGGTCGAGGACGTCGGCGTCGCCCGAGACGACGGTGGCGTACGGGCCGTTGTGCGCGGCGACGCCGAGCCGGTCCCCGAAGCCGGCCAGCAGCGCGCTCACGCGGTCGGTGGGCGCGAGGACGGAGACCATGCCGCCGGGCCGGGCCCGGCGGGTGATGGCCTTGGCCCGCAGCGCGACGACGCGGGCCGCGTCCTGGAGCGACAGCGCGCCGGCCACCGCGGCCGCGGCGATCTCGCCCTGGGAGTGGCCGACCACGGCCGCGGGCTCCACACCCAGCGACCGCCACAGCGCGGCCAGCGACACCATCACCGCGAACAGGAGGGGCTGCACGACGTCCTGGCGCTCCTGCAGCGCCGCGTCACCGAGGGCGTCGGTCAGGGACCAGTCCGTCCAGGGGGCGAGGGCGTCCGCGCAGGCGGCCATGGAGGCGGCGAACACCGGCGAGGCGGTGAGGAGTTCGGTGGCCATGCCGACCCACTGGGAGCCGGCGCCGGGGAAGACGAGGACGACGCCGCCCGCGGCGTGCCGGGCGCTGCCGGTGACGAGGTGGGGGTGCTCCTCCCCCGCGGCGAGAGCGGCGAGGGCGGCGAGCCGGTCGGCGCGGGTGTCGCCGAGGACGAGGGCGCGGTCCTCGAACGAGGCCCGGCGCAGCAGGAGTTCGGCGGCGATCGCGGCGGGCTCGGCATCTCCCCGTACGGCGGGGGCGGCGGCGAGGCGGGCGGCCTGCTCGCGCAGGGCGGCGGTGCCCCGAGCGGACAGCACCCACGGCGGAGGGGCGGAGCCCAGCGGCGCGGGCTCGGCGGTCTCGGCTCCGGCGGCGGATGCGGGTGCGGTGCCGGGTGCGGCCTCGTCTCCGGCGGCGGGCTCGGTCCCGGGGGCCTGTTCCAGGACGAGGTGAACGTTGGTGCCGCTGACGCCGAACGAGGAGACGCCGATCCGGCGGGGCCGCCCGGTCTCGGGGAACGGCCGCTTCTCGGTGAGGAGCCGGACGTCGCCCGCGGTCCAGTCCACGTGGCGGGAGGGCTCGTCGACGTGCAGGGTGGCCGGCAGCACGCCGTGCCGCAGCGCCATCACGGACTTGATGACGCTGCCGACGCCCGACGCGGTCTGGCTGTGGCCGATGTTGGACTTGAGCGAGCCGAGCCACAGCGGCCGTCCCTCGGGCCGGTCCTGCCCGTAGGTCGCCAGCAGCGCCTGCGCCTCGATGGGGTCGCCGAGGGTGGTGCCGGTGCCGTGCCCCTCGACGGCGTCGACGTCGGCGGCCGACAGCCGCGCGTCGGCCAGTGCCTGCAGGATGACGCGCTGCTGGGCGGGGCCGCTGGGCGCGGACAGGCCGTTGCTGGCGCCGTCCTGGTTGGTGGCGGCGCCGCGGATCACGGCGAGCACGTCGTGGCCGTTGCGGCGGGCGTCGCCGAGCCGTTCCAGGACGAGGACGCCGACGCCGTCGGCCCAGCCGATGCCGTCGGCGGCGTCCGCGAACGGCTTGCAGCGGCCGTCGGGCGCCAGGCCGCCCTGCCGGGAGAACTCGATGAACGCCCACGGCGTGGCGGAGATCGCGGCGCCGCCGGCCAGGGCCAGCCCGCAGTCGCCGTTCCTGAGGTTCTGCACGGCCAGGTGGATGGCGACGGTCGAGGAGGAGCAGGCGGTGTCGACGGTGACGGCCGGGCCCTCCAGGCCGAGGGTGTAGGCGACGCGGCCGGAGGCGACGCTGGTGACGGTGCCGGTCAGCAGGTGGCCCTCGACGCCCGCGGGCAGCCGCTGGTGGCCGGCCCCGCCGTAGCCTTGGAAGCCGGCGCCGATGAACACGCCGGAGCGGCTGCCGCGCAGGCTGCCCGGTTCGATGCCGGCCCGTTCCAGGGCCTCCCACGAGGTCTCCAGCAGCAGCCTTTGCTGCGGGTCCATCGCCAGCGCCTCACGCGGCGAGATCCCGAAGAAGCCCGCGTCGAAGTGGCCGGCGTCCTCGATGAACCCGCCGTTGGCGCAGTAGAACGTGCCCTCGTGGTCGGGGTCGGGGTGGTACAGGCGGTCGATGTCCCAGCCCCGGTCCGCCGGCAGCCCGCCGACCGCGTCGGTGCCCGCCTCCACCAGCTGCCACAGGTCCTCCGGGCTGCGCACGCCCCCCGGGTAGCGGCAGGCCATGCCGACGATCGCGATGGGCTCGCGCGCCGCCTCGGCCAGCCCGCGGTTGGCCTGCCGGAGCCGCTCGGTCTCCTTGAGGGAGGCCCGGAGCGCTTCGAGCAGTTGCTCGGTGGACGTGGTCATCGAAGGACTCCTCGAATGCGTGGGCGTCGGTCAGGAAGCGGAAGAGTCGAGAGCCATGCGGATGAGGCTCTCGGCATCGAGGTCGTCGATACCGGTGCCGGAGGCGGGGTCCGCCCCGGTGGCGGGTGCCGCGGCGCCGGCCAGTTCCAGGAGTGCGGCCTCCAGGCCGGACTCGCGCAGGCGGTTGAGCGGGATGGTGGCCAGCAGGTCCCGTATCCGCCGCTCGGCGAGGTCGTCGGCCTCGGCGGCGGCCTCGTCGGGGAAGAGCAGGCCGGCGAGGTGGCGGGCCAGGCGGGTGGGGGTGGGGTGGTCGAAGATGAGGGTGGCGGGCAGCCGCAGGCCGGTGGCGCGGGCGAGCCGGGTGCGCATCTCGACGGCGGTGATCGAGTCGAACCCCAGTTCCCGGAAGGCCCGTTCGGTGTGGACGGCGTCCGCCTCTCCGAAGCGGAGTACGGCGGCGGCCTGCGCGCGGACGAGTTCGGTCAGGGCGCGGTCCCGTTCCGCGGGCGGCAGTGCGGCCAGCGCGGCGGTCCTGGCGGCGGCGTCGCCGTCAGCCGCGGTGGTGTCGGCGGAGGTGTCCGCGAGCGCGCGCACCTCGTCGAGGTCGGCGACGAGCGGCCGGCGGCGGGCGGAGGCGAACACGGCGTGGAAGCGCGGCCAGTCCAGGTCGGCGACGGCCAGGAGCGGTTCGCCGTGCTCCAGTGCCTGCCGCAGCACGCCGACCGCGCGGGTGGGCTCCATGGGCCGCACGCCCCGGCGCACCATGGCGTCGGTGGCCTCGCCCTCCGCCATGCCCGGGCCCGCCCACAGGCCCCAGGCCACGGAGGTGACGGGCAGCCCGCGCCGGGCCCGATTCTCGGCGAAGGCGTCGAGGTGCGCATTGGCGGCGGCGTACGCGCCCAGGGCGGTGCTTCCCCAGACGGCGGCGTTGGAGGAGAAGAGGACCAAGGCGTCGAGCCGGTCCCCGAAGACGGTGTCGATGGCACGCGTGCCGGCGACCTTGGCGGCGGCACTGGCGGCCAGCAGATGGCGGTCGGTCTCGGCGAGCGTGGTCTCCCAGCCCTCCCCGGCGGCGTGGAAGACGGCGCGGACGGGTTCGCCGTCGGCCTCGGCACGGGCGGCGAGGCGGCGCAGCGCGTCGGGGTCGGTGATGTCGCAGGCGGCGACGGTGACGCGGGCGCCCGACTTCTCCAGTTCGGCGGCGAGTTCGGCGGCGCCGGGGGCGTCAGGGCCGCGGCGGCCGGCCAGGACGAGGTGGGCGGCGCCGCTCGCGGCCAGCCAGCGGGCCACGTGGCCGCCGATGGCGCCGGTCCCGCCGGTGACCAGGACGGTGCCGCCGGGACGCCACCCCGCGCCCCCGCCCGCGCTCCTGACCGGTGGGGCGGCGCGCAGCAGGCGGCGGACGCACAGGCCGGAGCCGCGTACGGCCACCTGGTCCTCCTCGCCGGGCAGACCCGCGAGGACGGCGGCGAGCCGGCCCGCCGCCCGCTCGTCGAACGTCTGCGGGAGGTCCACGAGGCCGCCCCAGCGCTCGGGGTGCTCCAGGGCGGCGACCCGGCCGAGCCCCCACGTCAGCGCCTGCGCCTCGTCCACCCCGGCGCCGTCCGCGACGTCGGTGGCGACGCCGCCGCGGGTGGCGATCCACAGCGGCGCGGTACTGCCCGCCGTGCCGAGGGCCTGGACGAGCCCGAGGGTGGCGTACAGGCCGCGCGGTACGGTGCCGCCCGTGCCGTCGAGGGGTTCGGTGTCCAGGGCGAGCAGCGACAGCACGCCGTCGAACGCACCCGCGGCGGCGACGAGTCGCAGCAACTCCACCGCGTCGGGCTCGGCGCCGGCGGGCGCGGCAACGGTGACCGTGGCACCGGCCTCGCGCAGCGCGGCGGCGCAGCCGGCGGCGAGATCGTCGCCGGGTTCGGCGGAGGGGCCGTCGGCCGGGCCCGTGCCGGTCCCGGCGGGGGCGACGACGAGCCAGGTGCCGGCGAGGGTGGCGGCGGGCGGTTCGGACAGCGGCGTCCAGCTCACGCGGTAGCGCCAGTCCGCGGTGCCCGCGGACATCTCGCGCTCACGGCGCCACGCGGCCAGCGCGGGCAGCGCCTCGCTGAGCGGCCGTTCGGCGTCGACACCGAGGCCGGTGAGGTCCCCGTCGGCGACGGCCCGCCAGAACGCGGCGTCCGCCTCGTCGACGCTCCTTCCCGGTGCGGGGGTCACGGCGTCCAGCAGCCAGTACCGCTCGTGCTGGAAGGCATACGTGGGCAGGTCGGTGTGACCGGCGGCGGCCGGCAGGAGACGGCCCCAGTCGACGGACGCGCCGTGCGTGTACGCCTCGGCCGCCGAGGTCAGCAGCCGCCGCACGCCCCCCTGCTCCCGGCGCAACGTACCCAGCGCGACACCGCCACCATGCTCCTCAAGAGTGTCCTGCACACCCACGGTCAGCACCGGGTGCGGGCTGGCCTCGACGATAACGCGGTGACCGGACTCGGCGAGCGCGGCAACGGCGCTCTCCAACTGCACCGGATGGCGCAGGTTCTCGTACCAGTACGAAGCACCCAGCGTGCCCGCCTCGACCCAGCTGCCGGTGTACGTGGAGAACATCGGGACGCTCGGCGCCTTGGGCACGATCGGCGCGAGCACATCCAGGATCTCGTCCTTCAACGGCTCCATGCCGGCGGAGTGGGAGGCGTAGTCGACGTTCACCCTGCGGGCGTCCACCCCCGCCTCCGCGCATGTGGCCATGAAGGCGTCCAGGGCGTCCGCCAGACCCGACACGACCGTGGAGCCCGGCCCGTTCACCGCCGCGATACCGACGCGGCCCTCGTACCCGGCCAGCAACTCGGTCGCCTTCCCGGCCGAGCAGAACAGCGACACCATGCCACCCGTGCCCGCAACCCGCAGCAGGGCCTTCGCCCGCAACGCCACCACCCGCGCCGCATCCCCCAACGACAACGCCCCCGCCACCGCCGCAGCCGCAATCTCCCCCTGCGAATGCCCCACCACAGCGGCCGGCTCCACACCCAGCGAACGCCACACCGCCGCCAACGACACCATCACCGCGAACAACACCGGCTGCACCACATCCACCCGCTCCAACAACCCCGCATCATCCAACGCCTCACCCAGCGACCACTCCACATACGGCCCCAACGCCCGCTCACACGCGGCGATCGACTCCGCGAACACCGGCGAAGCAGCGATCAACTCACGCGCCATCCCCACCCACTGCGACCCCTGACCCGGGAAAACGAACACCACACGACCATCACCCTCGGCCCGCCCCGTCACCCCACCACCCGACGCCACCTCAGCCAACCCCGCCACCAACTCGTCCGCATCCGCGCCCAGCACCACCGCACGGTCCTCGAACACCGCACGACCCCGCACCAAACCGGCCGCCACCGCACCCGGATCAACACCCGCAACAGCGCCCGCCAACCGCTCCGCCTGCGCCCGCAACGCCGCCTCGCCCTTGCCCGACAGCACCCACGGCACCAGCCCGCCCATGTCCAGCGGCACCGCGCCGTCCGCGGGCTCCACCACCACCGGCTCCGGCGCCTGCTCCAGGATCACGTGCGCGTTCGTCCCACTGATCCCGAAGGAGGAGACACCCGCACGACGCGGACGGCCCGTCTCCGGCCACTCCCGCGACTGCGCCAGCAGGGCCACGGCGCCGGACGACCAGTCGACGTGCGGGGTGGGCTCGTCCGCGTGCAGGGTCTGCGGCAGCACGCCGTGGCGTATCGCCATGACCGTCTTGATGATGCTCGCGACGCCCGAGGCGGCCTGCGTGTGGCCGATGTTGGACTTCAGGGACCCGAGCCACAGCGGCCGGCCCGCGGGCCGGTCCTGGCCGTAGGTGGCCAGCAGGGCGTCTGCCTCGATCGGGTCACCGAGGGTGGTGCCGGTGCCGTGGGCCTCGACGGCGTCCACGTCGGCGGTGGTCAGCCCGGCGTCGGTCAGGGCCTGGCGGATGACGCGTTCTTGCGCCGGGCCGCTCGGCGCGGACAGGCCGTTGCTGGCGCCGTCCTGGTTGACGGCCGAGCCGCGGACGACGGCGAGCACCCGGTGGCCGTTGCGCCGGGCGTCGGAGAGCCGCTCGACGAGGAGCATGCCGACGCCCTCGGCCAGGCCCATGCCGTCGGCGTCCGCCGCGAAGGCCTTGCAGCGGCCGTCCTTGGCCAGGCCGCGCTGCCGGCTGAAGGCAACAAGGGTGCGCGGCCGGTACATGACGGCGACGCCGCCGACCAGCGCGAGCGAGCACTCGTCGCGGCGCAGCGACTGCCCGGCCATGTGGAGGGCGACCAGCGAGGAGGAGCAGGCGGTGTCGAGGGTGATCGCCGGGCCCTCCAGGCCCAGGGTGTAGGCGACGCGGCCGGAGGCGACGCTCGCCACCGACCCGGTGAGCAGGTGGCCCTCGGAGCCTTCCGGCAGCGCGGTCAGGCCGGTGCCGTAGTCCTGGTAGTTGATGCCCACGAAGACGCCCGCGCGGGTGCCGCGCAGCGACGCGGGGTCGATCCCGGCGTGTTCGACGGCCTCCCATGACGTCTCCAGCACCAGCCGCTGCTGCGGGTCCATCGCCAGCGCCTCACGGGGTGAGATGCCGAAGAAGCGGGTGTCGAAGTCGCCCGCGTCGTAGAGGAATCCGCCGTGCCGTACGTAGCTGGTGCCGTCGTGGTCGGGGTCGGGGTCGTAGAGGCCGTCGAGGTCCCAGCCGCGGTCGGCGGGCAGGCCGGAGACGGCGTCGCCGCCGGTGGCGACCAGGTTCCACAGGTCGTCGGGGGTGCGTACGCCGCCGGGGAGCCGGCAGGCCATGCCGATGACGGCGAGCGGTTCGTCGTCGGCCGGGCGCACGGCCGGCGCGGCCGGGGAAGGGGTCGCGGCAGCCGCGCCGCCGGTGATGCGCTCGCGCAGGTGGCGGGCCAGAGCGCGGGGGGTGGGGTGGTGGAAGGCGAGGGCCGCGGGCAGTCGCAGGCCGGTGGCGGCGACGAGGCGGTTGCGCAGTTCGACGGACGTGAGGGAGTCGACGCCGCTGTCGCGGAAGGTCCGGTCGGCGCCGATGGCGTCGGCTCCGCGGTGGCCGAGGACGGCGGCAGCCTCGGCGAGGACGGTCTCCAGGACGTCCTTGTCCTGGTCGGTCTCGGCGAGCCCGCTCAGCCGCCGGGCCCACGCGGACGCGGCTTCCTGCGACGTGGCCTCGCGCGATCCGGCTTCCCGCGCCACGGGGGCGGCGGTCTGGGCGGGGGCCCCCGTGCGGGCGGGGGCCGCGCGGTGGGCCTCGGGGATGTCCGCGAGCAGCGGGCGGGGGCGGGCGGAAGTGAAGATCGGGCCGAAGCGCGGCCAGTCGACCTCGCAGAGCGCGATGTGGGTCTCGTCGTGGTCGAGGGCCTGCTGCATGCCGAGCAGGGCCAGGCGCGGCGCGATGGTGGGCAGTCCGTGCCGGGCGGGCCGGTCGGCGTCGACTCCTGCCGGGGTGCAGCCGTCCCACACGCCCCAGGCGATGGAGACGGCCGGCAGGCCGCGGGCGCGGCGGCGGGCGGCGACGGCGTCGAGGTAGGCGTTGCCGGCGGCGTAGGTGCCGTGGTCGCCGCTGCCCCACAGTCCCGCGACGGAGGAGAACAGGACGAAGGCGTCCACGGACTCCCGGTCCAGGAGCTGGTCGAGGTGGTCCGCGGTGGCGGCCTTGGCCTCCATGGTCGCGGCGAACTCGGCGGTGCCGACGCCTTCCAGCGGGCCGAGCTTGATGAGGGCCGCGGCGTGCACGACGGCGCGGATCGGCGGGCCGTCGGCCTCGGCACGGGCGATGAGCGCGGCCAGTTCGTCGCGGTCGCCGACGTCGCAGGTGGCGAGGGTGAGGCGGACGCCGAGCCGGTCGATGTCGGCGCGCAGCGCGTCGAACTCGGGGCTGCCGGGGTCGCGGCGGCTGGTCAGGACGAGGTGCTCGGCGCCGCCCTCGGCGAGCCAGCGGGCGAGGTGCGGGCCGATGGCGCCGGTGGCGCCGGTGACCAGGACGGTGCCGCGCGGCCGCCACGTGCGCACGGGGGCGGCCCCGGCGAGGGGGGCGCGCGCGAGGCGGCGCAGCAGCAGTCCGGCCGGGCGTACGGCGACCTGGTCCTCGTCTCCCGGCAGGCCCGCCAGGACCGCGGTGAGGCGGGCGGCGGCGCGCCGGTCGAAGGACTCGGGCAGGTCGACGAGGCCGCCCCAGCGGTCCGGGTACTCCAGGGCGGCTGTGCGGCCCAGGCCCCAGACCTGCTGCTGGGCCGGGTGGTCGACGGTGTCGCCGTCGGCCGCGGCGACCGCGCCGCGCGTGACGCACCACAGGGGCGCGTCGATGCCCGCGTCGCCCAGGGCCTGGAGCAGGACGAGGGTGGCCGCGACGCCGGTCAGCAGGTGCGGTGCCCCCTCGGTGGGCGTCGCGTCGAGGGCGAGGAGGGAGACGACACCGGCGGGCGCGGCGGTCCCGGTGGCTTCACGCAGCAGGCCGGTGAGTCCGCCCCGGTCCAGGGCGGTGTCCCCGGCGGGGACGGTGCGGACGGCGGCGCCCGCGGCGGTCAGGGCGCCGGCGACGGCGGCCGGCAGCTCGCCGGCGGTGCCGTCGGCCGGGGTGATCAGGAGCCATTCGCCGGTGAGCCGGGCGGTGGGCGGCTCAGGGGCGGGCCGCCAGGTGACGCGGTAGCGCCAGGAGTCGAGGACGGCGTTGTCGCGGCGGGCGGCCCGCCAGTCGGACAGGGCCGGCAGCAGGGTGCTGAGGGTGGCCTCGCCCTCGACGCCGAGGGTGGTGGACACGGCGGTGAGGTCGCCGCTCTCGACGGCCTGCCAGAACGCGCTGTCGTCGCCGTCTCCCGCGGGCGTGGCGGGGACGGGGGCGGCGGGCGCCGCGGTGAGCCAGTAGTGCTCGCGCTGGAAGGCGTACGTGGGCAGGTCGGGGCGGTGCGCGGTGGCGGGGGTGACGCGGGCCCAGTCGAGGGCGGCGCCGCGGGTCCATGCCTCGGCGGCGGCGGTGAGGAAGCGGCGGGCGCCGCCCTGGTCGCGGCGCAGCGTACCGAGGACGAGGCCGCCGCCGTGTTCGTCGAGGGTGTCCTGGACGCCGGGGATGAGCACGGGGTGCGGGCTGGACTCCACGAACAGCCGGTGGCCGGAGCGGGCCAGTTCCTCGACGGCGGCGCGCAACCGGACGGGGTGGCGGAGGTTCTCGTACCAGTAACGGGCGTCGAGGTCGCCCTCGGCGACCCACCGGGTGGTGCAGGTCGAGAGCATGGGGACGGCCGGGGCGAGCGGCGTGATCGGGGCCAGCGCGGCGACGATCTCGTCCTCCAGCTCCTCCATCTGCGCGGAGTGGGAGGCGTAGTCGACGTTGACGCGGCGGGCGTCGACGCCGGCCCCGGCGCAGGTGGCCATGAAGGCGTCGAGGGCGTCGGCGGGGCCGGAGACGACGGTGGAGCCGGGCCCGTTGACGGCGGCGATGCCGACGCGTCCCTCGTAGCCGGCCAGCAGCTCCTCGGTCCGCTCGGCGGAGGCCGTCAGCGACACCATGCCGCCGGTGCGGGCGATACGGGCGATGGCGCGCGAGCGCAGGGCGACGACGCGGGCGGCGTCCTCCAGGGACAGCGCCCCGGCGACGGCGGCCGCGGCGATCTCGCCCTGCGAGTGGCCGACGACGGCCTTGATGTCGGCGCCGAGGGACCGCCACAGGGCGGCGAGGGACACCATCACGGCGAACAGCGCGGGCTGGACGACGTCGACGCGCTCCAGCAGGGCGGCGTCGCCCAGGGCCTCGGTGAGGGTCCAGTCGGTGTGCGGCGCGAGGGCGCGTTCGCAGGCGGCGACGGATTCGGCGAACACCGGGCTGACGGCGATGAGTTCGGCGGCCATGCCGACCCACTGCGAGCCCTGGCCGGGGAAGACCAGGACGATGCCGCCGTCGCCGGTGGCCTGTCCGGTGGCGGCGGTGCCGTCGGCGACGGCCGCCAGCGCCGTCAGCAGTTCCTCGCGCCCGCCGCCCAGCACCACGGCGCGGTCGTCCAACGCGGCCCGGCCCCGGGCGAGTTCGGCGGCTACGGCGGCGGGATCGGCGGCGGCGTCCGCGGTGAGGGCGGCGGCGAGCGCGGCGGCCTGGGCGCGCAGCGCCCCCTGTCCGCGGGCGGACAGGGGCCAGGGAAGCACGCCGGATCCCGCGAACGGCACGGGTGCCGCGCCGGGGGGGACGTCCGGCGCGGCGGTCGTGGGGGCCTGGGCGGCTTGCGGAGCCACCGGGGCCTGGCGAATGCGGGCGTCTTGGGGGACCTGGGGGGTGCGAAGGGTCCGTGGCGGCTCAGGAACCTCCGGGTCCTGGGCGGCCACGGCGGCCTCGGGGGCCTGTTCCAGGATGACGTGCGCGTTGGTGCCGCTGATGCCGAACGACGACACGCCGGCGCGGCGCGGCCGCCCGGTCCGCGGCCACCGCCGCTGCTGTGTGAGGAGGGCGACGCCGCCGGACCAGTCGACGTGCGGGGTGGGCTCGTCCGCGTGCAGGGTCTGCGGCAGCACGCCGTGGCGCAGCGCCATGACGGTCTTGATGACGCCGGCGACCCCGGCGGCGGCCGCGGTGTGGCCGATGTTGGACTTCACCGAGCCCAGCCACAGCGGCCGTTCGGGATCGCGGTCCGCGCCATAGGTGGCGAGCAGGGCCTGCGCCTCGATGGGGTCGCCCAGCGGGGTGCCGGTGCCGTGCGCCTCGACGGCGTCGACCTCGCCCGCCGACAGGCCCGCGTTGAGGAGGGCGTCGCGGATCAGGCGCTGCTGGGAGGGGCCGTTGGGGGCGGTCAGGCCGTTGCTGGCGCCGTCCTGGTTGACGGCGGAGCCGCGGACGACCGCCAGGATCCGGTGGCCGTTGCGGCGGGCGTCCGAGAGGCGTTCGACCAGCAGCATGCCGACGCCCTCGGCGGGCCCGAAGCCGTCCGCGCCGGCCGCGAAGGCCTTGCAGCGGCCGTCGGCGGACAGGCCGCGCTGTTTGCCGAGGTCGACGAAGATGCCCGGCTGCGACATGACGGTGACACCGCCGGCCAGCGCCATCGCGCACTCGCCGCGCCGCAGCGAGGCGACGGCCAGGTGCAGGGCGACCAGCGAGGAGGAGCAGGCGGTGTCGACGGTGATCGCCGGGCCCTCCAGGCCCAGGGTGTAGGCGATGCGGCCGGAGGCGACCGAGAGCTGGTTGCCGGTCAGGAGGTAGCCCTCCTGCTCGCCGCCGTCGTGCATCGCGGGCCCGTACTCGGGGGCGAGGGCGCCGACGAAGACGCCCACGCGTTCGCCGCGCAGCCGGTCGGGGGCGATCCCGGCGCGTTCGAGGGTCTCCCAGGAGGTCTCCAGCAGCAGCCGCTGCTGCGGGTCCATGGCCAGCGCCTCACGCGGCGCGATGCCGAACAGGGCGGCGTCGAACCGGCCCGCGTCGTACAGGAACCCGCCGGCGCGGACGTAGGTGGTGCCGGGTCTGCCACCGTCGTCCTGGAGGGCGGCCAGGTCCCAGCCGCGGTCGGCGGGGAAGCCGGAGACGGCGTCGCGCCCGTCGCGCACCAATTCCCAGAACTCCTCCGGGCTGGCCGCGCCCCCGGGGAACCGGCAGGCCATGCCGACCACGGCCACGGGGTCCCCGGCGCTCTCCTCCAGCTCCTTCACGCGGCGCCGGGCCTGCGCGAGGTCGGCGGTGGCGCGCTTGAGGTAGTCGCGCAGCTTCTGCTCGGTGGTCATCTACCTCAGCTCCTCGGGGTGTGGCGGGGCGGCGGCGCGCTGTCGGTACGGCGGGGTGGCGGGATGGCGGCGGGGTACGCAGGTGAGCGCGTGGGGGGCGGCCGGTGCGTCGCGGGTGGCCGCCCGCGACGGTCCGGTGCCGGTCAGGACAGGCCGAGGTCGTCGTCGAGGAAGCGGAACAGCTCCTCGTCGCTGGCCCGGTCCAGGTCGTCGGCGGCCGGCACGCCGGGTGCGCCGGGCGTGCCCGGTTCGGCGGAGGCGGTCGTCCAGGCGGTCAGGAAGGTGTAGAGGCGGGCGGCGATCGGTCCGCGGCGCGCGGGGTCGTCGGGGACCAGGCGCAGCGCGGCCTCCAGCCGTTCGACCTCGCCGAGCGGGTCGGCCGCGGATTCGGCGGCCGGGTGAGCGGCGCCGGGGGCGGCCGGGGCGGCGGGGGTCTCGGGGGGCGCGGTCGCGCCGACGAGGTGGTCGATGAGCGCGGCGACCGTGGGATGGTCGAAGATGACGGTCACCGGCAGCCGCACGCCGGTGGCGGCGCCCAGGCGGTTGCGCAGGTCGACGGCGGTCAGCGAGTCGAAGCCGAGTTCGTTGAACGCCTTCTCGACGGCGACGCCGTCCGCGGAGGCGTGGCCGAGGACGGCCGCGGTGTGCTCGCGGACCAGGGCCGACAGCACCCGGCGGCGCTCGGGCGCGGGGAGGGCGGCCAGTTGGCCTGCGGGGGTGGTCCCGGTGCGGGCGCCCAGGTCCGCGGCGGCGCGCCGGGCCGGGGTACGGACCAGGCCGCGCAGCAGCGGATGGCCGCCGTCGGCCGGATCGGCGGTGCGCAGCGCGGCGAGGTCGAGGCGGACGGGGGCGAGGACCGCCTCGTCGCGCCCGAGCGCCTGGCCGAGCAGCGCCATGCCCTCCTCCTCACCGAGCAGCGGCAGGCCGGAGCGGGCGAGGCGGGCGATGTCGCCCTCCCCCAAGTGGCCCATCATGCCGCCGTCCTGGCGCCAGGGACCCCAGGCGAGGGACGTGGCGGGCAGGCCCGCGCGGCGCCGGCGGTCGGCGAGGGCGTCGAGGAAGGCGTTGGCGGCGGCGTAGTTGCCCTGCCCCGGGCCGCCGAGCAGGCCCATGACGGAGGAGAACATCACGAAGTGGCTGAGCGGGATGTCGCGGGTGAGCCGGTGCAGGTGCCAGGCGGCGTCGGCCTTGGGCCGCAGCACGGCGTCGAGGCGTTCGGGGGTGAGGGAGGCGATCAGCGCGTCGTCGAGCACGCCGGCGGTGTGGAACACGGCGGTGAGCGGGTGCTCGGCCGGGATCGCGGCGAGTACGGCGGCGAGTTGGTCGCGCTCGGCGGCGTCGCAGGCGGCGAAGGTGACGCGGGCGCCCGCCTCCTCCAGGGCGGCGGCCAGCCGGCCGGCGCCGGGTGCGGCCGCACCGCGGCGGCTGACCAGCAGCAGGTGGCGCGCGCCGTGGTGGGTGACGAGACGGCGGGCGGTGAGCGCGCCGAGCGAGCCGGTGCCGCCGGTGACCAGGACGGTGCCCTCGGGGTCGAGTCGCACGCCGTCGGCCGGGCCTCCGGAACCGGCCGGGCCCCCAGGGACGGCCGGGGCCCGGACCAGGCGGGGCGTCAGCACGCGGTCGCCACGCAGCGCGAGCTGTCCCTCGCCGCTGGCGAGGACGGCGGCGAGCAGCTCCGGGGCGGGATCCCCGGCGTCGAGGTCGACCAGGACGATCCGGCCGGGGTTCTCGGACCGGGCGGAGCGCAGCAGGCCCTGGACGGCGGCTGCGGCGAGGTCGGCGCGCGCGTCGCCGTGCCCGGTGGCCGCGGCGCCGCGGGTGACGACGACGAGGCGGGAGCCGCCGAGGCGCTCGTCGGCGAGCCAGCCGCGTACGAGCTCGAGCGCCCGGTAGGCGGCCGACCGCGCGGCGTGCGGCGGGAGTTCGCCGCCGGGTCGGTCGGGCGCGGCGGGCAGGGCGTAGGCGATGACGGTGCCGCCGGACGGCAGGGCGGGTCCGCCGTCCTCGGGGAGGGACTGCGCGAAGGTGTCGAAGTCGGCGTAGCGCTCCAGGCGCAGTCCGGCGCTCTCCAGGGTGGGCCCGACGCCGAACCGGTCGGCGCCCAGCAGCACCCAGCGGCCTTCTCCGGCGGGCGGGGTGCGGGTGAGGGTGACGGGCTGCCATTCGACGCGCAGCAGCGGCGGGGTGCGGTCGGGCGCGGCCAGCGCCCCTGGCGCGACCGGCCGCAGGACGAGCGCGTCGACGCGGGCCACCGGTTCGCCCAGCCCGTCGGTCAGCAGCAGCGAGACGGTGTCCTCGCCGCGCGGGGTGACCCGCACCCGCAGCGAGGACGCGCCGGGGGCGTCGACGGCGACGCCGGTGAAGGCGAACGGCAGCAGCAGCGGCCCGGGGCCGTCGCCGGCGGCGCCGTCGGGTCCGGAGAGGACCAGCGCGGCGTGCAGGGCGGCGTCGAAGAGGGCAGGGTGAAGGGCGTAGCCGCCGGCCGCGGTGCGCTCGGGCTGCGGGAGTTCCACCTCCGCGTACACCTCCTCGCCCAGCCGCCAGGCGGCGCGCAGCCCGCGGAAGACCGGGCCGTAGTCGTAGCCGCGGGCGGCCAGGCCCGCGTAGAGCCCGGCCGGGTCGAGGACACCGGCGCCGGGCGGCGGCCAGGCGGCGGGTGCCGCGGTGGCGGGCCGGGGCTCGTCGGGGCCGGGCAGCAGGACGCCGGTGGCGTGGCGGGTCCAGGTCCCCGTGAGGGGTTCGCCGCCGGGTGTCTCGGGGCAGGAGTGGATCTCCACCGCGCGCTCCCCGTCGGGGCCGGGCGCGGCGGCCCTGACCTGGACGCGGACGGCGGTGTCCTCGGGCAGCACCAGCGGCGCCGCGACGGTGAGTTCGCCGAGGGTAGGCGCGCCGAGCAGGCTCGCGGCGTGCAGGGCGAGCTCCACGAACGCCGTGCCGGGCAGCAGGGCGGTGCCGGAGGCGGCGTGGTCGGCGAGCCAGGGGTGGGTGCGGGTGGAGAGCACCCCGGTGAGGACGACTCCCCCGTCGCCCGCGAGCGGCACGGCGGCGTGCAGCAGCGGGTGGCCGGCCGGGACCAGGCCGAGGCCGGAGGCGTCCCCGGCGGCGGCCGGGGTGTGCCAGTGGTCCTGGTGCTGGAAGGGGTACGTGGGCAGGCCGGCCGCCTCCCGGGGCCCGGCGGCGGTGCCGGCGGGCAGGAACGCGGTCCAGTCGACGCGCGCGCCGTGGGTGAAGGCCCTGGCGGCGGCCTCGGCGAACCGTGCGGGGCCGCCCTGGCCGCGGCGGAGTGTGGCGACGGCGGAGCCGGGCAGCCTTTGCGCGGCCAGGCAGTCCTCGATGGCGCCACCGAGCACGGGGTGCGGGCTGACCTCGACGAACAGTTCGTGGCCCGCGCCTGCGAGAGTGCCGACGGCGTCCTGGAAGAGCACGGGGTACCGCAGGTTGTCGTACCAGTAGTCGGCCGTCATCTCGGGGCCGTCCAGCCAGGTGCCGCGTGCGGTGGACAGCAGCGCGACGCCGCCCCGGGCCGGGGTGACGGAGGCGAGGGCGGTCTTGAGCCTGTGTTCCAGCGGCGCGACCTCCGCGCAGTGCGAGGGGAAGGCGGCGGCGATCCTGCGGGCCCGCACACCCTCGGCCGCGCAGGCCTCCAGCAGCCGGTCGAGGTCCTCGAAGGTGCCGGAAACGGCGACGGTCTCGGGTCCGTTGACGGCGGCGACGTAGAGCCGGCCGCCGAGCGCGTCGAGCAGCTCCTCGACGCGGGCGCGGCCGGCGAGCATCGACACCATGCCGCCGACGGGTGCGATGGCCTCCATGACCTGGGCGCGCAGCACGCTGACGAGGGCGGCGTCCTGGAGGGTGAGGATGCCGGCGACGTGCGCGGCGGCGATCTCGCCCTGCGAGTGGCCGACGACGGCGGCCGGTTCGACCCCGGCGGAGCGCCACAGCGCGGCCAGCGACACCATCATGGCGAACAGCACGGGCTGCAGCACGTCCACGGTGGCGAACTCGGCCCCGTCGCCGCGCAGCACCTCGGTGAGCGACCAGTCCACGTACGGTGCGAGGGCCGCCTCGCAGGCGGCGATGGACTCGGCGAACACCGGTGAGCCGTCGAGGAGTTCGACGGCCATGCCGACCCACTGCGAGCCCTGCCCGGGGAAGACGAACACGGGCCGCTCACCGCCGCGGGCGCGTCCACGCAGCACGCCCGGCCCCTCGGCGTCCGCCGCCAGCACCTCGAGTCCGGCGGCCAGGTGGGCCGGGCTGTCACCGAAGACCACCGCGCGTTCCTCGAAGAGGGTGCGGCTGCCGAGCAGCGCCGCCGCGGTGACGGGCAGTTCGGCGGCGGGCAGCTCCTCCGCGTGCCGCACGAGGCGCGCGGCCTGGTCGCGCAGCGCGTCCTCGTCGCGGGCGGACAGCACCCACGGCACCGCCCCGGCGGGCGGGAGTTCGGGGACGCGGGCGCTCCGGGGGACCGGCGGCGCCTCTTCGACGATCGCGTGGGCGTTGGTGCCGCTGATGCCGAACGAGGAGACGGCGGCGCGGCGCGGCCGCCCGTCCCGCGGCCAGGGCCGGGCCTCGGTCAACAGCCGCACGCCGCCGGAGGACCAGTCGACGCGGCTGGTGGGCGTCTGGACGCCCAGGGTGCGCGGCAGCGTGCGGTGCCGCAGGGCCATGACGGTCTTGATGACGCCGGCGACGCCGGCGGCGGCCTGCGTGTGCCCGATGTTGGACTTCAGCGAGCCCAGCCACAGCGGCCGTTCGGGGTCCCGGTCCGCGCCATAGGTGGCCAGCAGCGCGCCCGCCTCGATCGGGTCGCCGAGCCGGGTGCCGGTGCCGTGCGCCTCGACGGCGTCGACCTGGCCGGCCGCGAGCCCGGCGTCGGCCAGGGCCCGGGTGATGACCTTGCGCTGCGCGGGTCCGCTGGGCGCGGTGAGGCCGTTGCTGGCGCCGTCCTGGTTGACGGCCGAGCCGCGTACGACGGCGAGGACGGGGTGGCCCAGCCTTTCGGCGTCGCCGAGGCGTTCGACCAGCAGCATGCCGACCCCCTCGCCCCAGCCGGTGCCGTCCGCGCTCTCGTCGAAGGGGCGGCAGCGCCCCTGTGGCGAGAGCGCCCGCTGGCGGCTGAGCTCGACGAACATCCCCGGCGTCGGCATCACGCAGGCGCCGCCGGCCAGCGCCAGGTCGCACTCGCCGCGCCGCAGGGCGCCCACGGCCAGGTGCAGGGCGACCAGCGAGGACGAGCAGGCGGTGTCCACGGTGAGGGCCTGGCCCTCCAGGCCGAGCTGGTAGGCGATGCGGCCGGAGGCGACGCTGACCGTGGTGCCGGTCAGCCGGTGCCCGTCGGTGCCGTCGCCCGGGTCGTGCAGCCGGGGACCGTACGCCGAGTCGGTGGCGCCGACGAACACCCCGGTCCGGCTGCCGCGCAGCGCCGCCGGGACGATCCCGGCCCGCTCGACGGCCTCCCACGAGGTCTCCAGCAGCAGCCGCTGCTGCGGGTCCATCGCCAGCGCCTCACGCGGCGAGATCCCGAAGAAGCCCGCGTCGAACCCGGCGACGTCCTCCAGGAACGACCCGTGCCGGGTGTACGAGGTGCCGGCCGCGGCCTGGTCGGTGGCGAACAGCCGGTCGAGGTCCCAGCCCCGGTCGGTGGGGAAGCCGCCGACGGTGCTCCGCTCGCCGGCGACGACCTCCCACAGCTCCTCGGGGGTGCGGATCCCGCCGGGGAAGCGGCAGCCGATGCCGACGATGGCGATCGGCTCCCCGCCGTCCGCCCGCGACGGCGGCACCGCTTCGGCCCGCTCGCCGTCGGCCCACTCGCCACCGGCCTGTTCGCCGCCCCGGGCGAGGAGGGCCGCGAGGGCGCGCGGGGTGGGGTGGTCGTAGACCGCCGTCACCGGTATCCCGAGACCGGCGGCCTCGCCGACGCGGGTGCGCAGCTGGACGGAGGTGAGCGAGTCGCAGCCGAGGTCCTTGAACGTGAGGTCCGGGTCGACGTCGGCCGGGGAGGCGTGCCCGAGCAGGGCGGCGGCGTGCGCGCGCACCAACGCCAGGGCGGAGTCGGCGTCGAGGACCGGCGGCGTGGCGTGAGGGGCGGGCGCGGGGGCCTCGATCGCGGGCGCCTCGGCCGGTGCGGCGGGGGCCTCGGCAGGGGGGAGCGCGTCGAACCAGTGGCGGCGGCGCTGGAACGCGTACGTGGGCAGGTCTCCGGCGTCGGCGCCGGTGCGGGGGCCGAGCGCGTCCTGGTCCACCGGGACGCCGTGCACGGCGGCGCCGGCGACGGCCGACAGCAGGGCCCGGACCTCGGGTTCGCCCTCGCGCAGAGCGGGCAGGGCGACCGCGTCACCCGGCACGAGCGCGCTGAGAACGGCGTCGGGGCCGAGCTCCAGGAACGTGGCGACGCCCTGGGCACGCAGCGTTGCGAGACCGTCGGCGAACCGCACGGCCTCGCGGACGTGCCGCACCCAGTACGCGGGGTCGGTCAGGTCACCGGTGAGGTCACCGGTGACGTTCGACACCACCGGGATACGAGGGCTGTGGTAGGTCAGCGACTCCGCGACGGAACGGAAGTCCGCCAGCATCGGCTCCATCAACGGCGAATGGAACGCGTGCGAAACGGTCAGCCGCTTGACCTTACGACCCTCAGAACGCCAGGCCGCCTCCAACTCGGCGACGGTGTCACCCGCACCCGAAACCACCACGGCCTCAGGCCCGTTGACGGCCGCGACAGCCACATCGCCGCGGCCCGCCAACGCCTCCCGTACGAACGCCTCCTCCGCCTGGACGGCCAGCATGGCACCACCGGCGGGCAGCGCCTGCATCAACCGCCCGCGGGCCGCGACCAGCCGGACCGCGTCCCTCAGCGACAGCACACCCGCCACATGGGCGGCGGTCAGCTCACCGATCGAGTGGCCGGTGACGAAGTCGGGCCGCACACCCCACGACTCCACCAGCCGGTACAGCGCCACCTCAAGGGCGAACAGCGCGGCCTGCGTGTAAACGGTACGGTCCAGATCCCCCGACCCCGCCTCGAACATCACCTCCCGCAACGGCCGTTCCAGCTCCGCGTCGAACAGCCCGCACACCTCGTCCAGCGCATCCGCGAACACCGGAGACGCCCCGTACAACTCACGCCCCATACCGGACCGCTGACCGCCCTGGCCGGTGAACAGCACGGCGAGCGGCGTGCCGGCGGCGGGGGCGCTGCCCTGCTGGAGGCCGGCGGCGGGCAGCCCGGCGGCCAGCGCGTCGAGGGCGCGCAGCAGGTCGCCGGTGTCCTCGCCGACGATCGCGGCCCGGTGCTCGAACTCGGTACGGGTGGTGGCCAGGGCGCGGGCGAGGGCCGCCGGGTCGGTGCCGGGGCGGGCCCGCAGGTGCTCGGCGAGGCGTGCGGCCTGGGCGCGCAGGGCGGCTCGGCCGCGTCCGGAAAGCCGCCACACCATCGGGCCCACGGCCTCGGTGGCGGCCTCGGTGGCGGCGTGAGCGGGTGACGGCTGGGGCGCCGAGCCGCGCAGCACCACATGGCAGTTGGTGCCGCCGATGCCGAACGAGCTGACCCCGGCGATGTGTTCGCCGGTCCCGTCCCCGCCTTCCGGCCACGGCTCCAGCGCGGTCTGGACGCGCAACCCGAGGGCCCCGAGGTCGACGCGCGGGTTGGGGGTGCGGTGGTGCGGGGTCGGCGGCAGGGCGCCGTGGGTGAGGCTGAGGACGGCCTTGAGCAGGCCGACGATGCCGGCGGCCCCCTCCAGGTGGCCGACCGCGGCCTTCGCGGAGCCGACCCGCAGCGCGCCGGCGGCTGTGCGGCCGGCGCCGAGCGCGGCGCCCAGGGCGCCTGCCTCGACGGGGTCGCCGACCGGGGTGCCGGTGCCGTGCAGTTCGACGTAGCGCACGTCGGACGGGGCGACGCCGGCGCGTCGGCAGGCGGCCTCGACGACCTGCCGCTGGGCGTCGGCGTCGGGCACGGTGAGGGCCTCGCCGCCGCCGTCGTTGTTGACGGCGGTGCCCAGGACGACGGCGTGGACGCGGTCGCCGTCCGCGAGGGCGGCCGTCAGCGGTTTGAGGACGACGACGGCGCCGCCTTCGCCGCGGACGAACCCGTCGGCGTCGGCGTCGAGCACACGGCAGCGGCCAGTCGGCGACAGCACCCCGGCGCGGGCGGCGCGGGCGGCGCTGTCCGGGGCGAGATTGAGGTGGACGCCGCCGACGAGCGCGACGGAGGACTCGCCCCTGGCCAGGCTCTGGCAGGCGAGGTGGACGGCCACCAGCGAGGAGGACTGCCCGGTGTCCACGGTCAGGCTCGGCCCGCGCAGGCCGAGGGTGTAGGAGACCCGGTTGGCCAGCAGGGTGCGGGCGGTGCCGGTGAACGCGTGGGGGCCGGCCGCCGCGGGGCCGCCGCGGGCCTGGAGGGTGGCGTAGTCGTCGAGCATGGCGCCGACGAAGACGCCGACGTCCCGGTGGCGCAGTGCCGCCGGCACCACGCGCGCGTGCTCAAGCGCCTCCCAGGCGAGTTCGAGCAGCAGCCGCTGCTGGGGGTCCGCGGCGGCGGCCTCGCGCGGGGAGAGCCGGAAGAAGGCCTCGTCGAAGGTGTCGACGGAGTCCAGGAAGCCGCCGAAGGGCGGGCAGTCGGCGGGCAGGCCGGGCCGGCGTCCGGGCGGTGGCGCGGTGATGGCGTCGGCGCCGGAGGCAAGGAGGTCCCAGAACTGCTCGGGCCCCGGCGCGCCGGGAAGGCGGCAGGCCATTCCGACGATCGCCACCGGTTCGTCCAGGGTGTCGGACGCGCGGCGGGCACCGGATGCAGACCGAATACTCATCATTCTTTTTCCGACCCCTTGTGTCCGTCGCCTGTCGCGCGCATTCTCCGGACGGTCCCGGCGTTCCACGGGACGGCCCGTGGAGACCGGAGAACGAAATTCCCGCAATCCGTGGGAACACTGGCCGTGCCCGGCCGCCATCCGCCGGTGGCCCGCGGACGGCTTCACGCTACGCAGCGCCCTCAAGGGCTCCAACCCCTACGCTCCCCTAGCCGGACCACGGTCCGGCGGGCCCGGTCGAGGCCGTTCACCGGGCCTGCTCCCCTCCCGCGGCCGCCGTGACGGGGCTCCCCTTTCTTTTCCCGGCGCACCCCTGAATTCCGCCCCGGCCGGTTGCCGCCCATTCCCGGCGGGCGATATTCCTCGGTGCGCGGGACCCCGGCCGGGGCGGCGCCGGACCTTGTCGTGCGCCGTCCCGGCGTCCGGTCGTTCCACGGCGCCGGGCGGACCCTTTCCCGTCTTCCCTCGCCGCCTTTTCCCGCACACCCGTCGATCCCGCCGGCCCCGCTCCCGCAGCCGGCCGAGTGAGAGAAGCGTGATGTACACCATCCAGGACACGAGTGCGCCGCAGGCGCGAGCGGCGGCCGTCCGGGTCACGCCGGACGACCAGCGGTACGAGGACCTGACCCGTGGCTGCAACCAGCGGTTCGTCAGCCGGCCGGACTACGTCTGTCTGATCCGGTCGACGCAGGAAGCGGTCGACGCGGTGCAGGAGGCCGTCGACAGCGGGCGGCCGATCTCGGTGCGCAGCGGCGGGCACTGCCAGGAGCCGCTGGTGGACAGTGCCGAGGTGCGGGTGCTGCTGGACATGTCCGAACTGCGGGACGTCCGGTTCGACACCGAGCGGCGGGCGTTCATGATCGAGCCGGGCATCACGCTGGGCGACATGTACCGCACGCTCTACAAGAACTGGGGTGTGACCCTGCCGGGCGGGTCGTGCCCGTCGGTGGGCATCGGCGGCCACATCGCCGGCGGCGCGTACGGGCCGCTGTCCCGCCGCCTGGGCTACCTGGTGGACTACCTGTGCGCGGTGGAGGTGGTGGTCGTCGACGCCGACGGCACCGCCCGGGCCGTCGTCGCGACCGACGCGGCCGACGATCCGAACCGCGAGCTGTGGTGGGCCCACACCGGGGGCGGCGGCGGCAACTTCGGTGTCGTGACGCGCTACTGGCTGCGCTCGCCGGGCGCCTACGGGGACGACCCCGGCACCCTGCTGCCGCGGCCGCCCAAGTCGGTGCTGCTGGGCAAGGTGATCTGGCCGTGGGAGGGCATGGACGAGGAGAACTTCGTCCGCCTGGTGAAGAACTTCGTCGCCTGGTACGAGCGCAACTCCGGTGCGGATTCGGAGTATCTGGACCTGTACAGCGGTCTGCTGCTGCCCCACAAGTCCTCCGGCGGCATCATGCTCAACGTCCAGATGGACGCGGAGGCGCCGAACGCGACCGAGCTGTTCACGAAGTTCGGGATGGCCGTCCTGGAGGGCCTCACCGTCGCCCCGGTGATCGTGGACAACCTGCACCTGCCCTGGTACCGGGCGACCCTGTGGGACGGGCTGTACACCAGCGGCGGCCTGGAGACGCGGCGGTCGAAGGTGAAGGCGGCCGACATGCGGGCGCACTATTCCGACGAGCAGGTCGCGACGATCTACCGCCACCTGTCGACCGACGAGTACGCGAACCCGTCGGCGGCGCTGATGTTCGTCGGCTTCGGCGGCATGGCCAACGAGCGGCCGGAGGACGCGACGGCGATCCCGCAGCGCGACTCGATCCTGAAGCTGGTCTACTCGGTGTCCTGGCTGGACCCGGCCGAGGACGACAAGCACCTGTCGTGGCTGCGCGAGTGGTACCGGGACGTCCACAAGGACACCGGCGGGGTGCCGATCTCCAACGGGATCACCGACGGCACGTACATCAACAACCCCGACACCGACCTGATGGACCCGCGGTGGAACACCTCCGGCGTCCCCTGGCACAGCTTCTACTACAAGCACAACTACCCGCGTCTGCAGCGGGTGAAGGCGGCGTACGACCCGCGCGACGTCTTCCGGCACGCCCTGTCGGTACGCCCGCCCGGCGAGGAGGGCTGACCCGGTCCGCCCGGCAGTACGGCGATGGCGCCGGACCCCTCGCGGGTCCGGCGCCATCGCCGTGTACGGACCGGGCGGACCGGGCCGGCCGGGTTGAGCCGATCGGGGGTGCGGGCGGGTGGCCGGTCAGCTCGCGGGCCGGCGCACCAGGGAGAACAGCTCCGGTCCGCGGCCGCGCAGCCGCCGCGTGGCGGCGCGGCCCAGCTGCCGGCACAGCAGCACACCCCAGAGCACACCGACGGGCAGCGCGGCCCACTTCAGCGCCGTGGCGCCGGCCACCGTCCCGGCCACGAGCAGCGCGACCGGCGGCAGGCAGCACACCAGCGGGACCCCGAGGATCATCAGGTTGGCCTTGGCCTGGCGCTGCGGGGTGGGGCTGCCGTCCTGGGAGAGCGGGAACATGGTGAGGACCGAGACCAGGACCGTCATGCCGGTGCCGCCGGCGACGAGCGCGGTCTCCCCCGACAGCACCCACGGCCACGCCCAGTGCTGGCCGCTGATCGCGGTGAGGAACACCGTGAGCAGCAGCCCCATCGGGCCGGCGACGAGGAACCACGCCCACTGGCGGCCGCGCACGTCGTCCCCCTCCACGTTCGGCGTCGTCAGCGTCATCCACAGGGCGGAGCCGTCGTCGCCGTAGAGGTTGGTGAAGCACGCCGCCGCGATGACGGTGAACAGCGGCCCGGCGAACGGGAGCATGATGGTGGTGCCGTTGAACGACGGGATGACGCAGGCCAGGACGCCGACGAGGAAGGCGATCATCAACTGGACGCTGCGCAGCATGGACCGCGAGTACATGCGCAGTTCCTTGCCGACGACGGCGCCCGTCGGCGTGCTGGGCAGGATCGCCCGGGCGGGCCGCCGCTCGTGCGCGGGGGCCTTCGGCTTCGACCTGCCCGTGGTCGACATCGTCAGCCGGCGGGTCAGGACCGGCGGCCAGACGAGTACGAGGGCCGCGATCAGCGCGAGCAGGCCGGCGAGCGGCAGCGCCATCATGCCCCAGCGCCCGTCGGCGGCGTCCTGCACGGCGTCGGCGCCCCAGCCGGAGGGCAGGCCGCGCACGATGCCGGCCAGCACCGGCGAGTGGCCGCCCGTCAGCTTCTTGGCGATGAACGGCACCACGGCCGAGGCCAGCGACATCAGGGTGATGACGAGGGCGATGAGCATGGAGCCGAAGTCGCGGCCGCGCCGGGAGGAGATCGTCGGCCCGAGGACACCCACGCCGACCGTGGACGCCACGACCGCGAGCACCAGGTTCAGCACGACCGCGAGCACCCCGACCAGGGCCGCCGCGGCGCTGAACTGGGCGCCGTAGGCGATCATCCCGGCGAAGGCGATGAGGCTGAAGACCAGGGAGACGTTGGCGAAGTTCGCGCCCAGGATCGCGCCCGCGAGTTTGCGGGGCGGGACCGGCAGCAGCTTGAAGTAGTCCAGCCGCAGCGTCGCGTCGTCACCGGTGAGGACCGGGCCGGTGATCCAGCCGAGCAGCCAGCCGAACGACAGCGCCGCCAGCACGTCCGCGCCCGCGCCACGGTGGTCGTAGTGCGCCAGCCCGGTCACGAAGGTGCTGCCGGCCAGGGCGAGGACCACGACCACCAGCGCCAGCAGCCCCCACAGCTTCTTGCCCTGGGCGTTCTTGCGCTGGATCGCGGCCCGCATCGTGATCAGGACGCCAACCATGACAGCCCTTCCTCGCCGCCGGTGCGGGCGCCGACGATGTGGACGAAGGCGTCCTCCAGGGACTGGTCGCCGCGCACCTCGTCCAGGGCGCCGAAGGCTTCGACGCGGCCCTTGGCGATGACGGCGACGTGGTCGCAGAGCTGCTCGACCAGTGCCATCACGTGGCTGGAGAAGACGACCGAGCCGCCGCCGCGGACGAACCGCTGCAGGATGGTGCGGATGGTCGAGGCCGACACCGGGTCGACGGCCTCGAAGGGCTCGTCGAGCAGCAGCAGCTTCGGGCCGTGCAGCAGCGCCGTCGCCAGGGTGATCTTCTTGCGCATGCCGGTGGAGTAGTCGACGACGACCGTTGTCTCGGCCGCGTCCAGTTCCAGCACCTTGATCAGCTCGTCGGCGCGCTGGTCGACCACGTCGCGCGGCATGCCGCGCAGCAGGCCGAGGTAGGTGAGGACCTCCCGGCCGGTGAGCCGGTCGGGCAGCGCCAGTCCGTCGGGCAGCACGCCGATGAGTTCCTTGGCCCTGATCGGGTCCTGCCACACGTCGTGGCCGAAGATCCGCGCGCTGCCGCCGTCGGGGCGCAGCAGCCCGGTGGCCATCGACAGCGAGGTGGTCTTGCCGGCGCCGTTGGGGCCGACGAGCCCGAAGAACGAGCCGGGCGGCACCACGAGGTCGATGTGGTCGACGGCCGTGTTGTCACCGAACTTCTTGTACAGCTTGCTGAATTCCAGCGCGGGAGCCCGCCCGTCGGACGGGGGCGGTGTCACCCCCGGCTCGGTTTTCTGGTGCGGGGCGGCCTCGGTCGGCCCGGGGGCTCCATTCATGGGCGGATCTCCAGATCGCTGTGGGGGGGGCGGATCGCCGGTGCCGCCGGGGCGGCGGCCGCCGGACGGGCCGGTCGCCCGCGTCCGGCGCAGTGACGGCCGGGTCCGCGGGCGGGTGTGTGGTCCTGCCGGGTCGCTGCGCTTCCCCTTCCCGGGGATCCAACGCCCCCCGCACACATAGGCACTCATCTCTTCTCATGTATAGCCCGTCGGCGCGTCGGCACTCGCCCCGGAACCGCCGTCGCGGGCACCCCTATCCGGGATTCAGGGGGTGCATGGGGCGCGCGGTGCGGACCGCGGCGGCCGCCGGGCCCGGTCAAGGGGGCGTTCTGGGGTGTGGCGGGCCGTTGGTCCGGAGCTACGGTGACCGCCTCCCCAGCAGCTCCGCCACCCTCCCGTACACCCCCGCAGGAAGCAGAGGACCATGGCCGACCTCCCGTCCTGGCGCACCACCGCGAGCGGTCCCGGCGCCGACGGCGCGATCGTCGCGGTGGACTTCGCCAACACCGGCCGCCCCGACTCGGGGTTCGGCGCGCTCGTGCCCCGGCTGGACACCGATCACAGCCTGTGGGAGACGGTCGTCCCCGAGCCGGGCACCGAGGCCGGGATGGGCGGCGGCGACTACCTGGACCGGTGGACCGGCGAACTGGCCCCCGGCGCGCCCGCAGTGGCCGCCGTCTTCGGCTACTGCGCGTCCAGCACGTTCGCGCTGGCGCTGGCCGACCGGATCGCCGGGTGGCAGCGCCGGCCGAACGTCGTGCTGTTCGACCCCACGCGGATCACCGGCCCGACGGTGCTGCGCTACGGGTTCACGCCGGTGATCGACTCGCTGCTGCCGGTGCTGGGCGAGGAGGACGTCGAGCGGGCCCGCGAGTCGGCCGCCGAGGCGGTGCGCACGCACACCGGACTGGCCCCGCTCTGCGCCGAGTTGCTGCGGATCTACGCCGAGGCCGGCACGGCCGCGTTCCAACGTATCGGCCTGCCGGCGGACCGGGCCGAGGAGTTGGTCGCCTGGTTCCGCGCGTACCTGCGTTACGTGGCCGCGGCGAGCGCCCTGCCGGTCGGGGCCGACCCGGCCGGGGTCACCGTCATCCGCGCCAACGACCTGCCCGACGGGCCGTTCGCCGCGGAACGCGAGCTGCGCTTCGACGTCCCGCACACCGGACTGCTCGGCCACCCCGGGGTCGCCGACGCCGTCACCGCGCTGCTGCGCGCCTGACCCCGGACCGCCCCGGACCGCCCGGCGCCCGCGCCGCCCCGGCCCCGCAGAGCAGGAGACCCTCATGCCGTACCCCGACTCCGCCCGCACCGCCGTCGTCGACGGCACGACCGTCGCGTTCGACGAGGTCGAGCGCGCCATCCGGGCGCTGCCCCGGGTGGCGGCCGTCCGCGTCTCGTCGCAGGCCGGCCCGGACGGCGCGCCGCGGCTCGTCGCCCATGTGACGCCGGCGGCCGGCGGCGAGCGGGCCGCCGAGGTGGAGAGCCGGCGCGTGGACGAGTGGCAGAGCATCTACGAGTGGGTGTACGGGGAGCTGCCGCAGTCCGGCGGCTTCGGCGACAACTTCGTCGGCTGGCACAGCAGTTACACCAACCTGCCGATCCCGCTCACCGAGATGCGGGAGTGGCGCGACGCGACGGTGGCCCGGATCCTCGCGCACCGGCCGCGGCGGGTGCTGGAGATCGGGGTGGGCACCGGGCTGCTGATGGCCGCGGTCGCCCCGACGTGCGAGCGCTACCTGGCCACCGACTTCTCGCCCACCGCGATCGCCCGGCTGACCGAGCAGATCGCGGCGCTGCCGGAACTGGCCGGACGGGTCCGCCTGCAGGTGCGGGAGGCCGACGACTTCAGCGGGCTGGACGGCGAGCCGTTCGACCTCGTCGTGCTCAACTCCGTCGCCCAGTACTTCCCGAACGCCGACTACCTGGCCGACGTCATCCGCGGCGCGCTGCGCCTGGTGCGCCCGGGCGGCGCCGTGTTCGCGGGCGACATCCGCAACCTCCGGCTGCTGCCGAGCTTCCGCACCGCCGTGCTGGGCCGTTCGCTGCTGGACCACGAGGGCCCCTGGGCCGCGGCGGAGGCGGTACGGCAGAGCTGCGCCGACGAGCGGGAGCTCCTGATCGACCCGGACTTCTTCGCCGCCGTGCGGGAACGCACCCCCGAGGCGGGCGTGCTGACCGTTCGGGTCAAGCGGGCCGTCCACCACAACGAACTGAGCCGGCACCGGTACGACGCCGTGCTCTACCGCTCCTGCGAGGAGTCCGCCGAGGCCGGCGAGGCCGCCAGGCTCGGCACGTCCGGCGAGTCCGGCGAGGTTGTCGGGGCCGCCGTGACGCTGGAGTGGGGGCGGGACGTCGGCGGCGCCGACGAGATCGGCAAGCGGCTGGCCGAGCAGGCCCCTTGGGCGCTGCGGGTGGAGTCGGTGCCGAACGCGCGCGTGCGGCACGAGACCGCGGCGGCGCGGCTGGTGGCAGGGGGCGCGCCGGCCGCCGAGGCGGTCGCGGCGCTGGACGCCGCGGGCGCCGACGGGACCGACCCGGAGGAGTTCGCCCGCGTCGCCGCCGCGCACGGCTACCGCGCGGCCGTCGCCTGGGGCCGGTCGGGCGAACCCGACCACATCGACGTGGTGTTCACCCGCGCGGCCGGCGACGAGAGCGACAAGGGCCGCGCGGACCACGAGGACCACGAGGGCGGCGCCGTCCCGGCCGCGGTGGCGTACACGCCGGCCGGCCCGCTGGACCTGCCGTTCGCCGCGTACGGGAACGACCCGGCGCGCGCGGCGGCGAACGGCTTCGTGGCCGCGCTGCGGTCGGAGCTGACGCCGTCGCTGCCGGGGGCGCTCATGCCGTCGGCGTTCGTGCTGGAGGAGCGGCCCTGAGACACACGGGCGCCGCGCCAGCGGGACGGCCCGGCCGGGGCCGCTCCCTCCCACCGACCCGAACGAGGGTGCCATGAAAGAGATCGTCCAGGCCGCGCTGCGTCCTGAGGCCGGGCCGCAGGACTTCGCCGCCCTTGCCGTGCCGGAGTCCTACCGTGCCGCCGTCCTGCTCAAGGAGGAGCAGGACATGTTCCGGGGCATGGCAAGCGCCGACAAGGATCCGTCGAAGTCGCTGCACGTGCGGGAGGTGCCGACACCGGCGGTGGAGGCGGGAGAGGTGCTGGTCGCGGTGATGGCCAGCTCCGTCAACTACAACACCGTGTGGAGCTCGATCTTCGAGCCGCTGCCCACGTTCGGCTTCCTTGAACGGTACGGCCGCTCCGGCCCGTCGGGGGCCCGGCACGACCTCCCGTACCACGTACTGGGCTCGGACCTGTCGGGCATCGTGCTGCGCACCGGCCCCGGGGTGCGCAAGTGGCGGCCCGGTGACCGGGTCGTGGCGCACTGCCTGAGCGTGGAGCTGGAGTCCGCCGACGGCCACGACGACACGATGCTCGACCCCGAGCAGCGCATCTGGGGCTTCGAGACCAACTTCGGCGGACTGGCGGAGCTGGCGCTGGTCAAGGCCAACCAGCTCATGCCCAAGCCCGCCCACCTGACGTGGGAGGAGGCGGCCTGCTCCGGTCTGGTCAACTCCACCGCCTACCGGCAGCTGGTCTCCCGCAACGGCGCCGCCATGAAGCAGGGCGACAACGTCCTCATCTGGGGCGCCGGCGGTGGTCTGGGCAGCTACGCGACGCAGTACGCCCTGGCCGGCGGGGCGTTCCCGATCTGCGTGGTCTCCAGCCCGCAGAAGGCGCGGCTGTGCCGGGCGATGGGCGCCGAGGCGATCATCGACCGCAGCGAGCGCGGCTACCGGTTCTGGAAGGACGAGCGGCACCAGGACCCCAGGGAGTGGAAGCGGCTGGGCTCCGACATCCGGGAGCTGACCGGCGGCGAGGACGCGGACATCGTCTTCGAGCACCCGGGCCGGGAGACCTTCGGCGCGTCCGTGTTCGTCGCCCGCCGCGGCGGCTCGGTGGTGACCTGCGCCTCGACCTCGGGTTTCGAGCACCAATTCGACAACAGGTATCTGTGGATGTCGCTGAAGCGGATCATCGGCTCCCACTTCGCCAACTACCGCGAGGCGTGGGAGGCCAACCGTCTCATCGCCAAGGGCCGGATCCACCCGACCCTCTCCACCGTCTTCCCGCTGGAACGCACCGGTGAGGCGGTGCGCGAGGTGCAGCTCAACCGGCACATCGGCAAGGTCGGCATCCTGGGCCTGGCACCGCACGAGGGCCTGGGAGTCGAGGACGGCGTGCTGCGCGAGCGCCACCTTCCGGCGATCAACAGGTTCCGCACCCAGGCCCTGTGACCGCGCGCCGCGCGGAGCCTCCCCGAACCACTGACGCCGTCAACGCCCCCCGTCGAAGGGGGCGTTGACGGCGTCGGCGCGTCGAGGCCGGACGCGGTCCCGTCGCGGTCCCGTCGCCGTCGCGCGAACGCGGCACCGGCCGGCTCCCGGCGGGACCGGAAGCACGCAGGTGCCGCGTTCGCACGCGACCGGCGTCAGTCGATACCGCGGACGATGTGCGACTCCGCCGGGTCCTCCTCCTCCGTGCCCGCCAGGTGCAGCGCCGGGGCTTCGGCTTCGTCGTCTTGGTCGGGGTTCATGTCTCACTCCTCGAATGGTTGCGGTCGGCCGGGGCGACGGTTCCCTCCCCTCGGTCAGCCCGCCGCCCAGGCGCCGGGCAGGCGATGGGCGCCCGCGACCCAGCCGACGGCCGGCGGGACCGGCGCCGTGGCGGGCTCGGCACCGCGCAGGACGGCGAGCAGTCCGACGGTGGCGGTGACGGGCCGGTCGGCGCGCGCCGCCTCCGCGGCATCAGCGGCGCTCCCCGTCTCCCTGGTCTCCGCCGCCTCCCTCGTCTCCCCCATCTCCTCGGTCACGCTCATGGGTTCCCCCTCCATGGAGCCTGTGCGGTGTGCGGACCGTCCATTCAAAACGCGCGTCCGGGCAAAGAGCCACAGCGCACACCCCCTTGTGGTCGGGGCCGGCTCCCCTGTACGGGACGGCCGGTCCCCCTGTCCGGAAACGGCCGGTCCAACTAGCTGCGCCGCAGCTTGCTGCCACCGGTCCCGGCTGGCACCGCTCCTGCTGCGGACCGCACCCTGGTGGGCGCGGGTGGTCCACGGGACGGCCCGCGGGTGGCAGCGCGCCGTACCGGCGGACCCTCCCGGGCTCTGCGAACCGGGAAGCGCCCCCGTCGCGCCGAGGAGAGGCCATGACCGTCGACACGCTGAGCACCACCGCACCGCGGACGGCGGACACCACCCGTCATCTGATCCACCGTCCGACGTCGTGGGAGCACTTCGTCCTGGACGCCCCGGGCAGCGGCGAGCAGAGCTTCGTCGTGGCCGGCCCGCTGCCCACCGGCGACCCGCTGTCCGGCGACGGCCCGGGCCACTTCCACGACCCGCGGCACCTCACCGCGGAGCTGCGCGAGGTCGGCGAGTTCGTGGCGCACCAGTACTTCGGCGTACCCGCGCAGCGGCCGGGCCGGTACTCCCGGCTGGCGCTGTCCCTCACCGACGTGCCGGCCTGGCGCGTCGGCGGGGCGGAGCCGCCACGGCTGACGACGTACCTGACCGCCCGCCCGCGGCCGGCGGCGGGCCGGGAGCCGCACGGGCTGGAGCTGGGCGTCGCGGTGCGGATCGGGGACGTGCCGTGCTGCACCGGCGACGCGGACCTGGTCTTCCCCGCCCCCGTGCCACGTGCCGGCGGCACCGGGCAGGGCCACCGCGCGCCGGACGCCGCCGGCCCTCGCGCGGCCGGGCCCGACGGTGCCGGACGCCTCGTCCACCCGGCGGAGGTCGGCCGCCGCACCACCGCCGACGTACTCGTGAGCGAGCCCGCACGGTCGGCGCGCGGACGGCTGGCCATGTGGGTCCTGCCCCCGGCCGGGCGGCCGGCACCCGCCGGAAGCGCCGAGGGTCCGCTGCTGGAGGCACTGCGGCAGGCGTCCGTCCTGACGGCTGCCCGCACCTGGGGCTACGACGCCGGTCTGGCCCTGGTCGCCGACTGGGACGTGAGCTTTCGCGGCCGGGCCCGGCCGGGACCGCCGCTGCGCTGCGTGGCGGTGCCCGGGCCGCTGGACAAGGACGACGACGGCCGCCCCGCGGTCGGCGTCACCGTCACGCTGACGCAGTCGCGCACGGCGGTGGCGCACGCCCGCACGCGCGTCGTGCAGGATCTGTGACCCGGGCGCCCGCATGAGGTTCCGCATCCTCGGCCCCATGGAGATCGAGGGCAGCGCCGGGCCGGGTGTCTCGTACGCGCCGCGGGCGGCGAAGCTGCGCGTCGTCCTCGGTTCGCTGCTGGTGCACAACCGCGAAGTCGTGTCCGTGGCGGCGCTCACCGACGAGCTGTGGCAGGGCGGCCCACCGCGTACGGCGACGACGACGCTGCAGGTGTACGTCTCGCAGGTGCGCAAGCAGCTCGACGCCGCCGAGGACGGCTTCGGCCGGAAGGCGCTGGTCACCCGGCAGCCCGGTTACCTCCTGCGGCTGGACCCGGACCAGCTCGACCTGACCCGGTTCGAGGCGCTGCACGCGGGCGGCCGGCGGGCGATGGCGGCCGGTGACTTCGCGCGGGCGTCGGCCCTGCAGCGCCGCGCGCTGGAACTGTGGCGCGGCCCGCTGCTCTCGGACACCCCGCGCGGGCCGGTCCTGGAAGCGGCGGCGGTGCGGCTGGACGAGGCGGCCGTGGCCGCCCTGGAGCAGCGCATCCGCGCCGACCTGGCGCTGGGCCGGCACGGCGAACTGATCCCGGAGCTGGGGTCGGTGGCCCGGCGGTATCCGCTGCGCGAGGAGTTCCACGGCCTTCTGATGCTGGCGCTGTTCCGGGCCGGCCGGCAGGCGGAGGCCCTGAACGTGTTCACCCGGCTGCGCGGGAACCTGATCGGCGAGCTCGCCATCGAACCGTGCCGGCGGCTGCAGCGCCTGCACGTACGCATCCTCGCCGGCGACGAACGCCTGCTGTCCGGCGAGTCCGGGCGGCACGGCCCGGCCGCGGTGACCGCGCCGGCCGCCCGGCCCGTGCTGCTTCCCGCCGCCGGCCCGGCCCTGACCGGCCGCGAGCGGGAACTGGCCCAGGTGGTGGACCTGGTGACGTCCGCGCCCGCCGGTGTGTGCGTCGCGGTGGCCGGCATGCCGGGCGTCGGCAAGACGGCCCTGGCCGTGGCGGCCGCCCACCGGTGCGCCGACGCCTTCCCCGACGGCCGCGTCTTCCTGGACCTGGAGCCCGAGCCCGGCCGGCCCCTCACCGACGAGCAGGCCCTCACCCGCCTGCTGCGCCGCGTCGGCGCCACGGGACCGCTGCCAGAGGACGCCGACGACCTGCGGGACGTCCTGCACGCCGTCCTCGCCGGACGCCGCCTGCTCCTCGTCCTCGACCACGCCCACCGCGAGGCGCAGTTGCGGCCGCTGCTCGCGACCACGGGGGACTGCCGGGTCCTGGCCACCATGCGCCGCACCCCCGCCTATCTCCCCGCGGTCCGCACCGTGTCCCTGTCCCCGCTGCCGCCCGAGGCCGCCCGCGCGCTCCTGGTGAGGGCCACCGGCCTCGTCACCGAGCGGCCCCGTGTACCGGGAGAGCGTGCCTGGCCGCCCGCGCCCGGCCTCCCGGAGACGGAACCGAACGGCACGGACAGCGGGGGTACGGGCAGCGACCGCATGAACCCCGACCACCCGGGCCCGGAAGCCGCCGACCCCGACCACTCGACCCTCGACACCCCCGACCCCGACCACACGACCCTCGACACCCCCGACCCCGACCACACGACCCTCGACACCACCGACCCCGACCACACGGCCCTCGACCGCGCCGACCCAGACCCCACGGCCCTCGACCGCGCCGACGGGCCGGCCCGCGCCCCCGGCGCCCGTACCTCCCCCGGCGGTGCCCGCCCGGCCCGGGGCGGCGAGCCGCTGTACGGTCCCGGCCCCGCCGCGGCTCTCACCGAGATCGCCATGCTGTGCGGAGGGCTCCCCCTCGCGCTGCGCGCCGTCGCCGCCCAACTCGCCGCCCGTCCGCACTGGACGCCGCGGATCCTGCTCGCGCGGCTGCGCGCCGCGTCCGGTCGCCTGGACGCCCTGCGCATGGGCGAACTCGACGTACGTGCCTCGCTGATGAGCGCGTACACCGCCGCTCCGGCCGACCGGCGCGAGGCGTTCCGGCTGCTCGCCCTGCTGCCGGACGCCCCCTTCGGGCCCGGGTGGGCGGCGGCCGCGCTGGGCCTGCCGACGGGCGCCGCGGGCCACCTCGTCGAGGCTCTCGTCGACGCCCGTCTGCTGGAGGCGGAGGCCGGGGGCCGTTACCGTTTCCACCCGCTGATGCGGCTGCTCGCCGGCGAACTGCTGGCCGAGGACGAGCCGGCGGACTCGGTCGCGGCGGCGGCGGGCCGTGTCGCGGACGCGTACGCCGAGGCGCTGGCCGCCGCGGGCCCGGCGGCCGCCTTCCCCGACCCGGGCCCGGCGGCCCACGTCGGCGTCCTGCGTACCGCGCACGCGCACGGGGCCTGGCGTCCGGCCCTACGGCTCGCGGACGCCCTGTCCGGATGCCTGGCCCCGCGGGCCGCGTGGCCGCAGTGGCACACCGCGCACACCCTCGGCCTGGACGCGGCACGCCGGACCGGGGACCGGGCGGGCGAGGCGCGGATGCTGTGCTCGCTCGGGGAACTCGCATGGCAGCAGCGGCGGCTGGAGCACTGCGAGGAACTCTACGAGGCGGCGGCGCGGACGGCCCGCGCGGCACCCGGCCCGGCCGCCGACGAGTTGGGCCGCGCCCTGGTGGGCCTGGCCGACGTGCGACTCGACGCCGGTGCCCACGACGAGGCCGGCGTCCTCCTGGACAGGGCACTCGCCACCGTGCCTGAGCTGTCCCCCGCGCGCGCGGACGCCCTGCGCACCGGCGCCCTGCTCGCCCTGGCCCGAGGCGAACACGCCCTGGCGGCGGCCCGCTTCGCGGCCTGCCGCGACCTCGCCGGGGTACTGCGGGACCGGCGCCTTGAGGCGTACGCCCGCCGGTGTCTGCGCCGCCTGGACGATCCTCCGCGCCGCTCGGGGCCGGCGGTGGAGGTGCGCCCCGGGGTCTGGCGGCTGCGCCGGCCGGTCTGACGACGGTGCGCCCGCATGGGGCCCGGCATCCGCGTGGGGCATGTCGTGGCGTGACATACCGCCACGCCGTCGGAAGGCAACCGCGGGGATACCTCGAATGCGGTCCGCGGGCGAAGAAACGACAACGACATGAACCCGGCATGTCACTCTGCATTTTCTTGTTCAACAAAACAGCGGGGGCGCCTTCCCGCGGGGTGGGCGGGAAGACGCCTGCGACAGTCACGACAATGCGGGAGGTCAGCCCGCAGCCGCCGGGGACGTATTGCGGATCAGACCCACTGGTCGTCGCCGTTGGGCTGCAGGATGATCGGGCCGGCGACAACCGCGTCCGGCCGGCCCGCGACGTGGTCCGCCCGGACCTGGTGCCCGAGCAGGAGGACGAGAGTAAACAAGAAACCAAGTACCGCGCCGGAAGCCGCGCCGCGAGCCACGCTATTGATCATGCTGGATGTGACATGCATTTTTCCCCCTGCAGGTCGGATTTGTCTGAACAGAACCGGAAGGATCGCGATTAACCCGGTCACCCGGGTCCCCGTCGTCGGTCCCTCCCGCCGTCGGGAACAGCCTCTCGACTCAGCGGAGCCCAACCCAAGGGCAGCGCGGTGTCTCCAAGTTGCACGGCAACTACTCCGCCCGCGGCCCAGACTCTTCCGGTAGCCGGGAATGAAGCACTCAACCTCGGAATTCGAGGAGCTCGACGACGTCAGCGCCGCGGCTTATGGGCAGGCCGTGGAACTGGGGCGCTTCCTGAAAAAGGAGATAGCCCTGAGCCTCGACCTCGCCCCGGCCGAGATCGACCGCGCCGAAAGGGTGTTGCTCCTGTTGCGCTTGTTGCAGCCGATGCCGGGTGATCCCGACATGCTCGTCCCGGTCGCGCCCGATGTCGCCACCACGGATCTGGTCAGCTCCGCCGAAACCCAGATCCGCGACCTGCAACACGCGGTCACCGATGTGCGCGGGCGGCTGATGTCGCTGACACCTGTCTATTTCGAGGGCCGCCGGCTGCGCAACCGACTGGAGGCGTTCGACGTCATCACCGACCGCGACACGGTGCAGTCCATGCTCGACCACTTCAGCTCCCGCTGCCGGCACGCGATGGACTCCGTCGCCCCGGGCGGCTCCCGCCCGCGCGACGCCCTGGCGGCCGCCCGCCGGTCGGCCCTGCGGATGCGCGAACGCGGTGTCGAGGTCCGCACCGTCTACCAGCACACGGCCCGCAGCGACCTCGCCACGCGCGCGTACGTGCGGGACGTCACGGCGGCCGGCGCCCAGGTGCGCACCGCCGACCAGGTCATCGACCGGATACTCATCTACGACCGGGAGACGGTGTTCCTGCCCTCGCACCACGCGGCGGACCCGGAGGACCGGGACGGTCCGGCGATCGGAGGCGCGATCGTGGTGCGCGAGCCCACCCTGGTGGCGTTCGTGTGCAACGTCTTCGAGCATCTGTGGGACGGCGCCACGCCGTTCGTGCCGGACACCTCCAAGGCACCGACCATCGGCGACGACGTCAAACAGTCGATCCTGCGGCTGATGGCGAAGGGCTACAAGGACGAGATGGTCGCCCGGCGCCTGGGCATGTCGGTACGCACCTGCCGCCGGCACATATCGGAGATCACCGAGGAACTGGAGGCCACCAGCCGCTTCCAGGCCGGCTGGAACGCGGCGATGTCGCAGCGGCGCCATCAGGGCCTCGATCCGGACGCCGATCCCGACCGGGGGCCCTGACGATCACGGCCCGTGCGGTGTGTCATCCGGCCCCTCCGCTCCTTCCCCGCGGTCCGCCCCGAGCGGGGCCGCGGGACCCGTGCCGCCCGGCGGGACGTCCCCGGCGTCGTAGACGGCCACGCTCACGCAGTGGCCGCCGGTCAGCGGGAACGTGCGGAAGGTCCACTCGTCGCCGGACCCGGGGCTGCCGTCGGGCCGCCGCGCCCGCATGGGCCTGCCGTCGGGGCCGAAGCCGAACTCGGTGAACGGCAGCCGCGTGCCCTGCCCGATCGCCTTGCTGTAGGCCGCCTTCAGCGTGAGCAGGCGCACCAGCCGCGGATTGCGCTGCTCCTCCGGCAGCGCGGCCAGGGTGATCGTCTCGTACGCGGTGCACACCCGCCGGCCGAGCTCGCTGCCGTACAGCTCCCGGCCGGTGTGCTCGGCGTCCACGCCGATCAGGCCCTGCGTGGTCAGCCCCACCACGAGCAGTTCACCGGCGCGGCTGAGGCTGATGTCGATGTGTCCGTAACCGCGCAGGTACGGGCGCCCGGTGGGCCCGTAGGCGATCTCCAGGGCGTCCGGGTCGCCGCGCAGCACCCGCGCGACGGATCCGGCCAGCAGCCGGGAGACGGCGTACCGGTCGCGCACCTCGGCGCCCGCGAGATCCAGGTAGCGCGGCCAGTCCCGGCCCAGCAGCCCGCGCAGGTCCTCGCCGGTGCCGGGCGGCGGCCGCAGGTCCCTGCGGTCGGCGTACAGCAGGGCGGTGCCGCGTTCGCTGAGGTCGGCCCGCGCCCGGTCGCACGCGGTGGCGTCCGCCCCGACCTCGACGGGCGGACCGAGTCGCAGCCCTGGGACGGGGGCGGCGGGGACGGTCATGTCGGCTTCCTTCTGTCGAGGCCGCCGCGCCGCGGCCCGTGGCTCCGCGGCCGGTGTCTCCCCGGCCCGTCGCCACGCGGCCCGTTGCGCCCCGGCCCGTTGCCCCGCGGCGCGCTGCTCCGCGTCCGTGCCCGGCCGCGCTTCGGGAGCCGGCTCACGACACGCCGCCGGGCGCGGCGGAGTCGAGCAGGTCGCGGCCCAGCAGGGCGTCGCCGGGCCGTTGCAGGGCCCGCACGTCCGGGTCCAGCGCCTCGTACTCCCCGTACACCCGCCCGGCGAGGAACTCGGCGCGCATGAAGGTGCGCCGCACCTTTCCGCTGGTGGTGCGGCGCACGGTTCCGGACCGCACCAGCAGCACGTTGGCGGCGGGCACGCCGAATTCCTCGCGGATCGCCCGCCGGATCAGCTCGGCCAGTTCGCCGAGACCGTCAGGGCCGGACTGCCCGGCCCTGACTTCCTGGACGAGGACGAGCCGCTCGCGGCCGGCCGGGACGGAGAACGCGGCGCCGGGCCGCCCGGCGAGCGCGGGGTGCGCCGCCCGGGCGGCGTGCTCCACGTCCTGCGGGTAGATGTTCCGCCCGGCGACGATGACGAGTTCCTTCAGCCGGCCGGTGACGTAGAGCTGCCCGTCCTCCAGTGCGCCGAGGTCGCCGGTGCGCAGGAACCCGCCCTCCCCGCCCTCCAGTACGGCCCGGAACGCGGCCTTGGTCTCCGCCGGCTTCCCGTGGTACCCGGCGGCCACGCTCTCGCCGCGCAGCCAGATCTCGCCCACGGTCCCCTCGGGCACCTCACGGCCGGTCGCCGGGTCGACCACCCGCAGGTCCACGCCGACGGGCCGGCCGCTGCTGACGAGGACCGTGCTCTCCCGGCCGGGCTCGGCGGGCGCGAGCACGTCCCGGGCGAGCGCGTCGGCGTCGACCGCGCGCCGCCGGTACGGGTGCCCGGCGGCGCCGCCGGACACGACGAGGGTGGCCTCGGCGAGCCCGTAGCACGGGTACAGGGCCTCCGGGCGCAGGCCGGCGGCGGCGAAGCGCCGGGCGAACGCGTCGAGGGTCTCGGCGCGCACCGGTTCCGCGCCGTTGAGCGCCAGCCGCCACCGGGACAGGTCCAGGCCGCGGACCTCCCGGTCGGTGACGCGCCGCAGCGCCAGGTCGTAGCAGAAGTCGGGGCCGCCGCCGACGGTCACGCGGTACCGCTCGACGGCCTCCAGCCAGCGCAGCGGCCGGTGGAGGAACGCGGCCGGGGCGAGCAGCACCGAGGCGCTGCCCAGCCAGAGCGGGTGCAGCAGGTGCGCCAGGCCCATGTCGTGGTGGAGCGGCAGCCAGCCGCCGAACCGGTCGGCGGCGGTGGTGCCGAGCACCCGCTGCAGCGCGGCGTGGTTGGCCGTCAGGTTGCGGTGGCTGACCATGACTCCGCGCGGCTCGGTCACCGAGCCGGAGGTGTACTGCAGGAGGGCCGGATCCTCGGGACGGGTCGCGGGCGGGCGGAAGGGCTCGCCGCCGCCGGCGTCGTCGGAGCTGTCGTTCTCGCGCAGGGCGTCGGTGGCGACGCACAGCACGTCGTCGAACCCCTCGGTCGCCAGCCACCGGGCGACGTCCGGCGCGCCCGCCCGGTCGGTGAGCACGACGCGTGCCCCGCTGTCGCGCAGGATGCCGGTGGCGCGTCCGAGCCGCCCGCGCGCGTTCCCCTCGGGCAGCGGGGCCGGCACGGCGACCGCCCCGGCGTACAGACACCCGGCGAACGCCTTCAGGAACTCCAGGCTGCCGGGGAACGCGAGCAGGACGGGCCGCCCCTCGACCCCGTGCGCCCGCAGCGCCCGCGCGACGCGGCGCGCCGCCCGGTCCAGTTCGCCGTACGTGAGCCGGTCGGCCGCGGTGCCCTCCGGGGTCTCGCGCAGCTGGAGGTGGACCTCGTCGTCCGCGAACTCGGCGCAGCGCGCCCGGACGAGGTCGGTGAACGTGCCGGAGTACGACAACCGCGATCCCCCCTCACATCCCGCGCGTGGTTCACGTACCCATGTCGGGAGGAGCATCCGCCCCGGCGCTAAAGCGGCGCTTGGGCGCATCCGGAGGGCTGCGCTCCGCTTGTCGGACGGATGACGCCGGTGGGCCGCCGGGCCGATGGCGCCGGTGGGCCGCCTGGCCGGTCCGACGGCCGAACGCCATCCACAGCGATCCCAGGCGATTCCCGGCGATTCCCGGCGCACCCCGGCGTTCACCGGCCGTCCGCGCGGCCCCGCCACCGCCCTGCCCCGCGGCGTGGGCGGCGCCCCGCTGCGGGGGACGCCCCGTGCGCCTCACGGCACAGGCCACGGCCTCACGGCGGTCCCACTTCTCACGGCACGGTCATTTCCCGGCGTCGGCGCACGCCTTGAACCGCGCCGCCAGAGCCGGGGGAAAACCCGCGGGGTAGTGCCTCGCGTCCATGACACGGACGTTCCTCACGGTGGGTTGTGCCCCCGAGGCGCCCTTGCGCAGGTCGTCGGCCACCTGCTCGGCCACGTCACCTCGGGCGCAGAACAGCGTGAGGCCGCCACCGACGTCGTCCCGGGCGAGTACGCCCTCGTGGTGCTGGGCCGTGGTGAAGATCTCGCTCGATGTCGTCGTGCCGTCCGCCGCGAAAGCCGCGACGATCTTGTTGGGCCCCGCTGAGTGGTGGTTCGGCAGCAGTACGGCGGCGACCGCGCCCCCGGCCAGGAGGACGCCGGCGACCGCCGCGATGACGGCGCGGCGTCCCCGTACGAACCCGCGTCCGGAATCGCGTCCGGCCCCGCGTCCGGACCCGCGTCCGGGCGGCGGGGCGGAACCGGGCCTCGCGCCCAGAGGCACGGTCGGCGGCTCCCCGGCCGCGGCCGGGGACGCAACCACCGGAGGCGCACCCGGCATCGGCGGGGGCAGCATCCCGGCCGCGGCCGCCGCGGTCGGACGCGCGGCCGGGTCCTTGCCGAGCAGTGCCGAGAGCAGCGGCGTCAAAGGACCGGCGTGCGCCGGAGGCGGCATCGGAGCGTCGAGGATGGCCCGCATGAGGGCTTCCGGGTTCCCGGCCCGGAACGGCCGCTGCCCTTCGACCAGTTCGTACAGCGTGACGCCGAGCGCCCACAGGTCGACCGCCGGGGTGACGGGCCTGCCCGCGAACACCTCGGGCGCCATGTACGGCTGGGTGCCGACCACGGCGCCGGAGTGCGTCAGCGCGGTCACTCGGGCGTCCGTCAGCGCGGCGATGCCGAAGTCGACCACGACCGCCCGCCCGCCGTCCCAGAGGACGTTGCCCGGTTTGACGTCGCGGTGCACCACCCCGGCGGCGTGGGCCGCGGCCAGCGCCGCCAGCACCTGGCGGGCGATGTCCGAGACCAGAGGCGGGCTCAGCCGCCCGTCGCGCCGTGCGAGCCGGTCCAGGGGGGTGCCTTCGACCAGTTCCATGACGACGGCGGGCACGCCGCTGCCGTCGGTGGTGATGTCGTGCACCCCCACCAGGCCCGGGTGGCGCAGCGCGGCGGCGGCCCGCGCCTCGCGCCGGATCCGCCGCACCAGCACCTGCCGCAGTTCCTCGTCGGCGCCCGGCGGCAGCAGCAACTCCTTGACGGCGACGGCGCGGTGGAGCTCCTTGTCGTAGGCCTGCCACACCCGGCCCATGCCGCCCTGGCTGATCCGCCGCTCCAGCCGGTACCGCCCGGCGAGCCACTCGCCCTCGCCCCACCCCGCCACGCGTCCCCTCCCGCCGCTCCGGCGAGTCAAGCTACCAACTCACGTGACGGGCGGCAGCGTTGCCTTCATCGCGGGGCTCGGCGGGAGCCTATTCGCCCAGCAGGAGCGCGGCGACCGACTCCGGGGCCTCGTGCATCGCGTCGTGGCCGGTGGGAAGGTCGTGGACCCGCCATCCGGGATCGGCCATGAGCCGGGTGCGCAGCTCGGCGAACGGCGTCCGGTCCTCCCACCCCGAGCAGTAGACGAACTCCCGGCGGGGGACCCGGGCGGCCGCACCGGTGAGGCGGACCGCCTGGAGGAACGAGGCGAGGGGGTGGGGACGGCGGCGGGGATCACCGCCGTCCGGCGGTCCGACCGCGTAGCCGTCGGCCGCGGCGCCGGCGGCGAAGACCTGCCGGTAGCGCTCGGTCGTCGACGACCAGCACGACTCGCCGTCGCGCGGTACGTAGGCGTCGAGATGCACCAGCCGCGAGATACGGCCGCCGGCGCGATCGGCGGCGGCGGCGATCACCATCCCGCCGTAACTGTGGCCGACCAGCGTCACCGAGGTGAGGCGGGCGCGGTCGAGAAGCCGCAGCACGTCCTCGGCGTGCGTGTCGAGGTTGGCGGTCGCGACCGTCGCGGCGTCGTCGTCCGGCCGCAGGCCCGTCAGGGTCAGCGCGTGAACGGCGTGGCCGGCACGCTCCAGCAGCGGAACCACCGCCTCGAAGGACCAGGAGCCGTGCCAACCGCCGGGTACGAGGACGAACGTCGCCATGAGCTTCTCCTTCTCGGGGCCGCGGCACCGGGGCACGCCGCCCCGGCTCATGCGGTCCCGCCGGGCGCTTCGCGCGAGGCGGGGACCACGCCGCATGGAGGCAGTGTCATCGGGTCGGGGCATGGCTCGCCACCGGTAAAATGCCACGTGATGCCCGTTCGCCGCCAACCTCGCGCAACCGCCGGACCGACGTCGCACATGTGGCCGTCCGGCGGGCGCCACCTGTGGCCGTCCGGCGGGACGAGCGAGGCGCAGTCGCACACGCGGGGTCACCTGGTCTACGCGGCCGGCGGCGTCCTGGTGGTCCACACCGAACGCGGCACGTCGATCGTTCCCGCCAACAGGGTCGCCTGGACGCCCGCCGGGTTCACGCACGTCCACCGCGCCCACGGCGACACCGACATGCGGATCGTCTTCCTCACCCCGTCCCTCGCCCGGCTCGTACCGGACCGTCCCGCCGTGTTCCTGGCCACCGGCCTCGCCCGCGAGGTGCTGCTCGCCCTGACCGGCCCGCGCGCCCACGACGGCGGCACGCCCGGTTACAGCCGCTCGGCGCGCGCTCGCCTCCTGCGAGTCCTCGTCGACGAACTGCGCGAAGCACCGGAACAGCCGCTGCACCTGCCGGAGCCGCGCGACGACCGCCTGCGGGCCGTCGCCCGGATGCTGTACGAGACGCCCGCGGACAACGCCACGCTGGCCGAGCTCGGCAAGAGAGCCGGAGCCGGCGCCCGCACCCTCAGCCGGCTGTTGCGCGACGAACTCGGCATGACCTTCTACGAGTGGCGTACGCAGCTTCGCGTCCACCACGCCCTCGTGCTGCTCGCCGAGGGCCACGACACGGTCAGAACCGCCCACGCCTGCGGCTGGGCCAACCCCAGCGGCTTCATCACGGCGTTCACCCACGTCGTGGGAACGACCCCGGGCCGCTACCGCGCCGGCCACCGCGGCACCCCCCTCGCGCCCGCATCCCCGACGGCGGACGGGCCCCCGCGGTGACGCGCGGCCCCACCCTCGCAGCGCCGCCCCGCACCGGGCCCGCGCCGCGTACGAGGAAGCCGTGCGCGCCGGGCGAGGCGGCGCCGCCGCCCTGACCCGCGGCGGGTCCCGCACCGAGTTCATCACCTGTCGGCGTCCTGGCCGACCGGCTACCGCAGACTCGACCACCGGCATGAACGCGCCCCGCGACTACGTGGCCTTCCCCGGCCTCGCCGCCGTCGTCCGCTGCCGCAAACGCCTTCTGCGCCTCACCACATCGGTGAGGAAACGGTCTGGACACCGTGTGCGAGTGGATACGCTGGCCCGGTGATGGGGGACTTACTCGAACCGTTGAGTACGGGGGAGGCCCAGCCGCTGCGCGAATGGTTGACAGCGCGCGGTGTGGAGCCGGAACGGCTGTGGCGTCTGCCGCGGTGGAACGCGGAGGACGAGAGGGCTGGAGCGCCCTCGATGCGGCGGCGAGCCGGCAGGAGGGAGCAGGCGGCCGAAGAGCTGGCCGTCCAGGTGCCGAAGGTCCTGGGCACCCCCGGTGGTGTCGTTTGCCTGCTGCTCTACCTGCGCTACGAGGTCGCGGAGACGTGGGAGGTCTCCTACCACTTCGGCTTGCTGTGGGACACGTTGGGCGCGGCGGTCGACTACTTCGCCGCCCATCCGATGCCGGCGGACGACGACGAGGCGACCGCGGTGGCGTCGGCCCTTGCGTTGATCGAGTGCCTGGACGCGGAGATACGGGCGGAGAACGCGATGGTGTGCGCGGTGCCCGGCGCGCTGGCACGCGCCGCCGACGCCGCCGCGGACAAGGCCGCACTGGCGGCGGAGCTGGCCGCGCGCGTCGAGGCGTCGATGCCCTGGTTGACCGCGTACGTCATCGAGCTGGCCAGGGCCCGAGAGGCCTACAACAGGGCCGTCGCCACGGCCGCCGGCGCTCTGGTGGGCTTCCTCCGGTCGGGCACGCCGTTGGCCCCGGCCATCGCCGCCCTGTCCGCGGCCGAGGCGGGACTCGGGCGCGACGAGCGTGCACGGAGTTGCCTGCAGGCCCACAGGTTCAGCCTGACCGCCCTGGCCGACGCCGCTGACAGGGGCTGGCTGAGGGTGGACCGCGGAAAGATCGCCTATCTCTACCCGTTCGCGATCCGGGGGATGACGGCCTCCGACGTGGTGCGGACCGCGGTGCGGGAGGCGGGGGGCTGGCGGCTGGGCGGCGTGCTTCCCGTGGAGGTGCACCAGTCCCTCGACCTCGACGACGTCTGGGACGGCTCCGACTCGCTGGGCCGTCGTTATGACGGCGCTCATGTCGGGCTGCCGGACGTAGCGATACGGCTCGACGGCGAGAGGATCCAGTCGGTTCGCGCGCAATTGCGCCTGTCTCTGCTCGGCAATCATTACGTGCGGTTCGAAGCGGATCTCTCGGGAGCCTCACCCGCCGACATCTACGCCATGACCCTGCGCGCCGCACCGGAATCCGGCACCGCCGAAGTCGCGTTCGAGGGCGTGGGTGCCACGGTCGCCGAGGGGGCGGACAGGACGAACCGCGGCCCGATCCGCCTGTCGGATCTGGCGGTCCGGCTCACGGAGGACCTGCGCGAGCGGCTGGGGGGAGCCGAGGCGGGTGTGCAGGTCATCACCCGCCCGGGAATGTTCCGCCTGGTCATCTCAGTGAATGCCGCGTCGCGGGTACGGCGTTGCGAGGGGCGTGTCGAAGCACACGAGATCCAGGCCGCCCACGACCTCGCGGATCTCGTGGGCGGACAGGTACTGACCAATCCGGTCACGTTCATGGTGGGCTCGATGGCGGAGTGGATCCGGTACGCGCCCGATCACGCCCTCGCCAGGGACGTGCGCGTACTCGCCGATGAATGGGTGGTGTGCACGAGCAACACCACGTTGCTGGCGGGGCTCGGCGTACCCATGTGGGGCGCCGGCACCCGGGAGTCGGTCGCCGAGTTCGTCGCTTCACTCGAAGGTCTCCTGGCGGGCTGGTCGAGCGAGCTCGCCGGGTACTACCAAACCGTTCAGCGGCTGCAGGAACGTCTGCCCGGTCCTGAAGAGGCCCGCCGGATGACCGTCCAGGCCCTGCGCGAGCTCGCCGACAACCTGGAACGGGAGAAGATGCGTCTCCACGACTTCGCGATCGAGACCCGGTCCGCGGTCGGCCTCATCCGCTCGCCGTCGCTGGTCGCCTCCCCGGTTGCGGCGTCGATGCTGGCCCTTCTGCTGGACTGGTCCGACTTCGGGCGGCGGATCAGGGAGCTCGAGGTGACCGTCGACGAGGTTCTCGACGAGCGGTTGGCGCTGAGTATCGACAAGCTCACCCGCCAGCGTCTGAAGCAGGAAAGCGCGGAGGAGGCACGCGTCCAGCAGCGCCAGCGGGCCAAGTTGGACACTCTGCTCGCGGTGATCGCCGCCATCGGGGTCTCCGGGATCGGTCAGATCCTCCAGGGTGGCTACGACCTCGGAGAACGGGGCTCGCTGGCCATCATCGCGGCCATCGTGGTGCTCTCGGTGATCGTCGGGGGCTTCTTCTGGTGGTCGGCCGGTGCTCACCAACGGCGCGGCCCGGGTGGCCCGGAATGACACGTGCCGTCGGTGGCTGCTCCCGCCCGGGCCTGCGGGGTCCCTCCCCGGGACGACCCCGCCTCAGGCATACCATCGGGGCACCGTCGGCCAGGCGACGAGGTGGAGATGACAATGCGCGTCGTCCATGTGCAGGACAACGGTCCGCTGCTGGAATCGCTCTACACGGATGTCCTCGCCCCGTCCTTCCCGCCGGACGAGCTGGAGACCGCCGAGTGGCTGAGGTCCGGCGTGGCGGACGGCACCGTGCTCGCCACGGCCGCGGTGGACTCGGATGGGGCGGCGATCGGGGCGGCGATCGGCCATTGGCTGCCCGGGGCCCGCACCCTCCTGCTGACGTACCTCGCGGTGCCGCCGGGCAGCCGGGGCGGTGGAATCGGCGGGCTTCTGTTCAGCGAGGTCACCGGCACCTGGCAGAAGCGCCTCCGGCCCCGTGCGACATTCGCCGAGATCGAGCACCCCCTGGCCCATTCGGCGAGCGCGGACTACGGCGACCCCTCCGCGCGGCTGCGCTTCTACGCCCGCCACGGCGCCAGGGCCCTGGACATCCCCTACTTCCAGCCATCGCTGCGACCCGGCTCCGGGCGCGTGTACGGATTGCTGCTGGCCGTCTTCTCCCTGGCTCCGGAATGCGCGGGCGCCCGCGCGGGGACGGTCACGCCGGATCTGGTGCGCTCGTTTCTCGAGGGGGGGTACTACCAGGAGACCGCCCTCGGCCTCGATCCCGCTTCCCTGGCGCTGCGGCGCGCGCTGGACCGGCCGGAGGGCATCCCCCTGCTGCCGCTTACCGAGCCGGAAAGGCTACCGGTCTCCCGACCGGCGTGAGCGGCAGGTGGCCCTGGCCCGAGCCATCTCCGGCTTGCCGCTGACGCTCCTGGGAAGCTTCGGGTCATACGGCATCACGCGGCAGTCCGGGTGACTGGGCGATCTCCTTCTCGGCCGCTTGGATGATGGCCAGTACGGCGGCCGCCGCTGCCGTGGGATCGCCGGCGGCCACGGCTTCCACAATGGCGCGGTGGCCGGGCAGCGAGGCTTCCACCGCGCCCGGGGTCTGGGTGCTGACAAGGAAACTGTGCTCCAGGGCGATGCCGATGGCACGGCCCAGTGAGCCGAGCAGACGATTGCCGCCGGCGTCGAGCAAGGCCCGGTGGAAGGCGATGTCGGCCTCGACGTAGCCGCTGCGGCCGGGTTCCGCCGCAGCGGCCTCCATGGCGGCCACGGCGTCGTACAGGGCTCGTAGGTCGTCGGGGCCGGCCCGGCCGGCGGCGAGCCGGGCTGCCTCGGGCTCGACGATCCGGCGCAGTTCACTCGTCTCGCGCAGCAGTGCCGTGGCGTCTTCGGCCTGCTTCCAGCGCAGGACGTCACGGTCCAGGTGGTTCCAGTACTCGGGGGGCAGGACGCGCGTGCCGGTGCGCGGGCGTACCCGCAGCATCCCCTTGGCCACCAGGGCCTTGACCGCTTCCCGCAACACGCCCCGGCTGACGCCGATCTCGGCCGCGAGCAGGTCCTCCACCGGCAGTGGACGCCCCGGTTCCCACACCCCGCGCACGATGCGGCGACCGAGCTCGTCGACCACGCGCTCATGCATGGTCGGCAAATGCCCCACGATCCGTGCTCACCCCTGGACGCCATTCATCGAATCATTTAATGATTGCTCCCAAGGCTACAGCCTGCGGGTCACCACCCGACACCGCCCCACCGCGAACCAGCCGACACGAGAGCCACAGGAGTACCTACATGACCGACGGGAACCACACGAGCCGTCGCAGCCAGGCATGGTTCGGTGCGAGTGGCCGCGGCGGGATGGTGTACCGCTCCTGGATGCGCAACCAGGGATTCGGGCACGACGTGTTCGACGGCCGCCCCGTCATCGGCATCGCGACCAGCGCCTCCGAACTCGCCCCGTGCAACGCCCACCTGACCCGCGTCGCCGAAGCTGTCAAGCGCGGTGTGTGGCAGGCCGGGGGCTTCCCGCTCCAGTTCCCCACCATGGCCACCGGCGAGACCCTGATGCGCCCCACCGCCATGCTGTACCGCAACCTGATGGCCATGGAGGTCGAGGAGCTGATCCGCGCCAACCCGCTCGACGGCGTCGTACTCCTGTCCGGCTGCGACAAGACCACTCCCGCCATGCTCATGGGCGCCGCCAGCGTCGACCTGCCCGCCGTCATGGTCACCGGCGGGCCGATGCTCAACGGCAAGTACCGGGGCCAGGACGTGGGATCCGGTACCCATGTGTGGAAGTTCGAGGAGGACCTGAAGACCGGCCGGATGACCGAGGAGGAGTGCTTCTTCGCCGAGGGCTGCATGGCGCGCTCCAACGGCCACTGCATGACCATGGGCACCGCCTCCACGATGGCCTGCATGGCCGAGGCACTCGGCATGCAGCTGCCCGGCTCGGCGGCCTGGCCCGCGGTCGACTCCCGGCGGATGGAGATCGCGCAGTCGGCGGGGCAGCGCATCGTGGGGATGGTGGAGGAGGAGCTGCGCCCCTCGCGGATCCTGACCCGGGAGGCGTTCGAGAACGCCATCCGGGTCAACGCGGCCATTGGCGGCTCCACCAACGCCATCATCCATCTCACCGCCATCGCCGGACGCGTCGGCGTCGACCTGGACCTCGGGGACTTCGACGAGCTGGCCCGCGCGGTGCCGACCCTGGTCAACCTGATGCCCAGCGGCAAGTACCTCATGGAGGACTTCTGTTACGCGGGCGGGCTGCCCGCGGTCATGGCCGAGCTGCTCCGCGGCGAGCTGCTGCACGGCGAGCAGATCACCGTCACAGGACGCGGCGTTGCCGAGAACGTCGGCAGCGCCGAGAACTACGACACCGACGTCATCACCGGCCTCGACGCCCCCTTCCAGCCGGCCGGCACCGGTACCGCCGTCCTGCGCGGCAACCTGTGTCCCGACGGCGCCGTGATCAAGCAGTCCGCCGCGTCACCGCACCTGCTCACCCACCGCGGCCCCGCACGGGTCTTCGACTCCCCCGAGGCCTACCACGCGGTCGCCGACGACCCGGATCTCGACGTCGACGAGAACACCGTCATCGTCATCCGCAACGCCGGCCCCAAGGGCTACCCCGGCATGCCCGAGGTCTCCAACGTCCCGCTGCCCGCCAAGCTGCTGAAGGCCGGGATCAAGGACATGGTGCGCATCTGCGACGGCCGGATGAGCGGCACGGGATACGGGACCGTCGTACTGCACGTGGCGCCCGAGGCCGCCGTCGGCGGACCCCTCGCTGTGGTGCGCGACGGCGACCACGTCGTCCTCGACGTCCCGAACCGCACCCTGGACCTGGACGTGGACGACGCCGAGCTCGCCCGGCGCCGGAAGGCGTGGAAGGCACCCGCCGAGAGCCACACCAGCGGCTACGCCTGGCTCTACGTCCAGCACGTGGAACAGGCCGACAAGGGCGCCGACTTCGGCTTCCTCCGCGGAAGCCGTGGACACGAGGTTCCCCGCGACTCCCACTGAGCCCGCTCCGGGGACCGGGCCCCTCGAATCCAGGAGAGACTCGATCATGGAATCAGCAGCAGCGCGTCCTCGCCCTGTCCTCACCGCCGCGTCCGTCCTGCCGCAGGACGCCGACCGAGCCGCCCTTGTCGCACGCGTCCACGACCCCCAGTGGGACGGGCCGTGTGTGGCCGCGGTTCGCGGCGAGCGGGTCGTCGACCTGACGTCCCTCGCACCCACTGTCTCCGACCTGCTGGAACGCGACGACGCGGCGACGGTTGTCCGCGAGGCCGAGGGCGGATCCACGTGGAGCCTCGACGAGCTGCTGCAAGCCCCCACCAACCGCCGTGACGTTCCGCGTCTGCTGGCCCCCATCGATCTGCAGGTGATCAAGGCCGCGGGTGTCACCTTCGCCCGGAGTCTGCTGGAGCGCGTCATCGAGGAGCGCACGGGCGGCGATCCGGCGCAGGCCGCCCGGGTGCGGGAGCGCGTCGGGCAGGTGGTGGGCGGCGCGCTCGACGGCATCCGTCCCGGATCGCCGGAGGCCGGCAAGGCCAAGGAACTGCTGGTCGCCGAAGGACTTTGGTCGCAGTACCTGGAGGTCGGCATCGGGCCGGACCCGGAGGTGTTCACCAAGGCCCCGGTGCTGTCCGCCGTCGGCACCGGAGCCGACATCGGAGTGCTCGGCGCCTCGGTGTGGAACAACCCCGAGCCCGAGGCCGTCCTCGTCGTGGACTCGCGCGGCCGGGTACGCGGCGCGACGCTCGGCAACGACGTCAATCTCCGCGACATCGAGGGACGCAGCGCGCTGCTGCTGTCCCGTGCCAAGGACAACAACGCCTCATGCGCGATCGGCCCGTTCGTCCGCCTGCTCGACGACGGCTTCGACCTCGACAGCGTACGCGGGCTGGACATCGACCTGCGGATCGACGGCATGGACGGCTACGTTCTGCACGGCAGCAGCTCCATGCGCGAGATCAGCCGCGACGTCCTGGACCTGGTGGCCGCCACGCACGGTTCGCACCATCAGTACCCGGACGGCTTCGTGCTGTTCACCGGCACCCTGTTCGCCCCCACCGAGGACCGACACGCACCCGGCGCGGGCTTCACCCACGAGTACGGCGACATCGTGCGGATCTCCAGCCCGCGTCTCGGTGCTCTCGTCAACACCGTCATCCCCAGCGAGCAAGCCGCACCGTGGATGTTCGGGGTACGAGCGTTGTTGCGCAACCTCGCCCGGCGCGGTGTGCTGTGAGCCGCATGACTCCGGGCGGGCATCTGGAAACGAGTGTCATTCAGGGGGACGGCCCTCAGTAGGGGCGACACCCTGCGGCGATCACGCTGGGGGTGTCACCCCTACTGCCGGGGCCGGGGGCAGCGGGGCCGCTGTTGCGACGTGCGCTGCGCACACCCGGCTCATGCTGGAGCAACCGGCTCCTGCCTGAACGTGGCGTGGAGGCGCCGCGTGTGGTCCAGGTGGCGCTCGGCTCCGGTCAGCGTGACCCTGGCCGTCAGGCGCGCATCCGCGCTGGAGGCTGCCAACCGCATTTCCAGTTGGCCCGGTTCGACGACGCGCCGGCCGTCGTGGCCGGTGAAGGATGCGAGGTCGGCCGGGACCGTGACACGGACGCGGCGGGCCTCGCCCGGCTCCAACTCGAGGCGGGTGTAGCCGACGAGGCGCTGCACCGGCTGGACGACGGAGGCAACCGGGTCGTGCAGATAGAGCTGAACGACCTCGGTGCCGGACCGTTCGCCGTTGTTGCGCACGGTGAATGCGAGGGTGAAGTCTCCGTCCGTCGGGGCCTCCTGGGTGTCCACGGTCAGGTCGCTCCAGCCGAACTCCGTATAGGACAGACCGTGGCCGAAGGCGAACGCCGGGGTCGGGTCGACGCTGGACACCTCGCTGGCGTGCGCGAGCCGCGCACCGAGGTACGTGGTCGGCTGGGAGCCGGGGCCGCGCGGCACACTGACCGGGAGGCGCCCGGAGGGATTGACACGGCCGCTGAGAACCCCGGCGATCGCATGAGTTCCCTCCTCCCCCGGGAAGAAGGACTGCACGATCGCGGCGGACTCCTCCACGGCGCGGCCGAGGGCATACGGCCGTCCCGCGAGCAGCACCGTGACCACGGGTGTGTCCAGATCGAGCAGGGTGTCGAGGAGGTGCGGCTGCCCACCGGGCAGCACCAGTGCTTCGGCATCGCAGCCCTCCCCGCTCGTGCCCCGCCCGAACATCCCGGAGCGGTCGCCGAGCACCACCACAGCGACGTCGGCCCCGCGTGCCGCCTGGGCGGCCTCGGGGATGCCGGAGAGGTCTCCGTCGTCGATTCCAGTGCCGCGGGCGACCGTGATCTCGGCGTCGGGGAACTCGACGGCGAGAGTGTCGAGAAGCGTGGGCAACTCTATGCCGACCGGGGTGCCGGGGTGGCGAACGCCGATGTGCTGAGGGAAGGAGTAGCAGCCCAGCACCGCCGTGGGCTCGGTCGCGTTGGGACCGATCAGGGCGATACGGCGGGGCCCGGCGAGCGGCAAGGTGCCGTCGTTGGTGAGCAGGACGATCGCCTTCTCGGCGATCTCGCGAGCCAGTTGACGGTTCTCGGGCCGGTCCAGGTCGACCGTGCCGCGCAGCGCCTGCGGGTCGTCGAGGTCCGCGCCGTCGAGCGCGGCCGGCATCGGGCTCCAGTCGGGGTCGAGCAGGCCCAGCGCCGCCTTCTGGACGAGGACGTGGCGCAAGGCACGGTTGATGAGCCCTTCTGGTATGCGGCCCTCGGTGACGGCCTGCACGAGGGGGGTGCCGAAGGTCTTGACGTTGGGCAGTTCAACGTCGATTCCCGCCGCGAGTGCGGTGCCGGCGGCTTCGGCCCAGTCCGCTGCGATGCCGTGCAGGGTCTTCAGGAAGGCGATGGCGAAGTAGTCGGCGACCACGGTGCCGTCGAAGCCCCAGGTGTCGCGCAGCAGCCCGGTGAGCAGGTCCTTGTCAGCGGCGGAGGGCATGCCGTCGGTGTCGGTGTAGGCGTTCATCACCGAGCGGGCGCCGCCCTCGCGGATGGCCATCTCGAAGGGAGGCAGCATGACGTCGGCACGTTCACGCGGGCCCATGGAGGAGGGAGCGAGGTTGCGACCGGCACGCGAGGCCGAGTAGCCGGCGAAGTGCTTGACGGTGGCGACGATGCCGGCGGACTCGAGGCCCTGCACGTACGACGTCCCGATGGTGCCGACGAGGTATGGGTCCTCGCCGATGGTCTCCTCCACGCGGCCCCAGCGGGCGTCGCGTACGACGTCGAGGACGGGCGCGAGACCCTGGTGGACGCCGACGGACCGCATGTCGCGGCCTATGGCGGCGGCCATGCGCCGCACCGCGTCCGGGTCGAAGGCGGCACCCCAGGACAACGGAACGGGATAGGCCGTCGCCCCCCAGGCGGCGAACCCGGCCAGGCACTCTTCATGCGCGAGAGCGGCAATGCCAAAACGGTTGGCCGAGGCGATGCGAGCTTGGGTGCGGGCCAGGGAGAGGGCACCGAGCGCGGGGTCGACGGGGACGGTACCGAAGGGGCGGGTCAACTGGCCGAGTCCGGTGGGCAGCAGCGCCTCGAGGTCGACGGCCTCCTCCATCTCGTGCTGGTGAGGGGCCACTTCGCCGCCCTGGTCGGAGGCGCCGACCCACACGCCGTACAGCTGGGCGATCTTCTCCTGAACGGTCATCGCGCCGATCAGGGCGTCGACCCTGGTGGTGACGGGAAGGGTGAGGTCCTTCCATGGGGGGATTTCGGGGGTGGTCTCAACGGCCACGTTGGTGTTCACTTCTCCTCCGACACCCGTCAGGCCCTGGGCCTGGGCACGACGGGCGAACAGGTAGACGAGCAGGACGGGCGGCGCGGACAGCACCAGGGGGCCGTGAAGGGGGATGCCCTCCGTGGTGCCGGCCCGCCACTGGCGATGGCGTCGGTGCCGATCACCGGCTGAATCCGGCGGTCAGACCGCTGAGCAGCTGACGGCGACCGAATGCGTACAGGACCAGGACGGGCAGCGTGGTCAGGACGACGGCCGCGAGAACGGCAGGGACGTTGACGCCGTACTGGCCCTGGAAGGTCCACAGCGCGAGCGGCAGGGTCCGGCGGCCAGGGCTCTGGGTGAGGACCAGCGGCAGCAGGAACCCGTTCCAGATGGTCAGTCCGTTGAAGATGGTCACGGTGAGGATGGCCGGGCGGGTGAGCGGTGCCGCCAGTCGCCACAACGTCGTCCACTCGGTGGCGCCGTCGACCCGCATCGAGTCGAACAGTTCCTTGGGTATGTCGCGGACGAAGTTGGCGAGCACCAGCACGGACAACGGGATGGCGAAAGCGATCGACGGAAGGATCAGCGCCAGCAGGCTGTCGTACAACTTCAGTTTGATGATGATCAGATAGACCGGGATCACCGTCGCCTGCAGCGGGATGGCCAACCCCATGAGGAACAGCCCGTTGATCACACGCAGGCCCCGCATGCGCCAGCCGCGTACGATCGCGTAAGCGGCCATGATGGAGAAGACGACCGCCGGCACCACAGCGCCGACGGTGACCACGACGCTGTTCACGAAATAGCGGATGAAGTCGGAGTCGATGACCAGCCGGTAGTTGTCCAGCGTGGGATCGCTGGAGGGCACCAGCGGGTTGCTCGTGTAGTAGCGGCTCTGGGCCTTGAGGCTGGTGATGAGGATCCAGTACAGGGGTACGGCGACGACGACGAGCCAGATCCATCCGGCCAGGCCCGCAATCCAGTTGCGCCGGCCGGCCGCCGGACGGGAGGGACTTCGGCGGTTACGGCGGGCGGCCGTCTCCGATCGTTGCGTCTTGGTGAGCGTGGTGGTCACCTCAGGCCCCCTCGAGTTGGCTGTCACCGGCGTCCCGGCCTCCGAGCCGGCGCAGCAGCAGGGCGAGACAGAGGCCGACCAGGACCAGGATGACCGCGATGGCACTGGCCGGTCCCATCTCGCTGGCCCGCCATCCCCGCTTGTACATGTCCAGCGCGAGGACCCGCGTGGCGTCCCCGGGGCCGCCCTCGGTCAGGACCCAGATGAGGTCGAAGAAGGTCAGCGACCCGACCACCATCAACGTGGACGAGGTGATGATGGTGTACTTCAGTTGGGGCAGGGTGATGCTGAAGAACTGCCGGATCCGCCCGGCGCCGTCCAACTGCGACGCCTCGTAGAGGGACTTCGGAATCTGCTGGACCCCAGCCTGGTAGATCAGTGAGTGGAACGGGACGAACTGCCAGGAGACGACGAAGACGACGACGCCGAACGCGAGCCCGGGCCTGCCCAGCCAGTCCTGGCTGAGCGCCTTGATCTTCAGTCCGGCGCCCAGGCCGAAATTGGGATCCAGCAGGGCCTTGTACGCGACCGCGATCGCCGCGGAGCTGAGCAGCAGCGGGATGAAGTACACCACGCCCAGCACCGCGCGGTAGCGCTGACGGCCGGCCATGAACGTGCCGAGCAGAATACTCAGGGGGGTCTGAACGGCCCAGGACACGATCATCACGAGGAACGTCACCCAGAGGGCATGCGGCAGCCCGGGATCGGTGAGGACCGTACGCCAACTGGTCAGTCCGGACGCGTGGATGGCGCCGATCCCGTCCCATGTGGTGAAGCTCAGCACGAAGACGCCGACGAGCGGGATCACGGCGAAGCAGATGAAGACCACCAGCGCCGGCGCAGCCAGCCACGGCAGGATGCTGCGCGGTGCGCGACGCGGCGGATGGCTGGTGAGCGTGCTCATTTGCCGATGACCGCGTGAGGCTGTGGGCGAACTGCTGGGGCGAGATGGACAGTTGGAACAGCTTGGAGATGTTGTCCAGCAGCGTCTCGGCGGCCATCGGGCTGAGCGCCTGGTCCCAGGACTGGCCGAACGTCCTGGCCTTGCTGGCGATGTTGTAGGTGAGCTGGAGGAAATCGGCGCTCTTGGAGGCGGCCAGCAGCTTCTCCGTGCCCAGCCGGATCGGCACCGACCCGTTGTCGATCCACTGCTTGACCTCGGCGTCCTGCAGGACGCCGTTGGCGAAGAACTCCTTGGCGACGTTCTTCTCCCCGGCGCCGGCCTTCGAGGAGATGGACAGATACTGGGCGGGGTTGCCGACGGTGTTGCTCGGATCGCCCTTGCCGCCCGCAACGGGCGGGAAGTTCATGTAGCCCAGCCCGCCGCTGGAGACGAAGTCCCCCCCGTCGGATTGCTGAATGCCGTACGACCAGGCGCCGTGCAGCATCATCGCCGCCCTGCCGGTGTACAGCAGCGCCTGGTCGGCGTTGGAGTCCGCGGTGATCGAGGAGAAGCCCTTGATGAACCCGTTGGCCTTGACCAGTTCCTGCAGCTTGGTCAGCGCGGTGATGGCGGCCGGGTTGGACCAGGCGTTCTTCTCGCCGTCGATGACCGCCTGGAACACCTCGGGACCGCCGATGCGGTCGAACAGGAACTCCAGCCACATCATGTTCGTCCACTGGGACTGACCGCCCAGGGAGAACGGTGCGATGCCCTTCGCATTGAACCTGGGCACCAGCGCCATGATGTCGTCCCAGGACTCCGGTGGGTTCACGCCGACCCGCTCGAAGAGCTTCTTGTTGTAGAAGAGGATGATCGGCTGCACGGTCTCGCACGGCATCGCGTAGATCTTGCCGTTGACGGTCGCCGCGCCGAACGAGGACGGGAACAGCCGCTTCTTGACTTCGGAGTGCTCGTCGAACCACGAGGTGAGGTCCTCGACCTGGCCTGCCTCCACGTAGGTGCGCAGCGTCCCGCCGCCCCAGCCCCAGATGATGGTGGGCGCCTGCCCGGCGCCGATGGCGGTCTTGATCTTCGTCTTGTACGCGTCGTTCTGGAAAGTGGTGGTTTTGATCTGCGTGTCGGGGTGGGCCTTGTTGAACGCCTCCACCGCGCCGGCCCTGACGCCTTCCTGTGGCTGGCCGTTCAGGTACCAGTACGTGGCGCCGGCGTTGCTCTTGCCGGGACCGGACGAGCCGCAGGCCGTCAGCGCCGCGGAGACCGGTATCCCGGCGGCCAGGCCGAGCACGGTACGCCGAGACAGGGTACGTCGAGAGAGAGGAATGTCCATATTTGTTCTCCACGCTCGAGAGTCACCGGCTTCTCATGAGCCGCGCTGAAAACGTTTCGAAAACGCAGGCTCATCTTTCGAGAATGCAAGCTAGGTTTCGAAGCGATGGCGCGTCAATACTCGTGCCACATGTTGCTGAAGTTCTGTCAGATCTGTGCACTTTTGGGCAACCGCACTGCTCGCGAAGCCCTGACAGGAGATCGAAAGGTTTTCGAAAGATCCAAAGTTGAGCGCGAGGCGAAGGGGGCATGCGATGGCCGCGACCGGCTGTCGGTGACGGACCGAGTCGATGCCCTCCCGGCCGAGACGGCGGTGGCGCGGCGACGATCGCCTGTGCCGGCCTGGCCCGGCCCACGGCAGAGCCGGAGGTGCAACTCCCCCCGTGTGGGTGCTCCCTGCCGGTGTGCCGTACGGTTGACCGGTTCCACCCGAGTGGTCGGCCACGACCGGGGCTCACCGCACTGGGCGGACGGACAGTTGAGAGGAACCGATGCCACCGAACGGCAGGCGCACCACTTTGGCGGACATCGCCCAAGCGGCTGGGGTCTCCGTCGCGACCGTGTCCAAAGTGGTCAACGGTCGCGGTGACGTGGCACCGCAGACCCGCGCCCGGGTGCAGGAGCTGCTGTACCAGCACGACTACCTCGCACCCGTGTTCCGTCACACCGAGGCCGCGGAAAGCCCGACCATAGAGGTGCAGTTCCAGGGCGGCGTCACGTCGTACGTGGCCAAGGCCCTGGAAGGCATCATCGACTCCGCCGCCGAGGCAGGAGCCATGGTGGTGATCAGTAAGGCCTCCCGCGCCCCGCACTGGGCCCGGGATCTGGTCTCCGCCGGCCGCCGCGCCCTCATCGCGGTCACCAGCGTCTACACCACCGCGCACCTGAACGAGCTGGCCCGGGCCGGGCTGCCGATGGTCGTACTGGACCCGCTGCACCTGCCGGACAGCCGGGTCAACAGCGTCGGTGCGACCAACTTCTCCGGTGGCCTGGCCGCGACCCAGCACCTGCTCCGCCTCGGCCACCGCCGCGTCGCCTATCTCGGCGGACCGGCCATGGCCGTGTGCAACCAGGCACGCATGCACGGCTATCGCGCCGCCATGGAGGCGGAAGGAGCACAGGTACCCGACGCCTACGTCCGGCCCGGAGAATTCACGTACGAGACCGGCTTGCTCGGCGCCGCGGCACTGCTGGACCTGGAAGAGCCACCGACGGCGATCTTCACGGGCAATGACGAGATCGCCCTCGGTGTCATCGAGACCGCCCGCTCCCGAGGCCTGCGCGTCCCCGAAGACCTGAGCGTGGTCGGCTTCGACGACACAGACATCGCTCGGATGGCCTCACCGCCTCTGACCACCGTGCGCCAGCCACTGAGGGAGATGGGCGGTGCCGCCCTGCGCACCGCCCTGCGACTGGCCAATGCCGACAAGGTCGAGTCCCACCACATCGAACTCGCCACCGAACTGGTGGTACGCGCCTCAACGGCACCGCCGGGGGACGAGACCTCAACACGCGGGTAATCGCAAGTGGAGCCCCTTCGGACGGGAATGGCGATCCAGTCAGGGGCGTCTTCCGCGCGGGCCGCCGTGAGCCGGAGGCTACTGTCCGGAGGCCTCGGTGGACCCGAGCGGTTTCAACGTCGGATTGACCTCGTAGGTGGCCGGTTCGGCGCCGCCCCGTCGCGGGTGGCGGCGGGACGCACATCCCGCCACGATCCCCGCCATGGCTCCGCAGCCGAGTAGCGCGACCGGTGGCCGCTGCGGTTGGTTGCCACATGGCGGGCTTTGTTCACCTCGCAGGGCCAGGCGTGTAGAAGTCGGCGGGTCGTCCCGGGACGTCCACGTCGGCTGCGAACAGCCGTCCCGCGTCAGGTTCCTCCGCGATTCGGCGGGGGCTGTAGTCCTCCTGCGATGTGGTGATGAACAGAGTCTGCAGGTCCGGGCCGCCGAAGCAGCAACTGCTCACCTGCTGTGCGGGCAGGTCGATCCGTGCGACGGCTTCGCCGCTCTGTGTGAAGCGCAGGACGGCACCTGCTCCCCACATGGCGATCCAGACACAGCCCTCCTGGTCGATGGTCATGCCGTCCGGCGCGCCCGCGCCGGGTGCGATGGCGAACGCGGTCTCGTGCCCGGCGATGCGTCCGTCCGCGGCGACGCGGAGCCGGTCGACCCGCTGGGTGGGCGTGTCGATGTACAAGAATTCGTCCGGACCTGTCCAGGCCATGCCGTTGGAGATGGTGACCTGTTCGAGCACGGTGGTGCTGACGTCGCCCGCCAAGCAGTGCAGGGCGCCGGCACCGCGGGTGCGGTCGTGAGCCATGCTGCCGGCCCAAAACCGCCCCCGCGGATCGCACTTGCCGTCATTCATCCGGGTAACGGGCTGCCGCCCGCGTTCAGGTTCGGTGATTGTCCGGAACGTGCCGTCGGAGCGCAGCCGGGAGAAACCGAATTCGGTGGCTACGATCCATCCTTGGCCGGCCCCCGTGCACGGGACGACGGCGCCGACCGCCTGGCCCGCGTCGTAGGTGCGTTCCAGGTGCAACTCCCGGGCGCCGGGGTCCCACCGCGCGCGGTGGATCAGGCCACGGTAGGTGTCGACCCAGATCAGCTCGGATCGGGTGTGGTCCCACACCGGCCCCTCCGCGTGGTGGGCCCGGTGAGCCGTGCACGGGCCGGCCGGGTAGGCGCGCACGCCGCTACCCCCGGCCCGTCGTGGCCACGCCATTGAGGTGCGGCGACGTGTACGAGTAGGCCGGGAAGAGGGAGGTGAGGGTGTGTCCTCCAGCGTCTGGCGTCAGCGAGGAGTCGATGGGCACGGCGTTGAGCGTGTTGGCCGAGGTATTCGTGGCGTCGGGGCGGGCACTGGGCGTGGTTACCGCGATCTCACCGGCCGAGGCGAAGGCGTGTGTGGTGGGGGCTGTGGTGTGGTCCGAGGAGCGGGCGGTGGCCGGGGCCGCGGCCGCGCCGGCGATCGGCGCCCGCAAGGCGGGGAATCGGGATGGCGTGCGTGTCATCGTTGTGTCCTTTCGTCGGGGCGTGCGCGTTGCCGGCCCGTGACGACGGCGAGTGCCAGGACTGCCCATCTGACGGTCTCGGTACCGCCGGCCGGCTTCACGGCCGCTCAGGTCTCTGCGACCACGTCCTCCTCCTTGGCCGGGGCCACCGGGGGCCAGGGCGCCCAGCCCTGGGGCGGGGTCACCGCCACCTCGCGCCACCACGGGTAGGCCGGGGCGGGGCTGGCCGGTTCGAAGGGCTCGCCCACCCGCGGGGTCGCGCACACCTGGCCCGCGGCGTGCGAGGCCAGCATCGTCCGCTCCCCCGGCTCCGCCCACGGATGCATCGCCAGGTTGAAGGTGCCCCAGTGGATCGGCAGCAGCACCCCACCGGGCTCACCGCCCTGCAGGTCCAGGTGGGCCCGCACGCCCTCGTCGGGCGTCATGTGGATGTCCGGCCAGAACTCGGAGTACGCCCCGATCTGGATCATCGTGGCGTCGAACGGGCCGTGCTCGGCGCCGATGCCGGCGAAGCCGGGGAAGTAGCCGGTGTCGCCACTGTGGAAGACACGGTGGGTGCCGTCGGTGACCACCCAGGACGCCCACAGGGTCTGCTGGCGGCCGCGCAGGCCGCGCCCGCAGAAGTGGCGGGCCGGGGTCGCGGTGAGGGTGAGCCCGGCGACCTCGGTGGACTCGTGCCAGTCGAGTTCGCGCAGCCGCTCCGGCGGCACGCCCCAGTGCTCCAGGTGCGCGCCGACGCCCAGCGGCACCGCGAAGAGCGCGTCGCTCTTGAGCAGTTGCACGATGCTCGGCATGTCGAGGTGGTCGTAGTGGTCGTGCGAGATGACCACCACGTCCAGCCCGGTCAGCGAGGTCAGCGGCACGGGCGCGGGGTGCACCCGGCGCGGTCCGGCGAAGGGGAACGGCGAGCAGCGCTCGCCCCAGACCGGGTCGAACAGCACCCGGCGGCCGCCTATCTCGGCGAGCACCGAGGAGTGGCCCAGCCATGTCAGGCGCAGCCCCGACGCGGGCGGCCGGGCGAGGTCGGCCAGCGTGGTGGGGTGCAGGGGCACCGGCCGGGCGGGCTTGCGGGGCAGGCGGGCCTCCTTGCGGAGGTTGGCCGGCAGGGCCTTGAACAGGTCCCCGCCGGGCGCGGTGCGGGCGCCCACCGGGTTGACGAAGGCGCCGTCCCGGTAGTTCGGCGAGGCCAGGATGCGCTCCAGCCGCGCCCCCTGGGGGTCGGCGCCGAACGGCGCCGGGCGCAGCTTCACGAGGCGGGACGGTTGGCGGCCTTCGCCGGTCACGGATCCTCCTGGCGGGGTCGTTCGATCGGCGGTTTTCCGCCGTCGTCCATTATGCGGGGAGCGGTTCCGTTCCCGGCCGGCCGCTGCGGACGCCGGCGGTGAACTCCAGCTCGGCGAAGTCTCGCACCGGAACGTAACCGAGCTTGCGGTACAGGGCGTTGCTGACGGGGTTGGCCAGATCGGTGAAGAGGACCACTTCGGTGGCGCCTGCCGCCAGGGCGGCTCGGGTGGCGGCGACCGTGACGGCGCCCCCGTAGCCGCGACCGCGGTGGTGCTCAGGGGTGTAGACGGCGAGGATCCGGGAGGTGCCGTCGGCCGGCGGGGTGAATCCGGCCTGTGCCACCGGTTCGCCGTCGGGCAGTTCCCACAGCAGGCGCCCGCCGTACGCGAGGGCGTCGTCAAGGACGCGTTCGCCGCCGGGCATGGCGGTGCCGACGTCCCTGGCGAACTCCTCCTGCCAGCGCAGCAGCAGCGTCCTGTCCGCCGTGCCCGCCGTCCGCGCCCGTCCCGGGGGTACCGGCGTCCCCGGCGTGAGCTCCCCCAGCCGGTACAGGCGCGTGTCGGGCCCCGCCGTCACCTGCCCTCCGGTCCGCTCCCGCCACGCGTCCCCGTACGCGAGGACGGCCTGCTTCTCCCCGCGCACGCCCGCCACCGCGTCCCCGAGTTCGCGCGCCAGCTCCGCGGACGCCTGGGCGGTCCCCCGGGTGAGCAGGGGCGGATACGGCGGGGTCCGCAGGTACGCGGCCTCCACCGCGCCGCCCGGGCCCTCCCACCACCCGAAGCGCGGCGGCTCCTGCCCGTAGGTGTCCATCCCCTGGCGCCGCAGGGCCGCGCAGATGCTCAGGGGCACGGAGTTCTCGGTGGGGTCCGCCGCCAGGAAGCCGCCGGCGGCGTCCAGGAAACGGTCGAGCGAGTGCGTCAGCGTCCATCCCATGCGGCCATCCTCCGCCCATGCGCTGCCGCGCGCACGGGAGTTACGCAGGGCCCTGACGAGGGGCTCGCACGGCCCGGCGGCGCTCCCCGTGAAGCCCCGCAGGTCCCGCAAGCCGCCGCGAGACCCCGCGTGGCCCCGTGCGTCCAGCCCCTTCCCCGCCCCGCCCGGCCCGCTTCAGCCCGTCAGCCCGCGCCGTTCCAGCAGCGGCTCGATCCTCGGGGGCCGGCCGCGGACCGCGGCGAACGCCCGCATCGGGTCGACGCTGCCGCCCTTGGAGAGCAGTTCGCGGCGGAAGGTGTCGCCGCTGTCGCGCCGCAGGCCGCCCCGGGTGGTGAACCAGTCGACGGTGTCCGCGTCGAGGACCTCGCTCCAGATGTAGGAGTAGTAGCCGGCGCTGTACTGGCTGCTGAAGATGTGGTTGAAGTACGTGGTCCGGTACCGGGGCGGGATCGCGGGCAGGGCCAGGCCCGCCTCCTGGAGGGCCTTGGCCTCGAAGGCGAGGGGGTCGCCGGGGTCGGCGCCGGCGGGCAGGGTGTGCCAGGCCCAGTCCAGCAGGGTCGCGGCCAGGTACTCGACGGTGGCGAAGCCCTGGCCGAAGCGGGCGGCCTCCTTCATGCGGGCCACGGTCTCCTCGGGCATGGGCTCGCCCGTCTCCACGTGGGTGGCGTAGCGCCCCAGGATCTGCGGCCACAGCGACCACATCTCGTTGACCTGCGAGGGGTATTCGACGAAGTCGGACGGCACGGAGGTGCCCTGGAAGAAGGGGTAGCGCACGTCGGAGAAGAGGCCGTGCAGGGCGTGCCCGAACTCGTGGAAGAGGGTGTCGACCTGGCTGAAGGTGAGCAGGGCGGGCTCGCCGGGTGGAGGTTTGGTGATGTTGTGGTTGTTGACGACCACCGGCCGCTTGCCCAGCAGCCCCGACTGGCCGACCAGGCTGTTCATCCAGGCGCCGCCCTTCTTCTCGGGGCGGGCGAAGAAGTCGGCGAGGAACAGGCCGAGGCCGCTGCCGTCGGCGTCGAAGACCTCGAAGACCCGCACGTCGGGGTGGTAGCCGGGCAGGTCGGGCCGTTCGGTGAAGCCGATGCCGTACAGCTCGTGGGCGGCGTGGAAGACGCCGTCGACGAGCACCTTGTCCAGCGAGAAGTACGGGCGCAGGGCGGCCTCGTCGATGTCGTGGCGCCGCTTGCGCAGCCTGTCGGACCAGTACGCCCAGTCCCAGGCCGCCACCGGGCCGCCGGCGAGTTCCGCCAGGGCCTCCTCCTCACGGCGGGCGTTGGCGACGGCGGGCGGCACCAGACGCGCCAGCAGGTCGGTGACGGCCGCCGTGGTGCCCGCGGTGCGGTCGGCCACCACGTAGGCGGCGTGGCTGTCGTAGCCGAGCAGGGCGGCGCGTTCGGCCCTGAGGGTGGCCAGGGTGACCGCCAGCGGCCCGTTGGTGTCCCGCGCGCGCTCCAGGGACGCGGTCAGCAGCCGCTCGCGCACCGACCGGTCCTCCAGCCAGGCCAGCTCCGGCTGGTTGGAGAAGTTGCGCAGGGGCAGGACCCAGCGGCCCTCCAGGCCGCGGGCCCGGGCGTTCTCGGCGGCGGCCGCGACGGCGTCGGCCGACAGGCCGGCGAGCTGCGCCGGGTCGTCGAGGACGAGGGCGCCCTCCTCGGCCGCGGCCAGCGCGTTCTGGCCGAAAGCCGTCGAGGCGGCGGCGATCCGGGCGTTCAGTTCGCGCAGCCGGGCCCGCCCGTCCTCGTCGAGGGCGGCGCCGGCCCGCAGGAACCTGGTGTGGTAGCGCTCCACCAGCCGCAGTCCCTCGGCGTCCGGCCCGAGGTCGTGGCGTGCCCGGTGGACCGCCGCGATGCGTTCGAACAGGGCGGAGTTGAGGTGGATGGCGTCGCTGTGGGCGGCCAGCATCGGGCTGACCTTCGCCTCGATCTCCCGGACCCCTGCCGTCGCGTGCGCCGCCGCCGCGTTCCCGAAGACGGCCTGCACCCGCTCCAGCAGCCGCCCGGAGCGTTCGAGGGCGACGATCGTGTTCTCGAAGTCCGGCTCCGCCGGGTCCTCGGCTATGGCCTCGACCTCGGCGAGCTGCTCCGCGATCCCCCGTTCGAACGCGGGCAGGTAGTGCGCCTCCTCGATCTCCTCGAAGGGGGGCAGCTCGTACGGCAGGGGGCTCTCGGCGAAGAACGGGTTCGTCGTCACCCGCCCGACCTTACGGCTCCGGGGCCGCCGGGAGAACCGGAAGGGGCGCGGGGACGGCCCCCGCGCCCCTTCCGGGCGCCCTGGTGGACGCGGTCGGTGGAGTGCGGCCTCAGCCGCTCTTGCGGCGGAATTCGCGGGGTCCGCCCGCGCGGCCGTGGGACCCGTGGATCTTGGAGGAGTCCGGGCCCGCCCCGGAGGCGCCCGCGCCGCGCCGCGCGCCCTTCTTGCGGGCGAGTGCCTCCCGGAACTTCCGCTTGACCTCGTCCTCGCCGTCCTCGCCGTCCGCGCCGGTCGCGCCGTCCGCGTTGTCCGCCGCCCCGCCGGGATCCGCCGGCCGCTCGGTCCCGTCCGCCGCCTGCGCGGTCGGCTCCTGCTCGGTGGGGTCGGCCGCCGCTGCGGGCGCGGCCTCGTGCTGTGCGTCGCTCATGGCTACAGGTTCGCACGCCCGGCGCCGACCGCCCACCCGATATCGCCGCGCCGGACGGCGCGTGTACGGTTCCGGTCAACCGCCGAGGAGGATCGCATCGATGACCTGGCTGCTGTACGGGGCCACCGGTTACACCGGCCGCCTGATCGCCCGCCGTGCCACCGCCCGCGGCGAGCGGCCGGTCCTGGCCGGGCGCAGTGCCGCGAAACTGGTTCCGCTCGCGGCCGAACTCGGCCTGGAACACCGGGTGTTCGGCCTGACCGACCCGGCCGCGGTCCGGCGCGGCCTGGCGGGGGTGGACGCGGTGGTGCACTGCGCGGGCCCGTTCGCCCGGACCGCGGTGCCGATGGCGACGGCCTGCCTGGACACCGGGACGCGGTACGTGGACATCACCGGTGAGATCGACGTGTTCGAGGCGCTGTACGCGCTGGGCGGCCGGGCGCGCCGGGCCGGTGTCACGCTGCTGCCGGGCGCGGGCTTCGACGTGGTGCCGACCGACTGCGTGGCGGCGCTGCTGGCCGCGCGCCTGCCCGACGCCACCCAGTTGGACCTGGCCTTCCTCGTCGGGGGCGGGCCGAGCCCCGGCACGGCGCGCACCGCGCTGGAGGGCGCGGCCGAGGGCGGCAGGATCCGGGCGGGCGGCGAGATCCGTACGGTGCCGGTGGGGGCGCGGCGGGTACGGGCGGCGTTCCCGTCGGGCGCGCGGACGGTGGTCTCGGTGCCGTGGGGCGACGTGAGCACCGCCTACCATTCGACGGGCATCCCGGACATCACCACCTACACGGTCGTGCCGGCCCCGGTGCTGGCGGCGAGCCGGATGCTGCGGGTCGGGCCGCTGCGGGGCGCGCTGTCGGGCGCGGTCGGCAAGCTGGTCCGCGGCCCGGGCGAGCGGGCCCTGAGCGGCGCGCGCAGCGAGGTGTGGGGCCGCGCCCGGGACGCGGCGGGCAACACCGTCACGGCGACGCTGGTGGGCCCCAACCCGTACAGCATGACGGCGGATTCGGTGCTGCGGATCGTGGAGCGCCTCGCGGAGCTGCCGACGGGGTTCCAGACCCCCTCGCGTGCCCTTGGCGCGGACTTCGCGGGCGGCCTCGACGGGGTGACGGTGACCATGGAGGCCCTGTGGTGAGCGCGATTGCGGTGATACGGCCCGCCCGGCCCGAGGAGGCGGCCGCGCTGACCGCCCTGGCCCTGCGGTCGAAGGCGTACTGGGGGTACGACGAGGCGTTCATGGCCGCGTGCCGGGACGAACTCACCGTCGCCGAGGACGAGGTGGCCGACCGCCGCACGGTCGTGGCACAGGCACAGGCTCCGGACGGCGAACGGCTGCTCGGCTTCGCCACCTTGGAGGGTTACCCGCCGCACGGCGAGCTCGGGATGCTCTTCGTGGACCCCGGCTCGATCGGCCGCGGTGTGGGCCGGCTGCTGTTCGGCCACGTGGCCGCGACGGCCGCGCGGCTCGGCTTCACCCGCCTGTCGATCGACGCGGACCCCAACGCGGAGCCGTTCTACCGCGCGATGGGCGCGGTCACGGTCGGCCGTGTGCCGTCGGGGTCGATCGCGGGCCGCACGCTGCCGCTGATGACCGTGGACCTGCGCGCCCTGGCCTGAAGCACCCTGGCCCGAACGCCACGAGCCCCCGCCCGCCCGCCGGCACCCGCCCCGCTTGCCCGCGCCGCCCGCGCTCTGTGAAGATCGGCGGATGCCCGACCTCACCGCGCCCGACGGCACCCGGCTGCGCTACCACCTGCGCGGGCGGGGCGAACCGCTGGTGGTCCTGCCGGGCGGCCCCATGCGCGCCTCGGAGTATCTCGGCGACCTGGGCGGCCTGACCGGGCACCGGCGGCTGGTGCTGCTCGACCTGCGCGGGACCGGGGGCTCGCAGGTCCCGGCGCGCGACGATTCGTACCGCTGCGACCGGCAGGTGGGCGATGTCGGGGCGCTGCTGGCGCGGCTGGGGCCGGGCCCGGCGGACCTGCTCGCGCACTCGGCGGGCGCCAACCTGGCGGTCCTGTACGCCGCCGCGCACCCCGAACGCGTCCGCCGCCTGGTCCTGGTGACGCCGAACCTGAGCGCGCTGGGCCTGGCCACCACCGGCGAGCAGCGCCGGCGGGCCGCGGCGGCGCGAGCCGGGGAGCCGTGGCATCCGGCCGCCGCGCGGGCGCTGGAGCGGATCCTGGCCCGCGGGGGCGAGGGGACGGACGAGGACTGGGACGCGGTGACGCCCTTGTACTACGGCCGCTGGGACGCGCGGGCCGAGCGGCACGCGGCCGCCGAGGTCGCGCAGACCAACGAGCCGGCCGCGCGCGCGTACCAGCCGGCGGCCGCCTTCGACCCGGCGCGGACGAAGGCGGCGCTGGCCCGGCTGGCCGCGCCCGTACTGGTCCTTGCCGGGGAGCTGGATCCCGGGCCGCGCCCGGAGACCGCCGCCGAGGGGGCCCGGTTGTTCCCCGGCGGCCGGCTCGTGGTGCAGCCGGGCGCCGGGCACTACCCGTGGCTCGACGACCCGCGGTCCTTCACCTCGGCCGTCGCGGGCTTCCTCGACGGCCGTCGTCAGAGCTTGCGGGCCACCGCCCCGTAGAAGCCGACCCTGCTGATCTCCTCGGGCGTCGGTCCGTCCCCGTCCGGCCGCCAGGCGGGCACCTGCACGAGCCCGGGGTCGAGGATCTCGAACCCGTCGAAGAGGGCCAGCACCTGGTCGTACGAGCGGGTGTTGAGGGTGGCCGTCGCGCCCTCGTAGACCTTGTAGACCCCCGGGAGGTCGCTGGCGTGGAAGTCGGCGGTGGCGTGCGAGAGCACGAGGTGGCTGCCGGCCGGAAGGGCGTCGCGCAGGGTGGCGACGATGCCGGCCGGGTCCTCCTCGTCCTTGACGAAGTGCAGCAGCGCCACGAGCATCAGGCCGACCGGCCGGCCGAAGTCGATCAGCTCGCCGATGGTGGGGTGTTCGAGGATGCTGCGCGGGTCGCGGGCGTCGCCGAGGAAGAAGCCCGTGTTGCCGGAGCCGGTGAGCTTGGCGCCCGCGTGGGTGGCGACGATCGGGTCGTTGTCGACATAGGCCACCCGGATCTCCGGTGAGATCGAGTGCGCGACCTCGTGCGTGTTCGGCGAGGTCGGGATGCCGGTGCCGATGTCGATGAACTGCCGGATCCCGTTCGCGGCCAGGAAGCGGACGGCACGCCCCAGGAAGTCGCGGTTGGCGCGCGCCGCCGGGATGATGTCGGGCAGCAGGTCGACGACGCGCTGCGCGGCCTCCCGGTCGACCTCGTAGTTGTCCCAGCCGCCGAGGTAGTAGTCGTACATCCGGGCCGGGTGCGGCCTGCTGGTGTCTATCTGAGCGGCGGGGAAGCCCTGCTCGGTCATGCGTTCCTCTCCATCAGCCGGCCGATGCCGCCGTACAGGCCGACCCTGCGCAGTTCCTCGGGCGCGGGGGCGGGGCCGTCCGGGTGCCACAGCGGCACCTGGACGAGGCCGGGCTCGACGAGCTCGAAGCCGTCGAACAGGGCCGTCACCTCGGCGTGGCTGCGCAGGGTCACGCTCGCGGTGGACTTCTTGTAGATCTGCAGCGGCTCGTCCACGACCTCCCCGGTGTGGAAGTCCGAGGTGCCGTGCGAGAGCACCAGGTGGCTGCCCGCCGGAAGCGCGTCCCGGAAGGCGGCGATCAGGCCCGCCGGGTCGTCCTCGTCCGGGACGAAGTGCAGTACCGACACCAGCATCAGGGCGACCGGCCGGCGCACGTCGATCAGCTCGCCGATGGTGGGGTGGCCGAGGATGCTGTCCGGGTCGCGCATGTCGCCGAGGAAGAAGCCGGTGTTGCCGGTGCCGAGCAGCCGCGCGTCGGCGTGCCGGGCCACGATCGGGTCGTTGTCGATGTAGGCGACCCGCACGTCCGGTGACACCGCGTGGGCTATCTCGTGGGTGTTGGGCGAGGTGGGTATGCCGGTGCCGATGTCGATGATCTGGCGGACGCCGTTGTCGGCGAGCCAGCGCACGGCCCGCCGGAGGAATTCGCGGTTGGCGCGGGCACTGGGGACCACGTCGGGCGCGATCTCGATGATTCTGTCGGCCGCCTCGCGATCCACCTCGTAGTTGTCCCGGCCACCGAGGTAGTAGTCGTACATGCGGGCCGGATGGGGCCTGCTCGTGTCTATCTCCTCGGCGGAGAAACCCCGGTCGGTCACACCGTCCTCCGCTCAGCCGCAATATGGTGCATCAGTAGTTCGACAAGTGATACGCAGTGTTTCGAGATCATCCGAGCAGGAAGTCCGCCTGGCCCGATTTGGCGCCCTCAATGAAGGTGGTGATCTCGTGGTTGGTGTAGATGAGCGCCGGTCCGTCCGGATCGGTGGACTGCCGCAGCGCCACCCGCCCGTCGTTGAGCTTCTTGGCCTCGACACAGGAGCCGCCGTTGCCGCCGCTCCACGGTTTCCGCCAGCCGTCCGGACCGAGTTGGTTCGCCGGCATGCCATTGTAGATACCGTCATGGGCGGGGTCGAACCGGGTCTGGCACCCGTAAATGTCCCCGCATATGTCGTCGTTGCTGATGCGATCCATGGTTCAGATCTCCTTGCGCATGCCATCGAGGATGGCCTTGGTGCTTTGTGCGGGCGATGCCTGCGCACTCATCCGGTCGAGCGCCTCCAGGAACGCGGACACGTCGTCGCGCTCATCGAAGTAGACGCCGCCGACCAGGCTTTCGGTGTAGGCGACGTCGGGAAGTTCCTGGATCTGGAACCGGAAGATGTGGAACGGCCCGTACATCGCGGGATGCGGACCGGCCGCGAACGGCATCACCTGCAGCCGCACGTTGGGCCGCTCGGTGGCGTCCATCAGGGCGCCGATCTGTTCGTGCATCACTTCCCGGCCGCCGATGGGCCGGCGCAGCACCGTCTCGTCCATGACCACCCACAGCAGCGGCGCCGCGTCCCGGTCGAGCAGCGCCTGGCGCTCGGCCCGCAGGTCCACCAGCCGCTCGATCTCCTCCTGCGGCGCGCTGGGCAGTCCGGCGCGCAGCACGGCACGCGCGTAGGCGGGGGTCTGCAGCAGGCCGGGGACGTAGTGCGGTTCGTAGGCGCGGATGATGGAGGCCTCGCCCTCAAGGCTGACGAAGGCGCTGAACCAGTCGGGCAGGACGTCGCGGAAGCTGTGCCACCAGCCGGGGCGGTTGGCCTCGCGGGCGAGCGCGAGGAACCCGCCGATCTCCTCGGGTGCGGTGATTCCGTACGTCATGAGCAGCTTCTCGACGTACGGGAGCTTGAGCCCGACCTCGGCCCGCTCCATGCGACGGATGGTCGCATGGGTGACGTCGAGGGCGCGGCCGGCCTGCTCGTAGCTCAGTCCGGCTCGTTCACGGAGGTCCTGGAGGCGTCTTCCCAGCACCATGCGCAGGACGGTCGGGGCACCGCCACCCGGCCGGGGGTCCATCACGTCGCTTCATCCTCCAACCACCTTGGCACACAAGAAGTGTGTCATGCCGTCAGCGAGTTCAACAGCATGTGCCGGGTGAATCTGTAATTTACAGATCGGACCTTGCCAGGTGTCAGGGACGGGCCTCATAGTGACGGGGTGGCTCCTTACCCTGACGCCCTCAGGCAAAAGCGCTGTGCCGGCGTCGGCGACCCCGGTCGCCGGGACGTCTTCCGGCTGCCCGCGCTGAGCGCGTCCGTCGCGGACGCCCGCGGGCGGATACGCGCGCGTCTGAGGGAGTGGGGAGCCGACACGGAGGTGCGCGACGACGCGAGCCTCGTGGTGACCGAACTGTTCACCAACGCGGTGCGGCACACGGACAGCGAGAAGATCATCTGCGTGGTGCAGGACATCGGTACGGTCGTACGGCTGGAGGTCACCGACCAGGGCCGTGGAACGGGGGTTCCCGTACCGTGTACCGCTGAGGCCGACGAGGAGGGCGGGCGAGGGCTGCTGCTGGTGAGCATGCTGTCGCTGGCCTGGGGTTCCGATCCGGCCGAAGACGGTACGGGGCGCGTGGTGTGGGCCGAACTGGCCACGCACCGCGCGCCCCATTGACGTAAGCCCCGGCCGTCCCCGCCGGCCGCCGGGCTACAGCGGCAGCAGGTCCGGGCGCTTGGGTTCGACGTGGTCGCCCGAGGACTCGCCGCGCAGCCGCCGCCCGATCCACGGCACCAGGTACTCCCTGGCCCACTGGATGTTGTCCCGGCGCACCTCGGCGGGCGGCTTGGGGACCTGCGGCGGCCAGGCCCGGTCGGGGTCGGCGGGCACGTCGAGGCCCAGCACCTGGGCGGCCCGCAGCGAAACCCGGGTGTGCCCCTCCGACGACAGGTGCAGCCGGTCCTGGCTCCACGCGCGGCGGTCCTGGACCGAGCGCAGCGACCACAGGTCCAGCACCGGGCAGCCGTGGCGGTCGGCGATGGCCCGGACGTGGGCGGTGTACGTGGCGATCTTCCCGCGCAGGTGGCGCAGCACGGGTACGCCGCGCGTGTCGAAGCCGGTGCACACCAGGACGGTGCCGACCGCCGCGGCCAGGTCGGCGACGGCGGCCTCGAAGCGCTCCGCGATCGCGTCCGGGTCGCTGCCGGGCCGCAGGATGTCGTTGCCGCCGGCGCAGAACGTCACCAGGTCGGGGGCGAGGGCGATGGCCCGCGGCACCTGCTCGGCGACGATCTGGTCGAGCAGCCTGCCGCGCACGGCGAGGTTGGCGTAGCGGAACCGCGGCGCGGCCCCGCCGGAACGCGCGTCCGCGGCGTGGCGCTCGGCCAGGAGCGCCGCGAGCCGGTCGGCCCAGCCGACGAGGCCGCCGTCCGGCCCCGGGTCGCCCACGCCCTCGGTGAAGCTGTCCCCCACCGCGGTGTACGAGCCGATGATTCCTCCCACCCCGACCCCCTCCCGAGTCCCGTCCGGCCGGGCGCCGACCGTCTCGGTGCCGCCCCGCCGGGTTCCGCTCCCCCGGACCTGCCGTTCGGAGCGTCGTCAGCCACGTCCGTCCATCTTTCTCCCCGGGCTGTGACCTACGCGACCGTAAGGAGGGGTTGACGCCACGTGATTCATCCCACCGGGCGAAGCCGCCGCGCGGGGAATACGGCCGGGCCGCCGCGCGGGCCCGGCCGGCCGCGGCCCGCGGCCCGTGGTGGTCCGACGGGAACATACCGATCGGTACGTCAACGGCGGCGCGCTGTCGTATTGTCGGGATTGCCGCGGCACTCGCAGCGGGCGGGACGAGAGGAGCGCAGGTGACGCAGGAAGTGCGGCAGACCGGCCAGGCCGGATCGGAACCCGAACTGACAGGCGTGCGCAACTTCCGGGACGTCGGAGGACTGCCCACGACGGACGGCCGCCGGGTACGCCGCGGGGTGCTGTTCCGCAGCGGCCACCTCGCGCACGCGACGCCGCGGGACGCCGCCTTCCTGGCCGGTCTCAACCTGCACACGGTCTTCGACTTCCGCAACCGCGACGACATCGCGCTGGAGGGCCCGGACACCGAACTGCCGGGCACCCGCAACCTCAACCTCCCGCTGAGCGACCCCGCCCAGGGCGACGGCTTCTGGCGGATCGTCCGCGACGGCGACGTGGCGGCGCTGCGCGAACTCCTGGGCGACGGCAAGGCGGAGGCCCGGATGTCCGAGGCGTACCGGCGGCTGATCCTGGAGCGCAACCAGGAGCACTCCCGGCTGCTCGCCGAACTGGCCGATCCGGCCGAGCCCGCCGTTCCCGCGCTGCTGCACTGCGCGGCCGGCAAGGACCGGGCGGGTACCTCCATCGCCATCGTGCTGCTCGCCCTGGGCGTGGAGCGGTCCGCGATCGAGGCGGACTACCTGAAGAGCAACGCCCGCCACCGCCGCTACCGGATCGTCCGCGGCGACGGGTCCACCGGTTCGGCCATCGACCCCGAGATCCACGCGCTGCTCAGCCCGCTGTTCGAGGCACGGCTGGAGTACCTGGACGCCGCCTTCGAAACGATCGAGGGGAAATGGGGCTCGGTGGACCGCTACCTGGAGGACGCGCTGGGACTCACCCCGCGGCGCCGGGAGCGGCTGCGCGAGCGGCTGCTCACCGACTGAGCGGGTGCGTACGGGGGCGCGCGGGGCGGAGCCCCAGCGGTCCGCGCGCCCCCGCGCCGCTACCTGGCGGCGATCGCCTGCTTGACCAGGGTCTTGCCGAAGTCCCACATCAGACCGCCGCCGTTGTGCGCCTCGTCCATCACGTCGGTGAAGGCGGCGACGAACCGGTCCACGTCCGCCTCGTCCACCACCAGCGGCGGGATGAGCTTGATGACCTCCAAGTGGTCGCCGGAGACCTGGGTGAGGATGCGGTGCTTCTGCAGCAGCGGCACCACCACCATCTGGGCGAACAATCCCTTGCGGGCGGCCTGGAGCATCGTCCAGCGGCCGCGCAGCCCCAGCGACTTGGGGCGGCCGAACTCGATGCCGACCATCAGGCCGCGCCCGCGCACGTCCTTGAGCAGCTCGTACCGGTCGACGAGCGCGGCGAGCCGGGTACGCAGCAGGTCGCCGACCCGGCGCGAGTTCGCCACGATCCCCTCGTCCTCCATCACCGACAGCGTGGCCAGGCCCGCGGCCATGGCCTGGGCGTTGGAGCCGAAGCTGGCGGAGTGGACCAGCACCCGGTCCATCGAGGAGTAGACCTTCTTGAAGATCCAGTCCTTGCCGAGGGTGGCGCTGACCGGCACGTAGCCGCCGGACAGCGCCTTGGAGACGGTGACCAGGTCGGGCTCGACGCCCTCCTCGTGCTGATAGGCGTAGAAGTCACCGGTGCGGCCGAGGCCGGTCTGCACCTCGTCGCAGATCAGCAGCGCCTTGTGCCGGTGCAGCAGTTCCTGCGCGGCGGCCAGCCAGCCGGGCGGGCAGATGTGCACGCCGTGGCCCTGGATGGGCTCCACGATCAGGGCGGCCACGTCGCCCTTGCGCAGCTCCGCGGCCAGCGCGTCGAGGTCGCCCAGCGGGATCGCGGTGTCGGGCAGCAGCGGCGCGAAGCCGTCCTGGAAGCCGGCCTCGCCGTTGACCGACAGCGAGCCGGTGGTCAGTCCGTGGAAGGAGTGCGTGCAGTACAGCACGCGCGGCCTGCCGGTGGCGTAGCGGGCGAACTTCAGCGCGGTCTCGACCGCCTCGGTGCCGCTGTTGCCGAAGAACACCCGGTCCAGGTGCGGGGAGTGTGCGAGCAGCTTCTCGGCGAGCAGGCCGGGCAGCGGCTGGCAGTCGAAGCGGGTGAGGTCGGGCAGCCCGGCGTCCAGCACGTCGTGCAGCGCCTTGCGGACCACCGGGTGGTGGCGGCCCAGGCCCATCACTCCGAAGCCGGCCAGCATGTCGAGGTAGTCGTTCCCGTCGGCGTCCCAGAAGTGGGCGCCCTCGGCCCGCTCGTAGAACTTGTCGAAGCCGATGGTGTGGAGCATTCGCGGCAGTTGGTGGTTGAGGTGCTTGGTGTAGAGCTCGTAGCGCTCACCGCCGCGCTCGGCCAGCAGCGTGGCCAGGTCGAACTCCTTGTGCCCGTGCTCCCCGGCGGGCTGCGGCACGGCGGGCGCCTGCGGATCCGCCGTCCCGGCCCCGGCCTCCGACACGGTCGCGGGTTCGCCCGTCTCCCCCGCGGCCGTCCCCTGCGCCCGCCCGTCAGACGATGTCATCGTTCACCTGCTCCTTGCGTGGATGGATCCGTACGGGCGCCGGGTGCGCGCCCGCGCCGGACGCGCCGGTGTCCGGCGCGGTGGGCGCGGGTACGGCCGCGGCGCCGGCCGCGCGTGCCTCGATGCGGGTCAGGGCGGCGCCGATCCGCCCGGCGATCTCGGCGGGGGTCAGACCGAGGTCGGCGAGCACCTCACCGCGTTTGGCGTGCGCCAGGAACTCCTGCGGGATGCCGAAGTCGCGCAGCGGCACGTCCACGCCGGCGTCGCGCAGCGCCTGGGCGACGGCGGCGCCGACGCCTCCGGCGCGGCCGTTGTCCTCGACCACCGCCACGAGCCTGTGGCGGGCGGCCAGCGCGGGCAGCTCGGCGTCGACGGGCTTGACCCAGCGCGGGTCGACGACGGTGACGCCGAGGCCCCGCTCGGCCAGCAGCCCGGCGGCGTCCAGGCTGGTGCCCGCGAGCGCGCCCGCGGACACCAGCAGCACGTCGGGGTGCTGCCCGCGCTCCGGGCGGTGCAGCACGTCCATGCCGCCGATCCGCTCCAGGGCGGGGATGTCGGCGCCGGCGGTCTCCTTCGGGAAGCGCACGACCGTGGGGGCGTCGCTCACGTCGAGCGCCTCGCGCAGTTGGGCGCGCAGCTGGGCGGCGTCGCGCGGTGCGGCGATCCGCAGGCCCGGGACGACCTGGAGGATCGACATGTCCCACATGCCGTTGTGGGAGGCGCCGTCCGGGCCGGTCACCCCGGCCCGGTCCAGGACGAAGGTGACCCCGCATCTGTGCAGCGCCACGTCCATCAGCACCTGGTCGAAGGCGCGGTTGAGGAAGGTCGCGTAGACCGCGACCACCGGGTGCAGCCCGCCGGTGGCCAGGCCCGCGGCCGAGGTCGCCGCGTGCTGCTCGGCGATGCCCACGTCGAAGACGCGGTGCGGGTACGCCTTGGCGAACGCCTCCAGGCCGACCGGCTGGAGCATCGCCGCCGTGATGGCCACGACGTCGGGCCGCTCGTCGCCGATGCGCAGCATCTCCTGGCCGAACACCGAGGTCCACGACGGGCCGGAGGGAGCGAGCGGGCGGCAGGTGAGCGGGTCCATCGCGCCGACGGTGTGGAAGCGGTCGGCCTCGTCCTGCTCGGCCGCGGCGTAACCGCGGCCCTTCTGGGTGAGGCAGTGCACCAGCACCGGGCCGTGGAAGCGGCGGGCACGGCGCAGGGCGGACTCCACGGCCGCGATGTCGTGTCCGTCGATCGGGCCGACGTACTTCAGGCCCAGGTCCTCGAACATGCCCTGCGGCGCGAAGGCGTCCTTGAAGCCCTTCTTGGCGCCGTGCAGGGACTCGTACAGCGGCCGGCCGACGACCGGCGTCTGCTGGAGGACCTGCTTGCCCCAGGACAGGAACCGCTCGTAGCCATCGGTGGTGCGCAGGGTGGCCAGGTGGTTGGCGAGTCCCCCGATCGTGGGGGCGTAGGAGCGGGCGTTGTCGTTGACGACGACGATCAGGGGGCGGTCCCTGGCGGCGGCGATGTTGTTCAGCGCCTCCCAGGCCATGCCGCCGGTCAGGGCGCCGTCGCCGATGACGGCGACCACGTGGTCGCGGGCGCCGCGTACCTCGTTGGCCTTGGCCAGGCCGTCGGCCCAGCCCAGCACCGTCGAGGCGTGGCTGTTCTCGATCACGTCGTGCTCGGACTCCGCCCGCGAGGGGTAGCCGGAAAGGCCGCCCTTGCTGCGCAGTTTGGAGAAGTCCTGCCGGCCGGTGAGCAGCTTGTGGACGTAACTCTGGTGGCCGGTGTCCCACAGGATCCGGTCCTTCGGCGAGTCGAAGACCCGGTGCAGCGCGATGGTCAGTTCCACCACGCCCAGGTTGGGTCCCAGGTGGCCACCGGTCCTGGCGACCGCCTCGACGAGGAACTGCCGGATGTCGGCGGCGAGTTCGTCGAGCCGGCCCTCGGGCAGAGCCTTCAGGTCGCGTGGGCCTTTGATGTTCTCCAGCAACGACATGTGCGGACCTCTTTCCAGCGCTATCCCCCGCGCTTCCCTGCCGGTTGTGCGTACGCCGCCGGCCGGACCGGGCTGATCCTGCCTGCCGGGCCGGCGGCGGGTGGGCCGCCGGCCGAGCGCTCGCTCCTCCGGCGGCCCTGCTGCCGTCCTGCTGTCACCTGGCGGTACCCGCCAGGCTCACTTCCCGGAGCGGTTGGAGGCGACGGTCTCGCGGGCGGCGCGCAGCGACTCCTTCAGGGAGCCCATGGTGGCCAGCACGGCCGTCGGCTCGTAGCCGCAGTGGGCCATGCAGTTGTCGCAGCGGGAGTCCTTGCCGCGGCCGTACTTGTCCCAGTCGGTCTTCTCGATCAGCTCCTGGTACGTGGGCACGTAGCCGTCGGCCATCAGGTAGCAGGGGCGCTGCCAGCCGAACAGCGAGTAGTTGGGGATGGCCCACGCGGTGCAGGGGAAGTCCGCCTTGCCCTCCAGGAAGTCCAGGAAGAGCGGGCTGTGGTTGAGCCGCCACCGCCGCCGGTTGCCGTCGCCGAACGCCTTCTTGAACAGCTCGCGGGTCTGCTCCACCCCCAGGAAGTGCTCCTGGTCGGGCGCCTTCTCGTACGCGTACGCGGGCGACAGCATCATCTCGTCGACCTTGAGGTCGTCGTTGAGGAAGTTGAGCACCTCGATGATGGTCTGCGGGGTGTCGGTGTTGAAGAAGGTGGAGTTGGTGGTCACCCTGAATCCGCGGCGCTGGGCCTCCTTGATGGCCGCCACCGCCTCGTCGAAGGTGCCCTCCTTGGCCACGGACTCGTCGTGCCGTTCACGCATTCCATCGATGTGCACGGTAAAGGCGAAGTACGGGGAAGGCGTGAATTTGTCGATCTTCTTGCGCAGCAGCAGCGCATTGGTGCACAGGAAGACGAACTTCTTCCGCGCCACGAGCTGGCGCACGATCTCGTCGATCTGGGGGTGCATCAACGGCTCGCCGCCCGCGATCGACACCATCGGCGCGCCCGACTCCAGCACCGCCCCGACGGCCTGCGCGACCGGCATGCGCTGCTTGAGCACACCGGCGGGGTGCTGGATCTTGCCGCAGCCCTCGCATTTGAGGTTGCAGGCGAAGAGCGGTTCGAGTTCGACGATCAAGGGGAACTTTTCGCGGCGCCGGACCATTTTCTGTTCGAAGAGGTACGACGCGACGCGCAGCGTCTGGCGAAGCGGCATGGCCATCTAGCTCACCTCCGGGGGAGCAAGGGTAGTGCGGTGCCATTCGAGAAAGGCGGGAACAAGATCTCTGAGCACTCGGAATGCGATGATCCCGGTGCGGAGCGTGCCGACGCGCACGAGTTCGTACTCGGGCGTGTCGACGACGACTCGGGCCGCGGCGACGTGCCGCGCCCCCTGGGCGAGCGCGGCACGTCGCATGGCGGCCGATTCCATGTCGACGGCGATGGCACCGGTCGCCGCCAGCGCGGCGCGCTCGGCGCCGCGCACGACATGGTCGGACTCCGCCAGAGTGCCGGTGTGCACGGTGTGGCCAGTGTCGGCGAGGACGGCCTTGAGCGCGGTGACCAGTTCGGCGCTGTTGTGTCCGTCGTCGGCGACCACGACATCGCCCGGCCGCATGCCGGTGGCCAGGCCCGCGCAGAAACCGGTGGTGAGGACGCTCGCGCCGCTCGGCTCCGACTCGTGCAGGGCCTGCCGGACGGCCCGGTCCGCGTTGGCGGGCCCCATGCCGGTACGCAGCACGGTCACCCTTTCGGCGGCGGACCCGGCCGCTCCCCCGCGCAGCGCGAACCGCTCGATGCGCAGGGCGCACACCACCAGCAGCGGCGGTCGTGTATGGCCCACGAACTAAGCCCCCTTTCCCTTGGCGGTCGTGGTGGTGCTGGTGCTCTTGGGGCCGCCGGCGCCGGGGCGGGCGGCGGGTTCCGCCTGGTGCGCGGTGGCGCGTTCGGCCGGGTGGGTCCTGCCGAACGGCTCGTCGCGGACGTACCGGCCGAGCGCGGTGAGCGGGAAGACCATCCGGTACAGGTGGTAGTTGATCGAGAAGTCGCGCGGGAAGCCCGTCCCGGTGAAGTACGGCTCGTCCCAGGAGCCGTCCGCCAACTGGGTGTCGGTCAGCCAGCGCACCCCGCGCGCCACCGCGTCGCTGTCCCGCTCGCCCGCCGACAGCAGCGCGAGCAGCGCCCACGCCGTCTGCGAGGCGGTGGAGTGGCCGCGGCCGACCCACTCCCGTTCGGAGTACGAGCGCAGGTCCTCGCCCCAGCCCCCGTCCTGGTTCTGCACCGACTCCAGCCAGGCGACGGCGCGCCGGACGGCCGGGTGGTCGGTGGGCAGCCCGGCCGCGGTGAGCGCGGGCACCGCGGAGCCGGTGCCGTAGATGTAGTTGACCCCCCAGCGGCCGAACCAGGCCCCGTCGTCCTCCTGCTCCGCCAGCAGCCACTCGACGCCGCGCCGGGTGTGCGGGTCGTTCTCCAGGCCCAGCGCGGCCAGCATCTCCACCACGTGGGCGGTGACGTCGGCGGACGGCGGGTCGATGACCTCCCCGAAGTCGCAGAAGGGCAGCCGGTTGGGGAAGGGGCTGGTGTTGTCGGCGTCGAAGGCGCCCCAGGCGCCGTTCCTGGACTGCATGCCGACGTTCCAGCGCACCGCGCGGTCCACGGCCGCGTCCACCCTGGACTGGTCCGGATGGGCGACGCGGCGCAGCGCCAGGACGACCTCGGCGGTGTCGTCGATGTCGGGGTAGTTGTCGTTGTGGAACTCGAAGGCCCAGCCGCCCGGGGCGAGCTGCGGACGCTGGACCGCCCAGTCACCCGGTCGGGTGATCTGCTCGCCGAGCATCCAGTCCGCGGCCTTGACCAGGGCAGGATGGTCGGTGGGCAGGCCGGCGTCGGCGAGCGCGATGGTGGCCAGGCAGGTGTCCCACACCGGGGACTGGCACGCCTCGATCATCCGCATGCCCTCCTCGGGCCACACGGCGAAACGATCCAGCGAGTCGAGGCCGGCCTTGAGCACCGGGTGGTCCAGGTCGTAACCGAGCAGATGGAGGGCGATGATCGAGTAGACCGCGGGCGGCTGGATGCCGCCCCAGCAGCCGTCGGCCTCCTGGCGCTCGATGATCCAGCGCGCGCAGGCGTTCATCGCGGCGCGGCGGACGCCGGCCGGCCGGAACCTGCGGTAGAGGTGCAGCGCCTGGTCCAGCCGCTGGAAGACGCCGTCCCAGGTCCTGACGGACGCCTTGCGCTGTTTGGGGTTGGGCATGTCGGGGTTGACGTGCAGTTCGTCGATCCCGAAGGGCGCCGGACGCACCGGGCGGTGGGCGCCGACGATGGTGAGCGGCACGATGGTCTGCCGGGCCCAGCAGCCGAAGGAGTAGATGTTGAGCGGCATCCACTTGGGCAAGTAGATGATCTCCGGCGGCAGTTCGGGCAGGTCGTCCCAGCTCCACCAGCCGAACAGGGCGAGCCAGATCCGGGTGAAGACCCGGCTGGCCGCCACCCCGCCCTCGGCCCTGGACCATTTGGCGGCGAGCTGCATGTGGGCCTCGTCCGGCGCGTCGCCGGCCAGGCGCAGCGCCACGTACGCCTCGACGGTCGCCGACAGGTCGCCGGGGCCGCCGTGGAAGGTGGGCCAGGCCCCGTCCTCGCGCTGCTGCGAGCGGATCCAGCGGGCGGAGGCCGCGGTGACCCGCTCGTCACGGATGCCCAGGAACTGCCTCAGCAGCAGGTCCTCGGCGTCCATGGTCACGTTCGTTTCGAGGTCGCCCTTCCACCATCCGTCCGGATGCTGCCGTGCCAGAAGGTGGTCTGCGGCGCGCTGCACGGCACGCTGCGCCGCGGCCTCGGTGCCGCCTGGAACGGGGTCCGGCTCCGAGGTGCTGCTGGCCGAAGGTGTCCGGTGGGTTGGCGTCCCTGGACTGCCATCGGTCGTCGCTGTCATGGCTTCCCCTTTGCAGTTGAGACTTCTGCGGTGTTGGGGGCGGCCGTCGGCCGTCACATGAAAGGGACCGGCGACGTCTTGCGCTCCACGGTAGGGCTTTACTTCTCGCGAACCACCACAAAATCCGCCAGACCCACGAGCTTACGGTGAATTTGTTCGGGCATGTCCATTTTGTCCAGCGCGGCAATCGCGGTCGCGTACTGCCTTCTGGCCTCCTGAGAGGTCCATTCCCGGCCACCGGCTTCTTCGATCAACGCGGCGCGCATCGCGAACTCTTCCTCGCTGAACGTATCGTTTTCCGGATTCTTCGCGTCCGCCGCCAGGAGCTCGCCCAACCGCTCCGAAGCCGGTCCGCCGGCCGCCAGCGCGGCCACCACCGGCAGGGACTTCTTGCGCTGCCGCAGATCGCTCCAGGTCTGCTTCCCGGTGGTGGCCGGATCGCCCCAGATGCCCAGCAGGTCGTCGATCGCCTGGAAGGCCAGCCCGAGGTGGTAGCCGTACTCCTCCAGGGCGTCCGCGTCGGCCTCCGAGGCACCGCCGAGCACCGCGCCGATCGAGGAGGCGCAGGCCAGCAGCGCGCCGGTCTTGTTGCCCTCCATCTCCAGGCACTCCGCCACGGTGACCCGCTCGCGGTGCTCGAAGGAGATGTCCTGGGCCTGACCGTCGATCAGCTTGCGGGTGGCGGTGGTCAGCCGGCGGGTGGCCCGGCCCGCGTCGGCCGTACCCTGTTCCAGCAGCACCTCGTTGGCCAGCGCGAACAGCGCGTCGCCGACCAGGATGGCCTGCGCGGGGCCGTGCACCTTCCACACCGTGTCCCGGTGCCGGCGCTGCTCGTCGCCGTCCATCAGGTCGTCGTGCAGCAGCGAGAAGTTGTGCACCAGCTCCACGGCGACCGCGCCGGGCACGCCGGTCTCGGCGGGCGCGCCTGCGGCCTGCGCGGACAGCAGCGCCAGCGCGGGGCGCACGGCCTTGCCGCCGTCGCCGTCCGCGGGCCGCCCGGCCTGGTCGATCCACCCGAAGTGGTACGACGCGACGGTGTCCATCGGCGGGGCGAGTCGTGCCACGGCGGCGCGGAGCACTGGGGTGGTCAGGATGCGGCCGTTCTCCAGCAGCGCGATGACGCTGTCCGCGGTCACGTTCTCTCCTCTGGTTGCACCAATAGCACTCATGCCGCCTCCGGTACGCCACTGCCGTACGGCAGCCCGAGCACGGTCAAAGCTTCCCTGGCGGCGCCGAGGCCGCTGCGCACGGCGCTCTCCATGGTCGCGGGCCAGCCGGTGGCGGTCCACGCACCGGCGAGGAACACGCCGGTGGCGCGGGTGGCCGGACCCGGCCGCAGGGCGGCGACCCCCGGGGCGGGCGCGAAGGTGGCGGTACGTTCGCGGGTGACGAAGAAGTCGCGGACCTCCGCGTCCCGCGCGGCGGGCAGCAGCCGCCGCAGTTCGGGCAGGTAGCGGTCGCGCAGCGCGGCGACCGGCAGGTCGATGTCGCCCGCGGCGGCGGACTGGGACAACGCCAGGTACTGCCCGCCGCCGGTCAGCCCGGAGCTCTTGGTGCGGTCGAAGACCCACTGCACAGGGGTGCCGAGGGCCGCCAGGAACGGCCGGTCGAGCACCTGCCTGTCGTAGATCACATGAACATTGAGGATCGGCGCGGTACCGATGCGCAACAGCTTTTCCGGATCTTGCAGGGCGCCGTCCGGCAGCAGGTCGTGGGCCTCGTGCTGCGGAACCGCCAACACCACGGCGGCCGCGTCGAGTTGCTCGCCGCGGCCGGGTCCGGTCTGCACCGCCACCTCCCAGCCGCCGGCGGCGCCGGCGGTCACGGCGGCGGCCCTGGTCCGGGTCAGCACCCGGACACCGGCGGCGTCCAGCGCCTTGCGGGCCCGGCCGTCGTGCAGGTCGCCGAGCGGGGCGGTGGCCCAGCCGATGTCGGCGGCGGCCGGGTCGGACAGCAGCCCGGTCTTGAACACCATCGCGGCCAGCCCCAGCGAGGCGTCGCCCGCCACCGCGTTGAGGGTGGCGACCCCGACGAGGTCCCACAGTGCCTCGACGGTCCGCGCCGACTGGCCGTGCCGGGCCAGCCAGCTCCCGAAGTCGGTGCCGTCCAGGGCCGGGTCGGCCAGGTCAAGGCCGCGCAGCGCGAGCGCGGCACGGCCGACCGACGCGCGTTCCCGCAGCGACAGGTGGGGGTAACGGGTCAGGCTCGCCGCCAGGTGCAGGGGCACCGGCAGTGCGCTGCGGCCGATCCTGCCGAGCCGCCCGGTGGCCGCGTCCAGCACCGGCACGTCCAGCCGGCGCTGCACCGTGACCAGGTCACGGGCGCCGATCCGGTCCAGGAACCACTGGTAGGCGGTGCAGCAGCGCAGGAAGACGTGCTGGCCGTTGTCGACGCTCAACTCGCCGCGCCGGAAGGAGAAGGCGAGCCCGCCCAGCCGCGGCCGGGCCTCGGCGAGGGTGACCCGCAGGCCGGCGTCGGCGAGGGTGAGCGCGGCGGTGACGCCGGCCAGTCCGCCGCCGATCACCACGGCCGTACGCGGGCCCGGACCGGTGCCGGTGCGCGCCGTCGGCGCGGCGGTCATGCGCCCTCCCCTCGGGGCCCGCCCCGCCCGACGCGGGGGGCCATTGCGAAAGGTGACGCGGTGCGTGCCGCTGGGGTTGCTCGATGGTTCGCGTGCCGTGCTGGACCCGCGCCGTCGCGGGTAGTGCTCACTCGTCCCCCCGTGGCAGGACCCGGGCGGAACGGCGGGCGTCGAACCCGGCCAGGCCCCGTACCGCGACGTACGCCTTCTCCCGGCCCGGCAGCGAGACCCGGCCGCGCAGGACCGCCTCGGGGTCGGCGGCGATCCGCTCCAGCAGCCGGCGGTAGATGCCCGCCATGGCCGCCACGCAGGCGCCGCTGCGCCGGTCGAGCATGGGCAGCAGCCGGTAGCCGGTGGCGAACAGCCGACGGGCGCGCCGTACTTCGAACTCCACCAGGCCCGCGAAGTCGGAACCGGGCGGGGCGGCGTCGCCGTGGAACCCGGCGGCGCAGCCGAACTTGGCCAGGTCCTGGGCGGGCAGGTAGGTCCGTCCGTTGGCGGCGTCCTCCCGGACGTCGCGCAGGATGTTCGTAAGCTGCAGGGCGAGGCCGAGGGTGTCGGCGAATTCGGCGGCACGTGCCTGATCGTGCCCATTCACGGTGCCGAAAACGCCCAGGGAGAGCCTTCCGATGGCACCCGCTACGCACCGGCAGTAAACCGCCAGGTCGTCCCACGTTTCGTAACTTTCCCCCCGAACGTCCATTTGGACGCCGTCGATGAGTTCGTCCAGACCGCCCAGCGGCAGGGGGAACTTCTTGGCCGCGTCGGTCAGCGCGACCGCCACCGGGTCGGTGTCGTCCTCCGCGACGCCGCCGTCGCGCACCCGGCCGAGCAGTTGGCGCGTGGCCTCCAGGCGGCGGAGCTTCTCCTCGGCCGGCAGGTCGCCGTCGCCGATGTCGTCGACCCTCCGGGAGAACGCGTAGAGCGCCGACATCGCCTGCCGCTTGGGAGTCGGCAACAGGCGGATTCCGTACGCGAAGTTGCGGGCCTCGTAGCCGGTCACGGTCTCACAGTATCTGTATGCCGCAAGTACCTGTCCGGACGTCTGGACGGAACCGTTCACGGTCCGGCTCACCCCTCTCTTCGCAATGTCGAACCCACCTCGCGCAGCAGGCCGGGCTTGGTGGCTTTGGGCGAACCGGCCAGTACGTCGTAACCCGCGCCGCGGACCGCTTTCAGCGCGGCCCGCCCCCCGCCGACGAAACCGGCCAGCAGCAGACGAAGCCTGCCACGGACGCTGCCCACCAGGGGGGAGCCCTCGTCGAGCAGGTGCTGGACACGCTCGGCCTCGAAGGCGATCAGGGCGCGCACCCCCTCCCCCGCGGTCGGCGCGGCGAGGTCCGCCTCGTCCACCGAGAAGCGCTTCATGTCCTCGGCCGGCAGGTAGATCCGGTCCCGGCCGAGGTCCTCGGCCACGTCCTGCAGGTGCTCCACGATCTGCAGCCCGGTGCACACCGCGTCCGAGCGGCGCACCCGCTCCGGCGTCGAGGTGCCGGTGATGGACAGCACCAGGCGGCCCACGGGGTTGGCGGACAGTTCGCAGTACGCGAGCAGGTCGTCGTACGTCGCGTAGCGGCGCACCCGCTGGTCCTGGCGGTTGGCCTCGATGAGACCGACGAACGGGTCGGGGCGCAGCCGGTGGCGGCGGACGGTGGGCCGCAGGGCGAGCAGCAGGGGGTGGCGGGGGGTGCCGTCGAACACCCGGCGCAGGTCGGCCTCGAAGGCGTCCAGCATGGCGACCCGGTCGGCGGCCGCCTCCGGGTCGAGGCCGAGCAGCACCGCGTCCTCGCGCCCGCCGCCGGCCAGGTCGCCGTCGCCGATGTCGTCGACGAGGCGGGCGAATCCGTAGACGGCCATCAGGTCCTGGCGCCAGGCACGCGGCAGGAACACCGGTGCCACCGGGAAGTTCTCGCGCGCGGCCTTGTCCAGGACCGCCCGGGACGACTCCTCCCGGGTCACCGCGGAGTTCCCGGCACACAGGCGGCGGACGTACCCCGGAGCAGGATGGTCCCCTTCGTCATGGCCGCCACATCCCCCGTTCTACACTGCCCGGTCGAATCTTCCCATTTCGGACACGCCGCACCAGCTCTCGCGCGCACGCGGCATCGATCTTCGGCAGGCTCCCCAGCACCGGTACAGCTTACGTCGGGCCCACCCTCCGCGTACGCCGGGGGCGTGACATGACAGCACAACAAAAGGCCCCCGCCGGATCATCCGGCGGGGGCTGATCGATCAGGTTGCGATCCGGTCACTTCCCGGTGTGGGCCTCGTAGGCCTTGATCACCTCGTCGGTGGGACCGTCCATCAGCAACTCGCCCTTCTCCAGCCACACCACCCGGTCGCAGGTGTCGCGGATGGAGTTGTTGTTGTGGCTGACCAGGAAGACGGTGCCGGCCTCCTTGCGCAGCTCGCGGATGCGGGCCTCCGAGCGCCGCTGGAAGGCGCGGTCGCCGGTGGCCAGCGCCTCGTCGATCATCAGCACGTCGTGGTTCTTGGCGGCCGCGATCGAGAAGCGCAGCCGGGCGGCCATGCCGGAGGAGTACGTGCGCATCGGCAGCGAGATGAAGTCGCCCTTCTCGTTGATGCCGGAGAAGTCGACGATGCCCTGGTAGCGCTCGTGGATCTCCTCCTGCGACATGCCCATCGCCAGGCCGCCGAGGATGACGTTGGTCGCGCCGGTCAGGTCGTTCATCAGCGCCGCGTTGACGCCCAGCAGGGACGGCTGCCCGTCGGTGTAGATCTTGCCGCTCTCGGGCGGCAGCAGGCCCGCGATGGCCCGCAGGATGGTCGACTTGCCGGAGCCGTTGGAGCCGATGATGCCGATGGCCTCCCCGCGGTAGGCGGTGAAGCTGACGCCCTTGACGGCGTGCACCCGGCGGACGTTGGGCGAGCCCTTGCGCAGGATCAGCCGGGCCAGGGCCGCGGTGGCGCTGCCCTTGCCGGTGCCGGCGCCGTAGACCTTGTACACGATGTGCACGTCGTCCACGATCACGGTGGGCACCCGGGCGTCGGCCGGCGCGGGCGCGTCCTTGACGGCGGTCTGCTGCTCAGCCACGGCCATACTGTTCCTCCGCCTTCCAGAAGTAGACATAGCCGCCGATGCCCACGAGCAGCGCCCAGCCGACGGCGCTCGCCCACACGTGCGGCGGCAGCTGCGAGGAGGTGACGCTGTTGATGAGCGCGAAGCGCACCAGATCGATGTAGACCGCGGCCGGGTTGGTGTCCAGCAGGATGCGCACGTAGTGCGGGGCGTTCGCGGTCAGCTTGTCGATGCTGTACATCACGCCGGACATGTACATCCACGTACGCAGGATGAACGGCATGAGCTGGGCGAGGTCGGTCATCTTGCTGCCCAGCCGGGCCATGATCAGGGCCAGCCCGGTGTTGAACACCCACTGGGTGAGCAGCGCGGGGATCAGCAGCAGCCAGGAGGCGTCGGGCACCTCGCCGGTCATCAGGACGATGGCGATCAGCACGAACATCGACATCAGCAGCTGCTGGAGCTGCATCAGCGTGAAGGCGATCGGCATCGAGGCGCGCGGGAAGTGGAGCGCCCGGATCAGCCCGAGGTTGCCGGCCACCGCACGCACGCCGGCCAGTACCGAGGACTGCGTGAAGGTGAAGATGAAGATGCCGGTGACCAGGAAGGCGATGAAGTTGTCGATGCCTTTGCTGGTGCCGATCAGCAGACCGAAGATCAGGTAGTAGACCGCCGCGTTCAGCAGCGGGGTCATGACCTGCCAGAGCTGGCCGAGCCGGGCCTGGGTGTACTGGGCCTGGGTGCGCGCCTTGGCGAACTCGTTGATGAAATGCCGGCGGCCCCACAGCTGCCGGGTGTACTCCGTCAGGTTCGGGCGCGCGCCGCTGACGGAGAGGCCGTACTTGGCCGCAAGCTGGGCGGGGCTGAGGCCGTCGTCGGCCGACGGTGCCGGAGGGGTTCCGACGGCGACCGCACCATTGTGCGTTGTCTCGCTCACAGTTGACACTTTCGTCCTCAAGGTGCGCACCGGAAGCAGGGGGATTCCCGGGCTGCGCCTGATGCTCTCAGGTGCGAGCTTGTCAGATGATCGGGGGTCGGCCCAGTCGGGTCAACCGCCACACCGTACGCCACCGCATGGGCCGCCGGGGACCGCATGCGGTGGTCCATCCTTCGCGGAATCCGCCCAGCCATGCCCGCAGCGCCGCCCTGGACGGCCAGCGCAGCAGGGTGAGCATGAACCATACGCCGAGATAGGCGGGAACAAGGAGCCAGGGCAGGTTGCGACGGGCCAGCCACACCCTGTTGCGGGCCACCATCCGGTGGTAGACCGCGTGCCGGGCGGGCGAGGTCGCCGGATGGTGCAGCACCATGTCCGAGCGGTACTCGATCTGCCAGCCCGCGTCCAGGGCGCGCCAGGCCAGGTCGGTCTCCTCGTGCGCGTAGAAGAACTCGGCGGGCAGCGGGCCCACCTCCTGGATCACCCGGGTGCGAACGGCGCAGGCGCCGCCGAGGAAGGTGGTCACCCGCGAGTCGCGCAGCGGGTCGGAGGCACGCAGCCGGGGCACGTGGCGGCGCTGGGTGGTCCCGGTTTCCGGGTCGGCGATACGGAAGCTGATGATGCCCAGCCGCGGGTCGGCGGCGAAGGCGGCCCGTACCCGCTCCGCGGTGTCGTCCGAGGGCAGCAGGCCGTCGTCGTCGAGGAACATCACGACGTCCACGTCACGGCCGCCCGGCCCGAACAGCTCGATGCCGGCGTTGCGGCCGCCGGGGATGCCGAGGTTGTCCGGCAGCTCGGCGGTGCGCGTGTGCGCCGGCAGCGGCGGCAGCGGCGAGCCGTTGCCGACCACGGCCACCTCGACGGCGGGGCCCTGCTGCTTGGCCACCGACTCCAGCAGCGCCCGCAGCTCGGCCGGCCGGTTGCCCATGGTGATGACCACCGCGCCGACCGTGAGTTCGGCGCCGGCCGGGGACGTACCCGGGGGCGTGCTCATTTGAGCCTGCTGGAGGCGAGGACCGACACGAGGTGCAGCAGGGTCTGCAGCAGGGCGATTCCGGCCAGCACGGCCACGCCGAGCCGGGAGAAGAACAGGTCGCCGCGGGCCTTGTCGGCGATCGCCAGCACCAGGATGAGCAGGGACGCCTCGACGCCCAGCACCAGGCGGTGGAACTTCAGGGCGGCGGCCGCCCGGCGGGCCAGGGCCACGCCGGAGGAGCGCGGCTCGGACGCCGACTCCTTGACCGGCGGGAGCCCGCCCTGGTGCCGGGCCACGCCCACGAGGTCGGTCTCCGCCTTGATGAGGATCGCCCCGAGGGCGGCCAGGGTGCCCAGGAACGCCCACAGCCAGTCGATGCGGCCGCTGCCCCACAGGTCGGCGGCCCGCAGTCCGAAGCCGACGAGCACGGCGGCGTCGCACAAGTAGGCGCCCACGCGGTCGAGGTAGACCCCGCCGAGGGAGAACTGCTGCTTCCAGCGGGCGATCTCGCCGTCGACGCAGTCCAGGAGCAGGTAGAGCTGGACCATGACCACGCCGAGCACGGCGCCCGCGACGCCCGGCACGAGCAGCGCGGGCGCGGCGAGCACCCCGCACACGGTCATCAGATAGGTCAGCTGGTTGGGTGTGACGGAGGTGTGCACCAGATGCCGGTCTATGCGCAGCGACAGCTCGCGCATGTAGAGCCGGCCGGCCCAGTGCTCGCCGCTGCGCCGGTCCTTGACCCCCGCGGGGTGAACGACCGGACGCAGTTCAGCTACTGATGGTTTTGGCATAGTCGGCGTATGCGTCCCTGATCTCGGAGGCGGAGAGGTCCAGGTGTTCCAGGATCGTGTAGCGTCCGGGCCGCGTCCTCGGTGCGAAGCGCACCGCGTCGACGAACTCCGGGTCGGTGAAGCCGATTTCCCCGGGCAGCACGGGCAGCCCGTGGTGGCGCAGCACCTCGGCGATCGTGCCCGCTTCCTCGCGGGCGCCGCGCAGGTGCATCGCGAACGCGGCACCGAGGCCGACCTGCTCGCCGTGCGCGGCGGCGCGCCTGGGGTGCAGCAGGTCGAAGGCGTGGCTGATCTCGTGGCAGGCGCCGGAGGAGGGGCGGGTGTCGCCGCTGATCGTCATGGCGATGCCGGACAGCACCAGTCCCTCGGACAGGACGGTGAGGAAGTCGTCGTCGCCGATGCCGCCGGGGTGGCGCAGCACCGCCTCGCCGGCGCCGCGGGCCATCGCCGCGGCCAGCCCGTCGATGGGCTCGCCGGTCTCGCGGTGCGACAGCTCCCAGTCGGCCAGCGCGGACAGGTTGGAGACCGCGTCGCCGATGCCGGCCCGTACGTACCGCGCGGGAGCCTCGCGGATGACGTCGAGGTCGATCACCAGCGCGATCGGGGTGGGCACGCCGTACGAGCCGCGGCCGTTGTCGTTGTCCAGGGTGGACACCGGCGAGCAGATGCCGTCGTGCGACAGGTTGGTGGCGACCGCGACCATCGGCAGACCGACGCGGGCCGCGGCGTACTTCGTGACGTCGATGATCTTGCCGCCGCCCAGGCCCACCACCGCGTCGTAGCGCTTGCCGCGCATCGCGTCGGCGAGTTCGACGGCCGCGTCGATGGTGCCGCCCCCGACGGGATACCAGTCCGCGCCGGGCAGTTCGGGCGCCAGCCGCTCCCTGAGCCTGGCCCCGGAGCCCGCGCTGGCCGCGACCGCGAGCTTGCCCGACGTGGAGATCCGCTGGTCGGCCAGGAGCTTGGACAGGTCGGCGAGCGCCCCGCCGCGGATGTCCACGACCAGCGGCGAGGGGATCAGCCGGGTCAGTACTGGCACGCGATCTCCCGGCCCTTGGCGAGGTCGTCGTGGTTGTCGATCTCGACCCAGCGCACGTCGCCGATGGGGGCGACGTCGATGGTGAAACCGCGGTCGACCAGCTCCTGGTAGCCGTCCTCGTAGTACAGGTCCGGATCGCGCTCGTACGTGGCCTTGAGGGCGTCGGCCAGCTCGGCGGCGGCCTCCGCCTCGATGAGGGTGACGCCGATGTACTCGCCGGTCGCCCCGGCCGGGTCCATCAGCTTGGTGATGCGGCGCACGCCCCTGCCCGGCTCGGCGACGACCTTCATCTCCTCGTCGGCGAGTTTCTTGACGGTGTCCAGGGCGAGGATGATCCGCCTGCCCCCGCCCCGCGCGGCCAGCAGCGTCCGCTCCACCGACACGGGGTGCACGGTGTCGCCGTTGGCGAGGATCACGCCGTGCCCGAGCACGTCGCGGGCGCACCACAGGGAGTAGGCGTTGTTCCACTCCTCGGCCTTGTCGTTGTCGATCAGGGTGAGGGTGAGCCCGTACTTCCGCTCCAGGGCCGTCTTGCGCGCGTGGACCGCCTCCTTGCGGTACCCCACGACCACCGCGACCTCGGTGAGCCCGATCTCCGCGAAGTTGCCCAGGGTCAGGTCCAGGACGGTCGGGCCGTCCTCGGCTCCCGCGGGACCGACCGGCACCAGCGCCTTGGGCAGGGTGTCGGTGTAGGGGCGCAGCCGCCTTCCGGCGCCTGCCGCCAGTACAAGGCCGATCATGCGGGTTCTCCTGTTTCGTCATGTACGGCGGGGGCCCCCGAGGACACCCAGAAGCGGACGCTCTCGGTGAGGACCAGCAGCGCGAGGACGACCGCGAGGACCGTCAGCGCGACAGTGAATCCGGTCCGGTGCGCGAGAGCGGCCGCGAGAACCGCCACCAGCAGTGCCCGGCCCTCGTGCCCGCCTGCCGCCCGCACCAGGGCCCGCGGGGGCGCCCCGGTGCCGCCGCGGATGCGGTACACCGTGTCGTAGTGATGGTAGGCGACAGCCGCCACCAGCCCGAAAGCGGCGGGCAAGGCCCCGTTCACCCCTGAGACGGCCGCGAGTGCCAGGACGGTGCCGTACTCGGCGGCGCGCAGGAACGGCGGCACCAGCCAGTCGAGCGCGCCCTTCAGGGGCCGGGCGACGGCCGCGGCGGAGGTGAGGGCGTACACCAGTGCGGCGGGCACCACCCACCAGCTGCCGCGCGGGGCGAGGGCCGCCGTGGCCGTGAGCAGGCCGGCGCCGGCCAGGGCGAGCGCGGGCGGGGCGAAGGCGGGCAGCCGGCGGGCGAGCGGCGCCAGCAGCCGGGCGGCGGCCTCGGCGAGGGGCCCGCTGTCGCACAGGTCGTCCAGGGCGCGGGCGGCGCGGTCGGTGCGCCGCGCCTTCCTCGTGAGCGAGCGCAGGACGCGGCCGGCGGTGGTGTAGCAGGCGGCCAGGGCGCAGCCGATGAGCAGGACGACGAAGGTGGTACGGGGGGTGGTGGCCGCGGTGAGCACGGCTATGAGGGCCCAGCGCTCACCGATCGGCAGCACTATCATCCGGCGCACCCACACGGTCCACCCGACGCTGTCGAGCCGGCCGGAGAGGGCGGCCGTGGGGCTGGTGTTCGCGGTGGCGTCGTGGTTGGCCTCGTTGAACGCGAAGTCCACCACGTGCCGGCACGTCTGCAGGACCATGGCGCCCAGCGCCAGCGCCCACACGTCGTCCCCGCCGCGGGCGGCGCCCAGGGCGAGTCCCGCGTAGTACGCGTACTCCTTGGCGCGGTCGAACGTGGCGTCCAGCCAGGCGCCGAGCGTGGAGTACTGCAGCGAGTAGCGGGCGAGCTGGCCGTCGGTGCAGTCCAGGACGAAGGAGGCGATGAGCAGCACGCCGGCCGCGACGAAGCCGCCCCTGGTGCCGGTGGCCGCGCACCCGGCGGCGATCAGCGCGACCAGCAGCGAGGCCGTGGTGACCTGGTTGGGCGTCAGTCCGCGCCGGGCGCACCAGCGGGCCAGGTAGCGGGAGTAGGGGCTGATGAAGTGCGTGGTGAAGAAACCGTCGCGGGACTTGACCGCGCTGCGCAGCCGTACCGACTCCTCGTCCACCGCGGCCGCGGCCTCGGCGGCGGCCCGCCGGGCCTCGGGGTCCGTGGCGACGGTGGCGACCAGGACGCCCAGCTCGGGCCGGTGCGGCGCGGCGCCGGCCTCGGCCAGGGCGTCCGCCAGGGCGTCGGGCAGCGCGGCGTCGAAGGCCGCGCCTGTCGCGGCGCCGGCCCGGGCGAGGACCGGACCGGAGGCGGACGGGCCCGCGGGCGGGGGGCCCGCGGTGGCGCCGGCGGCGGGGGGCGTGGCGGCCGACACCGTTGCCAGGGCGCGCATCAGCGCCGGGCGGCCGGCCGCCTGCGCGGACAGGGCGCCGGGGACGGCGGCGGTGTCGAAGCGGGGGTCGGTCAGGGCCAGGCGCAGGGCGTGGCGGTGGCCGACGAAGCGGCGGTCGACGACGGCGACCCGCTCGGCGGCCGGCAGCGCCCCGAGCACGGCGGCGGCGGCCTCGGGGGTGTCGGCCTCGGCCACCTGGAAGCCGAGCGCCCGGAGGTCGGCAGCGAGCGGCGACGGCGTGCCGGCGGCGGAGGGGCCGGTGAGAACGGCGGTCGGCAGAGGAACCCACTCCCTGAAAGCGTGCGGACGCGCGTGCCCGAGGGGCGCGGCGGCAGAACCGGGCCAGGCACGACGGGAGAGGCTATCGGATCGGGACCGCCGCCGTTCACCGGCCGTTCGCCTGGACTTGGCGCACGGGGCGCGGTCGCCGGCGTGCTCCGCCGCCACCTTGGCAACGACCGTACCCGTTCACTCGTACGGGTGAGCCCGGCCGGGGTGCCGGCACCCCCGGGGAATCACCTCGTCGCCGCAGGTCACCGCTTATGTCGGTGGTCCTCTGCCCCGGGGCTCCGGCGGTGGGTGACCTGCGGTGACCGGCCCGCGCGCGGGAGAACACGTGTGAGGGCGGGGGGCGGGCCGCTCCCTGGCGCCGAGCCGGCCGCCGCGAGCACTGGTGGCGAGCAGCCGCCGCAACCAGTGGTGGCGACCGGCCGTCGGAAGCGATGGTCGCGGCCGGCCGTCGGCCGGCCGCCGAGCGCGCCCGGCACCCCGCGTACTCCGTGCGCGCTCCCGGGCGCCGGGGACGGCTCAGCGGTGTGGACACGGGCGCGGGTCACGAGTGCGGCAGACTAAGGTCTTGTCGTCGAACGCGAAGGATGGAAATGCCAACCAGTCCTGCCACCGGCCGACCCGGTTCCCCCGTCGTCACGCCGTCCCCGGGCGGCGTCCCGTCCCCGAACGGGGTTCCGCGCGCGAACGGTGTTCCGTCCGGCGTTCCCGCCACCGGCACGTCCCCCAACGGGGTCGCGGAGCCGATCATGCTCGAACTGGTCGACGAGCGGGGTGTGACGATCGGCACGGCGGAAAAGCTCTCGGCGCACATGGCGCCGGGCCGGCTGCACCGGGCGTTCTCGGTCTTCCTCTTCGACGACAAGGGCCGGATGCTGCTGCAGCGCCGGGCGCTGGGGAAGTACCACTCCCCCGGTGTGTGGTCCAACACGTGCTGCGGGCACCCGTACCCCGGGGAGCGGCCTTTCGTGGCGGCGGCCCGGCGCACGGCCGAGGAGCTGGGGGTCGCGCCGGCCTCGATGCGGGAGGCGGGCACGGTCCGCTACAACCACCCCGACCCGGCCTCGGGCCTGGTGGAGCAGGAGTACAACCACTTGTTCGTGGGGCTCGTGCGCGACACGCCGCACCCTGATCCGGACGAGATCGGCGAGACGGTGTTCGCGGGCCCCGAGGAGCTGGCGCGGATGCGGGAGACGGGGACGTTCTCGGCCTGGTTCCAGACCGTGCTCGACGCCGCGGCCCCCACGATCCGCGAGGTCACAGGGACCGCGGCGGGCTGGTAGGCACGCCGGGGACCGGGCCGGGTCCGGCCCCGGGCACCCCCGCGCGCAGCGGCAGGGCGGCCCAGATCACCTTGCCGCCGGTCGGGGTCTGGGTGACGTCGCAGCCGCCGCCGGCCTCGTCGGTGATCGTCTTGACCAGCAGCAGCCCACGGCCCCCGGTCCGTGCGTGATCGGCCTCCAGCGCCTTGGGACGGTACGGGTGGTTGTCCTCGACGGCGACCCGGATCCACTCGGCGCCCACCGCGATCTCGACGGCGATCTGCGGCGAGAGCACGGCGGCGTGCTTGACCGCGTTGGTGACCAGTTCGGAGACGATCAGCAGCAGCCCGTGGAACAGGTCCTCGTCCATCGGCACGCGCTGTTCCGCCAGGAGCGCGCGGACCCCGCCGCGCACCTGGGGCACCGACACGTCCAGGGCGGGGGCGGTGAACCGCCACACGCCCTCGTACGCCCTGGGCGCCGTAGCCTGACCGGGCGGGACGCTCCCGCGCACCTCCATGACCGCACCCACCATCGCCTTCGCATGCCGTTGCCCACGCGGGCCGGCCACCGTGCGGCAGCGCCCGCCTCACGCCCCAGAGTCTCGGCGACGGATGCAGGTGCACGTGCAGGAAACCGTAAGTCCGCACCTTTCTCCAGATTTCGACCGGACATGATCGAGCATGGCGCCGGGGTGACCGCTTCGGACCGGAACATGCCTGGATAGGATCGCCACGCGGCCCCGGCCTCGTGGCAAGTGCGGGCAGCAATCGCACCGGCCGGCCCGGACGCCGCGGCCGGACGCCCCACCCGGACCCGGACGCCCGACCCGCACACCCCGCCCCGCACCGTCCGGCCCGCCGCTCCACCCGCGCCGCTCCACCGCTCCACGCCCCACCCCGCCGATCCGCCCGCCGCCGCGTCGTGAGGAGTACCCATGCCCTTCCCCGGCCCAGATCCCGGCCCCGGTCTGCTGGTGAGCACGTCGGAGGGCACCGCCACGGTGACCATCAGCAATCCCGAGCGGCGCAACGCCATGACGCTGGGCATGTGGCGGGCGCTGCCCCCGCTGCTGGACGGTCTGGCCGCCGAGCCCTCGGTGCGGGTGGTGGTCCTCACCGGTGAGGGCGACACCTTCTGCTCGGGCGCGGACATCAACGGCCTCGGCGGCCCCGACGGCGCCCGCGCCACCCAGGAGGCGGCCGTCGCCGCCGAGGAGGCGCTGGCCGCCTTCCCCAAGCCGACGCTCGCCGCGGTGCGAGGGGCCTGCGTGGGCGGCGGTTGCCAGCTTGCGGTGGCGTGCGACCTGCGGTTCGCCGCGCGGGGGGCGCGGTTCGGGGTCACGCCGGCCCGGCTGGGCATCGTCTACCCGGCCTCCTCGACCCGGCGGCTGGTGGCGCTGACCGGCCCGGCCACCGCGAAGTACCTGCTGTTCTCCGGTGAGCTGATCGGGGACGAGCGGGCGCTGCGCACCGGGCTGGCCGACGAGGTGCTCGCGCCGGAGGAGCTGGACGGGCGGGTCCGGGAGTTCGCCGGGGTGCTGTGCTCCCGCTCCCGGCTCACCCAGGCCGCGGCCAAGGAGTTCGCCGCCGCCGACCCCTCCCCCGAGCGCCTGGCGTACTGGGCCGCTCAGGCGGCGGCCGGTGGTGACGCGGCCGAGGGACGGGCCGCCTTCCTGGAGCGCAGGGAGCCGCGTTTCACCTGGTCCCCCGCGGTGTCGTGACGGCAGGACGACGGTCGTGACCGGAGCGGACGCGATACGGCGCATGCGGGCGCGGGCCCAGGGGCCGGCGCCCCGGCGGCCGCGGGCTCGTCAGTTCACCCGTGTGGCGCCCACCGCGGGCTCCTTCGCCGTCACGCCGGGAGGCATGGCCGGGTGGCGGCCGAGCAGGACGATGCCGCTGACGATGGCGGCCAGTCCCACCGCTTCCCAGGCCAGCGGGCCGGGGGTGAGGCGCACCCGGTCGCCGAGGAAGCCGATCCCGCAGGCTATGCCGGCCAGCGGCTGGGCGGCGGTCAGGGACGGCAGGGACATGCGCAAAGGCGCCATCTCGAACGCGCTCTGGACGAGCAGCATGCCGGTCACCCCCAGCACGCCGACCCCGTAGGGCTGCCAGTGGGTGAAGAGCGCGGCCAGGCCCTCGCCCGTGACGATCTGCCCGCACACGCGGGTCAGGGCGTCCTGCAGCCCGTACAGGAGCCCGGCGGCCAGGGCGAGCAGGGCGGCCTCACCGGCCGGCGCGAGGCGGCGGGCGTTCACGGTGAGCAGCAGGGCGAGCCCGGCGACGATGCCGAAGACCAGCCAGTGGCGCAGGGCGGCCGCCTCCATGCCGCCGCCGCGCGGCCGCCCGGCGACGATGAAGACGCTCACGCCGAGTGCCAGCAGCGCCACCCCGCCCCAGCCGCTCCAGCCCAGCGGCTGTCTGGTCAGCCACCGGGACAGGGCCATCGCGAACAGCAGGTTTGTGGCGGTCAGCGGCTCGACCAGCGAGATCTCGCCGTACGCGAGGGCGACGGCGCCGAGCACCTGACCGGTGACCATGAGGCCCACGCCCAGCAGCCAGTCCGGCATCCGGAGCAGGTCGAGCAGCAGCCTGAAGGAGAGGAAGTCCGCGAGCGGGGCACGCGCGGCCGCGCGCTGCTGCAGCACGAATCCCAGGCCGAGGCAGCAGGCGGCACCGACTCCGAGCAGGAACACGGCCACGCGGTCACTGTAACCCGCGCCGTGGGCGGGACGTGCCGGTCTGCGCCGTTAGAGGGGCGTATTCCGGACATCGCACCGGGTCCGCCGCCGGTCCGCACCGGTCCGCACATCGCACCGGGTCCGCCGCCGGTCCGCACCGATCCGCCGCCTTGTCACGAGTCCGTCCCCCACTCACCCGTCCCGGCGACGCCCCCCGCTCCCCCCGGCTCCCCCGTGTCCTCCGGCTCCCCCGGCTCTTCGTGCGGCCGTGCGCTCGGGACCGTCTGCGCCCCCGCCCACACGGTCTCGAAGGCGAGCCGCAGGCAGGCGGCGAGCGCCGGGTGCTCGATGTAGAGGGCGGTGGTGTCGCCGGTGCCGGCCACCGGGTCGGGCATGTCGCACAGCACCAGGTTCGCGTCGGCCACGACGAGTTTCAGCGGCAGCTCGACGGCGAACCGGGACTCCTCCCCGGCCGCCCCGAACCGCTGCACGTTCTCCAGCACCTTGTCGTCGTCCAGCGCCTCGTGGGTGTATATCGCCCGCACCGAGCCGCCGGAGCGCCGCAGCCGGCGGACCACCTTGATGCCGGGCGCGTTGAGCATGGGGGCGACGAACGGGGGCTTGCAGAAGCTGAGCAGTTCACGGCGGGCCTGGTTCTGGATGTCGGTGAAGGCCTCGGCGATGGACTTGGGGTCGCGCAGGATCTCGATGTAGTCCAGCCGGTCGGTGTGGGTGCGGCCGTCCGCCCACACCGGCATCAGGGCGGAGGTGAGCTGGGCGGACACCCGGTCGAGCCGTTCGAGCGCCTCGCGCTGCAAGGCCATCAGCCGGGCCACGGCGAGTTCGGGGTCCACCGCCGAGAAGGTGGCGACCCGGCCCGGGTGGGCGGTCGCCAGCCGCCGCCGGACCAGCGCGTCGAGCACGTCGTACACCCGCTGCCGCGGTACGTCCGCGGCGCGGGCGACCTCGGCCGCCGTGTACGACTCCCGGCGTACGAGCGCGAGGTAGACCCGCGCCTCGTAACGTGCCAGGCCCAGTGCGACAAGGTCGTTGACCGGTCCTTCCGCGGTGTCCATGGCGCCACAAGGTATCGGCGGAGATCGCCGGGCGGAAGCGACCGGGGAGGCCCCCACCGGCAAGTCGAGGGGAATCCTTTACCAATACCCGGTAGCCCCTTGACCCCGGCTTCATTACCTTCAACATCGGCCACCACTCAACGGGGTGGCACTGAGCAGGAGTTGGCAGCAGTCGTCTGCCGGAACACCCGGAACAACCACCGGGACACCCGGAGTCCACCGCATCGGCAGAACCGGTCCGACCGACCGGGAGCGGCCGGTCACCAGTGAATGTGCGCCACCGAAGTCCCCGGGCGACGCCGCCAACATCGATTGTCATGCCCTTGACACATGTCGGGGCTCGTACCGGCACGGCGGCCGCGCCCTCGGAGTGGATCCCCCCATGGAGGGCAGTTCTTTGCACTCGACACAACAAGGCCGGTTCAAACGAGCCGTCCGCCGTGCCGCGCTCGCGGTCGTCGCCTCCGGCGCCCTGGTGACGGGTGGCCTCGTCGCGGCCGCCGCCCCGTCCGTCGCCGCCCCGCAGCCGTCCTCGGCCGCGGGTACGGCCGCGTCGGCCGCGCACACCCAGCGCCTGTGCGCCGCCCCGGCGCACAAGGGCCAGATGGCCTGCCTGGCCCTGGCCCGCACCGACGTCCTGCACCACATGGGCGTCACCCCGGACGCCACCCCGTCCGGCTACGGCCCGTCCGACCTGCAGAGCGCCTACGCGCTGCCGTCCTCGGCCGGCTCCGGCGCGACCGTGGCGATCGTGGACGCCCAGGACGACCCGAACGCGGAGAAGGACCTGGGCACGTACCGCAGCCAGTACGGGCTGCCCGCCTGCACCACCGCCAACGGCTGCTTCAAGAAGGTCGACGAGAACGGCGGCACCAGCTACCCGTCGGCCGACTCCGGCTGGGCCGGTGAGATCTCCCTGGACCTCGACATGGTCAGCGCGGTCTGCCCGCAGTGCCACATCCTGCTGGTCGAGGCGTCCAGCGCCAACATGGACGACCTGGGCACGGCCGTGAACCGCGCCGTCACCATGGGCGCGAAGTACGTGTCCAACAGCTACGGCGGCAGCGAGGACTCCAGCGACACCTCCTCCGACTCCTCGTACTTCAACCACCCCGGCGTCGCCATCACCGTCTCCTCCGGTGACAGCGGCTACGGCGTGGAGTACCCGGCGGCGTCCCGGTACGTCACCGCGGTCGGCGGCACCTCGCTGAGCCGGGCGAGCAACAGCCGCGGCTGGACCGAGTCCGTGTGGGGCTCCAGCTCCGGCGGCGACGGGGCCGGCTCCGGCTGCTCCGCCTACGACGCCAAGCCGTCCTGGCAGACCGACTCCGGCTGCTCGAAGCGGACCGTCGCCGACGTCTCGGCGGTCGCCGACCCGGCCACCGGCCTCGCCGTCTACGACAGCTACCAGGCCAGCGGCTGGCAGGTGTACGGCGGCACCAGCGCCTCCTCGCCGATCATCGCCTCCGTCTACGCCCTGGCCGGCACCCCGGCGGCCGGCACGACCCCGGCGTCCTACCCGTACGCCCGCACCGGCTCGCTCAACGACGTGACCAGCGGCGCCAACGGCTCGTGCGGCAGCAGCTACCTGTGCACCGCCAAGTCCGGCTACGACGGTCCCAGCGGCCTGGGCACGCCCAACGGCGTCGCCGCCTTCACCAGCGGCGGCTCGACGGGCAACACGGTGTCGGTGA
>NZ_JAINVH010000028.1 GCF_020400825.1 Streptomyces sp. HPF1205
CACCACCAGCGGCAGCACTGGCGGGACGACGACGGGCGGGACCACCGGCGGCACGGGCGGCGGCTCCCTGGACGGCAACTACCAGATCACCAACAAGAACAGCGGTCTGGCGCTCGACACCCAGAACGAGGCCACCGCTCAGGGCACGTTGGCCGACCAGGCCACCGGGAACAGCTCGGCCACCCAGACCTGGTCGCTGGTGTCCGCCGGATCCGGCCTGTACAAGATCCGCAACCAGGCGAGCGGTCTGGTGCTGGGCATCACCAACGAGAGCACCTCGGACGGCGGCACCGCGCTGATCTGGGGTGACAACGGCACGCCCGACCACCTGTGGCAGGTGGTGGCGGACGGCACCGGCTACTACAAGATCATCAACAACAACAGCCATCTGCTGCTGGGCGTGCAGAACATGAGCACCGCAGGCGGCGCCCAGGTCCTGCAGTGGGACGACAACGGCACTGCCGACCACCTCTGGAAGCTCAACCCGCGCTGAGCCCCCATGGACGCGCCGCCGGTTGCCTCCCTGGGCGCGGGGAGGCAGCCGGCGGCGCCACGCGTCACGGCCGGGGCGAGGGGCGGCGGGTCCGGCCGGGGCCGGGTCCGGGCCCGATCGGGGGACGGGGAATCCGGCTGCGCCGAGGCCGACGGGTCCGGCCGGGGCGGCGCCCGGTCCGGCCGGCCGCGCCCTGCCGCGCGGACGATCGGGCGGCAGGGGCGACCGGTTCCCTTCCCGCGGACCGGCGTGTCCGGCGGCACTACGCTGGGTCGCGGCGCGGAAGCAAACGGACATTCGGATGGACGGGGATGGCGGCGACTTCACGAGGCGGACCCGGCCCGGCCGTTCGCGGTCCGGCCGGCGACGGCAGGACCAAGGTGACGATCAGGGACGTCGCCGGCCGGGCCGGCGTCTCGGTCGCCACCGTCTCGCGGGTGCTGGCCGGGAACCACCCCACGTCCGCGGCGGCCCGCGCCAAGGTGCTGCGGGCGGTCAAGGACCTGGACTACGTCGTCGACGGGCGCGCCCGCGCGCTGGCCGGCACCGGGCCCAGGACGATCGCCGTGATCGTGCGGTCCGTCGACAGCCCCTTCCACGCCACCGTCGCCCAGGGCGTGGAGCAGGAGGCGGCGGCGCGCGGCCGGTTGTGCATGGTCTGCGGCCACGGCGGCGACGAGGCCCGCGAACTCGCGCTGGTCCAGATGATGCGCGAGCAGCGCGCCGAGTTCGTCGTCCTGGTCGACGGGGTCGTCGAGGACGAGCGCTACCGGGCCAGGCTGACCGAGTACGCCCGCGGGCTGGCCGCCGTCGGCTCCCGGCTGGTGCTGTGCGGACGCCCGGCCCCCGGCCCGCGGACGCCCGTCCTCGTGGTGGAGTACGACAACGAGGCCGGTGCGCACGCGGTGGTCAGCCACCTGCTGGCGGCCGGTCACCGTGACATCCTCTACCTCGGCCGGATGCCCGGCCACACCACGGTCGAGCAGCGCATCGCCGGCTACCGGCGGGCGCTGGCCGACCACGGCCTCGGCCCCGCGGCGGTCAGGACCGCCGGCCTCGGCCTGGGCCGCGCGCCCGGCTACAACGCCATGCGCGAGATACTGGCGGGCTGCGGCGGCCGGCCCGACTTCACCGCCGTGTTCGCCGGCGACGACCTGGCCGCGGCGGGCGCGATCGCCGCGATGCGCGAGGCCGGGCTGCGGGTGCCCGACGACGTCTCGGTCGTGGGCTACAACGACGACTGCGTCGCCCAGGACCTCAACCCCCCGCTGACCACCGTCAGCATCCCCGCCCACGAACTCGGCCGCGAGTCGGTCCGGCTCGCCCTGGCCGAGGAGGAGGCGGGCGGCGCGCGCGGCACCGTCCAGAACCGCCACCTGCTGGGCACGCACATCGTCGTCCGCTCGTCCGTGCGTCCCGTTCGCTGACCGCCGGCGTCGGCGGGCGCCGGCCGAAGCGGGCGCGGGCCGAGGCGGGCGCGGGCCGCCCGACCCGGCCGGGCGGGCATGTGCGCGTTCCGTGCTGATCCTGTGCCGTCGCGGTGACGGCCTGGGGGAACGCCGCGGTCATGTGACAGAGGCACATGCCGAAGTCGCGGCCGGGCGGCGAAGGCGGGGCGGGGGAGGGGCCGGTACCGGGGCCGGTGGCGGGGCGCTTTCTGCGGCTTGCTGACGCTTCGCCCCCCGACCGCACGCGAACGCCCGTGTGCGCACCGCAAATTGATCGAAATTGTGCTGACACTCCGTCTCACGCCGCTGCTGTCCGTGGCTAGGATGACGGGCACTCCCTGCCCATGGCGGGCACGGCGTCCGGTGACTTCTGGTGTCCGCACGCCGTGTTCCGGACCGGTCTGCCGGAAGGCGCGGGCTGCCCGATCGGCGCCGCCCGGGTGTCTCCTCCCTTGCGCCGGAGGCTTCGCCCCGCCCCGGCGCGGTCGCCGTTCTGCGTTCACGAGGATCCGATGACACGACACATACCGGAGGCGGTGTCCTGGTGTATTGCCGCCGGGGCGCTCGCGTGCCTGGTTCTGCTCATCCGTCAGCACCGGATAACCGCCGGCCTGCGCAAACGCCTCGCGGTCGCGGAGGCGGGCCTGCGCGACCGTGACGCCGAGGCCCGGCACCTGGTGGAGGCGCGGCTGACCGCGGTGACGGAGGGCCCCTACCAGCCGGTGCCCGGCCCGCTGGACGAGCGGCTGGCGCGAACGCCCTTCGGGCACAGCATGCAGCAGGCGGTGGACCTGTTCACCGGCGCCGCGCAGGCCGCGCGGACCCGCGCGGACCATTCCGCGAAGGCCGCGCTGAAGTCCTCGATGCGCGCGCTCCAGGCCCTGGCGAACGAGCAGCAGCTGTCCATCTCGGACATGCAGGACCGGCACGACAACCCCCACGTCCTGCAGGACCTGCTGGAGATCGACCACGCCAACGCGCAGTTCGGCCGCCGCGCCCAGGCCATCGCGGTCCTGTGCGGATCGTGGCCGGGCCGGCAGCGCGCCGCCTCCCCGCTGGTCGACGTGGTACGCGGGGCCACGTCGCGCATCCGCGACTACCGGCGGGTGGAGATCCAGCCCGGGCCCGAGGTCGACGTGGTCAGCCGGGCGGTGGAGCCGGTGGTGCTCGCGGTCGCCGAGCTGCTGGACAACGCGGCGCGCCACTCGCAGCCCAACACCACGGTGGAGGTGGGCTTCCGGCCCGCGCACAACGGGATGTCCGTGGTCATCGACGACGCCGGCGTCGGCATGGACGCCGGCGAGATCGAGGAGGCCGGGCGGCGCCTGTCCGGCGACGAGGACGTCGACATCAACCGGCTCGGCGACCCGCCGCAGTTCGGGTTCGCCGTCATCGGGGTGCTCGCCGCCCGGTACGGGTTCGGTGTCACCGTCGACTCCCGCTCGCCGTACGGGGGCGTACGGGCCGTGGTGTTCCTGCCGAAGTCGCTGCTGACGACGGCTTCCGCCCCGGCCGCCGCGGGGGCCGGGCGGCGGCGGGAGACCGCACCGGCCGCGGTGAGCAGCACCGCGTCCCTCGCGTCCGCCGCGCCGGTCGCCTCCGCCGCCTCCGCCGCGTCCCTCGCGTCCGAGTCCACCGCCTCCGCCGCGGCCCCCGAGGTCCCCGCCGAGGCCGCGGCCGGCGGCGTCACGGGGGCGACGGCCGGCGGGCTGCCCAGACGCCGCCGCCGGGCCGCAGCCGAGCCCGCGGCCGCCGCCGTACGGGAACGGGAACCGGCCGCGGCCGCGGGCGAGGCCCAGCAGGCCCGCCCGGCGTACGAGACGGCCACCCGCATGGGCGCGTTCGCCCGCGGCACGCGGAGCGGGCGCGCCGCAACCGATGACGACGAAGGGATCCCCCAGGAATGAACGACCACATGACCAACGAGCTGGGCTGGATGCTCGACGAGGTCCTGAAGGTCCCCGAGGCGCGCCACGCGATCCTGCTGTCCGCGGACGGGATGCTCCGGTCCCACTCGCAGGGCATCTCCCGCGACGAGGCCGAGCGGCAGGCGGCCGCGCTGTCGGGGCTGCAGTCGATCAGCCGCAGCACCGCCGAGTTCTGCGGCGAGGAGTCCTCGCCGTGGCAGCAGACCCTGGTGGAGTTCACCGACGGATACGTGTTCCTGGTCGCCGCGGGCACCGGCGCGTACCTGGCCGTGTCCGCGACCCAGCACGTCGACATGGAGACCGTCACCTACCGCATGCAGAAGCTGGTCGACCGGCTGGGCAAGGAACTGACCAGCCCGCCGCGCCACGACGCCGGCCACGGCCGGCCGGGTGCCGGCGTCTCGTCATGACCCCGCCGTACCGGCGCGAGCGCGGACTGGTCCGGCCGTACGTCGTCACCGACGGCCGGGCGCACCCGACGCGCAACACACTCGACCTGGTGACGCTCGTGACGTCGGCGGGCAGCCGCCCGGTGCACGGGCTCAGCCCGGAAAAGCGCAGGGTCGTGGAGCTGTGCCGGGGAGGCGCCCTGTCGCTCGCCGAGGTGGCCGGGCACCTGGCCCTGCCGATCAGCGTCACCAAGGTGCTGATCAGCGACCTGATCGACAGCAGCCACCTCACCGCCAGGGCCCCCGCCCCGCCGGCCCGACTCCCCGATCCCCGGATCCTGCAGGAGGTACTCGATGGGCTCCGCTCCCGTCTCTGATTCGCGTTATGTCCCGGACACCGTCAGGACCGCCGTGAAGATCCTGGTCGTCGGGCACTTCGCGGTCGGCAAGACGACGTTCGTCGGGACCCTGTCCGAGATCAGGCCGCTGCGCACCGAGGAGGTCATGACGCAGGCCGGGGCGCTCGTGGACGACCTGGCCGGCAGCCCGGACAAGACGACGACCACCGTTGCCATGGACTTCGGCCGCCTCACCCTCAGCCCGAGCCTGGTGCTCTACCTGTTCGGCGCCCCCGGCCAGAAGCGCTTCACCCAGCTGTGGAAGGACATGATGTACGGCGCGCTGGGCGCGCTGGTGCTCGCCGACACCCGGCGGCTCGACCAGTCCTTCGAGATCATGGGCCTGCTGGAGGAGTACGGCATGCCCTACGCGGTGGCCGTCAACCAGTTCGAGGGGGCGCCGGTCTTCCCCGAGGCCGAGATCCGCGAGGCCCTCGACCTGCTCCCGGAGACCCCCCTGGTCACCTGCGACGCCCGCGACGCCGGCTCGTCCACGAAGGCGCTGATCGCCCTCGTGGAGAACATCGGCACCCGAACCCGTACCGCACTCGCACAGGAGCACGCATGAGCACGACCCAGCCGGTCCAGGGCGCGGTGCCGCCCCCGGGATGCCCCGCGCACGAAGGCCACGCCGGCGGCTCCGGCCCGGAACCGCTGTACGGGCCCGCGTTCGCCGCCGACCCCGCGCGTACCTACGCCTCCTTGCGCCGGCAGGGGTCGATCGCCCGGGTGGAACTGGCCCCCGGCGTGCCGGCGTCGCTCGTCATCGGGTACGACACCGCGCTGGAGGTGCTGCGCAGCCCGGAGCGGTTCGCCAAGGACCCGCGCCGGTGGAAGGCGCTCGCCGACGGCACCGTGCCGCCGGACAGCCCCGTCGTACCGATGATGATGTACCGGCCGAACGCCCTGTTCACCGACGGCGACGAGCACGCCCGGCTGCGCGGCGCCATCACCGACAGCCTCGCCCGGATCGACCCCAACGCCCTGCGCGGCTACGTCGAGCACAGCGCGGACTCCCTCATCGACGAGTTCGGCCCGACGGGCGAGGCCGACCTGCGCGGCCAGTACGGCAGCGTGCTGCCGCTGCTGGTGTTCTGCCGGATGTACGGGTGCCCGCCGGACATCGGCGAGAAGCTGGTCGTCGGCATGTCGGGGATCTTCGCCGCCGACGAGAACTCGGAGGCCGCGAACGCGGTGCTCGCCGAGGGCATCGCCGAACTGGTCGCGCTCAAGCGGGCCAAGCCCAAGGCCGACGTGACCTCGTGGCTGATGGCGCACCCCGCGAAGCTGACCGACGAGGAGATGGGCCAGCAGCTCACCCTGCTGATGGGCGCGGGCACCGAGCCGCAGCAGAACCTCATCTGCAACACCCTGCGGCTGCTGCTGTCCGACGACCGGTTCGCCGGCGACCTGGCCGGCGGCAGCATGCCGGTCGAGGACGCGCTGGACGAGGTGCTGTGGAGCGAGTCGCCGATGGCGAACTACGCCGTCCACTACCCGGTGCACGACCTGGAGCTCGACGGCACGCGGCTGCGCGAGGGCGAGCCGGTCGTGATCAGCCTCGCGGCGGCCAACGCCGACCCCCGCCTGGCCGAGGAGCGGCACCGCGGCGGCAACCGCGCCCACCTGGCGTGGAGCGCGGGCCCGCACGCCTGCCCGGCCAAGAGCCCGGCCCGGCTGATCGCCGCGGTCGCCGTGGAGAAACTCCTGGACCGGCTGCCGGATGTGGAACTCGCCGTCGGGGTAGAGCAGTTGGAGTGGCGGCAGGGACCCTTCCACCGGGCACTGGCCGCCCTGCCGGTGCGCTTCCCCCCGGCCACCGTGCCCGCCGCCGCGACCGAGCCCTCTGGAGCCAGCTCATGGAACCCCAGCACCAGCCCGTCGTCATCGACCCCTCCGGTCGGGACATCCACGCAGAAGCAGCCCGTATCCGCGCCCTCGGACCCGCGGCACTGGTGGAGCTTCCTGGCAAGGTGGTGGCGTGGGCGGTAAGCGACCCGGGCCTGCTCAGGAAACTGCTCACCGACCCGCGGGTGTCCAAGGACCCCCGGCAGCACTGGGCCGCGTGGGCGAACGGCGAGATCACCCCTGACTGGCCGCTGTTCACCTGGGTCGCGGTCACCAACATGTTCACCGCGTACGGGGGCGACCACCGGCGGCTGCGCAAGCTCGTCGCCCCCGCCTTCTCCGCGCGCCGCATCGAGGCGCTGCGGCCGCGGATCGAGGCCATGGCGGCCGAACTCCTCGACGGCCTCGCCGCCTCGCCCGCGGGCGAGGCGGTGGACCTGCGCGAGGAGTACTGCTACCCGATACCGATCCAGGTGATCTGTGAGCTGTTCGGCGTCCACGACGAGGACACCCGGGCCGAACTGCGCGAACTGGTGGACAACATCTTCAACACCGCCATCACGCCCGAGGAGGCCGCGGCCACCTTCGCGCGGGTGCACGCCCTGCTGGTCGGCCTCGTCGAGCTCAAGCGCCGCAGCCCCGGCGACGACATGACCACCGAGCTGATCGCGGCAAGGGAGGAGGACGGCTCGCGGCTGTCGGAGCAGGAACTGGTCGACACCCTGCTGCTGATGATCAGCGCCGGCCACGAGACCACCGTCAACCTGCTGGACAACGCTGTCCACGCCCTGCTCACCCACCCGGACCAGCTCGACCTGGTCCGGGCCGGGAAGGCGTCCTGGAACGACGTGATCGAGGAGACGCTGCGGGTCGAGGCGCCGGTGGCCAGCCTGCCGCTGCGGTACGCGGTGGAGGACATCGAGAGCGACGGGGTGCGCATCGCCAAGGGCGAGGCGATCCTCGCCGCCTATGCCGCGGCCGGGCGCCACCCGGGGTTCCACGGCGAGGACGCCGACCGGTTCGACGTCCTGCGCGTCAACAAGGAGCACCTCGCCTTCGGGCACGGCGTCCACTTCTGCCTCGGCGCCCCCCTGGCCCGCATGGAGGCGGCCATCGCCCTGCCGGCCCTGTTCGCCCGCTTCCCCGGCCTGGCACTCGCCGCCCCGGCGGAGGGCCTGCGGCCGGTGGAGTCCTTCATCTCCAACGGCCACCGCGGCCTGCCGGTGCGCCTTTCCTGACCGCGCCGCCGCCGCCCGGTCCTGAAGGGCTGTCAGGACCGGGCGGCGAGGCCCCCGGGGATCAGGCCGGCGGCGGTACGGGCCGGCGCTCCGCCGTCTCCGGTCGCGCGTGGCCCGCCGCTGCGGCGGTGCCGGCCACTTCCGCGTCGACGTCGATGCGGCGGGTCAGCGCCCAGTAGAGCGCCGCCGAGACCGGCAGGCCGACGAACATCGAGATGTCGGCGCCGTGCAGCTTGTGCGCGAGGACACCGGTGTAGAGGGTGCCCACCGAGAAGAACGGCACCATGGCGCCGAATCCCACGAGGTAGGCGACGATGCCGTGCGCGCCCCACCGGCCGTAGATCCCGTGCGGCTTGAAGATCTCCTCGATGACGTACCGGCCGCGCCGGACCACGTAGTAGTCCATGAGGTTGACGGCCGTCCACGGGATGAAGAGGTAGAGCACCAGCAGCAGGAAGTCGTTGAAGTGGGTCAGGAAGTGGGAGGTGGAGGCGAGGGCGCCCACCAGGGACAGCGCGGCGGTGGCGCCGATCGTCACCGCCCGCAGCGGCAGGGTGGGCCGCACCCGGCGCAGCGAGTCGGCGGCGCTGATCAGGGTGAGCGAGCCGCCGTACATGTTGAGCGCCGTCACCGAGACCAGGCCGAGGGCGGCGAAGACCAGCACCACCGCGCCGAATCCGCTGAACACCTTGTCGCCGGCCGCGTTGATCGAGGTGATGGCGTCGAAGTCCTTGCCGCCCGCCCACGCGGCGAGCGCCGCGCCGAGCGTCATCAGCCAGATCCCGCCGACCGCCGAGCCGGCGTAGGTCCAGTAGAAGGTCTTGCGGACGGTGACGTCCGGCGGCAGGTAACGCGAGTAGTCCGAGACGTAGATGGCCCAGCTGATCTGGTAGCCCGCCACCACCCCGAACTGGCCCAGGAACGGCGTCCACTTGAAGGCGCCGAGGTCGAAGGAACCCGCCGGGTAGTGCAGCGTGACCAGGGCCCCGACCGTGAAGAGGCCGAAGACGGCGAGGAACGCGTAGGTCAGCACCTGCTCGGCCCGGTGGATCAGGTCGTAGCCGAACAGCGCGACCACGAAGGCCAGGGCGGTGGCCAGCACCACCCACCACTTCACCGGGCCGTGCGCGGTCTGCCGCATGGCCTGGCCGGCGAGGATGGTGTTGAAGACATTGAAGCCGGCGTACTGGACGTAGGCGAACAGCCACACCATCAGGGCGCCCACGTACCCGAACTGCGGCCGGGACTGGATCATCTGCGGCAGGCCGAGCTGCGGGCCCTGCGCGGAGTGGAAGGCCATGAAGAACGTGCCGGTGAGGGTGCCGGCCACGATGGCGATCAGCGACCAGATCAGGTTGCCGCCGCCGGTGATGCTGATCAGGCCGACGGCCAGGGTGGCGATCTGGGCGTTGGACATGAACCACAGGGGGCCGAGCTGCCACAGTCTGCCGTGGCGTTCGTCCAGGGGCACGTAGTCGATGGAGCGGACCTCGATGCCGGGCACTTTCGCATCTGTCGTCGCCATGACAAGACGATTTCCCCTCCGTCCACCTGGCCGAAACGCGCCGGTCGGCATCGTTTCGGCAAGGCCGGCGGCCGGATCGTGACGGCCCGTCACTCGTACGAGTGAACGGCGGCGTACGACGGGCTCGGCGACCGGCCCGGGACTAGCATGGGACGCCCTTGCGGCGGGCCGGCCGACGGTCCGCGGCACGGGAAGGCCGCAGGGGAGACCCGGGTACGGGTGGGGGAGGCAGTGCGATGGCGCACGGGACGGCGGGGGCCGCACGCGCACGGGGCTCATCGGCCGGGACGGGAGGAGCCGGAGCGGCCGGCTGACCGATGGGGCAGTGGGTGGCACGGCAGCCGGGCGACGACCGGGCGCCGGCCGAACAGGACTTCTGGTCCCTCCTGGACGAGCCCGCACGGCAGCGGGTGCGGGACGCCGCACACATACGGACCTTCGCCGCGCGCACGCACCTGGTGCGCCAGGACGAGGTCTCCGACCACGTGTTCGTCCTGCGGCGCGGCTGCGTGAAGGTCTACGCGGACACCGGGACCGGCTACCAGGCGGTGCTGGCGCTGCGCAACAGCGGCGACCTGCTCGGCGAGCAGGCGGGACTCGACCGGCAGCCGCGCTCCGCCTCCATAGCCGCTCTCATGGAGGTCGAGGCCCTGGTGATCACGGCCGGCCGGTTCAGCGCGCTGCTGCGGTCGGTGCCGGGCGTGGCCTTCGCCGTGCAGCAGGTGCTGTCCCGGCGGCTGCGCGAGGCCGACCGGCAGCGGGCGGCGGTCGGCTCGACCTCGGTCGACGCGCGCCTGGCCGCCCTCGTACTCGACCTCGGCGCCCGCTACGGCAGGCCCGCGCCCGGCCGGGCGGTGCGCATCGAGCTCCCCCTGTCCCAGGACGACCTGGCAGGACTCGTCCTCGGCTCGCGCCGGGCGGTGGCCCGCGCACTGGAGGAGTGGCGCGGGCTCGGGATACTCACCACCGGCCGCCAGACCCTGGAGCTGGCGCCGGGCGGCGAGGCCCAGTTGCGCCACCGGGCGGCCGGCGCGGCCTCCCGCCCCCCGGCCGCGGGCCCCGCGCACGGCTGACCGCCCGGACCACCGCCCCTGCGCCCGCACCCGCGCCGGCCCGCGCCGCCCCGTCCCGCGCCCGGACCGGTACGGGAGGCGGGTCCGCGCCCCGTTCACAACTCGTCCCAGGAGTACGTCGTCAGGCCGTACTGCCGGGCGATCGGGTTCCACTCGGCGACGAAGCGCTGCTTGGCGGCGGTGGCCCGGTCGCTGGCGGCCGTGGCGTCGGAGAAGCCGGGGGCGTTCGCCGTGGAGTCGGGGTCGCAGCCGTTCTCGTCGAGGCCGTTCGCCCACTGGTAGAAGGCGGCGTCCGCGTCGGCGGACGCCGTCCAGGCGTCGCTCAGGTCGGACAGGGCCTGCGCGCCGCCGTCCAGGTCGCTCACGTTCAGGCCGCTCACCTCGCTCACCAGTTGCGCGCGCTGGTCGTGCGCGGCGGAGAAGGTCGAGGCGGCGTCGGACAGCGAGGTGCCGTTCGTGCCGCAGCCCTGCACCGCCTGGACCGCGCTCTGCACGCCGCCGCGGGTGCCCGTCTCCTCCTGGAGCACCTTGTCCACGGCCGCGGCCTCGTCGGCGCCGGGGTCGCCGGCCGAGGGGGAGTCGCCCTGGTCGTCCGGCGTGGAGCCGCCCTGGTCGGAGCCGGAGGAGCCGGAGTCCCCGGGGTCCGTGGACGTGGCGGTGACGCCGGGGGCGGAGTCCGTGCCCGAGGCGGACGAGGAGCCGGAGGAGTGGGCGAGGTGGACGACGAACACGATCACCGCGACCAGGGCGACGAGCCACCCCACGACCGTGCCCGGCTTCACGCCCTTCCCACCCGGCTGCGGCACCGGCACCGGCCCGCCCCGCCCCGGCCCGGGGGCGCCTGCCCGCGGGGCGCCGGCCCGGGGCGCGCCCGCCGTGCCCGCGCCCGCTCCCGTACCCGCCGCCGACGTACCCGGGGCGGCTCCCGGCGCGGGGCCGGACGCCGTCCCCGGCGCCTTCCCGGGCGCGGCGTTCCGGGCCGCCGCCGGCCGCGAGGCCACCAGCGCCAGCGCCTCCTCCAGCCCGCTCTGCCACTCCCGCAGCGGGGGCCGTTCGGCCGGGGTGTCCGACAGGCCCAGCCGGGCGAGTTCGGCGAGCCGCGGGGAGACACCGGTCAGCGCGCCGGTGTCGCGGCCGTCCTGGTCGCCCATGAACAGCCGCACCGAGAGCAGGCTGTACTTGAACCGGTCGCTCGCCGGGGTGGCGAGCTCCTCGCCGGCCGGGATCTCCCAGCCCGGCGTCTCGGTCTGCTTCAGGACGCTGCGCCCGCGCAGCCGCATCGCGTCGCAGTCGATGAAGAAGCACGACGGCGTCGGCCGCAGCGTGAACAGCAGGTTGTTGGGGGACAGGTCGCCGACCGCCACGCCCAGCCGGTGCAGCCGGTCGAGCAGGTCGGCCAGATCCCGCAGGAGCAGCAGGCGCTGCCGGTCGGTGAGCGCGATGCCGACCCGGTTCAGGTACGGCGCCGGGTTGAGCAGGTACTGGAAACCGGCGATCACCGGCTTGTCCGGCTGGGTCGCCAGCCGGATCACGTACTCGTCGGGCACCTGACGCATCAGGAAGCCGAGCGCCCGGCCGCCGGAGTCCCCGACCAGCGCGGCCGGCCAGGCGCTGTGCTCGCACAGCCAGCGGCCGACGGCGGCCTCCAGCGACGGGACGAACCCCACCATCGCGTCGAGCGCGGCCATGTCGGCCGCGCGCAGCGACGTGGGGGAGTACTGCTTGTAGGCGATCGGCCATTCCTTGTTGATCAGGCGGTCCCTGATCGCCCACACCTCGCCCTGCCCGCCCTTGCCGAGCTGCCGTTCCCGGTCCAGGGAGGCGACGTCGACCGGTGGCGCCGTCCCGGTCACCGGTCCGGCCAGGTCAGCAGGTGGCGCGGCCACACGGCCAGCAGGGTCCGGTCGTCGTCGAACGTCTCGCGGGAGAAGTCCAGCAGATGGGCCAGGCCCCGCGCGGGCGGCGGATTGCGCAGATGGGTGTGGAACAGCCGGCCCACCGCGCCATGGCCGTCCCCGAGCGGGTCGCCGAAGCCGTCGGTGCCCACCAGCAGCACCGAACCGGGCGTCAGCTCCCTGCGGACCGCCCGCACCGGCGACGGCACCCGCGGCAGCGGGCTGACCTTGGAGGAGATCAGCGGGCCGCCGGCGGTGGTCTTGGTGGCCACCAGCGGCTCGTAGCGGCCGCTGCCGCGGTCCAGCAGCCAGGCGCCCGAGTCGCCCACCTGGACCAGCGACACCGACAGTACGCCGTGCTCACCGGCCCGTACCGTACCGGCCACCAGCGTGGTGGCGTACCGGCGTTCGGCTGTTTCGCTGTCGGCGAGGGTCGGCTCGCGGCCGCCCGCGACACGTGCCACGAGCTGGTACGCGGCCGAGTCGACCACGTGCTTCCAGTCCACCGCCGGCACCCCGGAGTCGAGCTGGCCGAGCAGGTCGTCCACCGCGCCGCGGCAGGCCAGCGCCGCGCCCAGGTACGACTGCTCGGCGGCCGACACGCCGTCGGCGACCGCGAACACCACCGTCCCGCTGGGCGCGTGGACCGCGACGGCCACGTCGTCCTCGCGCGGTGTGCCGCGGAAGCGGTGGGTGTAGCCGCGCACCGACGCCAGCCGCACGGTCACCAGGTCGGTCGACCACCCGTCGTGCACGGTGTCCGGCCGGTACAGCGCGGCGGTGGGCGGCCTCGGCTCGAAGCTCTCGCCCGGTTCGCCGACCGGGATCTCCGACCAGCCGTACGGGGAGGGGTCCGGGGCCCCGCGTCCGGCCGACCCGGGCCCCGACCCGGGCGCGGCAGCGGCATAGGGCGCGGGCGCGGCACTTGAGTCGGGCGCGGCATAGGGCGCGGGCGCGGCATACGAGTCGGGCGCGGCATAGGGCGCGGGCGCCGGATAGGAGGCGGGCGGGGGCGGCGCGGCCGGCCCCGGGCCGGGCGGCTCGGCGGGGAACACCTGGACCCCGGGCCGGGTGAGCTCCTCGCGCGAACCGACGCCCGCGGAGTCGGGCCAGTCGTTCACGTAGTCGCCCCACCACCGGTCGTCCCCGGTCGCACCCGTGTCGTGCGGCTGCGGCATCTCAGATCACATCGATCGCCATGGTGAAGCCCTCGGGCCGGTCGACGATGAGCTGCGCGTCGCCGGAGGCCAGGCTGCGGCCGGATTCCACCACGCTCTTGGTCAGCGAGGAGCAGAAGGTGGAGATGGACTGCCCCAGGTCGGTGCCGGGCACCGACACGAAGGCGAACTGCGGGTCGGTGGCCACGCTCAGGATGGTCGACGCCTCGGCGTCGCCGATCCCGCAGGAGATGATGTTCGGCGCGCCCTTGGTCACGGACCGGTCGGTCAGCTTGCGGTGGGCGCTTCGCCAGTCCTCGTTGTTGGGCACGCCGTCGCTCATGAAGAACACCGCGGGGCGGTGCACCTGGTAGCCCTCGGCCTTCAGCGTGGCGATGTCGTTCGGCAGCCGCTCCAGCAGCGCGGTGAACGCGGCCAGGTAGCTGGTGGTGCCGCGCGCGCTCAGCAGCGGCAGCTCGTTCTCGTGCCGCAGGTCGGCCAGCGCGAGGCGGACCACGACGTCGTCGGCGAAACCGAGTACGGAGAAGCGCACCTTGGCCGCCGCCATGGGCTCGCCGAGCAGAGTGGTGTGCAGCGACCTCAGCCCGGCGTTGAGGTCGTCGATGTGGCCGGCCATCGATCCCGATTCGTCGGCGAGCACGTAGACGGGGAGCAGGTTCCCGCGGTTGTCGAGCACTGGATGATCCTTTTCCTGGTGAGCGCGGGTGGGCGCGTCACCGCTCGGCCGCGGGCAGCAGGCCCTGCGGGCAGTCGGCGACGAGGTCGGGCCGGCCGGAGAGCACGCCCCTGCCCAGGTGCAGCAGCGTGGACTGCAGCAGCGCGGACAGCGGTGCGGTCTGGGCGGACGGGTGGGTGCCCGGGGCGGCCACGAAGGCGAGCCGGGGGCTGGAGGCGATGCGCAGCATGGTGCGGCCCTCGGCCGCGCCCAGGCCGCAGGCGACCACGGTCGGTGCGTAGCGGTGCGCGGCCAGCCGCTGCTGGGCCTGCGGCCACTGGGCGCCGTCCCGCGGCGTGGTGGTGGCGGCGAAGAACACCACCGGGCGGTGCACGGTCCCGCCGTCCCGCTTGAGCCGGTCCACGTCCTCGGGCAGCACGTCCAGCAGGCCCTCGAAGGCGGCGCCGAAGCGGCAGTCGCCGTGCGCCGGCAGGTGCGGCACGTTCGTGGCCCAGGCGAACCGGGTCAGCGGCAGCCGCATGTCCGGCTGCTCGCCGAAGCCCAGGACGCACACCCGCAGCGCCCCCGCCACGTCGGGGCTGGTGGCCAGCGCGGTGTGCAGCGACCGCAGGGCGTCGTTGAGGCCGTCGGTGAAGGGCGCGGCCTCCTGGGAGGTGTCGAACACCAGGTAGACCGGCATGGTCGCGGTACGGGGGCCGCCGCCGGCGAGCGCCCCGCCGGCCGCCGCGGCGCCCGCCGCCGTACCCGCCCCCGTACCGCCGCCGCTGTGGCCGGGCGTCACCGTGCCGCCCCACGAGACCGGGGCGGGCTGCGCGGGAGCGGAGCCGACCGCGGACGCGGCGGCCGGCGGCAGGCCGACCGGCGGCACCTGCTGGTTCAGCCCGCCCAGCACGCCCTCGCGCAGCAGCAGCAGGTCCGGGCTGCGCAGGATGTCCTTCTCCACCAGGAACTTGAACATCGCGTCGTGCCGCTGGACGCCCAGCTCGGCCCTGGCCACCTGGGTGGCCTCCCACTCGGTGAGCAGCTGCGTGGCGCGCACCGTGTCCTCGGGGTGCTGCACCAGGTGCCGCCGGATCAGCCCCTCGATGTTCAGCGGCATGCCCGCGAGCGCCGCCTCGCGCTGCCTGCCGCGCTGCAGCTCCCCCTCCTGGCGGATGTCCTCGATGGCCTGCCGGGAGCGTTCGGCCGCCGCCGCGCTGTCGTGCCGGTTCCTGCCGAGGGTGCGCTCGCGCTGGTCCCTGGCCAGCGTCCTGATGTACGCGCGGGCGTCCTCGTCCGGCTCCACGCCGACCGTGCACGAGAAGATGGTGATGCCCTCGGCGAGCCGCACCTCCTGGGCGAAGGCCCGGTTGATCTGCTCCTCGGCGCGGGCCGCCTCGTCGATCGCGAACCGGCGGGCGTACATGCGGATCGTCGGCACGACATAGCCGTAGACGACCGCCAGCGCGTCCGTGACGTTGCGGTGCACCACCTCCGCCGGGTCGTGCACCCGGAAGCCGATGTCGAAGGTCGCCTCGAAGCGGTGAGCCTGGTCGCTGCACGGCAGCGGGGTGTTGCGCAGGGCCGCCTTGCGACGGTGGTCGCTGAGGTCCACGGCGTAGCGCGTGCCGCCCTTGCCGCGCAGCTTGTCCCACAGCGTGGCCGGTGACCTGGTGCCGACGGTCAGCCGCCCGTCGGCGGTCCGGTGGACGATGGCCACGCTGCGGTGCTCGTCCCACCAGGCGGTCCGCTCCTGCGGCGGCACCGAGTCCACGTTGAGGATCAGGGGGAGCGTCGGCGTCGCCATCTCATACCTTCTCTCGTTCGAGCACCTTGCCCACCTCCCACGCGACGACGGGCAGCGGGGCGAGCTCGTCGCGGCCCGTCCAGTCCCGCGCGCACATCCGGACGATCGCGGCCGACCGCTGGTCGCCGTGCACGATGCCCGCCACCATCGCCATGAAGGTCTCGCGCAGCTTGTCGTCGGCCTCGGCCAGGCCCGCCCAGGTCCGCAGCACTCCCTGCGCCTGCTTGTTGAAGTACGCCTGCGACAGCGCCTCGCGCCACAGCACCAGCAGCGGCTCGCGCAACCCCGGCTGATCGGCCGTCAGGTACAGCAGGGCCGGCCAGCCGTCGCCGTCCGCCATGTCCGGCCGGGTGCCGTCGACCACCAGCGAGGACGCCACGATGAGGAAGGCCAGCAGGCAGGTCGGCCGGGCCGGCGGGTCGCCCGCGCCGGACCGCAGCACGCTCAGCACCAGCGGCGCCAGCGCGTGGTCGGCGGCGATCATGTCGGAGTAGCTGTCGCCGATCGCCACCGCGACCTTCATGTGGTCCACCACCGACAGCCGGGCCAGCGCGGCGATGTTCCGCCCGTGGCCGGCGGCCGGCCGGCCGAGTCCGTACACCCGGGCCGCCGTCGCCTGCCCCAGCGGGCGGGTGCGGTCGGCGAACCAGGAGTCGGTCAGCGCCTCGATCTCCGGCCGCAGCCCCGGATCCCGGCCGCCGGTGGCCAGCGCGTACCCGGCCGCCTCACGCAGCCGGAAGTCCTGGTGGAACGCCCAGTCCGACAGCAGCCCCTCGGTGAGGTACGGCAGCGACGTGCGCAGCAGCCCGCCGAGCGCCACCGCCGCGTACACCCGGACCTGCTCCGAGCGCTCCCGCACCAGGTCGCCGAACCAGTCGAGGAGCACGTCCTGGATCGCGTACTGCGACCAGAAGTGGGCGATGACCTGCCGCGGGTAGGCCGGGTCCTGGTACTCCAGGCACTGCGTGCGGTCCTGGCCCTGCGACCGCGTACCGGGACCGCCGACGCCGGCCGGCCGCGCCGTCACCGCGGTGCCGCGGGTGCGCCCGGCGCCCACCCCGTCGCCCGGGCCGCCCTGCCCGGCGCCCGAACCCGTGCCCCCGTTCCGGCCCGCCACCCGCCGGGCGTGCAGCCGCACCAGTAGCTTGCGCATCGGCAGCGCCAGCAGGTCCCGGGGCGCGACGGACTGGTAGCGGGGCTCGCCCGGCGCGGGTTCCGCCGGCGACAGGCCGGCGTCCATCCGGCGCAGCAGCGCGCGGGCGGCCGCTGCGATGTCGTCCTGCGGCAGCCCGTTGAGGACCGCGAGCGCGAGGGCGAAGGCGCGGACGAACGGATCGGTCAGCCCCTCCGCCCAGATCTCGAAGGTCTCCAGGCCCTGCCGGGCCAGCCGCTCGCGGATGCGTCCGGCGTCCAGGCCGCCGTACTGGTACTCGTCCGCCATGGCGGTGGCCAGATCGGCGGCGGCCTTGCACGACGTCCGCCCGTCCACCCGCTCGGCCAGCAGCTTCTCCACCTCGGGATCGGCCAGCAGCGCGGCGGCCTCCTGGGCGCCCAGCCGCCACGTCAGATAGCGCCGGACCAGGGCCCGCGGGGCGGGCGGCCGGGTCAGGTCCACCACGCCGGACAGCAGGTCGCTGTCGGCCAGATCGGTGTCGGCGACCGTGACGACCATGGTCGCGCCGGCCGCCATCAGCGCGGTCTGCAGCCGGTCGTGGATCTCCCCGCGCAGGTTCGCCGCGTCGGCCGGCCGGTCCAGCAGGAAGCCGGCGCCCGGTTCGATCCCGCTGCCGGTGTCGCCGGAGCCGGAGCCGGAGCCGCCGCCGGAGCCGCCGCCGGCCGCGTCCAGCCGATCGGCGAGCGAGCCGAGGCCGGCGCCGCTGTCCAGGTGGTAGACCGGGCCCCGGCACACGCCGATCAGCAGCCGCGCGGCCATGGCGGTCTTGCCGATGCCGGCCGGGCCGCGCAGGATGACGATCCGCTGCCGGCGCAGGGCGTCGCGGGCCTCGTCCGCGCCGGGCGCCTCCTCGTACGCGAACCGCACCCGCTCGGCCAGTACGGGTGACAGCGGCCACAGCCGTTCGGGCCCCTCGCCGAACAGGAAGACGTTCTTGTCCCGCCCGACCACGTCGCCGTCGACGTTGGCGTACGCGGCGCGCAGGTGCCCGTAGCGCTGCGAGCCGTGGCCCAGGCGGCCGGTGGCGGCGGTGGCGTCGTCACCGGGCCCGATCCGGTCGTCGGGCGGGGCGGACGGGTCGGCGTGCGGCGCGGCGGGAGCCCCGGGCGGCTGCGGCTGACCGTCCGGCTCGGGGCCGGACGCGGGGCCGGGGCCGGCGGCGGCAGGACCCGGGCCGCCGGGCGCGGGCTGCGGTCCCGCGGGGGGAGGACCCCCCACGGGAGCGGCGGCCGGGGCTGCCCCCTGCGGCCCCGCCGCCGCTCCCGCGCCCCCTGATCCCCCTGGCGGTGGCTGTGGTGCCGGGCTGCTCACCGGCGTTCCCCGCGGTGGATGGTGACGTTCTTGTCGTGGCCGACCACGTCGCCGCGGGCGACGCCGATGTGGAAGACCGGCCCCGCGGAGGCGGGGGAGGGCGCGGGCGCCGCCGCGCGGTCCGCGCCCTCCCGCGCGTCCGCCGCGGCGCCCGCGCCCGAGTCGGAGCCCCCTCCCGGCTCCAACCCGGGTTCGGCCGGCGGCGGTACGGGAGGCGCGCTGTAGCCGGGCACGGTCACCCAGGCGCCGACGCGCTCCCCATGCTTGGTACGGAAGCTCATCGGGGCGTACGCGGCCGGGTCGACACCGCGGTGGCCGTGGCGCACCACCCCCTCGTACACCGAGGAGGAGACGGCGAAGACCATGTGGCCCAGCTCGGCGGCGTGCAGTACGTCCCGCAGCGGCTGGGCGTCCACCAGGCGGCTCGCGGTGTTCACCGCGTCGCCGGACCAGCCGTACTCGTCGCGGGTCGCCAGCCCCTGATGCATCGCCAGCCGCAGCCGCAGCGCGTGCCGCGGACCGAAGTACGCGGCCTTCTCCCGCAGGCCTTCGTCCAGGGCCCGGACGAACGGCCCGGCCAGCCGCACGGGAGAGACCGTGGGCGGCACCAGCACGAGGACGCCGTCGCCCCGGTCCTCGGTCACCACGCCGTGGCCGTTCAGCCCGGCCTGCCCGAAGGCGGTGGTGAACACGTCGTACATGGCGGTGCGCAGGGACCGCTGGACCGGGTCCGAGCGGGTGCTGTACCGCTCCACGTCGAGCACCAGGATCCAGTGGTGCAGCGCTTCGGATGTCATCGAGCCTCTCCCCCGTGCTCCCCCGTGCTCCCCCCTGGGTTCGCCAGGGGGTCCCCGGCCGATCGCTCGGCTGGTCATGTCCTACGGCACCGCTCGCGGCCCGTCTACGCCAGATGGCGCACATCGCGGCGGCACCCGCTCACGTCCCCGCCCGGCGCGTCCGCGGGCGCCCCGCGCGACGCCCCGCGAAAGGCCCCGGGAAAGGCGCCGCGGAACGCCCCGCGCGGCGACAGCGCGCGTGCGAGGTGTGTGACATCGGTCCCATCGCGCCTGTCCTGGCCGAAAACGCCCCCCACCCCCGCCGTGCGTGGTTAGGTACGCCTAAGCTAAGTTGTCGATCGCGGCGCGGACGGCGGGCCGCCGACGACGGGGCGGGCCCGGGGAGGACAACGACATGTGGGACGACGCGTTTCCGAGCTTCCTGATCGGGCTCAGGGAAGGTCTCGAGGCCGGACTCATCGTCTCCATCCTCGTCGCCACCCTCGTGCGGGGTGACGCCAAGTCCCGGCTGCCGCAGGTCTGGACGGGCGTGCTGGCCGCCATCGCCCTGTCCATGAGCTTCGGCGCGATCCTCACCTTCACCGCCGCCAACCTGTCGCAGACCGCGCAGGAGGCCTTCGGCGGCACGCTGAGCGTCGTCGCCATCGCCTTCGTCACCGCGATGGTGTTCTGGATGCGCCGCTCGGCGCGCAACCTGTCCGGTGAGATCAGGGAGAAGGTCACCGCCGCGCTCGCCATGGGCGGGGGCATGCTCGTACTCACCTCCTTCCTCGCGGTGGGCCGCGAGGGGCTGGAGACCGCGCTGTTCCTGTGGACCACCGGCCGCGCGGCGGGCGAGTCCTCCGGGCCGCTGCTCGGCGCCGGGATCGGCCTGGTGCTGGCGGCCGGCCTGTGCTGGGGCCTGTACCGGCGGGTGCTGAGGATCAACCTCACCCGGTTCTTCACCGTCACCGGCATCGTCCTGATCGTCATCGCGTCCGGCGTCCTCGGCTACGGCCTGCGCGACCTCCAGGAAGGCGGCGTCCTGCCCGGCAAGGGCGCCTTCGCCTTCGACCTGAGCGCCCACGTCGACGCCGGATCCTGGTACGCCGCCCTCCTCCAGGGCGTCCTCAACCTCACCCCGCAGATGACCTGGCTCCAGGTCGCCGGCTACGTCCTCTACCTCGCGGTCGTGATGACCCTGTTCGTACGGGGGGTGCGCACGCCCGCGGCCAAGCCGGCACCCGCCGCGTCCCCCGAGGTCCGGGTCTCCCAGGAGGCGCCGGCGCGGGCGGAGGCGCCGGCGGCGGCCACCGCGGCGCGGGCGGCGGACGAGCCGGGAACGGACGCGGAGCCGACCCCCCGGGCCCCCGCCCCGACGCCGTCCGGCGACACCCGGACCGTACGGCGCCCGCGGCCCGCGTGGGTCGTCCCGGCCGCGGTGGTCGCCGTCCCGGCGCTGGCCGCGGGCCTGGTGGTGGCGTTCAGCGGCGGCAAGCCCGCGGCGGCGCAGACCGTGGCGGTCTCCGAGAAGGACTGCGGCAAGGGCTTCAAGGCGCCCGAGCCCGGCCGGCAGACCTTCCAGATGCGCAACACCGGCGACAAGGCGTCCGAGGTCTACCTCATCGACCCGTCGAGCAACGCCGTCTACGGGGAGATCGAGGGCCTGGCCCCCGGCACCACCCGCGACCTGGTGGCCACCGTCGGCAGCGGCACCTATGCCTGGCGCTGCGTGCCGACCGGCGGCCGGGCGGTCACCTCGGCGTCGGTGCGCGTCAGCGGCGGCGGCTCCACCAAGGCCGTGCTCCCGCTTGCCGAGTCCGAACTCCAGGCGCCGCTCGCGTCGTACAGGGCGTACGTGGACGCGGGACTCGCCACCCTGCAGGACCGGACGGCCGCGCTCCAGGCCGACCTCAGGGCCGGCGACCTGGCCGCCGCCCGCACCGACTGGCTGAGCGCGCACCTGACGTACTCCTCGCTGGGCGCGGCGTACGGGACCTTCGCCGACTTCGACGCGAAGATCGACGGACGCAAGGACGGCCTGCCCGGCGGCGTGTCCGACAAGGACTTCACCGGCTTCCACCGCATCGAATACGGCCTGTGGCACGGCCAGTCCGCCGCCGTCCTGCGGCCGTACGCCGACCGGCTCGCGGCCGACGTGACGGGCCTGCGCAAGGCGTTCCCCACCCAGGACTTCGACCCCTCGGACCTGCCGCTGCGCACGCACGAGATCCTGGAGAACACCCTCCAGTTCGAGCTGACCGGCGACACCGACGAGGGCAGCGGCACCAACCTGGCCACGGCGAACGCCAACCTGGCCGGTACCAAGGAACTGCTGTCCGTCCTGCGCCCGCTGATCACCGAGCGCGCCCCGCGGCAGCTCACCGCCGTCGACGCCGGCATCGACCGCCTCCAGGGCCTGCTGGACGCGGCCCACCGCGACGGCCGCTGGACTCCGGTCGGCTCCCTCGACCCGATGGCCAAGGCGAAGATCGACGGCGCCACCGGCCGGCTCCTGGAGGACCTCGCGCCGATCCCCGATCTGCTGGAGATCCGGAAGTCCGCCTGATGCCCGGCCGCGCGACCCCCTCCCGCCCGGACGACCGACCCGCCCGTAACGACCGACCTGACCGTAACGACCACGACCACGACGAAGGGAACCCGCACATGTCCGCCGACTTCCGCCCCGAGGGCCACCCGGCACACGAGGGCCTGGGCGGCACCTGCCCGTTCGGCGCGGGCCGCAGGTCGTTCGTGAAGACGGCGCTGGGCGCGGGAGCCGGCGCGGCCGTGCTGGCCGGCGGCGGGGTGGCCCTGACCTCCGCGGCCGGCGGGAGCACCGCGCACGCCGAGGACTCCGGCGCCCGCGGCCAGGCGCCCGCGGTCGCCTTCCACGGCGCGCACCAGGCGGGCGTCACCACACCGGCGCCCTCGGCCGCGACCTTCGTGTCGTTCAACGTCATCGCGGACAACCGCGCGGAACTCGCCGACCTGTTCCGCACCATCACCGAGCGGGCCCGGTTCCTGACCGCGGGCGGCACCCCGGCGGACCTCGGCGTCGGCGCCCCGCCCTCCGACAACGGCATCCTCGGCCCGACCGTCCCCGCCGACGCCCTCACCGTCACCGTCGGCGTCGGCTCCTCCCTCTTCGACGACCGCTACGGGCTGGCCGCCGCCAAGCCGCGCCGCCTCGCCCCGATGCGCACCTTCCCGAACGACAACCTCGACCCGGCCGAGTGCCACGGCGACCTCAGCCTGCAGATCTGCGCCGGCAGCACCGACACCGTGCTGCACGCCCTGCGCGACATCGCCCGGCACACCCGCGGCGGCATGCAGATCAAGTGGCGCGTCGACGGCTTCCAGAACGCCCCGCGCCCGGCCGGCGCGCAGCGCAACCTGCTCGGCTTCAAGGACGGCATCGTCAACCCCGACGTCACGTCCTCGCGCGAGATGGACCGGCTGGTGTGGGTCAACGGCGCGCTGGGCGAGCCCGCGTGGGCCACCGGCGGCAGCTACCAGGTGATCCGGATCATCCGGATGCTCGTGGAGTTCTGGGACCGGGTCTCGCTGACCGAGCAGGAGAAGATGTTCGGCCGCCGCAAGGACACCGGCGCCCCCCTGGACGGCGCGAAGGAGACCGACACGCCGGACTACGCCAAGGACCCGCACGGCGACGCCATCCCGCTCGACGCGCACATCCGGATGGCCAACCCGCGTACCCCGGGGACCGCCGACTCCCGCATCCTGCGCCGGGGCTTCAACTACGACCGCGGTGTCGACTCCGTCGGCAACCTCGACATGGGCCTGGTCTTCTGCTGCTACCAGCAGGACGTGGTGCGGCAGTTCGAGGCCACCCAGACCCGGCTCATCGACGAGCCGCTGGTGGACTACATCTCCCCGACCGGCGGGGGCTACTTCTTCGTCCTGCCGGGCGTGCGGGACAAGAGCGACTGGCTCGGCCGCGGGCTGCTGGCCGGATAGTCCGGGAGGCGGCCGGCCGCGGCGCCCGGGCCACCCGGCCGGCGGCCCGCCGGAGTTACCGGGCAAAGCCGTGACAAGCGGAAACCCGGGGTTTTGCCGCGGCGCGCCCGTCCCCTAAGGTCCCTGCGTCATGGACTACTGCTACGCCTGCCGGCGCCACCTCAACGGCGCCTTCTCGTGCCCGGGCTGCGGGACGCCCGCGGACGAGCTCACGGCGCCCGGCGCGCCCGGCGCGGCGCGACCGGCGGCCGCCGGCGAGTCGCGGGCGCAAGGCGGCGGGGGAGCGTACGGCGGGGGAGCGTACGGCGGGGAAGCGTACGGCGAGGAGCCCGGCGGGCGGGCCGCCCAGCGGGAGAAGCGGCAGCGGGCACGGGCCCGCCGGGCCCGGCGCGGCCGCCACCGGGCGGCGGTGTTCGGGGTCGGCGCCGTCGCGGTGACCGGCGCCGTGGCCATGTTCTCGCTCGCGGCCCTGTCCGGCGGCGCCGGAGGCGGCGGTGTCCCTTCGCGCGGCGTGCCCGACCTCCCGCCGCCGCCCACCGGAACGGCCCCACCCGACGCCGGGGGAGCGCCCACGGCGGCGTCCGCCGGGCACCACCGGCCGCCGCACTCGGCCTCCCCCTCCCCGTCCGCCCCGCCGTCCGCCACGGCGACCGCGACCCGTACCCGCCGGCCCGCCCCGCCGCAACCGACCGCCACCGGCACGGTCCGGCCGCGGCCCACCACCGCGCCGCCCACCACCAGCGCGCCACCCTCGCCGACCCCGTCGCCGACCGCGACGCACTGCAAGCAGGTGCTGTGGTGGTGCCAGTAGCGGGCCGCCGCCGGTAGGCGCCGCCGCGCGGGTCAGTCCGCCGGCCGGGGGTCGATCACGCGTTTGAGCAGGTCCCGCAGCGCGCGCCGCTCGTGCTCGGACAGCGCGGCCAGCGGCTCGCGGGCGAAGTCCAGCGACTCGCGCAGCCGCGTCGCGGTGTCCCGCCCGGCGCCGGTCGCCACGGCCAGCTTGACCCGGCGGTCGGCGGGGTCGGACCGCCGCTCGGCCAGCCCCTGGGCCTCCAGCCGGTCGATGATCCCCGTCACGTTGGACGGCTCGCACTTCAGCCGCTCGGCGATCCGCCGCATCGGCATCGGCCCGCCCGACACCAGCGCCAGCACCCGGGCCTGCGCCCCGGTCAGGTGGTGCACCGCGGCCGCCGCGTCGTACTCCTGGTGGAAGCGCTGCACCATCGTGCCGATGAGGTCGACGACCTCGGCGGTCAGCGGGTCCATCCGGGGGGTCTCGCGCCCAGTCATGGGGACCAGGCTACTCGCTTACTTGACAGCATGAAACATCAAGGTTCATGGTTAATTAAGTATCTGAACCTTTTCGCGGTGCGGCCGGTCCGGTCGGGACGACGGGCCTCCTCGCGCCGCGCCCGGAAGGAGCGCGCCCGCTCATGCCCCGCAGCCGCGAATGGCACCTGACCGCCCGCCCGCAGGGCTGGCCGGTGCCCGACGACTTCGCCCTGGTCGAGACCGAGGTCCCCGAGCCGGGACCGGGCCGACTGCTGGTCCGCAACATGTACGTGTCGGTCGACCCGTACATGCGCGGCCGGATGAACGACGTGAAGTCGTACACCCCGCCGTATGAGCTGGGCAAGCCCATGCTCGGCGGCGCGGTCGGCCGGGTGGTGGCCTCGGGGGCCGAGGGCTTCGAGCCGGGGCAGTACGTGCTGCACGGCCTCGGCTGGCGGGAGTACGCCCTGGTGGACGCCGCTCACGCGGTGGCCGTCGACCCCGGCGCCGCCCCGCTGTCGGCCTACCTCGGCGTGCTCGGGATGACCGGGCTCACCGCCTACGCCGGCCTGCTGCGGATCGGGGAGTTCACCGAGGGCGAGACCGTGTTCGTCTCCGGCGCGGCGGGCGCGGTCGGCAGCCAAGCCGGGCAGATCGCCCGGCTCAAGGGCGCCGCCCGCGTCGTCGGCAGCGCTGGCTCGGACGAGAAGGCGGCGCTGCTGAAGGACGAGTACGGGTTCGACGCCGTCTTCAACTACAAGGACGGCCCCGTCGCCGAGCAGTTGGCGAAGGCGGCGCCCGACGGCATCGACGTGTACTTCGACAACGTCGGCGGCGAGCACTTGGAGGCGGCCATCGGCGCCCTGCGGCAGGGCGGCCGGGTGGCGATGTGCGGCGCCATCGCCCAGTACAACGCCACGAAGCCGACACCCGGTCCGCGCAACCTCGCGCTGGCCATCGGCAAGCGGCTCACCCTGCGGGGCTTCATCGTCGGCGACCACTACGACCTCCAGCCGGAGTTCGTCCGCGAGGTCGGCGGCTGGCTGCGCGAGGGCAGGCTGCGCTACCGCGAGACGGTGGTGACCGGGATCGAGAACACCCTCGACGCGTTCCTGGGCATGCTGCGCGGCGAGAACATCGGAAAGATGATCGTCGAACTCCCCGAGTGACGGCACGTCACCGCCCCGCCCGGCGCGAAGCCCGTGCCCGTACGTGCGCCCGGCGCCTCCCCCCGGGCCCGCCGGGGCCCTAGGGTTGCGGGCGAGCCCGTAGCCGGCAGGGAGGACCGACCATGACGGGGGACCGCGAGGACGAGCGGGAGCGCGCGGTGGAAGCCGCGCTGCGCGGACTCGGCCTCGACGACAAGGCGCGGCTGCTGGCCGGGCGGGACATGTGGTCCCTGCCCGGCCTCCCCGCGATCGGGCTGGCCCCGCTGGTGATGTCCGACGGCCCGGTGGGGGTGCGGGGCAGGCGCTGGACGTCCGCGGACCCGTCGGTGGCGCTGCCCAGCCCGACCGCGCTGGCCGCCTCCTGGGACCCGGATCTTGCCAGGCGGGCGGGCCGGCTGCTCGCCCAGGAGGCTCACCGCAAGGGCGTCCACGTACTGCTCGCGCCCACCGTCAACCTGCACCGCAGCCCGCTGGGCGGCCGGCACTTCGAGGCGTACAGCGAGGACCCGCTGTTGACCGGCGCCATCGGCACCGGGTACGTGCTGGGCGTGCAGGACGGCGGCGTGGGCGTCACCGTCAAGCACTTCGTCGCCAACGACGCCGAGACCGACCGCTTCACCGTCGACAACCGGATCGACGAGCGCGTGCTGCGCGAGCTGTACCTGGCGCCCTTCGAGGCCGTCGTGACCGGCGCGCGGCCCTGGGGCGTGATGGCCGCGTACAACGCCGTCAACGGCACGACCATGACCGAGCACGACGCCCTGGTCAACGGCGTGCTGCGCGGGGAGTGGGGCTTCGACGGCGTCGTCGTCTCCGACTGGCTGGCCGCCCGCTCCACCGCCGGCGCCCTGCGCGGCGGCCTCGACATCGCCATGCCCGGCCCGAGGACCGTCTACGGGGAGGCGCTCGCCGCCGCGGTACGCGCCGGGGAGGTCGACGAGGGCCTGGTCGACGCCGCCGCCCGCAGGGTGCTGCGGCTGGCCGCGCGGGCCGGCCTGCTGTCCGGCGCCCCGGCCGCGGTCCCGCCCGCCGACCGCCCCGCCCCCGTCGACGGCGACGCGCTGGCCCGCGAGGTCGCCCGCCGCGGCTTGGTCCTTCTGCGCAACGAGGTGCGCGGCCGGGCGCCCGTCCTGCCGCTGCGGGCACCGTTCTTCGGCGCGGGCGGCGTCGCCGTCATCGGCGCGGCCGCGCGCGACGCCCGCGTCCTCGGCGGCGGTTCCGCGCTGGTCTTCCCCGACCACGTCGTCTCCCCGCTCGACGGCCTGCGGGCCGCGCTGCCCGACCGGGTCCCGGTCACGTACGCCCTCGGCGCCGACCCGAGCGACGAACTGCCGCCCGCGGCGGCCGGGTTCCGGCTTCGAGCCGTCGCGCGGGACGCCGGCGGCCGGGAGCTGGGCGTGCCCGGCGGCGAGGAACTGCCCGGCGGCCAGGTGCAGTGGCTCGGCGAACTGCCGGACGGCGTCCCGTACGAGGCCCTGGACAGCGTCGAGATCCGCGGCGAGTTCGTCCCGCGGGTCAGCGGCGCCCACCGGTTCGGCACGCGCGGCCTGGGCGCCTTCCGGCTGACCGTGGACGGACGGGTGGTCTACGAGGGGCAGGAGGCGCCGGACGCGGACGGCGACCCCTTCGAGGTGTTCTTCGGCGCGCCGCGCGAGCGCGGGAGCGTCGACCTGGTGGCCGGCCGGCCCGTCGAGGTCGGCCTGCGCTGTACGCTGCCGCGCGGCCTCGGCCTGCCCTTCCCCGCCGTCTCGTTCGGCCTGCTGCACGGCGACCCCGAGCGCGATCCGGAGGAACTGCTCACCGAGGCCGTCGCCGTCGCCCGCGCCGCGCACACCGCCGTGGTGGTGGTCGCCACCACCGAGCGCGTCGAGTCCGAGGGTTTCGACCGCGCCGACCTGCGGCTGCCCGGCCGCCAGGACGAACTCGTCGCCCGCGTCGCCGCCGCCAACCCCCGTACGGTCGTCGTCGTCAACACGGGCGCGCCGGTCGAACTGCCCTGGCGCGAGGAGGTGGCGGCGATCCTGCTGTCCTGGTTCGGTGGCCAGGAGGCGGGGGCCGCGCTCGCCGACGTACTCCTGGGCGACGAGGAACCGGGCGGCCGCCTCCCCACCACCTGGCCGGCCCGGCTCGCCGACGCCCCGGTCACGGCGGTCACCCCCGTCGACGGCCGGCTGGTGTACGAGGAGGGCCTGTTCATCGGCTACCGGGCCTGGCAGCGGGCCGCGGCCGCCCCCGCGTACCCCTTCGGCCACGGCCTGGGCTACACGACGTGGGAGTACGAGTCGCTGGCCGTCGAGCCCGCGGGACCCGAGCCGGGTCTGCCGGCCACCGTCCGTGTCCGGCTGCGCAACAGCGGCGCCCGCGAGGGCCGCGAGACCGTCCAGCTCTACCTGGCGCCCGACGAACCCGCGACGGCATTCGGGCCGCGGCCGGACCGGTGGCTCGCGGGCTTCGCCGTGGTCCGCGCGGAGCCGGGCGGGACGGCGGAGGCGCGGATCGCGCTGCCCCGCCGGGCGGCCGAGACCTGGACGCCTTCCGGCCGGCGGCTCGTCCCCGGCTCCTACACCGTCGAGGCCGCCCACTCGGTGGCCGACATCCGCCTGACCGCCCGCCTGGAGGTCCCGGAGGAGGCGCAGCAACGCGCCGTAGCGACAGCGGAGGCGCACATACCCCGAGACGGTCGGAGGTGCCTTCGCCGAGGCGCTGAGCGGGGCGGACGCGCTGCTGTTCGGGCGGCGGACGTGGCAGACGATGGCCGCCGCGTGGCCCGAGCGGGGCGAGGACGGCGTGCGGCGCCCGCTGGAACTCGTCTCCACGGTCACCAGCGGCACGGGCGTGCACGTGTCCACGTACCGCCCGGCCGGCGGGCCCGAGCGGGGACGGTGAGCGGGCGGGGTGCGGGCGGCGCCGGGGCCGCCCGCGCCGGGGACGTTTACGAGGGGTCCGGGCCGAACGCCACCGCCGACAGGATGCGGGCCAGTTCGGTCTGCCCCTTCTGGTTGGGGTGGAACCAGTCCCACCTGCTCAGCTCGTCGGCGGTGAACCGGTAGCCGAAGACGGCGCCGCCGTCGTACCGGCAGCGTGTGTAGGCCGCGCACACCTGGCGGAGCACCGTGTTGTACGCCACCACCCGGTCGCGCACCTCGGTGCGGCGGTGCTCGGCGGACGCGGTGTGCGAGTCGGGGTCGCCGAGCATCGAGGGGCACAGCCCCAGCCGCCACAGCTGCTTCTCCAGCGGGTCGGTCACCCCGACCGAGTACAGCCGCAGCAGGTCGGGGATGCTGGCCACCAGCACCTGGGTGCCGGGCAGCACCTTGTGCAGATACGCCATCGTGGTCCCGAAGGCGGACCGGAAGCCGGCGACCGACGTCATGCCGTCCGTGTCCGCCGCGCAGGCGTCGTTCGCCCCGATGAGCACCGTGACCATGGCCGGCTTGTGCACGGCGGCCGCGCGCGCCTGGGCGGGCAGGTCGGCGACGCGCGCGCCGGTCTCGGCGAGGTTCCAGCTGCGGGTGGCCGGCGCGCCGGCCACCAGGTGCTGCGCGAGGCTGCCGATCTTCCCCCGGGACCCGGTCGCCCAGGACACCTCGGGGCAGTCGGCCAGCGGGTCGCAGGCGTTGAAGCCGCGGGTGATGGAGTCGCCGAGCGCGACCACGGAACCGGGGTGGACGTTCCACGGGCGCGTCGGCCTGACCACTTTCGGGGGTTTCGGGGCTTTCGGCGCGGCCCGCCGCCGGCCGTCCGCGGAGTGCCCGACGTGCCCGCCGGCCGTCGCCCGCCCGCCGTCCGGCGGCGACCCGGCCAGGCCGCAACCGGCCAGGAGAGCGGCGCCCACGGTCAGCACGAGGCCGCGGCGCAGTAGCTGTCGCATTCGGTGCTTCCCTCCGACGAGTGGGTGACATCTGCCGTCAGCCCGACCGTACGCCACTCCCCCGAAGACGCCGCACGGTAGCTTTTAGCCTGACACCCGCGGAAACTGACGGGAGGCCACACTGACCACGCGTCAAATGTGTTCCTTGTCCTGTTTGACCCACTTGAGATGAATACTGCAGAATGCTGAATGTTGCCCCTGGTTCTACCAGCTCACGGGTGAGGCCGCTGGGGAAGGCGAACCTCGTCCCACACTGGAGGTACCGGTGACGACACGTGGAGTTCTGTACGTGCACGCCGCGCCGCGCGCGCTCTGCCCGCATGTCGAATGGGCCGTCGCGGGCGTCCTCGGCGTGCGCGTGACACTGGACTGGATCCGCCAGCCGGCCGCCCCCGGCACGTGGCGGGCCGAGTTCTCCTGGCAGGGCGAGCCCGGCACCGCCTCCAAGCTCGCCTCGGCACTGCGCGGCTGGCACCTGCTGCGCTTCGAGGTCACCGCGGAGCCCTGCGCCACCGCCGAGGGCGAGCGCTACAGCGCCACTCCCGAACTGGGCATCTTCCACGCCGTCATCGGCATGCACGGCGACATCCTCATCCCCGAGGACCGGCTGCGCGCCGCCATGCTGCGCGCCCGCAAGGGCGAGGCCGACCTGGAGGCCGAACTCGACCGGCTGCTGGGCAAGCCCTGGGACGACGAGCTGGAGCCGTTCCGCTACGCGGGCGAGGGCGCGCCCGTGCGCTGGCTGCACCAGGTGGTGTGAGCGCCGCGGGCACGCATAGCCTGCGGGTATGACTTCCGCCACCACGACTCCGCTGACCGTCGCGCTCCTCGGCACCGGCATCATGGGCGCCGGCATGGCCCGCAACCTCGCCGCCGCCGGCCACCGGGTCCGCGCCTGGAACCGTACGAAGGCCCGTGCCCAGCCGCTGGCCGGGCACGGCGTCACGATCGCCGACGAGGCCGCCGACGCCGTACGGGACGCCGACGCCGTGATCACCATGCTGCTCGACGGCCCCAGCGTGCTCCAGGTGATGGAGGCCGCGGCCCCGGGGCTGCGGGAAGGCGCCGTCTGGGCGCAGACCAGCACGGTCGGGCCCGAGGCGCTGGGCTCGCTCGCCGCCTTCGCCCGCGAACACGGTCTGCTGTTCCTCGACTCGCCCGTCCTGGGCACCAAGGCCGTCGCCGACTCCGGGAACCTCACCGTCCTGGCCGCGGGCCCCGCCGCCGCCCGCCCGGTCGCCCAGCCGCTCTTCGACGCGATCGGCGCGAAGACCATGTGGCTCGGCGAGGACGGCACCGACGGGCCGGCCAGCCGGCTCAAACTGGTGCTCAACGGCTGGGTGCTGGCGGTCACGCACGCCACCGGCGAGGCGATGGCGCTGGCCGAGGGGCTGGACGTCGACCCGGACCGCTTCTACGAGGCGCTCGACGGCGGCGCGCTGGACCTGCCGTACCTGCGCATGAAGGGCGCCGCCATCCGCGGCCGCGACTTCGCCCCGAGCTTCACGGTGGACGCGGCCTTGAAGGACGCGCGCCTCATCGTGGCGGCGGGCGAGAGCGCCGGGGTCCGCCTCGACCTCGCGGCCGCCGGCGCCGAGCGCTTCCGCCGCGCAGCCGCCCAGGGCCACGGCGGCGAGGACATGGCGGCCAGCTACTTCGCCAGCTTCGACGGCGGGTGACGGCGTCCGGGGCCCGCCCGGACGGGTGAGGGCCCGGACGACCGAGGGGCGCCGGACGACCGAGGGGCGCCTGACGACAGAGGGGCGCGGGAACCCGGAAGGTTCCCGCGCCCCTCGCGTGCCGCCCGGCACGGGAGCAGCTCGCGCGGCTCAGCCGATCGTGCGGAACGCCAGGACCACGTTGTGGCCGCCGAAGCCGAAGGAGTCGTTGAGCGCGACGATCGTGCCCTCGGGCAGCGGCCTGGGCTTGTCGCCGACGATGTCGGCGTCGGCGTCCGGGTCCTGCCGGGCGAGGTTGATCGTCGGCGGGGCGAGCCGGTGGTGGAGCGCGAGCACGGTGGCCACCGTCTCGATGCCGCCCGCGCCGCCGAGGAGGTGGCCGGTCATCGACTTCGTGGCGGAGACCGCCATGTGGTCCACGTCGTGCCCGAAGACCTGCCGCAGCGCCTTGATCTCCGCGATGTCGCCCTGTGGGGTGGAGGTGGCGTGCGCGTTGACGTGCGCGATCTCCGCGGGCTTGAGGTCGGAGGTGTCCATCAGGTGCTGGAGGGCGGCCGCGATGCCGCGACCGGTCGGCTCCGGCTGCGTGATGTGATGCGCGTCGGACGAGATGCCCTGGCCGACCGCCTCGCAGTACACCCGGGCGCCGCGAGCGGCCGCGTGCTCGGCCGACTCCAGGATGACCACACCCGCGCCCTCGCCCATCACGAAGCCGTCCCGGCCGGCGTCGAAGGGCCGCGACGCGCCCTGCGGGTCGTCGTTGTTCTTGGACATCGCCATCATGTTGCCGAACGCCGCGATGGGCAGCGCGTGGATGACCGCCTCCGTACCGCCGGCGACCACCACGTCGGCGCGGCCGGTGCGGATCATCTCGATGCCGTAGCCGATCGCCTCGGCGCCGGACGCGCAGGCGCTGACCGGGGTGTGGGTGCCGGCCCGGGCGTTGACGTCGATGCTGACGTTCGCCGACGGGCTGTTGGGCATCAGCATCGGCACGGTGTGCGGGGACACCTTGCGGAAGCCCTGCTCCCGCAGGATGTCGTACTGGGCGAGCAGCGTGGTCAGGCCGCCGATGCCGGAGGCCATCACCGCGCCGAGCCGGTCGGGGTCGACCGACGGGTCCTCGCCCGCCTTCGCGGTGAAGCCCGCGTCCGCCCATGCCTCCCTGGCCGCGATGAGCGCGAACTGGGCGCTGCGGTCGAGCTTGCGGGCCTGCGGACGCGGAATGACCTCGCCGGGCTCCACGGCGATCCGGGCGGCGATCCGCACCGGCAGCGTGGCGGCCCACTCCTCGTCGAGGAGCCGTACGCCGGAGCGCCCGGCGGTCAGGGCTTCCCAGGTCGACGCGCTGTCGCCACCCAGCGGTGTGGTTGCTCCGATACCGGTGACGACCACGGTGCGATTGGTCGGGCTCACAGGGATTGTCTCTCCACGTCTAGAAGGGCGGGCGACAGGCGCGTCGTCCGGGATGGTACGAACGGACTGCCCGACGGACCGGGCGGTCCGGCACAGCCGGGGCAGCCGCGGATCAGGCGGGCTGCTGGGCCTTGAGGATGTAGTCGACCGCGTCGCCCACCGTCTTGAGGTTCTTGACGTCGTCGTCCGGGATCTTCACGTTGAACTGCTCCTCGGCCGCCACCACGACCTCGACCATCGACAGCGAGTCGACGTCCAGGTCGTCGGTGAAGGACTTGTCCAGCTTCACGTCCTCGGTGGGGATACCGGCGATCTCGTTCACGATGTCGGCGAGACCGGCGACGATCTCTTCCTGAGTGGCCATCTGCGGCGCTCCTTGTCGGTGGTGGTTCTTCATATCGGTATCGGTGTTGCGGGTGGTAACGCCGTGCGCCGCGTCGCGGTACGGGTACCGAGTGCGGGGCACTGCCTAGGGGAGCGTAACGACCGTCGCCGCGTACACCAGACCCGCCCCGAAGCCGATGACCAGCGCGGTGTCCCCGCTCTTGGCCTGGCCGGTGGCGAGCAGCCGCTCCATCGCCAGCGGGATGGACGCCGCGGAGGTGTTCCCGGTCGTCTCCACGTCACGGGCGATCGCCACGTGGTCCGGCAGTTTGAGGGTCTTCGTTATCGAGTCGATGATCCGCATGTTCGCCTGGTGCGGGATGAAGACGTCGAGTTCCTCGGCCGTGATGCCGGCGGCGTCCAGCGCCTCCTGGGCGACCTTGGCCATCTCGAAGACCGCCCAGCGGAAGACCGACTGGCCCTCCTGGGTGATCGCCGGGAAGCGGACCTCGCCGGGGGCGGCGTCGCGGTAGGCGTCCCAGGACACGGTCTGCTTGATGGTCTCGGACTTGTCGCCCTCGGAGCCCCACACGGTCGGGCCGATGGCCGGCTCGGCGGACGGGCCGACGATCACCGCACCGGCGCCGTCGCCGAACAGGAAGGCCGTCGAGCGGTCCTCCTTGTCCGTCAGGTCACTGAGCCGCTCCACGCCGATCACCAACACGATGCTCGCGCTGCCGTCCACGATCATGCTCTTGGCCAGCGTCAGGCCGTAGGTGAAGCCCGCGCAGCCCGCCGAGATGTCGAAGGCGGCCGGCGTGCCCGCGCCGATCCGGTGGGCGATGTCGGTGGCGACGGCCGGCGTCTGCTTGAAGTGCGAGACGGTCGCCACGACCACGGCCTCGATCTCCGAGGGCGCGATCCCGGCGTCGGCGATCGCCTTGCCCGCCGCGGCGAGCGACATCTCGGCGACGGTCTCCTCCGGGCCCGCCCAGTGCCGCGAGGCGATGCCGGAACGGGACCTGATCCACTCGTCACTGGAGTCGATGTGCTCCAGGATCACCTCGTTGGGCACCACCCGGGTCGGCCGGTATCCGCCGACGCCGAGGATCCTCGCGTACGGCGCGCCCTTGCTTGGCCTGATCTTCGCTGTCATCCCGCTCACGAGCTCCTATTCGGCTTCGGCTTGCGCGGTGCCGGCCTCGCCGACCTCCGCCACCAGGGCGCGCGCCGCGTCGAGGTCGTCGGGCGTCTTGAGCGCCACCGTCCGTACCCCGGGCAGCGCCCGCTTGGCCAGACCGACCAGCGTGCCGCCGGGCGACACCTCGATCATCGCGGTGACGCCACGCGCCTTGAACGTCTCCATGCACAGGTCCCAGCGCACCGGGTTGGACACCTGGGCGACCAGCCGGCGCACCACTTCGGTGCCCGCACTGACCACCTGCCCGTCGCTGTTGGACACATACGGCAGTTTCGGGTCGGAGACCGCCAGCGACGGTGCCAGCGCCTCCAGCGTCGCCACGGCGGGCGCCATGTGCGCGGTGTGGAACGCCCCGGCCACCTTCAGCGCCACCACGCGGGCCTTGTCCGGCTTGTCCGCGGCGAGCGCGGCCAGTTGCTCGGCGGTGCCCGCGGCGACGACCTGCCCGGCCCCGTTCACGTTCGCCGGGGTCAGCCCGAGCCGCTCCAAGTGGGCCGCCACCTCGTCCGGGTCGCCGCCGAGTACCGCGGACATGCCGGTCTCGGTGACCGCGGCCGCCTCGGCCATGGCCCGGCCGCGGGCGGCCACGAAGGTCATGGCGTCGCGCGCCTGGAGCACCCCGGCCAGGACGGCCGCGGTGATCTCGCCGACGCTGTGCCCGGCCACCACGTCGGGGCCGGCGTCCGGCGCGACCGAGGACAGCAGTTCGCCGGCGGACAGCAGCCCGGCCGCGACCAGCAGCGGCTGGGCCACCTTGGTGTCGCGGACGGCGTCCGCGTCGGCCTTCGTGCCGAAGTGGGCGAGATCCAGTCCGGCCGCGGCCGACCAGTCCTCGATGCGGTCGGCCGCACCGGGCAGTTCGAGCCAGGGAGTCAGGAAGCCGGGCGTCTGAGCGCCCTGGCCGGGAGCGACGAGTACGAGCACCTTCACACTCTCTCTCGCGGGCGGCGGTGACCGCCCGTGGGGACAGGGACCAAGAACTGTCAGGCGATTTGTGGGTGTCCAACAAAAACTCAGGGCGAGCGGTCCGAATCGGACAGTCGACCCAGGATGAGCGCGATGCGCAGCGTGAAAGCGGATCGTACATCGGAGGGTGACCATCCGGTGACGTCCGTCACACGTCGCAGCCGGTAGCGCACCGTGTTGGGGTGCACGAACAGCATCCGCGCCGCCCCTTCGAGGGACGAGGCCTGCTCCAGGTAGACACTCAGCGTTTCCAGCAGCGCGGAGCCTGCCTCTTCGAGCGGCCTGTAGATCTCCTCCACCAACTGCTCGCGCGCGTAACGGTCTCCCGCCATCGCGCGCTCCGGCAGCAGGTCGTCCGACATGACGGGCCTGGGCGCGTCGGGCCAGGCCGCGCACGCCTTCAGCCCGGCCGCCGCGGCCTGGGCCGAGCGCGTCGCCGACAGCAGGTCGCCGACCACCGGCCCGGCCACGACGGGGCCCGGCGCGAACGGCCCGATCAGCGCCTTGGCGACCCGCAGCGGATCGCCGTCGCCGCCCGCGATGACGACCAGGCGCTCGCCGAGCACCCCGGTGAGCACCTGGAGCTTGGCGTGGCGGGAGGCGCGGCGGATCGCATCGACGGTCAGCTCGCTGTCGCCGTTGGGCGCGGTGCCCAGCACCACCACGATCTTGTCCGGCGAGTTCCAGCCCAGGGCGGCGGCGCGGGACAGCACGCCCTCGTCGGCCTCGCCGGACAGCACCGCGTTGACCACCAGCGACTCCAGCCGGGCGTCCCAGGCGCCGCGGGCCTCGGCGGCCTGCGCGTACACCTGCGCGGTGGCGAAGGCGATCTCGCGGGCGTAGACGAGCAGCGCCTCGCGCAGGACCGATTCGTCACCCGGCGCCGCCACCTCGTCGATGGCCGCCTCCATCACCTCGATGGTGGTGCGGACCATCTCCACGGTCTGCCGCAGCGAGATCGCCCTGGTCAGCTCGCGCGGCGCCGTGCCGAACACGTCGGTGCTGATCGCCTGCGGCGCCTCGGGGCGCCGGAACCACTCGGTGAAGGCGGCGATGCCCGCCTGCGCCACCAGGCCGATCCAGGAGCGGTTCTCCGGCGGCATCGCCCGGTACCACGGCAACTGCTCGTCCATCCGCGCGATCGCGTGCGCGGCCAGCCGGCCCGCCGACTTCTCCAGCCGGCGCAGTGTCGCGGAACGGTCGCCACGGCCGTTCGCGGCGGGCGGATGCGGGGATCGCGAGGGTTCGGCCACGGCACTAGCCTGCCTCATCACGGCCGCCGCGCGGTGCGCGGGTGCGAATAAGGCCGGCGTCTCGCGCCACGCCCAGCCGGGCGGTGCCGGTACGGTGGCCCGGTGATCGACGTACGGCGTGGCGGGGACCGGGCTCGCGGCGGTGAGCCCGAGGCGGGCATCGAGAGCCGGCATGCGTTCTCGTTCGGCGCGCACTACGACCCCACCAATCTACGGTTCGGCCTCCTTCTCGCCTGCAACGAGGAGCGTCTCGCCCCGGGAGCGGGATTCGCGGAACACGCGCACCGGGACACGGAGATCGTCACCTGGGTGGTGGAGGGCGAGCTGGAGCACCGCGACTCCACCGGGCACACCGCGGTGGTGCGCCCGGGGCACGCGGGACTGCTCAGCGCGGGCCGCGGAGTGCGCCACACCGAGCGCAACACGGGCCCGGCCCCGGTCACCTTCCTCCAGATGTGGCTGCACCCGGCGGCCTTCGGCACCGACCCGGCCCACACGGTGCGGTCCGGCACCCGTTTCGTCCCGCCCGGCCAGCCGGGAGCGCGGCTGCTGGTGCTGCGCGAGAGCGGGGACCTGCCCGCCTCGCCGTACGTGTACGTCCACGTCGTACGCGGCCGGGTCCGGCTGGACGGCCACGGCCTGGCGCCCGGCGACGCGGCGCGGATCACCGGGGAGCCGCGGGTGCGGGCCGAGGCGGGCGAGGACGCCGAGTACCTGGTGTGGGCGATGAGCGGCGAGCCCTCGTACGGGTGACGTCGGCGCCGGTTCGGCTGACGTCGGGGCCGCGCGGCCCTCCCTCGACCGGCCGACCCTCGGGCCGGGCCGCGCCAGGTCAGCCGGCCCGCAGCTCGGCCAGGACCGCGTCCGTCAGCTCCGGCCAGCGCGGGTGCGCCCACTCGCCGAAGTCGCGGTCGGTCAGCACCGCGCAGGCCGCGCCGGCGACCGGGTCCACCCACAGATAGGTGCCCGACTGGCCGAAGTGGCCGAACGTCGCGGGGGAGGAGCCGGCGCCCGTCCAGTGCGGGGACTTGGCGGCGCGGATCTCGAAGCCCAGGCCCCAGTCGTTGGGGTTCTGCGAGCCGTAGCCCGGCAGGACTCCCTTCAGCCCGGGGAAGGCCACCGAGGTCGCCGCGGCCACCGTGGAGGGGTGCAGCAGCCGCGGCGCCTGCAGTTCGGCGGCGAACCGCAGCAGGTCCGCCACCGTCGACACGCCGCCCGCCGCGGGCGAGCCGGGCAGCGAGGTGCCGGTCATGCCCAGCGGCTCCAGCACCGCCTGCCGCAGGTACTCGCCGAACGGCATGCCCGCCGCCTTCGCCAGGGTCTCGCCCAGCACCTCGAAGCCGGAGTTCGAGTACAGCCGGCGGGTGCCGGGCGCGGCCACCACCCGGTGCTCGTCGAAGGCCAGCCCGGAGGCGTGCGCCAGCAGGTGCCGCACGGTCGAGCCCTCGGGGCCCGCCGGGTCGTCCAGTTCGAAGACGCCCTCCTCGTACCCGACCAGCACCGCGTACGCCGACAGCGGCTTGGTCACCGACGCCAGCGGGAAGGGGCGGTCCACCTCCCCGTACGTCCCGGCGACGGAGCCGCCCTGCCGCACCACTCCCGCCGCCGCGTTCGGCACCGGCCATGTCCTGATCAACCCGAGGCTCTCCACACGCCCGAGCCTATCCGCGCCGCGCGGCGGCCCGGCCGGGCCCGGTCCGCCCGGTCCGCGGGACGCCCTTGCCTGGAGTGCACTCCAAGGTTTTAGCGTGGTGGCCATGACGGTCGCGAGGATGGCACAGAGCACCCAGGAAGCGGCGGGTCGCGGCATCGGCGCGGCGCGCAGCAAGCCCAGCAGGACGCGCAGTTGCGAGGACGTCGTGGTCCACCCCCGGCCCCACGGGCGGGACCAGTACACCATCAGCGAGGTCGCGGCCTTCACCGGCCTGAGCGCGCACACGCTGCGCTGGTACGAGCGGATCGGCCTGATGCCGCACGTCGACCGCTCGCACACCGGCCAGCGCCGGTTCACCAACCGCGACCTGGACTGGCTGGACTTCGTCGGCAAGCTGCGGCTGACCGGCATGCCGGTCGCCGACATGGTGACGTACGCGGAGCTGGTGCGGGCGGGCGACCACACGTTCCCCGAGCGCAGGGCGCTGCTGGAGGCGACCCGGGTCGACGTGGCGCGGCGGATCGCCGAGCTCCAGGAAACGCTGACGGTCCTCGACGGAAAGATCAGTACGTACGCGGGCGCCGCGCGCGCCCAGGAAAGGACAGGCGCCTGATGGCGGGCGACAACGAGAAGATCGGCACCACCCGGCTCGGCACCGACGGCCCGCTCGTCGGCGTCCAGGGCCTCGGCTGCATGGGCATGAGCGAGTTCTACGGGGCCACGGACGCGGCCGCCGCGCGCGAGACCCTGGAGACCGCGCTCGACCTGGGTGTGACCCTGTTCGACACCGCCGACGTGTACGGGATCGGTGCCAACGAGGAGTTCCTCGCCCCCTTCGTCCGCGCGCACCGCGACGAGATCACACTGGCCACCAAGTTCGGCATCCTGCGCCGGGCCGAGGACCCCTCGTGGCGGGGCATCAGCAACGACCCGGTGCACATCCGCCGGGCCGTCGAGGCGAGCCTGAAGCGGCTGGGCACCGACGTGATCGACCTGTACTACATGCACCGCAGGGACCCCGAGGTGCCGCTGAGTGAGTCCGTGGGCGCCATGGCGCAGCTCGTCGCCGAGGGCAAGGTCCGCCACCTCGGCCTGTCCGAGGTCACCGGCGCGGAGATCCGCGAGGCCCACGCGGTGCACCCCATCACGGCGGTGCAGTCCGAGTGGTCGCTGTTCAGCCGGGACGTCGAGATCTCCGCGGTCGGCGCGGCCGCCGAGCTGGGCATCGCCGTGGTGCCGTACTCGCCGCTGGGCCGGGGCTTCCTGACCGGCGCCTTCCAGGACGCCTCCCGCGAACTGTCCCCGGGCGACTTCCGGCGGGCGCAGCCCCGCTTCTCCGGGGACAACGCCCGCCGCAACGCCGATCTCCTGGACCCCGTCCGCAAGGCGGCCAAGGCGCACGGCGCCACCCTCGGCCAGATCGCCCTGGCCTGGGTGCACGAGCGGGCCCGCGTCCACGGCCTGCCGGTCGTGCCCATCCCCGGCACGCGCCGGGCCGAGCGGGTCCGCGAGAACACCGCGGCCTCCCGGCTCACCCTGAACGAGCTCGAACTCGAATGGCTGGACCCGATCGCCGCCGCCGTCGCGGGCGACCGCTACCCCGACATGCGCGGGACGTCCACCTCCCGCGAGTAGGCGGTACGGGGGCGCGGACGCCCGTGCCCGGCCGCCGCTCAGGCGGCCGGGCCGCGGGCGCGGATCGCCGCGAGGACCGCGGCGGCGAACGGCAGCGACTCGTGCACCGGCCCGTAGCCGAGGCCGAGCACCACCGCCGCCGGGTCCTGGTCGGCCACGACGGGCGGGTCCGCGGGGGCCTCGCCGGGGGAGCCCGGCCGCTTCCGGAGCAGCCGCAGGTGGCCGTGGGCCAGCTCGGGGGAGCGCCAGTCGACGCCTGCCAGCGACTCCACCGGGAAGGTCTGGTCGCCGGCCTTCCACTTGGCGGTGGACGCGCCCGTCCAGAACCACCGGAAGGTCACCGTGCGCCCGTCGAAGAAGGCCTTCGCGTCGTACGCCTTGAACGAGCGCGGCACCGATGGGGCGGCCACCAGGTAGCGCTCCGGCGGCCCGGTGCGGCCCGCCGCCTCGACCGCGGCCCGCAGTTCGTCCCGGTAGAACTCGCCGAGCACCCGGTTCTGCTCCGGCAGCACCAGCCGGTACGGGTCGGCCGTCTCCCGCAACTGCCCGTCCGCCGCGTCGATCAGCGGATCGGCGCCGGGCCACGGCACCGCCCGCAGGACCGCCGTGCCGCGGCGCCCTTCGACCAACTCGACGTCGCGCAGGGCCGTGTGCGGCACGACGACCTCGCCGAGCACCTGAAGCAGCCGGGAGCCGCGCACACTTCGGCTGTACCGGATCACCACGGCGTCGGGTTCGAACTCCCACACGGCGTTGCTCCCGGCCAGCACCTCACCCATAAGGGTCAGCTTAGGGCGTGTCACCCCGGTGGGCGGGGGATGCGCTACGCGCGTCGTCGAACGCCCGTACCGACCTCTTGGGGGCGGTGCGCCGCCACGCCTCGGTGACCAGCTCGGACAGCTCGCCGGGGTCGACGGTGGCCAGGGCCACCCGGACCCAGCCGAAGCGGCCCACGTAGGGCGCCACCGAGAAGGTGTCCGGGTCGGCGGCCAGCAGCTCGCTCTGGTCCTCGCGGGACGCCTTCAGCGACACGTGCGCGGCCTCGGGCGCGCCCATCGTGAAGATCTTCTCGCCGACGCGGAAGGTGTGCTCGCTGCCCCACGTGATCCGCTCGTGGGCGCCGGGCAGCGCCAGTGCCATCGCCGCGTACTCCTCGAAACCGACCATGACGCCAGGGTAGGGCGGGGGTACGACAGCGGCTGCGGGAGCCGGGCCGCGGCGGCGGCGGGCGTCAGTCCAGCCCCGCCGTACAGCCGTTCCCGTGCCGGCAGATCACCGCCGGGTAGTCGCCCAGGGCGATCCGGGCGAAGTTGGCCAGGCTGGTGGTGCCGGGGGCGAAGTAACCGGGGTGGCCCTTGGCGCCGGCCGCGCTGATCACGCGGGCGCCGAAGGAGCCGGCCACCGGGTCCTGGCCGTGGCCGAGCCCGGCGAACTCCAGGTGGGGCACGTCGCCGATCCAGTCGCTGCCGTCCCTGGCCGCCCAGATGTGCGCGCTCGTGCCCAGGTCGGAGGCGTGCCGGGCGCGCATGCCGGGGCTGCCGAAGACCGCGATGTCCGAGACCTGGCCGGGCCGCAGGCCGGACGCGGCGAGCCCGCACAGCACCGACCCGTAGGAGTGGCAGAACAGCGCGACGTCGGCGTGCCGGGGGAGCGCGGCCAGCAGCGCCTTCAGCCGGGTCGCGCCGTGCTCGGCGAGCGCCCCGGTGGACGCGTCCAGGCCGACGCCGGTGGGCGTGGTGTAGTCGGCCCAGGCGATGACCGCGGTGCGGGCGGCGGGTGCGTCCGCCCGCTCGGCGCCGTACAGCGCGCGGGCCATGCCGACCGGGGCCGCGTAGGCCTTGGAGGTGCGCTCGAAGGTGACCAGGTCGGTGTCCACGCCCGGCACGACGATGGCGACGCGGGTGGCGGTGGACAGGTCGCCGAGCACCTCGGCGACGCGGCCGGAACCGGTCGGGTCGAAGGCGAGGATCTGCCGGCCGCGGTCGAGCAGCGAGTCGTAGCGGTGGGCCAGCCGGGCCGCGTCATGGCGGCCGGCCGGGGTGAGCTGGTCGCTGGTGGCGCGAGTCAGCTCCAGCTCCCGGGCGTGCGCGAGCGCCAGCCGGTTGGCCCGGTAGCGCAGCGCGATCGGGGCCCCGTTGAGGTTGCCCACCACCAGCGGGTAGCGGTCGGCCAGGCGGAGCCGCTGGGCGCCGGTGAGGGAGGAGAAGAAGCGGACGATGGTGCCGGCCGCGCCGTCCGGGTCGGGCAGCCTGCGGCTGCCGATCGAGCCGTGCATCCACGCCGACAGGGCGACCGTGCGGGCGTCCCCGCCGCGGCCGGGCCGCAGCGCCGTCCACCCCGTGGTGGCGAGCATGACGAAGACCACCGCGAGGGCGAGCAGGGTCTTCAGGTACGTGGGGTTCAGGCGCGCGTCAAGAAAGGTCACTCGCAGATGCCTCGCGAAATCGTCCCGGGGTCAAGCGGAGCGGCCGGGTATACGGGAACGTGTGCCGTCGGCTGACGGGGTGTCCGCCCTACACACTAGAAGACGCGTGGCCCGGGCCGAAGCAACGGTGATTCAGATCACGTTTTGAAACCCGGAAACCAGGAATACGCTCCGCCGGCCGTACGAAGGGGCCCCGGCCGGTGCCGTGCACCGGCCGGGGCCCCTTGTCGCGAGCGCCCGCGGCGCTCCCGTGCGCCGCTCACCCGAGGCGTCCCGAGGCGTCCCGAGGCGTCCTGAGGCGTCCTCAGCCGTCCTTAGCCGTTCTCAGGCGTCGCCACCCGCGGTGCCGGGGTCGGCCGCGGCCACGTCGAGCAACTGGTAGCGGTCGACGGCCTGCTTGAGCGCGGACCGGTCGATCTTGCCGTCCCGGGCCAGTTCGGTGAGCACGCCGAGGACGATCGACTGGGCGTCGATGTGGAAGAAACGGCGGGCGCCGCCGCGCGTGTCGGCGAAGCCGAAGCCGTCCGCGCCCAGCGAGGCGTAGCGGCCGGGCACCCAGCGGGCGATCTGGTCGGGCACCGAGCGCATCCAGTCGGAGACGGCCACGAACGGCCCCTCGGCCCCGGACAGCTTCCGCGTCACGTACGGGACGCGCTGCTCCTCCTCCGGGTGCAGCAGGTTGTGCTCCTCCGCCGCGACGGCGTCGCGCCGCAGTTCGTTCCACGAGGTGGCCGACCACACGTCGGCGCGTACGTTCCACTCCTCGGCGAGGATCCGCTGCGCCTCCAGCGCCCACGGCACCGCGACACCGGACGCCATGATCTGCGCCGGGATCGAGCCGCCGTCGCCGCGCCTGAAGCGGTGGATGCCCTTGACGATGCCCTCGACGTCGACGTCGGCCGGCTCGGCAGGGTGCCGGATCGGCTCGTTGTAGACGGTCAGGTAGTAGAAGACGTCCTCGCCGGGCCTGCCGTCGGCCGTCTCGCCGTACATCCGGCGCAGGCCGTCCTGGACGATGTGCGCGATCTCGAACGAGAACGCCGGGTCGTACGCGACGCACGCCGGGTTGGTCGACGCCAGGAGCTGGGAGTGGCCGTCGGCGTGCTGCAGACCCTCACCGGTCAGGGTCGTGCGTCCGGCGGTCGCGCCCAGGACGAAACCGCGCGCGAGCTGGTCGCCCATCTGCCAGAACTGGTCACCGGTGCGCTGGAAACCGAACATCGAGTAGAAGACGTACACCGGGATCAGCGGCTCGCCGTGCGTGGCGTAGGCCGAGCCCGCCGCGATCAGCGAGGCCGTGCAGCCCGCCTCGGAGATGCCGTCGTGCAGCATCTGCCCGGTCGGCGACTCCTTGTACGCCAGCAGCAGCTCGCGGTCCACCGACTCGTACTGCTGGCCCAGCGGGTTGTAGATCTTGGCGCTCGGGAAGAACGCGTCCATGCCGAAGGTGCGGTACTCGTCGGGCGCGATCAGCACGAACCGCTTGCCGATCTCCTTGTCCCGCATGAGGTCCTTCAGCACGCGGACGAACGCCATGGTGGTCGCGACCTGCTGGGCGCCGGAGCCCTTCTTGGCGGTCGCGTAGGCGGCGTCGCCCGGCAGCGCCAGCGGCTTGGCCCGCACCACCCGGGTCGGCACGTAGCCACCGCAGGCCTTGCGGTGGTCGTGCATGTACTGGATCTCCTCGGAGTCGCGCCCCGGGTGGTAGTACGGCGGGTAGCCCTCCTCCAGCTGCCGGTCGGTGATCGGCAGGTGCAGCCGGTCCCGGAACCGCTTCAGGTCGTCGACCGTCAGCTTCTTCATCTGGTGGGTGGCGTTGCGGCCCTCGAAGTTGGGGCCGAGCGTCCAGCCCTTGATCGTCTGGGCCAGGATGACCGTCGGCTGGCCCTTGTGCTGCAGCGCCGCGGTGTAGGCCGCGAAGATCTTGCGGTGGTCGTGGCCGCCGCGCCCCAGGTGCAGGATCTGGTCGTCGGTGAGGTGCTCTACCATCGCGCGCAGCCGCACGTCGTCGCCGAAGAAGTGCTCGCGGATGTAGCCGCCGGTCTCGGTGGCGTACGTCTGGAACTGGCCGTCCGGCGTGGTGTTCATCTTGTTGACGAGCAGGCCGTCGCGGTCCTGGGCCAGCAGCGGGTCCCAGGAGCGGTCCCAGATCAGCTTGATGACGTTCCAGCCGGCGCCGCGGAACTGCGACTCCAGCTCCTGGATGATCTTGCCGTTGCCGCGCACCGGGCCGTCCAGCCGCTGCAGGTTGCAGTTGACCACGAAGGTCAGGTTGTCCAGGCCCTCGCGGGCGGCGATGGAGAGCTGGCCCAGCGACTCGGGCTCGTCCATCTCGCCGTCGCCGAGGAACGCCCACACGTGCGAGCGCGAGGTGTCGGCGATGCCGCGCGCCTCCATGTAGCGGTTCATCCGCGCCTGGTAGATCGCGCTGATCGGGCCCAGGCCCATGGAGACGGTCGGGAACTCCCAGAAGTCCGGCATCAGCCGCGGGTGCGGGTAGCTGGACAGGCCGTAGGGGGCCTTGGACCTCTCCTGCCGGAAGGCGTCGAGGTGGGCCTCGCTCAGCCGGTCGAGCAGGAACGCGCGGGCGTAGATGCCCGGCGAGGCGTGGCCCTGGAAGAAGACCTGGTCGCCGCCGGTGCCGTCGTCCTTGCCGCGGAAGAAGTGGTTGAAGCCCACGTCGTACAGCGACGCGGAGGAGGCGAAGGTCGCGATGTGGCCGCCGACGCCGATGCCGGGGCGCTGCGCGCGCGAGACCATGACGGCCGCGTTCCACCGGGTCGCGTTCAGGATCTTGCGCTCGATCTCCTCGTTGCCGGGGAAGAACGGCTCGTCCTTGGTCGCGATGGTGTTGACGTAGTCGCTGCTGCGCATCTCGGGGACCGCGACACGCCTCTCGCGGGCCCGCTCGATGAGGCGGAGCATCAGGTAACGGGCTCGCTCCCGGCCGCGCTCGTCGATGGCGGCGTCGAGCGAGTCGAGCCACTCCGCCGTCTCCTCGGGATCGAAGTCCGGGACCTGGCTGGGAAGGCCGCCAATGATGATCGGGTTGCGATCGGATCCGGAAGCCACGCTGTTCCTTCACTGAATAGGCTGAACGAAAGGTGCTCTGCTGGGGTCGCGCCGCATCCATCGTGTACCGCCGTGTTCGATACGTCATCTCTACCGAGCGGTAACCGCTGGGGCCGCGAAGCGGGCGGGATGGCGGTCGGCGTGGCCGAACCCGAACTCTACGCCCACCCGGTGCCACCACCGGCGCCACGGGGCCAATCGTCCACAACACCGGCAAACCGGAGTGATCTGCGTCACCATGGGAGGTACGGGTTGCGGGGAAGACGGTCGAATCATCACCGTTTCGGCGGTCTCGTACGCCGGGTACTTGCGCGATCCGCCGCGCCCGTGTGGACTACCGCCAATACGCCCGCACCGTCGCGGGCACCAGAAGACCCAAGAGAGTTCCCATGACAGGAGGCAAAGCGTGAGCGCGACCGCGGACCACGCGGAGGAGCGGACCAACCCGGCGAGCCGGCTTGGTTTCGAGCCCGGACAGGTGGTCCAGGAGCTCGGGTACGACGAGGACTGCGACCAGGAGCTCCGCGAGGGTATCGAGGAGCTCACGGGCGAGGATCTCGTCGATGAGGAGTACGACGACGTGCCCGACGCCGTCCTGCTGTGGTTCCGCGAGGAGGACGGCGACCTCACCGACGCCCTCGTCGACGCTTCGTCGACCGTCGACCCCGGCGCCCCGATCTGGCTGATGACGCCCAAGACCGGGCGCGACGGCCACGTCGAGCCCAGCGAGATCGGCGAGGCGGCGCAGACCGCGGGGCTGGCCCAGACCAGCAGCGTGAACGCGGCGAAGGACTGGACCGGCAGCCGCCTGGTCACCCCGAAGACCGCGCGCGCCGGCAAGCGCTAGCCTCCGGCGGTTCACCGGGCCGCCCCGGGCTCGCCCGCAGCGTGCCCGGGCCGCGGCGCGCGCCGCGGCCCGCCAGGGCCGCACCCCCGGGTTTCCCGGCGAACCGCCGGACGTTCCCGCGCCCCTTCGGGGGCGCTCCGGGCGAGCCCCGCGGCGGCAGCCGCAGACCACTACGGAGGGACCGGAGGGACCGTGGACCTCGAAGGCCGGCCCGCCCCGGGCTTCGCGCTGCCCGACCAGCACGGGCGGACCGTACGGCTCGCCGATTTCCGCGGGAAGAAGGACGTCGTGCTGATGTTCTTCCCGTTCGCCTTCACCGGGGTGTGCACGGGGGAGCTGCGCGCGGTGCAGGCGGAGCTGGCCGCCTTCCAGGACGACAGCACGCAGGTGCTGGCGGTGAGCTGCGACTCCATGCACGCCCTGCGGGTCTTCTCCGACGCCGAGGGCCTGGACTTCCCGCTGCTGTCCGATTTCTGGCCGCACGGGGCGGCCTCCCGCGCCTACGGCGTCTTCGCCGAGGACAAGGGCTGCGCGCTGCGCGGCACCTTCGTCGTCGACCGGCGCGGCACCGTCCGCTGGACCGTCGTCAACGGCCTTCCCGACGCCCGGGACCTTCATGAGTACGCAAAGGCGCTCCAGGCCCTGCGTACGGAGGGAACCGGTCACTAAGCTCGGCTCGTTGATCCGGCACGTACAGCACACGACGCGGCCCGGCGGGAGCCCGGCCGCACCGAACGGACGGGAGAGGACTCGTGGGAGTCAGCCTCAGCAAGGGTGGCAACGTCTCGCTGACCAAGGAGGCGCCGAACCTCACCGCGGTCATGGTCGGCCTGGGCTGGGACGCCCGCACCACCACGGGCACCGACTTCGACCTGGACGCGAGCGCGCTGCTCACCGACGAACAGGGCAAGGTCCTGTCCGACCAGCACTTCGTGTTCTTCAACAACCTCAAGAGCCCCGACGGCTCGGTCGAGCACACCGGCGACAACCTCACCGGTGAGGGCGAGGGCGACGACGAGGTGATCAACGTCAACCTGGCCGCGGTGCCGCAGCAGGTGGCCAAGATCGTCTTCCCGGTCTCGATCTACGACGCCGAGCCGCGCCAGCAGAGCTTCGGCCAGGTGCGCAACGCCTACATCCGTGTCGTCAACCAGGCCGACCAGCGCGAGCTGGCCCGGTACGACCTGACCGAGGACGCCTCCACGGAGACCGCCATGGTCTTCGGCGAGCTGTACCGGCACGGCGGGGAGTGGAAGTTCCGGGCCATCGGCCAGGGGTACGCCTCGGGCCTGCGCGGCATCGCGCAGGACTTCGGCGTCAACGTCTGACCGCCACCACCTGACGGCCACCACCTGACCGCCACCACCTGATCGGGCCGCCGATCGCGCCAGCAGCAACCGGGGAGGACACAACCACATGGGCGTCACGCTCGCCAAGGGAGGCAATGTCTCCCTCTCCAAGGCCGCGCCGAATCTCACCCAGGTGCAGATCGGCCTGGGCTGGAGGGCCCGCTCGACCACCGGAGCCGACTTCGACCTGGACGCGAGCGCGCTGCTGTGCGCGAACGGCCGGGTACTGGGGGACGAGTACTTCGTCTTCTACAACAACCTCAAGAGCCCGGAGGGCTCCGTCGAGCACACCGGCGACGAACTGGTCGGCGGTACCGGGGGCGACGACGAGACGATCCTGGTGGACCTCACCTCCGTCCCGGACCGGGTGGACAAGATCGTCTTCCCGGTGTCGATCTACGACGCCGACACCCGGGCGCAGACTTTCGGCCAGGTCAGCGACGCCTACATCCGTGTCGTCAACCAGTCCGACGGGTCGGAGCTGGCCCGCTACGACCTGACCGAGGACGCCTCGACCGAGACCGCGATGATCTTCGGCGAGCTGTACCGGTACGGCGGGGAGTGGAAGTTCCGGGCCGTCGGCCAGGGGTACGCCTCCGGTCTGCGCGGCATCGCCCTAGACTTCGGGGTCAACGTTTCGTAAAGCCGCGTACCGCGCGGGGGACCCCGTGGTCATGAACGATTGGGTGGGAAGCACGTGCTCCTGAGAACATTCGGCTGGTCGTTGGGCGTCACGGCCCTCGGCCTGGCCGCGGCCGGCTATTTCTGGCAGGGCAAGGGGCTCGCGCTGGTCGCGATTCTCGCCGTCCTGGAGATCTCGCTCTCCTTCGACAACGCGGTGGTCAACGCCGGCATCCTGCGCAAGCTCAACCCGTTCTGGCAGCGGATCTTCCTGACCATCGGTGTCCTGATCGCCGTCTTCGGCATGCGGCTGATCTTCCCGATCATCATCGTGGCGGTGACGGCCAAGCTCAGCCCGTGGGAAGCGGTCAAGGTCGCGGTCAACGACCACGACCGGTACGAGACCCTGGTCACCAACGCCCACCCGGCGATCGCGGCCTTCGGCGGGATGTTCCTGCTGATGATCTTCCTCGACTTCATCTTCGAGGAGCGCGAGATCACCTGGCTGTCCTGGCTGGAGAAGCCGCTGGCCAAGCTGGGCAAGCTGGACATGCTCTCGGTGGTGGTCGCGCTGGTCGCCCTGATCATCGCCGGCACCACGGTCGCCACCGGGGTCCCGCTGCACGGCGCGGGTCTGCACGGCCACGTGGACAAGGCCGAGACCGTGTTCCTGTCCGGGATCGCGGGCCTGGTCACGTACCTCGTCGTCGGCGGCATCTCCGGCTTCTTCGAGGAGCAGCTGGAGGACGAGGACGAGGACGGGGACGAGGAAGGCGCCCGGGACGAGGCGGACGGCGGCGAGGACGGCGCCCCGGCGAAGCGGCCGATAGGTGCCGCCCGGGCCGCGGGCCTGGCGGGCAAGGCCGCGTTCTTCATGTTCCTGTACCTGGAGGTCATCGACGCCTCGTTCTCCTTCGACGGCGTCGTCGGCGCCTTCGCGATCAGCAACGACATCTTCCAGATCGCGCTGGGCCTGGGCATCGGCGCGATGTACATCAGGTCGCTGACCGTCTTCCTGGTCCGCAAGGGCACCCTGGACGACTACGTCTACCTCGAACACGGCGCCCACTACGCCATCGGCGCCCTGGCGGTCATCCTGCTGGTCACGATCAAGTACGAGGTCAGCGAGGTGGTCACCGGCCTGGTCGGGGTCGTCCTGATCGTGGCCTCGTACTGGTCCTCGGTGGTACGCAACCGGCGGCTCGGGGAAGGATCCGAGCAGTCGGACGACGACAAGGCGGAGATGGCGTCCCGGGTCTGACCCGGCCGCCGGCTTTCGTACGCTGCCCCCGCCGTCCGGTGGGGGCAGCGCCGTATCTCGACAGGGGAGGGTGAACGGCAGATGGCCTGGTGGCGGTTCCTGCGGCCCAGCGGTGTCCAGCAGCTCGACGTCGCCAACGCGCACTCGGTGGAACTCACCAAGCGGCACCCGGTGATATCGCTCACCAAGCAGGGCGCCGCGGTCGGCAACATGCGGGTCAACCTGTCGTGGTCGATGCGCACCTCCGACACCGGCGGCTGGACCGCGGACCGCCCCGGCTTCCTGCGCCGCCAGCTCGAACTGTTCCGGCCCCAGGTGGTCCAGGCGGCGGGGCCGGCGATGGTCAACGTCGACCTGGACCTCGCCTGCCTGTACGAGCTGGCCGACGGCACCAAGGGCGTGGTCCAGCCGCTCGGCAACTTCCTGGGCGACCTGGACCAGCCGCCGTACATCCAGATGAGCGGCGACGACCGGTTCGGCAGCGGCAGCGGCGAGACGCTCTTCATCAACTTCGACCAGCGCGAGAAGTTCAAGCGGCTGCTGGTCTTCGTGTACATCTACGACGGCACGCCCGCCTTCGACCGCACCCACGCGAAGGTCGAGATCTTCCCCGGCTCCGGCCCCCGGATCGAGATCCCGCTCACCGAGCGGGAGCCGCAGGCCCGGTCCTGCGCGGTGGTCCTCATCGAGAACAACAAGGGCGAGCTGACCGTGCGCCGCGAGGTCAAGTACGTCTACGGCTTCCAGGCCGAGATCGACCGGCTGTACGGGTGGGGTCTGCAGTGGGGGCGGGGCTACAAGACGAAGGTCTGAGGCGCCCCGCCGCCCGCGCGGGGCCGGTCCGCGCCCTCAGCGTCCCGGCTGGAACTGGGGGCCCTGCGGGGGCAGGACGAAGGCCGGCTCCGCCTGCGGGACGGGGGCCGGGACGGTGGCCGCCACCGGCTGCGGATAGCCGTAGGCCGGCCAGCCCTGCTGGGGCTGCTGGTGGACCGGGGGCGGCACGGGTGCCGAGACCGGCTGCGGGTAGCCGTACGCGGGCTGGGCGGGCACGTGGCCCGGCTGCGGAGGCGGCAGCGGGTAGCCGTACGCCGCGGCCGGGACGGGCCCGGCGGGGGGCGGCGGCGCGGCGGGGAACGGCGGGTGGTGCGGTGCGGTGCGGCCGGAGGCGGTGCCGGAGTCCGGGGCCTCGGCGCCCCCTCCGGGCCGCACGCCGCCCGTGTTGTCCGGCCCGGCCGCGCTCCCGCCGGAGGCGCCGTCCATGCCGTCGACGTCGTCCACCGCGATGCCGAACTCCGTGGCCAGCCCCACCAGGCCCGAGGTGTAGCCCTGGCCGAGCGCGCGGAACTTCCAGCCGGCGTCCTTACGGTACAGCTCGCCGCAGATCAGGGCGGTCTCCTCGCCCGTGTCCGGGACGACCTCGAAGGTGATCAGCGGGGCCGCGTGCGCCGGTCCCGTACTCTCGTAGAGGGACAGGCCGAGGTCGCGGACGAGGCGGAACGGGCCGCCGTCGCAGGAGGCGGCGATCACCACCCGGTCGACGGAGGCGTCGAGCTTGGCCAGGTCCACCTCGACGGTGTCGGTCAGGCCGTCGGGGACGCGCTTCTTGGGCAGATGGCGGGCCAGGCCCGAGGGGTGGCGGGGTTCGTTGTAGAAGACGAAGTCCGCGTCGGAGCGGACCCGCCCGTCGGGACCCACCAGCAGCATCGAGGCGTCCACGTCGGGTGCCCCGGGACCGGGGCTCCAGCGCAGCACGGCCCGGACGCCGTGGGCGTCCAGCGGGAGGTTCGACCCCTTGACCATCCGTTGCGTCATAGCGGCCATCCTGCCCCTCCGGCCGGGTGGCAGACAACGCGGCGGTACGCGGGGGGCCGGCGGCCGGGTGTGACGGTCACGCCATGGACCTGCGCCGGTTACCTGTTCTTCATACGCGACGGGAACCTGTACCGCACACTCGTACGTACGATAATCGGCCAGATGTGTTCCAGCCCACGATCCAGAAAGGGGGCGCATGCGCCACTTCGGACACCTCACTTCGGACCTCAGAAGTGAACTGTTCCACCAGGAGCCGCAGGAGTTCACCGCTGACTCGCCTGCCGCCACGCTCGCTGTCGCGCTCGGCGCCACCCTCTACAGCCCCGCCACCCGGGAACGGCTCGCCGAGGACATCCTCAAGCAGGCCCGCCGGGGCGTGGTGTCCATGGTCCTGTGCCTGGAGGACTCCATCGACGACAAGGATGTCGTCGCAGGTGAGGCCAATCTCGTGCGGCAGTTCGCCGATCTGGCCGCCCGCCCGGACGCCGCCGCCGCGCTCCCGCTGCTGTTCATCCGGGTCCGCACCCCCGGCCAGATCACCGATCTCGTGGGCCGGCTGGGCGCGCACGCGGCGCTGCTGTCCGGATTCGTACTGCCGAAGTTCACCGAGGAGACCGGCGTCCCCTTCCTGGAGGCCCTCACCCTCGCCGAGGCCGCCGCCGGGCACCGCCTGTTCGCCATGCCGGTCCTGGAGTCGCCGCAGCTGATGCATCTGGAGAGCCGGGTCGGAACGCTCGCCGGCATATCCCGCACGGTGGACAAGTACCGCGAGCGGATCCTCGCGCTGCGGCTGGGCGTCACCGACTTCTGCTCCTCCTACGGGCTGCGCCGGGCCCCCGCGATGACCGCGTACGACGTCCAGATCGTGGCCTCCGTCATCGCCGACGTCGTCAACGTCTTCGGGCGAGCCGACGGCAGCGGCTTCACCGTCACCGGCCCGGTGTGGGAGTACTTCCGGCACCACGAGCGCATGTTCAAGCCGCAGCTGCGGCTGAGCCCCTTCCGGCCCGAGGCGGAGGACCTGCGCGACGCGCTGATCGAGCGGGACATGGACGGCCTGCTGCGGGAGATCGAACTGGACCGGGCCAACGGGCTGCAGGGCAAGACCTGCATCCACCCCACCCACGTGCCCGTGGTGCACGCGCTGAACGTCGTCACCCACGAGGAGTTCTGCGACGCCGCCGACATCCTCCACGAGGACCGCAGCGGCGGGGGAGTGCTGCGCTCGGCCTACACGAACAAGATGAACGAGGTGAAGCCGCACCGCGCCTGGGCCGAGCGGACCATGCGCCGCGCCGAGGTCTTCGGTGTGGCCCGCGAGGAGATCGGCTTCGTGGAACTCCTCGCGGCCAGCCTGCCGCAGTCCTGAGCGCGGGCGGCCCTCCCGTACCGCCCCCGCCGTGTCGTCCGGAAGAACGGAAACCATTCCCGCATGCCAACGAAAGCGCCCTGGCCAGGACAGTGGGTCGCCGACCGGCTGGGCGTCGCCCTGCACGGCGAGGGCCTGCACGCCCTGCTGGGCCTCGCGCTGCGCCGCAACCCCAAGCGCGCGCACCTGCTCGTCTCCAGCGTCCTGGGCAAGCACGTCCCGCAGCACCCCGACCGGGTGTACGCGGCCGGGCACGGCCTGGGCGGCGAGGTCGGGGCGCTGCTCGGCGACGAGGCGGGCGACGCCGTCGTCCTCGGCTACGCGGAGACCGCGACCGGGCTCGGCCACGCGGTCGCCGACGGCCTCGGCACCGCCCCCTACCTGCACTCCACCCGCCGTGAGGTGCCCGGTGTCGTGCCCGGCGGCGGCTTCGAGGAGGAGCACAGCCACGCCACCGGCCACCTCCTCCTCCCCGAGGACCCGGACCTGCTCACCCGGCCGGGACCGCTCGTCCTGGTCGACGACGAGTTCTCCACCGGCCGCACCGTCCTGAACACGATCCGCGAGCTGCACGCCCGGGCGCCGCGCGCCCGGTACGTCGTCGTCGCCCTGACCGACATGCGCTCCCCGGCCGACCGCGCCCGCCTGGACGCGTTCGCCGCCTCCCTCGGCGCCCGCATCGACCTGGTCGCCCTCGCCACCGGTACGGTCACGCTGCCCGACGGCGTGCTGGACCGCGGACGCGCCCTCGTGGAGGCGCACACCACCCCGCCCCCGGCCCCCGCGCCCTCCTTCACCGCCACCCGCGTCGCCCTGCCCTGGCCGCCCTCCCTGCCCGACGGCGGCCGCCACGGCTACCTCCCCGGACACCGGGCCGCCCTGGAAGCGGCCCTGCCCTCCCTGGCGGCCCCCGTCGCCGCCGCCCTCCCCCCGGCCGCCGCCCGCGTCCTGGTCCTGGGCACGGAGGAGCTCATGTACACGCCTTTGCGGCTGGCGCGGGCACTGGCGGAGGCGGTGGGGCCCGGCACGGAGATACGGTTCTCCACCACCACCCGTTCCCCCGTCCTCGCCGTCGACGACCCCGGCTACGCGATCCGCACCCGGATCGCCTTCCCGGCCCACGACGACCCGGCGGACGCGGGCTCGCGCGAGCGCTACGCCTACAACATCACCGGCTTCGACGCGATCGTCTGCGTCGTGGACTCGGCCGGGGACACCCCGCGGCTGCACGCCCCCGACGGGCTGCTGGCCCATCTCGCCGCCCACACGCCGGCCGTGCTGCTCGCGGTGGTGCCGACCTACCGCCCGCCCGCGGTTCCGGCGACCTGGGCGGACCGGGCACACCAGGCGGGCCGACCCGACGCGGCCCGAGAGGACGAGGCGCGGCCCGACGCGGACCGACCCGACGCGGACCGACCCGACGCGGCCCGACAGGACAAGGAGACCCCCCTTCGCATGACGCGCGACCCGAAACCGCTCGCCGAGCCGCTGCGCGGCCCGCACTTCTCCTCGTACGCCCCCGAGGAGGTGGGCTGGCTGCTGAAGGACCTGTCGGGGGTGGAGCTGGAGGCGCCGACCGAGGAGCGCGAGGAGGCCATCCAGAGCGGGGGCGCGCACTACGCCGAGTCGCTGCCGGTGGAGTACCAGCCGAGCGCGGAGTACCAGGAGCTGTTCCGCTCGGCGCTGGCCGCCTCGGCCACCCGGATCGCCCGGGCCGTCGGCGCCGTCACGGAACTGGTCCTGGCCGAGCGCGGCCCGGACGCCGTGCTGGTCTCCCTCGCCCGGGCCGGCACGCCCGTGGGCGTCCTCATGCGACGCTGGGCCCGGTACGCCCACGGACTGGAGCTGCCGCACTACGCCGTCTCGATCGTGCGCGGCCGCGGCATCGACGGCAACGCGCTGCGCTGGCTGGCCGCGCACCACGACCCGGCCGACGCGGTCTTCGTGGACGGCTGGACCGGCAAGGGCGCGATCACCCGCGAACTGGCCGCCGCCATCGAGGACTTCGGCGGGTTCGACCCGGACATCGCGGTCCTGGCCGACCCCGGCGGCTGCGTGTCCACGTACGGCACCCGCGACGACTTCCTCATCCCCTCGGCCTGCCTGAACTCCACGGTCTCCGGCCTGGTCTCCCGCACGGTGCTGCGGGCCGGCCTGATCGGCCCCGACGACTACCACGGCGCGAAGTACTACCGCGGCCTGGCCGGCGCGGACCTGTCGGGGATGTTCCTCGACACCGTCTCCGCCGCGTTCGAGGAGGCCGGCGACGCGGTGGCCGAGGACGTCAAGGCGCTGCGCGCCCAGGACCGCACGCCCACCTGGGCGGGATGGCGGGCCGTCGAGCGGATCAGCGAGGAGTACGGGATCCACGACGTCAACCTCGTCAAGCCCGGGGTCGGCGAGACCACCCGGGTGCTGCTGCGCCGCGTCCCCTGGAAGATCCTCGCGCGCCGCGGGGCGGGCACCGACCTGGACCACGTGCGCCTGCTCGCCGCGCAGCGCGAGGTGCCGGTCGAGGAGGTGGACGACCTGCCGTACTCCTGCGTCGGGCTCATCCACCCCCGCTTCACCCGCGGGGCGACCGGTGTGGACGGCAAGGCGGTGGGTGCCAAGTGATCGGCGGGACCGGGCCGACCGGGCGCACCCTCGTTGCCAGCGACCTGGACCGGACCCTCATCTACTCCACGGGCGCGCTGGCGCTGTCCGTGCCCGACGAGCGCGCGCCGCGGCTGCTGTGCGTCGAGGTGCACGAGGCCAGGCCGCTGTCGTACCTGACCGAGGCGGCGAGCCGGCTGCTGGGGGAGCTGGCCGACACGGTGCGGTTCGTGCCGACGACGACACGCACCCGCAAGCAGTACCGGCGGATCAGCCTGCCGGTGCGGCAGCCCCGGTACGCCATCTGCGCCAACGGCGGGCACCTGCTGCTCGACGGGCGGACCGACCACGACTGGAACGCCGAGATGCGGCGGCGCCTGGCCGACGGCGCGGCGCCCCTGGCGGAGGTACGCGCGCACCTGGCGGCCGTGTCGGACCCGCGGTGGCTGCGCAAGGAGCGGGTGGCCGAGGACCTGTTCGCCTACCTCGTGGTCGAGCGCGAGCTGCTGCCCGCGGGCTGGGTCAAGGAACTCGCGGCATGGGCCGAGCCGCTCGGCTGGACGGTGTCCCTGCAGGGGCGCAAGGTCTACGCCGTGCCCAAGCCGCTGAGCAAGAGCGCCGCGCTGGCGGAGGTGGTCCGCCGCACCGGCGCCGACCGGATCCTGGCGGCCGGCGACTCGCTGCTGGACGTCGACCTCCTGCTGGCCGCGGACATCGGCTGGACCCCCGGCCACGGCGAACTGGCCGACACCGGCTGGACCGCCCCGCACGTGGTGCGGGTTCCGCAGGTGGGCGTCACGGCCGGCGAGGAGATCCTGCGGCGCATGGTCGCACACGCCTCCGCGTGACCCGGAGGGTCCCGACCCGCAGGGGCCGGGTGCCCACGGCGTCCGCCGCCCTACGCCGGCTCGCTCCGCGCCGGCTCGTCCTCCGCGCTGATCACGCGGGCGCACAGCGGCCGGGCGGCGGCGACGCGCCGGGCGTTGGGGCGCTCGCTCGACGCGATGAAGGCCAGCGCCTCCTCCCGGGTGCGGCCGCCGCTCACGTGGCGGCCGACCAGGCGCTCCTCCCGTATCCGCGGCGGGGCGTCCACGTACCAGATCTCGTCCAGCAGGTCGCGCAGCGGCAGCCACGCCGGGTCCGGGTCGGCGAGGTAGTTGCCCTCGGTGACGACCAGGCGGGCGCCGGGGGGCACGACGAGGGCGGCGGCCACGGGCTCGTCGAGGGCACGGTCGAAGTCCGGCGCGTAAACCGGCCGCAGGCGCTCGGTGCGCAGCCGCCCGAGGAGCTGGACGTAGCCGTCGACGTCGAACGTCTCGGGCGCCCCCTTGCGGTCGCGCAGGCCCAGGCGGTCGAGCTGGGCGTTGGCGAGGTGGAAGCCGTCCATCGGGAGGTACGCGGCCGTGCCCGGGCCGAGCCGGGCGTCGACGGCCGCGACCAGACGGCGGGCGAGGGTCGACTTGCCGGCGGCCGGGGGGCCGGCGAGCCCCAGCATGGACCTGCGACCTGGAATGCTGGGCACCAAGGCGATCACGTCATCGACGAGCACGTGGACACCCTAAGCGCGACGCACGGGAGAAGACCCATGAACGAGAGCAAGAACCCGCAGCTCACGCCCGAGCTGTACGCATACGTCCTGGACCACAATCCCCCGCTGGACCCCGTTCAGCGCGCGCTGGTGGACACCACGCACGACAAGCTCGCCGACGTGGCCGGCCTGCAGACCGCCGAGGAGCAGGGCCCGCTGCTGGCGTTCCTGGTCCGCCTCACCGGCGCCCGCAGGATCGTCGAGGTGGGCACCTTCACCGGCTACTCCACGCTGTCCATGGCCCAGGCCCTGCCCGAAGGCGGCAGCCTCCTGGCCTGCGACGTGTCGCGGGAGTGGACGGACGTCGGGCGCGAGGCATGGGCGGCGGCCGGGGTCGCCGACCGCATCGACCTGCGGATCGCGCCCGCCCTCGACACCCTGCGCGCCCTGCCCGCCGAGCCCTGGATCGACTTCGTCTTCCTCGACGCGGACAAGGAGAACTACGTCAACTACTGGGAGGAGCTGGTGCCGCGGCTCACCCCGGGCGGGCTCATGGTGGTCGACAACACCCTCTACCACGGCCAGGTCGCCGACCCGGACGCGGGCGGCGCGGCGGCCGCGATCCGGCGGTTCAACGACCACGTACGGGCCGACGACCGCGTCGACGACGTCCTGCTGACGGTGGCGGACGGGCTGACCCTGGCCCGCAGGCGCTGAGCCGGACACGCCTGCGGCCGAGCCGGACACGCGTGCGACGGTCCCGGTCGGCCCGGTCGGCCCGGTCGGCCCGGTCGGCCCGGTCGGCCCGGTCGGCCCGGCGGCCCGGCGGCCCGGCGGCCCGGTCGGCCCGGCGGCCCGGTCGGCCCGGTCGGCCCGGCGGCGCCCAGGGACGGGCCGGCCGCCGCTAGTCTGTGACCATGCCCCGTTACGAATACCGCTGCAGGGCCTGCGGCAGCACCTTCGAGCTGCGCCGGCCGATGTCCCAGTCCGGCGCCCCCGCCGTGTGCCCCTCGGGTCACGACGACACGGTCAAGCTGCTGTCCACCGTCGCGGTGGGCGGTACGGCCTCGGCCGCGGGGGACACCGGCCCGTCCGCGTCGCCCGCGGGTGGCGGCGGAGGGTGCTGCGGCGGCGGCTGCTGCGGCTGACGGGCCCCGGCCTTCGGGCCCCGGGTGTCCGGTCGGCGCGCCCGTGGCCGGGCGGTGGGCTCAGCGGCCCGCCGCCCGGTCCTCGCGGATGTTGGCGACCACACGGTTGGCCGTCTCGCGCACGGCCGCGGTCTCGGTGAGGAACGCCCAGTAGTCCGGGTGGCGCCCGCCGAGCGCGGCCTGCGCCCGGTCCAGCCGGGCCACCGCCTCGTCCAGCGGGCGGGCGTGCCGGGGCTCGGGGGTGACCCGGCCCTGCATGGCCAGCCGCTGGGCGTCCCGGATCGCGAACCTGGTCCTCTCGACCTCGGCCGTGGGGTCCTTGGCCACCTCGTTGAGCCGCCGCAGCCGGTCGCCCGCGGCGCCCACCGCCGCGTCCACGTCGTCCATGAGGGCCCGTACGGTCGCCAGCTTCGCCGTCGCGTCCGCCCAGCGCTGCTCGGCGCGGGCCCGGCGGGCCTCGGCGAGCGCCGCCTCCGCCTGCCGTACCGCCTCCGCGGCCTGCTCCGGCACCTGCTGCAGGTCCTGCCAGCAGGCCAGCGAGTAGCGGCGCCGCAGCTCGCTGAGCACGGGCGCGACGCCCTCCGCGCGGGTGGCCAGCGCCTGCACCCGGGTGCGCAGCGACACCAACCGCTTGTCGATCTCCCGGGCCTGCTCCGGCAGCCGCTCGGCCTCGGCCCTGACCGCCTCGGCCTCGCGGCGTACGTCGTCGGCGCGCCGCACGGTCTGCTGGACGCCGTGCCGGTGCGCGCCCTCGTTGAGCTTGGTCAGCTCGGGTGAGAGGGCGGCCAGGCGGGCCGCCAGGGCGTCCGCCCGCAAGCCCGCGGCGCGCACCGCGTCCAGCGCGTTGCTCGCGGCCAGCAGCGACTGCTTGGCCCGCTCGACGGCGGGCGCGAGCCGGGCGAGCTGGGTCTCGGCCTTGCCCAGCAGGGGGCCGAGGCCCGAGGAGAACCGCTCCAGCTCGGTCTTGGCCCGCTCCAGCTCCTCCTTGGTCCGGGTGAACTCCGCGCGAGCCCGGCCCGCCGCCCCGTGGTCCAGCTCGTCCCGGTCCAGGTCGTGCGCGTCCACGGTGGCGATGTAGGCGCCGCTGACCTGGTCGATGCGCTCGCCCAGCGCGCGGAAACCCGACAGCGCGCGGCGCGCCTCGGGGGAGTCGTCGACCGCGGAGATGGTCTCGATGGAGATCTCCAGCTCGCGCTGGGCGGTGTCCAGCTCGTAGAACGCCTGGGCGGCCGCGTCCTTCGCCGCCTGGGCCTCCGCACGCAGGTTGTCGCCGCGCCGCCACCACGAACGTGCCGTCGTCACAGTGACTCTCTCTCCCCGCGCTCGCGCCCTCGTGGCCGGTCCACCCGTCCGCTCCATCCTCCCACCCGGCCCCGGCGGGCACATCGTCCGGTCCGGGGCCTGCGCGGTTGCCGACCAGGCCCGCAAGCAGGGTAATCTGTGTCGTCGCGGTCTCCGGGGCGTGTAGCTCAGTGGTAGAGCGCCGCCCTTACAAGGCGGATGTCGGCGGTTCGAAACCGTCCACGCCCACTCGGCGCGATTCCGGTGGACGCGAAGAACGGCCAGGCAGGGGACCGCGGTCCCCCGCCTGGCCGTCGGTCTTTCCCCGCGCTCAGCCCTTCAGGGGGTTGGAGGCGATGTCGGCGAGGAACTGCCGAGGGTTGTCGTCGTCCCGGTTGACGAGGGCGACGCACGCCAGCACCAGCAGGCGGTCGACGCGCTCGTCGTGGATCCGCACCGAGTAGCGCGGGTTCAGGCCCGACTGGCGGGTCAGCTCGAAACCGTCCGACCCGGCGCCCTGGAACAGCAGCCGGAGGGAGAACAGCGCGTCGGCGGGCGCGTTGGCCAGCACGGCGCGCAGCGGGAAGCTGTGCCGCAGTTTGGTGGCCCGCCCGTCCGGTCCGCCGAGCAGTTCCGGCAGGCCGCTCTGCTGGAAGCTCCACTTGTCCCGCCGCGCGGCCGACCCCGACCGGCGGTCGACCCGGCCGATCCTGACCCGGTCCGCCGTCATGGCCTCCCAGGGCGTCACGTACCCGACCAGCCGGTCGAGCCCGGGCCCCTCGAAGACGTGGTACGGGAAGCGGGTGTCCCACGCGCTGTCCTTGTGGGCGCGGGCCACCGGCTCCTTCTGCCCCTGCGCGTACACGCGGAACGTGGTGTGCTTGCGGCTGAACTCCGGGACGCAGGTGAACGCGTCGAGCGACTCGATCACGTGAACCCGCCCGCGCGCGGCACCTCGGTCCGGCGCCGCGCGTCCTCGGTCGCGGTCCGGCTGAGCTCCCCGATCAGGTCCTTGATGTCGTCGACCTCGGCGCCGTCCGCCAGTTCCCGGAAGATGCGGTCCGCCAGTTCCTGCTGCCGCGGGGACCGGTTGGCCATCATCTCGTCGGCGACCCTCTCGCTCGCCGCCTCGATGTCGTCGGCGTCGCCCGGCCCGTGGGCCGCCCCGTACTGCGATCCGTGGAAGCTCATGTCATCTCTTTCCCGTTCCGGTCCTGCCGTGCCGCTGTGCTGCCGTGCCGATGTGCGGTGTCGCCGTGCCGCCGTGCCGCCTGCTGCCGTCGTGCCTTTTCGCGCGGTACCGGCGACGTCACTGGGCCGGCGGGAGCATGGCGAGGCGCGCGGCGCCCACGCTCGGCGTCCAGCCGCCCTTCTTTTCGAACGAGAAGCCGTTCTGCTCCACGTCGTTGACGAGACTTCCCAGACTCGGCAGTTCCATCGGCGCGTTGAAGAACGCCTTGACCGCTTCGACGTCCTTTTTCATCGTCTCCACGGCCTTCTTGACGGCGTTGATCGTCTTGTCGATGTACATGATGATTGTGATGATCTTCTTCACAATCTTGTAGATTTTGTAGAGCTTGTAGGCGGTGAAGATTCCCGCGCCGATGTCCGCGAGCGGGTCCTCGGGCCCGAGTCCCACCGCCTCGATCCCGGCGTCGCCGGCCGCCATCTCGGCGCCCTGCTTGGCCAGTTCCTCCAGCTCGTTGTTGATGAGGTCGTTGAGTTCCTTGAGGACGACGTAGACGAGCGGGACGATCACGTCGTACCCGTCCTTGAACGCCTTGGCGGCCACCGCGGCCGCGTCGCCTATGCCGCCGACCCCCATGCTCCAGCGGAACATGTACGAGTCGAAGGCCGTCGCGCCCTCGCCGGTCCACTCGTCGGCCAGCGACCAGGAGCCCTTGCGGATGGTGCCGGCCACCGTGTAGGTGCCGTCGCTCAGCTCCGCGTAGGCGTCGTGCAGGTACTTCAGCCGGCCGTACTGGCCGAATATCGGGTCGATGAGGATCGCGATCAGGCTCTTGCCGGTGAGCCACTTGAAGATCTTCTCGGCCGCCGCCAGCTCCCCGCCGCTGGTCAGCTTCCTGCGCATCAGCTTCAGCTGGAGCTTGATGTTGTTGGCCGTGTCCTCCTCGGCGCTGGTCGGCGTCTTCAGGTCGACGGGCTCGTCCTTGAAGTCGCCCATGCGCGGCATGCCGGGAGTGGCGCCGATGTCGGGGAAGTGGGACAGCGGCTTGCCGTACACGCTCTGCAGGTTGACCTGGTTGGCGTGCTCGGTGTGGGCGTAGTCGCTCGCGGTCTCCTTCACCTTGCTCGCGACCGTGTGCATGCCCGTCTCGCACTGCCCGAGCTTGCCGCCGAAGAATCCGGATATCTCCGGGACCAGCGGCCGCAGCAGTTCCAGTACCCCGTCGAGGCCGTCGCTCTGGTTGCACTCGCTGGTGCTCCAGCTCTTCAGCTTCGTGAAGTGGCCGCCCTGTTCCCCGATCAGCGTCTCGTAGTCCGAGAAGTCCTTCTGTGGTGGCGTTTTCAGGTCTGACACATTTCCCCCGTTACCGGTTCTTTGTGCATGTGTTCACTTGTCCTCGGCCGTCGGCGCGTTGTACGCGCGCCCGACCGGCCCTGTGCAGTGTATTGACGCCCGCCGGGCCGGGTGAAGGAGGTGGCTCCATGTCGCGCGCCCGTTCCCACTCGCGTTCCGTAGGGGTGAACGGCTGCCCCACTGCGGTGTGTTGACGGCGGAGGGCGCGGATCCCGAAGAGTAATCGCACAGAATATCGGGTGTTTGCCCGATGAATACTCCGAACGGGGGAACGGCTGCCGGGGGCGGGGCTCTCCCGCCCGCTTCTCCCGACCATTGCCCTGTGAGTGCCGATCTGAGCATTTCGTGGGGGAAACGCGCCCTGTTGTGGGCGGCGCTCGTCGTCGTGGTGACGGCGGCGGGTCTGTGGGCCGTCGGCGGGAGAGCCGCCGCCGCGCCCAGGGCGCCGTGCCCCGCCTTCCTCGGGCAGCCCGTCTGCCGCGACGAGCAGGCGGCGCCGGGGCCCTCCCAGGGCGACCCCGGATGGCCCTGGCGAGGACCCCGCCGCTGGTGGGAGTGCGGGCACTGGATCTGGATCTGGGACTGGGGCGACGACTGGCCCTGGCGCCACCACAAGCCGAGACCGTGCCCGACCCCGACTCCCAGCCCCACTCCCACTCCCACTCCCACGCCGACCCCGACCCCGTCCCCGACTCCTACCCCGTCCCCCTCCCCGACGCCCAGGCCCGCGCCGGCGCCACCGGTCGTACGGCACACGCCGCCGCCAAGCCCGGCGCCGGTACCGAAACCGCCACCCCGACCCGCGCCCAAGCCGGCGCCCAAACCGACGCGGGCTCCCGCGCCCGCGCCGAAGCCGCGGCCCGCGCCTGTGCGATGGCCGGCCCGCGAACCGGCCGCCGTGGCACCGCCGAGGGCCCGGCACCAGCCCATGACCATCACGATGCTGCTGACCACCGTGCCCGCCCTCCTGGCCGTCGCGGTACTGCGCCCCGGTGGCGGGACCGGTCGCAGGAGCAGGTAGCGAACGACGACGTACCGAAGCGAAGCCGAGGGGGAGTTGCCGATGTCGCAGTGGCTCGCGCTGCTGATCGCCATGATCGCCGTGTGCGCGGTCGTCCTGACCGTCGTGGTGATCAGGCAGCGCAGGATCGGGGACGACGACGATCCGTCGCAGACACCGGATGTCATCGAGTACATGACCATGATGATCGGGGTGATCTACGCGATCGTGCTGGGCCTGGCGATCGCCGGGGTGTGGGAGGCCAGGGGCTCGGCGCAGGACGCGGTGCGGGCCGAGGCCCAGGCGCTGCACGAGGTGAAGGCCAGGGTGCAGGTGTATCCGCCGGCGGTACGCGACAAGGTGCGTGCCGACGTGGACATTTACGCCCAGTACGTGGCCGACCACGAGTGGCCGTACATGAAGAAGCACGGCGACCTGTCGGCCAGGGGCACCGCGCTGCTGGACCAGGTGCGCGCCGACGTCACCCGGTTCGACCCCAAGTCGGACCTGGCGGCGCAGGCGTACCAGCCGGTGGTGGACCAGGTCGCCGCCGCCGACGAGGCGCGCACCGCCCGCGGGCAGAACGCGGGCTCGACGATGCCGGCGATGGTGTGGTTCGGACTGATCGTCGGTGCGCTGGTGACGGTCGGCCTGGTCTTCGTGCTGCAGATCCGGCGCTCGGCCCGGGAGTTGCTGCTGGCCGGGCTGTTCAGCGCCCTGATCGCCTTCCTGCTGTTCCTGATCTGGGACCTGGACGATCCCTTCGGCTCGGGCCTCGCGGTCTCCGCCGACACCATCAGGAACGTGGTGCTCGGGTAGCCGCCCGGTACGGCCGCGGCGCGCGCAGGACGAAAGGAGCGGTTCCCCCAGGTCGGGGGAACCGCTCCTGTTCCGTGCCGCGGGCCCTTGCGGGGCCCGCGGCCGGTCCGCTCAGCGCCAGTTCGCCACGTTCACGTTCTCCAGCACGCCCAGCGCGTCCGGCACCAGCACCGCGACCGAGAAGTAGGTGCTGACCAGGTAGCTGATGACGGCCTTCTCGTCGATGCCCATGAAGCGGACGTTGAGCCCGGGCTCGTACTCGTCGGGCAGGCCGGTCTGGTTGAGGCCGATCACGCCCTGGTTGTCCTCGCCGGTACGCACGGCGATGACCGAGCTGGTCCGCGCCGCGGTGACCGGGATCTTGTTGCAGCTCAGGATCGGGATGCCGCGCCAGGCGGGAACGGTCGAGCCGGCCACCTCCACCGGGTCGGGGTAGATGCCGCGGCGGGTGCACTCGCGGCCGAATGCGGCGATGGTCCTGGGGTGGGCGAACAGGAAGCGGGTGCCGCGGCGGCGGGTGATCAGCTCGTCGAAGTCGTCCGGCAGCGGCGGGCCGGCGTGCGGCTGGATCCGCTGGTCGTACTCGGCGTTGTGGAGCAGCCCGAACTCCGGGTTGTTGACCATCTCGTGCTCTTGCCGCTCGCGCAGCGCCTCGACGGTGAGCTTGAGTTGCTGCTCGGTCTGGTTCATCGGCTCGTTGTAGAGGTCGGCGACCCTGGTGTGCACGCGCAGCACGGTCTGGGCGACGCTCAGTTCGTACTCGCGCGGCTTGACCTCGTAGTCCACGAAGGTGCTGTGCAGGGCGGGCTCGCCCTTGTGACCCGAGGTCAGCTCGATGTCGGCCTCGCCGCGCCTGTTCGTGCGCTGCTTGGGCAGGGCGCGGAACGCCGCCAGGTGCTCGGACAGCTCCGGCAACCGCCCCTGCAGTGCCTCCAGGTCGGCGCGGGTGAGCGCCAGGACGGTGGTCGCGGCCGCCGCCCGGGCGGTGAACTCCCAGGTGCCGTCGCCGGACAGCAGGGCGTCCGCGCCGAAGTGGTCGCCGTCCGCCAGCACGCCGAGGCGGGTCTGCTCCCCGTACGGCCCCTCGCCGAGCTGCTCGACCTTGCCGTGCGCGATCAGGTAGACGGTGTGGGCGGGCTGCCCGGCCTGCGCGAGGACCGCTCCCGGTTCGAACTCCCGCTGGACGAAGCGGTCCGCCAGCGCGGTGAGCCCCTCGTCGCTGTCGAACGAGCGCAGCGGCGCCAGCTCGCCCAGCTCCCGCGGGATCACCCGGACCTCGGAGCCGGTCTTCACGAACGTCACCCGCCCGTCACCCACCGCGTAACTCAGCCGGCGGTTGACCCGGTACGTGCCCGCGGTGACCTGGACCCAGGGGAGCACCTTCAGCAGCCAGCGCGAGGAGATGCCCTGCATCTGCGGGGCGGACTTCGTGGTCGTGGCGAGATTCCGCGCCGCGGCGGTGTCGAGACTGGTTCGTCCCTGTCCGTCCCGCGGTTCTCCTTGCGCGGTCTCCTGCCCCGCATCAACCGACATGGGCTGTCCTTCCCATCAGGGGGTGATACGGCCCTCATTGTTTCCGTGACGCAGGGTGCTGCCTATTGCCGGATCGAGTGAGAATACTTTCCGAAATCCTGGTATTCGCCGCTGACCTGGCCGGACGCGAGCCCGTCCGCGGCCCGTACGCAGCCTGCCGGCGGCCCGCCTACAGCGCTTCGACGATCCCGGCGCGGTCGGGCTGCGTCTGCTGACCCGGAAGGGGCAGGGGTACGGCGGCGTAGGCGGCCTTCAGCGCCGCCCGGCGCTCCCGCCGGAACACGTAAGCGGCGAAGCCGCCCGCGGCCAGCAGCGCGGCGAACGACATCGCCGTACCCAGCCAGCTCGCGCCCAGCCACTCGCCGCCGATCCAGCCCAGGCCCACGCTGTACGTCGCCCAGCACACCCCGGCCACCGCCGACCAGGGCAGGAACTCCCGGGGGCGGCGCCGGGCCGCGCCCGCGCACAGGCTGACCACGCTGCGGCCCGCGGGGGCGAAACGGGCGAGCACGACCAGTGCCCCGCCGCCGCCGGTCAGCACCTGGCCGAGCCGCTCGTGCGCCGACGCCAGCCGCCGCGATGCCGCGACCCGGCTCTCGAACCAGTCCCCGCCGCGGAACGCCAGCCGGTACGCCAGCAGGTCGCCCGCGCAGGAGGCCGCGGCGGCGCACACCAGCAGCGCGAACACGTCGAGGAAGTCGTCACCGGGCGCGGACGATCCGGCGGTGGCCGCGCTGATCACCAGCATTCCGCTGGGCAGCACCGGCAGGAAGACGTCGAGCAGGACGGACAGCGCCACCAGGGCGTAGATCCAGGGCCAGTCGAAGAGAGAGCCCAGGCCCTGCAGCACCCTGCCTCCTCGTCCTCCGCCAGTCCTGCCCGTGCCGTGCCGTGGTCCCGCGAGTCCGTGCGGAGTACGGTGCCGCTGTCGTTCCGGGAACGGCGGATCTTGTCCCCCGTCAGCCGTACAGCGTACGCCAGTGATGGCCATCGGTTCCGCCGAGGGCACGTGACGTATCAGACACCTTTCGGCCGCTGTTGGGACACGGGGGCGGGCCGCGGGGCACGGGTGTTCCCGGCGGCCCGCCCCGGCGGGAACAGCCGTGCCCCCGCGGGCGGGCGGTGTGCCACAGTGGCGCCGTGACCGCCCCGACCGCTCTGACCGCCCCGACCGGCGCCGCCCTCGCGCCCGCCGCCTTGCCGTCCGCCTGGTCGCCGTCCGCCCTGCCGTCCACCGCCTCGTCGTCCTCGCTGCTGCCCGTGGACCGCACGCTCGCCGTCGTGCTGGCGGTGCTGCTGGTCGCGGCGGCGGGCGTCGCCGCGTACGCGCGGCTGGCGGACGCGCAGGAGAACTACGCCCGCGGCATCGTGTACGCCGGAATCCGCGCGGCCGTCCAGCTCGCGGCGGTCTCGGCGCTCATCGGCTGGGTCGTGAAGCACGAGGCGGCGCTGCTGGGCTTCGTGGTGCTGATGTTCTCGGTGGCGTCCAGGACCGCGGGGCGGCGGATCACCCGCGACCGGACGTGGTGGTGGGCCTTCGTGCCGGTCGGCGCCGGGTCGCTGCCGGTGGTGGCGGTGCTGGTCGCGGCGGGGCTGGTGCCGATCGACGGCGTGGCCCTCATCCCCGTGGCGGGCATCCTCATCGGCGGCGGGCTGACCGCGACCGTGCTCGGCGGGCGGCGCGCGCTGGAGGAACTGGCCGGGCGGGCAGGCGAGGTGGAGGCCGCGATGGCGCTGGGGTTCAGCGACCGCGACGCCCGGATGGAGATCGCCCGGCCCGCCGCGTCCGGCGCGCTCGTCCCGGGCCTGGACCAGACGCGGACCGTCGGCCTGGTCACCCTGCCGGGAGCGTTCGTCGGCATGCTGCTCGGCGGCGCGAGCCCGGTGTCGGCGGGGGCGGTGCAGTTGTTCGTCCTCATCGCGCTCATGGCCGTGCAGGCCGTTTCGGTCGCCGTGGTGCTGGAACTCGTGGCCCGCGGGCACATCACCCGCCCCGCCCCCGCGTAGTCCCGCGCGGCCCCCGTACACTGGTCGCAGCAGAAGGGGAGTAGCTCTTCGCCGGACCGTCGACATACTGCCCGGACCGCCGCCCGCGCGGCGGCACCCGGGCCGGCGCCCGGGGGCGGCGCGTGCGTGCACGGGCCGTCGGCGAGACCTTCGGCCGCAGTGTTCACACGCTGCCGTGCCGAAGCGACCCCGAATCCGCGGTCCAGGGCACGGCGCCCGACCGATCGAGGACCCGAATCCCGTGTTCAGCCCGACCGTCATCGCCGTCGTGTTCGGCGTGATCTTCCTTGCCGAGCTGCCCGACAAGACCGCGCTCGCCTCGCTCATGCTGGGCACCCGCTACCGCGCCTCGTACGTCTTCGCCGGGGTCGCCGCCGCCTTCGTCGTCCACGTGGCGCTCGCCATCGCCGCGGGCAGCCTGCTCACGCTGCTGCCGCACCGCCTGGTGCAAGGTGTGGTGGGCCTGCTCTTCCTCGGCGGCGCGGCCATGCTGCTGCTGTCCAGGGGCGAGGAGGACGAGGAGGTCAGGGCGCCGTCCTCGCAGAGCTTCTGGAAGGTCGCGGGAGCCGGCTTCACGCTGATCCTGGTGGCCGAGTTCGGCGACCTCACCCAGATCATGACCGCCAACCTCGCGGCCCGCTACGGCGACCCGGTCTCCGTCGCCATCGGCGCCGTCCTGGGCCTGTGGGCGGTGGCCGCGCTCGGCATCTTCGGCGGGCAGCTCCTGATGAGGCGGGTCCCGCTGCGGCTGATCACGAAGATCGCGGCGGCGGTGATGGTGGTACTGGCCGGATTCAGCCTGTACGAGGCGGCGGCCGGGTGAGGCGCGAGGGCCTGGCCGGGGCCTGAGCCGGGGCCGGCCCGGCCGGGGCCCGGCCGCACGGCTGCGTTCGGGGCCAGGTGGGGCGGAGCCCGCCGGCCGGGTGCGGCCGGCCGCCGCCGCTCGCGGGCCGCCGTCCAGGAACGGCCCGCGAGCGGTCAGCGGACGGTCACGTGGAGGCCGCTGTCAGGATCGGCCGCCACGAGTACGTGGTCCAGCGACGGGACGTGGGCGGTGGGCCCGTGGGCCGCCGCGCGGGGGCCGACGCCGACGACCCGCATCCCGGCCGCCTTGGCCGCCGCGATGCCGACTTCGGCGTCCTCGAAGACCAGGCACTCCTCGGGGGCGAAGCCCAGCTCCGCGGCGCCCTTGAGGAAGCCCTCGGGGTCCGGCTTGCTCGCGCTGACCCGCTCGGAGGTCACCAGCACCGGCGGCAGCGGCAGCCCGGCGGCGCCCATCCGGGCCCGGGCCAGCGCCTCGCTCGCCGAGGTGACCAGGGCGTGCGGACTGCCCGCCAGCGCGGCCAGGAACGCCCCGGCGCCCGCGACCGGCACGACGCCGTCCAGGTCGCCGGTCTCCTCGGCGAGCAGGACGGCGTTCTCCGCGAGGTTCTCGGTCATCGGGCGGTCCGGCAGCAGTTCGGCCATCGTCATGTGGCCCTGCCGCCCGTGCACGACCCTCAGCACCGCCTCGCGGGCCAGGCCGTGGCGCGCCGCCCACCGGCTCCAGACCCGCTCCACCACCGCGTCGCTGTTCACCAGGGTCCCGTCCATGTCGAGCAGCAGCGCGCGGACGCGGAAGGTGGCCGTGGCCGGCATGGTGCTCCCTCGGTACGGGGTCCTGCGGCGGGCTGACGCAGTGGCTCCGCCCGCCGGTCAGGGGAAGCGGGCGGCGCCACTTTGTTTCTTCACTATACAAAGTGGCCGCGGGGGACGCCAGTGCTTCCGGGGAACGGGCGACGACGCTTTGGGTGCGGGCAGGGGACGGCCTGGTTACGGGCAGGGGGTGGCCAGGCGGGGGCGCGGCCCGGACGGGCCGGACCCGGCGGGGAGGGCGGCTCAGCGCTCGTCGGACACGTACTGCAGCAGGCCCCAGGTGAAGTGCGCGAACACGCGGGTGGGGGTGCCCGGGACGGTCAGGGCCAGGCGGGAGCGCGTCGGGGCGTCCGGCGGCAGGGGGGTCGCGGGCGGGAAGGCGCGGGCGGCGTCGTCGACCGTGCAGGACCAGGGGACCAGGTCGGCGGCGGTGCGCAGCGGCGGCGGGGGCGTACCGGGGGCGCGGACCAGCCACTCGTTCCAGACCGCGCCGCCGGGAGCGCACAGGACCTCGAACCGCAGGTCGGGCCACAGCGGCACCGGCCACAGCAGCCCCGTGCAGGTCAGGTCGCCGACCCGCCGCAGCGTCTCTTCCCGCGGCGGCCCGAGCGCGGTCCGGTACCGCTGCGCGCCGCCGGGGAACGTCCGCGAGTGCACGCGCGCCTGCCACCGCTTGTGGGCCTCGCGCAGGTCGGTGTGGCTCGCGCCGAGCGTCCGCAGGGCGTCGTCCACGAGTTCCGGCCGGTGGTCGGCCATCCGGCGCAGCAGCACGAGCTGGAACCGGTCGAGGCCGAAGGAGGGCGCTGGCACCCGGACGAGTCTACGCGGGACGCCTTCCGGCCGGTCGCCGCCCGAACCGCGGCCCGCCGGTCCGCGGCCGGGGCGGTGGCCGGTGGCGGTCGGTGGCCATCAGTGGTGGTAGGGGCCGCCCGTCGCGTTCTCCAGGGCGGCGCGGGTGGCAGGGCCGTAGACGCCGGAGGGGTCGGCGGTGACGCCGTACCAGAACTGGAACGTGGCGACGGCCTGGCGGGTCCACTCGCCGTACCGGCCGTCGACGGGGCCGTGGTAGGTCCACACCCGGGTGAGGCGGCGCTGGAGGTCGGCGACCTGCGGGCCGGAGTCGCCGAGCCGCAGGACGGCGGAGGGGGCGGGCGTCAGCGGTCCGTTCGGCGAGGCGCCGGTCGGCGGGGGCTGGGAAGGGGACGGCGCGGTGGGGGAGGGCGAGGCGGGGGCCGACGCGGTGGGCGTGCCGGACGGGGTGGGCGCGGTCGACGGGGTGGCCGGGGACGGCGTGGGACTCGGCGACGCGGACGACGGACTCGCGCTCGGCGCCGTCGGCCTCGCGGGCGCGGCATGCCCGCGGCTCGCGGCCGGCGGCGCCGCGTGGGTGCTCGGGGTGGCCACGTCGGTGGGCAGCTGGACGTCGGGCACGGAGGTCGTACGGTCCGGCTGCGCCAGATCCGTACCGCCCTCCTCCTCGCCCACGATCTGCCCGGTCACCGCGACCGCCCCCGCGGCCAGCGCCGACGCGGCCACGGCTGCCGCGGCCACCACGATCCGCCGCCTGCGGCGCCGGTGCCTGCCGCGGACGGCGGCAGCCGCGGCCGCCTCCCTCTCGTACGCGGTGTCACGCTCGGTCAGCGGAAGCAGCGGCACCCGGGCGAGCTCGGCCGTGGGCGGCTCCTCGGGGAACTCCGGCAGCGGCAGGAGGCCGGTCCGCGCCGCTTCGTCCTCGGGCGCCTCCGCCGCGGCGGACGGCTCGGCCACGTACGGGCGGACCCGCAGCGGATGGAAGCCCTCGGCGGCCGCGACCGCCTCGGCGCGGCGGGCCGATCGCTCGGCCGCGCGTCTCTCGCCCGCCTCCGGGTCGGCCTCGCCGATGTCCCCGGCGGCGTCCGTGCCGACGGCCGCGCCGCTTACCGCGTCGAGGCCGTGGTCGCCGCGCGTGTCCGGGTCGTCACGGAAGGCCGCCGCGCCCGGCGCCCGCGGCACGTCCCGCTCCCGCGCCGGCCCGTCCGGCATCCGCCCCCGCCCGGCCCCCTTCTCCTGCTGCGACGCCACTGGGTCCCCTCCCACGATGGGTTCACTTGTTCGTGAAGCCAGGGCGATTATGCCCACTGCGGGTCCCGGCGCGCAGACGTTCCCCTTCCCGCCGGGCTCGCGCCCCGCGCGGAACCGACCGCGACCCGTGGGTCATACCCGTTCGAACAGTGGGAATCCGGACCAGTGGGAATGCGGTCCAGTGGGGTCCGGGGCCGCCGGCGTCCGGGATGGGCGGGATCCGGACCGGCGGGATCCGGACCCAGGACGTTCGGTCAGGAGAGACCGGACCCAGGACGTCCGGCCGGGACAGACCGGACCGGGGACCTCCCGGGCCGGGCAGGCCGGGAGATCCGGACCTCGGGGGATCGAGGCGAGGGAGCTGTTCCATGGCCCAGGACACATCCGCCGCCGCGGCTCCCGCGGCGGCGGCGGGCGAGCCCCAGGACAAGCGGGCGGTCCGTCTCGCGATCGGCGCGCTTGCGCTGGGCCTGCTGCTGGCGGCCCTCGACCAGACCATCGTGTCCACCGCGCTGCCCACGATCGTGAGCGACCTGGGCGGCATCGACCACCTGTCCTGGGTCGTCACCGCCTACCTGCTGGCCTCGACCGCGGCGACGCCGCTGTGGGGCAAGCTCGGCGACATGTACGGCCGCAAACGGCTGTACCAGGCGGTCATCGTGCTCTTCCTGCTCGGTTCCGCGCTGTGCGGGGTCGCCCGGTCGATGGGCGAGCTGATCGCCTTCCGGGCGGTGCAGGGGCTGGGCGGCGGCGGCCTCATCGTCCTGTCGATGGCCATCGTCGGCGACATCGTGCCGCCCCGCGACCGGGGCCGCTACCAGGGCGTGTTCGGCGCCGTGTTCGGCGCGGCCAGCGTGCTCGGGCCGCTGCTGGGCGGAGTGTTCACCGAGCAGCTCTCCTGGCGCTGGGTGTTCTACGTCAACCTGCCGATCGGCGCCGTCGCCCTCGCCGTGATCGCCGCGGTCCTGCACATTCCGGCCCGCCGTACCCGCCACCGCATCGACTACCTGGGCATGGGCGTGGTGGCGGCCGCCGCCACCTGCCTGGTCCTGGTCACCTCGCTGGGCGGCACCACCTGGGCCTGGGGCTCGGCGGGCATCGTCGGCCTGGCGGTGGCCGGCGTCCTGCTCGTCGCGCTCTTCGTGTTCGTCGAGCGCCGCGCCGCGGAACCGGTGCTGCCGCCCCGGCTGTTCACGGTGCGCACCTTCACCCTGTGCTCCGCGATCTCCTTCGTCGTCGGCTTCGCGATGTTCGGCGCGATGACGTACCTGCCGACGTTCCTGCAGGTCGTGCACGGCTACTCGCCGACCTTGTCCGGTGTCCACCTGATCCCGATGGTCGTGGGCCTGCTCATCTCGTCCACCGGCTCCGGCCAGATCGTCAGCCACACCGGGCGCTACAAGGTCTTCCCGGTCGCCGGCACCGCCGTGGTCACCGTCGGACTCCTGCTGCTGCACCGGCTCGACGAGTTCACCGCGACCTGGCTGCTGAGCCTGTACCTGTTCGTCTTCGGCTTCGGGCTCGGCCTGGTGATGCAGGTGCTGGTGCTCGCCGTGCAGAACGCCGTCGACTACGACGACCTCGGCGCGGCGACCTCCGGCGCCACCTTCTTCCGCTCGATCGGCGCGTCCTTCGGGGTGTCCGTCTTCGGCACCGTCTTCACCAACCAGCTCCGGGACAAGCTGGTCTCCGCCCTGCGCGGAGTGCCGGTGCCGCCGGGCTTCCGCCCGGCCTCCCTCCAGGCCGACCCCACGTCCGTCGCCCGCCTGCCGTCGGCGATCAAGGCGCCGGTGCTGCACGCGTACTCCACCTCGATCACCACGGTGTTCCTGTACGCGGCGCCGGTCGCCCTCGCCGCCTTCGTCCTGTCCTGGTTCCTCAAGGAGCAGCCGCTGCGCGGGACGGTGACCGTGCCCGACGCCAGCGAGACCATCGGCACCAACCCGGTCGACCGCTCCTCCCTGGACGAGATCGCCCGCTGCCTGTCGCTGCTGGGCAGCCGGGAGGCGCGCCACGACCTGTACCGGCGCATCACCGACATGGCCGGTCTGGACATCCACCCGGCCACGAGCTGGCTGCTGCTGCGGCTGGCCCGCGACGGGGAGGACGACCCGGTCGAGCTCGCCGAGCACACCACCGTGCCGTCCGCGCTCATCGAGTCCGCCGCCGTGGAGGCCGAGTCGCGCGGCTACGCGACCCGGGAGGGCAACCCGCTGCGGCTGACCGAGTCCGGTCTGCTGCTCGCCGACCGCCTGGTCGAGGCCCGCCGCTCCGTCCTGGCCGGACTCCTCGGCGACTGGGACCCCGCGGCCCACTCCGAACTCGCCGCGCTCGTCAACAAGTTGAGTACCGAGCTGTGCGGCGGCGACACCGACCGCCCCGAGCCGCGGGTACACCGCCGTACCTCCCACGGCACGGCGGCCGACCGCGCGGCCTGACCCTCCCGGCCGGGACGTACGCGGCCTCGCGGGGGGCGCGCAGGGGGCCGGACATCCCGTCATCGCCCCCCGGCCTCTGCGCCCTTGGCCGGAATCGGAGTTTGGCGGCACCGGCAGCGGCAACGCGAACCGGGGAGAGCGGGGAGAGACGGGAGGCACGTGATGTCCACAGGAGCGGTGATCGCCGTCGTCGTCGTGGCGGCCGTCGTGGTGTGCGCCATAGCCGCGGCGATGGCCATGATGCGCGGCGGCGGCAGCACGATGGGGGTCAAGCGGCGGTTCGGCCCGGAATACGAGCGGGCACTGGCACGCAACGACGGCGACGTGAAGGCGACGCGGCGGGAACTGAGCGAACGGGTCAAGCGGTTCGGCGGGCTCCGGCGCGAGCCGCTGTCCGCGCAGGACCGCGACCGGTACATGACGAGCTGGGCGGGAGTGCAGACCCGGTTCGTGGACGAGCCGGCGGCGGCCGTCAACGAGGCGGACCGGCTGCTGGCCGGGCTCGCGGCCGAACGCGGCTTCCCCGGCGCCGACTCGCCCGACCACTTCAACGCCCTTTCCGTGCACCACCCGCACGAGATCCAGGGCTACCGGCACGCCCACGCGCTGGCCGAGCACGGCCCGGTCGGACGGCAGGCGACGGAGGAGCTGCGGCAGGCGCTGCTGGGCGCGCGCGCCCTGTTCGACGTGCTCGTCGAGGACGTGAGCCCCGAACCGGTCCCCGCGGCCGGGACGACCGCGCCCGTCACCGCGGGCGCGGCGGCGGCACCCTCCCTGGAGAAGGGCCCCGAGGCGGACGGGACGCGGGGCGCGGACCCGGCGGGCACGGCCGACCCCGACGCGGCCGACAGGGAGGAAGCGCTCGCCGGCGGACCCGGCCGCCGCGGCGGCCCCCTCGCCCAGCGGTTCGCCGGCCTGACCGGCGGCCGGCGCGGCGGCCACGGCGGCGACCAGGCCTGACGCACCGCCACACCACGACCGCGCACACCCTTTCGGGCACTTCGCGGACTTCGCGGAATCCAAAGAACCGGGGACCACAGGTCGGGCGCTCCGGGGAGGCGACGGCATCCCTTCCCGGAGCGCCTTCCCCGACCCGTACGCACACGCACGCGCATAGGCATACGTACACGCGGCACGCGCACCCGCGGCCCGCCGCCGGCAGCCCCAGGACCCAGAAAGACGAGGACGATGACCGCACAGCAGGAACGCGAGCAACAGCGGGCGGTCCGCGAGGACCAGGACCGGCCGGAGGCCGAGGCCGGGGCGGCCCCCGCCCGCGCGCCGGAGTCCGGCAACCCGACGCCCGGCCTCCTCCGTGAGCCCGGCGCCCCCGCGCCCGGCGTCCCGGAGCCCGGCGTCCCGGAGCCCGCAGAGCCCGGCGCCGGAAGCGCGCCCGTACCCCCGTCCGAAACACCCGCGTCCGAATCACCCGCGTCCGAAGCACCCGCGACAGCTCCGGCCTCCGCCGCCGGGGCTCCGCCCGGGCCCCCGGCCGGGCAGGAGACGGACCCCGTCGCCGAGATGGACCGGCTCGGGCGGCGCATGGACCGGGCCGTCGGCGGCTTCGTGGACGATCCGCGGCGCGCCGTGAAGGACGCGGACGCCGTACTGGAGGAGACGGTCGAACGTCTGGCGCGGCTGCTCGCCGAGCGCCGCCGGGAACTGCGCGAGAGCTGGAACACGCGGGACGGCGAGGCGGCCGGCACGGAGGAGCTGCGGATCGCGCTGACCCGGTACCGGGACATGACCCGGCACCTGCTCACCGTCGCTTAGGACCCGCCGGACCCGTCGGGCCCGCCGGACGGCCCGGCGGCCGGCGGGTCGAAGGACGCGGCGGCGGTGAACGCCGCTCGGCGGGTGGCCCGGCGCAAGGCGCGCAGCACGGGGGGCCCGAGGGCGAAGGAGAGGACGGCGGTCAGGGCGGCGCGGGGCAGGTCCCAGCCGAGCGACGTCGTCAGGCAGTAGGTGGCGAACCGGGCCAGGTTCGTGCCCAGGGAGGCGTGCGGGTCGTAGGAGATGTCCGAGGCGAGCCCGGCGATGTAGGGCCAGCCCTGGAGGTTCATCACGGTGCCGTACGCGACCGCGGACACCGCCCCGTACCCGGCGAGCAGGGCGAGTTCGGCCCGGCCGCGCAGGCGATGGGCGCCCGGCAGCAGCCCGGCGCCCATCGCCACCCAGCCCATGGCGAGCATCTGGTACGGCAGCCACGGACCGACCCCGCCGGTCAGCAGCGCCGAGGCGAACATCGTCAGCGAGCCCAGCGTGAACCCGAAGCCGGGCCCGAGCACCCGCCCCGACAGCACCATCAGGAAGAACATCGGCTCGATCCCGGCCGTCCCCGCGCCCAGCGGCCGCAGGGCGGCCCCGGCCGCCGCCAGCATCCCCAGCATCGCCACGGCCTTGGCGTCCATGCCGGTGTCCGCGATCGTGGCGATCACCACGGCCACCAGCAGCGGCAGCAGCGCCGTGAACAGCCAGGGCGCGTCGGCGCTGTGCGCGGCCACGGCGGAGCCGTGCGCGGCCAGCAGCGGCCAGCAGAAGGCGGCGGCGCCCACCGCGGACACGAGCGCGAGCACGGCCGCGGACCGTACGCCCAGGCGCACCGGACGCACCTGGGCGTCGAGCCGGGTCCGCGCGGCCCTCGCGGCAAGGGGCGCGGGTGGCGCGGCCGCCCGGCCCCCGGCCGCCGGCCCGGGCGCCGCGGTCACGGCGCCGCCTCCAGGGCGCGGGCGACCTGGCCGACCGTCAGCCAGGGAGCCGGGGCGAGGATCTTCGCGACCTGGGGCGCGAACGCGGGGGAGGAGACGACCACCTCGGCGGCCGGGCCGTCGGCGACGATCTCGCCGTCGGCCAGGACGACGACGCGGTGCGCCAGATCCGCGGCAAGTTCCACGTCGTGCGTGGCCAGGACGATCGCGTGCCCCGCCGCGGCGAGCGCCCGCAGGTGGGCGACCAGGCGGGACTTTGCGGCGTAGTCGAGGCCGCGGGTCGGCTCGTCCAGCAGCAGCACCGGGGGCTCGGCGGTGAGGACCACGGCCAGGGCGAGGGCCAGGCGCTGGCCCTCGGACAGGTCGCGCGGGTGGGCGTCGTCCGGAACGCCGGGCAGCAGCTCCGCGACAAGGGCGCGGCAGCTTCCCGGGGCCGCGGCGGCGTCGCGGTCGGCGGCGGCGCACTCGGCGGCGACCGTGTCCGCGTACAGCAGGTCGCGCGGCTCCTGGGGGACGAGGCCGACGCGGCGCACCAGCTCGGCGGGCCGGGTGCGGTGCGGGACAGCGCCGCCGACGTCCACCGTGCCCGAGGCGGGGGTGTGCAGGCCCACCAGGGTGGACAGCAGGGTGGACTTCCCGGCGCCGTTGCGGCCCATGAGCGCCACCGTCTCGCCCGCCCGCACCTCCAGGCCGACACCGCGCAGCACCTCGCGCCGGCCGCGCCGCACCGCCAGCCCCCTGACCTGTACGAGGGGTGTGCCGGGAACGGGTCCGGCCGCGGCCGCCCCGGCGTCAGGTGCCGCGCCGGCCAGGCGTTCCCGCAGGGGCGCGGCCCGGCGGCGGGCGTCCCGTACCGACAGGGGAAGCGGCGACCAGCCCGCCAGCCGGCCCAGCGCGACCACCGGCGGCTGGACCGGCGAGACGGCCATGACGTCGGCGGGCGGGCCGGCCAGCGCGGGCGCGCCGGGGGAGGGGAGCAGCACGACCTGGTCGGCGTACTGCACCACGCGCTCCAGGCGGTGCTCGGCCATCAGCACGGTCGTGCCGAGGTCGTGCACCAGCCGCTGCAGGACCGCCAGCACCTCCTCGGCCGCGCCCGGGTCCAGCGCCGAGGTCGGCTCGTCCAGGACCAGGACCGAGGGGTGGACGGTCAGGACGGAGCCGATCGCGACCCGCTGCCGCTGGCCGCCGGACAACGTGGCGATCGGCCGGTCCCGCAGGTCGGCCAGGCCCAGCAGGTCCAGGGTCTCCTCGACGCGGCGGCGCATCGTCTCGGCCGGCAGCCCCAGCGACTCCATGCCGTAGGCGAGTTCGTCCTCGACGATGTCGGTGACGAAGTGGGACAGCGGGTCCTGGCCGACCGTCCCGACGACGTCGGCGAGTTCCCGCGGCTTGTGGGTACGGGTGTCGCGCCCGGCCACCGTCACCCTGCCGGACAGCCGGCCGCCGGTGAAGTGGGGTACGAGGCCGCTGACGGCGTTCAGCAGGGTGGACTTGCCGACCCCGGACGGGCCGACCAGCAGGCACAGTTCGCCCTCCGGGACGGTGAGGTCGATGCCGCGCACGGCGGGCGCGGCGGCGCCCTCGTAGGTCACCGTGACGTCCTCGAACCGGATCACGGGCGCGCCTCCTTCGCGGGGGCCGGGGCCACGAACGCCGGGAGCAGGCCCACCAGGACGGACAGCGCGGGCCACAGCGGCAGGGTGGGGGCGGTCAGCGGGTACGCGGGCGGGTCGAGCGGGCCGGGCGCGTACCGGGAGGCGGCGATCATCGCCGCCGCGACCGCGACGCCCGAGCCGGCCACCAGCCAGGCGCGCGGCCCCCACGGGTCGGGGCGGTACCGGGTGCGGACCGAACGGCGGCCGCCCAGGCGCAGCCCGGCCAGCGCGCAGGCCAGGCCGGCCAGCAGCACCCACAGGCCGTAGCCGGAACCGGCGGCGGACAGCAGCCCGTACGTCCCGGCGCACACGCCCATCAGGCCGCCGAGGGTGAGCGCCGCCGTCGCGCGCCGCACGCGGACCGGGACGTGGGCCGTGCGCCCGTATCCGCGCGCGTCCATGGCGGCGGCCAGCGCGACGGAACGTTCCAGCGCGCCTTCCAGCACCGGCAGGCCCACCTGGAGCAGGGCGCGCACGCCGCGGTCGTCGCGGCCGCGCAGGCGGCGGGCGGCGCGCAGCCGTGAGACGTCGGCGACCAGGTGCGGGGCGAAGGTCATGGCGACGACGACGGCGACACCGGCCTCGTACAGCGCCCCGGGCAGCGACTTGAGCAGGCGGGCCGGGTTGGCCAGCGCGTTCGCCGCGCCGACGCAGACCAGCAGCGCGGCGAGCTTCATCCCGTCCCGCAACGCGAACACCAGCCCCTCCGCGGTCACCCGGCCGCCCAGCCGCACCCCTTGCGCCCAGTGCGGCAGCGGCACTTCGGGCAGCGTCATCACCACATGGGTACCCGGCACGGGCGAGCCCAGCAGCACCGCGAAGAACAGCCTGATGGCGAGCACCGCGAGCCCCAGCCGCAGGAAGGCGCCGTAGGAGCGGGCCCACGGCGCGTCGGTGCGACGCGCGGCCACGACGTACCCGGCGACCGCCACCACCAGGGCGAGCAGGAGGGGGTCGGTGGTGCGCGAGGCGGCCGTGGCCAGGCCCAGCGCCCACAGCCACCAGGCGCCCGCGTGCAGGGCGTTGGCCCGGTCGGCGCGGGGCGCCCCCCGGAGCGTCACGAGCGGCGGCGGCGGGCCTGCCATACGGCGGCTCCGCCGAGCAGGAGCACGGCGCCGCCCCCCGCGTACAGGCCCAGGGCGGGGCCGTCGCCATGGTGCCCGGACGCGCGACCCGCCGACGGCGCACCGGCACCGGCACCGTCGCCGGAGCCTTTGCCGGAGCCGCCGTTCGGGCCCTTGCCCGACCCGCCGCCCGACCCGCCGGCGGCGTCACCGTTCGACCCGCCGTCCGACCCGCCCTTCGCCGACACCTGCTCGCCGCAGCCGGCCGCCGGGTAGCCGTCGATGGCGCACAGGATGCCGGAAGAGTCGTAGCGCAGGGGCTTGGCCACGGCCGCCAAGGCGTCGGCGGAGCTGGCGTCCTCGGGCACCCGGGCGCAGGCGGTACGCGGGCCCCGCGCGGGTGTCTCGCCGGCGGGCGCGTCGGCGTCCGTACCGGCGTCGATGACGAGGGCGACGCGTTTGCGGCCGGGGGCCGGCGGCGTGTGGGCGCACACGGTGGCGAAGGCGGGCGTCTCGCGCGGCCGGGTGGCCTTGTCGGCCGCGTCCCGGCTCACCGCGAACCGCCACCCCTCCACGTCCCCGTCATGGGGTGTGTGGAAGGCGGGCCCGGTCTGCGCGTACGTCCAGGCGCCGTCCGCACCGAGCAGCCAGTACGACCAGTACCGGTAGCCGGTGGCCCGGGCGGGGGCCGCAGCCAAGGTGACGAGGACAAGCGCGGCCATTGCCGCGAGTACCGCCGCCGGAAGGGCGCGGACGGTACGGGTGACGCGGGCGGGCCGGCGCATCAGCCGCGTCGCCTGCGGGCGCTGAGGAGGATGCCGACGCCGACGCTCGCGACGAAGGCGACGCCGACGATCACCCAGGTGCCGACGGCCGAGCCGCCGTGCTTGGCGGAGTGGTGAGCCGACGCGGACGCCGGCGCCGGCGAGGAGTCCGCCGCCTTGGCGGGGGCCGGGCCGAGGTTCGTGAGCTGCCGCACCCAGTCGGCGCCGGCGGCGTCGCGCGGGTCGGCGCCCACCGCGTGGGCGGCGAGGATCAACTGGGACAGCGCCGCGGGGTTGGCGTGCGCCCATGCGGTCGCGTGGCCGGTGAGCCAGGTGTACGTGGCCTTGGCGGTGCTGAGGTCGCCGGTCGCGGCAAGGGCGGCGACCGCGTCCGCCGTCGTGCTGTAGTCGGGGGTCGGCGTGGTGGCGCCGGGGGTGACCGCCGTCAGGTGGCCGCCGCCCTTGGTGAGCAGGCCGGCGAGATATGCGGCGCCCGCCTGGCCGCTCGCCTTGGGGGCGAGCGCGGCATAGGCGTCCTTGCCGCCCGCGCACCCGGGTGCGGCCGGCCGGGTGTCCGCCGCGGGCGGGCTCACCAGGAATCCGGCGCCCTGGGCGCCGCGCACGGCGTCCACCGTCGCCTTGGCGTTCACCGAGAGCTTGCCGTTGATCGGGTAGCCGAACGACCCCCGGTCGGCCACCTTGGCCGAGCAGCCGAACTGGAAGCCGCGCAGGGCGTCGTAGGGGCTCTTGCCCGAGGCCGAGGTGCGCGTGGCCGGATCGGTTCCCACCGCCTTCAGGGCGCCGATCACCACGGCCGTGGAGTCCGGGTCCGAGGGGGTGTGGGGGTTGTACGGCCAGCCGCCGTCCGCGTTCTGCACCGACGCCAGCCAGGTGGTCGCCTTGGTGACCGCGGCCGTGTGGCCGCCGAGCGCGGCCAGCGCCTGGACGGCGAGGCCGGTGGCGTTGGTGTCCTCGGCCTTGGCCACGCAGGGCGTCGCCGTGGCGGCGCGGAACGAGGGGAACCCGCCGTCCGCGCACTGCTGTCCGGTGAGCCAGCCGACGGCCGCGGGGGAGGGGGTCACCCCCGCGGTGTGCAGGGCGAGCAGGGCGTAGCTCTGCCGCCAGACGCCGTCGTAGGTCGGGTCGGCCGCGCCGTACAGCCCCGCGGGCGGCGTGGCGGCAGCCGCGGCGAGGGGCGTCAGCAAGGTGGCTGCCGCGAGGGTGAGGACGGCGGCGGCACGGCGCAGGGACATGAGGTGTCGGCCTTTCGGGGTGCGTGGGAGCCCCTCACCCTAACCCGCGGCGCCCGACCCCCTCCGACCCGCCCCGGCGCCACCGGCCGCCCCCGACCAGGCGGCGGCGTCCGGCCCGTCCTCGCCCCGGCGGCCGGTGCGCCGCGCCACCGGCAGCCGGTCCGCCCCCGCGTCGGCGGCCGGTGCGCCGCGGCCCGGCGCTCACTTCCCCGGCGGTCCCCCTTTCACCGCACCCTGCCGGATGACCTGGAGGAAGACCGCCAGGTTCCTGCGTGTCGTGCGCAGCACCACACCCGGGTTGTCGCTCTCCCGGAGCAGGACCGCGCCCCCGTGTGCGGCCAGTTCGACGCAGTCGCCCTGCTCCTGCGAGTACGTGGACTTCTGCCAGATCAGGGGCACGGTCATGGGCGGCCTTTCAGAGGTCTCGGGAAATGGCGTGGATGAAATCTCGGGACCGCGGGCGGTCGAGGGCGACGGCGGCGAGCGTGTCGTACAGCACCCGGTAGTTGGCCAGTTGCGGGGCCGAGTGCAGGAAGGTGACGCCGTGCGCCGAGTCGATCTGGACGGTGTCGAGCTGGCGGACCGGCCCGCTCGCGTAGAGCATCGCGTGGCCGGATCCGATGTGGCCGTCCGCGGCGAACGGGATGACCCGCACGCTTATGTGCGGCAGATGACTCAGCTCCTGGAGGTGTTCGAGCTGCGCCCTGGCCACCTTGCTGCCGCCGAAGCGCATGCGCAGCGCGGCCTCGTGGACCAGCGCCTCGTACGGCGGCGCGGCCTCCCGGTACAGCACGCCGGAGCGCTCCAGCCGGTGCGCCACCCTCGCCTCCAGTTCGTTGTCCGGCAGCGGCGGGATGGCGTAGCCGAAGACCGTACGGGTGTAGTCCTCGGTCTGGAACACGCCCGGGATGTGCGTGATCTGGATGCTGCGCAGGTGAACCGCGTGGTGCTCCAGCTCGGCGACGTCGAGCAGCGCGGCGGGGACCACTCCGCGGTAGGTCTCCCACCAGCCCTTGCGGCCCTGGCTGTTGGCCATGGCGACGAGCGCGTCGATGAGCGCGGTGTCGCCGCACTCGTAGAACGCGGCGAGCCGCCGTAACCGCTCCTCGCTCACGCCCAGCCGGCCGGCCTCGATATGACTGACCTTGGCCGGGTCGGTGCCGAGCAGGCGGGCGGTGTCGCGAGCGGTGATGCCGGCCGCTTCCCGCATCTTCCGCAGCTCCGCACCGAGGCGCTCCTGGCGGGCGGTTGCGGTGCTTCTGAGCGGCATGGTGTCCCTTCTTGATGCTGGTTCAAAAGTGTGCCGTTCCGCCCTCTCGGGGTCCAGATCGTTTCTGGAAATTTCGGCGACAACGTTGCAGAGGGGCATTATTGCCCCAAACCGCCGTCGCGCCGCCACCCGGGTCGTGCGTACGGGACCAGTCAACTCCCTTGTCGGGCAGTCATGTTGCACCGGGTGGACCATTGCCCGTGGTCCCGGGCCGGCCCGGCCCCGGGGGCCGTGCGGCGCGCCCGGCTGGAACCGTGCGTTCCGCATGCCCATGAGATGACATCGGTGACTTCTCCCGCCGCCGGCGGCGTGGAAATCTTTGTCCGTCGCCGGCTCTGGATTCCTCCCGGGCCGAAGGCTCGTGGGGAAGGGTTCGATGGACAATCGCTACGAGGTTTTCTGTATCGCGGACCGGTATTTCTACGAGAGCCTCGACCGGCTCCCCGCCGAGGTGCCCGCGGCCCTGACGAGCGGCGGCGCGATGACGCTCTTCGAGACCGCGCAGCGCGAGATCCCGGCCGGCTGGCGCAGCACGCGCCACGGCGACTGGCTGCACATCGACCCGCCCGAGACGGCCGGCGGCCACCCGCCGCAGGGCTGGAAGATCCACGTCTCGGCCGCCCTGGACAACGCCGACAAAGTCGCCGCGAAGGTGTGGGACTACTGCGTCCCGCGGCTCGTCCCGTTCAAATTCGTGCCCGGCCCGCAGTTGCTGCACCTGCGGAATTCCAAATACGCCGGCCGCGACACCAGCGGGAAATTCGTCACCGTCTATCCGGCGGACGAGGACCAGTTGCGGACGGTCCTGGAGGAACTGGACGACCTGCTCGCCGGCGAGCACGGACCGTACATCCTCACCGACCTGCGCTGGCGCGAAGGACCGCTCTACGTGCGCTACGGCGCCTTCGCCCGGCGGTACTGCGTCGGCGAGCGCGGCACCCTCGTACCGGCCGTCGAGAACGCCGAGGGCGTGCTCGTCCCCGACGACCGGTCGCCCGCCTTCCGCGTGCCGCAGTGGGTGACGCTGCCCGAATTCCTGCGGCCGCACCTGGAGGCGCGCAACGCCACCACCGTCGCCGACCTGCCGTACCGCATCGAGTCGGCGCTGCACTTCTCCAACGGCGGCGGGGTCTACCAGGGGACCGACACGCGCACCGGCGCGAAAGTGGTGCTCAAGGAGGGCCGCCCGCACGCCGGGCTGGCCGCCGACGGCGCCGACGCGGTGGCGCGGCTGGAACGCGAACGCGACGCCCTGCTGCGGCTGTCCGGGCTCGGCGTCGCCCCCGAGGTGCGCGACTGGTTCACCGTGGGCGACCACCGCTTCCTGGTGATGGACTTCCTCGACGGCAAGCCGCTCAACTCCTTCTTCGCCCACCGCCACCCGCTGCTCACCCCCGAGCCGGACCCGGACGCGGTCGCCGCGTACACCGACTGGGCGCTGCGCATCCACGCGGGCGTCGAACGCGCCGTCGCCGCCGTCCACTCGCGCGGCATCGTCTTCAACGACCTGCACATGTTCAACATCATGGTCGGCCCCGACGACGAGTCCGTCGCGCTGCTCGACTTCGAGGCGGCCGCGCCCGCCTCCGACCGCGGCCGCCAGTCCGTCGCCCACCCCGGCTTCGTGGCCCCGCCCGACCGCCGCGGCACCGACGTCGACCGGTACGCCCTGGCCTGCCTGCGGCTGGCCCTGTTCCTGCCGGTCACCACCCTCCTCGCCGTCGACCGCGGCAAGGCGGCCCACCTCGCGGAGGTGATCGCCGCCGAGTTCCCGGTGCCGCGCGCCTTCCTGGACGAGGCGGTGGCCGAGATCACCCGGGACGAGCCCGCCGGCTCCCCCGAGCCCGCCGACGGCGCGCCCGCCCTCATCACCGCCACCCCCGCGCCCGGCCGCGGCACGCGCCGTCCGCCCGCCGACCCCGCGGACTGGCCCGCCGCCCGGGAGTCCATGGCCGACGCGATCCTCGCCTCGGCCACCCCGGACCGCGAGGACCGGCTGTTCCCCGGGGACATCGCCCAGTTCGCGGACGGCGGCGGCCTCGGCCTCGCCAACGGCGCCGCCGGCGTCCTCTACGCCTTCGCCGAGAGCGGCCTGCCACGGTACGAGCGGGGCGAGCGGTGGCTGCTGGACCGGCTGGCCCCGCCGCCGAACGGCATCGCGCTCGGGCTGTACGACGGGGTGGCCGGCATCGCGTACGTCCTGGACCGGCTCGGCCACACCGAGCGGGCCCTGGAACTGACGCGCACGCTGCTCGGCGAGAACTGGCAGCGGCTGTCCTCCGACCTGCACGGCGGGCTCGCCGGCATCGGGCTGGTGCTGGACCACCTGGCCCGCACCACCGGGGAGGCCGACCTGCGCGAGCGCGCGCTCGAAGCCGCCGGCATCGTCGCCGGACGCCTGGCCGCCCTCGCCGACGCGCCGACGCCGGCTCCCGCCAGGAACGCCCCGCCCCGCCGGGCCGGCCTGCTGCGCGGCGCCACCGGCCCCGCCCTGCTCTTCCTGCGGCTGTACGAGCACACCGGCGCGCCCGCCCTGCTCGACCACGCCGCCCGGGCCCTGGGGCTCGACCTCGACATGTGCGTGACCGCGGAGAACGGCGCGCTGGAGGTCGACGAGGGCTGGCGGACCATGCCGTACCTCGGCGACGGCGGGGTGGGCATCGGCATGGTCCTGGACGACTACCTCGGCCTGGCCGGCCGCGGCGACGCGGGCGACCCCGCCGCGGCCGGCCGCTTCCAGGAGGTCCGCGGCGCGGTGGTCCGCGCGGCCACCTCGCGGCTGTACGCGCAACCCGCCCTGTTCGCCGGCCGGGCCGGCATGGTGCTGCACCTGGCCAGGACCACCGCCCCGGTACCGGACGGCGCCCTGGCCGCGCAGATCGGCGCCCTCGGCTGGTACGGCATGGACTACCGCGGGCACCTCGCCTTCCCCGGCCACCAGATGATGCGCCTGTCCATGGACCTGGCCACCGGCACGGCCGGCTGCCTGCTGGCCGTCGCCGCCGCGAACGGCGCCGGCGACGGCGGGCACACCGCCCGCCTGCCCTTCCTGCCGCCCCTCGCCCCCATGGCGGGCGCGGGCGGCTCCTGAACCCGGCCCCGGTCCCGTGCCGCCGGCCGTGCACCACCAACCGTCTAGTGAAAGGACACTGTCATGGCCCTTCTCGACCTGCAGAACCTGGAGCCCGCCGACCGTCACAACGGCGGCGACGGCGACAGCTCCCTGAGCCTGCTGAGCTGCGTCAGCTCGCTCAGCACGCTCGTCTGCCTCTGACCTTTCCGGTCATCCCGGGTGCGGCCGACGGGCCGCACCCGGGTCTTTCCGCTCCACCAGGAGGTCGCGCATGGCCGGCCAACCGCCCTCGGGCGACCGGATCCTGCTGGACGCGGCGCGCCGGGCCTGGGCGCGGGTCACCGCGCTCGTCCTGCTGGGCGCGGCCCAGACCGGGCTGACGCTCCTTCTGCCCTACGTCCTCGGCCACGCCCTGGACCTGCTGCTGCGCGGCCGGTCCGGCGGTGCGTGGGTGGGCGCGTGCGCGGCCGTGGTCACCGGGCAGTTCGCGCTGGGCGCCGCCGCCGACGTCCTCGCCGCCACCACCACCGCGAGAACCGCGGCGGGCCTGCGGCGGACGGTCGTCCGGCACGTCCTGGCCGCGGGCGAGCCCGCCGCCGCGACCGGCGCCGGCGACCTGGTCAGCCGCATGGTCGGCAACGCCGCCGACGCCGCCTGCGGACCCACCGCCGCCGCCGCGCTGCCCGCCACCGTCGCGGGCCCGCTCGGCGGCATCGTCGCGCTCGGCCTGACCGACCCCTGGCTCGCGGCCGCCTTCCTCGTGGGCGCGCCGCCGATGGCCCTGCTCGTACGGCGGTTCGCGCGCGTGTCCTCCGACAGCGTCATCCGCTACCAGGACGCCCAGGGCCGGATCGCCGCCCGCCTGGTCGAGGCGCTCGGCGGCGCGCGCACGATCGCCGCCGCCCGCACCGAGGAGCGGGAGACCGCCCGGGTGCTCGCGCCGCTGCCCGAACTCAGCGCCCAGGGCTTCCGCATGTGGCACGTCCAGGGCCGCGCGACCGCGCAGGCCGCCGTCCTCGTACCGCTCCTGCAGATCCTCGTCCTCGCCGTCGGCGGCTGGCGCGTCACCCAGGGCGCGATGAGCGTCGGCGGCCTCCTCGCCGCCACCCGTTACGCCGCCTTGGCCACCGGTATCGGCCTGGCGGTCGGCCAGCTCAGCGCGCTGGTACGGGCCCGGGCGGCGGCCCGCAGGCTCGCCGCGGTGCTCGCGGTGCCCGTGATGCCCTACGGCGACGGCCGGCTGCCGGCGCGGGAGGGGGCGGGCGCGAGTGAGCCGGTGGCACCGGACGCGGCTGCGGCACCCGATGGGTACGCGGCACCGGACGCGGCTGCGGCACCCGATGGGTACGCGGCACCGGACGCGGCTGAGGCACCGCACGGGTCCGCCGTACGAGGTCGGCCGGCGGCATGGAGCGGGCCGGCCGGGCCGGCCGGGCAGGCCGGGCAGGTGGGGGACGGGACGCTGGAGCTGCGGGGGGTGACCGCGCGGCGCGGAGGCGCGGTCGTCCTGGACCGGCTCGACCTGACCGTACCGGGCGGCGCCTGCGTCGCCGTCGTCGGGCGGTCGGGCGCCGGGAAGTCCGTCCTGGCCGCGATCGCCGGGCGGCTGGCCGACCCCGACGAGGGGACGGTCCTGCTCGACGGACGTCCCCTGACCGCCCTCGGCAAGGCGGAGCTGCGGGACGCCGTCGCGTACGCCTTCGCCCGGCCCGTCCTCCTCGGCGACACCCTCGCCGAGGCCATCGCCTTCGGCCGCGGGCCGCTGCCCCCCGCCCGGGTCCGGGCCGCCGCGCGCGCCGCCCGTGCCGACGAGTTCGTCTCGCTGCTGCCGCGCGGGTACGGGACCCCGCCCGCCCGCGCTCCCCTGTCCGGCGGCGAGGTCCAGCGCCTGGGCCTGGCCCGCGCGTTCGCCCACCACGGCCGCCTGCTGATCCTGGACGACGCCACCTCCAGCCTCGACACGGTCACCGAACACCACGTCGCCCGCGCCCTGCTGAACCCGGCGGGCCGCCGTACCCGTCTCGTCACCACCCACCGCCCGACGACCGCCGCGCGCGCCGACCTGGTCGCCTGGCTGGACGCGGGCCGGCTGCGCGCCCTGGCCCCGCACGCCGACCTGTGGCCGCTGGCGGAGTACCGCGCGCTGTTCGCGGCCCCCGCGGCCGACGACGGCGCCGGGCCGGACGCCGCCGGCGAGGGGGCGGCGTGAACGGGGGGATGCGGGGCTTCCTGCGGGAGCGCCGGGCCGTGCTCGCGGTCCTCGCCGGATGGTCCGTCGTCGAGGCGGGGCAGACCTTCTTCGGCGCCTTCGCGCTGGCCAAGGCGGTCGACCAGGGCTTCCTGCGGGACCGGCCCGCCGTGGGCGCGTGGTGGCTGGCGCTGGCGGCGCTGTGCGTGCCGGTCGGCGCGTTCGGCACGGCCCGCGTCTTCCGGGCCCTGGCCGCGCTGGTGGAGCCGCTGCGGGACCGACTGGTCGAGACGGTGGTACGACGGGGGGTACGGGCCGCCGTGCGCGGCCGCGCCACACCGCACTCGTCCGTGGTCTCGCGGCTGACCCACCAGGTCGAGATCGCCCGCGACGCCTTCGGCGGACTCGTCCTGGTCCTGCGGTCGTTCGCCTTCACCACGGCCGCCGCTCTGGCCGGAATGTGCGCGCTGGCTCCCATGACGCTGCTGATCGTGGTACCGCCGCTGGCGGCGGGCATCGCCCTCTTCGCGGCAGCCCTGCGGCCACTGGCGGCCCGCCAGCACCGCTACCTCGCCGCCGACGAGGCCCTCGCGGCCGAACTGGGCACACTGGCGGGGGGGCTGCGCGACATCAGGGCGTGCGGCGCGGAGGAGGTCATGGCGGAGCGCGCGCGTCAACGCGTCGACGCGGAACTGCGGGCCGAGTGCTCCCTCGCCCGCTGGGGCGTCGCCCGCGCGGCCGCCCCCGCGATCGGCGGCCGGCTCCCCGTGGTCCTGCTCCTGGTGGCCGCCCCTTGGCTGCTGTCCACCCACCGCGTCACCGCCGGCGCCCTCCTGGGCACGCTCACCTACCTCACCCAGTCCCTCCAGCCCGCACTCCAGAACCTCGTCCACACCTTGAGCGCGGCTGGCACCCGGCTGGGCGTGGTACTGGAACGCGTCACGGGTGGCGAGCGGGACGGTGCCGCGGAGGGTGAATCGGAGGGTGAACCGGACGGCGAACCGCCCGCCGCCGAAGCCGCGCCCGAGCCGGCCGCCCCCCGCGGACCGGCCGCCTGGCGGCCCAAGCGGCGCTCCTCCCCGCGGGATGCGGCGGGTGGTGGTTCGGACGGGGAGGCGGCTGCCCGGGACGTGGCCCGTGGCCGTTCGGGCGGGCGGGCCGCCGTGCCCGGGCCGGGGCGGGGGCGCCGGGGGCGCCGCGTGTCCGAGGCGGCGGGTGGTGGTTCGGACGATTGGTCCTCCGAGCCGGACGTGGCCCGTGGCCGTTCGGGCGGGCGGGCCGCCGTGCCCGGGCCGGGGCGGGGGCGCGAGGGGCTTGCGGGGGGTGCCGGGGGCGGTTCGGTGGGGGGGCGGGGGACGGGCACGTACGAGTCGGTGCCGCGGGCTGGGGGCGGGGTCGTGCTGCGGTTCGAGGGAGTCACCTTCGCGTACGGGGCCGGGGCCCGGCCGGTGGTGCGGGCGCTGGACCTGGACGTCGCGGAGGGCGAGCACCTGGCGGTGGTCGGGCCGAGCGGGATCGGCAAGTCGACCGTGGCCGGGCTCGCGGCCGGGCTGCTGCGCCCCGACGCCGGCCGGGTGGTGGTGGCGGGGCGGCCCGCGCTCGTCCCCCAGGAGGCGTACGTATTCGGCGCGACCGTCGGCGACAACCTCCGCTACCTGCGGCCCGGCGCCGACGAGGCCGAGGTGCTGGCAGCCGCCGAAACGGTGGGCGCCGGTCCGCTGGTGGCGGCCCTGGGCGGGCTCGGCGGGCAGGTGGAGCCGGCCGCGCTGTCGGCGGGCGAGCGGCAACTGCTGGCGCTGGCCCGCACGTACCTGTCCCCGGCGCCCTTGGTGCTGCTCGACGAGGCCACCTGCCACCTGGACCCGGCGGCGGAGGCCGTCGCGGAACGGGCGTTCGCCGCCCGGCCGGGCGGCACGCTCGTGGTCGTCGCGCACCGGATCAGCTCGGCGCGGCGGGCGGGGCGGGTCCTCGTGCTGGACGGCACGCACGCCGTGCACGGTACGCACGAGGACCTGCCGACCCGCTCGCCGCTCTACCGCGACCTGGTGGGCGGCTGGTCGGTGGCCGGCCTCACACCCAGCCCGCCACCCGGGAGATCCTGATGGCGTCGACCCGGTTGCGCGCGCCCGTCTTGCGGGTTATGGCGGCGAGGTAGTTGCGCACGGTCCCGTCGCACAGGTGCAGGCTGCGGGCGATCTCGGGAACCGACGCCCCCTCGGCGCTCAGCGAGAGCACGCTCAGCTCCCGTCGGGTCAGCGGCATGTCGGCCGCCTGCAGGAACTCCATGGCGAGCGACTCGTCGACGAACCGTTTCCCCTCCGCCGCCCGGCGCACCGCGGTGGGCAGCCGGTCGGCGGACCGGTCCTTGCTGACGAAGCCCAGCGCCCGCGCCTCGTAGGCCCGCCGCAGGTCGCCGGGCTTTCCGGCGCCGGTCAGCACCACTAACGCGGCGCACGACAGCCCGTGCCCGGCGCCGGCCCCCTCCGCCGGGCCGCCCGTCCCCACCCGCCCGCCCGGCCCCGTATCGCCGCGGGCCGCCCGGCCCCCCGGGCGGCCCCAGTGCCCCCAGCCCCCGTGACCGCCGCCGTCGACCCAGCCGCCCCGCGCGCCCCCTCGCGCGTCCGCGCGCCCCCGGCTCCGAGCCGCGCGCCCGGAAACACGCGGGTCCTCCGGTCTGCTCCAGCCACCGGCGTGCTGCCGCCAGCCGGGACAGTCCGCGTCCGCGACACAGACGTGCGGAAGTGTCCTGCGCCCCGACTCGCCCAACCGGGGCCAGTCCGTCGCCGTCACCTCGAAGTCCGGTTCCTGCTCAAGCAGTGCGACCAGCGCGGAACGCAGCAGGCTCTGCTCGTGGGCCACCAGAACACGTATCACTTGTCCCATCCCCTCGCGTCGACGTCCGCCCCCAAACGCCACCCCCCGGCCAGGCGCCTGTCCTTCCTAACCCGTGGGCATGCCATGCCGAAAGTCCCGCTTTTCGGTCAAGTCGGGGCAGTCGGACAGCGTGAAGGGGCATGGGGGGGCGCGCGTCAGCGCGTGCGCGCTCCCGAAGGGTCTCAGCGCATGCCCGGGCGTTCCGCTTTCTGGCGTAGTTCCGGCAATTCCAGCAGTCGGCACGCCATGCGGATGTCCGCGGTCACCCGGTCCACCGACGAGCGGCCGGCCAGCCAGCTCACCAGGGCCGCGTGCCAGGTGTGCTCGATCACGCGGACCGCCGAGAGCCGCTCGCCGGTCGGGGGGTCGGCGAGCGCCATCGCGTCCAGGATGATCGTGGTGGTCAGCCGGGAGCAGGTGTCCACCTCGGCGCTCACCGAGCGGTCGGCGAAGATCAGCGCGCGGACCATCGCGTCCGCCAGCCGCGGCTCGCGCCGCAGCGCCCGGAAGGCCCGCAGCAGCGTCTCCGCGACGCGTTCGCCGGGGTCCTCGGCGGTCGGCGGCCGGGTGCGCAGCGCCTCGTGCAACTGGCCGAGCTGGTCGCGCATGACGGCGACCAGCAGGTGGATCTTGGACGGGAAGTAGCGGTAGAGGGTGCCGAGCGCCACCTGGGAGGTCTCGGCGACCTCCCGCATCTGGACCGCGTCGAAGCCGCCCCGGCAGGCCAGCGCGGTGCTGGCGGCCAGGATCCGGCGGCGCCTGGCCTCCTGCCGCTCGGTCAGCGGGAGCTGCGACGGGCCGGGGTCCGCGGTCGTGGGTGCCATGGCGTACCGTTCCGTTTCCGTACAGATTCCGTACTGTTGGCGGCTGTTGCGTGGGTCCGTGCTGGGTCCGTGCTGGGTCCGGGCTGGTCCGTGCTGGGTCCGGGCTGGTCCGTGCCGGGTCCGGGCTGGTCCGTGCCGGGTCCCCCCGCCGGCCCGTGCGGCGCGCGCTCGTGCGTGCGGTGCGCGGCGGGAGGACCGGGAGTACCGGGAGGGCCGGGAGGGCCGGGAGGACGCGGAAGGGGACGTGTTCTGTACCATCAAGTCTGAAACTTGTTCTAGATTAGCGCGACCGGTTACGCTCCGGCTCAATCGCAGGCAGAAGGGGGCCGTGAGTGACCCAGGAGGCCAGGCCGCTACGGATCGCGCTGCTCAGCTACAAGGGCAACCCCTTCTGCGGCGGTCAGGGTGTCTACGTACGGCACCTGTCCCGGGAACTGGCCGCGCTCGGGCACAGCGTCGAGGTGATCGGCGCGCAGCCGTACCCCGTGCTGGACGCGGTCGGCGAGGGCGTCGTCCTCACGAAGCTGCCCAGCCTGGACCTCTACCGGCAGCCCGACCCCTTCCGCACGCCCGGCCGCGGCGAGTACCGCGACTGGATCGACGTGCTGGAGGTCGCCACCATGTGGACCGGCGGCTTCCCCGAGCCGCTGACCTTCAGCCTGCGGGCCAGGCGCCACCTGGCCGCCCGCCGCGCCGACTTCGACGTCGTCCACGACAACCAGACCCTCGGCTACGGGCTGCTGGGCCTCGGCCTGCCGCTGGTCACGACGATCCACCACCCCATCACCGTCGACCGGCGGCTGGAGCTGGCCGCCGCGCGGGACCGCAAGCGCCGGCTGTCGGTCCGGCGCTGGTACGGCTTCACGCGGATGCAGAAGCGGGTCGCCCGCCGGCTGCCGTCCGTGGTGACCGTCTCCGGCTCCTCGCGCGAGGAGATCGTGGCGGACCTGGGCGTGCGGCCGCAGCGCATCCGTACCGTCCCGATCGGCGCGGACACGCGGCTGTTCGCGCCCGACCCGGCGGTCGCCGAGGTGCCCGGGCGGATCGTCACCACATCGAGCGCCGACGTGCCGCTCAAGGGCCTGGTCTTCCTGGTCGAGGCGCTGGCCAAGCTGCGGGTCACCCGGCCCGGCGCCCACCTGGTGGTGGTCGGCGCGCGCCCGGACAAGGGCCCGGTCGCCCGGGCGATCGAGGACTTCGGGCTCGGCGGCGCCGTGGAGTTCGTCAAGGGCATCAGCGACGCCGAACTCGTCGACCTGATCCGCGGTGCCCAAGTGGCGTGCGTGCCGTCGCTGTACGAGGGGTTCTCGCTGCCCGCCGCCGAGGCGATGGCCACCGGAACCGCGCTGGTGGCCACCACCGGCGGCGCCATCCCGGAGGTGGCCGGCCGCGACGGCGAGACGTGCCTGGCCGTGCCGCCTGGTGACGCGGGCGCGCTGGCCGCCGCCCTCGACCGGGTGCTGGACGACGGCGAACTGCGCCGCCGGCTGGGGGCCGCGGGCCGCGCCCGCGTCCTGGAGCGCTTCACGTGGGCCCGCGCCGCCCAGGCCACCGCCGAGGTCTACCGCGAGGCGATCGCCGACCGGCGCGCCCACCGGCCCCGCAGGCCGCCGATACCGGCGCTGCCGCCCACCGCGAGGACCGCCACCGCCAACACAGCCACCGTCGCCAACACCGCCGCCAATACCGCCGCCACTGCCGACAACGCCGCCTCCGCCGTCTCGGACGACCCGGCCACCCCCGTGGGGAGCAACCGCTGATGCTGACCGTCGACTTCACCCGTTTCCCGCTCGCCGCGGGCGACCGCGTGCTGGACCTCGGGTGCGGCGGCGGCCGGCACGCCTTCGAGTGCTACCGGCGCGGCGCCCGCGTGGTCGCCCTGGACCGCAACGGCGAGGAGATCCGCGAGGTCGCCAAGTGGTTCGCGGCGATGAAGGAGGCGGGCGAGGCCCCGGCCGGCGCGTCCGCGACCGCCATGGAGGGCGACGCCCTCGCGCTGCCGTTCCCCGACGAGAGCTTCGACGCCGTCATCATCTCCGAGGTGATGGAGCACATCCCCGACGACAAGGGCGTGCTCGCCGAGATGGTACGGGTGCTGCGCCCCGGCGGCCGGATCGCGGTCACCGTGCCGCGCTACGGACCCGAGCGGATCTGCTGGGCGCTGTCCGACGCCTACCACGAGGTCGAGGGCGGCCACATCCGCATCTACAGGGCCGACGAACTGCTGGACCGCATGCGCGAGTCGGGCCTGGCCCCGTACGGCACCCATCACGCGCACGGCCTGCACGCGCCCTACTGGTGGATCAAGTGCGCGGTCGGCGTGGACGACGACAAGGCCCTGCCGGTGCGGCTCTACCACAAGCTGCTGGTCTGGGACATCATGAAGCGGCCGCTGGCCACCCGGCTCGCCGAACAGGCCCTCAACCCGCTGATCGGCAAGAGCTTCGTGGCCTACGCGACCAAGCCGCACCTGCCGGCCGACGCCCGGGCCGGGGCCGCGGCGGCCGGGCCCGTCGGAAGCACCGCCAGGTGACCCGGGCGGGCAGCGGCCAGGGCGGCCGGACCGAACGGCTGGCGCTGCCCGGGGTGCTCACCGCCGGCCAGGCCGCCGCCACCGTCGCGGGCATCGCGGCGCTGCAGCGCCCGGACGGCGCGATCCCCTGGTTCGCCGGGCACCACCTCGACCCGTGGGACCACACCGAGGCCGCGATGGCGCTGGACGCGGCGGGCGAGCACGAGCGGGCCCGGGCCGCGTACGAGTGGCTGGCGCGGCATCAGAACCCGGACGGCTCCTGGTTCGCCGCCTACCAGGACGGCGACGCCGCACGGCCCACCGACCGCGGCCGGGAGACCAACTTCTGCGCCTACGTGGCCGTCGGCGTCTGGCACCACTACCTGGCCACCGGGGACGACCCCTTCCTGGACCGGATGTGGCCGCACGTCGTGCGCGCCGTGGAGTTCGTGCTGGCCCTGCGGCAGCCGGGCGGGCAGATCGGCTGGAAGCGGGAGGACGGCGGGCAGGCCGTGGCCGACGCCCTGCTGACCGGGTGCGCGTCCATCCACCAGGCGCTGCGCTGCGCCCTGGCCATCGCCGAGCACCGCGAGGAGCCGCAGCCGGACTGGGAACTGGCCACGGGCGCGCTCGGGCACGCCGTGCGCCGCCACCCCGAGCGGTTCCTGGACAAGAGCCGCTACTCCATGGACTGGTACTACCCGGTGCTCAGCGGCACGCTGCGCGGCCCGCGCGCACTGGAGCGCATCGACGAGGGCTGGTCCCGGTTCGTCGTCCCCGGCCTCGGCGTGCGCTGCGTCGTCCCCAACCCGTGGGTGACCGGCGGGGAGAGCGCGGAACTCGCCCTCGCGCTGTGGGCGGCGGGCCGCTCGGACCACGCGGTCCGCGTCCTCGCCGACATCCAGCACCTGCGCGCCGAGGACGGCCTGTACTGGACCGGCTACGTCTACGAGGACGACGCCTTCTGGCCCGCGGAGCGCACCACTTGGACCGCGGCGGCGCTGCTGCTGGCGGTGGCCGCCCTCGGGGGAGAAGAGGCAACCACCGCGGTCTTCGGGGCGGAGCGGCTGCCGTACGGACTCGCGCCCGACTGCTGCTGACCTCTCCGGCGTGCCGGGCCCGGGCCCGCGTTCGGCACCTGACCAGGTCCCGGCACGCCGTCGTACGATCCGGTCGGGGTGCCGTACCCGACGCGGTGCTGTAGCCGATGGACTGCTATACCCGATTCACCCGGCCTGCCACCGCGTGCGCCACGACCAGGTAGACGACCGCGGGCAGACCGTAGTTGAGCACCGTGCGCCACTTTGCGTTGTCCGGCGTGAACAGGTCGCGGGACCAGCCCGCCAGCCAGTTCGCCGAATGATGGACCCAGTTGACCAGGTCGTTGGCCCGATTTGCGTCCAGCAGGAAGAACAGGATCCACAGGATCAGGATCAGCGAAGCGATGTCTGCGGCGATCAGGATGATCACCGCGGCGGGGTTGCCGCCATACCGTCTGGCCATGTCGGTCGCATTGCCCCGAAGGGGTGGTTGAAACGCGGTGGACGAGTCCCGGGAAAGGCCGGCGGACGCTCGGCGACACCCGTGCCGACCTGCTCGAATGGCGGCGGTCGACCGTTCGGGTGATCCTGCTGGAGGATACGTCGGCATAGGTGCCGCTATGCCCGGAACGTACCGCCGTCATCCATGGCCTGCCACCCTCGTTCACGGCCCAGTACCGGAGGTGCGTCGTGACCACCGGAAACCCCGCCCGCAGGGCCCTGGTCGTCCTGTCGCTCGCCCTCGCCCTGCTCGTGATCCCGGCCGGCGCCGGGCACGCGGCCGCGGCGGGCCCAGTCGCCGGACACTCCGCCGTCGTACCCGCGGCCGCCGTACCCGCGGCCGGACCGGGCGCGGCCCAGCCCAGCCCCAGTCCGACCAGCCCCGCCGAGCGGAAGAAGTTCGCCAAGACCCGCTTCGTGCTCAACGCCGGGCTCGCCGCCGGTGCCACGTACGAGTGGATCGTCAAGCCGGCCAAGGCGGGCAGGTTCAAGAAGGGCGCGCCGGGCCGCAAGCTCACCTTCGTCAAGGCCGCCCTCGCGGGCGCGTTCGCGTACAACCGCCTCAAGGCCGCCGTCGCGGACGCCAAGGGCGACCCGGCGCTGAGCAAGGCGCTGGCCCCCGTCACCGCGGGCATCGCCTCCCTGAAGGCGCTGCCGGCCAAGCTCAGGAACGGCGAGGACGTCAACTCGATCGTCGACGACTACGACAAGACGATCACCAAGGTGAAGGACGCGGGCAAGAGCGCCGGCGCCGACGTGAAGAACAAGGTCCCGTCGCTGTCCGACCTGAAGTCGGGCGCGAACAACCCCGGTTGACGTCGCCCCCGGCGCTCCCGCGGCGCGAAACGGCCGGCGCCCCTCCGTGTCCTTCCCGGAGGGGCGCCGGCCGTTCGTCCGACCGGCGGGTCAGCCGCGCTGGATGCCGCTGCTGTCCTGGAGGACACCGCGCCGCCCGTCCTGGGTCTGCGCGATCAGCGCGGCACCGCGCTGGTCGACCGCGAGGTACCAGGTGCCGGGGGTGAGTTCGGCGATCTGGCCGCCGCTGCCGTCCTCGGCGTACAGCGGGCGCGGCACCGGCACCGCGAACCAGAAGGCGGTGAAGTCGCCGCCGGCGGGCGCGGCGGCGGCCGGCGCGGGCTGCGGGGCGGCGGCGCCGTACGGGGCCGGGGCCTGCGCTTGCGCGTACGCCGGGTCCACCGACTGGGCGCCGCCCGGGTAGCCGTAGCCGGCCTGCGGCGGAGCGGCCGCGTACGGCTGCGCGCCGCCGACCGCGCCGTACGGCTGCGGCGCCGGGGCGGCGCCCATCAGCGGCGCCTTGAGCGCGGGCAGCCGGTTGTTGAGCACCGCGAGCACCGCCAGGCCGATACCGAAGATGAACGTCAGCCAAGCCCCCGCGCCCTTGCTGACGCCATCGTTGTTCTGTCCGAGCCCGCCCGGGATGACGTTGGAGAAGATGGACCAGAAGGCCGACCAGCCGACGAAGACACCCAGCGCCGTGGCCCACTGGTCCAGGGTCAGCCCCACGACCTGGCGGCCGGGCTGCTGGCGGGCGAAGGCGAACAGGGCGGCGGTCGCGAGCGCGGCCAGCGTCACGGTCGGCAGCAGCGGGAACAGGGCCGGGCTCCACGAACTTGTGGACTTGGAGGTGCCGGAATAGGTGAAGAACGGCAGGAAGGAGAAAATCAGCAGCAGCAGAGCCGCGCCGATCACCGCGCCGTCTCCTCGGGTCAGGGAGCGGATGTTCACTTCAGGTCCTGTCCTTACGTCATGTGTCGGTCGGTCGTGCGGTCGTGCGGTTGTCGGTCGCTGCCCCTGTCGCTGGTGCGCGAGGTCCTGCGAGTCGTTCGGTGGGTATCAAGTGGGTACCGGTCCGGCAAGGCACATGCGGGTGCCCCATCGTACGGGTGTGATCTTCAGCTCGTGGGCCGGGTATGACCATTGGTGCGCGATCCATACCGGACTGCTACACCCCTGTCACCTCGCCCCCGTCGCTCTCTCGCCGGAAGACCGTCACCTCTTCCCTTCGAGGAAGGCGGTCAGCCCGTCGGCGATCCCCTGGGCAGCGTGCTGCCGCCAGCCGGGGTCCGTCAACGCCTTGGCATCGACGGAGTTGCGCATATTGCCGCATTCGATGAAGACCTTGGGCACGGTGGAGAGGTCCAGCCCGCCCAGGTCGCCGCGGACGGTCAAACCGGTGCCGTCGGCGAGGTAGTTCGCGAACGGCTCGCCGGTCGCCGCCGCGAAGTGCGCGCGCAGCGTGGTCGCCAGCCGCAGCGAGGGCGCGGCGATCGCGCGGGTGTCGGCCGCGCCCTCGTGCAGCGACTCGGGCGCGATCACGTGGAAGCCGCGGCCGGAGGCGGGACCGCCGTCCGCGTGGATGGACAGCGCCGCGTCGGCGTGCGCCCGGTCGCCGATCCTGGCCCGCTCGTCCACGCACGGGCCGTACGGGGTGGAGCCGTCCTGCGTCAGCGTGACCTGCGCGCCCCGGGCCGCCAGGATGGTCCGCACCCGGCGGGCGACGTCCAGGGTGTACGAGGCCTCGGTGTAACCGGCGTTCGTCTCCGTGCCGGTCGTGTCGCACTCCTTGCGGCCGGTGCCGATGTCGACCAGGCGCGCGATCCGCGCGGGATAACGGAAGTTGCCGGGATTGTGGCCCGGGTCCAGGACCACCACACGCCCGGCCAGCGGACCGCTCCTCGCCGGGCCCGGTGAGCCCGCGCGCGTCGCGGGAACGGTGGCCCGCGGCGAACGCGCCCCCGCCGGGCCGCCGGGCCGCGCGCCCGCGGTGCCGTCCGGCGCCACGGAGGGTGTCCCGCCGGTCGTCGCGCCGTTCGTCCCGCCGTTCGTCGCGGTGGGACCGGCGTGTTCGCCCGCGTCCGTCCCCGTACCGCCGTCCGCCGCCCGGTACACGAGCCAGCCCGCCAGGCACGCGGCGAGCACCACGGCGGCGGTTATGAGGAGGGGACCGCGACGGCCGCCCCCACCGGACTCGTTGCTGAACACGCGGGCGACTCTATCGTGACCGATCCTTGGCACGCCCCTTGCTCTTCCGGGCCGGCCCGCACTCCTCGGAGCCGCCCCCGCTCTCGTGCGGGCTGCCCGTACTCCCGCGGGCTACCCCCGCACTCCCCGTACGCCCCGCACGCGCCGCAGCACCCGCAGCGAGCCCGTCGCCGAGACCTCCGTGAAGTCGCCGCCGGACAGGGCGCGGCGGTAGACGCGGTACGGTGCCTGCCCGCCGTCGGCGGGGTCGGGGAACACGTCGTGGACGACGAGCAGACCGCCCTCGGCCACCAGCGGCGCCCACCCCTCGAAGTCGGCGCCCGCGTGCTCGTCGGTGTGGCCGCCGTCGATGAACACCAGCCCGAGCGGCTGCCGCCACAGCTTCGCGACCTGCGGGGAGCGGCCCACGACGGCGATCACGTCGTCCTCGAGTCCGGCCGCGTACAGGGTCCTGCGGAACTGCGGCAGCGTGTCCATGCGGCCCGTGGCCGGGTCGACCAGGGAGGCGTCGTGGTACTCCCAGCCCGGCTGCTGCTCCTCGCTGCCGCGGTGGTGGTCCACGGTCACCGCGACCGTGCCCGCGCTCCTGGCCGCGTCCGCCAGCAGGATCGTGGAGCGCCCGCAGTACGTGCCCACCTCCAGCAGCGGCAGCCCGAGCCCGGCCGCCGCCTCCTTCGCCGCCGCGTACAGGGCCAGCCCCTCGTCCACCGGCATGAAACCCTTGGCGGCCTCGAACGCCGCGAGCACGTCTGTCATGGTTGCCACCTTAAGGACCCCCGAGGACCCCCACCGAAGGGCCCGCACCTGGACGGCCGGGCGGAGCCCGCCGCGGACCGGAGGGGACCTCCGGTCGTAGGTCGAAATCCCGATGCCGCTGCGCCGCCGCGTTCGGCAGCATGGAGACCATGACTGAACTCCTGGGCGAACGGCGGCAGACCGGACGAGGCGGCCGGGGGGCGACGGCCCCGGCGTGGGCGGTCCTGCTGGCGGTGTGCGCCGGGCAGTTCCTGGTGGTCCTCGACGTCTCCGTGGTCAACGTGGCCCTGCCGTCCATGCGGACCAGCCTCGGCATGGGCGAGACGGGCCAGCAGTGGGTGGTCAACGCCTACGCGCTCACCTTCGCCGGGTTCCTGCTGCTCGGCGGACGGGCCGCGGACCTCTTCGGCCGCAAGAAGGTCTTCCTCACCGGCCTCGGCCTGTTCACCCTGGCCAGCCTCGCGGGCGGCCTCGCGCAGGACCCGTGGATGCTCATCACCGCCAGGACCGTGCAGGGCCTGGGCTCGGCCGTCCTGGCGCCGACCACGCTGTCCATCCTGACCACCTCCTTCACCGAGGGAGCGGAGCGGACCCGGGCGATAGGCACCTGGACCGCGGTCGGCGCCGGCGGCGGGGCCGCGGGCGGCCTGGTCGGCGGCGTGCTGACCGACTACCTGTCGTGGCGCTGGGTGCTGCTGGTCAACGTGCCGGTCGGCCTGGTCGTCCTGGCCACCGCCTTCTCCTGCCTCACCGAGAGCCGCGGCCCGGCCGGCCGGCGCCTCGACGTGCCCGGCGCGGTCCTGGTCACCGGCGGTGTCGCCACCCTCGCGTACGGCATCTCGCAGACCGAGACGCACGGCTGGACGTCCACCGCCTCCCTGGCGCCGCTGGCCGCCGGACTCGCCGTCCTCGCCCTCTTCACGGCGGTGGAGCGGCGCACCGCCCAACCGCTCATGCCGCTGCGGCTGTTCCGGGTGCGGTCGGTGTCCGCCGCGAACGCCGTGCTGCTCGCGTGCGGCGCCGCGACCTTCGCCACCTGGTACTTCCTGTCCCTCTACATGCAGGGCGTACTGCACTACAGCCCGGTACGGGCCGGCCTGTCCTTCCTGCCGCACACCGTCTCCATCATCATCGGCTCCAAGATCGCGCCGCGGCTCATGGCGCGGATGGACCCGCGGATCGTCGGCGCGGCCGGCGGGCTGATGTCGGCGGCCGGACTGGCCTGGCAGAGCACGCTCACCGCGCACGGCACCTTCGCCGGGAGCATCCTCGGACCGGGCGTCGTCACCATGTTCGGCGCCGGCCTGCTGATGACGCCCATCGCCGCGGCGGCCACTTCCGGTGTCGGCATCGGCGAACAGGGCCTGGTCTCCGGCCTGCTCAACACCTCGCGCCAACTGGGCGGCGCCCTGGGCCTGACCGTCCTCGCGACCACCGCGGCCGACCGCATCGCCGCGCGCACGGCCGCCCACGCCGCGCCCGCCGACGCCCTCGCCTCCGGCTACGCGCGGGCCTTCCTGGTCGGCGCCGCGATCCTTGCCGTCGGCACCTGCCTGATCGCACTGCTGCCGAAGCCGACCCCGAAGGAAGCGGCCCTCCAGTAAAGGGAGTACGGGGGCCGGGGGCGCGGGAGCCAGGGGCGGGGCGTACGGCGGTGGCGTACCGGCGGGGCGGGCGGGCGCTACAGCCAGCCGTTCTGCCGGGCGGTCCGCACGGCCTCCATACGGTTGCGGGTGCCCGTCTTCCCTATCGCGGCCGACAGGTAGTTGCGCACGGTCGACTCGGACAGGAACACCCTGGCCGCGATGTCGGCGACCGTGGCGCCGTCGGCGGCCGCGTTGAGCACGTCCTGCTCACGCGGGGTCAGCGGGCTCGGCCCCGTGCTCAGGGCGGCCGCCGCCAGGTCGGGGTCGATCACCCGCTCGCCGCGCAGCACCCGCCGGATCGCGTCCGCCAGGTCCTCCACCGGCCCGTCCTTGACCAGGAAGCCGCTCGCCCCGGCCTCCATCGCCCGCCGCAGGTAACCCGGCCGCCCGAACGTGGTGAGGATCAGCACCCGGCACGACGGCAGCCGCTCGCGCAGTTCCGCGGCGGCGTCCAGCCCGCCGCGGCCCGGCATCTCGATGTCCAGCAACGCGACGTCCGGCCGCGCGGCCAGCGCCTCCTCGACGACACGGTCCCCCGCCGCCACCTGGGCGACCACCTCGATGTCGTCCTCCAGGCCCAGCAGCAACGCGAGCGCGCCCCGCATCATCCCCTGGTCCTCGGCGAGCAGTACCCGGATCGACGCGGTGGACGCCCCCTCGGCGGTGTCGGTCATGGCCTCAGCGTAGACAGCCCGGGCCCCACGGCCCCGTCCCCAGCCGAAAACGATGGACCAGCGGCGCGCGGGCGGCCTGCCGCCGCGCGTACGAGACGCCTGAACGCCTTCTGCGGCCCGTCGCGGTCCACGGCGTCCCGCCCCGCCTCACAGGGACTTGTCGTCCTCCACCGGCAGGACCGCCGTGACCCGGAAGCCGCCGCCGGGGGCCGGGCCGTGCGTGAGGGACCCGCCGGCCGAGGCGAGGCGCTCGGTCAGGCCCCGCAGCCCCGTCCCGGTGCGGCGGCGGACGGCGGTGGCGGTGGAAGAGGCGGGAGGAGCGGCTGGGGGAACGGCGGGGGAGGAGGCGTCGGCGGGCGCCTCCTCGGGGGCCGGCCCGCGGCCGTTGTCGGTGATGGTGAGCCGAACGCGGCCGGCCTCCGTACGCAGTTCGACGCGGGTGAGCGTCGCGCCGCTGTGCCGGACCACGTTGGTGACGCCCTCGCGGACCACCCAGCCCAGCAGCGCCTCGGTCTGCGGCGGCAGCGGCGGCCCCGACTCCTGGACGGTGAGCTCGACGTCGGACGCGGCCAGCGCCGAGCGGGCCCGGTCGAGTTCGGTGGACAGGCTGTTCTCGCGGTAACCCGTGACCGCCTCCCGTATCTCCGTCAGTGCCTGGCGGCCGACCGCCTCGATGTCGGCGACCTGGCCCAGCGCCGCGTCCAGGTCGCGGGAGGCGATCCGGCGGGCGGCCTCGGACTTGACCACCACCACGGACAGCGTGTGGCCGAGCAGGTCGTGCAGGTCGCGGGAGAAGCGCAGCCGCTCCTGCGCCACCGCCGAGCGGGCCAGCTCCTGCCGGGTGGCCTTGAGCTGGTCGACCGCGTGGAAGAGGGTGATGATCACGGAGACCACCAGCCCGGACAGGAACGTGCCGTAGGCCAGGCTCGCGGTGGACCAGAAGCCCTCGTGCCGCAGCCCGGAGACCGTGCCCGCCGTGGCGCTGAGCGGCATCAGCATCAGCCCCAGGTGGCGGCGGCTGGTGGCCACGCTGCCCACGCCCAGGGAGACGAGGACGAACAGCAGCAGGAAGTCCCGGCCGTACCCGATCGCGAGCGCCGCGGCGGTGACCGCCAGCGCGGCCAGCAGGCGGATCGGCAGCTTGGTGGCGCGCCAGCGCTCGCTGAAGGCGGTGCGGCACACCGCCACGTACAGCACGCAGAACACCGCCAGCCCGGTGGTGGCCAGCCACGGGTGGGACACCTGGCCCTTGGCCACGTCGGTGGCCGGGCCGACCGCCATCAGCATCCACGGGAGCAGCGAGGCGCCGTCAGGCTGCTTGAGGTGCTCGATCTCCTCGTCGAAGTCCTTGGTCCGGCGCCACCAGGCGCGGCGGCATGTCCGGTCCGCCTCCTGCGCGCACTCCCCGTCGATCGTCATCGCGATCCCCGTCCCCGTCCGGTGCATCACTGGTCCCCCCGCCGGACGATCACACTCCGCGCGCGCCTCGGCGGTACGCGAACACAGCGTAACCGGCCGCACCGACAGAAAGTCAGCCCCCTTGTTGTGTTCACGACCCCGTGGACCCTGGCGGTTCCCGGGCTCCGGGAGGCGGGCTCCGGGAGGCGGGCTCCGGGAGGCGGGCTCCGGGAGGCGGGCGGCGGCAGGCGGGCGGCGGGAGGCGTAAGGCGTGAGCGGCGGGGCCGCGCCTGGCCGCCCGCGCCGGGTGCGGAAAAAGTCCCCGGGCGGTCGGACGGATGCCGTCGGCCCGCCCGGGGACGGGGGTACGCGCCTGACGCGCGCGGGGTGCCGGGTGCCGCCCGGCTCGTGGCCCCCCCGGCCGGTGCGGCCGGGCGCGGCTTCCGCTTCCCGGCGAGGACCGGGGCGCGGGGCGCGGGGCGGTGGATGCCGGAGGTGGGATGCCGGACGTCGGACGTGGGACGTCAGACGTGGGGTGCGGAATGTCGGACGTGGGACGTCGGACGCGGACGTCAGGCGTGGGGCGTGGGGCGTGGGACGCGGGCGACGCTCAGTCGTCGGCCGGGCGGCGGTGCTTGCCGTGCGGCTGCGTCCTCTCCGCCTCTTCCGGCGCCGCCTCGCCGCGGTGGCGGCCCGCCGTGCCGTCGGTCATGTGCTCATGGTTCGTAGTGTCGGACATGGGTCGGTTTCTCCCCCGGGAATTGCGAACTGCTGTAGGTCGTATGAAGGAAATAAGATCCTCGGCGAGTCTATCGAGACGGCGGCGGCGCCCTCCCGGGGGCCCGGGCCGGCCCCCGCCCGCGAGGCGGTCACCCGGCGGCCGCGGAAGCCAACGGAGCCTGCTGCAGCGGGAGTACGGCGGGCGGGCGCGCGACTCGCCCGCGTACGCCGGTCGGCCGGGGCGCCGGGGCCGGGCGCACGGCGTCGGTCCCGGCCGGCGGGACGTCATAAGGGGCCAGGCCGCAGGGCCAGTCGGGCACGGCGTACGGCAGGCACAGGGGCCGGCCGGGCAGCCACAAAGCGGTGGGCCCGAGCCAGCCGGCGGGCGCCGGACGAAAGTGCGGCCTGCCCTCGCCCGGCCGCCACAGGACCAGGGACTCCGCCCCGCCGGGCACTTGGGCGCGCAGGGCGACGGCGCAGGAGTCGGGGGAGAGGATCTGGCCCGGCTGGGCGGCGACCGGCGTCAGCAGCGCGCCGTCGAAGTGGAGGCTGTCGGGGAAGCGCACGGGCCGCCTGCTGCCGAGCACCCCCCAGCCCAGCCGCGGCCGGCCGGGCGCGTCGCTGCGCAGCACGAGCAGCCCGCTGTCCGGCTCGGCCAGCAGCAGGCGGTCGTCGCTGTCCTCGGTGATCTGCAGCAGCGCGCTGACCTCACCGGTGTGCAGGTCGACCGCGGCCGTCTTCGTACGACCGTCCAGTTCACGGTCCAGCGCGAGCAGGCGTCCGCCGCGGTCCAGCCAGACCCCGCCCGTACAGCGCCCGGCGACCGTCATCACCCGCGCGGGGCCCACGCCATCGCCGTGCACCTGCCAGATCTCGGTGGTCCGGCCGGCCCCCGGCACCAGGGCGAAGACCCGGCCGGCGGCGGGCGACGGCGGCAGCAGGCGTACCTCGGTGCCGGCCAGCGAGCCCACCGGCACCTCGCCCGTGCGCGGGCCGGTGGGGTACGCCAGCACCACGTCGCAGCGGTCGTCGGCGCGCCGCATCACCAGCACCCGGCCGTCCGGCAGCGGCAGCACCCGCGCCGAGCCCACGTCCTCCGGGCGGGCCCCGGCCAGCGACACGGCGTACGGTTCCGGCCCGTCCAGCGTCCACCGCTCGGCGAACCACCGTCCGCCGCCCGGGTCGCCGTCCGCCGGCTCCGCCTCCGCCAGGCACGCGCCGTACGAACCGTCGGCGGCCAGGACGAACCCGGTGCGCCGCACCACGCGGCGGTCCGCCGAACCCCACCCGGCAGCGGTGTTGGCGCCGGTCCGGGCGGAGCCACCGGCCGCTGGACCGGCCGCGGTGGTACGGACGGTCCGCACGGCCCGGGCCGCAGCCGACGGGCGGGCAAGCCCGGGTGGACCAGCAGGCCCGGACGGGCCGTCGGGCCCGAAGCGCCCGACCTTCACGACGGTGACCCCGGTCGTCCCACTCATCCCGGTCACACTGGTTGCGGCTGCCGACCGCGCGGTACGGGACGCGGCCGAGGCGGCACCTGGGGCGCGGACGCCAGGGGTGCGGGTGCCGGCGGCCCGCACGGGGGCGGCCCCGGCGGAGGGCGTCCCGGCCGCCAAGCGCCTGGCGCCGGCGGCCCGCACCTCGGCGGTCTCGGCTGCGGGTGTCCCGGCTTCGGCGGCCGGGGTGCCTGGGTGCCCGCTGCCTGGGGTGCGGGTGGGTGTGGCCTGTACCTCGGCGGCCGGGGTGCCTGGGTGCCCGCCGCCTGAGGTGCGGGTGCCGGCGGCCCGCACGGGGGCGGCCCCGGCGGAGGGCGTCCCGGCCCCCAAGCGCCTGGCGCCGGCGGCCCGTACCCCGGCGGTCCGGGCATCGCCCGGCCCAGCGGTACCGGGCGATGGCGCGGGTATGGCGGCCCCCTTCGAGGCGGTGCCGGTGGCACCGGCGGGTGTGGCCCCGATACCGGTGCTCAATGCCCCGGTACCAGTAGTCGAGGCCCCAGCACCGGCAGGCGCGGCCCCGGCACGGGCGGCCGAGGCCCCTGCAGCACCGGGCGCAGCCCCTGCACCGCCGGGCGCGGCCCCGGGACTGGTGGTCGGCGCCCCGGCATCGGCGGGCGGGGCCGGGGCTTCGGCGGTCAGGGCGGACCCGGCGGTCGCAGCGGGGCCGGCGGTCACGGTCATGGATCGTCCACCTCCGCCGCCTGACCGTAGTTTTCGCACGTCCGGACGATCACCGCGAGTGGGGAGGGTTCACACGTAAGGGTGGCGGTTGCGGCGAATCACGCCTGCCGCCCGGGCCGGTGTGGTCGGCTGTGCCGGGGAAGGCGCGGGCACCGCGCCGGGTGCCGCGGGCCGGTAACCTTCCTTCCGTGCCTACCGTGTCCGACGTCGTCGCCGCTCTCGACACCCTCTGGCCCCCGGAGCTGGCAGAGCCGTGGGACGCCGTGGGGCTGGTGTGCGGCGACCCGGCGGCCGAGGTGTCGCGCGTGCTGTTCGCCGTCGACCCGGTGCCCGAGGTCGCCGAGGAGGCGGTGCGGATCGGCGCCGACCTGCTGGTCACCCACCACCCGCTCTACCTGCGCGGCACCACCTCCGTGGCGCCGGTCGGCCCGGCCGGCTTCAAGGGCCGGGTGGTGCACACCCTGATCCGGGGCGGCGTGGCACTGCTCGTCGCGCACACCAACGCCGACCGCGCCGACCCCGGCGTCTCCGACGCCCTTGCCGCCGCCGTCGACCTGCGGGTCACCGGCCCCCTCGTACCCGACCCGGCCGACCCCCGGGGCCGCCGGGGCCTGGGCCGGCTGTGCGAGCTCGACGCGCCGCTCAGCCTGCGGGATTTCGCGGCCCGCGCGGCGCACGGCCTGCCGCGTACCGCCACCGGACTGCGGATCGCGGGCGACCCCGCCGCCACGGTCCGTACCGTCGCCGTGTGCGGCGGCGCCGGTGACAGCCTGTTCGACGCGGTACGGGCGGCCGGGGCCGACGTCTTCCTCACCGCCGACCTGCGGCACCACCCCGCCTCCGAGGCCCTGCTGGCGGGGCCGCCCGCGCTCGTGGACGCCGCCCACTGGGCCACCGAGTGGCCCTGGTGCGAACAGGCCGCGGGGCAGCTCGACGAGATCTCCGACCGGCACGGCTGGGCCCTGCGCACCCACGTCTCGTACGCGGTCACCGATCCGTGGTCCGCCCACGCGCCCTCGACCACCCCTGCCGACCCCTCGGCCGCCCCCCTTCCCACCAGCGCCTCGCGCGCACCTTCCAGCCCAGGAGCCCCCCGCTGAACGCCGCGCCCGCCGACCAGATCCGACTCCTCGACGTCCAGGCCCTCGACTCGCGCCTCGCGCAGCTCGACCACAAGCGCAGGAACCTGCCCGAGCACGCCGAGATCGAGCGGCTGTCCGCCGACCTCGCCCAGTTGCGCGACCTGCTGGTGGCCGCCAGGACCGAGGAGAGCGACACCGCCCGCGAGCAGACCAAGGCCGAGCAGGACGTCGACCAGGTGCGGCAGCGCGCCGCCCGCGACCAGCAGCGGCTGGACTCCGGCGTGGTGACCTCGCCGAAGGACCTGGAGAACCTCCAGCGGGAGATCGCCTCGCTCGCCAAGCGCCAGTCCGACCTGGAGGACGTCGTCCTGGACGTCATGGAGCGGCGCGAGGCCGCGCAGGAGCGTGCCGCCGAGCTGGCCGGGCGGGCCGAGGCCGTGCAGGCCGAGGCCGCCGAGGCAGAGCAGCGCAGGGCCGCCGCGCTCCAGGAGATCGACGCCGAGGGCTTCACCGTCGCCAAGGAGCGCGAGGACCTCGCCGCCGGCCTGCCCGGCCCCCTGCTGAGCCTGTACGAGCGGCTGCGCGCCCAGCAGGGCGGCGTCGGCGCGGCCCGGCTCTACCAGAAGCGCTGCGAGGGCTGCCGGCTGGAGCTGAACATCACCGAGCTGAACGAGGTGCGGGCGGCGCCCGCCGACGCGGTGGTGCGGTGCGAGAACTGCGGCCGCATCCTGGTGCGCACCGCCGAGTCCGGGCTGTAGGCAGACCGTGGCTTCCTCCGATCCGGCCGGTACGACGCGGCTGGTGCTGCTGCGGCACGGCGAGACCGTACTCACCGAGCAGAAGCGGTTCTCCGGCAGCGGCGGACCCGATCCGGCGCTTTCCGAGAAGGGGCGCCGGCAGGCGGAACGAGCGGCCGAGGCACTGGCCGCGCGCGGCCGCGTGGACGCCGTCGTCACCTCGCCGCTGGCCCGCTGCCGGCAGACGGCCGAGGCGGTGGCCCGGCGGCTCGGGTCGGCCGCCCCCGAGACCGACGACGGACTGCGCGAAACGGACTTCGGCGACTGGGAGGGCCTGACCTTCCCCGAGGTCCAGGCGAAGGACCCGGCGGCGCTCGACGCCTGGCTCTCGGCGTCGGACGTGGCGCCGCCCGGCGGGGAGAGCTTCGACGACGTGACCCGGCGGGTGGCCGAGGCGCAGGAGCGGCTGGTGGCGCGGTTCGCCGGGGGGACGGTGCTGGTGGTCAGCCACGTCACGCCGATCAAGACGGTGCTGCGGCTCGCCCTGGGCGCGCCCTCCGAGGCCCTCTTCCGGATGGACCTCGCCCCGGCGTCCCTGTCGGCGGTGAGCGTCTTCGACGACGGCAACGCCTCGGTGGCCTACCTCAACGACACCGGCCACCTGCGCTGAGCCGAGGGCCCGCCGCCCGGTGCCCGGCGGACCCGGCGGGGTTCGGCGGCTACACCTCCCGTACCAGCACGTCCAGCCGCCCGCCGGGGCCCTCCTCCACCGTGAAACCCAGGTCGCGCAGGACGCCGGCGAGGCCGGCGACGCTCTTCGGGCGGGCCCCGGACTCCAGCAGGGCACGCAGCAGCCGGCCCTTGGTCGCCTTGTTGAAGTGGCTCACCACGGTCCGCTTCTCGACCCCGGCCACGAGCGACACGTGCAGCACCCGCACGGTCGCGGTCCGCCGGGCGAGGTCGCCGCCGGGCTTCCACGCGGCGGCGTACGCCGAGGAGCGCAGGTCCAGCACGAGGCCGCCGCCCGCCGCCTCGGGCAGCACCGCTTCCAGGTGCGGCCGCCAGTAACCGGCCGGCCCGCCGAGCGCCGGCAGCCGTACCCCCATCGAGCAGCGGTACGGCGGGACGCGGTCGGTGAGGCGGAGCGCCCCCCACAGCCCGGAGAAGACCAGCACGGACTGGTGGGCGCGGCGCCGGGCCGCGGCCGTGAGGCCGGCCAGATCCAGGGCGTCGTACAGGACCCCGGTGTAGAGGCGTCCCGCGGGCAGCGCGGGCGCGGTCCGCAGCCCGGCGTTCCTGGCCACCTCGCCGCGCAGCCCGGGGCTCAGCCCCAGCACCTGCGCCGCCTTCTCCTCGTCCCCGGCGCACAGCGCGGTCAGCTCGTCCAGTACGGCCGCCCGCGCGGGCGTGAGCGCCGGGAGCGACAGCGCCTCCAGCGCGACGGGCCGCCCGCGCCGCGCGGTGGCCTTCCCCTCGGACGGCGGCAGCAGGACGAGCACGACTTCTCCTTCACCTCGCTCGGGTACGGCTTTCCCCGGCCCCGCCCCGCAGCCTACGGCCCCGGCGGGGCGCCGGCGGTTACGTGCCGGCCGCCGCGAACCACTACGATGGCGGTACGGCAGACGAGCCGGGCGGACGGCCGCGTCGGATCCACGGATCCGCCGAGGAACGTCCGGGCTCCACAGGGCAGGGTGGTGGGTAACGCCCACCCGGGGTGACCCGCGGGACAGTGCCACAGAAAGCAGACCGCCGGGGACCTCGGTCCTCGGTAAGGGTGAAACGGTGGTGTAAGAGACCACCAGCGCCCAGGGTGACCTGGGCGGCTCGGTAAACCCCACCCGGAGCAAGGTCAAAAGGAGCGGCTCCGGCCGCTCTGCGCGGACGTTCGAGGGCTGCCCGCCCGAGTCCGCGGGTGGACCGCACGAGGCTGTCGGCAACGGCAGCCCGAGATGGATGGCCGTCGCCCCGACGACCGCGAGGTCCCGGGGCACAGAACCCGGCGTACAGCCCGACTCGTCTGCCCTTCGCCGGGAAGGGATCGGTACGAAACGGGGAGCCGTCGGCCACACGGTGCCCGCCCACTCGCACGCCCCGGCCGACCGTGCTCGCACTGTCGTCATACGCGTATTACGATGCCCTCGTGACGAAGACGCGCATCACCATCAGCCTGGAGCAGGACCAGGCCGAACGCATCAGGCAGCACGCGGAACGGGCGGGCATGGACGTCTCGGCGTACCTGGTGCACGCGGCAACGCGTCAGATGGCCGAGAGCGATGCCGTGGAGGCGCAGTTCGCCGAGGTGGACGCACTCATCGCCAGGGCGGAGCGAGCCGCGGACCGGCTGCCCGCCGAACCCGCCCCGGAACCGACCGCGGAACTGACGGAGCAGGAACGCCGCGAGGTCGAGGAGGCCCTGGGCCTTGTCCAGGGCCGGGACCGGCAAGGCCGCCGACCCGGCCACGCGGCGTGAGCGCGCGGGTGCCGGTGTACGACACCGGCATGCTCATCGCACTCGCCGACCGCAAGGCGAAGGCAGTGGCTCTCCACGAAGGACTGCGTACGGTCCCGCACCGGGCGCTGGTGCTCGGGCCGGTCCTCGCCCAGGTGTGGCGCCCCCAGCCGGCGCTGGTGCACGCCCTGTCCGGGGTGCTGAAGGACTGCACCGTCCCTCAGGCCCGGACATCCGAGCCGGCCATGCGTGAGACGAAGGCGGGCCGTCCCGAGTGTCTGGCCTGCGCGACCGGCCCCGACCTCGCGGACTGGCGGCGCATCGGCACCGCACTGGGGCGGGCGGCCCTTCCGGCGAAGAAGCGACCGGACGCGGTGGACGCCTGGGTAGCCCTGGCGGCGGCCCGCCACGGCAGCGCGGTGATCTTCACCACCGACCCGGGAGACATGCACGCCTACCTGACCGTCCTCGCGCCGATGGACGTGCACGTGGTCGCCGTCTGACGACCGGGAGGGGCGTGGGGCCCGTCCGCCGCGGTCGGCGGGCGGGCCCCACGTCGTGCGTGCCTCAGCGGGTCAGCTGCATGCGGTTCCGTTGAGGGTGAAGGAGCTGGGCGAGGTGTCGTTGGACGCCCAGGTGCCCTGGAAGCCGAAGTCGACGGTGGCTCCCGGGGCGATGGAGGCGTCGTAGCTGACGTTGGTGGCCGTGACGCTGTTGCCGGACTGGGTGACGGTGGCGTTCCAGGCGTTGGTGACCTTCTGGTCGCCGGGGAAGGAGAAGCCGAGCGTCCAGCCGTTGACGGGTGTGCTGCCGGTGTTGCCGACGACGACATCGGCGGTGAAGCCGCCCGTCCACTCGTTCTTGGTGTAGGTCACGTGGCAGCCGCCGCCGGTTCCGCCGGTCGTGCTGCCGGTCGTTCCGCCGGTGGTGGTGGTGCTGCCGGTCGTTCCGCCGGTGGTGGTGCTGCCGGTTGTTCCACCCGTGGTGGTGCTACCCGTTGTTCCGCCGGTGGTGGTCGTGCTGCCGGTCGTTCCGCCGGTCGTGGTGCCGCCGGTGCTCAGGGCGGAGATGGCGGCGTTGTAGGCGGGCTTGGGCTGGTAGTTGCTGTCCCACATGGTGGCCGCGCCGTAT
>NZ_JAINVH010000029.1 GCF_020400825.1 Streptomyces sp. HPF1205
GTGGGAGCGCACCGACCGCGTCGACGCGCTGAAGGCGGCCGTCGGCCTGTAGACGGCGGTCGGCCCGCAGGAAGCGGTGCGGCCGGTACGACCGGCTCGGCGGTTCGCCGGGAAACGGGGCGAGGAGGGCGCGGTCACCGCGCCCTCCTCGCCCCGTCGGCTTGTCCGTCCCGTCTGGTAGACAGAAGGCGTGAGCGGCGAGAACGACCCCGGCGCGGGTGGCGAGCGGGCCCCGGAAGGCGGCGAGCAGCTCGCGCTCATCCGGGAGACCGTGCGCAAGGCGAAGGAGCCCCGCGCGAAACCCAGGACCTGGCGCGGGGCCGCCCTCGCCGAAGGCCTGCCGGTGGCGCGCGTGCTGGTCGACAAGGGACTGCTGCACCTCGACCAGTTCTTCGACTACGCCGTGCCCGCCGCCATGGACGCCGACGCCCGTCCCGGCGTCCGCGTCCGCGTCCGGTTCGGCGCCCGCGTCGTCAAGGGGCGCCGGGAGGGCGGCACACTTCACGACGGCTTCATCGTTGAGCGCCGTGCCGACACCGACTTCCACGGTCCGCTCGCCCCCCTCGCCCAGGTGCTGTCCACCGAGCCGGTCCTCAGCCCCCGCCTGCTCGCCCTGTGCCGCCAGGTCGCCGATCGCTACGCGGGCGCGCTCGCCGACGTCGTCCAGCTCGCCGTACCCCCGCGGATGGCGCGGGCCGAGCGCGAGCCCTCGTCCCCGCGGCCCGCTCGCGCCGAGGCGGGGCCGCCCGCGGTGCCCGCGCCCGGCACCTGGGCCCGGTACGCCACAGGGCCGGCCTACCTGCAGGCGCTGGCCCGCGGCGACACCCCGCGGGCGGTCTGGCTCGCGCTGCCGGGCCCGCACTGGCCGCGGGAACTCGCTCTCGCGCTGGCCACCACCCTCGCCTCGGGGCGCGGCGCCCTCGCCGTCCTCCCCGACGGAAGGGCCGCGGCCCGCGTGGACGCCGCCCTGACCGCGCTGGTCGGTGAGGGGCGGCATGTGATGCTGACCGCCGACGCGGGGCCGGAGGAGCGGTACCGCAGGTGGCTCGCGGTCAGCCGGGGCGCGGTCCGTGCCGTCGTGGGCACCCGCGCCGCCATGTTCGCGCCCGTCGCCGACCTCGGCCTGATCGCCCTGTGGGACGACGGGGACACCAGCCACGCCGAGCCGCACGCCCCCCAGCCGCACGCCCGCGACGTCCTGCTGCTGCGCTCCCGCGAGGAACGCACCGCCTTCCTGCTGGGCGGCGTCACGACCACGGTCGAGGGCGCGCAGCTCGTCGACAGCGGGTGGGCGCTGCCGCTGGCCGCCTCCCGCGAGGAGGTGCGCGCGGCCGCGCCCCTGATCCGTACGATCGGCGACGCCGACGAGGCCCGTGACGAGGCCGCCCGCGCGGCCCGGCTGCCGTCGCTGGCCTGGCAGGTCACCAAGGAGGCGCTGACCCGCGGACCCGTCCTGGTCCAGGTGCCCCGGCGCGGATACGTGCCCGGGCTCGGCTGCGACCGCTGCCGCGAGCCGGCCCGCTGCGCCCACTGCTCCGGCCCCCTGGAACTGCGTGACCAGCGCGGCACCCCCGCCTGCGGCTGGTGCGGGCGGCCCGCGGCCGACTGGACCTGCCCGGCCTGCGGGGGCCGCAAGCTGCGCGCGCGTGTCGTCGGGGCCCGGCGCACCGCCGAGGAGCTGGGCCGCGCGTTCCCGCAGGTGCCGGTGCGCACCTCGGGGCGCGATACCGTCCTCGCCTCGGTGGGCGCCGCTCCGGCCCTGGTCATCGCCACCCCCGGGGCCGAACCGGTCGCCGACGAGGGCTACGCCGCCGCCCTGCTGCTGGACGGCTGGGCGCTGCTGGGCCGGCCCGACCTCCGTGCCGGCGAGGAGGCGCTGCGCCGCTGGGCCCTGGCCGCCTCTCTGGTGCGGCCGGCCTCGCGGGGCGGCACCGTGGTCGTCCTGGCCGAGCCCACGCAGCGACCGGTCCAGGCGCTCGTCCGGTGGGACCCGGCCGGGCACGCCCGGCGCGAACTGGCCGAGCGGGCGGAGCTGCGCTTCCCGCCGGTGTCCCGGATGGCCTCGGTCACCGGATCGCCCGCCGCCCTCGCCGACCTGGCGGACACGGTGCGGCTCCCGCCCGGCACAGAGGTGCTGGGCCCGGTGCCGGCGCCGCCTCCCGCCCGCCGCCGCCGACCGGGCGACCCCGCCGCCCCGGACGAACCCCGCGAGCGGCTCCTGCTCCGCGTGCCGCCGGGCAGCGGGGCCGCCCTCGCCACGGCGCTGAAGGAGGCCCAGGTCCTGCGGGCGACGCGGGGGGCGGCGGAACCCGTGGCGATCAGGATGGACCCACCGGACATCGGCTGAGCGCGGCCGCCGGTGACACGCACGGCGCGTACGCCCGGGGGTACGGGTGGCGCGTGCGCCGGTACGGCCGGTACGCGGGCGTGGCCGGGGTGCGGTCGGTGGCGGCCGGGTGCCGCGGCCGGGTGTCGCGGCCGCGCCTCGTTCGGTGGCGGCCGTGCGTCGCTCGGTGGCTGCCGGGTGGCCGCTGCCGGAGGCCGTGCCGGGGCCGGGTGGGCGTTGGTGGGCGTCGGCGGGCGTCGGCGGTGGAGCCGGTTGGGTGGCCGGCGCCCGGCCGTGCCCGCGCCGAGTGGGGTCAGGTCCCGGGCGGGCGCGGCGCAGCCGCTGCGCCGCTCAGCCGCCGCCCGGCACCGCCATGTGCGCCGCACCGCCGTGTGCGCCGCTCAGCCATTGCGTGGGGACGGGACGGAGGCGGCGTCGGGCACCGTCCTGGCCGCCGGGACGGTGGCCGGCCGGGCCGCGGTCTCCTCCGCCGGGGCGGCCGTGCTCGCGCGGCGCCCTCCGTAGCGGCGGTGGACAGCCTGCTTGGTCACGCCGAGGGCGGAGCCCACCGCGTCCCAGGAGAAGCCGAGCGAGCGGTCGAACTCGACCGCGGCCGTCACCAGCGTCTCCACGCTGTCCCTGAGCTCCTGGGCGAGCCGCACGGTGGGCGCCGGCGCCCGCCCGTACACCACGAAGCCGGTGGAGGGGCCGCCGCGGCGCGGCCGGTACACATTGCCCAGCTGGGCGGTCAGCGTGCGCAGCGCGTCCACCTGGCGGCGGACCCGCTCGATGTCCCGCACCAGCAGGTGCAGGCTTGCCCGCGCCTGGGCGTCGGGAGTTGCGTGGTCGGGCATCAACAAGCCTCCGGAGCCGGCGGTACAGGGAGTCAAACGGTCAAACAAGTCAAACTCACTTGACCAACGCGCCACCGCCGCCGGGGGTCACGCACCCAGGGGCACGGTTCCCTCCCGAGGGGCGCACGCCGCGGTGCGCACCCCCTGCCCGCCCCCGGCCTAGAATTGACCGGCCCGTCCCGCCGAACCCAGGAGATGCGCCCGTGTCCGTCAAGCCCATCCGCCTCCTCGGCGATCCGGTGCCGTGCACGACGACTGGGCCGGGCACCACCTTCCAGGCCGGCCCGCGCACCGAGAGGCAGCACCCCGCACGATGAGGCTCGTCTTCGCCGGCACCCCCGAGGCCGCCGTTCCCGCGCTCGACGCCCTGCTCGACTCCGGACGGCACGAGGTCGTGGCCGTCGTCACCCGGCCGGACGCCACCGCCGGCCGCGGCCGCAGGCTGGTCGCGAGCCCCGTGGCGCGCCGCGCCGAGGAGGCCGGGATCGAGGTCCTCAAGCCGTCGCGGCCGCGCGACGAGGACTTCCTGGCCCGGCTCCGTGAGATCGCCCCCGACTGCTGCCCGGTCGTCGCCTACGGCGCCCTGCTGCCCAAGGCCGCCCTCGACGTGCCCCGGCGCGGCTGGGTGAACCTGCACTTCTCGCTGCTGCCCGCGTGGCGCGGCGCCGCGCCGGTCCAGCACGCGGTCATGGCCGGGGACGAGGTGACCGGTGCCTCCACCTTCCTCATCGAGCAGGGCCTGGACTCCGGCCCGGTCTACGGCGTGGTCACCGAGGCGATCGGGCCCGCGGACACCAGTGGAGACCTGCTGGGCCGGCTCTCGCGCAGCGGCGCCCGCCTGCTGGCCGCGACGATGGACGGCATCGAGGACGGCACCCTGGCCGCCCAGCCGCAACCTTCCGACGGGATCACCCTCGCACCCAAGATCACCGTCGAGGACGCCGCCGTGGACTGGACGGCTCCGGCCCTGCGGGTGGACCGGCTCGTCCGCGCCTGCACCCCCGCCCCCGGCGCCTGGACGCTGGTGGGCGGCGAGCGCCTCAAGCTCGGGCCGGTCCGTCCCGTCCCCGAGCGCACCGACCTCGCCCCCGGCGAACTCGCCGTGTCGAAGCACTCGGTCCTCGCGGGCACCGGCAGCCACGCCGTCGAACTCGGCGAGGTCCGGGCCGTCGGCAAGAAGCCGATGTCCGCGGCGGACTGGGCCCGCGGGGTCCGCCCGGCGCCGGGAACCCGGCTGGGGGCCTGAGTACCCGGCCGCCGACCGCCGGGGGCCGCTCGCGGCGGCCCCCGTACCCTTGGGGCGTCACGTCTCACACGCCTCATCGGGATCCGGAGCACCTTCACGCCGTGAACGACCAGCCGCGCCCCCCTGCCCGGCGCAAGCCGCCGCAGCCCACGTCCCAGCAATCCCGCAACCGGCAGTCCCCGCAGTCCCCGCAGTCCCGGCAGGGCGCACCGCGGCGGGGAAGGCCGCCCGCCTCCGGCGGGGGGACCCCGAACCGGCGTCCCCGCAAGGACCCCGTGCGGGTGCTGGCATTCGACGTGCTGCGGGCGGTGGGGGAGCGGGACGCCTACGCGAACCTGGTGCTGCCGGGAATGCTGCGCGCCGCCGAGGAGGAGGCCGCGCGCACCGGCACGCGGTTCGACCGCAGGGACGCGGCGCTGGCCACCGAGCTGGTGTACGGGACGCTGCGCCACCAGGGGACGTACGACGCCGTGATCGCCGCGTGCGTGGACCGGCCGCTGCGCGAGGTGGACCCGCCCGTGCTGGACGTACTGGCGCTGGGCGCCCACCAGCTCCTCGGTACCCGTATCCCGACGCACGCCGCCGTCTCGGCGAGCGTGGAGCTGGCCCGGGTCGTCCTGGGCGACGGCCGGGCCCGGTTCGTGAACGCGGTGCTCCGCAAGGTCGCCGCGCGCGACCTGCCCGAGTGGCTGGACGAGGTCGCCCCGCCCTACGACGAGGACCCGGAGGACCATCTCGCGGTCGTGCACTCGCACCCGCGGTGGGTGGTCGGCGCCCTGTGGGACGCGCTCGGCGGCGGGCGCGCCGGCATCGAGGAACTGCTCGCGGCCGACAACGAGCGGCCCGAGGTGACGCTGGTGGCGCGGCCCGGGCGGGTCACCCCCGAGGAGGTCGCCGCCACGCTGCCCGAGGGCGCGGTCCGGCCCGGCGACTGGTCGCCGTACGCGCTGCGGCTGGCCGAGGGCGGCGACCCGTCGGCGGTCGACGCGGTACGCGAGGGCCGCGCCGGCGTCCAGGACGAAGGCAGCCAGCTGGTGGCCCTGGCCCTGGCCGCCGCGCCCCTGGACGGTCCCGACCGCCGCTGGCTCGACGGCTGCGCCGGGCCGGGCGGCAAGGCCGCGCTGCTGGCCGCGCTGGCCGCGGAGCGCGGCGCCGTACTGGTCGCCGCCGAGAAGCAGCCGCACCGGGCCCGGCTGGTGGGCCGCGCGCTGGCCGGCAACCCGGGGCCGTACCAGGTGGTGGTGGCCGACGGGACGCGCCCGGCCTGGGCGCCGGGAGCCTTCGACCGGGTGCTGGTCGACGTGCCGTGCACGGGCCTGGGTGCGCTGCGGCGCCGGCCTGAGGCCCGCTGGCGGCGCAGGGCCGAGGACGTGCCCGGGTTCGGCCCGCTCCAGCGCTCCCTGCTCACCGAGGCGCTGCGGGCGGTGCGGGTCGGCGGTGTCGTCGGCTACGCCACCTGCTCCCCGCACCTGGCCGAGACCCGCGCGGTGGTCGAGGACGTGCTGCGCTCGCCGCACGCCCCCGCCGCCGAACCCGTCGACGCGCGCCCCCTCCTGCCCGGCGTACCCGCCCTGGGCGAGGGCCCGCACGTGCAGCTGTGGCCCCACCTGCACGGCACCGACGCGATGTACCTCGCGCTGCTGCGGCGCACCGCCTGACGCCCGGGCACCGCCCGCCCGGGGCACGCGGCGGCAGCGCCGGCCCCGGGCGGACCGGCGCTGTCCGTCGGCCAGGACCCGGATCCTCGGATACTCAGATCCTCAGATCCGCAGTTCTTCGGGTCCTCAGGCCCTCAGGCCCTCGGGTCCTCGGGTCCTCAGGCCCTCGGCGCACTACCGACCCCGCTTCACCGCCACGTCCCGGCCGTCCACGGACGACGGCGGGTCCACCCGGTGGCCGGGAGTGCCCAGCTTGCTGGGCAGCCACACGCGGTCGCCCAGGTCGAGGGTGATCGCGGACACCAGGACCGAGCGGACCACGAAGGTGTCCAGCAGGACGCCGAAGGCCACCGCGAAGCCGATCTCGGCGAAACCGACGACCGGCAGCGTGCCCAGGACGGCGAAGGTGCCGGCCAGGACCAGACCGGCCGAGGTGATCACCCCGCCGGTCGCCGCGAGGCCGATGCGCACACCGTCCCGCGTGCCGTGCGTGGCGCTCTCCTCGCGGATGCGGGTCATCAGGAAGATGTTGTAGTCGATGCCGAGGGCCACCAGGAAGACGAAGACGAACAGCGGGAAGGCCGTGTCCTCGCCCTTGAAGTTGAACAGGTGTTCGAAGACGAGCGCGCTCACCCCCAGCGCCGCGGCGAACGACAGCACGACCGTGCCGATCAGCACCAGCGGCGCGACCACCGCCCTCAGCAGCACCGCCAGGATCAGCAGCACCACGAGCAGGATCAGCGGGATCAGCAGCTTGTCGTCGTGGGTCGAGGCGGCCGCGGTGTCCTTGATGACCGCCGTCCCGCCGCCCACCTTGGCGTCCGCGCCCGGGATCCGGTGCAGCGAGGTGCGCGCCCGGTCCACGGTGGCCTTGGCCGCCGCGCTGTCCGGGCGGGAGGTGAGGGTGGCCTCGTAGTAGACCTTCCCGTTCATGACCGGCGAGACGCCGGGCGGGGTGCCGATCGAGGCGGGCACCACGCCGCTGAGCGTGGACAACCGGGACTTCACCTGTGCCGCCGCGCCGGCATTGGCGATGACGACCAGCGGCTGCCCGCCGCCGGCCGGGAAGTACCGCACCTGGACCCGCTGGCCGACCACCGAGTCGGGGGTGTTCGTGAAGCTGTCCGACTGCGCCAGGCCGCTCGCGCTCAGCGAGAACAGGCCGAAGCCCAGCGCGCCCAGCACCGCCACGGTGGTGACCCAGACCGTGCGCGGCCGGTTGCTGATCCGGCCGCCGATCCGGGCCCACAGGCCCGTCCTGGTCGGTTCCGGGGTGCCGACGTGCGGGATCGCCGGCCAGAACACCCAGCGTCCGAAGATCACCAGCAGGGCGGGGAACAGCGTCAGCATCGCGACCAGGCCCACGGCCACGCCCACGGCGGCGACCGGGCCGAGACCCGAGGTGGAGTTCATCTCCGCCGCCAGCAGGCACAGCATGCTGAGCGCCACGGTGGCCGCGGACGCGATGATCGCCGGGCCCGCGCGGTGCAGGGCGAGCGCCATCGCCTCGTGCCGGTCCTCGTGCCTGCGCAGTTCCTCCCGGTAGCGGGCCACCAGCAGCAGCGCGTAGTCCGTACCGGCGCCGAACACCAGCACCGTCAGGATGCCCGCGCTCTGCGCGTTGACCACCAGGCCGGCGTGTCTGGCCAGCAGGTAGACCACGGCCTCGGCGCTGAACAGGGCGCCCACCACGGACACCACCGGCAGCAGGAGCAGGCTCAGACTGCGGTAGGTGATCAGCAGGATCACGACGACCACGGCCAGCGCGGAGTACAGCAGGGTGCCGTCGATGCCCTTGAAGGCGTCGTTGGAGTCGGCCGCGAAGCCGCCGGGGCCGGTGACGTACACCTGCAGCCCGCTGTCACCCTTGCTCGCTGTCGCCTTGAGCTGATCGACCGCGTCCGACAGCGACGTCCAGCCGCTCTTGTCGACCTTGATGGGCACGATGAACTGAGCGGCCTGCGGCGACTGCGGCCGGTTCAGGATCGGGCCGACCGTCCGCGCGCCGAGGATGCCGTGCGCGGTCATCGCCTTGACCGCGGTCACGTCCTGGCCGATCTTCGCGGTGTCGGCCGGCGTCAGCCCGCCGGGCCGGGTGTAGACGACGACCGCGGGCGCCGTCTCGGGCACGAACTGCTTCTGCAGGTCGAGCACCTTCGTCGACTCGGCGTTGCTGGGCAGCCAGCTCGCCGCGTCGTTCTTCTGTGCGTCGGTGAGCTTCTGCGCCAGCGGTGAGACCACCACCAGCACGATCACCCACAGGGCGAGTACCACCCATTTGCTGCGTCGTCCGCAGACGACATGAGCCATCCGTCCAGCTCCGACCGCCATCTGTGCGATCCCCCAGGTTCGTCCGTGGTGTCCCCCTGCCCTCCCGCCGCGCCTGGAACCGCATTCCGGGTGCCGGAGCACGCTTGCCTGGAGAGTGGCCAGGAACAGCATGGCACTCGCGTTCGGAATTCGCTCGGCGGATACGGCGAATGCGTCCGTGCCATGGCGGAGCGCGACCACGCGCGGTCCGCCCCTGTCCCCGCGCGGTCCGCCCCCGTCCCCGCCCGTCCCCGCCGCCGGGACCCCGCGCCCGGGGTACGCGCGCCCGGCGCCCGCCCCCGGCAACCGCCCGTCCCCGCCGCCGTAGCCGTACCTTCACCGGATGTGGACGGTCCGCGTGCCCGAGGCCGCCCGCCGATCTGGTTTGCTGGGCATATGAGCGTGCAGATCAGCCCGAGCATCCTTGCCGCCGACTTCGCCAGGCTGGCCGACGAGGCGCAGGCGGTGGAAGGAGCCGACTGGCTCCATGTCGATGTCATGGACAACCATTTCGTCCCCAACCTGACGCTGGGCCTCCCGGTCGTCGAGTCGCTGCGCAAGGCCACCGGCATACCGCTCGACTGCCACCTGATGATCGAGGAGCCCGACCGCTGGGGGCCGGCCTACGTGGAGGCCGGGGCCGGCTCGGTCACCTTCCACGCGGAGGCGGCGGCGGCGCCGGTGCGGCTGGCCCGGGAGATCAGGGCGAAGGGCGCCCGCGCCTCGATGGCGCTGCGGCCCGCGACCCCGATCGAGCCGTACGAGGACCTGCTGCCCGAGCTGGACATGGTGCTCGTCATGACGGTGGAACCCGGCTTCGGCGGGCAGGCGTTCCTCGACGTCATGCTGCCGAAGATCCGCCGGACCAGGGCGCTGATCGAGAGGTACGGACTGAACATGTGGCTCCAGGTCGACGGCGGGGTGTCCGCCGAGACCATCGAGCGGTGCGCGGAGGCGGGCGCCGACGTGTTCGTCGCGGGTTCGGCCGTGTACGGCGCCGACGACCCGGCCGCGGCCGTGCGCAGCCTGCGCGAGCAGGCCGCGGCGGCCCGCGGGCGCTGACGCGGGCGGTCGGGAGCGGTGCGCGCGCCGATCCGCGGCAGCCGTAACTTACGCGCCCGTAACGTCGGGCGTCTGCGAGGATGGGCGCCGGGGTTGGCCCCGGCGGTGGCTGGTGGACGATCAGATGGCAACTGGGGAGAAGTGACGTGAGCACAGGCCGCACTCAGGTGCGCATGGGCCCCGGCGAGATGGTCCAGGCGGCGGCGATGGCGCGTCGCTTCTACCTGGAGGGAAAGTCCAAGATCCAGATCGCCGAGGAGTTCGGGGTCAGCCGGTTCAAGGTGGCCCGGGTGCTGGAGACGGCGCTGGAGCGCGACCTCGTGCGGATCGAGATCCGGGTCCCCGCCGAACTCGACGCCGAGCGCTCCGACGCGCTGCGCGCCCACTACGGACTGCGGCACGCGGTCGTCGTCGAGACCCCGGCGGAGCAGGCCGACGCGCCCGACCCGGAGAACCTCGGCGCGGTCGCCGCCGGGCTGCTCGGCGAGCTCGTCACCGACGGGGACGTGCTCGGCCTGGCCTGGGGCCGCTCGATCATCACCATGGCCAACGCGCTGGACCGGCTCGCGCCCTGCACGGTGGTGCAGCTCACCGGGGTGTACGACGTGGGCACCGCCGAGCGCGGCTCGGTGGAGGCCGTCCGTACCGCCGCCGCCGTCTCCGGCGGCGAGGCGCACCCGCTGTACGCCCCGATGGTCCTCGCCGACCCGGCCACCGCCGCCGCGCTGCGGGCCCAGAGCCAGATCGCCGCCGCCATGGGCTACTTCGACAAGGTCACCGTCGCCGTGGTGTCGATCGGTTCGTGGGCGCCGGGCATCTCGACCGTCCACGACGCCCTCACCGACGCCGAGCGCGACCACTACGCCGGGCTCGGCGTCGCCGCCGAGATGTCCTCCCACCTGTTCGACGCCCAGGGCCGCAGAGTGGGCCGCGACCTGGGGGAGCGGTGCATCACCATCGAGGCGGACCGGCTGCGCCGCATCCCCGAGGTGCTGGCCATCGCCGGCGGCAAGCGCAAGGCCGCCGCCATCGACGCCGTACTGCGCTCCGGACTGGTCACGAGCCTGGTGACCGACGTCGCCGCCGCCGATCACCTGCTGAACTCCACCGGCCCCGCACCCCGGCCCGCCCTGGACCGGGCGGACCCGGACGGCTCGTGACGCCCCGCTGCCCGTGCGGACCGGGGCTCGTCCCGCGCGGCGGCCCACGGGAGTACGGCTGCACGTGAGGACCGGGCGGCTCGGGCGGGCGGCGCGGCGCGCGGTGCCACCGCCTCGATGATCGTCTGTGGCAGCATCGGCGCATGCCGCCGACCGCCGAGGGTGCCGCGCAGCCGCTGGTCCTGGACCTGACCGGGGTCAGCGACCGGCAGGGGTTCATGGACCGCGCCGCCGCCGATCTGGGCCTGCCCGGCTGGTTCGGGCGCAACTGGGACGCGCTGGCCGACTGCCTCGCCGACCTGTCCTGGTGGCCGCCCGGGCCCGGCGGCCGGCTGCTCCACGTCCGCGGCTGGCGGGAGTACGCCGGCGAGCTCCCGCGCGAGTGGCGCATCGTCAAGGACATCCTGCGCGACGCCGAAGGCTTCTGGCGCCGGGCCGGGACCGCCCTCGCGGTCGTCGTCGAGGACGACGTGGACGACACGGCCGGCGACGGGGAGCGGCCCGCACACCGAACCGGCGCCGCGCCGTCCTGAAGGCCCCCTCGCCGGCCGCCCGGCGCCCACCGGCGGCGTCCCGGCGTACCCGCGGCGCGCCCCCGTACCCGCCGCGCCTGCCCGCGGCGCACCCCGCACCGGCCCGGCGGGCGTTTGGCGGAAAGCACAGCGGGGAACGGGCAGTGTCGGCCGAATCCACAGAAACGGCCCCGGGCGCTCTCGCCCGCGCCCGTCATCGGGGATCATGGGACGAGGAGCCGCAGCCGAGGCCATCGCGAGCCGGCTGACTCCCCGCCCGCCGCCCGAGCAACACCGCAGGTGAGAGAGTCAGCATGCGTTTCCTCAACGACGTGTCCCCGGCGTACGACCTGACGTACGACGACGTTTTCATGGTGCCCAGCCGCAGCGCCGTGGCCTCGCGGCAGGACGTGGACCTGCGGTCGCCCGACGGCACCGGCACCACCATCCCGCTCGTGGTGGCCAACATGACCGCCATCGCCGGCCGCCGCATGGCGGAGACCGTGGCCCGCCGGGGCGCGCTCGCCGTCATCCCGCAGGACATCCCCATCGACGTGGTCACCGAGGTGATCGGCTGGGTCAAGCGGCGCCACCTCGTCCTCGACACGCCCATCACGCTCGCCCCGCACCAGACCGTCGCCGACGCGCTGTCCCTGCTGCCCAAGCGGGCGCACGGCGCGGGCGTGGTGGTCGAGGACGAGCGGCCGGTCGGCGTCGTCACCGAGTCCGACCTGACCGGCGTGGACCGCTTCACCCAGCTCTCCGAGGTGATGTCGCGCGACCTGCTGCTGCTCGACGCGGCGATGGACCCGCGTGACGCCTTCAACGCCCTGGAGGAGGGGCACCGCAAGCTCGCCCCGGCCGTGGACGGCGACGGGCGGCTCGCCGGGATCCTCACCCGTACCGCCGCGCTGCGCGCCACCCTCTACCAGCCCGCCGTCGACGCCGAGGGGCGGCTGCGGATCGCCGCCGCCATCGGCATCAACGGCGACGTGGCGGGCAAGGCCAAGCAGCTCCTCGACGCAGGCGTGGACACCCTCGTGGTGGACACCGCCCACGGCCACCAGGAGACGATGCTCGCCGCCGTCCGCGCCGTGCGCGCGCTCGGCCCCCGCGTGCCCCTGGTGGCGGGCAACGTCGTCGCCGCCGAGGGCGTGCGCGACCTCGTCGAGGCCGGCGCCGACATCGTCAAGGTCGGCGTCGGGCCCGGCGCGATGTGTACCACCCGCATGATGACCGGCGTGGGCCGCCCCCAGTTCTCCGCCGTCCTGGAGTGCGCCGCCGAGGCCCGCAGGCACGGCAAGCACGTCTGGGCCGACGGCGGGGTCCGGCACCCGCGCGACGTCGCCATGGCGCTCGCGGCCGGCGCGTCCAACGTGATGATCGGCTCCTGGTTCGCCGGGACGTACGAGTCGCCGGGCGACCTGCAGCAGGCTGCCGACGGGCGGCTGTACAAGGAGTCCTTCGGCATGGCCTCGGCCCGCGCGGTCCGCAACCGCACGAGCGAGGACTCCGCGTACGACCGGGCCCGCAAGGCGCTGTTCGAGGAGGGGATCTCCACCTCCCGGATGTACCTGGACCCGGCCCGGCCGGGCGTGGAGGACCTGATCGACGCGATCGTCGCCGGGGTGCGCAGCTCGTGCACGTACGCCGGCGCGGCCACGCTCGAGGACTTCGCCGAGCGCGCGATAGTCGGCGTGCAGAGTGCCGCCGGCTACGCCGAGGGCAAGCCGCTGCACGTGAGCTGGACCTGAGGCCGGATAGCCTCGGGGCCGCCGCGGGAGCCGTCCGCGGCGGCCCCGCCCGTCCCGCGCCGTCCCGGCGCACGAGCAAGGACTGCGACCGCCCGCTGTGCCGCTGAACGAACTCGACGAACGCATCGTCCGCGCCCTCGCCGCCGACGCCCGCCGCTCCTACGCCGACATCGGCGCCGAGGTCGGCCTTTCCGCGCCCGCCGTCAAGCGCCGGGTGGACCGGCTGCTCGCGGCGGGCGCCATCACCGGCTTCACCGTGCGCGTCGACCCGGCGGCGCTGGGCTGGCACACCGAGGCGCTGATCGAGCTGTACTGCCGGCACAACACCTCGCCCTCCGACATCAGGCGCGGCCTGGCCCGCTATCCCGAGGTCGCCTCCGCGTCCACGGTGACCGGTGACGCGGACGCGGTGGTGCAGGTCTTCGCCTCCGACGTGCGCCACTTCGAGCAGGTGCTGGAGCGGATCGCGGGCGAGCCGTTCGTGACCAGGACCAAGTCGGTGCTGGTGCTCTCGCCGCTGCTGCGCCGGTACGGCGCGGGCAGCCCGGAGTAGGGGTAATGTCGCCATTAGTGGTGATCGTCAGGTTTCGCCGGTCCCGACGGGGTGACCAAGGCCGGTGAGGCCGGAAGCGACCGGCCGAGGAGGCGACGACATGATCACGCGCGAGCAGATTCCCCGGATCGTGGGCCATCCCGTGTACGACGCCCAGGGCAAGAGGATCGGTCCCGCCAAGCACATGTACCTCGACGACGCGACCGGCGACCCGGTGTGGGTGACGGTCAGGACCGGCTTCCTCGGGAAGCGCGAGATCTTCGTGCCGACCGGCGCCGCGCGGGTCGTCGAGGACCACCTGGAGGTGCCCTTCGTCAAGGAGAAGGTGAAGGGCGCGCCGACCGTCGCCCTGGACACGCAGGGGCACCTGTCCGCCGACCAGGAGCGCAGGCTCTACGGCTACTACGGGCTGGAGGCCGCGGAGCCGTCCGACGCCGCCGCGGGCACCGGGCGCGACCAGGGGGACACCTCCGCGCCCACCACCATGTCCGGCAGCGAGGCGGGCGTCGGAACCGGCCAGGTCCCCGAGGGCGACTGGGCTGCCACCTGCGGCCCCGGCGAGAGCCCCGTGGCCGGCCGCAAGGCCGCCGGCACCGGAGCCGATACGGGAGCCGAAGCCGGCACCGGAGCCGGCACCGGCACGCCGGCGGAGGCCGACCGGCCCGGCCGGGCCGGGCACCAGAGGTGGCCCGAGGCGGAGATGGGCCCGGGCACCGGCAGGCGGCCGGAGGATCCCGACCAGCCCTGACGGCCGGGCGGGCCGCCGCGGATCGCGTCGCCGCGCCCCGGGGGCCCGCACCCCGGTTTCCGCGGGCGGGCCTGCCCGGGCCCCGTACCCGGCCCCGTACCCCGCCCGCCGCGGTCCGAGCGGCGGCGGCGCGCAACGAATCGCCGCCGCGGGGCCCTCGCACGCAACGAATCGACCCCTGAGCCGCAACGATCGTGGCTTGTCGCCCGCCCCACCCTGCCCGTACCGTCGAAGGAGTTCGACCACACCCCACCTGACCAGGCGAAAGAGGGTTCATGACGCCGTTGCGCACCGCGCTGCTGCAAGGGCCGGCCGGTGTGCCGGAAAGCGTGGAGCAGAGCCTGGGGGTGCTGGAGGAGGCGGCCGGGCGGGCCGCGGCGCGCGGCGCGCGCGTGCTGGTGACCAGCGAGATGTTCCTGACCGGGTACGCGGTCGGGGAGCGCGTCGCCGAACTCGCCGAGACGCGGCGCGGTCCGGCGGGGGAGCGGGTGGCGCGGATCGCCGCGCGGCACGGGATCGCGATCGCGTACGGCTACCCCGAGCGCGACGGGCAGGCCGTGTTCAACGCGGCCCGGCTGGTCGGCCCGGACGGCGCCGGCCTCGCGGACTACCGCAAGACGCATCTGTTCGGCCCCTACGAGCGCGCCGCCTTCACCCCCGGTGACACGCAGGTGGTCCAGGCCGGCCTCGACGGCCACCGGGTCGGCCTGCTGATCTGCTACGACGTCGAGTTCCCCGAGGCGGTGCGGGCCCACGCCCTGGCCGGCACCGAGGTGCTCCTCGTGCCGACCGCGCTGATGCGGCCCTACGAGTTCGTGTCCACGACCCTCGTGCCCACCCGCGCCTACGAGAACGGGATCCACATCGCGTACGCCAACAGGTGCGGCCCCGAAGGGGAATGGGACTTCGCCGGGCTGAGCGCCCTGGCCGGACCGGACGGCACGGTCAGGGCGCGGGCGGGGGCGGGCGCCGAATTCCTCGTCGCCGACGCCGACCCGGCCGTGCTGCGCGCCGCCCGCGAGGAGACCCCGTACCTGGCCGACCGCCGCCCCGAGCTGTACCGCACCCACCTCGGCTGACCGCAGCCCGCCCCGCCGCAGCATCAGGAGAGCCATGACGTCCGTGCCCACCGCCGTCCACGACGAGCAGCACGCCCAGGCACAGGCCGAACCCCCGGTCACCATGTTCGGGCCGGACTTCCCGTTCGCCTACGACGACTTCCTCGCGCACCCCGCGGGTCTGGGCGCCGTGCCCCCCACCGAGCACGGCACCGAGGTCGCGGTCATCGGCGGCGGCCTGTCCGGCATCGTGACCGCCTACGAGCTGATGAGGATGGGCCTGCGGCCGGTGGTGTACGAGGCGGACCGGATCGGCGGCCGGCTGCGCACCGTCGGCTTCGACGGCTGCGACCCGGGCCTGACCGCCGAGATGGGCGCGATGCGCTTCCCGCCGTCGTCCACCGCCTTCCAGCACTACGTCGACCTGGTGGGGCTCACCACCCGGCCGTTCCCCAACCCCCTGGCGCCCTCGACGCCTTCCACGGTCGTCGACCTCAAGGGCGAGACGCACTACGCGCGGACCCTGGAGGACCTTCCCGAGGTCTACCACCAGGTGATGGACGCCTGGAACACCTGCCTGGAGGAGGGCGCGGACTTCTCCCGGATGCAGCGGGCCCTGCGCGAGCGGGACGTGCCGGTGATCCGCGAGATCTGGTCCGCCCTGGTGGAAAGGCTGGACAACCAGACCTTCTACGGATTCCTGTGCGACTCCCCGGCGTTCCGCTCCTTCCGGCACCGCGAGATCTTCGGCCAGGTCGGCTTCGGCACCGGCGGCTGGGACACCGACTTCCCCAACTCCATCCTGGAGATCCTGCGGGTCGTCTACACCGGCGCCGACGACGACCACCGCGGCATCGTCGGCGGCAGCCAGCAACTGCCGCTGCGGCTGTGGGAGCGCGAGCCCGACAAGGCCGTCCACTGGCCGCGCGGCACCTCGCTGAGCTCCCTGCACGGCGGCGCGCCGCGCCCCGCCGTCACCGGCCTGCACCGCACCGCCGGCAACCGCATCACCGTCACCGACGCCACCGGCGACATCCGCTCCTACAAGGCGGCCGTCTTCACCGCGCAGAGCTGGATGCTGCTGTCCAAGATCGCCTGCGACGACGCGCTCTTCCCGATCGACCACTGGACGGCGATCGAACGCACCCACTACATGGAGTCCAGCAAGCTGTTCGTCCCGGTCGACCGGCCGTTCTGGCGGGACGTGGACCCGCGCACCGGCCGCGACACGATGTCGATGACGCTCACCGACCGGATGACCCGCGGCACCTACCTGCTGGACGACGGCCCGGACCGGCCGGCCGCGATCTGCCTGTCGTACACGTGGTGCGACGACAGCCTGAAATGGCTGCCGCTGAGCGCGCACGAGCGGATGGAGGTCATGCTCAAGTCGCTCGGCGAGATCTACCCGGGGGTGGACATCAGGAAGCACGTCATCGGCAACCCGGTGACCGTCTCCTGGGAGAACGAGCCGTACTTCATGGGCGCGTTCAAGGCGAACCTGCCCGGCCACTACCGCTACCAGCGGCGGCTGTTCACCCACTTCGTGCAGGACGCCCTGCCCGCCGACAAGCGCGGCATCTTCCTTGCGGGGGACGACGTCTCGTGGACCGCGGGCTGGGCCGAGGGCGCCGTGCAGACCGCGCTCAACGCGGTGTGGGGCGTCATGCACCACCTCGGCGGCGGCACCGACCCGCTCAACCCGGGCCCGGGCGACGTGTACGACGAGATAGCGCCGGTGCTGCTGCCCGAGGACTGATCCGGCCGGGCGTCCCGCGGCCCGGCTACGGGGACGGCCGGCCGGCCCGGCGCGGCACGTCCCCGAGCGGGGTGAGCAGCAGCCGCCCGAGCACGGCGACCGCCGCGTCCAGCCGGGCCGCGCAACTCCCGTACGGGCCGGGGGCGCCGCGCAGCGCCCACAGCAGCCGGGCCGCCGCCCAGGCCGCGTCCCTGGCCCGCTCCAGGCTCCACGCCCCGACCAGGTGGGTCAGCGGCTCGGCCGCCTCCAGCGGGTCGGGGCCCGGCATCAGCTCCTCGCGCACCCGCGTCTCGATCGCCGTCAGCACCTCGCCGACCAGGTCGAAGTCGCCCTCAAGGGCCGCCGGTTCACGGCCGCCGGCCCGGCAGGTGTCCACCACGGCGAGCGCGAGGTCGTGCCCCACATGGGCATTGATACCTGCCAGCGCGAACTGCAGTGGCCGTACGCCCCGGTGGCCGCGCATCCGCAGCAGGGGCCGCCAGCACGCCGGCGTCCGGCGCCCGCCGCGGCCGTCCCCGACCGCCGCCAGGTAACGCCCCGCGAACCGCGCCGCCAGCTCGCCGGCCGCGCCCGGATCGGCGAACCCGCCCGCCGCCAGCCGCCCTTCGACCTCCTCGGTGACCGAGAGGTACACCCGGTTGAAGACCGCCACCCCGTCGTGCCGGGGGAGCGCGGTGTCCAGGGCGCGCATCCGCGCCAGCACCTGCCGTACGTCCTCGGGAGCGGCCTCGCGTACCGTCGTCATGGGACACAGCGTGCCGACCCCCGGGCGGGCCGGCCGTCACAACACCCCGGCGTCCCGCGCCGTCCACACGGACGGGTACAGCGGGCGGAAGCCCAGCTCGTCGCGGATGCGCAGGGTGGACACGATGCCCTCCCAGGGGTCGGGCAGCGGCCGGGCGGCCATGCCGCCGGGCAGCTCGGCGCCGTTCACCAGGTGCAGTTCGACCGCCGTGACGGGCGCGTCGTCGGCGATGTTCCAGATCCGCCCGCCGGGACCCGCGGCGAACAGCACCCGCAGCAGGCCCTGCGCGACGTCCGCGTGGTGGACCATGTGCAGCCGCTGGTGGGCGGCCCACCGGCCGGCCCACCGCAGCGACTGCGCCAGATGCGGATCGCCCTCGCCGTAGACGAACGCCAGGCGGGCCACCCGCACGTCCATGCCGCCCTCGGCGTGCAGCGCCAGCAGGCCCCGCTCGGCCTCCCGCTTGGACGCCGGGTAGGCGCCCCAGCCGGCGGTCCCGGGCGCGGGCTCGTCGTCCTCGGTGGCCGGGCGCCCGAGACCCGCGCCGTACACCAGGTTGGTGCTGACCTGTACGAAGCGGCGGGCGCCTGCCTCCGCCGCGGCCCGCGCGAGGCGGAGGGCGGCGTCCTGGTTGACCGCCCACGCCTCGTCGTCGGGAACGCCCCGGAAGGCGGCGGCGATGTTGACCACCGCGTCCACGCCCGCGACCGCCTCGCGCACGTCGGACGGGTCGCGCAGGTCGCCCAGGGCCACCTCCGCGCCCAGCCGGGCCGACGGCTCGGCCCGCGCCGCATCACGTACCAGCACTCGTACGGAGCCGTCCGCGCCCGCCCGCCGCAGCAGCCGGGGGACGAACCTGCGCCCGACTTCGCCCGTCGTCCCGGTGACCAGGATCCTCATCGCCCACTCCTTGCTCGTGCCGGACGTCTTCGTGCCGGACGTCTTCGTGCCGGACGTCTTTGTGTCGGCCGTCTTCGTGCCGGACGCCGTCCGTGCCGGCCCTTCCGGTCGTGCCGTCCACCGTGCAGGGGGCGCCGCGCGGGCGGGAGAGACCCGTCGATCCAGGGAGTGGCACTCCCTGGATAGCGACCGCGCCGAGCCCCATGCTGGAGCGGTGGACCGACCGGAGCTCGCCGACTTCCTGCGCAGGTGCCGTACCCGGCTCGCCCCCGCCGACGTGGGGCTCGCCGGCGGCGCCAGGCGCCGCACCCCCGGCCTGCGCAGGGAGGAGGTGGCCCACCTCGCGGGCATGTCCGCGGACTACTACACGCGCCTGGAGCAGTCCCGCGGCCCGCGCCCGTCACGGCAGATGCTCGCCGCGCTGGCCAGGGCGCTGCGGCTGACCGCCGACGAGCGCGACCACTTGTTCCACCTGGCCGGCGAGGAGCCGCCGAGGGAGGCCGGCGGCAGCACCCATGTCCGTCCCGGCCTGCTGCTGATCCTGGACCGGCTGCACGACACGCCCGCGCAGGTGCTCAGCGACTTCGGTGACGTCCTCGCGCAGAACGCCATGGCGGCGGCCCTGCACGGCGACGCCTTCTCCCGGCCGCCGCACATGCGCAACATCGTGCGGCGGGCCTTCACCGACAACGACGTGCTCGCCCGGTACCCCGCGGAGGACCGCGAGACCTTGCTGCGCGCCCACGTGGCCAACCTGCGCGCGGTGCTCGCCGCGCGACCGGACGACCCGCGGCCGGCGGCGCTGGTCGCGGAACTGCGCGCGTCCAGCCCGCACTTCGCCCGGCTGTGGGAGGAGCACCGGGTCGCCGTGCGGCGCTCGGACACCAAGCGCGTCCTGCATCCCGTGGTGGGCCCGCTGGAACTCGACTGCGAGGTGCTGCTGAGCGCCGAGCACGACCAGCGGCTCGTCGTCTACACCGCGCGGCCGGGCTCCGACTCCTACGAGAGACTGCGGCTTCTGCGTGTGGTCGGCCTCCAGGACCTGACCGTCGGCTGACACGGCCGGGGTTTGATCCGAGGCAACGGCCTCGCGGTGTACGGCGGGTGGCGGCGCGCCCCCGCCATGGCGTAATCCCGCGAGTGGAATTGACCGGGACCTCACTCGACGCGGCGTGTCCGACCGCTACCGTGGAGTCACGGTCCGGCGGGCTCGATTCCCCCGTGCGCGCCCGCCGGACCCTTCGCCCCCACCTGAGGCGCGCCCATGGCGCCCGGGCCCGGGTGGGGCGGCGTCCGCGCCACGACCACGCCTCCGGCGGGAGCCCCGCGTCCACCGCTACCGCTACCCCCACCGTCCGGCGGCCCCGGCGGCGCGGCGGCCGGTGCCGGGGCCACGACACCGGCCCCCACCACGAGCCCCAGGGTCAGCAGCGCGACGAGCCCGAAGGACACGGTCAGCGAACTCGCCCCGGCGATCCCCCCGATGGCCGCCGGAGCGATCAGGCCCGAGGTGTAGGTGACCGTCGCGACGCCCGCGATGGCCTGGCTCGGCACCGGCCCGCGCCGGCCCGCCGCCGCGAAGCACAGCGGCACCACGACCGCTATGCCGACGCCGAGCAGCGCGAAGCCCGCGATGGCCGGGACCGGGGAGCGGGAGACGACCACCAGCGTGGCGCCGGCCGTGGCGACCACCCCGCCCGCCCGTACCGTCGTGACGGCGCCGAGCCGGCGCACCGCGAGGTCGCCCACCAGCCGGGAGACGGCCATCGTGCAGGAGAACGCGGTGTACGCGACGGCCGCGACCGCGGGCGAGGCGTGCGCGATGTCCCGCAGGTACACCGCGCACCAGTCCGAGGTGCCGCCCTCGGCGAAGACCGCGCAGAAGCCGACCGCGCCGATGACCAGCGCGGCTCGCGGCGGCAGGGCGAACCGCGGCGGCGCCGCCTCGCCGGCCCGGGCACGTACGTCCGGCGCGCGCGAGCCCGCGGCCAGGGCGACACCCACGAGCACCGCCGCCACCGCCGCCAGGTGGACGCGGGCGTCGAGCCCGGCGTGCGCCGCCGGCACGCCTATGGCGGCGCCGATCAGCGTGCCCGCGCTCCACATCCCGTGCAGCCCCGACATGATCGACTTGCCCTTGCGCTCCTCGACGGCGACCCCGAGGGCGTTCATCACCACGTCCGCCGTCCCGGCGCACGCGCCGAAGGCGAGCAGGCTCGCGCACAGCCACGGCAGCCCGGGAGCGAGCGCGGGCAGCGCGAGCACCGCGCACCACAGGCTCAGCAGCAGCCGTATCGCCGCCCGTCCGCCGAGCCGGTGCATGAGCCGCCCGGCCAGCGGCATCGCCAGCGACGAGCCGAGAGCCGGGCAGACCAGGGCCAGCCCGAGCGCGGCGGGACCCAGGCCCAGGTGGTCCTTGATCCACGGGATGCGGGTGGCGAACGTGCCGGCCACGGCCCCGTGCACCGCGAAGGCGGTGGCGACGGCGGCATGGGCGCGGCGCACGTCGAAGGGGGCGCGGGCGGCGGCCTCGGCACTCTGCGGCGAACTCATGCGCGGTAAACTATCAGGAAGCCTGCCTGAAAATTAAGCCCTCGCTCGACCGCGAGGCCGGCCGGAGCCCGCCGCCCGGTTCTGGGAGGATCGCCGCATGACCGTCACCCGTGAGCGTCCGGGGCGCGGAGCGTCGCCGCGCACCGCCCGCGCGATCAACGACCGGCTCGCCCTGCGGCTGCTCCAGGAGGAAGGGCCGCTGACCGCCGGGCAGTTGAAGGAGCTCACCGGGATGTCCCGGCCGAGCGTGGCCGACCTGGTCGAACGCCTCCAGGACTCCGGGCTGATCGAAGTCGTCGGGGAGGCGGGCGAGGCGCGCCGCGGCCCCAACGCCCGGGTCTACGGGATCGTCGCGGACCGGGCCCACGTGGCCGGCCTCGACGTCCGCATCGAGAGCATCGGCGTGGAGGTGGCCGACCTGCTCGGCCGCACCGTCTCGCGCGCCTGCGTACCCGTCGCCGAGGGCGCCGACCCCGCCGGCGTCGTCGAGGACGGGCTGCGGGTCCTGCGCGAGGCCGCGCACGCCGCCGGCGGCGTACCGCTGCACACGGCGGCCTTCGGGGCGCCCGGCCTCGTCGACCCGGTCACCGGGCGGCTGCGGGCCTCCGGCGGGCTGCCCGCGTGGCACGGCGACCTCGTGGACGAGGTACGGCGCCGGCTGGCCATTCCCGTCCTGCTGGAGAACGAGGTGAACCTCGCCGCTGTCGCGGAGCAGCGGGTCCGCGCGGCGGCCGGCGAGGTCGCGGACACCTTCGTCCTGCTGTGGATCGGGGGCGGGGTCGGCGCCGGCGTCGTCCTGGACGGGCGGCTGCGGCGCGGCATCTCCGGCGGCGCGGGCGAGGTCGGCTTCCTGCCGCTGTCCGCGACGGGCGAACTGCCCGAGGCCGCCGACTGCGACAACGGCTACCACGGGCTGGTGGGCAGCCAGGGCGTCTGCCGGCTCGCCGCCGACCACGGGCTGCCCGTCCCCGGCACCGGCGCGGACGCGACCGCCGCGGCGGCGGTGGTCCGCGCGGCCCTGACCGCCGGCCCCTCCGGCGAGCCCTTCCTGCGGGAACTCGCCCTGCGCGTCGCGCTGGGCGCGGCCACCGTCTGCGCCGTCCTCGACCCCGGCCGGGTCGTCCTGGCCGGCGAGGTCGCGGAGGCCGGGGGCGCCGCCCTGGCCGCCATGGTCGCCGAGCGCCTCGCCGGGCTCTCCCCGCTGCGTACCCGGGTGGAGCCGACGGCGGTCGAGGGAGGCGCCATCCTGCGCGGAGCCGTGATCACGGCGATGGACGCGGCCCAGGAGGCGCTGTTCGCCCCCGCGGGGTGAGCGGACCCCCACCGCGCCCCGCGTGAGCCATGACACAGGAAGACCCTGGAAGCCGGGATCCATGGCGTGGCACACTTGACCGCGTACCAAGTGACGTTCGCGCACTCCGGGGTCGGTGAAAGTCCGAACCGGCGGTTACAGTCCGCGACCCGGCCGCAGCCAGTGGCCGGTTGACCAGGTGAAATTCCTGGACCGACGGTTAAAGTCCGGATGGGAGGCAGTGCGCGGCGGGCGTTCACGACGGTGCGCCGCCGTTCGGCGGGCCGCGTTCGCGAGAGCGTGGCCGCGCGGGGTCGGGCGGCTCACCCCCCTGTGGCGTCCGCCAGGTTCGACCGCCCCGGAGTCCGTGCCCGAAGAGGCAGGAGGACCCGGTGGCCACCACCACGGAAACAGACGCGATGCGCCGCGCCGTCGAACTCGCCGGCCGCTCGCTGGGCCACACGGCGCCCAACCCCGTGGTCGGCTGCGTGATCCTGGACGCCTCGGGCGCCGTCGCGGGCGAGGGCCGGCACCTCAGGGCGGGCGGCCCGCACGCCGAGGTGCACGCCCTGACCGCCGCGGGAGCCGCGGCACGCGGCGGCACCGCCGTCGTCACCCTGGAACCCTGCAACCACACCGGACGCACCGGCCCCTGCGCGCAGGCCCTGATCGAGGCCGGGATCGCCCGCGTGGTGTACGCGGTGGCCGACCCCAGCGCCGCGGCGGCCGGCGGCGCCGCCACCCTGCGCGCCGCCGGCGTCGACGTCGAGGGCGGCGTGCTCGCCGCCGAGGCGGAGGCCGTCAACGTCGCCTGGCTGACCGCGATGCGCAAGGGCCGCCCGTACGTGCGCTGGAAGTACGGCGCCACCCTCGACGGCCGGGTCGCCGCCGCGGACGGCACCAGCCGCTGGATCACCTCGCCCGAGTCCCGCGCGGACGTGCACAGGCTGCGCGCCGAGGCCGACGCCGTGGTCGTGGGTTCCGGCACCCTGATCGCCGACGACCCGCACCTGGCGGTGCGCGGCATCGAGGGCGCCACCCAGCCGCTGCGGGTCGTGGTCGACACCCGGGCCCGTATCGCCCCCACCGCCCCCGTACTGGACGGCACCGCGCCCACCCTGGTCGCCGTCGGCAAGGACGCGGACACCGCCCACCTGCCCGGCGTCGACATCGTGCGGCTGCCGTACGCGCGCGGCGGCACGGGGCTCGACATCGCCGCCCTGCTCGCCGAACTGCACGACCGCGGGACGCGCTCGGTGCTGCTGGAGGGCGGACCCACGCTGGCAGGGGCGTTCGTCGCCGCGGGCGCGGTCGACTCGGTCGTCGCCTACCTGGCCCCCGCACTGCTCGGCGCCGGCCCGAACGCCCTGGCCGACGCCGGAATCCCCACCCTCGCGCGGGCGTTGCGGCTCGACGTGACCGACGTCGTCCGCCTCGGCCCCGACCTGCGCGTCACCGCAGTCCCCACCGTCACTCAGGAGAGCTGAAGTGTTCACCGGAATCGTCGAAGAACTGGGTGAGATCACCGCCGTCGAGGACCTCGGCGACGCCTCCCGTTTCACCGTGCGCGGGCCTGTCGTGACCGAGGGCGCCCGCCATGGCGACTCCATCGCCGTCAACGGGGTGTGCCTGACCGTGGTCGACCTCGCCGACGGCGCCTTCACCGCCGACGTCATGGCCGAGACCCTGAAGCGTTCGAGCCTCGGCGCCCTCGCCCCCGGCTCCCGGGTCAACCTCGAACGCCCGATGGCGCTGGGCGGCCGCCTCGGCGGACACCTCGTCCAGGGCCACGTCGACGGCACCGGCACCGTGCTGGAGCGCACCCCGGCCGAGCACTGGGAGATCGTACGGATCTCGCTGCCGGCCGAACTGTCGGCCTACGTCGTCGAGAAGGGCTCCATCACGGTCGACGGCATCAGCCTCACCGTCGTCGAGGCCGGCCCCGACGCCTTCACCGTCAGCCTCATCCCGACCACCCTCGCGCTGACCACCCTGGGCCTGAAGCAGCCCGGCGACCCGGTCAACCTCGAAGTCGACGTCATCGCCAAGTACGTCGAGCGGATGCTCGGCCGCGGCCCGCGCGAGCCGGAGGACGTCAGGTGAGCGCCCTGCACTGGCTGAACAGCGAGGCGTTCACCGCCTTCGACCAGCACGTGATGTGGTCCGACATGATCGGCAACCTGCTGGGCCTGGCCGCCCTCGCGCTGGGCTGGCGGCGGGCGATGCTGACCTGGCCGGTCCAACTCCTGTCCGGCGTCGTGCTCGTGGCCGCGTTCTGGTCGGCCCACCTGGGCGGCGGCGTCGGCAAGCAGTTCGTGGTGATCACCGTCGCGGTGTGGGGCTGGTTCCAGTGGCGGCGCGGCCGGGCCGGCACCGGCCAGGTGGCGGTCCGGTTCGCCACCTGGCGCGAGCGGGCGCTGCTGGTGGCCGCCACCGCGGTGGGCACGATCGCCGTCGCCTCGCTCTTCCTCGCCCACCCGTCGCTGTCCTGGAACCCCTGGCCGGACGCCTACATCTTCGTCGGCACGCTCGCGGCGATGTTCGCCCAGGCCCGCGGCTGGGTCGAGTTCTGGTTCGCCTGGCTCGCCGTCGACGTGGTCGGCGTACCGCTCAACTTCCACAGCGGCCTGCCGTTCTCCGGCCTGGTGTACATCGTCTACTTCGTCCTGGTGATCGCCGGGATGTACGCCTGGTGGCAGCAGACCCGGCGGCCCGCGACGGCGACCGGGGCCGCCACCTTGAACACCGCCCCCACGACCGCCCCCACGACTGCCCCCACGACCACCGCCACCGCCGCCGACGGCGGTGCCCGGCCAGAGACCAGCACCGCCCCGGAGGGAGTGACGGTATGACCACCGTGACCGCACCGCACGGAAAGCTGCCCGGCGAGGAATGGTACGAGGAGGCCGAGCCCCTCGTGCTCGACTCCGTCGAGCGGGCCGTCGCCGACATCGCGGCCGGCCGCCCCGTCGTGGTCGTCGACGACGAGGACCGGGAGAACGAGGGCGATCTGATCGTCGCCGCCGAGCTCGTCACCCCGGAGATCGTCGCGTTCATGATGGCCGCGTGCCGCGGCCTGATCTGCGTGCCCATGCCGGGAACCGACCTGGACCGGCTCGAACTGCCGCAGATGGTCGCCGACAACACCGAGTCGATGCGCACCGCCTTCACCGTCTCGGTGGACGCGGGTGCCGCGCACGGCGTGAGCACCGGCATCTCCGCCGCCGACCGGGCCACCACGATCCGGCTCCTGACCGAACCCGGTTCGCGCCCCGCCGACTTCGTACGGCCCGGCCACGTCTTCCCGCTGCGGGCCCGCCCCGGCGGCGTCCTGGAGCGGCCCGGCCACACCGAGGCCGGGGTGGACCTGGCCCGGCTGGCCGGACTGCGGCCCGCGGCGGCGATCGTCGAGATCGCCCGCGAGGACGGCACCATGGCCCGCCTGCCGGACCTGGTGGTCTTCGCCCGCAAGCACGGCCTGGCGATCATCTCCATCGCGGACCTCGTCGCCCACCGCCGGTCGGCCGAGGCGCCGGTCGTCCTCCGGCCGGCCGAGGAACCCGCCGTCCGCCGGTCGGCCGAGGCGCCGACTGACCTCCGGCCGACCGAGGCACCCGCCGTCCGCCGGGAGGCCAGCACCGACCTGCCCACCGCGTACGGCCCCTTCCGGGCCCACGGCTACCGCGCCGCCGACGGCGTGGAGCACATCGCGCTGGTCGCCGGCGACATCGGCGACGGCGAGGACGTCCTGGTCCGGGTGCACTCCGAGTGCCTGACCGGCGACGTCCTCGGCTCCCGGCGCTGCGACTGCGGCCCGCAACTGCAGCAGGCCCTGCGCAAGGTGGCGGCCGAGGGCCGCGGGGTGGTGGTCTACCTGCGCGGCCACGAGGGCCGCGGCATCGGCCTGCTGTCGAAGCTGCGCGCCTACGAACTCCAGGAGCGCGGCCGCGACACTCTCGACGCCAACCTGGAGCTGGGCCTGCCCGCCGACGCCCGCGACTACGGGGCCGCCGCCCGCATCCTCGCCGACCTCGGCGTACGCTCGCTGCGGCTGATGACCAACAACCCGGCCAAGACCGGGGCGCTGGCCGGTCAGGACCTGCGGGTGCTGGGCCGCGAGCCGATGCCCGTGGCCGCCGGCGAGCACAACCTGCGGTACCTGCGCACCAAGCGGGACCGGATGGGCCACGACCTGCCGTGGCTGGACGCGGCCGGCGGCTGATCCCGCCGCCGGGTCCGGCCCACCCGTAACACAATCCGGCATGTCCGGCCGGTCCCGTGGGGACCGGGCACACGACGCACCACCAAGCACCGAGCACCAAGCACCGAGCACCAAGCACCGAGGAGAGAAGTGAGCGGTAAGGGCGCCCCCGAGCTGACCGTGAAGAACTGCGGCGACCTGCGGGTCGCGGTGATCGCGGCGCAGTGGCACACCCAGGTGATGGACGGCCTGCTGGACGGGGCCACGCGCGCCCTGCGGGACCTCGGCATCGACGAGCCGACCGTGCTGCGGGTGCCGGGCAGTTTCGAACTGCCCGTCGTCGCCAAGGTGCTGGCCGGCCGCGGGTACGACGCGGTGGTGGCCCTCGGGGTCATCATCCGCGGCGGCACCCCGCACTTCGAGTACGTCTCGCAGGGCGTGACCGCCGGGCTGACGCAGGTCGCGGTGGAGACCGGGGTGCCGGTCGGCTTCGGCATCCTGACCTGCGACACCGAGGAACAGGCCCTGGACCGGGCGGGACTGCCCGGATCCGCGGAGGACAAGGGCCACGAGGCGGTCACCGCCGCCGTCGCGACGGCGACCGTTCTCCGATCGGTATCCGAACCGTGGCGGTGAGCGGCGGCCGGTTCCCCGTACGCTAGGACCACCATGGCCAACAAGACATTCGAGGAGCTCTTCGACGAGCTCCGGCACAAGGCCGCCACCGGCGACCCCAGCACGTCACGCACCGCCGAACTCGTCGGCAAGGGCGTGCACGCGATCGGCAAGAAGGTGGTGGAGGAGGCCGCCGAGGTGTGGATGGCCGCCGAGTACGAGGGCGCCGACGCCACCGCCGAGGAGATCTCCCAGCTGCTGTACCACGTCCAGGTGATGATGGTCGCCCGCGGCATCTCGCTGGCCGACGTCTACGCCCACCTGTGACCGCCCCGACCCGCTCCCCGTACGACACCCGCACGCGCGAAGAGAAGGAAACCGCCCCCATGCTGCGCATCGCCGTCCCGAACAAGGGCTCCCTGTCGGCACCCGCGGCGGCCATGCTGCACGAGGCCGGCTACCGGCAGCGCACGGAGTCCAAGGAACTGGTCATGGTGGACCGCGACAACGGGGTGGAGTTCTTCTACCTGCGGCCGCGGGACATCGCGATCTACGTCAGCTCCGGCCGGCTCGACATCGGCATCACCGGCCGGGACCTGCTGCTGGACTCCGGCGCGGGCGCGGAGGAGATCATGCAGCTGGGCTTCGCCCGCTCCACCTTCCGGTACGCGGGCAGGCCCGGCGTCGCGCGGAGCGTCGGTGACCTCGGCGGCATGACGATCGCCACCTCGTACGAGGGCGTGGTCGCCAAGCACCTGGCCGACCACGGCGTGGACGCCTCCGTGGTGCACCTCGACGGCGCCGTCGAGACGGCGGTCAAGCTCGGCGTGGCCGAGGTGATCGCCGACGTGGTGGAGACCGGCACCTCGCTGCGCAACGCCGGCCTGGAGACCTTCGGCGAGCCGATCATGGAGTCCGAGGCGATCGTCGTCCGGCGCACGGGCGCGGACCCCCAGGAGGGCAAGGTCCAGCAGTTCCTGCGCCGCCTGCAGGGCGTCCTGGTGGCCCGGCGGTACGTGATGATGGACTACGACATCCGCGCCGAGCAGGTCGAGAAGGCCGTCGCCCTCACTCCCGGCCTGGAGTCGCCGACGGTCTCCCCGCTGCACCACGAGGGCTGGGTCGCCGTCCGCGCGATGGTCCCCACCAGCGACGCCCAGCGGATCATGGACGAGCTGTACGACCTGGGCGCGCGCGCCATCCTGACCACCGGCATCCACGCCGCACGGCTGTGACGGCGCCATGACCGCCCCGGCGCCCGAGCCCCTGCCCGTGACCTTCCGGCCCGCGGTGACGCGGGCGGTGCTGCTGTCCATCGCGGCCGCGCTGTTCACGACCCTCACGACGGTCGCCGCGCTGATGCCCGAGGAGGGCGCGGAGCCGTGGAGCGTCGGCGACCGGGTCACGGTCGGGGTGGCCGCGGCGGTGATATCCGGTGGTCTCGTGCTGCTGGCCAGGCCCAAGGCGGTCGCCGACGCCGACGGGCTCACGGTCGTCAACGTGCGGGTGACGCGGCGCCTGGCCTGGCCGCAGGTGGTACGGGTGAACCTGCGCGACGGCGACGCCTGGGTCCATCTGGACCTCGCCGACGGCACCACCCTCGCGGTGATGGCCATCCAGCCGGGAATCGCCAGGCGGCGGGCCCTGCGCGACGCCCGGCGGCTGCGGGACCTGGTCGAGGCGCTGGGCGAGGCCCGCGATCCTTCGCGGCTGCGGCCGGAATGACTACCCTGGATCCGAGCGGCGCCCACCGCGCCCGCCCCGCACCTTTTCGGCCGTGCACGCCGCGAACCGTGCCGTACGCGCCGGCGCGCATCCCGCGCGCCGCGGGGCCCCGACCGACCGAGGAGTGACACTCACACCCCGATGGACGAACCGTCCGGTAGTACCTGCGCCGCCCCTCCCTCCGCGCACCAGGGAGCGGCGGCACCATGAGCACCTCGTTGCTGCTGCTCGCAGCCGCCTTCGTTCTGATCCTCGCCAACGGATTCTTCGTCGCCGCCGAATTCGGCCTGGTGACCGTCGAGCGCCCGGCCGCCGAACGCGCCGCGGCCGACGGCGACCGGCGCGCCCGCGGTGTGGTGGCGGCGCTGCGCAACCTCTCCTTCCAGCTCTCCGGGACCCAGCTCGGCATCACCATCACCTCCCTGGTGGTCGGCATGCTCGCCGAGCCCGCCCTCGCCGACCTCCTCGGCGGGCCGCTGCGGGCCGCCGGCGTGCCGAAGGGCGCGGCCCCCGGCTTCGCCGTGGCCGTCGGGATGATGGTCGCCTCCGGCGTGCAGATGGTCATCGGCGAGCTGGTGCCCAAGAACTGGGCCGTCTCGCGCCCGCTGGCCGTCGCCCGGGTGGTGGCCGGGCCCCAGCGTGCCTTCTCCCGCGCCCTGCGCCCGGTCATCGACGTACTCAACCGGGCCGCCAACCGCCTGGTCCGGCTGCTCGGCGTCGAACCGGCCGACGAGCTCGCGTCCGCCCGCACCCCCACCGAGCTGGTCTCCCTGGCCAAGCACTCGGCGCTGGCCGGCGCGCTGGAACAGGACACCGCCGACCTGTTCGTCCGCACCCTCTCGCTCGGCGACCTCACCGCCGAGAACGTGATGACCCCCCGGGTGCGGGTCAGCGCGCTGGAGGACACCGCGACCGCCGCCGACGTCCTCAACCTGACCCGCGCCACCGGCCTGTCCCGCTTCCCGGTCTACCGGGAGCGGCTGGACGACATCACCGGCATGGTCCACCTCAAGGACGCCCTCGCCGTCCCCGCCGACCTGCGCGGCCGCACCCCGGCCGGCCGCATAGCGGTCGCCCCGCTGCTCGTGCCGGAGACCCTGCCCGGACGGCAGCTGCTGGAACTGCTGCGCAGCCAGCAGCCGATCGCGGTGGTCGTCGACGAGTACGGCGGCACGGCCGGCGTGGTCACCCTGGAGGACATCGTCGAGGAACTGGTCGGCGAGGTGCGCGACGAGCACGATGCCGCCGACCTGCCGGAACTCGGCGCCGCCCCCGCCGAGAACGGGCACCCGGCCTGGGACGCCGACGGCGGCTGCCGCATCGACACCCTGGCCCGCATCGGGCTCACCGCCCCCGAGGGCCCGTACGAGACGGTGGCCGGACTCGTCGCCGACCTGCTCGAACGCATCCCGGAGGCGGGTGACACCGCGGTGCTCCCCGGCTGGCTGCTGCGGGTCGAGGAGGTCGGCCACCACCGGGCCGAGCGCGTGCGGATCGTGCGTACCGGGCCCGTCGCGGGGGAGGAGAGCGAACGATGAGCGTTCTCCAACTCCTGTTCGCCGTGCTGCTGGTGCTCGGCAACGCCTTCTTCGTCGGCGCCGAGTTCGCCCTGGTCTCGGTGCGCCGCAGCCAGATCGAGCCGCTCGCCGGGGAGCAGCGGCGGGCCCGTACCGTCCTGTACGGCCTGGAGCACCTGCCGCAGATGATGGCCGCCGCCCAGTTCGGTGTCACCGTCTGCTCGCTGACGCTGGGCGCGGTGGCCGAACCGACCGTCGCCCACCTGATGGAACCGGTGTTCGCCGCCGCGCACGTCCCCGGCGACCTGGCGCACGCCGTCGGGTACGTCCTCGCCCTCGCGCTGGTGGTGTCCCTGCACCTGGTGATCGGCGAGCTGGTGCCGAAGAACCTGGCCATGGCCGACCCGGAGCGGACCGCGCTGCGGCTCAGCCCGGGGCTGGTCGGCTTCGCCCGCGTCTTCCGCCCGGTGATCGTGGTGCTGGGCGCCTGCGCCCGGCTGGTCCTGCGGGCCTTCGGCGTCGAGCCCAAGGACGAGGTCGACGCGGTCTTCACCAGCGCGGAGCTGACCGTGCTCGTCGAGGACGCCCGCCGGGCCGGCCTGCTCGACCGCGACGAGCAGGAGCGCCTGGAGGACGCCCTGGAGCTGGGCACCCGCCCGGTCACCGAGGTGCTCCTCACGCCCGGTGAGCTGGTCACCCTCGAACCCAGCGCGACCCCGCGCGAGGTCGAGGAACTCACCGTGCGCACCGGCTACTCCCGCTTCCCGGTCGCCGCCCCCGCGGCCGACGGGCCCGCCTACCTGGGCTACCTCCACGTCAAGGACGTCCTGGACGTGGAGGACCTCGACGCGCCGCTGCCGCGGCGGCTGTGGCGCCCCATGGTCACCCTGCGGGCCGACCTCCCGCTCGACGACGCCCTCACCGCGATGCGGCGGGCCGCCTCCCACCTGGCCGCCGTCGCCGAGCCGGGCGGGCGGGTGCTCGGGCTCGTCGCGCTGGAGGACGTGCTGGAGATGCTGGTGGGCGAGGTCAGGGATCCCGCCCACCCCGATCCGGAGGTGCCGGGGCCCGCGGCCCACTCGGTCCGCGCGGACCCGGGCGAACTCGTGCGGTGACCCGCGGTCACTGCTCGCCGGGGTCCGGGGGCTGCACGCCCGGGCCCCGGCCCGAGAGCACCTCGCCGTACGCCTGCATCAGGTCGGGCAGGCGCAGCGTCGAGAGTTCCTCGCGGCCCGGCGTCGCGGGGTACTCCGACAGGCGCAGGTCGCGGTAGGCGCAGCTCTTCTCGTACAGGGTGCGCAGGAAGCGGCCGTTGCCGAGTTCGTCGATCCAGCCCTGCTCCACGACGTGGCCGCTGATCGCCCCCAGCTCGTCCAGCGCCTCCTCGTCCCAGTGGTCGCCGTTCTCGGCGGCCAGCACCTGGCCGATGGCGGTGAGCTCGCCGGGCCGGTAGCTGGGGAAATCCACGCGGGTGGTGAAGCGGGACCCGAGGCCGGGGTTGACGGCCAGCAGCCGGTCCATGCCCTCCGGGTAGCCGGCCAGGATCACCACCAGCCGGTCCCGGTTGTCCTCGGCCCGCTTGAGCAGCACCTGCAGGGCCTCGTCGCCGTACGCGTCGCCCTTGCTGTAGCCGGAGTTGGACAGGGCATACGCCTCGTCCACGAACAGCACCCCGCCCAGGGCGGAGTCGATCAGCTCGTTGGCCTTGACCGCGGTCTGGCCGAGGAACTCGCCGACCAGGTCCGAGCGCTGGGCCTCGACCAGGTGGTCGCCGCCGAGCAGCCCGAGGGCGTAGAAGACCCGGCCCAGGATGCGGGCCACCGTGGTCTTGCCGGTGCCGGACGGCCCGGAGAAGACGAAGTGCCGCTTGGGCGGCTGCACCGGCAGGCCCTGCCCGGCCCGCAGCCGGGCCATCCGCAGTTGTGCGGACAGCGCCCTGACCTGTCGCTTGACCGGCTCCAGGCCGACCATCCGGTCGAGTTCGGCCAGCGCCTCGGCAAGCAGCACGGGGCCGGAGCCGCCGAGCGGGAGCTGCGCGGGGCCGGCCGTGGCGGGCGCGGTCCGGTCCCGGGTGCCGTCGTCCAGCGGCCCGCCGGACAGCAGCGACTCGTCCAGGTCAGGGCCGCCCGGGCCGCTCGCGGCGCCCGGCTCGGGCAGCAGCTCCAGGTCGGCGCCGCCCTCGGGGACCGCCTGGCCGGCGCCGGACAGCGGTACGGCGGCCACGCCCGCCGTCTCGTCCAGGCCGTCGTCGGTCTCGTGGATCGCGGCGAGCCGGGCCGCGGTGTCCATGAAGGCCGGGTCGACGCGGTGCACCGCGCGGTAGAGCGGCACGGCGGCGGCGGTGCGGCCGGTGCCCTCGTGGGCACGCGCCAGCCAGTACCGCAGCTCCTTGCGCTGCGGCTGCTCGCTGCGGCAGCGCATCAGGGCGGCGGCCAGCAGCGGTTCGGCCTGTCCGCACATGTCCAGCCGCACCCGCGCCATACCGCCGAACAGGCCCGCCTCGATGCCGAGGACCGGATCACCGAGCAGCGGCTCGGTGTGCCGCACCAGGTGCTCCCAGTCCTTGACCAGGTAAGCGCGGCAGGCGTGCAGGAAGCGGACCTGCGGGTCGGTGTCTATCGGCGGGCAGTCGGCCAGCGCCCGGTCCAGTTCGGCGACGTGGCGGCCGTCGAGCCAGTGCGAGGCGTGCGCCAGCAGCAGGTCGCGGCCGGTCTCCAGCACCGGCTGCACCCACCATCCCAGCCAGTACCAGGAGTTGAGGGTCCTGCGGTGGGCCGCCCGCTGCTCGCCGAAGCGGTCCCGGTGCCGGTACATCTGCAGCAGCGCGGTGGGGGTGTCCGCCCGCAGCGCGTGCAGACCGAGCCAGGCGTCGGCCATCCCGGGGTCCACCCGGACCGCGGCCTTGAACTCCTCCTCCGCCTGGGCGTAGGCGCCCACCGTGTAGGCGTCCACGCCGCGCAGCCACGCCAGATCGGCCGGGGAGCCCGGGCGGCCGGTGCCGAAGTCCATCAAGTCCCCACCCATCCGTCCCCGCCGCGCCGTCTCGCTCACCCCAACCCGGGCGTGCCGGGCAGTAGTTGAGGCGCGCGGTGGTTCCCCAGCCCGTACCGCGGCGCCCTTTTCGCATCGTACCCGCGATGCCTGGAACACCGAAGGGCGCCGTGGCACGCGAGACGGCGGACCGCGGCGGGCGGGGGCGGCCGGCGTGCGCCGGGGCGCGGGAGCGTACGGGCGCCACCGCGTCACGCAGGGTGAGGAGAGGGGGGTCGCAGACCGGACAATACGGGCCCGGGGGCAGGACGGAGCCCCCGGTCACGGGGGAACAACCGGGGGCTCCGTGTTTGCGGAAGCGGCATTCCGGCCGCTTGGTTGAAAACGTAATTGCTGGATACCCCCAGGGTCAAGCAGTGTCGGTCACCCCGGGGGACGCGCCGGCGCGGCGACCGCGCGCCGACGCCGCGCCCTCACTCAGGGTGATCACGGCGGGCCCGCTCGGTGCGGACGGCGGGCCCCGGAACGGCCCGGTAGCCGGACGGGGTCTGATGGACCAGCAGATCGGCGAACGGCCGGGAGGGGTCGGCGGCGAAGTGGGCGTCCTCCTCGCGGGTCCAGCCGGTCCAGAACGCCGCCAGCTCCTCGCCGTCCCTGCGCCGGCCCCGCACCCGCGCGGTCGCCGGGTCCACCTCCAGCCACAGCAGCAGCGACAGGTACGGGCGCAGCGCGGCCCGTCCCGTCCCGACGCCCTCCAGCAGCACCACCGGGGCCGGCGGGACCTCCCGCTGCCCGGTGAACCGGCGGGCCGTCCAGTCGTACACCTCGTGCCCGGCCGTCCGCCCGGCGGCCAGCGGCGTGAGGACCTGCTCGGCCAGCCGGGTGGTCCAGCCGAACGGCTCCTCATGGGTGGCCAGATCGTCCGTGTGGACCACCGGCGCGCCCCCGGCCCCCTCCGCCAGCCGCCGGGCGATCGTGGTCTTGCCCGCCCCGGCGTGGCCGTCCACGGCCACCAGCCGCACCTGCCCGCAGCGCGGGGCCAGGTCGGGCAGCATCGCGGCCAGGTGCGGGAGCGTCAGGTCGTCCATGCGGCCGAGGGTACGGGGGCGCGGGCCCGCGGCACGCCGGGCGGCGCGCGTGCCGCCCGGCGCGCCGCGGACGCGGGGTCCGCACGTAGGGTGCGCGTCGCGGCGGCGCCGATTACGGTGGTCGGGTGACCGAGACCGAGGCCGGCGGGCGAGCCGGCGTGTTGTTCCCGCCGGAGCGGGTGGAGACGGCGCGGCGGGCGACCGAGGACGCCGCGTTCGACGCTCTGCTGGTGACTCCCGGAGCGGACCTGCGGTACCTGACGGGGTACCAGGCGCTGCCGCTGGAGCGGCTGACCTGCCTGGTGGTGCCCGCCCGCGCCGAGCCCTTCCTGGTGGTGCCCGAGCTGGAGCGGCCCGCGGCGCAGGCGTCCCCGGCCGGGAGGCTGGGCATCGAGATCGTCGGCTTCGCGGAGACCGAGGACGCGTACGAGCTCGTCGCCCGGCGGCTGCCGCCGGGGACCAGGCGGTTCGCCGTGGACAACCACATGTGGGCGGAGAAGCTGCTGGCCTTCCAGGACGCCCTGCCCGGCGCCCAGCCCGGGCTGGCCGGGGACGTGCTGTCGGTGCTGCGGATGCGCAAGAGCGCGGCCGAGGTGGCCGCCCTGCGCCGGGCGGGCGCCGCGATCGACCGGGTGCACGACGCGATGGGGGAGTGGCTGCGGCCCGGACGCACCGAGCGCGAGGTCGCGCGGGACATCGCGGACGCGATCGTGGCGGCCGGGCACGACCACGCGGACTTCGTCATCGTGGGCTCGGGGCCGAACAGCGCCAGCCCCCACCACGAGGTGTCCGACCGGGTGATCGAGCCGGGCGACCCGGTGGTCGTCGACATCGGCGGCACGACCGCCGAGGGCTACTGCTCCGACTCCACCCGCACCTACGCCGTCGGCGAGCCGCCGGCCGCGTTCCTGGAGCTGTACCGGGTCCTGCTGCGCGCCCAGACCGCGCAGACCGAGGCGGTGCGGCCGGGCGTCACCGCCGAGGAACTCGACGCGGTGGGCCGGGACATCATCACCGCGGCGGGCCACGGCGAGCACTTCATCCACCGCACCGGGCACGGCATCGGCCTGGAGACGCACGAGGAGCCGTACATCGTGGCCGGGAGCAAGCGGCCGCTGGAGCCGGGCATGGCGTTCTCCGTGGAACCGGGCATCTACCTGCCCGGGACCTTCGGCGCCCGTATCGAGGACATCGCGGTCTGCACGGAAACGGGCGGCGAGCGGCTCAATCTGACGGGACGTGACCTGGTGGTTCTGCCCGGCTGACCGGCCGGACGGCCGCCAGTGGACCAGACCAATATTGGTACCCGGCGCGCCCCGGAAACCCTGGTGGAAACGGCGGGTGAACTGCGATGGTGGTGCGCACCCACCCCGGCCGACACGGACGCGGGCGGGAACTTTCCCGGTTCACGACGAGGGAAAACGAGGGTAATCAGCCATGACCACTCACGCGCCCCGGCGGGCCGTGCTGACCGCCGCGCTCGTCGCGGCGGCGGCCACCGCCACCGCGACGTCCGCCTCCGCCGCGACGTCCGCCTCCGGCGGCGGCCCGGTCGCCCCGCAGGCCGCGCCCGCCGGCTCCGGCCCGGGATCGGACCCGGGCCCCGACGACGCCCCCGTCGACTACCACGCCTGGACGTCGCACGCCGACTGGCTGTTCGGGGAGCACCGCGGCACCGTCCCGGTGGCCGGGCCCCGGCCCGGGGTGCGGATCGGCCGCGCGACCGGCACCTTCGACTACACCGACCCGCACACCGGCACCACCGCGACCTGGGAGTCGGCCTCCTGGACGTCCCCGGCGCACACCGTGCCCCACCCGGCGAGCGAGCTGGTCTCGTCATGGAACGCGCACACCCCGGCCGGCACCTGGATCCAGGTCGAACTGCTGGGCACGTACACCGACGGCACGAGCACTCCCGCGTACGTCATGGGCCGCTGGACCGCGGGCGACGGCCCCGAGGACATCCGGCGCACCTCGGTGGACGGCCAGAGCGACGGCCGGAGCAGCATCTGGACGGACACCTTCGCCATCGACGACACGAGCGCCGGCCCGCTGCTTGCCTCGTACCGGCTGCGGCTGACCCTCTTCCGCAGGCCGGGCAGCGGCCTGACGCCCACCGTGTGGCGGCTGGGCGCGATGGCGTCGGACATCCCGGACCGCTTCACCGTGCCCGCCTCGGTGCCGGGCCCGGGCGGCACCGGTATCGAACTGCCGGTGCCGCGCTACTCGCAGGACATCCACAAGGGCCAGTACCCGCAGTACGACAACGGCGGCGAGGCGTGGTGCAGCCCGACCTCCTCGACGATGGTCATCGAGTACTGGGGCCGCGGCCCGACCGCCGCCGACCTGGCCTGGGTGGACCCGAGCTACGCCGACCCCCAGGTCGACCAGGGCGCCCGCTTCACCTACGACTACCAGTACGAGGGGTGCGGCAACTGGCCGTTCAACGCGGCGTACGCGGCCACGTACCAGGACCTGCAGGGGGTCGTGACCCGGCTGCGCTCGCTGAACGACGTGGAGCGGCTGATCAGGGCCGGCATCCCGGTGATAACGTCCCAGTCCTTCCTGTCCGCCGAGCTGGACGGCGCCGGCTACAGCACCTCGGGCCACCTGATGTGCGTCATCGGCTTCACGCCCGAGGGCGACGTGGTGGCCAACGACCCGGCCAGCCCCACCGACGACGCGGTCCACCACGTCTACAAGCGGGCGCAGTTCGAGACCGTGTGGCTGCGCACCAAGCGGATCAACGCCTCGGGCAAGGTGAGCGGCGGCTCCGGCGGGGTCTGCTACCTGTACTTCCCGGCCCGGCCCAGCCCCGGCCAGCGCCGCGCGCTGGCATCGGTCGGCGTGGTCTGACGGCCGCTCACGGGCCCGGGTCCGCAGCCTCGCGACGAGGCGCGCGGACCCGGGCCCGCCGCTGTCGGGGGCCGGGGCCGGCTCCAAGCGGCTGCAGGGCTGCGAGACAGCGGGCGAGGTCCCGGACAGCGGCCGGTGGTAGAGACCAATTTTGTGGGTTGCTCTAAAGGTCTGGACCAACTCATTGACGGGTTCGCGTCACAGCAGGATTCTGCTGCCACGTTCCCCACAGGAGGTCCGACGTGAAACGTCCCAAAGCCCTCGGTTCCGGCCTGGCGGCCGCCGCCCTGGCCGTCGCGGCGATCGGCACCGCCACCGCGCTGGGCGCGGGGCAGGCCAGCGGCGCCACCGCCTCGGCCGCCGCGCTGAGCAGCCAGTGGTACGCCGCCGCCCCCTACCTCATGCCGCTGGACAACGACCCGCCCAGCGCCACCGCCATCATGGACGCCACCGGCCTGAAGGCGTTCCAGCTCGCGTTCGTCCTGGCCCCGAACGGCGGCGGCTGCAGCCCGACCTGGGGCGGCACCGGTGCGGTGTCCTCCGACACCGCCGTGGCCGGCGTCATCTCGGCGATCAGGGCCAAGGGCGGCGACGTGTCCGTCTCGATCGGGGGGTACGGCGGCACCAAGCTGGGGCAGACCTGTTCCGACCCCGCGTCCACCGCCGCCGCGTACCAGCAGGTCATCGACAAATACCAGCTCCACGCGATCGACTTCGACCTGGAGGAGCCGGAGTACGAGAACAGCGCCGCGGTGCACAACGAGATCGGCGCGGCCAAGATCCTGCAGCAGGACAACCCCGGCCTCTACATCTCGGTGACCACCGCGGGCACCGCGGCCGGCACCGGGTGGTTCGGCCAGCAGATGCTGAACGAGGCCAAGTCGCAGGGCTTCACGCCGAACAACTTCTCCATCATGCCGTTCGACGGCGGCTTCAACGGCGCCGCCTCCCAGACCGCCGCGCTCACCGCGTTCAACGGCCTGCTGCGGTCGACCTTCGGCTGGGACACCGCCACCGCCTACGCCCACGAGGGCTTCTCCGGGATGAACGGCCGCAGCGACTCGGGCGAGTACTTCTACCAGTCGGACTTCCAGACCGTCCTGGACTACGCCACCGGCCACGGCATGGGCCGGTTCACCTTCTGGTCGCTCAACCGGGACCGCCAGTGCAACCCGCCGGACAACAACGGCACGACCTCCGGCACGTGCAGCAGCGTGCCCCAGGCCGCCTGGGACTTCGCCAAGTTCTCGGTCCGGTTCGCCGGTGCCACCCCGCCGGTCACCCCGCCGCCCACCACGCCCCCGCCCACCTCGCCCGGCGGCTCCTGCGCCGGCGTCGCCGACTGGTCGGCGAGCGCGGTCTACGTCGGCGGCAACGAGGTCCAGTGGGGCGGCCACAAGTGGAAGGCCAAGTGGTGGACCACGAACGAGGAGCCCGGTACCACGGGTGAGTGGGGCGTCTGGCAGGACGAGGGCCCCTGCTGAACCCCGGATCAGCCCGGATGCCCGGACCGGCCGGCCGGTCACCCGGATCACCCGGACCGCCGCCGCCCTGACCACCCGCGGCGGCGGCATGGGCACCCGGCCCGGATCTCCGGGCACCGGTCCCCGGGTCCGGCATGATTGCCGGTCCGATTGCCTGCGGCGGCAATCCGCCGCGCGCTCCGAATTCGGCGGCGGGCCGGTGGCGGGAATGCGCCACTGGCCCGCCGCCCCGGTGTGCGCACCCTCGCAGGTGCGCGTTTTCGCATGTGCACATGCCGGTGGTTGTTGACCAAAACGGACGTTCCATCTCCGGTTCGGTGTTTCACTCCGAACAGGTGATCAGTAGCCTCGGGTTGAGCATGACTGCCCCGTACATCCGGACGAAGACCCGTCCCCGGCACCTCCGTTGAGCCCCTTGACCTGGAGACACCGACAGTGACCGACCGTCCCTCCTGGGCACCGCAGGGTATTGATCTCACCGTGCCCAGCGTTTCCCGGATCTACGACTACTTCCTCGGCGGTTCGCACAACTTCGAGGTGGACCGGGAAGCGGCCCGGATCGCGATCAAGGCGTTCCCCAGCATTCCCAAGATCAGCCAGGAGAACCGGGCGGTCATGCGCCGCGCGGTGCGTTTCGCGATGGACCGCGGAATCACCCAGTTCCTGGACATCGGCTCCGGCATTCCGACCTTTGGAAACGTGCACGAGGTCGCGCAGGCGAACGACCCGCGCGCCCGGGTGGTCTACGTCGACAACGACCCGGTCGCCGTCGCCCACAGCCGGGCGGTCCTGGAGGGCAACCCCAACGCCACCGCCCTCGCCGGTGACCTGCGCGACCCGCTGTCGATCCTGGACGCGCCGGAGACCCGGCGGATGCTGGACCTGGACCGGCCGGTGGCCCTGATGCTCGTCGCCGTGGTCCACTTCCTGCCCGACGACGAGCGGCCCGAAGAGATCATCGCCGCCCTGCGCGAGGCTCTCGCGCCCGGCAGCGCCATGGTCATCACCCACGCCACACTGGACGGCCCCACCCCGCAGGGCCAGCGCGGGGCCCAGGAGGTCTACCAGCGCACCGCCACCCCGCTGATCATGCGCAGCCGCGAGGAGCTGGAACGGTTCTTCGAGGGTTTCGAACTGGTCGAGCCGGGTGTGGTGCCGCTGCCCTACTGGCGGCCCGACACACCGCCGAGCGAGGACGACGATCCGGGCGTCACGCACGGCCTGGCCGGTGTGGGGCTGAAGGCGTGACCATGGGGCCGGCGGCGGCCGGGCACGAGGAGGGGACGGTGCCCGAGGGGGCACCGGAGGACAGTATCCGGCGGTTCGCCGCCATCTGGAGCCGGGCGATCTTCCCGGTGACCGCCACGTCGATGACCCGCGTCGAGTTCGAGGACCACCTGGTGCCGCTGGCCCGGGTGCTCAGCGACGCGCTGCGGGCCGCGCCCTTCGACCCGCGGGCCGCCGTCCCTGTCGGCACTGCCCTGGTCGACGCGCATTGCACCGACCCCGAGGCACTGCCCAGCATCCTCGGCGTCATCGACGCCTACCTGGTGCTCTACTGCACCCCCGGCCTGCCCGTGGACGAGGCCCGGGCCCGCTGCTCCCGGCTGCAGCACGCGGTCGCCGTCGGCTTCTCGCAGGCGCTTCGCGAACGCACCCTGCACGAGCAGGAGTCCATCCTGCGTGCCGCCATCACCGCGCAGGCCGAGGCCGAGAAGGCACTGGCCGCCAGCGAGGCGCGGTTCCGCGCGGTCTTCGAGAGCGCCGCCATCGGCATCGGCATCGCCGACCTGGACGGCCGGGTGCTGGAGATCAACGAGGCGCTGACCCGCATGTTCGGCAGCGAGGCGCACGTCATGCGGCGCAACGTCGGCGAGTGGGTGCACCCCGACAACGGCCCCGAGGTCCGCGGCCTCAACGGCGAGCTGGTCCGCGGGGAGCGCGAGGGCTACCACGTCGAGAAGGCGTACCCCCGGGCCGACGGCTCGGTGCTGTGGGCCAACCTCAAGGTGTCGCTGCTGCGCGACGCGGCCGGCCGGCCGCAGTACCAGCTCGCGCTCCTGGAGGACGTCACCGAGCGGCGCGCGCTGCTGCGCCGGCTGCGGCACCAGGCCACCCACGACGCCCTGACCGGACTGCCCAACCGGGCGCACTTCTTCGAGAGCCTGGACCGGGCACTGTCCGGCGGCCCCGGCAGCCGGATCGGGGTCTGCTACCTCGACCTCGACGGGTTCAAGGCCGTCAACGACAGCCTGGGCCACGCGGTCGGCGACCGCCTGCTGGTCGCCGTCGCCGAACGCCTGCACGGCTGCCTGACCTCGCCCGACCAGCTGGTGGCCCGTATCGGCGGCGACGAGTTCGTGGCCCTGTACACCGACCCGCCGGACGCCGCCGAGGTCGTCGCGCTGGCCGAGCGGATCCTGGCCGCGCTGTCCACCCCGGTCACCCTGGACGGCCGCGAACTGCCCGTGCACTGCAGCATCGGCATCGTCCACGGCCCGGCGAACAGCCGCGCGGCCGCCGACGTGCTGCGCAGCGCCGACATCACCATGTACCGCGCCAAGGAACTGGGCGGCAACCGGTACGAGGTGGCCGACCCGGACGCCGACGCCCGCGCCATCACCCGCCACGGCCTGACCAACCGGCTGCCCGGCGCCCTGGAGCGCGGCGAGTTCTTCATCGAGTACCAGCCGCTGATCGGGCTGGAGGACGGCGGGGTACGCGGCGCGGAGGCGCTGGTGCGCTGGCTGCACCCGGTGCACGGGGTGCTCGGCCCCGACCAGTTCATCCCGCTCGCCGAGAGCACCGGGCAGATCGTGCCGCTGGGCCGCTGGGTGCTGCAGGAGGCCGCCCGGCAGGCCCGCTCCTGGACGATGGGGGGCGCCACCTGCTCGCCGCACGTCAGCGTCAACCTCTCACCCATCCAGCTCCACCACCCCGACCTGGTCAGCGAGGTCGCCAGGGCGCTCGACGAGAGCGGCCTGCCGCCCGCCTCGCTGTGCCTGGAGGTGACCGAGAGCGCGCTGATCGGCGCCGACGAGGACGCGCTCAAGCCGCTGCGGCGGATCGCCGACCTCGGCGTCGAGATCGCCCTGGACGACTTCGGCACCGGCTACTCCAACCTGTCCTCGCTGCGCTGGCTGCCGGTCAGCGTCCTCAAGCTGGACCGGGCCTTCACCCGGGGCCTGCGGCAGAACCCGCCGGACCCGGTCGACTCCAAGATCGTCGAAGGCGTCGTCTCGCTGGCGCACGGCCTCGGGCTGACCGTCACCGTCGAGGGCGTCGAGACCAGGACCCAGGCCGAGCACCTGCGCGACCTGGGCTGCGACACCGGCCAGGGCTGGTACTACGCCCGCCCGGGCCCGCCGGAGTCCCTGCACAAGCTCGCCCTGGCCGACGCCGGCTGAGCCGGCCGCGCACGCGCCATGGAGGATGCCCGGTCCGGGTGACGCGCGCCCGCCGATCGGGCATACTCCAACCCTCCGGATTCGTTGATCGCACCGTGCCGTGATCCGGCGCGGAAGGATCGGATCCGGGCAGAGCCCGAGGACGGTTGCGCCACACCCGCGGCGGCGACCGCCTACGCCCCCGACAGGGAGGAGTGTGCCGCCATGCCGCAGCAAGCCCCGTACGGCCCCGGGCCGGTGGTCCGGCAACTGCCCACCGACGAAGCCCGCGACCTGCTGGAGCTGACGCGCGACATCGCCCGGCGGGAGATCGCCCCCGCCGCGGCGGCGCAGGAGGAGGCGGGACGCTTCCCCCGCGAGGTCTTCACCCTGATCGGCCGGGCCGGCCTGCTCGGCCTGCCGTACGAGGAGGAGTACGGCGGGGGCGGCCAGCCGTACGAGGTGTACCTGCAGGTCCTGGAGGAGCTCGCGGCGGCCCGCCTCACCGTCGGCCTCGGGGTCAGCGTCCACACCCTGGCCAGCCACGCGGTCGCGAAGTTCGGCAGCAAGCAGCAGCGGGCCGATCACCTGCCGCACATGCTCGGCGGCGAGCTGCTGGGCGCGTACTGCCTGTCCGAGCCCACCTCGGGGTCGGACGCCGCTTCCCTGCGGACCCGGGCGGTACGCGACGGCGAGCAGTGGACCCTGGACGGCACCAAGGCGTGGATCACCCACGGCGGGGTCGCCGACTTCTACACCGTGCTGGCGCGCAGCGGCGGCGAGGGCGCCCGGGGCATCACCGCCTACCTGGTGCCCGGCGACGCGCCCGGCCTGACCGCGGCCGCGCCCGAGCGCAAGATGGGCCTGAAGGGCTCGCCCACCGCGCAGCTCCACTTCGACGGCGTCACCGTTCCCGACAGCCGCCGGATCGGCGAGGAGGGGCAGGGCTTCGCCATCGCGCTGTCCGCGCTGGACTCCGGGCGGCTGGGCATCGCGGCCTGCGCCATCGGCGTGGCGCAGGCCGCGATGGAGGCGGCGGTCGGCTACATGGGGGAGCGGCGGCAGTTCGCCCATCCGCTCACCGACTTCCAGGGCCTGCGCTTCATGCTCGCCGACATGGCCACCAGGATCGAGGCAGGCCGTGCCCTGTACCTCTCCGCCGCCCGGCTGCGCGACGCCGGCCGGCCGTTCGCCGCGCAGGCCGCCATGGCGAAGCTGTTCTGCACCGACACCGCCATGCAGGTGACCACCGACGCCGTGCAGTTGCTGGGCGGCTACGGCTACACCGCCGACTTCCCCGTCGAGCGCTACATGCGCGAGGCGAAGGTGCTGCAGATCGTCGAGGGCACCAACCAGATCCAGCGCATGGTCATCGCCCGGCACGTCGCGGGACCCGAGACGCGGGACTGACCGGACGCGGGACCGGCCGGACGCGGGACCGGCCGGACGCGGCGCGGGCCGCGCCCGGCGGTGGTGCCGCGCCCCCCGCGGGCGCGGCGTTCTCCTTCGCCGGTCCGCCGTCCGGGAGGCGTTCCCCCATGCGGCGGCTCCGGTGTTTCCGGTGTTGCGGTGTTTCTCGCGGCTCCGGTGTTCCCGCGTTTCCGGCGGCTCCGGCGTCCGGGGCGTCCCGGGCGGCTCAGGCGGCCAGCCGCGCGGCCCGCACCCGCATCGGGCGCGAGCCCGCGCCGCCGACGTGGGAGAAGGGCTGGGTGCGCCAGTCGAGACCGGCGGGCAGCGTCAGCAGCGCGGCCAGGTCCTGCTCGGGGCCGGGCCGCGAACCGTCCGCCACGGGCAGCGCGTCCGTCACCGGCAGGCCCGAGCCACCGCAGACGGTCAGGCCGAAGGGGTTCCAGGGAGTCGGGCACAGGGCGTGCTCGGGGAAGCGGTCCTCGCCGGCCAGGACCGTGATGGGCTGCCGGCATTCCGGGCAGCTCAGCCGCACGGCGTCGGCGAGGTCCTCGTCGAGCGGCTCGTCCGCGTCGTCGGCGTCATCGGCTTCGTCCAGCGGGGCGGCGAGCGCGAGGTCGCGTTCGTCACCCTCCTCGAACGCGGGCTTGTTACGCTCGCTCCGGCTGTTGCGCGCAGAGTTACGCATGCGAATCCCCCTTGGGTGGAGTGCCCTCCATCGGGCCGGCCCGGCGTCACGCTCGCGGCCATAGCGAGCACTTCCCGCCGCGCTACGCGGGTAATCGCGCCACCGGGAGCACTGGGGGCACGCACGGTGTGGCCTTCGTCACATTCTTCGTCATGGCCGGAACGTGCGCCCCCGATGTGCGCCCGCGCACCCCCTGCGCCCCCCCGCGGAGGGGGTTGCGGCGACGGCTTGTACAGTGCCCGGCGGGCGAGGCCGCACGGGCCCGCCGACGTGCGGACGACTGGCGGGACGGCGCTCACGATGCGAACCAACTGGGCGGGAAACCTCGCCTTCTCGGCCGAGCGGACGCACCGCCCGGCGACCCTCGGCGAACTGCGCTCCCTCGTGGCCGGCAGCCGCCGGGTCAAGGCCCTGGGCAGCGGGCACTCCTTCAGCGACGTCGCCGACACCGACGGCGACCTCGTCGAACTCACCGCGCTGCCCCGGGAGGCCGATCTCGACGGCGCCACGGGCGCGGTGCGGGTCTCGGCCGGCATCCGCTACGCCGAACTGGCCGAAATCCTGCACGAAAAGGGCCGCGCGCTGCCCAACATGGCCTCGCTGCCACACATCTCGGTGGCCGGCTCGGTCGCCACCGGCACCCACGGCTCCGGCAGCGCCAACGGCTCCCTCGGCACCGCCGTGCGCTCCCTCGAACTGGTCACCGCGGACGGCGGCACCCGCACCCTCAGCCGCGGCGACGACGACTTCGAGGGCGCCGTCGTGGCGCTCGGCGCCCTCGGCGTGGTCACCCACCTCACCCTGGACACCGTCCCCGCCTTCGACGTCGCCCAGCGCGTCCTGACCGGACTCGCGCTTCCCCACGCCACCGCCCACTTCGAGGCGATCACCTCGGCCGCCTACAGCGTCAGCCTGTTCACCGACTGGCGGGAGCCGCGCTTCACCCAGGTCTGGCTGAAGCAGCTCGCCGGCCGCCCCGTCCCCGACCTGCCGTGGGCCGAACCCGCCACGCGGCCCGTGCACCCCGTACCCGGCATGGACCCCGTGAACTGCACCGCCCAGCTCGGCGAGCCCGGTCCGTGGCACGAGCGGCTGCCGCACTTCCGGCCCGGCTTCATGCCCAGCAGCGGCGAGGAGCTGCAATCGGAGTACCTGCTGGCGCGCGAGCACGCCGTACCGGCCCTGGAGGCGCTGGCGGACATACGCGGGGCCATCGCCCCCGTGCTGCAGATCTGCGAGGTCCGCACCGTCGCCGCCGACCGGCTGTGGCTCAGCCCCGCGTACGGGCGCGACACCGTCGCCCTGCACTTCACCTGGGTCAAGGACCCCGAGGCCGTGCGGCCCGTGCTGGCCCGTGTCGAGGAGGCGCTGCGCCCCTTCGACCCGCGCCCGCACTGGGGCAAGGTGTTCACCATCGCGCCCGAGCGGATACGGGACGCCTATCCCCGCATGCCCGACTTCCTGCGCCTGGTCGCCGCCACCGACCCCGAGGGCACCTTCCGCAACGCCTTCCTGCGGCGGCTGCTGGACCTCTGACCGGGCGCCCGCGCGAACCCGGCGCGATCCATACATGACAGAAACGGCCGGCCTGGCGGTAAGGTCGTCGGCTGTGGAGGAGCTGGACCGGCAGATCGTGGAACTGCTCGTGGCCGACGGGCGCATGAGCTACACCGACCTGGGCAAGGCCACGGGCCTGTCCACGTCGGCGGTGCACCAGCGGGTGCGCAGGCTGGAGCAGCGCGGCGTGATCCGCGGGTACGCGGCCGTCATCGACCCCGAGGCCGTCGGCCTGTCGCTGACCGCGTTCATCTCCGTCAAGCCGTTCGACCCCAGCGCCCCCGACGACATCGCCGACCGGCTCGCCGACGTCCCCGAGATCGAGGCGTGCCACAGCGTGGCGGGCGACGAGAACTACATCCTGAAAGTACGGGTCGCCACCCCCATCGAACTGGAGCACCTGCTCGGCCGCATCCGCACGCTGGCCGGGGTGTCCACCCGCACCACCGTCGTGCTCTCCACGCCGTACGAGGCCAGGCCCCCGCGCGTGTGACGGCCGGCGCGGCCTGGCCGATGACGGTCCGCAGGCCGGCCGCCAGGCCCCCGCGCGTGTGACGGCCGGCCGCGGGAGACACTGGTGGCCATGCACAGCGACTTCGGGGCGCGGCCCCTCGACACCGCCGGCCCCGCCGCCGGCGAAGGCGGCGGCACCGTACTGCTGCGCGGCGGCTTCGTGTACAGCCCCGCCGATCCCTTCGCGACCGCCATGGTGGTGGACGGCGGGGTCGTGGCCTGGGTCGGCTCCGAGGGCGCCGCGGACTCCTTCGCCGACGGCGTCGACAGCGTCGTCCACCTCGACGGCGCCCTGGTCACCCCCGCCTTCACCGACGCCCACGTGCACACCACCGCCACCGGGCTGGCCCTGACCGGCCTGGACCTCGGCGGCGCGGCCTCGCTCGGCGAGGCCCTGGCCCGCGTCGCCGCGCACGCCGCCGCACGCCCCGGCGACCGGGTGCTGCTCGGCCACGGCTGGGACGAGACCCGCTGGCCCGAGCGGCGCCCGCCGAGCCGGGCCGAACTCGACGGGGCCACCGGCGGCCGGCCGCTGTACCTGACCCGTACCGACGTGCACTCCGCCGTGGTCACCACCGCCCTGCTCGACCTCGTGCCCGGCGTCACCGCGCTGCCCGGGTACGCGGCCGCCGGCCCGCTGACCCGCGACGCCCACCACGCGGTCCGTGCCGCCGCGTACGCCGCCGTCACCCCCGCACAGCGCGCCGCCGCCCAGCGGGCCGCCCTCGCGCACGCCGCCGCCCAGGGCATCGGCGCCGTCCACGAGTGCGCCGGCCCCGACATCTCCTCCGAGGACGACCTGACGGCCCTGCTCGCGCTGGCCGCCGAGGAACCGGGGCCGCGCGTACTGGGCTACTGGGCGCAGGCCGTCCAGAGCGCCGAGGACCTGGACCGGCTGCGCGACCTCGGCGCGGCGGGCGCGGGCGGCGACCTCTTCGTCGACGGCTCGATCGGCTCGCACACCGCGTGGCTGCACGCCCCCTACGCCGACGCCCCGCACACCGGCGTGACCCACCTCGACGCCGACACCGTCGCCCGCCACCTGACCCTTTGCACACGGGAAGGCGTCCAGGCCGGGTTCCACGCCATCGGGGACGCGGCCATCGGCGCGGTCGTGGCGGGGGTGCGGGCCGCCGCCGAGGAGGCCGGCGCCGACCGTGTGCGCGCCCTGCGGCACCGCGTGGAGCACGCCGAGATGATGACGCGGGAGACCATCGCGGCCTTCGCCGAGTTCGGCCTGGTCGCCTCGGTGCAGCCCGCCTTCGACGCCACCTGGGGCGGCGAGGACGGGATGTACGCGCGCAGGCTCGGCGGCGCCAGGGCCAGGACCCTCAACCCGTTCGCCGCCATGTCCCGCGCCGGGGTGCCGCTGGCCCTCGGCTCGGACAGCCCGGTCACCCCCCTCGACCCGTGGGGCGCGGTCCGGGCGGCGGCCTTCCACCGCACCCCCGAGCACCGCGTCTCGGCGCGGGCCGCCTTCACCGCGCACACCCGGGGCGGCCGGCGAGCCGCGGGCCGGGACGACGCGGGCGTGCTGGTGCCCGGCGCCCCCGCCGACTACGCCGTGTGGCGCGTCGGCGACCTGGTCGTACAGGCGCCCGACGACCGGGTCGCCAACTGGTCGACCGACCCCCGCTCCGGCACCCCCGGCCTGCCCGACCTCACCCCCGGCCGTGAGCTGCCGACGACGCTGCTCACGGTGGTCGGCGGCCGCACGATCTTCGCACGGCCGAACGGGTGAGCGGCACCGGGCGCATGCCGCCGAACGGTGTGCCCTGGGCCTGTCGGCACGGCCGCGGGCGCCCGCCACTGACCTGCTGATTTGGCGAAACCCCGCAGGTCAAAGGGGTGTTGACAGTTGCTGGTCGAGGGCGAGTAGGTTCGGCGACGTCCACCACAGGACGCCGGACCGGGGGCTCTCCGCGCCCGCGCCGTCCGCGCTGGGCCATGGGGCGTCGCGCCGTACGAGCACGCCGCCACTGGCAGCCAGGTCCAGCTGCGCGGCGCGCAACGCGGCTCGCCAGTGGGCCTCTCCGCCCGTGAGGGCACGGAGGGCGAGGGCCGCCCGATCGGCAGGTGTGACCCGGGAAGGGCCCGGACGCCCAGTAGACAACGGCCTTGGTGCCGACCCGAAGCCATCGGGTCCCAGGTCGGCCCGAAGGGCTTCCGGGCCCGTTCCGTGCGGCCGCCCCGCCCGCCCGGGACGCGGAGCACGGGGCGCCGGGGCGCGTTGTGGCGTGGGCGCGTGCGATGCCACCCTGGTGCGGACGGGCCTTTGCCCTCCCGCGACCCACCGTGCGCCCCCCGCAAGGTACGGTCGCCTTCAACCACCTCTCCACCTGCAGGAAGGCCGCGACCGTGCGCCCGCACCCCGACACCGCCTCCGTGGTCGGCGCCGCCACGCCCGGCCCGGCCGCCGAGGGCGCCGCCCCGCCGGAGTCCGCCGCGGCCTTGCCGCCGGCCGCGCCGCTCCCGCGCCGCAAGCACTTCGCCGCGACCGCCCGCAAGGCCGCGCCGAGCAGCGCCGTGGCGGCGGCCGGCGGAATGGCGCTGGCCCTGGCCTTCCCGCCGTACGGCGTGTGGCCGCTGTCGATCGCGGCGGTGGCCGCCTTGTCGCTGGTGACGCGCGGCCGTACCGTCAAGCAGGGCGCCTGGCTCGGGTTCGCCTTCGGGGTGCCCTTCTTCGTCTGGCTGCTGGCCTGGCTGCGCACGGTGGGCTGGGACGCGGTGGTGGGCCTGTCGCTCATCGAGGCGGCCTTCCTGGCGGGCCTGGGCGCCCTGCTGGTCCTCGCCCAGCGGCTGCCCGGCGCGCCCGTGTGGGCCGCGTGCCTGTGGGTGACCGAGGAACTCGCCCGCGACCGGCTGCCGTTCGGCGGCTTCCCGTGGGGGCGGCTGGCGTTCGCCAACACCGGCTCCCCGTTCACCCCCCTCGCCGCTCTCGGCGGCGCGCCCCTGGTGACCTTCGCGGTGGCCCTCAGCGGCACCCTGCTGGCCGCCGCCGCGCCCGCCGCCGTGCGCGCCGTGCGCGGCACCGGCCCGGGGGTACGGCCGCGCGCCGCGCTCACCGGCGCCGCCGCCCTCGTACTGTCAGCGGGCGTCCTGCTGTCCGGCCTGCTGGTGCCGGTGCCGACCGGCGCGAAGGACCACGTGCGGATCGCCGTCGTGCAGGGCAACGTCCAGCGGCCCGGCCTGCACTTCCTGGGCCGGCCGATGATGATCCTCGACAACCACGTCAACGCCACCCTCCGGCTCGCCGCCGACATCAAGGCCGGCCGCGTGCCCAAGCCCGACCTGGTGCTGTGGCCGGAGAACTCCTCCGACCTCGACCCGTTCACCTACCCGGCGGCATACGACAGGATCAGCCGGGCGGTCAAGGCGGTGGGCGTGCCCGTCCTGGTCGGCGCGCTGGTGGACGGCCCGGACAAGGACCACGTGCAGAACGAGGGCATCGTGTGGGACCCGGCCACCGGCCCCGGCGCCCACTACACCAAGCAGCACCCGGTGCCGTTCGGCGAGTACGTGCCGTTCCGCAAGGAGCTCACCAAGGTCATCAGCCAGCTCAACCAGATCCCGCGCGACTTCTACCCCGGCAAGGCCAACGGCGTCATGCGGATCGGCCCGGCCCGCCTCGGCGACGTGATCTGCTTCGAGGTCGCCTACGACGGTATCGTGCGCGACACCGTCAACGCGGGGGCGCGCGCCATCGTCGTCCAGACGAACAACGCCACCTACGGCCGCACCGGCCAGCCCGACCAGCAGCTCGCGATGTCCAAGCTGCGCGCGATCGAACACGGCCGGGCCGTCGTCACCGCCGCGACCAGCGGGATAAGCGCGATCGTGGCTCCCGATGGCAAGATCGAACAGCGCAGCAAGGAGTTCACCCGGACGGTGCTCAGCGCCGACATCCCGCTGCGCGACCAGATCACGGTGGCCGATCGCGTCGGTGCGTTTCCCGAGTGGACTCTCGCTATCGTGGGGCTCCTGTCCTGTGCGGCCGCCATCGCGCTCGGCAGGCGCGGCATCGTAGGCATCGCGAAAGGGCGACAGCAGCAGTGAACGACGGCGAGCAGCGGACCTTCGGCCCGCTCGGCAGGGTCCTGGTCATCATCCCGACCTACAACGAGGCCGAGAACATCCAGCCGATCGTCCAGCGGGTCAGAAACTCCGTGCCCGAGGCCCACGTCCTGATCGCCGATGACAACAGCCCCGACGGCACCGGCAAGCTCGCCGACGAACTCGCCCTCACCGACGACCAGGTGCACGTCCTGCACCGCAAGGGCAAGGAGGGGCTGGGCGCCGCCTACCTCGCCGGCTTCCGGTGGGGCATCGCCCATGACTACGGCGTGCTCGTCGAGATGGACGCGGACGGCTCGCACCAGCCCGAGGAGCTGCCGCGGCTGCTGACCGCGCTCAAGGGCGCCGACCTGGTGCTCGGTTCGCGCTGGATCGCCGGCGGCCGGGTGGTCAACTGGCCCAAGTCCCGCGAGTTCCTCTCCCGCGGCGGCAGCACGTACTCGCGGCTGATGCTCGACGTGCCGATCCGCGACGTCACCGGCGGCTACCGGGCGTTCCGCCGGGAGACGCTGGAGGGCCTCGGCATGGACGAGGTCGCCTCGGCCGGGTACTGCTTCCAGGTCGACCTCGCCTGGCGCGCGGTGAAGGCGGGCTTCCACGTCGTCGAGGTGCCGATCACCTTCGTCGAGCGCCAGCGCGGCGACAGCAAGATGAGCCGCGCCATCGTCGCCGAGGCGCTGTGGCGGGTCACCGCCTGGGGCGTCGGCGCGCGGGCGGGCAAGGTGACCGGCCGCAAGCAGTGAGGCCCGGCGGCGGGGCCGAGGGGTGAACGAGCGGCAGGGACGAGAGGCAGGGCGTCCCGCGGCCGGGCCCGTCCGGCCGCGGGACGCCGCCCGGCCCCTCACTTGAGGATGTTGACCGCCCGGGCCACCACCAGGACGACCGTGATCAGCGACACCGCGGACTGCGCGAGCATCAGCATCTTCGCCCAGCGGGTCACCGGCATCACGTCGGTCGGGCTGAAGGCCGTGGCGTTGGTGAACGACAGGTAGAAGTAGTCCAGGAACGCGGGTTCCCAGTGCGGGGGCGCGAGCTCGGGGGACTGCATCTGGACGAAGAGGAAGTCGGGCACGTCGTGCTCGCCGGCGGCCCGCGAGACCGGGCCGCCGCGGTCGTACTCCCAGTACCACAGGGCGAAGGCGATGACGTTCGCCAGCCAGATCGAGCCGCCCAGGGCCAGCAGCGGCCCGGCCTCCTTGCCCTCGGTGCCGTGCACCAGGCCGTCCACGAGGTGGCCAAGCGCGATGACGTTGGTGGTGGTCAGCAGCGCGGTCAGCAGGATGGCGGTCCAGCGGTAGGGGCGCGAGCGGCGCTCGATGCGGTGCGGGCTGACCACCACCAGGGCGGACAGCAGCGCCAGCTCCACGGCGGGCAGCAGCCAGTGCGGGCGGGGCAGCAGCCGGGCGGGCAGCGCGAGCTGGATGCCGGCGGCGGCGAGCACGGCGCTCGTGGAGGCCCAGCGCGGTTCGCCCCGGGTGGCCCGCCGCCAGGCCGGCACGAGCCGCTGCTCGGCGTGGATCAGTTCGCCCCGGGCGGGCGCCAGCAGGGCCTCCAGCCGGGCGAGCCGCTCGGCGAGGGCCTCGCCGTGGGCCTGCGGGTGCGCCACGGTCCCGTTCTCGCCGGTTCCGTTGTCGCCGGGCCCGTGCCCCACGATCCCTTGCCCCACGATCCCGTGCTCAACGATCCTGTGCTCCACGGTCCCGCGGTCTCCCGCCTCGACCGGCGGGCCGTTCTCGCCGGCCGCGGCGCTCTCGGTTCCGTTCACGCCGGACATCGTGTCGCCCGGCCCCCCACGGCGTCCACCGCGAAGCCGGCGCCGTGTGCCGCGACCAGCGCGGAAGCCCTGGACCGGCGACGCATCCCCCACCCCTTCTTTGGCACACTTGGGCGTATGACGACGAGTTCACCGCCTCCCGTCCGCCCGCGCCCCGACAGTGCCCGGCCGAGGAAGCGGTCGCGGGTGCGTACGGTGGTGCCACTGGCGGTCGCGGCCTGGGCGGTGCTGGAGATCTGGCTGATGACGGTGGTGGCCGGGGCCACCAACGGCTTCGTCGTGCTGCTGAGCATCCTGGCCGGGTTCGTCCTCGGCGCGGCGGCGGTCAAGCGGGCCGGGCGCAGCGCCTGGCGCAATCTGGCGGCTTCCGTGCAGCAGCCCGGCGCCGAGCAGGGGCCGGAACCCGCGCCCGCCGGCGGCGGACGCACCGGTCTGCACATGCTCGGCGGCATCCTGCTGATCATCCCGGGCTTCCTCTCGGACGCCGTGGGCCTGCTGCTGATCTTCCCGCCGACCCGCAAGGTCGTCGGCGCCCTCGCCGACCGGGGCGCCGCCCGCGCGCTGCGGCACCGGCCCGAGCCGGAACCCGGCTCGCTCGGCGACCTCTACCAGCAGGCGCGCGAGGCCGAGGAGCAGGCCCGCATCCACCGGCCGGACGGCAAGGTCATCCCGGGCGAGGTCGTCGACCGCGACCACCACTGAACCGGGTCGCCCGATCCGTACCGCCCGATCCGTACCGCCGGATCCGCCCGATCCCGGGCGGTACGGGCGCGGTACGAGTCCGGCCGCACCGGGCCCGCCCCGACGGATCCGGCTCCCAGCGATCATTGTCCGCCCGCGACCGCCAGGACGCACGACGCCCGGCGCGGGAGCACGTGGCTCCGCGCCGGGCGGAAGGTCGTGGGGCTCGCTCGGTGGGCGCGGCGAGCCCGGCGGTTCAAGCGCTCTTGCGGTTGTCGCGCGGATGCACCGCGATGTTCATGGCTCCGGAGCGCAGCACTGCCAGCCGCTCGGCCAGCACCTCTTCGAGCTCTTCGAGGGTACGCCGCTCCATGAGCATGTCCCAGTGCGTACGTGCGGGCTTGGCGGTCTTTTCCTCCGGACCCTCTCCGTCCACCAGGAGCGCGGTCTGGCCGCAGGCGCGGCACTCCCACTCCGGCGGAATCTCGGCCTCGACCGAAAACGGCATCTCGAATCGATGTCCGTTCCGGCATGCGTACTCAACGGTCTGGCGCGGGGCCAGATCGATGCCGCGGTCCGTCTCGTAGCTGGTGGCCCCGAGTCGCGTGCCGCGGAGAGCTCGCTCACTCATGAATCGTGCCTCCCGGGCTTGGTCGCCCACAGGACAGGTGTCGCTGTCGTCGTCATCCGGTCAACGTCCGGTCGGCGGTGAAGATTCCCGTTTAGGGATATGCGTCGCCCGTCGTGTCGCCCCTGTTTCTACCCACCAGTGCCCGCTTTGTCACATCTGGGGGATATGTCACCCGCTGTTGTCGTATGTTTTGCGTGCGGTGACGGTCCAGCCGCGGGGCCAACCGCGTACACTACCCGCCCGCACCCGCTGTGGCTAAATCGTTTTCGCCACGACGGGCTCGGGGGCCCGCGCGGGCGCCGGCGGCCGCACCTCCAGGACCCGCAGGAAGAACTGCGCCAGCGGGCCGATCGCCAGCGCGTACAGCACCGTGCCGACGCCCACGCCGCCGCCCAGGGCGAAGCCCGCGGCCAGCACGGACAGCTCGATCCCGGTGCGGATCAGCCGCAGCGAGCGGCCGGTCCTGCGGTGCAGCCCGGTCATCAGGCCGTCCCGCGGGCCGGGGCCGAGGCGGGCGGTGATGTACAGGCCGGTCGCCAGGCCGTTGAGCAGGACACCGGACAGCAGCAGGGGGATCCGCCAGGCCGGCGCCGCGTGGTACGGGAGCAGGGCCAGTGTCGCGTCCATCGCCGACCCGACCAGCACCACGTTGGACAGCGTGCCCAGGCCCGGCCGCTGCCGGAGCGGCCACCACAGCAGCAGGACGGCCGCGCCGACGACAATGGAGACGGCGCCGATGCTGATCCCGGTGTGCCGGGCCAGGCCCTGGTGGAACACGTCCCACGGGTCCAGGCCGAGGGCGGCGCGTACCAGCATCGCGTCGCTCGCCCCGTACAGCACCAGGCCCGTGTACAGACGGACGAGACGGCTGAACATGGGAACCCCCTGGCTGTCGGCTGGACGCGCATGCCACTGTGTGGCCTGTGACGGGATCGCTTCAACGGCCAATCCAGGGAAGGTGGACCGATTTCGATGTCCCAGTGGACCGCGTCGGTGAGTGCGGCGCATCTGGCCCGGCTCCTCGAACCCCGCCCCACCGGCGTCGGCGGCCGGCGCAAGCTGCCCGCCTACCGCGGGCTCGCCGACGGGATCCGGCTGCTGGTGCTCGAAGGGCGGGTGCAGGTCGCCGCCCGGCTGCCCGCCGAACGCGAGCTCGCGCTGGCCCTGCGGGTGAGCCGGACCACGGTCGCGGCCGCGTACGAGGCGCTGCGCGCGGAGGGCTTCGCGCGGTCCCGGCGCGGTTCGGGCACATGGACCGCGATCCCGGAGGGGCAGGTCCCGCCCTCGCGCAGCCTGGAGCCGCTGCCGCCGGAGGCGGCCGGGACGGTGATCGACCTCGGCACCGCCTCGCTGCCCGCGCCCGAGCCGTGGCTGACCCGCGCGATGGAGGGCGCCCTGGCCGAGTTGCCCGCGTACGCCGCCACCCACGGCGACTTCCCGGCGGGCCTGCCGGTGCTGCGCGAGGCGATCGCCGACCGCTACACCGCCCGCGGGGTGCCGACCATGCCCGAGCAGATCATGGTGACCACCGGCGCCATGGGCGCGATCGCCGCCGCGGCCCGGCGGGCGGTCGGCTTCGGCGAACGGGTCGCGGTCGAGGCGCCCAGCTACGCCAACGTCCTGGAACTGTTCCGCGAGACCGGCTCCCGGCTCGTCCCCGTCGCCCTGCGCGACCACTTGGACGGATGGGACATGGACGCCTGGCGCCGGGTCCTGCGGGACGCGGCCCCGCGGATGGCCTACGTCATGCCCGACTTCCACAACCCCACCGGCACGCTGGTCGGCGACGAGCAGCGGCGCGAACTGGTGGAGGCGGCGCGGGTGGCGGGCACGGTGGTGGTCGCCGACGAGACCATGTCGGAACTCGTGCTGGACGGCGAGGAGCCAGGTGTGCGGCCGATGGCCGCGTTCGACCGCGGCGGCACCGTGATGACGGTCGGCTCGGCCAGCAAGTCGGTCTGGGGGGGCCTGCGGATCGGCTGGGTGCGCAGCACCCCGGACGTGGTCCGGCGGCTGGTGTCGGCCCGCGCCTACCTCGACCTCGGCTCACCCGTGGTCGACCAGCTCGCGGTGGCCTGGCTGCTGCGCGGCGACGGCTTCGAGGAGGCGCTGGCGGCGCGCCGCCGGCGGGCCCGCGAGTGCCGGGACGACCTGGCGGCCGCGCTGCGCGAGCACACCCCCGGCTGGGAGTTCACCGTGCCGCGCGGCGGGATGACGATGTGGGTGCGCACCGGCGAGGTCTCCGGCTCCCGGCTCGCCGTGGCCGGCGAGCGGCTCGGGGTGCGCGTCCCCTCCGGGCCGCGGTTCGGCGTGGACGGCGCCTTCGAGTCCTTCATCCGGGTGCCGTTCACGGTCAGCGGATCCGTCGCCAAGGAAGCGGGGGCGCGTCTGGCCGAGGCCGCCGACGTGGTGCGGTCCGGTGGCGGCGCGGAGGGCGAGGGCTCCGGGCTCTTCGTCGCCTGAGGCCCGGCCCGTCCGCGGGCCGCCCGCCCGGGGTCTCCCCGAGGGCCCCGCCCGTCCGGGGCCGCCCCCGCGAGCCGTGCCGCGCGCCCGTCCGGCCCCCGTCCGGCCCGCGTCCGGCCCCCGTCCGGCGGCCGGGCTCCCGCGCCCGCCGGACCCTCAGCCCAGTTCCAGGTCCGCAACCGCGCGCAGGACGGTGGGGTCCTTGCCGAGCGGTACGGGCTCCGGGCCCGGCTCCGGCTCGGGGGCGGGCGCCCGCGAAGGGTGCTTGACCAGGCTCACCGGGGGCGCGCCCGGGAGCAGGGACAGCACCGCCTCCCTCGCGGCGCCCGGTGCCTCCTCGTCGTACGGGTCGGGGGTCGCCGGGACCTGGAGACGCAGGACGGGGCCGGTGCCCAGGCGGGCGTAGCCGCGGCCGGGCGGCACATCGGCGGCGGGTGTGGTGCGCTGCGGCGCCCCCAGCACGGCCTCGACGTGCTCGGGGGCGAGCCGGCCCAGCACCACCCGCGCCCGGGTCTGCGCGATGACGACCGGCGCCAGCGCCTCGGTGGCGTCGAGCTGGTCCGCGACGGCGACGGCCACGCTCGCCGTGCGCCCGTGCCGCAGCGGGACGTCGAGCAGCGTCTGCGGGTCGGGCCGGCCCTCGGCCGCCGCGAGCTGGGTGAGCGCGGTCGGCCGGTCGACGAGGATCCACAGCGGCCGGCGCACGTCGTCGGCGACCCGGCGCCCGGACTGCCGCGCCCGGTTGACGGCGATCAGCCGCCGCTCCGTCTCGTGCGCCGCCCATTCCAGGGTCGCCGAGGCGCCGAGCAGGCCGTTCTCGACGGCGAGCACCCCGGGCCGGCCGGCCAGCGCCGCGTACTCGCCGCTGCCGCCGCCGTCGATCACCACGATGTCGCCGTGCGCCAGCGCCTGCAGCGCGATGGACCGCAGCAAGGTGGTGGTGCCCGTCCCGGGCTGGCCGAGCGCCAGCAGGTGCGGCTCGGTCGAGCGCGGGCCGGTGCGCCAGACCACGGGCGGCGCGTCCCGGGTCACCCGGCCGCCGGAACCGGCGGGAGCGGCGGGGCCCGCGGGGCCGCCCGTACCGTTCGGGTCCGCCGCGCCTCCCGCCACCACCGGCACGGTCCGCCCCACCGCGTCCTCGTCGGTGAACCCGAGCACCGTCTCGCCCGGCGCCGTCACGAAGCGCTGCGCGGCCACGTCCGTCGCCAGCGGCGCCAGGGCGGTGAGGGTGAGGTGGTTCTCCTCCTCGTTCCAGTCGAACCGGTACTCCCGGCCGCGGCCCGCCTTGGCGTGCAGCAGCGCCTCGACGCGGGCCCGCGAGCCGGCCTCGCCGTCGGTGAAGTACGCCGGGTAGCGCAGGGTCAGCCGGGTCAGCCTGCCGTCCTCGAACGCGTAGCCGCCGAACGCCTGCTCCCAGCCGCCGTCGTGGGCGTACAGCGGCGCGGGGTCGCCGGGGTCGGACAGGTAGGGCACCAGCGCCTCGTACAGCGACTGCAGCCGGACGCCCTCGGCCTCGGTCGGTCCGCCGGTGGCGGGCACCCGGCGTTCCCGGCCGAGCCAGGCGGCGGAGGCGACCAGCGCGACGACGGCGAGCGCCGGCCCGTACGGCATGAGGAGGACGACCACCAGCGCCGCGGCCGCCAGCAGGAGCGCGGGGCCGCGCCGGTCCTTGGGGGTGCGGCTCCACCAGGCGCCCGTCCAGGCGGCCTGCCTGCCCATGCCGCGGGCGATGGTGATGACGGGGTGCAGCACGTCGGACGCGCCCACGCCGACGGTGCGCGCCAGCTCCCGGCCGCGGGCCGGCGCCGGCCGGCGCTTGAGGATGCTGGGAAGGGGACTCCTGGCCACGGATGCTCCATGGGTGGTTCGGGTGAGGAGTGCGCTCCCGTACGGCGGCGGTGGCGCGGGGGCGCGGGCGGCGGGGCGGGCCCGGAGCGGAGCGGCGCGCTGCCGGGCCCGGGCGGAACCTCCCCGGTCACGGCACTAGATCCGCAGCCCGCCGATCAGGCTGGCCAGGCTGGCGCCGCCCGCCCTGATGCTGGGGGCGATGGCGGAGCCCGCGAGGTAGAAGCCGAAAAGTGCGCACACCAACCCGTGGGACATCTTCAGGCCGTCCTTGCGGAAGAACAGGAACACGATGACGCCGAGAAGAACGACGCCGGAGATGGACAGGATCATGGGCTCTTCTCCTGGGTGATGGGGACGGTCACCATGAGTTCTTCCAGGCTCACAAAAAGTGAGAGGTCGCGCTCGGTGGCAAACGGGTGATTCGTCGGGAAGTTGCACCACTGGGGTGAGGTGTGCGGCTTGTCCGCCCCACGGGAGGGCGGGGCGCGGTCCGGCCGCCGCTACCGGCCGAACAGGTGAGGGGGCCGTCGGCGCCTTGACGCGGCGGCCGGGGGAGGATGGGCGTGTGCAGCTCACCCCGATCACCTGGCCCCGGCTGGCGCGGGCGCTCGCCGAGCGGGTGGCCGCCACCGTGCCGCCGGTCCGCCCGGGGGAGCACCCCCCGGACCGGAATGCGTGGGCCAGGCTCGCCGTGGACGGCGCGCCCGCCGCCGGCACCGCGGACCTCGCCGACGCCGTGGCGGACGAGCTGCCCGCGCTCGGCCACCCGGTCCTGCGGGTGAGCGCGGCGGGCTTCTGGCGGCCCGCATCGGTCCGGCTGGAGTACGGCCACCAGGACGTGGACGCCTACTACCAGCTCTGGCTGGACACCGGCGCGCTGCGCCGCGAGGTGCTCGACCCGCTCGGGCCCGGCGGCTCCGGCCGCGCCCTGCCCTCGTTGCGCGACCCGGTGACCGACCGCTCCACCCGGGCCGGCTACGTGGACCTGCCGCCCGGCGGGGTGCTGGTGCTCGACGGCCCGCTCCTGCTCGGCCAGGGACTGCCGCTGGACCTCACCGTCCACCTGCGGCTGTCCCCCGCGGCCCTGGAGCGGCGCACCGACCCCGCCGAGCACTGGACGCTGCCCGCCTACGAGCGCTACGACCGCGAGGTGCTGCCCGAGCAGAGCGCCGACGTCCTGGTCCGCGCCGACGACCCCCGCCACCCGGCGTGGACCGGCTGACCCGGAGCCCCTAAGAATGGGCGTGGCGAGCGGGGCGGCCATTCCGTTCGGAGGCGGAGGTCCTGGGGCCGGAACGTGCCGCGCAGACCGGCCGGGAACGCGCGCGTCCACCGGCCGGCGCGGCTCCCGCGGGTGCCTCAACACCCTTGCGGGACAAGGGCTCCCGGGTCGCCTTGCCGTGAGGCGGCGGACCCCGCTAGCGTCCCGGAGCACCATGACTGTCGCCATCGCGCCGCTGACCGCCGAACACATACCCCTGGCCGCGCAGCGGTACGACCGCTGGTTCGCCCGGGCCCGCCGCCCCCCGTCGCAGCGGTCCTGGCTGGCCGACGGCCCGGTGCGCGGCGAGGAACTCCTGGGCAAGCTGCTGACCACGCCGGGCCTTGAGGCGTGCCGCGCCATGGACGGCGACGGCGGCCTCGCCGGGCACCTGGCGGCCGTGCCCGTCGACCTCGCGCGCGACGACCCGGCGGCCCTGCGCGGCCATCCCCGCGCGGCGCTGGTCCCGCACGGCGGCCACGCCCTGCCGTCCGGCCGGGAGAGCGAGGTGCTGCGCGCCCTGTACGCGCGGGTCGCCGAGCGCCTGGTCGCCGACCGGCGGCTGGTCCACTACGTCGAGGTGCCGGCCGGGGAGTCCGCCACCTCGCCCTGGTCGGACCTGGGCTTCGGCCGCGAACTGGTGCACGGCCTGATGGCGGTCAGGGCCCGCGGCCGGCAGCCCCGGGGTGTCGGGGGGCTGGCCATCCGGCGGGCCGGGCCCGGCGACCTGCCGCAGATCGGCCGGATGGCGGCCGAGGCGGCCCGCGGGCAGCGCGGCTCCGCGATGTTCCAGCCGCAGCCCGAGCAGGCCCTGGCCGCCCTGCGCGTCCATTACGCCGACGCGCTCGCCGACCCGAGGTGCGGGGCGTGGATCGCCTCGCGGCGGGGCGAGGAGATCGGCATGGCGGTCGTCGTCCCCGCGGCCCCCGGCCCGGTGACACCGGAGTCCTGCGTCGAGCTGGCCGAGGCGTACGTGGATCCCGCCTCGCGCGGGGAGGGCATCAGCCGGGTGCTGCTGGCCACGGCGCTGGCGTGGGCGTACGACAACGGGCACCGCTACATGTCGGCCCGCTGGCACTCCGCCTCGCCGCTGGCCGCCGGCCACTGGCCGGCCGTCGGCTTCCGGCCGGTGGCCTACCGGCTCAGCCGCATCCTGGACGCGCGGATCGGCGGCGCTCCGGGCACGTACTGAGTACCTGATGACCGGCTGACCGGCTCCGTTCGGCCCCGGCTCGCGGCGCCACTCGCGCCCCCGAAGTGACGAATGCCAACAAGTCCTATAAATCGGACATTTCGGAGTGGTGCACCTCACGCGGCTGACGGCGTGTGAGCGGCATCACGGGACCATCACCGTCCGGGGCCCCGGCGGAGCCCACCGTGGCCGAGGGGGGTCCGATGTCACCCGCCGCCGCGGAGGTGTGTGCGCACCGTGAGGCACTCGTGCACGCAAACCGCGTCGGCGCATGACGGCGAGTCACGCCCGCCGTATCGCAAGAAGTCGGGCATGTCGTACTTGCTTGCCGCTCGATCGGGCCGTCGTCTAGCTTCCTCTGCGGCGGGCCGGATGCCCGCTCTCCCTTCCGCCGGGTGGATCGCCGAATCCTGCCGCCGCCCGGAGACGGATCGTTCGACCAAACCGCACGGCAGGAGCGGGGGACCCAGGTAAGCCGCCGTCCCGGGACACCGGACGGCTCGGGGTGAAGTCACGGCCCGCGCGCACCGCGTGGCCGCCGCGCCCGCCGGCACGGCACCGTGACCGGGCATCTCCTGCCCGAACCCGACAGCTCACCTCGCAGGCGCAGGAGAGGACGTCTTTCATGCCCGCCAAGGGAAAGCACCGCAAACCGCGCAGCCTCAGCCGCCTCACCCGCATCTGCCTCGCCGCCGGCACCGGCGCCGCGGCCCTCGCGCTGCCGCTGGCCTTCACCGGCAACGCCTCGGCCGCCGAGCCCGCCAAGGCCCCGGCCGCCGTCGTGAAGGCCGCGCCCGCCGCGGCGAAGGCGGCCGCCGGCACCGGCTGGACCAAGCCGGTCGGCAACGCCCCGATAGGCACCAAGTACCACCAGGCCGGGGCCCACTGGTCCAGCGGCTACCACACCGGCGTCGACTTCCTGGTGTGGACCGGCACCCCGGTCCACTCGGTGGCCGCAGGCACCGTGGTCCACGCGGGCCCCGACGGCGCCTACGGCAACGACGTGATCATCAAGCACCCGGACGGCAGGTACAGCCTGTACGGCCACCTGTCGCGCGTCGAGGTCTCCGTCGGCCAGAGCGTCACCGAGGGCCGGCAGATCGCCCTGTCCGGCGCCACCGGCAACGTGACCGGCCCGCACCTGCACTTCGAGGTGCGCACCACGCCGTACTACGGCTCGGACATCGACCCGGTCGCCTACCTGGCCTCCCACGGGGTCACCATCTGACCCGCGCCACCCGCGGGGCCGCACAGGCCGTGCCCGCCCGGTTCCCCGACCCCGGGCGGGCACAGCCCCGTTCGCGGTCCCGTGAGCGGGACTAACCGAAGATCGCGGCGAGTTCGCCCCGGGAGACCACGCCCAGCTTCGGATACGCCTTGTACAGGTGGTAGCCGACGGTACGCGGGCTGAGGAAGAGCTGCGCCGCGATGTCGCGGTTGGACATGCCGCGCGCGGCCAGCCGCACGATCTGGGACTCCTGCGGGGTCAGGCCCGCCTCCTCGGCCGGCGACCGGGTGCCCTGCGGGGCCGTCACCGAGGCGCCGGCCGCGCCCAGTTCGCCCAGTGCCCGTGCCGCCCACGGCCTCGCGCCCAGCCGCTCGAAGGCGTCCAGCGCCTCGCGCAGCCGGCCCTGCGCCTCGCTCTTGCGCCGCACCCGGCGCAGCCACTCGCCGTACAGCAGCGCGGTACGCGCCGTCTCCATCGCCCGCAGATGCGGGTCGTGGGCCGCGAGGGCCTCGGTGAAGTACGCCTCCGCCTCCGCCTCGGGCGCGCGCAGCGCCCGGCAGCGGGCCACCAGGGCCCGCGCCCACCGCTGCCCCGAGCGCGCCGCCCACGCCTCGAACCGGGCCAGCGGCTCGTCGGCCCGCTCCGGCACCCCCAGGCGTACCGCCGCCTCCACCAGGTCGGGGACGCTGCGGGTGGCCGAGATGTGGTGCCGCACCGACTCCCCGGTCAGCAGGGACAGCCGGTCCAGGGCCGCCTGGGCGCGGCCCAGGCCGAGTTCGAGCAGGCCCTGTGACCAGTACGCCCACGGCGCGCCCGGCGCCATCGCCCCGCTCGCGCCGGCCGACAGCGCCATGTCCACGTGCCCGCGGCACTCCTCCTCGTCGCCCCTGATCGCCGCCACGTGCGCCAGCGCGCTGCCGAGCTGGCTCACCCACTGGGCCTGCCCCGCGTCCCGGGAGATCCGCAGCCCCTCGGCCGCGGTGGCGTACGCGTCCTCGTACCGCGACTGGAAGATCTCCGCCTCCGCGTGGAAGAACATCAGCGTGGTCAGCCGCCCCAGGCCGCCGCTCTCCCGGCTCTCCGCGATGAGCGCGGTGGTCAGTTCGTACGACTGCGCGTCCTGGCCCAGCGCCAGGCCGACCCCGCACAGCATCACCAGGTCCCGCGGGTCGATCCGGCCGCCCCGCGCCGCCCGCGCACCGGCCGCGGCCGCGTCGACGGCCGGGGGCGCGTGGCCCGCGGCCCCGCTGCCCAGCGCGCCGGTCAGGAACTCCGCGACCGGCCGGATCGGCGCGTCCTCGGGCAGCCGCAGCGCCCGCAGCCGGTCCAGGGTCTGCGCCACCTCGTCGCCTCCCAGGTACCACGCGGTGTGCGTGGCCTGCACCAGCATCCGCGCGGCGCGCTGCGGATCGGCGCCGGCCACCAGGCCCGCCCCTTCCAGGAGCACCCGGTGCGCGGCCGGGAACGCCCCCTGCCAGAAGTCGGCGAGCCCCCGCACGTGGAGGGTGCGGGCCCGCAGCACGGCCGAGCCGGGCCGCTCGCCCGGGGAGCCGCCCGGCCCGGCGTCACCTGTTCCTTCCAGGGCGCGGGCCGCCTGCTCGGCGAAGCTCCGGGCGCGGGCGAGTTCGCCCGCCTCCGAGGCCGACTCGGCGGCGAGCACGAGGCGTTCGACGCGGGCGGCGGGGTCGGTGCTCAGGCGGGCCGCGCGCTCGTAGGCGGCCATGGCGGCGGCGTGGCCGCTGCGTTCCCTGGCCCGGTCGGCGGTGTCCTGGAGGACGGCGGCCACGGCCTCGTCGGGGCCGGTGGCCGCTGCCGCCAGGTGCCAGGCGCGGTGGTCGGGGTCGGCGACCGGGTCGGCCGCGTCCGCCAGCGCGCGATGGGCGGCCAGCCGGTCGGGCAGCGGCGCGCGCTGGTAGATCGCCGCCCGCATGAGCGGGTGACGGAACCGCAGCCGGTCCTCCTGGTCGACGAAGACCAGCCCCGCCTCCTGCGCCGGCGGCAGGTCCGACAGGCCCAGCCCGAGCGCCGTCGCGGCCCGCAGCAGGAGCTCCGGGTCCCCCGAGTGGTCGGCCGCGGCCACCAGCAGCAGCATCTGCGTGCCGGGCGGCAGATGGCTGACCCGGCCGTGGAAGGCCATCCGCAGCCTGCTGGTCAGCGGCAGTCCGCCGGGTCCTGCGGGCACGGATTCCGCGCCCGTGCCCATGCCCGCGCCCGCGGACGCCGACGCCGACGCCCCGCGCAGCGCCGTCGGCAGTTCGAGCAGGGCCAGCGGATTGCCCTGGGCCTCGGCCAGCACCCGGCGGTGTACGGGATCGGGGAGCGGCTCGCCGCCGGCGGCCAGCAGCGCCTCGGCGGCGCCCGCGTCCAGCGGGCCCAGACCCAGCTCCGGCAGGCCCGCGGCGGGGAAGGCGCCCTCGCCGTCGCGCACGGCGAAGACCATCGCCACACCCTCGGCGTCCAGCCGCCGGGCCGCGAAGACCAGCGCATCGACGGAGGCCCGGTCCAGCCACTGGGCGTCGTCGACCACGCACAGCAGCGGACCCTCGCCCGCGTGGTCGGACAGCAGGGACAGCACGGCCAGACCCACGAACATGGGCTCGCCCGCGCCGCCCGAGGCCAGACCGAACGCCGCCGCCAGGGCCCGGCGCTGCGGCTCGGGCAGCGCGTCCAGCGACCCCATCGCCCTGCGCAGCAGCAACTGCAGTCCGGCATAGGGGAGTTCGGCCTCGAACTCGATGCCCGCGCCGCGTACGAGCGTCATCGGCGCGACCGCCTCGCCGCTGTCGCCTGTACCGTCGCCCTCGGCGCCCGCCCCGGCCTCCCGCCGTGCCTGCCCGCCGCCCTGCGCGCGCGCCACCGCGTACTCCAGCAGCGCGCTCTTCCCGATGCCGGCGTCGCCGCGCAGTACGAGCACGCCGCTGCGCCCGGCCCGCGCGTCGTCGAGCAGCGCGTCGATGGCGGCGGCTTCCCTGTCCCGTCCGTAGAGCATGAGCATGCCGGGCACGCTAGCCGACACCACCGACGGCGCGGGCACCCGACCGTACGCGGCGCGGTCCGTGTCCCAACTCCGTGTCCCCAGCCTTGTCCTCAGTCGCGTCCCCGATCGTGTCCCCAGCCGTGTCCCCGCCGGGCCGTCTCCCCGCGTGGCTCCCGGCGCGGGATCGTGACGCGCGGCGGGGGGAGCGGACCGCCGCGTTCGCGGGGGTGGCCGGTACGGGGGCTCTTCGCCGCGCGTGCCCGGATCATCCCTCGCCCGGGAAGGTGCCCCGGACCTTGCGCAGGAAGGCCGCGTTGTCGGGGGTCTGCTTGATGCGGTCGAGCAGGACCTCCGAGGCGGAGTGGGGGTCGCGGCCGAGCAGGGCCCGGCGCAGACCGTGCACCACGGCCAACTCGTCGGCCGGCAGCAGCAGTTCCTCGCGGCGGGTGCCGGATCGGGCGAGGTCGACCGCGGGAAAGATCCGGCGCTCGGCGAGGGACCGGTCCAGGTGCAGCTCCATGTTGCCGGTGCCCTTCAGCTCCTCGTAGTAGAAGTCGTCGGCGCGCGAGCCGGTGTCGACGAGAACCGTCGCCAGGATGGTCAGCGAACCGCCCTCCTCGGCGGCGCGGGCCGCGCCGAAGAACCGCTTGGGCCCGAGCAGCGCCGCCGCGTCGACGCCGCCGGACAGGGTGCGGCCGCTGCCGCCGCCCGCGGTGTTGTGCGCGCGGCACAGCCGGGTCAGCGAGTCCAGCAGGACCACCACGTCCTGCCCGCGCTCCACCAGCCGCTTGGCCCGCTCGACGGCGAGGTCCGCGACGGCGATGTGCTGCTTGGCGGGCTGGTCGAAGGTCGAGGCGATCACTTCGCCCCGCACCGCACGGCGCATGTCGGTGACCTCCTCCGGGCGCTCGTCGAGCAGGACGACCATCAGGTGGGCGCCGGGATGGTTGGCGGCGAGCGCGGCGGCGAGGTTCTGCAGCAGAACGGTCTTGCCGGCCTTGGGCGGGGCCACGATCAGGCCGCGCTGGCCCTTGCCGACCGGGGCCATCAGGTCGATCAGCCGCCCGGCCGCGGCGCCCGATCCCTTGAGCACCTCGCTCTCCAGGCGCAGCCGGTGGGTCGGGTGCAGCGGGGTCAGGTCCGCGAAGCGCGGCCGCCGGCCGCCCGGCGGCAGCCCGCCCACCCGCACGACCTCGGTGAGGGCGCCGGACTTCGCGGCCATGCCCTCGACCAGGTCCCCCTTGCGCAGGTCGTGCCGCTGGACGAGCTGCCGGGGAACGGAGACGTCGTCGGGCGACGGGAGCAGCCCGTGGCCGCGCAGGCGGCCGCCGCCCTGGCCGCCGGTGAGGTCGAGTACGCCCGCGACGTGCCGCGCGGGGGACTCCCGCCGGTCGGAGGGGCGTTCGAGACGCTGGAGTGTGTCGGTCATGGGGTCGTCCTCTCGGGACGGGGAAAGGGAAGCGAAGGAAAAAGGAGGCGTTCGAAAGGGGGAGGGCAGGAAGGGAAGGCGGCGCACGGCGTCGAACATGCGGGCGCGGGCGGGGCCGTCACGCTCCGCGTACCGCGGGAACCACCGGGGGACCGGTGCGAGGGGGGCCCGGCGGGAGGCCCGCGGGGCGGGGCGTCCGCCGGATCGCGCACACGGCGCGGACGGCCGGGAAAGGCGCCGGGCCGGTGGATTCGTACGAGTGGTCCGAGGGGCCGGTGAGAGGGACTCAGGTGCCGAAGCGAGGCACGGACTTATACGTCCCTGCCTTCACGATAGCACAGTGACCGTGCCGGGTCGGTGGACGCCGGGTCGGTGGTGGGGTGGTTCGGCGGAGGGTGCGTGGGGTGGGCCGGTGGTGCGGCGGAAGGTGCGTGGGGGCCCGGTCCGGCAGCAGTGCACGGTCGGGCCGGGAGCGGGGTGCGGCGGTCGGGCCGCCTCACTCCACCTCTATGCCGTGCTCCTGGACCAGGTCGACCAGGCCGCCCGGGCCGGGGTAGCCCTTGCCGCCGGGTACGAAGTCCCAGTTCCCGCCGGGGCGTTTGCGGAAGGAGCCGAGGACGAGGGCGGTCTCGCCGGGGCGGCCGTCGGAGACCTCCAGCCGGTCGGCCTCCGCCCCGGAGGGGTCGGTCAGGCGGATACGGGCGCCGGTGAAGCCGGACAGGTCCGCGCCGGGATCGGCCTCCGGGTCGATCGCGGCCACCAGCACCACCCGGTCGGCGCGGGCGGGCAGCCGGTCGAAGCTCACCCATATCGCGGCCTTGTCCCCGCCGAGGGCCGGCATCATCCGCACGCTGCCGTCGGGCGTGCGCGGGTTGTTGAAGAAGACGAAGTGGTCGTCGCCCAGCGCCCGGCCGCCGTGGCAGACCAGGGCGCACACGTCGAGCCGCACCGGCCCCTCCCACCACAGGCCCAGCACGCTGGCGTCGGGCTCGTCGTCCGGGCCGCCCGCCGCCGCGCCGGCCGTTCCCGGCGCGTCCGTGCCGGAGGCCACCGCCGATGCCCCTGCCCCCGCCGGCGCCGGGCCGAGCCGCCCGGCCAGGCCGTGCTGGTGCAGCAGTTCCACGAGGTCGGTGCCCGACACCAGGGTCAGCGGCTTGCCACTGGCGAAGGCGTACGAGGTCGGGCCGAAGCCGGAAGTGGTGATGAGGACGCCCTTGTTGGCGCCGATGCTCTGCACGGTCCCGTACAGGTCGCGCACGTACGTGGGTGCCACCGTGTTGCGGTAGCGCTTGACCTGCACCACTATCTTCCCGCCCCTGATCGGGTCGGGGTCGAGGGCGTCCACGTCCACCCCGCCGTCGCCGGACCGCACGGTGGTCACCGCCTGCATGCCCATCGCGCGGAACAGCTCGGCGACCAGTTCCTCGAACTCCAGCGGGTCCATCGCCAGCAGGTCCGGCTCCTCCCCGCCGCCGTGCGTGACGACCGCGCGGCCCGCCTCGCCCGGCAGCCGGACCGGGGTGACCGGCACCCGCTTGTCCGGCCGTGCGGACAGCTCGCCGCCCAGCGCCTGCTCCAGGCAGTCGACCGGCTCGACCCGGGAGAGGTTGATCGCGGCGAAGTCGGCGCGCGAGGCGAGGACGGAGGCCAGGAAGACCGGTACGCGGTGGCCGGTGGCCGGGTCGGTGTCGTCGACGAAGCCGCTGAGCAGCACCGAGTCCAGCAGCTCGAACCGGTCGGCGCCGAACAGCTCGCGCAGCACCAGCAGCACGCACTGGGCCAGCAGGCCGCGGTAGGCGGAGCGGCGCTCGGCGGCCGGCCGGGCCACCTCCTTGTCCCGGTCCGCGGTCGGCATGTAGCGCACCGCCGCGGCCTGCGGCACCACCGAGTACGGGGGCAGCTCCCAGGTCAGCACCAGCCGCCGCTCGGGCGCCTCGTACGACGCGGAGACCTGCCGGGGCAGTCCCTCCGGCCAGGCGGGGGAGGCGTAGAGCGCGGCGGTCAGGTACTCCTCCACCGCGTCGGGCTCGCGCCGGCCGAGGGCGGCCAGCGTCGCGCGCACCCCCTCGTTGTGCCGGCGTATGTCCGCCAGCCGCTGCTCCGCCCAGCGGCGGTACTGCTGCTCGTAGTCCGCCAGCATCCGCTGCCTGCGGGCCTCGGCGTCGCGCGCGGCCCGCAGGTCGTGCTCGTACCGCGCCCGGGCCTCCCGCTGCTCCTGCCGTCCGCCCGGGCCCCAGCCGGAGTGCCGCGCCACCCCGTACGCCTCCGGCCGCGGCATCGCGATCGGCTCGGCCAGCCGGCCCGGGGCGAACGGGTCGAGCCGTTCGGGGACCAGCATGGCGTCGGGGGAGAAGAGCGGCGCCCGGCAGCCGGTACGCAGCAGGTCGCCCAACTCGGCGAACCTGCGCTCCAGTTCCTCGGTCCTGCGGCGCGCGTCCTCCTCGCGGCGGGCCCGGTACGCCGCCTTCTCCTCCTGCCGGCTGCGCGCCAGCGCCCGCTCGGCCGCCCGCCGCTGCCGCTGCTCCTCGCGCTCGGCCTGCGCCCCGGCCCTGCGCTGCGCCTCCGCCTGCCGCTGCTGCTGACGCTGGATCTCGGCCCACGTGGACACCAGTCCGGGAGGACGACGGCTCATGCGGTGACGGCTTCCTTTCGGCGGCGGCAGGCGCGCACGGGCAGCCTCAACTGCCGGGCGGACCGAGGGTACTGCCGACGATACGACCACGTCGCCGCCGTGTCCCGAACCACCCCGCCGCCACCGCTCGCACCCCCGGCGTCCCGCCTCCGCGTACCCCCCGGCACCCCGCGGCGCCGCACCGGACCCGCACGTGCCGGGCCCGCACTCCCGTCCCGTGCCACGCGCCTGCCGCGCGCTCGTGCCGCGCACGTTTCCCGCCCGGACCACCCGCCCGCGCGGTGCGCGGATAGGGTGCGCCGGGCCGGGCCGGCCGGCTCCGTCAGCGGGCCCGCGCCGGGCCGCGGCGGCGCAGCAGGAGCACCGAGACCGCCGCCGCCAGCACCAGCGCGCCGCCCACGTACCAAGCGGTGGGCGAGGCGACGGCGGAGCGGGACGGGGAGGACGGTTTCGCCGGGTGGGTGGCAGTCGTGGCGCGGCCGTTGTCCGCGGGCGCGTGGTAGGCGGCCGGGACGGCGTTGAGGGTGCCGACGGAGCCGGTGCGCCCGGCCGCCCGGAACCCCCAGTCGAGCAGCGCGGCCGCCTCCCGGTACACGGCCTGCGGAACGCCCGACTGGGGGTTCATCACCGTGACGATCAGCGTCCGCTCCCCGCGCCGCGCCGCCGCCACCAGGGTGTTGCCGGCGTGCGTGGTGTAGCCGTTCTTCACACCGATGATCCCGGGGTACGGGGTGACCCCGTTGGCCCCGGTGAGCAGCCGGTTGGTGTTCTGGATGCCGAACGGCTTCGCGCAGTGGCCGTGCGCGTCGCAGCCGCCGGGGAACACGGCCGTCGCCGTCGAGACGTATCCGGCGAACTCCGGGTTCGCCAGGCCCGCGCGGGCGAAGAGCGCCAGGTCGTACGCGGACGACACCTGCCCCGGCATGTCGTAGCCGTCCGGCGAGACCACGTGGGTGTCGTACGCGCCCAGCATCCGCGCCTTGGCCTGCATCTGCGTCACCGTCAGCGGCACCGAGCCGTTCATGTGCGCCAGGACGTGCACCGCGTCGTTGCCCGAGGCGAGGAACACCCCGCGCCACAGGTCCGACACGGCGTAGGTGTGGCCGACCTGGACGCCGACCATGCTGCTGCCCTCGCCGATGCCGGCCAGGTCCGACTCGGTGACCGTGTGCCTGGTGTCGGCCGGCAGGCGCGGCAGCACGGTGTCCGCGAACAGCGTCTTCAGGGTGGAGGCGGGCGGCAGTGCCCGGTGGGCGTCCTTGGCGGCCAGCACCTGACCGGTCCGCGCGTCGGACACCAGCCAGGACAGCGCGGACAGCCCGGACGGCAGGTCGGGCGTCCCGTCCTGGGGCCGCACCTGCACCCCGGGCGCGGACAGCAGCGGCCCCCCGGCCGGCGCCTCGGCCGCCGCGGCGACGGCGCTCCCGGGCTCGCGTACGGAACCCGCCCCGGCCTCGGACCCGGCGGCCCGCGCCCCTGCCTCGGATCCGGCCCGCGAACCGCCCCGAGAGGCGGCCTCGGGCCCCGCCCCCTGCCCTGTCCCGGAGGCGGCCGGAACACGGCCGGCCGCGACCCGCGCGGCGGCGGCCGGAGCGGACGGGACCCGGGCGGACGCGGCCTGCGCGGCCGACGCGACGGGCAGCGCGGCCAGGCAGCAGACGGCCGCCAGCGTGGCGGTGCGCGGACGGGTGCGCGCCCGCGAGGTGGGACGGAAGGCAGTCATGCGGTCACCGTAAGAACAGAAGTCCCCGCTCGGCACGACGGCGCCGCCCATCCCGGTGAGGGAAGCCCGCGACGGTGACCCGATTGGGCGGACCGGACGGGCCGTCACCTGCCCGCATCCGCATCGGGGCTGACAGGACGTCGGCCCGCGTGCGGCACGGCGGCCGGCCCGGGCGCGCTGCCGTACCTCTCCCGGCCGGGTGCTCGAACGGTGACGGGGCACGGAGTACGGGGCCCGGCGCCCCCGGCGTCAGCGCACGAGCGCGGCCAGCAGGCGGTAGGACTCCAGCAGCGCGGCCCGGTCGTACGTACTCGTCGTCACGAGGAACTCGTCCGCGGCGCTGCGCACCAGCAGCGACTCCAGGGTCTTCGCCACGTCCTCGGGGGCGCCGTGCACATGGCCGGTCATCGCCTCGTCGAAGCGCTCGCGCTCCCGCGCGCTCATGCCGCGCGCCATGACGGACCCGTAGGAGGAGAGCGCGGGGAAGACGCCGTGGGTACGGGACCAGGCGGCCGACCACGCCTCGGGGACCAGCAGCCGCCGCGCGCTGTCCGGGTCGGCGGCCACCGCGACCGTGCCGGAGAGCACGACGTACGGCGCCGCCGCCCAGGGGGACGGCCGGAAGGAGGCGCGGTAGCCGTCGATGGCCCGCAGCACCGCCTCCTCGCCGCGGACACCGCCGATCACCAGCGGCAGTCCGTGCGCGGCGGCCAGGTCGGCGCCGCTGCCCACGGCCAGCAGGAACGGCGCCGGGCGCAGGCCCTCGGCCGGCCAGGCGTGCACCCCCGGGTGGGCGCGCTGCGTGCCGCTGAACCAGCCGAGCAGCTCGGTGAGCTGGTCGCCGAACTCGTCGGCCGCCTCCTTGCCCCGGCCCAGCGCCTTGCGGACGCCGTCGGTGAATCCGACCGAGCGGCCCAGGCCCATGTCGATCCGCCCCGGGTACAGCGACTCCAGCACCCCGAACTGCTCGGCCACCACCAGCGGCCGGTGGTTGGGCAGCATCACCCCGCCGGTGCCGACCCGGATCCGCGATGTCGCCGCGGCGAGCGCGGCGGCCAGCACGGTCGGCGCCGAACCGGCCACCCCGGGCACGCCGTGGTGCTCGGACACCCAGAACCTGCGGTAGCCGAGCGCCTCCGCCTCCCGGGCGAAGGCGACCGTCTCCCGCAGCGCCGTCGGCGCGTCCTCGCCCTCCCGGGTACGGGACCGGTCCAGCACGGAGAACGGCGCGTCACGCAGTACGGAGCTCACCCTTCTTCCAACACCTGCCGGCCGGCCGGATTCCCGGCCGCGCCCCCGCGCCGGCGGGAACGGTGGTACGGCGGCGCTTCCGGTGACCCCGGGTACACCCTTGTGTGCCGGTCCGTGACGGGCCTACGCTTTGGCCGCCCCAAGCCCGCCGGGCACGGGGCCACCTCCAGGAGAGGACTCGTGCCATGTCCTTACGTGGGCGCCACCGCCGCTACCGGCCCAGCCGGGTCTCCCAGGCATCCCTGACCGTCACCGCCGGCGGCGCCGGCCTCGCGCTGCCCCTGATCGGGCTGAGCAGCGCGCACGCGGCGGGCGCGAACGTATGGGACAAGGTCGCCAACTGCGAGTCCTCCGGCGACTGGAGCGTCAACACCGGCAACGGGTTCTACGGCGGGCTGCAGTTCGCCGCCAGCACCTGGAAGGCCTACGGCGGCTCCGCGTACGCCCCCCGCGCCGACCTCGCCACGAAGAACCAGCAGATCGCGGTCGCCGAGAAGGTGCTCCGCGGCCAGGGCCCGGGCGCCTGGCCGGTCTGCTCGGTCGAGGCGGGGCTGACCCGGCAGGCGGCCTCGGCCTCGCACCTCGTCCAGGTGGCCACCGTCAGGCCCCGGCCCGCGCCGCACCGCACAACGAAGCCGGCGGCGGCCGAGGCGCGCGAGATCCCGGCGCACACCCGCAGCGCCGACCGTACGCCCGCGCACCCCGCGCCGCACACGGCGGACGCGCGCTACACCGTCGTCGCCGGCGACACGCTCTCCGGCATCGCCGCCGACCACCATGTGCACGGCGGCTGGCCGGAACTGTACGACGAGAACCGCGCGGTCGTCGGCGCCGACCCCGACCTCATCCTCCCCGGCCAGCGGCTCGCGCTCGCCGCCCCCGCCGCGCCGGCGAAGGCCCCCGCCAAGCCGGTCCACCACCGCACCACCGCGAAGCCGGTGCCCGAGCACGAGTCCAAACCGGCGGCCGAACCCGCGCACAGGCCCGCCCCGGCGTCGAAACGCGGCGGCGGCACCCACGCCCCGGAACGGCACACCGCCCACACCTCCACCCCCGTACGTACCGACTACACGCTTCCCGTCGAGCACGCGCCCATCGGAACGCCGTACCACGAGGAAGGCGGCAACTGGGCCAGCGGCTACCACACCGGGGTGGACTTCCTGGTCTCCACCGGCACCGCCGTCCACGCGGTCGCGGACGGCACGGTGGTCACGGCCGGCTGGGGCGGCAGCTACGGCTACCAGGTCGTGATCAAGCACGCCGACGGCCACTACAGCCAGTACGCGCACCTGTCGCAGATCTCGGTGAAGGTCGGCCGGCGGGTCACCGCGGGCCAGCGGATAGGGCGCTCGGGGTCCACCGGCAACACCACCGGGCCGCACCTGCACTTCGAGATGCGCACAGGACCGGTCTACGGCGACGACATCGACCCGCTGCGTTTCCTGCGGGCTCACGGCGTGTCGGTCTGATCCTCCCGCCCGTGCCGCTGCGGTCCGCCCCCTTCCCGGTGCTGCCCGGTGCCGCGGTCGTCCCCGTCCTCCCCGGTGTCCCCGTCCTGCCCCGTGTCCCCGTCCTGCCCCGTGTCCCCGTCCTGCCCCGTGTCCCCGTCCTCCCGGGTGTCGCGGCCGTCGGCCACGTACGTCAGCAGCGGCAGGGTCACGGCCAGCCAGAACCCGGCGAACAGCCAGCTGCCGAGCACGTCGGTCGGCCAGTGCACGCCCAAGTACACCCGCGAGCAGCCGACGGCGACCGCGACCAGGCAGCACAGGACCGCCGGCCAGCGGGCGCGCAGACCCCTGAAGCCGGGGGCGCGATCGGGCCGCAGCCGCAGCAGGCCCCAGGTCAGCAGGCCCGCGGCGATGGCGCTCGACGAGGTGTGCCCGGACGGGAAGGAGTGGCCGCTCGCGTGCACCGCCCAGTCCGCGACCGGCGGCCGGCCGCGCCGCAGCGCCGCCATCAGCCCGGTCCGCACCGCCTGCCCGGCCAGCAGGACCACCAGGGCGAGCAGCGCCATCGGCACGGCGCGGCGCATCCGTGCCGCCCGGTCGCCGGCCGCCGCGACCTTCGCGGAAGCCGGACCGCCGCCGTAGGCCGCCAGACCCGCGAGCCAGCCGCCGAGCGCGGCCACCAGCGGCGGGAAGACGCCGGTGCCGGTGTCGGTCACGAGCCGGGCGGCGACGGCTGCCGCGTGCGGGCGGTGGTCGACGGACCAGCGGTGCGGCCCGGTGTCCACGGCGTACGGATGGTGGCTCAGCACGACCCAGGCGAGCAGCGCGAAGGCCGCGGCGAAGGCGGCCGGCGGCAGCAGCCGCGACCAGGGGACGCGGGCGGTCATCGGGCCCCTTCCTCCGGGGACCGCGCGGGCCCGCCCGGCCATGATCCGACTACAGGGTTGTAGACAGACTACGCCGGGCGGCCCGCGGAAGCGGAGCCGGGTGCCGGGTGCCGGATGTTGGATGCCGGATGCCGGGCTTACGGACGCCGGGCTTACGGACGCTGCGCCGGCACGTTGTCGTGCACGCGCTTGGGGTCGGTGACCGCGACCGGGGCGAGTATCTCCTCGATCCGGGCCATCAGGTCCGCCTCCAGCCGCACGCCGGACGCCTTCACGTTCTCCGCCACCTGGTCCGGGCGGGAGGCGCCGACGATCGCGGCGGCCACGTTCGGGTTCTGCAGCACCCAGGCGACGGCGAGCTGCGCCATCGTCAGCCCCGCCTCGGCGGCAAGGGGCCGGAGCAGTTGCACGCGCTCCAGCAGGTCGTCCCGCATCCAGCGGCTGATCATGTTCGCGCCGCCCTTGTCGTCGGTGGCGCGCGAGCCCTGCGGCGGCTGCTGTCCCGGCAGGTACTTGCCGGTCAGCACGCCCTGCGCGACCGGCGAGAACACCACCTGACTGATGCCGAGTTCCTCGCAGGCGGGCACGACCTCGCCCTCGATGACCCGCCACAGCGCCGAGTACTGCGGCTGGTTCGACACCAGCGGGACGCGCAGCTCGCGGGCGAGCGCGTGCGCCCGGCGGATCTGGTCGGCCGTCCACTCCGAGACACCGATGTAGTGGGCCTTTCCCGCGTGCACGATGTCGGCGAACGCCTCCATCGTCTCCTCCAGCGGGGTGAACCGGTCGAAGCGGTGCGCCTGGTAGACGTCGACGTGGTCGGTCCGCAGCCGGCGCAGCGAGTTGTCGATGGACTCCATGAGGTGCTTGCGCGACAGGCCGCGGTCGTTGCGGCCGGGTCCGGTCGGCCAGAACACCTTGGTGAGGATCTCCAGCCCCTCGCGGCGCTCGCCCTTGAGGGCGTTGCCCAGGACGGACTCCGCCCGGGTCTGGGCGTACGTGTCGGCGGTGTCGAACGTCGTGATGCCCGCGTCGAGCGCCGCGCGCACGCACGCGGTGGCCGCGTCCTCCTCCACCTGGGAACCGTGGGTGAGCCAGTTTCCGTAAGCGATTTCGCTGATGATCAGGCCGCTGCGGCCGAGGTGACGGTATTCCATGGCGCTCGACTCTAGGGCGGCCGTGGCGGAACATCAGCGGCGGGGGCTGACCAGCAGGTATGCGGAGCCTTCGCGGGTACGGTGCAGGGTTGGCTGCCAGCCGCGGCCGGGCAGCAGGGCGGCGACGCGGTCCAGCGGGCCGGGGCGGCTCGGACCGGGGTCCGGCTCGGGCCCGGCGCCGGGCCGGTGCGGGTCCTTCCAGGCCAGGCGGACCGCGCCGGGGTGGGGGGACGGCGTCACCGTGTAGCCGGGCGTGTCCGGCCGGGCCGGGGGGCAGCCGGCGGCTTCGAGGGCCAGCGCCACGGCGTGCACCTGGCGTTCGAGCTCCCAGGGGGCGGGGCGGTCGGTCCGGCCGTCCAGCAGCACCTCGCGGATCCGCAGCAGCCCCTCCCAGGCGGTGGCCACCTCGGCGGCGCGGCCGGGCGCGGGCGGCGCCTCGCCCGTGCCGTCGTCCGCGGTGAAGCCGACGCCCGCCCGGGCGTTTTCCCGCGCGCCGGAGCCGGGGGCGGGGGAGGGGACGTCCTCCCGTGGCGGCGCACTCAGCGAGGAACGCAGCCGCAGCCCCTCCGAGGTCAGGTAATAGGCGTGATGGCCGCCCCGGCCGTGCGGCGCCGCCAGCCCGGCCGCGACCAGCCGCACGCACACCTCGGGCCGCGCCGACAGCCGCCCGGTCGCCGGATCCGACTCGGCGACGGCCCTGCGCTGCGCCGCGGTCAGCCCCTTGCCCATGGCCTGGACCCTACCGCCGGGCGCCGACAGCGCCGCTCGTACCGCGATCCCGGCCCCGCGACCGGCCGCCGCTCGTACCGCGACCGTTCGCCGACGCCATGCGAACCGGCCACGAGGACCCCGCGCCTCAAGCCCCCGCGCCTCAAGCCCGCGCGCCTCAAGCCCCCCGCGCCCCGAGGGCTCCCGCCCCGAACCCTGTGAGATGCCGGGGAAACGCCCGCCTCCGGCCGGGCGGCAGGGCGCGGCCGCCTACGATCGGGGGATGGATCTTCGCATGCCGCGCCCGAGCCGCCTCGGCCGTGCGAGCAGGCCCGGCCGTCCGGGCCGCTTCGGGCGCCTCGGCCGCCGCGGGCGACGGCTCGCCGTCGCGGGCGCGCTCGCCGTGCTCGTGGCCGGCGGGGCGGCGGCCGGGGGAGCGGTCGCGGCGGGGGGCGGTCCCCGGGTGCACCGGGTGGACGCGATGCTGAGCGGCGCGGGCGGGGTGCGCCTGGACACCTCGTACTTCACCGCGGGCGGCCCGGGACGGCGGCCCGCGGTGCTGCTCGGCCACGGCTTCGGCGGCAGCAAGGACGACGTGCGCGGGCAGGCCGAGGCGCTCGCCCGGCACGGGTACGCCGTGCTGACCTGGTCCGCCCGGGGCTTCGGGCACTCCGGCGGCCGGATCGGGCTCAACGCCGCCGACGGCGAGGTCGCCGACGTCAGCAGGCTCGTGGACTGGCTGGCCGCCCGCCCCGAGGTCCGGCTGGACGCGCCGGGCGACCCCCGGGTCGGCGTCTCGGGCGTCTCGTACGGCGGGGCGGTCTCGCTGCTCGCGGCGGCGTACGACCACCGGATCGACGCCATCGCGCCCCGGCTGACGTACTGGAACCTCGCCGACGCGCTGTTCCCGGACGGCGTCTACAAGAAGCTGTGGGCCGGGATCTTCTTCTCCGGCGGTTCCGCGCCCACGGTGTCCGGCGCGGTCCCGGCGGGCCCCGCGGCGACCGACGGGCCCGCGGCCGCCTCCGGCCCGCCGGCCGGCCACGGCGCGGGCGGCGGCGGCGACCCGGTGTGCGGGCGCTTCGAGCCCTCGATCTGCGCGATGTACGAGAGGGTGGCGAGCAGCGGCACGCCGGACGAGGCCGCCCGGCGGCAGCTCGCCGCGCTCAGCCCCGCCGCGGTCGCCACGCGCCTGAAGGTGCCGGCCCTCCTCGTGCAGGGGCAGGGCGACTCGCTGTTCACCCTCGCCCAGTCCGACGCGATGGCCCGGGCCATCAGGGCGAACGGCGCGCCGGTCGCGGTCGACTGGGTCAGCGGCGGCCACGACGGGGGCGACACCGAGGACGGCCGGATCGACCGGCGGGTCACGGCCTGGTTCGACCACTACCTGAAGGGCGGGACCGGCCGCGGCACCGGCCCCGCCTTCCGGGTCACCCGCACCGGCGGGCTCGACTCCAGCGACGGCAGCGTAGTGCTGCGCGGCGCGAGCGGCGGCGGCTACCCGGGACTCGACGGCACGGCGCGGCTGCGCACGGCGCTGTCCGGCCCGCCGCAGCGGATCACCAACCCCGCCGGCGGCTCACCGCCGGCCGTGTCGGCGGTGCCCGGCGCCGGCGCGCTGACCGGACTCTCCGTGTTCGGCACGGGCCTGACGGTCGACTTCCCCGGCCAGTACGCCCACTTCGACTCGGCCCGGCTGACCCGGAGCGTCACCGTCACCGGCGCCCCGGCCGTCACGGTGCGCGTCGCCACCACCGCGCCCGACGCGGTGCTCTTCGCCAAGCTGTACGACGTGGCGCCCGACGGCAAGCAGAGCCTGCCGTCCTCGCTCGTCACCCCGCTGCGCGTCGCCGGCTCGCCGGCCGGGGCCGTCGTACGGATCAGGCTGCCCGCCGTGGACCACCGGTTCGCCGCCGGGCACCGGATGCGCCTGGTGCTGTCCACCACCGACCTGGAGTACGCCTCGCCGGCCGCCGCCTCGTCCGTGACCGTCTCGCTCGCCGGTCCCGGGCTGACCGTGCCCACCGACCCGGCGCTGCGGGCCGACGCGCCGCCGCTGCCGTGGTGGGTGTGGGCCCTGCCGCCGCTCGCGGTGGCCCTCGCGGCCGCCCTGCTGGCCGCCGGCCGCCGCCCGGTCCGGCCCCGCCCGGCCGATCCGGCGACGGCCGCGGTCCCGCTGCAGATCACCGGGCTGAGCAAGCGGTACGCCAAGTCCGCCGACCGGTACGCCGTGCGCGACCTGTCGTTCCGGGTCGAACCGGGCCAGGTGCTCGGCCTGCTCGGGCCCAACGGCGCGGGCAAGACCACCACCCTGCGCATGCTGATGGGCCTGATCCGGCCGGACGAGGGCGAGATGAGGATCTTCGGCGAGGCGGTACGGCCGGGCGCGCCGGTGCTGTCGCGGGTCGGCGCGTTCGTGGAGGGCGCCGGCTTCCTGCCGCACCTGACCGGCCGCGCGAACCTCGACCTGTACTGGCAGGCCACCGGGCGCCCGGAAGCCGACGCCCACCTGGCCGAGGCCCTGGAGATCGCGGGCCTCGGCGACGCGCTGGACCGCGCGGTGCGCACGTACTCCCAGGGCATGCGGCAGCGCCTGGCGATCGCGCAGGCCATGCTGGGGCTGCCGGACCTGCTGATCCTGGACGAGCCGACCAACGGCCTGGACCCGCCGCAGATCCGCGAGATGCGCGAGGTGCTCATCCGGTACGCGGCGGCCGGACGGACCGTCATCGTCTCCAGCCATCTGCTGGCCGAGGTCGAGCAGAGCTGCACGCACCTGGTGGTGATGGACCGCGGCCGGCTGGTCACCGCCGGCCCGGTCGCCGAGATCATCGGCTCGCAGGACACCGTCCTGGTCACCGTCGCGGGCGAGGTCACCCAGAGCCTCGTCGACAAGGTGGCGGCCCTGCCCGGGGTGGCGACCGCGGTACGCGAGGAGGACGGGCTGCTCGCCGTGCTGGACGGGATGACGGCGCCGCGGCTGGTGGCCGAACTGGTCAGGCTGGACGTGCCGGTGGCCCGGGTCGGCCCGCACCGCCGCCTGGAGGACGCCTTCCTCACCCTGATCGGAGGCTCGGCATGAGCACCCTGCCCACGCTGCCGCCGGCCCGCGCGAGCGCGCCCGGCTACCGGCCCGGCCGCACGCTGCGGCTGCGCGTCGAGGCACGGCGCCAGGTGCGCAGGCGCCGCACGATGATCGTGGCGGGGCTGCTGGCCGCGCTGCCGCTGATCCTCATGGCGGCGTTCGCGATCGGCGGCACGCCGAACGGCGACGGACGCAACGGCCCGACGCTCATCGACACCGCCACCACCTCGGGCGCCAACTTCTGCGCCACGTGCCTGTTCGTCTCGGCGGGTTTCGTGCTGGTGGTGCCGGTGGCGCTGTTCTGCGGGGACACGGTGGCCTCCGAGGCGGGCTGGTCGAGCCTGCGCTACCTGCTCGCGGCCCCCGTGCCGCGGGCCCGGCTGCTCGGCGTGAAGTTCGCCGTGGCGCTCGGCTTCAGCGCCGCCGCCGTCGTCCTGCTGCCGGCCGTCGCGCTGGCCGCGGGCACCGTCGCGTACGGCTGGGGCGACCTGCAACTGCCCACCGGGGGCACGGTGGCCGCGGGCGCCGCGCTGCCGCGCCTGGCAGTGTGCGTCGGCTACATCTTCGTCAGCTCCCTGGTCACCGCGGCCTTCGCGTTCTGGCTGTCCACCGTCACCGACGCCCCGCTGGGCGCGGTCGGCGGCGCGGTGGGGCTGACCATCGTCGGCAACGTGCTGGACGCGGTCACCGCGCTCGGCTCGTGGCGGGAGGCGCTGCCGGCGCACTGGCAGTTCTCCTGGGCCGACGCGATCCAGCCGGACATGGAGTGGTCCGGGATGATCGAGGGCACCTCGGTGTCCCTGTCGTACGCGGTGGTGCTGACCGCGCTCGCCTTCCGCGGCTTCCGCGCCAAGGACGTCGTCTCCTGACCGGCGGGCGACCGGCGAGTGAGCGGTGGACGACCGGTGGACGACCGATGGACGACCGGTGGGGGCGCCATCGGCCGCCGTCAGTCGCCGGTCGCCCGCCGTCGGCCGACAGCGCGTCAAGTGATCGTAAAGAAATAGGCTGATCGGGTAAAACGACCGGCAGTTGCGGCGTATCGCCTTGTCCTGCGCATGATCTCCGGCTGAGATCGCGGCAGCCGCTGTGTGCGGCCGAGATCCAGCCGAGGAGAGCCGAGGAGAGCTCCACACCGAGGAGAGTCCATGCGCAGACCCCGTCCGCGGCCCCGTGCCGCGGCCGCGGCGGTCGGAGCCACCGCTCTGACCGCCGCCGCTTTCATAGCTGTTCCCTCCACGGGAGCGGCCACCGCCGCTCCCGGCCGCGCCGCGCCGGTCAAGGCGGTGCCGGCCGTCACCGGGCACCAGTTGGTCAAGGGCGCGAGCAGCCCGCTGACCATCGCCCAGTGCCAGGCCAAGTGGGGCATCAACTGCTACACCCCGCTGCAGTACCGCCAGGCCTACGACCTCAAGCCGCTCTACCGCGCCGGGGTGACCGGCAAGGGGCGCACCATCGTGATCGTGGACTCGTTCGGCTCGCCGACGGTCCAGCACGACCTGGACGTCTACAGCGCGCAGTTCGGCATCCCCAGCACGCACGTGCAGGTCGTGAAGTGGGGCGACGTGCCTCCGTTCGACCCGAAGAACCCCGACCACACCGGCTGGGCGGGCGAGACCACCCTGGACGTCGAGATGGCGCACGCGGTCGCGCCCGACGCGCACATCGTCCTGGTCGAGACCGGGGTCGCCGAGACCGAGGGCGTCACCGGCCTGCCGGAGATGATGGACGCGGAGAAGGCCCTCATCGACCACGGAGTGGGTGACGTGATCACCCAGAGCTTCGGGGCCACCGAGAACACCTTCCCGGGCTTCGACAAGGGCGACTTCTCCAGCATCCAGAACCTGCGGTACGCCTTCCAGGACGCCGAGCGGCACGGGGTGACCGTGCTGGCCTCCTCCGGTGACGGCGGCGCGACCGACGCCGTCGAGGACGGCAGCCACAACTACCCGTACCCGGTGAACTCGTGGCCGTCGGCCGACCCGCTGGTCACCAGCATCGGCGGCACGCAGCTCCACCTCGACGACGCGGGCAACCGGGTCAAGCCGGACAGCGTGTACAACGACTACGGCGCGGGCGGCGGCGGCCAGTCGCACGTCTTCGCCAGGCCGCGCTACCAGAACTCCGTGAAGTCCGTCGTCGGCGACCGGCGCGGCACGCCGGACATCTCGATGGCGGCGGCCGTGGACGGCGGCGCGTGGGTGTACTCCAGCTACGACCCGACGGCCGTCGGCTGGGACGTGTACGGCGGCACCAGTGAGGCGAGCCCGCTGTTCTCCGGCATCGTCGCGCTGGCCGACCAGCTCGGCGGGCACCGGGTGGGCGACATCCACCAGGCCCTGTACGCGCTGGAGAAGGGCAGCCCCAAGTTCACCGGGATCGTGGACGTCAACGACGGGACGAACAACTCGTACGACGGCGTCACCGGCTACACCGCGGTGAACGGCTACGACATGGCCACCGGGGTCGGCACCGTGGACGCGGCGCGCTTCGTCCCGGCGCTGGCCGTGACCAGCTGGCGGCCCTGACCGCCGCACGCGGGTGACCAACGGGCCGCCGCCGCGCCGCGAGGGCACGGCGGCGGCCCTGTTCCGTGAACCGGCGCGGTGGGCGTGACCGGCGGCGCGGTGGCGTGGCGGACCGGGGCCGGTGGCGCGTCCCCGAACTCCCGTGCCGCCAGTATCTGTTAGGACCCTTGACAGTTGGGTGGCCCAGGCCAGCATATTGGTCCAGACCAGCACGCCCTCCCGTGCCGGCACCCCCACGTCGAAGGGAGCGCGGTCCATGACCGGACGCGTTCGCAGCACCTTCCCACGGACCCGCAGGCGGCCCTGGGCCCGTCCGCAGGCCCTGCTCACCGGGCTCGCCACCGCCGCCGCCTCCGCCGGGCTCGCCCTGCTGGGCGGCGCGGGCACCGCGCACGCCGCGACTGCGCTGCCCTCCCACGTCTTCGCCCCCTACTTCGAGGCGTACAACGGGGACAGCCTCTCCGGCCTGGCCTCCGCCTCCGGCAACAAGTACCTGACCATGGCGTTCCTCCAGACACCGGCGAAGGGCTCGTGCACGCCGTACTGGAACGGCGACACCGGGATGCCGATCGCCTCCTCCAGCTTCGGCGCCGACATCTCCGCCATCAAGGCGGGCGGTGGCGACGTCATCCCGTCCTTCGGCGGGTACGCGGCCGACAACGGCGGCACCGAGATCGCCGACAGCTGCACCGACGTCAGCGCCATAGCCGCCGCGTACGAGAAGGTCGTCACCACCTACGACATCAGCCGGATCGACATGGACACCGAGGACAACTCGCTGACCGACAGCGCCGGCATCGACCGGCGCAACAAGGCGATCAGGATGGTCGAGGACTGGGCGGCCGGCAGCGGGCGGACCGTCCAGTTCTCGTACACCCTGCCCACCACCACCGGCGGTCTGGGCAGCAGCGGTCTGAAGGTCCTGCAGAACGCGGTCTCCAACGGCGCCCGCGTCGACGTCGTCAACCTCATGACGTTCGACTACTACGACGGAGCCGCGCACGAGATGGCCGACGACACGAAGTCGGCCGCGCAGGGCCTGCACGACCAGCTCGCTTCGCTGTACCCGGCCAAGAGCGACGCGCAGCTGTGGGGCATGGTCGGCGTCACCGAGATGCCCGGCATCGACGACTACGGCGCCGCCGAGACCTTCACCACCGCCGACGCCGCGGCGGTCGAGAGCTGGGCGGCGGGCAAGGGCATCAATACCCTCTCCTTCTGGGCCCTGCAGCGCGACAACGGCGGCTGCCCCGGCACCGGCGGCTCCGACTCCTGTTCCGGGGTGTCGCAGAGCACCTGGCAGTTCAGCCACACCTTCGAGCCGTTCACCGGCGGCGCGACCACACCTGTGAACGATTTCTCGCTCTCGCTGTCCCCGGCGTCGGGCTCCGTGGCACCGGGCGGCTCCGCGTCGGCGACCGTGAACACCGCCGTCACTTCGGGCTCCGCGCAGTCCGTGGCCCTCGCGGTGAGCGGCGCCCCGGCGGGTGTCACCGCCTCCGTCGCCCCCGCCTCGGTCAGCGCGGGCGCCGCCGCCACCCTCTCGGTCGCCACCACGTCCTCCGCCGCGCCGGGGACGTACACCCTCACGGTCACCGGCACCGGCGCCTCCGGCAGCCGCTCCGGCACCTACACCCTCACCGTGACCGGCTCCGGGGGCGGCTCGGGCGGCGTGGTCAACGGCGGCTTCGAGACCGGCGGCCTGGCGCCGTGGACGTGCCAGAGCGGTGGCGGTGTGGTGAGCTCGCCCGCGCACTCCGGTACGTACGCGCTGCACGTCGCCCCGACGTCCTCGCAGACCGGCGAGTGCGACCAGACCGTGGCCCTGCAGCCCGGCCACTCCTACACCCTGACCGCCTGGGTGCAGGGGCCGTACTCCTACCTCGGGGTCAGCGGCGGGGCCTCGGCCGACACCTGGACCACGGGTACCTCGTGGACCAAGCTGTCCGTCCCCTTCACCACCGGGTCCAGCGGTACCGTCACCGTCTACCTGCACGGCTGGTACGCGCAGGGCGCGGTCTACGGGGACGACTTCTCCGTCTCCTGACCGTCACCGCCCCGCCACTCGGACGGGTGAACCGATCCTCTAAAATCACACCGGACGTCTACACGAATGTAGTCGTGGCGGACCGGGCGGCGCGACGCCGTGCCACCCGGTCCGTACGGTGCCCAAGGCCTCGCGCGGCGGGCCGCACCCACCGCCGGCAGGATCCAGGGGACGGGAACACCCATGAGCGTCATCGGCACCGGCCAGGCCGTCGTACTCGGAGTCGTGGAAGGGCTGACCGAGTTCCTGCCGGTCTCCTCCACCGGTCATCTGAAGATGGCCGAGGGGCTGATGAACATACCCGTCGACGACGACGCCGTGGTGGGCTTCACCGCCGTCATCCAGGTCGGCGCCATCGCGGCCGTCTTCGTCTACTTCTTCCGCGACATCGCGCGCTTCGTCGGCGCGTGGCTGCGCGGCCTGACCGACCGGAGGCAGCGCGACAACCACGACTACAAGTTCACCTGGTGGGTGATCTACGCGACCCTCCCCATCGTGGCGGTCGGCCTGGCCGCCAAGCCGCTCATCGACGGGCCGCTCGGTTCGCTGTGGGTCGTGGCCGTCTCGCTGATCGTCGGCAGCGCCGTGATGTGGTGCGCCGAGCAGATGGCCCGCTTCAAGCGCGGTGAGGACGACGTCACGGTGCGGGACGCCATGGTGGTCGGCACCTCGCAGATCCTGGCGCTGCTCTTCCCCGGCTTCTCCCGGTCCGGCGCCACCATCTCCACCGCGCTGATCCGCGACCTCGACCGGGTCGCCGCCACCCGCCTGTCCTTCTTCCTGGGCCTGCCGGCACTCACCGGAGCCGGACTGTACGAACTGAAGGACGCCACCAGCGGCGGGGTGAGCGCCACCGCGCTCGCCGCCGGGACCCTGGTCTCGTTCGTGGTCGCCTACGCCTCCATCGCCTGGCTGCTGCGGTTCGTCCAGCGGCACTCCTTCAACTCCTTCGTGCTCTACCGGATCGTGGTCGGCGTGGTGCTGATCGGCCTGCTGAGCACGCACGTCCTCGACTCCTGAACCGGCCCGCCCGCGGCCCCGGTCCGGGTGCGACCCCGGTCCGGGTACCGGCGCGCCAGCAATAATTCACGGCTTAATTTTTCCTGTGTATTGACTCCCCGGTGGATCGGCCCCTAGCGTCCGATCCGCATCGCGCCCCCCACAACGCGACCGAGGAGCCACGTGTGACCCACGTTCCCACCAGGCCCACCCACCCCCGCCGCCTCCGCAGACGCACAGCCGCCGTGACGGCGGCCGTCCTGCTGCCGGCCGCGGCCGGCCTCGCGGTACTCACCGCGTCCGGCGCGCAGGCCGCGACCGTACCCACCGGCCCCACGACCGTCGTCAACGCCGGCAGCGGCAAGTGCGTCGACGCCCGCGCCGCGGCCACCGCCGACGGCACGGCGGTCCAGCAGTACACCTGCAACGGCACCACCGCCCAGTCCTGGCAGCTCACCGCGACCGACAGCGGCTACTACCGGATCGGCGCGGCCTCGGCGCCGGACCAGGTCTGGGACGAGACCGACGTCTCCACCGCCGACGGCGCCCCGACCCAGCTCTGGCTCTACGGCGGCGGCGCCAACCAGCAGTGGCTGCCGGTGGCCGAGTCCTCCGGCGCCTACCACTTCGTCAACCGCAACAGCGGCAAGTGCCTCGACGTGCCCGGCGCCTCGACCGACGACAGCGTCCAGCTGCAGCAGTACACGTGCAACGGCACCGCCGCCCAGTCGTTCACCCTCTCCGGAGGCGGGAGCACCACCCCGCCGCCGAACACACCCGACTTCGGTCCCAACGTCACGGTGTTCGACCCGTCGATGCCGGCTTCCGCCATCCAGTCGAAGATCGACTCGGTCTACGCCACCCAGCAGAACAACGAGTTCGGCACCCAGCGCGACGCCCTGCTGTTCACCCCCGGCACCTACGACGTCGACGTTCCCGTCGGCTACTACACGCAGGTCGCCGGGCTCGGCCTGTCGCCGGACCAGGTGACGATCACCGGCGGCGGCGTCCATGTCGCCGGCCACACCAGCGACGGCAACGCCACCCAGAACTTCTGGCGCGACGCCGAGAACATGTCGGTCAGCCCGAGCTCGGGCAGCACCATGTGGGCCGTCTCCCAGGCCGACCCGTTCCGGCGGATGGACGTGCACGGCGGCATGAAGCTGTGGGACGACACCCACGGCACCTCGACCAACTGGTCCAGCGGCGGCTACATCGGCGACTCCCGCGTGTCCGGGCAGATCAGCTCCGGTACGCAGCAGCAGTTCCTCACCCAGGACACCGCCATGAACGGCGGCTGGACCGGGCAGAACTGGAACATGGTCTTCGTCGGGGACACCGGCGCCCCGGCGACCGGCTTCCCCAACCCCCCGTACACCACGGTCGCGCAGAGCCCGGTGATGCGCGAGAAGCCGTTCCTGTACGTGGACTCCTCCGGCGGCTGGCAGGTGTTCGTACCCGCCCTGCGCTCGGGGGTGCAGGGCCCGGACTGGACCGGCGGCGCCGCCCCCGGAACCTCGCTGCCCATCGACCAGTTCTACATCGCCAAGCCGGGCGACACGGCAACGACCATCAACGCGGCTCTCGCCGCGGGCAAGAACCTGATCGTCACCCCGGGCGTCTACCACCTGTCCACGGCCCTGGACATCACCCGCCCCGACACCGTGGTGCTGGGCCTCGGCCTGGCCACCTTGGTACCGGACAACGGCGCCACCGCCATCACCACCGCCGACGTGGGCGGCATCGACATCGCCGGCCTGCTGATCAGCGCGAACACCACCAACTCGGCGGTGCTCATGCAGGTCGGCCCGGCGGGCTCGACCGCCGACCACAGCGCCGACCCGACCGTCCTGCACGACGTGTTCTTCCGGGTGGGCGGCGACATCGCGGGCAAGGCCACCCAGTCGCTCGTCGTCAACAGCAACGACGTCATCGGGGACGACCTGTGGCTGTGGCGGGCCGACCACAGCAACGGCGTCGGCTGGACCGTCAACCCGGCGGCGAACGGACTCGTCGTCAACGGCGACAACGTGACGATGTACGGCCTGGCCGTTGAGCACTACCAGAAGTACCAGACCACCTGGAACGGCGACGGCGGCCGCACGTACTTCTACCAGAGCGAGACCCCCTACGACGTGCCCGACCAGGGCAGCTGGACCACCAGCGGCGGGGACCTGGGCTACGCCTCGTACAAGGTGGCCAACTCGGTGACCTCCCACGAGGCCTGGGGGCTGGGCGTCTACGCCTACCTGCGCGACAACCCCTCCGTGGTGCTCGGCCACGCCATCGAGGTGCCCACCACCTCGGCGGTGAGGTTCCACAGCATGGTCACCACCGTGCTGGGCGGCGACGGGACCATCAACCACATCATCGACGGCACGGGCGACCAGGTCACCCCGAGCCACAACGTCGCGGACCTCGTCGGGTACCCCTGAGCCGTCCGCGGCCACGCGGGAAGCGGCTCACCCGCCCGGGCGCCTGACCGGGGCGCCCGGAAGGACGGGCGCCCGGCAGGGGGCGTGACCGGGTGAACCGCACCGCGCACGAAGCGGGGGCCGGCCGGCCCAGGGGGCGCATCCCGCCGGCCGGCCCCTCACCCGCGCCGCGAGCCGCGCCCGCGGTGTCCGGTGATCGGGCCGGTGTCCGTCCGGTGTCCGCCCGGTGGACGCCGGGCGGGCGCCGGGCGGGCGCCGGGCGGGCGCCACCGGACGTGGGACGGACGGCCACCGGACGCCGGGCGGTGATCAGGCCGGATCCGCGGTCATGGCGTGCGCGAACGACTCGGGATCCGTGTCGAAACCGCGCACCATGCGGCGGAACTCCCAGTCCCCCGACCGGTTCCGGATGAACTCCGCGACCGTCGCGGCCGTCGCCCCCGGCACCTGCGTGAAGTCGACGGCGGCGAGCTGGCTGTAGCCCTCGACGACCTTGACGGTGGGGCTGGTGACGTCGGCGAACACCAGCCGGCCACCGCGCTGCTGGATGGCCACGCCGACCACGACCCGGCCGTACTCGGCGCTGAGCCGGTCCAGTTCCAGGGTCAGGGTCTCGTCCGCGCCCAGCCCCTTCCCTGTGCGGTTGTCGTGGTCCAGGAAGATCGTGCCGTCCGGCGACCGGCTGTCGAAGTGCACCAGGTACGCCGGATCGCCGGCCGGATCGGCCGCGAAGCACACCCCTGCCACCAGGTCCAGGTCGCGGTCCGGTTCGCCGGGCGGGCCCGGGTCCCACGCCAGCCGCACCTCCACCCGGCCGATTCCCTTGTTGAAGCTCTTCACGGCCCCTCTTCCACCCGTAACGCCACCGTCGAGACCTTCCCACCTCGATGAACCACGGCGTGTGACGGTCTGTCAACACCGCCTCGCACCGCCCTTGTCACCGACGGTACGCGGCGACGGCGGGTCCCGTCCGGCCTTTTCCGCGACCTCACCCAGGGCGCCTCGACGGCTCGCCGGCGACCTCCGGGCGGGTACTCCCGGCGGCCGCCCCCGGCCGGGACCGGTGACAACCGCGACCTGGGTTGCTTCAATGCCGGCAAGCGCTTTCTGCCGACCGCTCGGAGGCGTACCGTGCAGATCTCCCGCCGTGCCCTGCTCTCCGCGCTCCCGGCGGCCGGCCTGCCGGCCCTGGCCGGCGCGCCGCGGGCCCGCGCCGCGTCCGCCCGCCCCGCCGCCGACTCCGCCGCCGACCACGCCCGCCTGATGAGCAACACCGTGGCCGTGTTCGCCGGCACCGCCGAGTCCAACGCCCGCCCCGAGGCCGCCGCCAAGCTGTCCGCCATCGCCCGGGCCGCCCGGTCGCACCTCGCCGCGATGGACGCGGCGGGGACCGGCGAACTGTTCCGCGGACTCCCGCTCGGCACCAGCGACACCAACCTCACCACGTCCTTCCAGTACCTGTACGAGACCGCCCTGGCCACCCGCGCCCCCGGCGACGCCACCGCCGACCTGCGCGGCGACCCCGCCCTCCCGCGCCGGATCGCCGACGCCCTGGCCCTGCTGTACGACGGCACTTACGGCGACCAGTCGAAGGGCTACTACGGCAACTGGTTCAACTGGGAGATCGCGATCTCCTCGCACGTCAGCAGGACCCTGGTCCTGCTGGCCGGCACCCTGGCCGGGTACCGCCCCGACCTGACGGCCGCCTATGTCGCCGCCATGGACGGCTACCTGCGCAACGGCACCGACGGCGACGTGAACCTCGACTCCCGCTTCCACACCGGCGCCAACCTCGCCGACATCACCGCCAACCGGATCCTGCAGGGCGCCGTGCTCGGCGACGACGCCCGCGTCGCCAAGGCCGTCGCCGACCAGCTCACCGTCTGCGCGACCGTGGACCCGTACCACCCGCGGCACGGCGTCACCGACGGCTTCTACGCCGACGGGTCCTTCGTCCAGCACGCGAGCGTGGCCTACACCGGCACGTACGGCACCGGCCTGCTCACCCGCCTGGTCCAGACCGTCAAGACGCTGGCGGGGACCTCGTACGCGAGGGGCGGCGGGCCGGCCGGCGTGGTCCAGGGCTGGATCCGCGACTCCTTCGCCCCGGTGGTGTTCGAGGGCTGGATGATGGAGACCGTCAAGGGCCGGGCCGTGTCGAGGCCCACCACGGGGTACGCGGACGCCGCCGCCGTGGTGGAGGCCGCGGTGGATCTGTCGGACCACGCGACCGACGCCGACTGGGCCCGGCTGCTGCGCGGCTGGGCCAAGTTCACCGCCGGCGCCGCGCCGACCCCGCCCGACCCGGCGGCGTTCGTCTCCCCGGTGACCGCCGTCCGCTTCGCCGACATCATGGCCGACCCGGCCACCCCCGCCCGCGACCTCAACCCGCCCGCCTCCCACAGCGTCTTCGCGGCCATGGACCGCACCGTCCACCGCCGCCCCGGCTTCGCCTTCGCCCTGGCCCGCAGCTCCACCAGGATCAGCGAGTACGAGTACATGAACGGCGAGAACCTGCTGCCCTGGTTCCAGGGCCAGGGCGCCCACCACCTCTACCTGTCCGGCCAGGACCAGACCCGCGCGTTCGGCGTGGACCATCTCACCGCCGTTTCGCCGTACGCCCTCGCCGGCGTCACCGCGCCGGTGGAGACCCGCCTGTCGGTGCCTCAGCTCTACGGCACCGCGTGGTACGACAACCCGGCGCTCGGCTTCACCTCGTCCTCGCAGTCGCAGAACACCTACGTCTACTTCCCGCGCGCCACCAACGACTTCTCCGGCGGCGCGGCCCTGGGCGCGTACGGCGTCGCCGGGTTCGTGCAGTCCGTCGACGCCGCGTGGGCGGCCGAGCAGGCGGGGCTGCTGCCCGGCGACTTCGTCGCGTACCGCAACGCCGACGCCACCAAGTCCTGGTTCTTCCTGGACGACGAGATCGCCGTGCTCGCGGCGGGCGTCGGCGACGGCGCCGGCCGCCCGGTGACCACCACCCTCGACACCCGCGTCGCCGACCCCGCCGCCTCCCTCGCGCTCGACGGGGAACTGCGCGACGGCACCGCCTGGTCCGGCCCCGGCACCGCGCCGCTGTCCTGGCTGCGGTACGCCGACCCCGCCCAGTGCACCGCGATCGGCTACGTACTGCTCGACCTCCCCGACGGGCAGCGGCCCACCGTCACGCTCGACACGGTCGTCCGCAGCCGCCGCACGGTCCGCACCGCCAACCCGGACACGCCCGTCACCAAGCTGGTCTTCGCCCTGTCGGTCGGTCGCCCGGCCGGGGCCCCGCACACGTCGATGGCGTACGCGATCGTGCCCGGCGCCACCGCGGCACGCCTGCGCGGGTACGCCCGCGGCCCGCTCGCGGTCGTCGCCAACACCACCCGCCTGCAGGCCCTGGCCCACCGGGGCCTGCGCCTGCTCGCCGCCAACGCCTTCGCCCCGGGCACCCACCGGGCCGAGCGCCTGGTCCTGGACGGCCCCGCCTCGGTGATCCTGCGCGAGGAGGGCGACGGCACCACCTCGCTGGCGGTCGCCGACCCGACCACGAGGCGCGACACGGTGACCGTCGTCGTGCGCGGCCGCGCCCTGGGCGCCGTCCGCGCCGACCCGGGGGTCGAGGTCCGCCGCGTACCGGGCGGGACCCGCCTCGACGTCGCCACGAGGCAGTCCTACGGCCGCAGCTTCGAGGCGGTTCTGCGGTGACCGCGGAAGGCCGCGAAGCGGTAGCGGTCTTTTCAAGAGCGACACAAGGGGGTCGCATTCTCTCCAGAGGTGACTGTTAGCGTTTTCGCCGCTGCCCGGTCGCGGGCGAACGTGAGCGTGCCGCCGTCCTCCTCCCGGCGGCGCGGGCCGGCCACAGAAAGACCGCGAATGGACTCTTGCTCCTCATGCCGCCGTCCCCTCAACGGCGCGCTGGTGTGCCCCGGTTGCGGCGCCTACGCCCCCGACATAGACCCCCGCAGCACGACCTCCCGGGCGCGCCGCCCGGCCGCCACGACGGCCGTCCGCGAGAAGCCGGCCCCGGCGGGAGACGTGGACACGGTCGCGGAGCCGGACGTGGACGCGCTCGTGCGGGCGGGTGTACGCGAGGTGGGAGCGGTCGTGCGCGTCGCGGCACCGGCCGGCGGGGGACGGGCCGCCGCGGCCGGCGGGGGGCAACCCGACGAGGGACACGAGGAGTACGAGGAGCACGAGCAGGACGCGGCCGGGGCGGGTTCGGCAGGCGCGGACGCGGGACTTCCCGCGTTGCACGGTGGGCGGGCCGGGCGGCGGCTGCAGTTGGCGCGCTGGAGCCGCAGCAGGAGGCGCGCCGCCGCGGCGACCGCGCTCGCGCTGCTCGGGGGCGGGATAACGCTGGGGGCGATGGCCTCCGGCCCGGCCAGGGCGCCGCATCCCGCCTCGGCACCGGACCCCGCGGCGCCCCCGCCCTCCGCGGCGCCCGCCACGAGCGCGGGCGGCGCCACAGCCCGGACCGCACCGGACCACCAGGCGCCGCCGAGCACCGCAGGTGCCCTCTCGCCGTCGGCGGGCGGCGGCCACCCGCCGTCCACCCCGCCCGGCCCCTACGACCCGGCCGCCACCGCCCGCACACCGCAGGCCGGCCCGTGGCGCACGGCCCCCGGAACCGCCGATGACCCGACGTCCGGCGCCAGTACCGGCACCGGCACCGGCACGCCCTCCGCCCCGGGCACCCCCGATACCCCCGGCACCCCCGGCACTCCCGGCACCCCCGGAACCACGCCGCCCACCGCGCCGACCCCGAGCCCTTCGCCGCACCACTTGTGCATCCTGCTGGTCTGCCTGCCCTGAAACGGCCGGCACCCGCGGCCGCGCCTCTTCCCCCGGGCCGGGGCCGGGGTCGGCGGGAGTACGGTCAGCGCCACTCCGTCTCGTGGCCGACCCGGTGGTGGGAGGTGTCGTACTGGTCGACGGCGGCGATGGTGCGCCCAGAGGGGATCGCCACCGCCCAGGCGCGGTAGGCGGTGGCGGCGACCTCGACGGTGCGCCCGGTGAGCTGCGTGCCGTCGGTGAGGGTCACCACGCCGTAGGCGACGTCCGGGCCGGGGGAGGCGACGAACAGGCGCAGGCCGCTGGTGCCCTTCTCGTGCAGGCCCCACAAGCCCTCGTCGCCGTCGCCGTTCGTGATGTCGCGGGCGCCGGACACCACGTCGCAGTCGGCCCAGGGCCCGCCCTGATGGTCGATCAGCACCCCGCCGACGCTCATCCGCTTGCACAGCAGACCGTCGCGGGCCGAGCCCGGCGCGCCGGCTCCGGCCGCGGCCGCGGCCGGGTGGTACTCCAGGCGCACCGACCAGGTCCTGCCGTCCACCGTGCCGCGGCCCACATCGGCCGTGACCGCGGCGGCGGGCACGGTGCGGTGCGCGGTGGGGCCGGGGCCGGCCGGCAGGGGGCGGGCCGGACCGCCGTGCCGGCCGAGCGGAAGGGCCAGACCCGCCACGGCGGCCACCGCCACGGCCGCGCCCACGACGGCGGCGCGGCGCCTGCGGGCCCTGCGGGCCCGGCCGGCCGCCAGGATGCGCTCGACGGGGGCGGGCGGGGAGGTGTACGCGCCGACCGAGCGGGTCAGCGCGGCACGCAGCCGCTCGCCGGGGTCGTGCTCGAAGGTCATCGCGGGTCTCCAAGGCCGCTGGGCAGCGGAAGGTCGGCGGGGTGGGAGAGGTCGGCGAGGGCGGGGTGACCCCGCAGCTTGGCCAGCGCGCGGGACGCCTGGCTCTTCACGGTGCCGACCGAGCAGCCGAGCGTCGCCGCGACTTCCTCGGCCGGAAGGTCCTCCCAGTAGCGCAGCACCACGACGGCCCGCTGCCGCTCGGGCAGGTCGGCCAGCGCCCGCATCAGTACGTCCCGGTCGCCCCCGCCCCCGACGCCCCCGCCGTGCTCCACGGCGGAGGCGTCGGGCAGCGTCGGCAGCAGCAGATGGATCACCCTGCGCCTTCGGTACCGGCTGCGGTTGGTGTTGACCAGAGCTCGCCGCACATAGTGCTCGGCGGTCTCCGGACGCACCCGCCGCCACGCCGGGTACACCCGGGCCAGCGTGGTCTGCACCAGGTCCTCCGCCTCGTGGAAGTCGCCGGTGAGCAGATACGCGGTGCGGGTCAGCGCCCGCCAGCGGGCGGCGACGAACCGGGTGAACTCCGCGTCCGGTCCGCCGGCCGCGGTGGGGTCGTCAGGCTGCTGCACGGAGGGGGCGTCCCGTCCTTCTGTCGGTTGCCGTTGCATGCCGTTACTCGATGTCACGTGCTTTCACGTGCTGTCACGTGCCGTCACCGCGGTGCCGGCCGCCGCGGTGACACCGCGTCAGCGCCACTCGGTCTCGTGGCTGACGCGGTGGTGGGAGGTGTCGTACTGGTCGACGGTGGCGATGGTGCGCCCGGAGGGGATCGCCACCGCCCAGGCACGGTAGCCGGTGTGCGGGACCGTGACCGTGCGCCCGGTCAGCCGGGTGCCGTCGGAGAGGGTCAGCACCCCGTACGCGACGTCCGCGTCGGGCCTGGCGACGAACAGACGGGTGCCGCTGGTGCCCTTCTCGTGCAGGCCCCACAGGCCCTCCCCGCCGTTGCCGGCCGGGTCGTGGGCGCCGACCAGGCCCTCGCAGTCGGCCCAGGGCCCGCCCTGGTGGTCGATCAGCACCCCGCCGACGCTCATCCGCTGGCACAGCAGCGAGGTGGGCCGGGGCGCCTTCGCCTGCCCGGGCGAGGACGGAGGCTCGTACCCCTTGGGAAGGGTGCGGTGGTACTCCAGCGTGACCGACCAGGCCAGGCCGTCGACCCGCCCGTGCGCGATCGGCTGGGTGACCACCGCGGGGGTCGTGTGCCGGACGGCGGGGGCCGGGACGGCGGTGTGCCGGACGACGGCGGACCCGGGCGTCGTGCCGGTGGCGGCGCCGGCGCCGGAAGCCGGACCGGCGGCGAACGCGTGGGCGCCGAACGACAGCCCGCCGATCGCGGCGACGGCGGCGCCGGCAGCGGCGGCCTTCCTCATGCGGCTGAGAGCCACGGACGTATCTCCTTTGCGTCACTTACGTGTTCCCCGCCCGGCGCGTTCGCCGGGCGGATGCGTCGGCCGGCCCACCGGGCCCCGTGAACCGGCCGCCGGCGACCGCGAGGGCCCCCGGAAACGGACATCCACCCCTCCCTACTCCCGCCCCCCGCCCCGGGGTTGCACGCTTCCGGAACTCCTCTCCCGCCCGCGCCCGGGGCCTTTGCCCGCCGCCCGGTCGGCGTCGGGCAGGGGCTCCGTGACGCGTTTCGCCCCACTACCACCCCAGTCTGTGGTGGCACTGTGCAAAGCCTGTGGAAAGGCCGGGCCCCCGCTCATTGACCTGATCACGTCAACCTGCTTCTCTTCTCGCAGCACCTCACGCCCCACCTGCCGGAACGCCGAAAGCCGGTACCGCAAGGGGGTTTCCGCTCGTCCCACCGCGGAACCGCCGGAAGGCGCCGCGGAGCGCGCCGACACGCAGTGGTCCGACTGCCAGTGCCCACCTCTGTGCAGACACCGCGTGGCCGGAACGACTCCGAGGTGTCCCGCCGCCTTGCCTCCGGCCGCGGCGGACCGGCCGGAGGGCCGGGCCCGCCTCAAGCACCAGGGCCCGCGGTGCCGTGCTCCTCCTGTCCCGAACCGCCGGCGCCCCCCACCGAAAGGCGTCCGGCGCACACCCAGAGAGGTCCCCCTCAGCATGGGCAAAACCCTCCTCGGAGCTACGCGTGTAGCCCTCACCGGACTCGCCGCGGCTTCCCTCGCATCAGGCGCGCTGCTCCTCGCCTCACCCCTGGCGTCGGCCGCGCCGGCCTCCTCCGACACGGGCGGCCACTCCGTGGCCAACCCGTACAGCCCCGCGTACCAGCACCCGTACCGGCACGGTGTGGTGCCGACCCTTCAGCAGCACGCCAAGATGCAGAACTGGGCCGCGAGCCAGGCGTCGCCCGCCGCGACCGGGCCGGAGACGCTCTCGTACGGCGGCGGCATCGACGGCATCGGCGTGCAGAGCGGCCACTCCAAGGTCTACCTGGTCTTCTACGGCACCCAGTGGGGGACGCAGAGCACCAACGGCAGCGGTGACATGACCTTCTCCGGCGACCCGGACGGCGCCGCCCCCGTCGCCCAGGAGATGTTCAAGGGCATCGGCACCGGCAACGAGCTGTGGTCGGCCGACCTGACCCAGTGGTGCGACGGCCCCAACGTGGCCAGCGGCGCGACGAGTTGCCCCTCGAACGCCAACTTCGTCCCGTACCAGAGCGGCGGCGTGCTCAGCGGCGTGTGGTACGACAACTCGGCCGCCTCGCCCAGCGCCGCCACCGGCCACCAGCTCGGCGTGGAGGCCGTGAAGGCCGCGAGCCACTTCGGGAACACCTCGGCCGCGCTCAACCGGGACGCGTACTACGTCATCCTGTCCCCGCACGGCACCAACCCCGACAGCTACCAGGGCCAGTACTGCGCCTGGCACGACTACAACGGTGACAGCACCCTCACCGGCGGCGCCGTCTCCTCGTCGGTCGGCGACGTGGCCTTCAGCAACCAGCCGTACAACATGGACTCCGGCGCCGGCTGCGGCGTCGGCTTCGTCAACTCGCCCGGCACCCTCGACGGCTGGACGATGACGCTCGGCCACGAGTGGCACGAGATGATGTCCGACCAGAACCCGGCGGGCGGCTGGACGAACCACACCGGCAGCTCGTACGACGGCCAGGAGAACTCCGACGAGTGCGCCTGGATCTCTCCCGGCCAGGCCGGCGGCGCGGCCAACGTGTCGATGGGCACCGGCACCTTCGCCGAGCAGGCGAGCTGGTCCAACGACACCAACTCCTGCGCCATCTCGCACCCGATCGTCGGCGGCGGCTCGACGGGCAACACGGTGTCGGTGT
>NZ_JAINVH010000003.1 GCF_020400825.1 Streptomyces sp. HPF1205
CTTAGCAGAAGCCAACCGGTCGGAATTACCACGTCGTGTTTCGGAGACACTGAAGCCCGCCTGAGATTTCTCTCGGCTGACTGGTATGCGCTCGGAAGACGATGTGGTGATTCGTATGGTTGCTCACGTCCAGGCACCGCCCGGTTCCGCGACAACCGTTTGAATCTACCTCCCCGCTCGTCCCGTGTCAACGGTCCTTGCGAAGCGACCTGAAGACTAGCAGGCGCTGGGTCCTGCGCGCACACCTGCCCGTCCGGCGTGTCAGGAGGGTGCCGGGAACGCGGACGGCGGGGTGTCCAGGTCTTCCAGTTCGATGCCCGGGGCGGACAGGACCACGTCCCCGGCGATGTGGATGTCGTGCTGTTCGCCGGTGGAGAGGTCGGCGATCCGGAAGTTATCCACAGGCAGCTCACCGCTGTCCGTGGAGTGTGCTGTTCTTGTGATCAAGGACCACGACTGGTCCATGGTCAGTGGAGCGAGCACGGGGGGCTGGAATGAGACGAGACGGACGCGGGTGGCCGGGCCGCCGGGGGCGAGGTGGAGGAGGCGTGCGGTGGCGATCAAGAAGGCCGGCGACGCTCCGCTGAACGTGTGTGCGCGGGCATTGCCTTCTTGGGCGTGTTCGCCGGTGGGGTCGGTGCGGACCCAGGTGAGGCCCTCCAGGGCCGCTGCGCGCACCCGCCAGGCGGCCGCGTGCAGTTCGAGGCGGATCGGCCGGCCGAGGTCGTCGATGGTGAGGTCGATCGATCCCGCGTGGTCACCGGCGGGAGTGGTGGTCTGCGCCGTGTAGCGCCAGCCGGAGGGTCCGGTGGCGCAGTGGAAGTGTTCTTCACCCAGGGGGGTGCGGTCATGAGTGTCGTGGAACGAGTAGCGACCGCGGGGCATTGCGGAGTCTCCGTGTCCGGCGGGGCCCCCGCCTCGCGGAGGAGACGGGGGCCGGTTCGCTCCGGTCGGTGGCGCCGGAGAGGCCGCGGGTCAGTAGCGGTAGTGGTCGGGCTTGTACGGGCCGTCCACCGTCACGCCGATGTAGGAGGCCTGTTCCGGACGCAGCGTGGTGAGTTTGACGCCGAGAGCGTCCAGGTGGAGGCGGGCTACCTTTTCGTCGAGGTGCTTGGGGAGCACGTAGACGCCGATCGGGTACTCCTCGGGCTTGGTGAACAGCTCGATCTGGGCCAGCGTCTGGTCCGTGAAGGAGTTGGACATCACGAAGGAGGGGTGTCCGGTCGCGTTGCCGAGGTTGAGCAGCCGGCCCTCGGACAGCACGATGATCGACTTGCCCTCGGGGAAGGTCCAGGTGTGGACCTGCGGCTTGACCTCGTCCTTGACGATGCCCGGGACCTTGGCGAGCCCGGCCATGTCGATCTCGTTGTCGAAGTGGCCGATGTTGCCGACGATCGCCTGGTGCTTCATCCGGGCCATGTCGGAAGCCATGATGATGTCGCGGTTGCCGGTGCAGGTGACGAAGATGTCGGCCGTCTCCACGACGTCGTCCAGGGTGACGACCTGGTAGCCGTCCATGGCGGCCTGCAGGGCGCAGATGGGGTCGATCTCGGTGATCACGACCCGGGCGCCCTGGCCGCGCAGGGACTCCGCGCAGCCCTTGCCGACGTCGCCGTAGCCGCAGATCACCGCGACCTTGCCGCCGATCAGGACGTCGGTGGCTCGGTTGATCCCGTCGACGAGGGAGTGCCGGCAACCGTATTTGTTGTCGAACTTGGACTTGGTGACCGCGTCGTTGACGTTGATCGCCGGGAACAGGAGGGTTCCCTCCTGCCGCATCTCGTAGAGGCGGTGGACACCGGTGGTGGTCTCCTCGGTGACACCGCGGATCTCCGAGGCGAGCTGGGTCCACTTGCGCGGGTTCTCGGCGAGGGTGCGGCCGAGCAGCCGGAGGATGTGGCCGTACTCCTCGCTGTCGGCGGTGGCCGGGTCCGGGACGGCTCCGGCTTTCTCGAACTCGACACCCTTGTGGACCAGGAGAGTGGCGTCGCCGCCGTCGTCCAGGATCATGTTCGGGCCGCCGGTGGTGGTGCCGGGCCAGGTCAGCGCCTGCTCGGTGCACCACCAGTACTCTTCGAGCGTCTCGCCCTTCCAGGCGAAGACGGGGACGCCCCGCGGGTCGTCCGGGGTGCCGTCGGGGCCGACGGCGATGGCCGCGGCGGCGTGGTCCTGGGTGGAGAAGATGTTGCAGGACGCCCAGCGGACCTGTGCGCCGAGGGCGACGAGGGTCTCGATGAGGACGGCGGTCTGCACGGTCATGTGCAGGGACCCGGTGATGCGCGCGCCGGCCAGCGGCTGGGCGGCGCCGTATTCCTTGCGGAGGGCCATCAGGCCGGGCATCTCGTGCTCGGCGAGGGTGATCTCCTTGCGGCCGAAGGCGGCCAGGGAGAGGTCCGCGACCTTGAAGTCGGTGGCGGTGGTGGTCATACGAGCTGCTCCTCGCGGTTGAGGTCGAGGTGGACGGGGACAGAGCGCGGCCGGGAGACGGCATGGGGTGCGACGTCGTACGGGCGCACCTGTCCCCTTGCGGCAGCGCAAACCGTCGGAGGCCCTCTCTCCCTCGGCCGGCCACCGTGCGGTGACCGCCCGACCGCCATCAGCAGCGACGTCTGGCTAAGGACGAATCTACACCGGAGGGCTCATCGGCCCCAGTGCGCCGAGCTCATCGGCCGCCGGGGGTCTGGGCGGGGTCGGGGCCCGCCGCGGCCGCTGCCGCGCTGTAGATGTCCGGTTCGAGGTAGATCACCCGGGCGAAGGGCTCGGCGGCCCGGATGCGTTCCTCGGCGGCGTCGATGGCGCGGGCGATCTCGGCCGCGGTGTCCTCGTGCCGGACCGAGATCTTGGCGGCCACGAGGAGTTCCTCGGGGCCGAGGTGGAGGGTGCGCATGTGGATGACGCCGGTGACCGTGTCCCCGTCGACGATGGCGGCGCGGATGCGGGCGAGCGGTTCGGGTCCGGCTCCCTCGCCGATGAGCAGGGATTTCGTCTCGGCGGCCAGGACGAGGGCGATGCAGATGAGGAGGGTGCCGATGCAGAGGGTGCCGATCCCGTCCCAGATGCCGTCACCGGTGGCCAGGGCGATGCCGACACCGGCCAGGGCGAGGGTGAGGCCGATCAAAGCTCCGAAGTCCTCCAGGAGGACGACGGGGAGTTCGGGCGCCTTGGCGCGGCGGATGTACTCGGTCCAGGACAGTGTGCCGCGGCTGTGGTTGGACTCCTTGATCGCGGTGCGGAAGGAGGAGCCCTCCGCAATGACGGCGAAGACGAGGACTCCGACGGGCCAGTACCAGTGCTCGACGGCGTGCGGGTGCCGGATCTTCTCGTAGCCCTCGTACAGGGCGAACATGCCGCCGACGGAGAACAGGACGATCGAGACGAGGAAGGCGTACACGTAGCGTTCTCGGCCGTAGCCGAAGGGGTGCTCCTCGTCGGCGGCCTGCTTGGCCTTCTTGCCGCCGATGAGGAGAAGGGCCTGGTTGCCGGAGTCGGCCAGGGAGTGGACGCCTTCGGCGAGCATCGACGAGGAGCCGCTGAAGGCGAAGGCCACGAACTTGGACGCTGCGATGGCGAGGTTGGCGCTCAAGGCCGCGATGATCGCCCTGGTTCCGCCTGACGCGCTCATGAGTGCTGGGTGTCCCTTCCGTCGGCCCCGGTTTTGCCCCGCCTTTACGGGTGTCGCGGACGGTCATTCTTGCAGCCGTGCCGGCGAGCGGGCCGGTTCAGGCGGCGACGGTGGCCCGGAAGACGGTTCCTTCGCCGGTGAGTTCGGTGCGCTCCCCCGCCGGGATGTACGCGGATTCGCCACGGACCAGGGTGAGGGCGGGTTCGGTGGCGGTGGCGGCTGGGCCGAGGGTGCGCAGCTGGGCCCGGCCGGCGGTGCACAGAAGGATCTGCGGGGTGCCCTGGTCGAGTGTGCGCGGGCCCGAGCCCGGGGCGAGCACGTACCGGGAGAGGCGGAACTCCTCGATGGGGGCGGCGTAGACCTCTTCGCCGTCGGGGCCGGCCTCGGGGCGGAGCACTCCGGGGTCGCCGGCCTCGAAGCGGACGATGCGCAGGAGTTCGGGGATGTCGATGTGTTTGGGGGTGAGGCCGCAGCGGAGGACGTTGTCGGAGTTGGCCATGATCTCGACGCCGAGGCCGTCGAGATATGCGTGGGGTACACCCGCGCCGAGATAGAGGGCCTCGCCGGGCTGGAGCCGCACGTAGTTGAGCAGCATGGCGGCGATGAGGCCGCGGTCGCCGGGGAAGTCGCGGGCGGCCTTGGCGTAGGCGGCGTAGTCGGCGGCATGGGGGGCGCCCGGGGTGGCCGCGAGGCGGGTGGCGGCCTCGGTGGCGGCGTGCACGGTGCCGGCCGTCTCCTCGGGGTCCGCGCCGAGGACGGCGGCGAGGACTTCGCGCAGCGCCCGGTCCTCGGGGTGGGCGCGAAGGATGTCGGCGTAAGGGGCCAGGGCGCCGACGCCTAGGGCGTCGAGCAGGTCGGCGGCCTCCGTGGGGCGCCGGAATCCGCACAGGCCGTCGAACTCGGACAGGGCCACGAGCATCTCGGGCTTGTGGTTGGCGTCCTTGTAGTTGCGGTGGGGGGCGTCCAGCGGGATGCCGCGCGTCTCCTCGTCGGCGAAGCCGGCCCTGGCCTGGGCGAGGTCGGGGTGGACCTGGAGGGACAGCGGGGTGGCGGCGGCGAGCACTTTGAACAGGAAGGGCAGGCGGGGCCCGAAGCGTTTGACGGTGGCCTCGCCCAGTTCGGCGACGGGGTCCGCCTCGATGACGGCGTCGAGCGGGACCAGGCCCGAGCCGCGGTCGACGCGCGAGGGTGCGCCGGGGTGGGCACCCATCCACAGTTCCGCCTGGGGCTCGCCGGTCGGCCGGGTGCCGAGGAGGTCGGGGATGGCCGTGGTGGAGCCCCAGGCGTAGGGGCGGACGGTGTTGGTGAGGCGGTTCATGCCGGTCATGGTCTCTCGTTCGAGGCAACGGCCAGGTACGTGGCGGTGAAATCAGTGAGGGCGAGGAGTTCGGCCGCGACCTCCAAGGGGGACCCGCCAGGTGCGGTGATCTCGCTGAGCGGGGTGCCGTGGGCGTAGGCCTGTTCGCGGGCGGCGGGTGCGGCGGAGTCCGGCTGGTCGGGTGCCTCGCGTATGAGGACGACGCGCAGCCTCGGCGGGCCGGGGTCCTCGACCCGGTCGCGGAAGAAGTCCTCGGGGTCGGCGGCCCGGGCGGCGGCGCCGGCCTGGAGGGCGCCGTGGACGGTCAGGGCGGCCGGGAGTTCGGCGGTCAGCGCCGCGCGGCCGGCCCGGGTGGCGAGGACGGTCGCGAAGCGTCGGGCGCCGGCGGCGGCGACGCGCCCCTGACTCCACAGCAGCGGCACGGAGTCGTCGAGTTCGGCGGCGAGGGTCTTGGCCGGGTTGGTGTACGTGGGGACGGCGGGGCCGCAGCGCGTGGCGAGGACGTCCAGGCGGTCGGCGACGCCCTGGAGGGCGCCCTGCGGGGCGTTCAGCAGGCCGATCCGGTCCGCGAAAGCGAGAACGGGGGTGAGCAGGGCCCAGAAGGCGCCCGTGTCGGCGTCGGGGCCGGCCGCGACACCGGCACGGGCGTTGCCGGCGTCGTGCTCCCCGTACGTCCCGTAATCGCGGTCGCCGCCATGGCCGCCATGGCCGCCGGGGGACGCGAAAGGCAGCGTCATACCGCGTACCTGCTCGACGGCTTCGGCCAGGGGGGCCTTCGCCTGGGTGACGGCCACGGCGGTGCAGCCGCGGCGGTAGGCCTGCTCGACGAGCTCGGTCAGGCCCTGCTCGGTGCCGTGGGCGCTGAGCAGCAGGAGCAGGTCCAGCGGCCCGGTCCAGCCGGGAAGGGTCCACCGGGAACGCTGGGCGGTGGGCCCGGTCGACGTCAGGACCTGGACGGGGCAGGCGCCGCCGCACAGCGCGGCCAGCAGGTCCGCGACGGCCGCCGCCTCCGTACCGGCGCCGGCCACCAGGACGGTACGGGGACGCCCGTCCGGGCGCAGGGCGGTGAGGCCGGCCTCCTCCGCGAGCCGGAGCGCGTTGCGCACCCGCGCCCCGGCGGCCGCGACGCCCAGCAGCAGTCCCTGGGCGTCGGCACGCGCCAGCGCCTCCGGGTCGTCCAGCAGCGACTCGTCGAACAACACGACCTCCCGGTCGGACGTGGCTCAGGTGCGGCCTGGTCTGGGCGTACCGCTGCGGCCGGACGGCCGGTCAGGAGGGGCGGCGGGCCTCGTCGACGAGCAGGACGGGGATCTCGTCCCGTACCGGGTAGGCCAGTCCGCACGTGTCGGAAGTGCACACGAGTTCACTCGCCTCGGTGTCCTCACGCAGCGGCGCGTGACAGGCCGGGCAGGCGAGGATCTCCAGCAGGCTGGGTTCGACGAGCGGCATGACGTGTCCTCCGGACGAGGTCTGGTGGGGCGCCGACGGTGGCGCTGCGGAGCTGCGGCCCGGGCCGGGGGCGGCCGACGGGCGGCCGGTGACCGGAAGGCGTGAGCCGGCGTCCGCCGGGACCGGTGGCTGGCTGTGCGTGCCCTCAGCCTATCTCCGCGCCGCGCCGCCGCACGATCGGGCGGCGGCGCGACCGCTCGGCCGGTCGCCGCCGACTGAGGACCCGCCGCGGCCGCCGCCCGTCCTCGGCGCCCGTGCCCGGCGTCGGCCCGGGCTCGGCACAGGCTCCCGCCTCCCCGGATCCGTCCCCCGGATCCGTCCCCCGACGGCCCCCGTGTTCCACGGCCCGGCCCCCCCGCTCGCCGCCCGCCTACTTCCGTACGATCGCCAGCACCTCGTCGCGCAGGCGCGCCACGGTGGCGGCGTCGCGGGCCTCGACGTTGAGCCGCAGCAGCGGTTCGGTGTTGGAGGCGCGCAGGTTGAACCACCAGTCGGCGGTGCTGACGGTGAGGCCGTCCAGTTCGTCGAAGCCGACGCCCTCGCGGTCGGCGAACGCGACCCGTACGGCGGCCGTACGGGCCGCCTGGTCGGCCACCGTGCTGTTGATCTCGCCGGAGGATGCGTAGCGGTCGTAGGAGGCCACCAGCGCGGACAGCGGGCCGTCCTGGGTGCCCAGGGCGGCCAGGAGGTGGAGGGCGGCCAGCATCCCGGTGTCGGCGTTCCAGAAGTCGCGGAAGTAGTAGTGCGCGGAGTGCTCACCGCCGAACACAGCGCCCGAGGCGGCCATCTCCTGCTTGATGAAGGAATGCCCGACGCGGGTGCGCACCGGGGTGCCGCCGTGCTCGGCGATCACCTCGGGGACCGAACGCGACGTGATCAGGTTGTGGATGATCACCGCGCCCGGGTGCCGGGCCAGTTCGCGGGCGGCGACCAGGGCGGTCACCGCCGAGGGCGGGACGGGCTCGCCCCGCTCGTCCACGGCGAAGCAGCGGTCGGCGTCGCCGTCGAAGGCGAGGCCGAGGTCGGCGCCGGTCTCGCGGACCCTGGCCTGGAGGTCGACGAGGTTCTTCGGGTCGAGCGGGTTGGCCTCGTGGTTGGGGAAGGTGCCGTCCAGTTCGAAATACATCGGCACCAGGTCGACGGGCAGGCCGTCCAGGACGGTCGGCACGGTGTGGCCGCCCATCCCGTTGCCCGCGTCCACCACGACCTTCAGCGGCCGGATGCCCGACAGGTCGACCAGGGAACGCAGGTAGTCGGCGTAGTCGCCGAGTACGTCCCGGGCGGTGACGGTGCCGGGAGCGACGGCTGAGACGGGGACGGCGGTCTCGGACCACTTCTCGGCGAGCGCCCGGATGTCCGCGAGACCGGTGTCCTGGCCGATGGGCGCGGCGCCGGCCCGGCACATCTTGATGCCGTTGTAGCGGGCCGGGTTGTGGCTGGCGGTGAACATCGCGCCCGGCAGCCCGAGCCGGCCGCTGGCGAAGTACAGCTCGTCGGTGGAGCACAGGCCGATCTCGGTGACGTCGGCGCCGCGCGAGGCCGCCCCGCGCCCGAATGCCCGGGCCAGGCCCGGTGACGAGGGCCGCATGTCGTGGCCGACGACGACCGCCGTGGCATCGGTGACGGTCGCGAAGGCCGCGCCGAAGACCTCGGCAAGCGGCTCGTCCCACTGATCGGGTACGACGCCGCGCACGTCGTACGCCTTGACGATCTGCGACAAATCGGACACTGCACACCTCTGGTGAACGGGGTTCGGACGGTTCCGCGCGGGTCGGCACGGCTCCGGCCGGGGTCCCGCACAACCTATCCGACCGCGGGTTACGGCTCCGGGGACCTGAGGACCCGCAGATGTCCGCGCCGGGCGACCTCCATGGGGTCGATGTCGCGGGCGCCGCCGCGGTTGCGGTCCTGCGGCCGGGCCGCTTCCCGGACGGCGTTGGCCAGCGCCTCCAGGTCGTCGCCACTGGGGCGTACGGGGCCGGTGTCCGTCGCGAGGCGGACGACCTCCCAGCCGCGGGGGGCCGTGAGCCGCTCGGAGTGCTCCGAGCACAGGTCGTAGCAGTGCGGCTCGGCATAGGTGGCGAGCGGGCCGAGGACGGCGGTGGAGTCCGCGTAGACGTACGTCAGTGTCGCGACGGCGGGGCGGCCGCAAGCGGTGCGCGAACAGCGACGTACAGGGCTCACGAGGTTGGACGGTACCGCACTCTTGAGCGGGCCGCGACGACTCTCCGCCAGGTCACCCTCTCGTGTCGTACGTCACGGACCGGAACCGATCACTCCGTTCATGTCGCGCTGACCTGCGGGGACGGGGACGGAGCGGTTCGGGTGCGACCATGGCGGCGGGACGAGGGCGGGTCGGGTGCGGCCTGCGAGGCGACCGCCCGCGCCGGCGGCTGGCGGATATCCGTCCCTTTGGTGGCCAGATGCGATCCAAACCGCGACGGCGGGCGGAATCGGCCGTGCGGCCTTCGTTCTTTCGGCGCCAAGCGGTGGTGGCCCTGCTGTGGCGGCTGCGCGCGAGGACTAGGCTCACGCTGATGGACAGTTCGCTTCCGACCCCACCCGCGCCCCGTCCGCGCCACAGGGACCGCCATGGGCGCGGCATGCGCGGACCGATCGCGCCGCCGCAGGTGCCGCTGGCACTCAGCCGCGCGGACGCCTTCGACGACCTGGTGCGCGACGCGGCCGACCGGTTGGAGAGGCGCTGGCCGCAACTGGCGGACGTGGAGTTCGCGGTGCAGGAGGTGCCCTGGCCGCAGGACGGTCAGGCCGTCGACGGCGAGCCGGTGCCGCTGGGGCGGCTGATCGGGGCCGCCAAGGACCGCCCGAGCCGGATCGTGATCTACCGGCGGCCGGTCGAGATCCGCGCCAAGAGCCGGGACGAGCGGGCGCTGCTCGTCCACGAGGTCGTGGTCGAGCAGGTCGCCGAGCTGCTGGGGCTCTCACCGGAGAACGTGGACCCGAAGTACGGCGAGGACTGACGGGCGCGGGCCCCGATCGGGGCCCGCGCCCGGCACGGCTTTCACCAGCCACCGGATCACCGGATCACCGGATCACCGGATCACCGGATCACCGGATCACCGGATCACCGATTGAGTATCCGCAGGTCGGGGGCCGCCTGGGGCACGTCGACCAGCCCGTGGTCGTCCGGCATCGGCTGGATGGTGAACATCGGGACGCCGTTCTGCGTCAGTGCCAGGGTCCGCGAGGCGTAGACCGGGCCCCCGGAGACCGGCTCGACGGTGACGGCATAAGTGCCGCGGAGCCCTGCCGGCTGGGGCGGCGGCACGACCAGCGTGGTGCCGGCCTTGACGGTGACCGTCTTGGACGCCGCGGTGCCGCCGGTGGAGCCCGCCGACGAGGTGATCCGCACACTCGCGTCCTTGGCGGTGGCGATCAGGGACAGCAGCGAGCCGCGGGCACGGTTGTCGGCCACCGTCGCCCGGGTTTCGATCTGCTCGGTGGCGGGCAGGAACGCCATCTCCTGCTTGCTTCCCTTGCCTCGGGTGACGCGCAGCGCCGCGACGACCGGCACCGGCGAGTGCGAGGTGGCGGCACCGATGAGCAGCGAGCCCGGGTCGCCCTTGGTGACGTCACCCAAGTCGACGGCGGTGGTCATTCCCGCCTTCACGTGCAGCGTCTCGTGACCGGCCGGGGTGATCGCGCCGGTCGGGGTGGCCAGCTTGAGCGTCAGGTCCGCGTCGTCGGTCCCGGTCGCGTACGCGATCAGGCGCACGTCGGTGGCGTCGCCGGGGATGCCGGGCAGCACAAGGGCGGTGGCCGGTTCGGCGGCGGGCGGCAGCCAGTCCACGCCGAGCTTGGCGTCGGTGGCCTGGACCGCGGCGCCGACCCGGCCGGTGCGGGCGACGACGTGCACGGTCAGATCGGTGGCCTTGTCCGCGACCAGGGTGGACAGCAGCACTGGTTTCGAGGAGCGCCCCGGCACCGTCAGGCCGTCGCCGGTCGAGGCCTTGAGCTGCCCGTCCTTGCCGTACAGCTCCACGTCGACGACCGCGGGGGTGTCGTCCGGGTTGACCAGGTGCAGGTAGTCCTGGCGTCCGGTGTCGGTGCTGGCCCCCGGGAACCAGAACTCCGTGTCGGGGGTCACGCAGGAGATGCCCAGCAGCCCGCGCTCGGTGCCGCTGCTGATCACCGTGGTCTGTTCCGCGGTCCAGCCGGGCGCCATGGTGCCGTCCGCGGTACCGATGAGCGCGGGCGCGTCCGACTTGTCCGTCGCATAGGTGGCGGGTTTACCGGGCTGTCCCAGGGACGCGAGCGGCTTGCCCTTGGTTGCGGCCGGGACCAACTGCGCCGAGCCCGCCGCCGAGGAGCCGCCGGCGCCGGCGGAACCCGCCGCCCCTTGCGGCGTGTACGAGGTGTACGTCGTGTCGGCGAACTCCGACGACGAGGGCGCCGGGCACAGCAGCGTGGTGCGCTGCACGGGCATGCGCCGGGGGGCCGCCGCGGAGGCCGCCTTGTGGTCGCTGCCGCCCGTGAGCGAGGCCATGCCGGTCAGGACGACGAGCACGGCGACCGCGCCTGCCAGGGAGATGGTGCTGCGGTTCACTGGTAGTCGCTCCCGTCGCGGCGCTGCTGGTCGCCTTCTGCGTAGTACGAGGCGTGGTCGGGATAACCGGCCGGGTCGGCGTACCCCTGCTCCGCGTACGGCCCGCCGTCCTCGTCCCGCTCCCCGTAGCCCTGCTCTCCGTACGGGGCGCCTTGCCGGCCGCTGTCGTAGCCGGGCCCGCCGCCGTAGCCCTGGCCGCCCTGGGGGTCCGCGCCATAGGGGTCGTAGCCCGGCCGGGGCGGCACGAAGCCGTAGTCGTCGCCGTACGGCTGCTGCTGATCGTAGGTGCCCGGCTCCGAGGCGTACTGGGAGCCGTAGCCGGGCTGTCCGGCGGCGTAGGCCGGGTCCTGGTAGCCGTAGCCGCCCTCCGCCCCGGCCGGGACGGTGTACGGGTCGTAGCCGCCCTCCGCCGGGTCGTAAGCCGCCGGCTGCTCGTAGGGATCGGCGTCCGGTTGCGGTACGGGCGCCGCGGGGGGCTCGGGGGAGCCGGTGGGCGGGACGGCGCTCTGCGGTTCCGCTGTCTTGGTCGCTTTGGCGGCCTCCGCCGCTTCCGCGGCCTCCGCGGCGGCCTGGAGGCGACGGGCGCGGCGGCCCTCGCCGGTGGCCTGGGCGGGGATCTCCACCGCGCCGTCGGCCTCCGGCAGGTCGTCGTCGATTTCCTGGCGGCGGCCCGGCAGCGCCAGGACGACGGCCACGAGCAGCAGGAAGGCCTGCGTGCCGAGCCAGGCGACGTGGGCGACGGGTTCGGAGTAGGTGACGTCCAGGTGTCCGCCGGAGGCCGGGAGGCGGAAGCCCTGGGCCCAGCCGTCGACGGTGGTGGGGTCCAGCGACTTGCCGTCCAAGGTGGCGTGCCAGCCGGGGGCGGTGGAGTCGGCGAGCCGCAGGATCCGCCCGTCGGGGCCGGCCGGTACGGTGGCGTGCGCCTCGACCTTGCCCGAGGGCACGGTCACCGGCTGGGCGCCCTTGGCGGTGATGGTGATCCGGGAGACCGGGGTGTCCACCCGCCACAGTTCGCTGCCGTCGGCCTGGCTGACCCGGGAGAGGCCGGGCGTGCTGTCCAGGACGCGGCCGAAGGAGCGGGGCGCGCCCTTTTGGGCGAGGACGTAACGGACCGCGTATCCGGCGAGCCTGCCGCCCTGGTCGGCGCCGGAGCCCGCGACGAGGTCGGCGACCATGGTGTCCAGGTCGGTGTCGCGGCCGGCCTCGGCGGCCAGTTCGCCGTCGCCGATTCGTACCCCGGAACCGCGGACCAGGGAGTACACGACGTTGCCGGGTGTTCCGCTGAGCACAAGGGTGCGCGGCTGGTCGGCGGTCGTGGCCTCCTCGGCGACGAACGCGGGCACCTGCTGCGGGTTGCCGCGCCGGATGGGGCCATTGGCGCCGTCGGCGACCCAGGTGAAAGCGGCCAGCAGCGGGGCGGCGACCGCGGCGGCGGCGACGAGGGCGGCGACCGGCTGGCGCCAGCCGAAGCCTGAGGCGGCGATGCGCTCGTTGGCGCCCTCGGCGCCGATCGTGGCCGCGGCCAGCAGGGCGAGGCCGTAGACGAGGGACGCCGGTCCCGCCCAGTTGTCGTGGTTCTCGATGACGGCGAACAGCAGTCCGGTGGCGGCCGCCGCCCAGGCGGCGAGGATGGCGGTGCGCCGGGTGCCGCGCATGAGGGCGGCAAGGGCGGCAAGGACGACGCCGATGAGCAGCAGCCCGCCGGACGCCTTGGGACCGCCGGGGCTGAGCAGCAGCAGGTGAAGGGCGGAGGCGCTCTTGGTCGTGTACGGCAGTCCGGCCTCGTGCAGCAGCCGACCGGGGTGGCCGAGCAGCGTCAGCGACCAGGGTGCGAGGAGCACCATGGGGGTGATCAGAAGAGCCGCGAACCGGAGCAGGTGCGGTACGAGCAGTTGCCGCTGGCCGCGCGCCACCCGCATCCCGAGGACGGCCGCGGCCAGCACCAGGGCGACGAGCCAGGTCACCGGGGTGAACGCCGTGGTGAAGGTGAGCATCAGCGCCAGTGCCCAGGCGGCGCGCCATCCGGGGCGCGTCCCACGCTCGACGGCCGCGTCGCCGAGCTGAAGGCCCGCCATGGCGACGGCCGCGCGCGCCATCAGCGGCAGCAGGATGGCGAGTACGGCGGTGCCCAGCCGCCCGGTGGCCAAGGCGCCTGTGGCGGCGGGCAGGAAGGCGTAGGCGACCGACGCCCAGGCGCGCAGCAGCCGGGACTCGACCAGCGGCCGGGAGGCGAAGTAGGCGGCGACACCGGCCAGCGGCACCGAGGCGACCAGGAACAGCGTGAGGGTCAGTCCGGTGGAACCGAACAGCGCTGTCGCGAACAGGGCGAGCACGGCGAGGTAGGGCGGCGCGGCCTGGGTGCCGCCGGTGCCCAGGGCGTGCCAGGAGCCCGCGTACGTCCGCCACAGGTCGGAGGCGCCGGGGTCGGCGGGCAGCAGGGCGCCGCCGGACAGGGTGCCGCCGGACAGCAGGGAGCGGCAGGCGGCCAGGGAGACGACCAGCAGGACGGCGAACAGGACGGGGCCGGGTTTGCGGGCCATCCGTTTGAGCCGGGCGAACTGCTCGACCTCCAGGAAGTCGCCGTCCTCGTCGCCCGGGCCGGTCTCCACGGCGCCGCCATGGCGGCCGACGGCGGCGGTGGAGGCGTCGGCGCGCCCGGCGATGTTGCTGACGACCTGGTCGACGGTGGCGCGCACCGTGGCGCCGGGCGGCGGGAACAACGGCCGCAGTTCCTTGGGCGGCACCGTGGCGTGGCGGCGGGCCCGGCGGGCGCCCAGCACCCTGCCCGGGCGGAGCAGGACGCCCAGGAGGCCGACGATCTCGTCCACGGCCTGCCCGGGTGCCTTGCCGACGAGGTAGGCCAGGGTGCGCAGCACGGTGCCGACGACGATGCGCAGCATCACGTACGGCAGCAGCGGGCCGCGGGTATTGGCGAGCAGGGTGTAGACGGCGCCGGCCTTGTCGACGCGGTGCGGATTGACGGCGGAGCGGCCGGCGCAGTCGACCGGGCGGCGTTCGCGAGAGGCCGCCTCGGCGTGCCGCAGGACGGCGTCCGGGGCGATGAGGACGGTGTGGCCTGCGGCCTGTGCGCGCCAGCAGAAGTCGACGTCGTCCCGCATCAGGGGCAGCCGGCGGTCGAAGCCGCCGAGCTCCTCCCAGACGTCGCGCCGCACGAGCATCCCGGCGGAGGACACCGACAGCACGGGACGCACCTGGTCGTGCTGGCCCTGGTCCTGCTCCCGGCGTTCGAGGCCGGTCCAGCGGCGGCCGCTGCGGGCGATGCTGACGCCGACTTCGAGCAACTGCCTGCGGTCGTACCAACTGCGCAGCTTGGGGCCGATGACGGCGGCGGACGGGGAGCTGTCGGCGAGGCGCAGCAAGGCGGCCAGGGCCCCGGGTTCGGGTTCGCAGTCGTCGTGCAGCAGCCACAGCCACTGCACGGGCTCGCCCTGCGGCCGCTCCGCTTCCTCGTACTCCCCGTCGCGCCACGAGCGGGTGGCGGGGTCCCAGCCGCTGGTACGGGCGCGCAGGTAGGAAAGGTGCTCGGCGGTCAGGGGGGCTGCGGCGCGCACCGCCTCGTCGACAGCGGCGCCGAAGCCCGTGCGACGGGCGAGGTGGAGCACCCGCTGGTCGCCGAGGGATTCCGCGAGCAGGCGCGCGGAATCGTCCGCGCTCCCGGTGTCGGCGGCGATGACGTCCTGGACCGGGCGGTCCTGGGAGAGCAGCCCCGCGAGGGCCTTGGGCAGCCAGCGCGCGCCGTCGTGCGCGACCAGCACGGCGGTTACGACGTGGCGCGGGTACTCAGGGGTGCCGGCCGGATACGCGGCCGGTGCTGGGCTGTTCACGGACATCGAGGATCGGGCCCCGGTTCGCTGGTCTGCGGTACGACGCTCGCTCCCGCTGTCCGCGGGTTCCTGCGTCTCGGACGGCCCCCCACACTAACGGCTCATGCCGCCACAGCCGTCCGGGTCCTGTGGACAACCACGGACAATCAACCGCAACACGGAAGAACCGCGACCCCTGCGGCCGGCCGGGCGCGGTCGCCCGCCCGCCGGCCACCGGGCCGCCTCCTCGCGTTCCTCGCGTTCTTCGCTTCCGGCGTCCGGCGTCCGGCGTCCGGCGTCCGGCGTCCGGCGTCCGGCGTCCGGCGTCCGGCGTCCGGCGTCCGGCGAAGCGTCAGACCACACCCTTCTTCAGGCGGCGGCGCTCCCTTTCGGACAGACCGCCCCAGATGCCGAAACGCTCGTCGTTGGCCAGGGCGTACTCCAGGCAGTCGGAACGGACTTCACAGGCGAGGCAGACCTTCTTCGCCTCACGCGTGGATCCGCCCTTTTCGGGGAAGAACGACTCGGGGTCGGTCTGCGCACACAGCGCGCGCTCCTGCCAGCCGAGTTCCTCGTCGGCCTCTTCGGCCAGCAGCAATTGGAACTGCTCGGTCATGCGCGCCCCTCGTCTGTCGTACTTCCCCGTGATGCAGCCGTCACCATGTGCGGCTGAACGACACGAGTGAAATTACAAGTGTGCCGATCCGGGCCAGTCAAGCCGAGATCTGCTATTGGGCCCGTTATTCACTCCGCTGAACCAAGGGGTGACAGAAAGTGTTGATATCGGCTTGAAAGCCCACATCCGTCAACCGTGGTCCGCCGCCCACCGCTCACGTACCGTCAGACGCCCCGGCTCGGCGTGCCGTTCCGCCTCTCGGAACGAAGCGTTGTGGATCACAGTTCGATCACGGAAGAGCAACGTCACACGGATGCCGCGCACTCCCTGTCCGGGCGTGGATCCGGCGTTCTCCACCGGATCCGCACGGATGCCGCACCATCTATCCGCACGACCCGAGCCCAAACCTTTCAGTGTCGAACCTTGCCGGAACAGGTGAAGGCCGCACGGCAAATCGGGCACCGAGTTGACAGGGTCCCTCCGCAACCGATCTCCTTGTCCCATGACCGTCGAGTGCCACGCGCCGCACAGGACCCGCCGCCGCGGGCTCCGTCGCGTTGTGCTCGCGCAGAGCTGCTGTTGTTCCTGTTGTTGCCGCTGAGCTCATGACCGGGTCCGGGCCACCGTCCCGGCGCCGCCCGCTCCCCGCCGCGTCACAAAGGAACAGACCCTCGATGTACTCCGACGTTTCGATCGCCGGTGACCCTCTCGCCCTGCCCCACCTGCTCCCCCCGGTGCCGCGGCACCCCGGCACGGTCGCGGAGTTCGCCGGCCTCGCCCGTGCCATCGCCGCCGACGGAGCGCGCTGGCGACCCCTGGTGCGCTACGACGCCACGACCCGCTGGTACGCCCGCCTGGACACCGGACCGGGCTACGAGGTGTGGCTGCTGAGCTGGCTGCCCGGCCAGGGCAGCGGCCTGCACGACCACGGCCGCTCCTCGGGGGTACTGACCGTTCTGGACGGCGAGTTGCGCGAACGCGCCCTGACCGCCCGCGGAGAGGCCGCCCGCGCCCTCGGTCCGCAGGCACAGCGCGTCTTCCCGCCGGGCTACGTCCACGAGGTCGTCAACGACTCGCTGGAACCGGCCGTCAGCCTTCACGTCTACTTCCCCGGCCTCACGCGGATGACGCCGTACGCCCGGGGGCCGCGTGCGGCCCGGATCCCGGCCCGAACGGTCCGCGACGGGTACCGGGACGCCCCCGGGCTTCCCGCCGCAGGGTAAGCGCCCGGCCGGGACGGGCGGGCTGACAGACTGGGCCCCATGCGAATCGTGGTTCTGGCCGGAGGCATCGGCGGGGCGCGCTTTCTGCGCGGCCTGAAGGCAGCGGAGCCGGAGGCGGACGTCACCGTCGTCGGCAACACCGGAGACGACATCCATCTGTTCGGGCTGAAGGTCTGCCCCGACCTCGACACCGTCATGTACACCCTGGGCGGCGGCATCCACGAGGAGCAGGGCTGGGGCCGGGCCGACGAGACGTTCGCCGTCAAGGAGGAACTCGCCGCCTATGGCGTCGGACCGGAGTGGTTCGGCCTGGGCGACCGCGACTTCGCCACCCACATCGTCCGCACCCAGATGCTGGGCGCCGGCTATCCGCTCAGCGCCGTCACCGAGGCGCTCTGCGCCCGCTGGCGCCCCGGGGTGCGGCTCATCCCCATGTCGGACGACCGGGTCGAGACGCACGTGCTGATCGAGGTGGACGGCGAGCGCAAGGCCGTGCACTTCCAGGAGTACTGGGTCAAGCTGCGCGCCTCCGTGCCCGCCCAGGCCGTCGTCCCGGTCGGCGCCGAGGGCGCCAAGCCCGCCCCCGGCGTACTGGAGGCCATCGGCGAGGCCGACGTCATCCTCTTCCCGCCGTCCAACCCGGTGGTCAGCATCGGCACCATCCTGGCGGTGCCCGGCATCAGGGAGGCCATCGCGGAGGCCGGGGTCCCCGTGGTGGGCCTGTCCCCCATCATCGGCGGCGCGCCCGTGCGAGGCATGGCCGACAAGGTGCTCGCCGCGGTGGGCGTGGAGTCGACGGCCGCCGCCGTGGCCGCGCACTACGGCTCCGGGCTCCTGGACGGCTGGCTGGTCGACACCGCGGACGCGGACGCGGTCGCGGAGGTGGAAGCGGCCGGCATCCGGTGCCGGGCCGTACCGCTGCTGATGGAGGACGTGGAGGCGAGCGCCCGCATGGCCCGCGAGGCGCTGGCACTGGCGCGGGAGGTGGGGGCGTGAGCGCGGTGCCGCGTTACGAGGTCTTCGGGGTGCCCGGCATAGGCGAGGTGCAGCCCGGGGCGGACATCGCCAAGCTGATCGCCGCCACTGGTGTCGAGCTCGCCGACGGGGACGTGCTGCTGGTCACCTCCAAGATCGTCAGCAAGGCGGAGGGCCGGCTGACGCGCGCGGACGACCGCGAAGCCGCGATCGACGCGGAGGCGGTGCGCCTGGTCGCCCGCCGCGGCCCCACCCGGATCGTGGAGACCCGCCACGGCTTCGTGATGGCCGCGGCGGGGGTGGACGCCTCCAACACCCCGGCCGGCACCGTTCTGCTGCTCCCGGAGGACCCCGACGCCTCGGCCCGGCGGATCCGCGAGGGCCTGCGCGAGGCTCTCGGGGTGCGGGTCGGCGTCCTGGTCACCGACACCTTCGGGCGGCCGTGGCGCGAGGGCCTCACCGACGTGGCGATCGGCGCCGCGGGAGTGCGCGTGCTCGAAGACCTGAGAGGCGGTCAGGACGCCCACGGCAATCCCCTGAACGCGACCGTGACGGCCACCGCCGACGAACTCGCGGCCGCCGGCGACCTGGTCAAGGGCAAGGCGTCCGGCATCCCGGTCGCCGTGGTACGGGGGCTCGGCGCACTTGTGCTCGCCGGGGACACGGCCGACGACCAGGTGCCCGACGGCTCGGCCGCCTCCATTGCCGCGTCCCTTGCCGAGGACCGAGGGGCGCGCCCCTTGGTGCGGGCGGCAACCGACGACATGTTCCGGCTCGGCACCTCGGAAGCGGTGCGTGAGGCCGTGTCGCTGCGCCGCACCGTACGGGAGTTCACCGCGGAAAGCGTCGACCCGGCGGCCGTGCGCAGGGCCGTCGCGCTCGCCGTGACCGCACCCGCGCCGCACCACACCACGCCCTGGCGGTTCGTGCTCGTCGAGTCGGCCGACGTGAAGGAGCAGCTCCTGGACGCCATGCGCGACGCCTGGACGGCGGACCTGCGGGGCGACGGGTTCTCCGAGGAGAGCATCGCCAAGCGGCTGCGCCGCGGCGACGTGCTGCGCAAGGCGCCGTACCTGATCGTGCCCTGCCTGGTGACGGAGGGCGCACACGCCTACCCCGACCACAGGAGGGGCGCGGCGGAACGCGAGATGTTCGTCGTCGCCATGGGCGCGGGCGTGCAGAACCTCCTGGTCGCCCTGGCCGGCGAGCAACTGGGCTCGGCATGGGTGTCGTCGACCATGTTCTGCCGGGACGTGGTGCGCGAGGTGCTGGACCTGCCCGCGGACTGGGACCCGATGGGCACGGTCGCCGTCGGCCGCCCCGCCGCGCCGCCGACACCCCGGCCGGCCCGCGACGCCTCGGCGTTCACAGCCGTGCGCTGAGCCGCCCGCCGCCAGGACGCGGATCCGGAGTCAGGCGTACCGGGTCGGCGGGTTCGGCGCCAGGCGCGGTGCCCTGCGCGGGGGCGCCGGGGACCGCAGGCATATCAGACGGGTGGCCCGGTGGCGCTGGCCCGCATAGGGCGCCAGCAGTTCGAGCATGGTGGCGTCGTCGCTGCGGTGGGCGCCGGTCAGCGCGTAACCGATCAGGTGGGGCAGGTGCAGGTCGCCGACGGTGACCGCGTCGGGGGCGCCATGGCTGCGCTGGAGGGTCTCGGCGGCCGTCCAGGGCCCGATGCCCGGCACGGTCTGCAGGCGGCGGGCGGCCTCGGCCGCCTCCAGCGCCGCCAATGTGTCGAGCCTGCCGCCGAGCCGTACCGCGCGCATCACCGTGGACGCCCGCTTGTCGTCGACGCCCGCGCAGTGCCAGTCCCACGAGGGGATGCGGGCCCAGCCGCGCGCGTCGGGCATGACCCGCATCCTGGGCGCCGGACCGGGCGCCGGCTCACCGTGCTGGAAGAGCAGCAGCCGCCAGGCGCGGTACGCCTCCTCGGTGGTCACCTTCTGTTCCAGGATCGACGGGATCAGCGACTCCAGGACCAGCCCCGTGCGGGTCAGCCGCAGCCCCGCGTGGCGCCGATGCGCGGCGTGCACCAGGCGGTGCCGGGGGACGAAGGCGGAGGGGTCGTCGTACGCCCCCAGGAGCCCCGGCAGGGCATCCAGCATCCAGGCGGCGCCCGGTCCCCAGGCCTGGCCCTCCAACGCCGCCGGGCTGCCGGTGATCCGGAGCGTGGCCGGCCCCTCGGGTGTGCGGCTGGCCCGCCAGACCGCCCCGTCGGGCGTGATGCGGAAGGCGGGGTCGCCGCCTCCGCGGCGCAGCGGCATCAGCGTCAGGCGTACGTCCAGCGGGCCGGTGGGCACCCAGGCGCGGGACACCGCGGGGGCCGTACCGCCGACGCGGCCGGCTGGAATGGGACGCATCCGGCGAGACTACCCGGGCCGGGGGATGCCGGGGCCGCGGCCCCGGCATCCCCCGGCCTCACCGGTCCGAGGAGAACCTGATCGCCCCGGACTCGATCCGCGCCCCGCACCACACCCTGGCGCCCGCCGTGAGCTCGTTGTCCGGCCCCACCACGGCGCCGTCGCCGACCACCACGCCGTCCAGGACGGTACGGGCGCCGATCCGCGCTCCCACCCCCACCAGCGAGTTCTTGACCACCGCTCCCGGTTCGACCTCGGCTCCCGCCAGCACGGCGCTGCCCTCGACGCGGGCGCCCGAGCCCACCCGGGCGCCCGCGGAGACCGCCGAGCCCCCGGAGAGCTTGGCGTCCTCGGCGACGGCGGCGCCGTCCAGCACCAGGTACTCCCCGCACCGCCCGGGCACCGCGGGAGAGGGCGCGCGGCCCAGGACGAGGTCCGCCGAGCCCCGGACGAACGCCTGCGGGGTCCCCAGATCGAGCCAGTACGTGGAGTCGACCATGCCCTGCAGGTGGGCCCCGGCCGCCAGCAGGTCGGGGAACGTCTCGCGCTCCACCGACACCGGCCGCCCCCCGGGGATCGTGTCGATGACCGAACGCGTGAAGACGTAGGCGCCCGCGTTGATCTGGTCGGTGACGATCTCCTCCGGCGTCTGGGGCTTCTCCAGGAAGGCGGTGACGCGGCCGGTGGGGTCGGTGGGCACCAGGCCGTAGGCACGCGGGTCGAGGACCCGGGTCAGGTGCAGCGAGACGTCGGCGCCGGTGCGTCCGTGGGTCGCGACAAGGGCGCGGATGTCGAGCCCGGTGAGGATGTCGCCGTTGAAGACGAGCACGGGGTCGCCGGGCGCGGAGTACAGCCTGTGGGCGACATTGCGGATGGCGCCGCCGGTGCCGAGCGGATCGGTCTCGGTGACGTACTCCAGGTGGAGGCCGAGCGCGGAGCCGTCGCCGAAGTACGGCTCGAAGACCTCCGCCAGATAGGAAGTGGCCATGACGATGTGCCGGATCCCGGCGGCACGGGCGCGCGCGAGCTGGTGGGTGAGGAAGGGCACCCCCGCGGCGGGGACCATGGGCTTGGGGGTGTGTACCGTGAGCGGTCGCAGCCTGGTGCCCTTGCCGCCGACGAGCAGGATCGCCTCGGTGGCGGGCCGGTGCTCCGGCCGTGCGGGGGCCGCGGGGCGGCCCTCCGCCAAGACGCCGTCCTCGTGACGGCCGTCCGCGGGCCGCTGGTCCCGGGCCTCGCGGGCGGGGAGGCTCTGGGCCGGGAAGCTCAGTGTCGGCAGGCTCTGTGCGCGCATGGGGAAGATAGTGGCATAAGCCGTAAAGCGCGCAGAATCCGCGCCTGACGGGCCGTCGGTCCGCGCGAGCGGCCGCCGCCGTACGCGCGGCGGCCCACGCCCCCGCGCGGAACGGCAGGCGTCCCCGTACGAGGGACGCCTGCCGGCGGCCGTACGGGGGACGGCCGGTGGTCCCCGTACGAGGGACGGCCCTGCGCCGCCCGGTAGCCTTTGCGCGTGACCTCCACCGCCCGGACTCCCGCGGAACTGCTCGCCGAGGCACTGCGCGGCGACTTCGCCCGCCCGCTGATCACTTTCTACGACGACGCGACCGGCGAGCGCGTCGAGTTGTCGGTGGCGACGTTCGCCAACTGGGTCGCCAAGACGGCGAATCTGCTGCAGGACGAACTGGGGGCGCAGCCCGGCGACCGGGTGGCGCTGCTGCTGCCCGCGCACTGGCAGACCGCGGTATGGCTGCTGGCCGCCTTCTCCACCGGGGCGGTCGCGGTGCCCGGCGGCGATCCGGAGGGCGCCGACCTGGTGGTGAGCGGCCCGGACACCCTGGAGCGGGCACGGGCCTGCGGCGGGGAGCGGGTGGCGCTGGCGCTGCGCCCGCTGGGCGGGCGGTTCCCGCAGCCGCCGGCCGGGTTCGCCGACTACGCGGTGGAAGTGCCGTCGCAGGGCGACCGGTTCGTCCCTTACGCGCCCGTGGGGCCGCAGGCGCCCGCTCTGGAGCTGTCCGGCGAGGTCCTGGACGGCGCCGAAGTGGTGGCGCGCGCCCGGCGGTCGGCCGCCGCCCTGGGCCTGGAGCGCGGGTCGCGGCTGCTGTCCGGGCTGACGTACGACGGGTGGGACGGCCTGGCGGCGGGTCTGCTCGCGCCCCTTGCCGCGGACGCCTCCGTCGTCCTGTGCCGCCATCTGGACCGGCTGCCGCCGGAACGGCTGGCCGAGCGGGTCGAGGCGGAGCGCGTCACGCACCGGGCCTGACCCGCGCCGAAGCCCCGCCTGCCCCGCACCTTTCGCCGACGCCTCCCACCGGCGCCTCCTCACCCGGCAACCGCCGCCCGGGCGGCCGCTCCCCGGCGCCCGCACCGTTCCCGCGGCCCGCCTCCGTCCTGTCGCGCCCCGCCTCGGTTCCGTCGCGCCCCGCCTCGGTCCTGCGCCCCGCCCGCACCAATAGCGCCGTGCCGCGGCGAACACCCGTGTTTCCTCGCAGTGTTCAGGCAACCACTTGGCGGATTCGACTGTCTGATCGAGTGCCGGTCGGGCATTCGGGCCCGGCCGCGCCGGTTACCTCCAGGACGGGCAGCGACGTGACGACGCCAGCAGAGCCTCCGCAGGACGACTCCGCCTCCGAAGCCGCGCCCGCCCCGGACGAACAGGCGCCGGAACGGCCGCGGCGCCGCTTGCGCTGGCTGCGCGTCCTGGCGCTGTGCACCGCGGTTCTCGTCCTCGTCCTCGCGGGCGGCACCTGGTACGTCTACCAGAAGCTCAACGGCAACATCACCACCGACACCGCGACCGAGACCGAACTCAAGGCGCATGAGGCGGACCGCCCCACCGAGGGCCCGACGAGCGCCGAGAACATCCTGCTCATAGGCTCGGACAACCGCGGCTCCGGCAACGAGGAGTACGGCCCCGACTCGGGTACCCAGCGTTCGGACACCACGATCCTGCTGCACCTGGCGGCCGACCGCGGCAGCGCCACCGCGGTGAGCATCCCCCGCGACCTGATGGCGCACGTACCCAGTTGCAGGCGGTCCGACGGCTCGACCGCCCCGGCCCGCTTCGAGCAGTTCAACTGGGCCTTCGAGCAGGCGGGCCCGGCCTGCACGATCCGGACGGTCGAGAACATGACGGGCGTGCGGATCGACCATCACCTGATCGTGGACTTCAAGGGCTTCAAGAACATGGTGAACGCCGTCGACGGCGTGGAGGTCTGCCTCGCCCGCCCGGTGCACGACACCAAGGCGCACCTCGACCTGCCCGCCGGCCGGCAGAAGCTCGACGGGGAACAGGCGCTGGGCTTCGTCCGCGCCCGCTACAGCATCGGCGACGGCAGCGACACCGGGCGCATGGACCGCCAGCAGGACTTCCTCGCGTCGCTGCTGAAGAAGGTGCACAGCAACGGGGTGCTGCTCAACCCGCTGAAGCTGTACCCGCTGCTGAACGCGGCCACCTCCTCGCTGACCGCCGACCCGGGCCTGGACTCCCTGAACGAGCTCTACGGCCTGGCGCACAGCCTCCAGCGCATACCCACCGGCGCGGTGCGCTTCCTGACCCTGCCGCAGGAGCCGTACACCGCCGACCACAACCGCGACCAACTCCTCCAGCCCGCCGCCGACGAGCTGTTCGCGGCGCTGCGCGACGACCGGCCGGTGACCGTGTCGGCGCAGGTGACGCCGGAAGGCACCACCACGCCCTCGGCCACACCGACCGGCACCACCAGTAGTACCGGTACTACCGGTGCCACTCCTTCCGGTACTCCCACCGGTGCTCCTTCCGGGCCCGCCGCGAACAGCCCTTCGGACACCCCCTCGGCAACACCCACCTATCGCGGTACAACCGCCAACCGCGACATCTGCGGCAAAGACAGATGAGCTAGTGTGTGCGTCCGGCCGATCCCGGATCGGATGGAGGACCCCAGGGACCGTGGACGCGCAAGGCCGTAGCGACATCGACCCGGCGGACCAGTGGGTGTACGACCCCGCCACGGGCGCCTACCAGTTGCGGCTGGACGGCGGGCAGCCGCCGGCGGCGAGCGTGCCGGCCCCGTCGGAACCGCGTGACGGCGCCGGAGCGGTGCCACGCGTCCCGGGCAGCCGTACCGCGGAGCCCGGCGGCCCCGGCGGCGGCGCGGGGGAACGGGACGGCCGTACCGCGACGCCCGGCAGCCGCGTCGGCGCGCGCGCCCAGGCACGCAACCAGCTGCGCGGCGCCCCCGCGCGCTCGCACGGCCGGCGAGCGGCCCGCGCGAACGCCGCCCGGGCCTCGTCGCCCGCAGGACTGTCCGGGCCGCCGCCCACCAGCCGCCGCAAGGCCAAGCCCAGGATGTCCCGCAAGAAGCGGATCCTGGCCTGGACGGCGGGCGCGCTGGGCTTCGCGGTGGTCGTGACGGCCGTGGCCGGCTACCTCGTCTACCAGCATTTCAACAACAACATCACCACGGTCGACGTGGGCGACGCCGGCAGCAAGGGAGTCACCCACGACGGTCCGATGAACATACTGATCATCGGCACCGACAGCAGGCAGGGCCTGGGCAACAAGTACGGTGACGCGGGCAGCGTCGGCCACGCGGACACCACGATCCTCCTGCACATCTCGGCCGACCGGACCAACGCGACCGCGCTGAGCATCCCCCGGGACATCGTCACCGCGATCCCCGACTGCCCGACCAGGCAGAAGAACGGCGGCATCAAGGTCGTCCCGGGTTCGCCCAAGCACCTGACGTACCCCAAGTTCAACGAGAGCCTCGGCCAGGACGGGCGCGACCCCGGCTGCACGATGCGGACGGTCAAGCAGCTCACCGGCATCCCGGTGGACCACTTCATGATGGTCGACTTCGAGGCGGTCAAGACCCTGTCCACGGCCGTCGGCGGCGTCGACGTCTGCCTCACCCGTCCGCTCGTCGACCCCAAGTCGCACCTGAACCTGACGGCGGGTCCGCACAAGATCGAGGGCGAGCAGGCGCTGGAGTTCGTACGGACCCGGCACGCGCTGCGCAACCAGAGCGACCTGGATCGGATCAAGCTCCAGCAGGAATTCCTGAGCTCGATGGTCCGGCAGATGAAGGCCGGCGGCAGCCTGACCAACCCCAAGAAGCTGTGGACGCTGGCGGACGCCGCCACCAAGGCGCTGACCGTGGACACCGCCATCGGCAGCGTCAACAAGCTGATCAGCCTGGCGAAGGACCTCAGCGCCGTTGACACCCGGCACATCACCTTCGCCACGCTTCCGGTGATCGACAACCCGAACGAGACGAGGCACGTCACCGTCGTGCCCGATCCCACGCGGGCGCCGCAGGTGCTGGCGCTGATCAAGAACGACGTCTCGCTCGCCCAGGCCAGGAAGGCGGCCGCCAAGCCCGATCCGAGGCTCACCGGGCCGAAGGCCACCCCGCACAACACACGGGTCACCGTGCTCAACGGCAGCGGCGTCTTCGGGGCCGCCCAGGACATGGTCAACTGGCTGCAGAACGACAAGGGCGTCAACCGCTCGGCGAACGGCGGCAACGCACCGGCGGGCGTGGTGGCGCACACCGTGCTGGACTACGCGCCCAACCAGGCGGACCAGGCCCGTTCGCTGGCCGCCATGATGGGGCTGCCCGCCTCCGCCCTCCACGAGGGCCGGGTGAAGGCCAAGCCGCTGCAGTACATGACCCTCACCCTGGGCAAGGACTACACGAGGCCGGGCGCTCCCATCGCCGACCCGACCACCCTTCCCAAGGACGTGCAGACCCGGCAGGCCGACAACACCGCGTGCGCCGGATAGCGCTCCCGCCTGCTCCCCCCGCCCGCCCGTTCGGGCCGGTGCCCCGCGCGGCCGGCCGAACGCGGTGATCCCGCGCGGTCAAGTCGTGATCGAAGAGGTGCAACTCTGTACGCCCGATGACCGTCTTGCACATGGACGGCAATGGACGGCTCCCAGGGACCCGGCCACGACCGACACGGGGAACCGACACGGGGAGGGGTACGGGTGCGCGACGGGACCATGGGGGGAAGCGGTTACGGGGGCCCGTCCGATCCCGGTGGCACGGACTGGCAGCAGGGCCTCTTCCGTGACGACTTCCCCGACGGCGCGCACGCGCACACCCCGCGCACGTACGACATCCCCGGGCAGCGGCACCCCGACGACGCCGTCGAGCGCTCACCGACGCCCGGGAGCGGGGCCGGTGCGGGGGGCGGGGACGAGTCCGGGGCCGGCGGCGAGGCCACGCCCGGCGGGGGGCACAGACGCGGCGGGCCGCGCAGAAAGCCCAGGAGCCGCAGACGCAGGATCCTGAAGTGGACGGCGATCACGGCCGCGGTGGGCGTGCTGGGGACGGCGGGCGCCGCGTACGGCTACTACGAGTACCTGTCCAGCAAGATCCGCAAGGGCCAGCGGATCAGTGGCGTGACGAACGTCGCCAAGCCGAAGGCGAACGCCAACGGCGACACCCCGATGAACATCCTGATCCTCGGCTCGGACACCCGCAACAGCGCCGCGGACGCCAAGCTCGGCGGCGCGGCGGACTCCAGCGGGGCCAGGGCGGACGTGATCATGATCGCTCACCTGTCCGCGGACCGCAGCAACATGTCGGTGGTCAGCATCCCGCGCGACACCCGGGTGGACATCCCCCCGTGCACGGACCCCAAGACGAAGCAGACGTACCCGGCCGCCAACGACATCATCAACGCGTCGCTGGGCCGCGGCGGTCCCGGCTGCACCCTGGCGACGGTGCAGAACCTCACCGGCGTCTACATCGACCACTGGCTGATGATCGACTTCTCCGGCGTGGTGAAGATGGCCGACGTGGTCGGCGGTGTCGAGGTGTGTCTCAAGCACAGCGTGTGGGACCGGCCGACGAAGTACATCAAGCACGGCGGCTCCGGGCTGAAGCTTCCCGCCGGCAGGCAGACCATCTACGGGAAGCAGGCGCTGCAATGGCTGCGCACCCGTGACGCCTTCGGCAGCGATGCGGGACGGGCCAAGGCGCAGCACATGTACATGAGTTCGCTGATCCGCCAACTGCGCGGCCAGAACCTGTTCACCAACCCCACCCGGCTCAACAAGATCGCCACGACGGCCATGGAGGCGTTCGAGGTCTCCTCGGAGATCGGCACCCCGAAGAAACTGTACGACCTGGGCATGCAGCTCAAGACGGTGCCCTCGAACCGCATCACGATGCTCACCATGCCGCACATCGCCGACTACAAGGACCCGGGCGCGCACTATCTGCCGGACCCCGCCGCCGCGCCCCAGGTGTGGTCGCTGCTGCGCAACGACGTGGCCATGGACGCCAACGGCAAGGCGAGAACCGGCGCCAAGGGCGCGCCCAAGCCGTCGGCCACCCCGGCGGGACCGGCGGCCCGCCCCTCGTCCGCGATCCCCGTCACGGTGGTCAACGGCACGGCCGGCACCGGCACAGGGGTGGCGACCCCGGGCCGCGCCGGGGACATCAAGAGGGCACTGCGTGCGGCGGGCTTCACACAGGCGGCCGCCAGCCTGCAGGCGCACCCGAGCCCGGGCACCACCCTGGTCTACCCGACCGCGAGCGGCGCCCAGGGCAAGGCCGACGCGACAGCCGTCGCCAAGGCGCTCAAGATCCCGGCGGGCAACGTGAAGTCGTCAACCACCGCCCAGGCCATCACCCTCACCATAGGCGCGGACTGGAAGACGGGCACCGACTTCGGCGCGACGCTGCCGAAGGCCGGTTCGGTGCCGGACAACTCCGACGCCATCAACGGCGCCGACACCTCGAAGTGCATGGACGTCGAGCCGATCTACCGCTGGGAAGGGTGAGCCCGGCCCCAAGGGGGGCGAGGGCCGCCGACGACGGCCGGCCGCTCCGGGCGCCGGCTGAGACCGGCTCTCTAGGCGTCGGCCGTCGTCGGGGTGCTCTTGACCGCCGGGCGGCGGCTGGCGATCACCTTGCGGGCCAGTGAGCGGGGGCTGGTGAGGAACCCGTAGCCCCAGCACATGTGCATGGTGGCCAGGGCGAGAGGGATGCGCAGCCTGGCGCCGGGCGGCAGGCCGCGGCCCGCGGGGAGGGAGCCCACCGTGATGCCCGCGACATAGGCGGCGGGGACCAGGAGCGCCCATGGGGTGAGGGCGGCGCCCAGCACGATGCCGACGGCGTTGGCCAGCAGCGCCGCGGGGGCGGCGAGGTAGCGGAGGTTCACCGAGCCGCGGTGGTAGCGGGTGACGACGCGGCGCCAGCGGCCGTAGTCCTTGTACTGCTTGGCCAGCGTGCGCACGGAGGGCCGCGGCCGGTAGGAGACCCGCAACTGCGGGGAGAACCAGATGAGGTGGCCGGCCTCGCGGATGCGGTAGTTCAGCTCCCAGTCCTGGGCGCGGATGAACTCCTCGTTGTAGCCGCCCTGCTGCTCCAGAACTTCGCGGCGGAAGACGCCGAGGTAGACGGTGTCGGCGGCGGCCGCGGCGCCGCCGGTGTGGAAGGCCGCGTTGCCGACGCCTATCTTCGAGGTCATCGCGGCGGCGACGGCCCGCTCCCAGTCGTTCTCGCCCTCGGCGTGCATGATGCCGCCGACGTTGGCCGCGCCGGTCTCCGCCAGCAGCCGCACGGCGGTGGCGATGTAGTCGGGCGAGAGCATGCCGTGCCCGTCGACACGTACCACGACCGGGTGGCGCGACGCCTTGATCGCGGCGTTGAGCGCGGCCGGGGTGCGGCCGGTTGGATTGGGCACCGTGTGGACACGCGGGTCCTCGGCGACCAGTTCGGCGGCGATCGCGTCGGTGCGGTCCTTGGACGGGCCGAGCGCGATGACGACTTCGAGCTCGCCCGGGTAGTCCTGGTCGAGGATGTGCCGGACGGCGTTGCGCAGATGGCGCTCCTCGTTGAGCACCGGCATGATCACGGAGACGGCCGGGTGCGCGGAAGCGTCGATGGCGCTGTTCTCGGGGCGGGATGCGGCGTTCATCGCGGCAAACGTTACCGCCATCGAGGGACACCGGCGCGTGGGGTCGGCTTCATGGTCCCGTTTCTCCCTAGCCTGAACGGATCCGCTCCCTGTCCGCGTCCGGAGGTCGCCGAGTGCCGCCCACCCGAGGACGTCCGACGGCCGCCCGCCCGCCGCGCCCTGAGCAGCGCGCCGCGGCACAGCACCCGCGGCGCGCCCCGGCCGGCCGGCGTCCGCGCCCCAGGCGGCCGGTCCGCAGGGGCCGCCGGATCGCGGGCGCCCTGGCCCTCCTGGTGATCACGACCAGCGGCCTGGGCCACGCGGTGGTGAACGGCGTGAACGACACGATCGGCCGGGTCGACGCCTTCGGCGGCATGCAGGGGCGCCCCAACGGTTCCAAGGGCACCAACTACCTGCTCGTCGGCACCGACGGCCGCGACGGCATCCCCCCGGCCGAGAAGCGGCACTACCACCTGGGCGGCGTTCCCTGCCACTGCACGGACACGATCATGCTGGTCCACGTGTCGGAGGACCGGCGCCGCGCGACCGTCGTGAGCATCCCGCGCGACACCTACGTACGCCTGCCGGGCAGGAGCCGAAGGGCAGCGGCGGCCGGGGGCGGACCGCTGTGGAACCGGTCGGCGCGGAAGCCGGGGAACCCTGCGACGCCGGGGACTGCGGGCACTCCGGGGACTCCGGGGACTCCGCCGCCGGGGAGGCCGTCGCGGGGAAGCCCTCCGCCGGATCCGGCCTCCGCGGGCTCGACGGTGTACGCCACGCATCCCGCCAAGCTCAACGAGGCGTACGCGGACGGAGGCCCCAAGCTGACCGTCCGCACCGTGGAGCAGATGACCGGGGTCCACATCGACCATTACATCGAGGTCGACTTCGTCAGCTTCATGAAGACCGTCGACGTGCTCGGCGGCGTGCCCGTGTGCACGCCGAAGCCGCTGAAGGACTCGTACAGCGGGCTCGACCTGCCGGCCGGCACCACGACACTCGACGGCGGCCGGGCGCTGCAGTACGTGCGCTCCCGGCATCTGGACGGCGCCGCCGACCTCGGGCGCATGCAGCGCCAGCAGGGTTTCCTGGCGCAGGTGGTCCGCCGGATCACCAGCGGGGACACGCTGCGCGACCCGGCCGTGCTCGGCGGTGTCGTGAGGACGGTGCTCGGTTCGGTCCGCACCGACCAAGGGCTGCGGCCGACCGACCTGATCGGGCTCGCCGAGGGCATGCGGGACTTCTCGCCGCGGTCGTCGCAGTTCGTCCAGGTGCCGCTCAGCGCCGTCGGCTACCACGTGCGCGGCATCGGCTCCACCGTGAAGTGGGACGAGCGCGGGGCGGGCCGGCTGTGGGCGGCCATCCGGGCCGACCGGCCGCTCACCGACCCGGACGCGGCCGGCAAGGACGCGGGGCCCGGCGCGGGCCGGACTCCCGGCTCCGGCCCCTCCTCCGCCGCGCCCGCCGCGGGCGCGGCTACGGACTCCGGCCCGGTGTCCCGCTCCGGCTCGGCTGCCGGCTCCGCCCCGGGTTCGGCTCCCGGCTCACCGCCCGGCTCCGCTCCCCCGTCCCGCCCGTCCACCGCCCCCGGTCCGTCCGCCTCCTCGGCCGCGGGCCGGGCCCGCGGCAAGGACACGGCGCACCCCGTCCCCACGGCCACCGCGGACGTCGACCCGCGCCAGATCCGGGTCACCGTGGAGAACGGCACCACCACCAACGGCCTCGCCGCCACCGCCCAGCGGGAACTGGCCGCCACCGGCTTCGTCACCCCGGTCCCGCCGCGCACCGCCCCCGTGCGCACCCAGCAGACCGTGATCCGCTACGACCCCCGCTGGAACCGCTCGGCGAAGTCGCTCGCCGCGGCTCTGCCCGGCGCCCAGCTCCTGCCCGTCCCCGGCCAGGGACCGGTGATGCGGGTCGTCCTGGGCACCGACTTCTCCAAGGTCACTCCGGTGACGGCGGCGCCGCCCGCTTCCCCGGCGCCGGGTGCGCCCGCCGGAACCTCGGGCGGCGCCGGGACGCCGGCCGGCGGAGTCCCGGTCAGAGGCGACCAGGTGACCTGCGCGTGAGGGACACGGGACACCGGGCACAGGACACCGGGCACGCGGCACCGGGCACGGTCCCGTCGCCGCACCCCGCTCCCGTAAGCCCCCTGGGGGGTCCGCCCGTGCACCCGCCGCGCCCCGTAACTCCCGGGGCCCACGGAGCTGTCAGTCGTCCAGGCCCTCGGCCGCCCGCTGCCTGCGCAGCTCGACGATCGCGCGACGGCGGGCCAGCCGGTGGGTGCGGCGGATCTGCGCCTCCTGCCACCTGCGGCGGTCCCGGTCGGTCTCCGGTACGACCTGCGGCACGGGCCGCGGCTTGCCCTCGGCGTCGACCGCCACGAAGACCAGGTACGCGCTGGCCACCTGCTGGGCGGGCCCGGACTCGTTCCAGCGCTCGGCCACGACCCGGACGCCTATCTCCATGGAGGTCGTACCGGTCCAGTTGACCTGCGCCTTGACGTGAAGGAGGTCACCGACCCGTACCGGTTCGAGGAACGCCATCTCGTCCATCGCGCCCGTGACCGCCGGACCCTCCGAGTGCCGTCCCGCGACCGCCCCCGCCGCGTCGTCCACCAGCTTCATGACCACGCCGCCGTGCACGGTCCCCAGCAGGTTGGTGTCGTGCGCGGACATGATGTGGGAAAGGGTGATGCGGGACGCGGAGGTCGGCTTGTCCGGCACGACGGGTACGGGCGGGGGCGCCGGCGGGTCGTGGGGTCCGGAGGCGGCGGATGACTCGATCACGCCATCCACTGTATGTCCGTCCACAGGTCCGTCACGAAACCGCCGCGAGCTCCCGCGGTGTGCATCGGCTCTGCTACAGAACGGCCTCGGATTGCAGGTCGGCCGCCTGGTGCGGGCACACTGGCGGGCATGAACGGTTGGAGCGATGACACCGAGCGACGCCGTATGGCGGAGCCGCCGCTGCCCCCAGAACTGTCGCCGCGCCGGGCCGCCGCAGCCCACGGCGGAGTCCCGCCGCAGCCCACCCGGCACCCGGGCGCCGGCCAGGTCCCGGGACAGGTACCGATCCCCGGGCAGGCGCCGGCCCCCGGCGGCGGTCCGGGCGACGGCTACGGCCCGCCCACCACCGGCGGCCCCGGTGACGGGCCGCGGCGCAGGCGCTGGAGCACCCGCAAGAAGATCGGGTACGCCGCGCTCGGTCTGGTCGTGGTGCTGCTCGTGGTGTCCGTCTCCACGTACTTCTGGGCCGACTCCAAGGTCCGCCGCGAGGTCGATCTGAGCAAGGTCGAGGACCGGCCGCCGGACGGCAAGGGCACCAATTACCTGATCGTCGGTTCGGACAGCCGCGAGGGCCTGACCGCCGCCGACGAGAAGAAGCTGCACACCGGCGCCGCCGAGGGCCAGCGCACCGACTCGATGATGATCCTGCACACCGGCAGCAACGGCACCACGATGATGAGCCTGCCGCGCGACTCGTACGTCACCATCCCGGCCTTCACCGGCCAGCGGACGCACAAGCGGTACGCGGCCTCGCGGCACAAGCTGAACCGCGCCTACGCCGACGGCGGGCCCGAGCTGCTCACCCGCACCATCGAGTACAACACCGGCATCCACATCGACCACTACGCGGAGATCGGCTTCGCCGGCTTCGTGAACCTGGTCAACTCGCTGGGCGGTGTGAACATGTGCCTGGACAAGGCGGTGCACGACAAGGCGTCCGGCGCCGACTTCAAGGCGGGCTGCCAGAAGCTCAACGGCCAGCAGTCCCTCGCCTTCGTCCGCCAGCGCCACCAGGAGGCCGACCAGGACCTCGGCCGGATGCGCAACCAGCAGAAGTTCCTGTCCACCCTGGCCCACCAGGCCGCCTCGCCGTCGACCGTGCTCAACCCGTTCAAGCTCTACCCGGTCATCGGCTCCGGTCTTGACACCCTCATTGTCGACAAGAAGATGAGCCTGCTGGACCTGGTGCACATGTTCTGGGCGATGAAGGGCGTGACCGGCGGCGGCCACTCCATCACCGTTCCGATAGGCAACGCCAACTACATGACCGCCAGCGACGGAGACGCCGTCAAGTGGGACATGACGAAGGCGAAGACGCTGTTCGACGAGCTGCAGAACGACCAGAAGGTCACGGTGAGCGGCAAGTAGCACGTGCGGCCCGTACCGTTTCCGGCACGCCGGGGTACGGGCCCCGGAGGCACAGGCACCCGGAGATACGGGCACCCGGAGGCACGGGCACCCGGAGGCACGGGCACCCGGAGATACGGCAACGGCCCCGGTCCCGCGGAGAGTTCCTCCGCGGGACCGGGGCCGTACGGCGTGGGGCCGGGCCGGTCCGGCCCCGGCCCTGCTCCGCTTCGTTCAGGCGGCGATCGCCTGGCCGGTCACGGCCGGCACCCACTGGTCGAGCTCGGCGCGCCAGTAGCGGGCGACGTTCAGCCGGGTCGGCTTGGGCTCTCCGGGAAGCTGGAAGCGCAGCGAGCTCCACAGGACGTTGCGGCGCACGTCGCTGACCAGGCCGGCGGCCTCCTGCCGCGGGATCGCGGCCACCAGTTCCTTGGGGCGGGCGGTCATCCGGCCGGCCTTGTGGAACACCACGGCCTGTTCGGTGACGGTGACGAAGTAGTACTTCACGAATGCCTGAGCGATGACGCCGATGGCGTTGGTCAGCCACGGGCTCGGCCCGGTGATCGTGTGGAAGGTGACGATCGGGCGGTCCGAGGGGTTGATCTGGGCGATGGCCTGGGCCACCTGCTCCTGCATCGTGGACTTGCGTATGGCCATGGTTCGGTCGTGCCCCCATTGTCTGCGGTACGTGGAACTGCGACGCCGCCGTCGATTCCGACGGCGGCGTCGCAGCGTATCGCTCCTTGGTGTCAGGGACACGACCGCAAGAGCGGGGGTTACGAACCCGTGACGTGCGCCGGGCGGCCATGACGCCCGGCGGACCGGTGCCTCAGTGGCGGGCGGCCGGCTTGCGGCGCCGCAGCATGAACACCGCGCCACCACCGGCGACGACGAAGGCCGCCGCGACGCCCGCGATCATCCCGGTGTTGCTGCCGCCACCGGTCTCGGCCAGGTTCTGGCTGCCGCCGGCCGCCGGCGAGGGCGCGTTGGTGTCGGCGACCGCCGGAGCGGACGACGAGGCGGTGCTGCTCGGGGTGGCGGCGGGCGCACTGGCCGTCGTCGTCGGCGTAGCGGATGTGCTGGGCGTGGTGGTCGACGGCGTGGGCGACGCGGGGCTGGTCGGCGGGGCCGGAGTCGTGGTCGGGGTCTCGCAGGGGGTGGCCGGGGTGGTCACGCTTGTGGTGCCGACGTCCCCCCCACTGTCCTTGACGACCTTCACGGTGTACGTCGTGTTCGGCTGCCAGGCCACCGGGAACGTGACGGTGACACCGGCCTGCGAGCCGATCACACCGGACTGCTCGCCGATGTCTTTCTGGCCCTGGGTGACGGTGATGGTCACCGGCGTGTGGGAGTAGTCCTTGTCGATGACCTGGATGGAGCCCTTGCCGTTGTCACACGCGGCAGAGGCCGAGAACTCGCTGATTTTGCAAGCGAACGCGTTGCCTGCAACGCCCACCGCTATAGCGGTCGCGGCGGAGGCAACGCCGATGGAACGCACCGCGATTGCGGTGCGGCGGTTTATGGACACGTCTTCCCTTCACGGGATCGGAGCAGAAGCGTGGAAGTGCCGCACGGTGGTGACCCCCGTCGCCCACCTGTGGGCCCTCACACCTCTACAAGCTGGCCCGTGCGCTTGTCAATTGATCTCAAAACGTCACCTAAACGGGCGGCTGCTGACACTCTGCACGAGCTGACGCCCCCTCAACAGTCCTGCTCAGCGCGGTCAGGAGACGCGCGACCCCAGCTTGTCCAGCGTGTTCGTGGCCACGTACCGCGCCATGTCGTCATTGCGCATGGCCTCCCACATGGCGGAGGTGCCGTTGGGGTCGAGGAGTACGACCGACTGCTTGCGGATCATGTCGAAGCCGGCGACGGGCGCGTTCATGAAGACCATGTCGGAGGAGCGCACATGGCGCATGTTCCAGACGAGGTCGCGCAGATCGCCGTTGGACAGCCGGTCGTCCACGCTCACCACCGACGTGACCTGGTCAAGGGTGCGCTTGAGCTTGAGCGGGTTGGTGAAGGTGCTCGTGGTGAGCGTCTTGGACAGCACGGCACGCAGGAAATTCTGCTGGCGGTGGGTCCGGTCGAGGTCGCCGCGCGGCAGGCCGTAGCGCTCGCGCACGTAGTCGAGGGCCTCGGAGCCGTTCATGTGGTGGGTGCCCGCGGTCCAGACGCCGCCGGGGCCGTTGCGCCGGGGGACGGTCTTGTCGACGGTGAGGTCCACGCCGCCGATCGCGTCGGTCAGCTTCTTGAAGCCGCTCCAGTCGATGACCGCGAGGTGGTCGACGCGGACCCGGGTCAGCCGCTGGACCGTGTCGATGAGCAGCGGCGGGCCGCCCCAGGAGAAGGCGGCGTTGAGCTTGGCCATGCCGTGGCCGGGAACGTCGACCCACGAGTCGCGCGGCAACGAGACGACGTAGGCGTGCTGGTGATCGGCCGGCAGGTGGACCAGCATCATCGTGTCGCTGCGCTGGGCACCCGGCTTCCATTCCGGGGCCGCGGCGTCCTTTCCGGTGGTCGGCAGGTCCGAACGGGAGTCGAGTCCCACCAGCAGAAACGTCTCGCCCCCCTTCGCCGGCGGCGGCAGCGCGCTCTGGGGCACGCCGGTCGGGAAGGCGTCGGGGATGCGCTGGACCCGGCCGGTGTAGTGCTCGAACGCCCAATAGGCGGTGCCGACGACGAGCAGCACTCCGGTACAGAGCAGGACGAGCGCGGCGTACAGCACCCGGCGGGCGCGGCGCCGCCGCCGCGCCGCCCGATCGGGCACCCGCGGCTTCCCGGGTCCGGCCGGTACACCGTCGCCCCCGTCGCCCCGGCCGTCTCTGTCGCTGCCGTCCCCGTCGCCCTGACCGTCCCCGTCCCCGTCTCCGTCCCCGTCGCTGCCGCGTCCGCCGCCTTGGCCGCCTCCGAGCTCGTCGTCGGCACGCTCGTCGTCGGCACGCTCGTCGTCCGCGTGTCCGTCGTCGCCGCGTACGCTCTCGGGCGCGCCGCCCGCCAGCAGGTCGTCGAGGTGATCGGACTCCTGCGCGGGTACGGGGGCGTCCGCCGCCCCGGGTGCCGCGCCGTCCTCGGGGCGTACGGCGTCCGCGTCCGTCCGTCTACCGGCCTCGCCCGTCATGTACGACCCCCCACCCTCAGATCTCTGCAGGCATTGTGGACCCGCCACTCGATCGCCACCCCTGATTCGGGGCACACGGCACGGACTATGCTCGGCGCATGCCTCTGAAGCTCACCGTCATCGGCACCGGCTACCTCGGTGCCACCCACGCTGCCGCCATGGCGGAGCTGGGGTTCGAGGTGCTCGGCCTGGACATCGACCCGGCCAAGATCGATGCGCTGTCGCGGGGCGAGGTCCCGATCTACGAGCCGGGCCTGGAGGAGTTGCTGGCCCGCCACGTCTCCGGGGTCGCCGGGTCCAGTGGGCGGCTGCGCTTCACGACGTCCTGGGAAGAGGTGGCCGAGTTCGGCGACGTGCACTTCGTGTGCGTCAACACGCCGCAGAAGCAGGGTGAGTACGCCTGCGACATGAGCCATGTGGACAGCGCCTTCGCCCGGCTCGCCCCGCACCTGCGGCGGCCCGCCCTGGTGGTCGGCAAGTCCACCGTGCCGGTGGGCAGCGCGGCCCGGCTCGCCGCCTTGCTGCGGGAACTGGCCCCCGCGGGCGAGGACGCGGAACTCGCCTGGAACCCGGAGTTCCTGCGCGAGGGCTTCGCGGTGGAGGACACGCTGCGCCCGGACCGGATCGTGGTCGGTGTCCGGAGCGAGCGGGCGGAATCGCTCCTCCGGGAGGTCTACGCGGCGCCCCTCGCGGAGGGCACGCCGTTCGTGGTGACCGACTACCCGACGGCCGAGCTGGTCAAGACGGCCGCCAACGCCTTCCTGGCCACCAAGATCTCCTTCATCAACGCCATGGCCGAGGTCTGCGAGGCGGCCGACGGCGACGTGGCCAAGCTCGCCGAGGCAATCGGCCACGACGACCGCATCGGCCGCAAGTTCCTGCGCGCCGGGATCGGCTTCGGCGGCGGCTGTCTGCCCAAGGACATCAGGGCCTTCATGGCGCGGGCCGGCGAACTGGGTGCCGACCAGGCGCTGACCTTCCTGCGCGAGGTCGATTCGGTCAACATGCGGCGCCGCACCCACATGGTCGAGATGGCGCGCGAGGCGGTGGGCGGCGGGTTCCTGGGGCAGCGCATCGCCGTCCTGGGCGCGACCTTCAAGCCGGACTCCGACGACGTACGCGACTCCCCCGCCCTCAACGTGGCCGGCCAGATCCAGCTCCAGGGCGGCCAGGTCACCGTCTACGACCCCAAGGGCATGGACAACGCCAGGCGTCTGTTCCCGACCCTCGGATACGCGCCGTCCGCCCTTGAGGCGGTCCGCGGTGCCGACATAGTCCTCCACCTGACCGAGTGGCGCGAGTTCCGCGACCTCGACCCGGCGGCCCTGGCCGAGGTCGCCCGCAGGCAGAGCATCCTGGACGGGCGCAACGCGCTCGATCCCGCCCTGTGGCGCAAAGCGGGCTGGACCTACCGCGCGATGGGCCGCCCCACCGCCTGACCCGCCCCCGCGCTCCGCGCCCCGATCCCCCGTCTCGCGGTCACCGGTACCGGTGACCGGCACCGGTGCGGGTGCTGGTGCCGCCGTGGGGCGACCGGTGCCGCCGAGACGGTGCCGACTCCGGGGCCAGGACCGGCCCGCGGCCGGGACCGGGGCTCGGGTAAACGCCGCGACCACACCTCGCAAAGCTCTGGTCATGCGGGGCCTTCGCGTCGAACGCCACCCCTCCGCTCCGTCTACAGTCCTGTAGTCAATGTGGTGAGGCGGCGCCCCGCGCGCCGGAAGGGGCGGCACGACACGATGGAGCAGACCGGATACGGGAGCACGACCGATCCAGCACCGCGGCCGGCGACCGGGGACCCGAGCGCCCCCACCGCGCCGCCCGGGACGCCCGCGCCGACCCGTCACCGGCGCGCCTCGGCCGCCGGCCAGGCGCTGTCCAAAGTGCCGGTACGGATCACCGTCGGCTTCTGGGTGACCAAGGTGCTCACCACCGGCATGGGCGAGACCACCTCGGACTTCCTCGGCCACACCGTCAACCCCGCCGTAGCCGGACTCGTCGGCCTCATCGGCCTCGTCCTGGCCCTGCGGTGGCAGTTGCGTTCCGACCGCCACTCGCCTTGGATCTACTGGCTCGCGGTCGTCATGGTCAGCGTCTTCGGCACCATGGCGGCCGACGTCATCCACGTGATCGCGGGGGTCCCGTACGCCGTCTCCACCGCCTTCTTCTTCCTCCTCCTCATCGCCGTCCTGGCCGTCTGGCGGCGCAGCGAGGGAACCTTGTCGATCCATACCATCGGCACGCCGCGCCGCGAGCGGTTCTACTGGGCAACCGTGCTCACCACCTTCGCCCTGGGCACCGCGGCCGGCGACCTGACCGCGACCACCCTCCACCTCGGCTACTTCTCCTCCGGCATGCTGTTCGCCGCCCTCATCGCCGTGCCCGCCCTGGCCCGCCTGCTCGGCCTCGACCCCGTGACCTCCTTCTGGTGGGCGTACGTCCTGACCCGTCCCCTCGGTGCCTCGTTCGCCGACTGGATGGGCGTCGACCGCTCCCGTGGCGGCCTCGGCTGGGGCACCGGACCGGTCAGCCTGGCTCTGGCCGCGCTGATCGCCCTCGCGGTGGGACGGCTCGCCGCGGAGAGCCGCAGGGCCGGCGCCTGACGTCAGTCCGGGACCCGCGCCGTCTTGTTCTTCCGGTACGTGCGCATCTTGGCCCGGCTGCCGCAGATCGCCATCGTGCACCAACGGCCGCGACCGGCCGGGCTGCGGTCGTAGTACACCCAGCGGCAGGTGTCCGAGGCGCACGCCTTCAGACGCGGCCAGGTGCCTTCCACGGTTGCCTGCGCCACCGCGGCCGCCGTCGCCGCGATGAGCGCGGGCACGCCGGTCAGCCCCTGCCCCGGGCGGATCCGGGCAACGCCCTCGGCGTCGATGTCCAGCCGCAGCGGACCGCGCGCCAGCAGGCCGCTGAGCCGCTCCAGCGTCGCCGTCGGCATATCCACCCCGGAGTGCGCCAGGCACACCTCCCGCAGCGCCTCGCGCAGCGCCAGCGCCTCCGCCAAGTCGGCCGGACCCAGTTCCCCGCGACCCACCTCCAGGCCGCGCCCGCTCATCCAGCGGCTCAAGCCGGCAGGTGACCGCAGCTCGTCGCTGCCGCCCTCCAGGTCCACGGTGTTGACCAGGTCCTGCACCAGCCGCAGCTCTTCCGGTGCGGGATCGCGAATTCCGGGCTGCTCCACCCTTGCTACGTTACCCAAATCCCCCCATCATGAAGTAACCGTTACCGCTTGACGCAAAGCACCGGTAACTGATGACCACCTCCTGCTGCATCGCCTCGACTCCGACGAAAGGAATCGACATGATCGGCACACTCGGCGCCGTCGTCCTGGACTGTCCCGACCCGCGGGCCCTGGCCTCCTTCTACGCGGAACTCGTCGGAGGCACCATCGAGGCCGAGGACGACACCTGGATCGACCTCAACCGCGACGGCCAGCGGCTCTCCTTCCAGCTCGCGTCCGACCACCGCGCCCCCGCCTGGCCGAACCCGGAGCGGCCCCAGCAGTTCCACCTCGACATCGCCGTGCCCCGCGCCGAGATGGACGCCGCCGAGAAGCGCGTCCTCGAACTCGGCGCCACCCTGCTGGAAGGGGATCTCGACGGCGCCCGCAACTGGCGCGTCTACGCCGACCCGGCCGGCCACCCCTTCTGCCTCTGCGCCTGCTGACCCGGCTAAGCGGGCGGGGCGTCGAGGTCCGCGATCCGCGCCGTGGACGGCCCTCGGCGTGCCCGTATGCGTATCGCCGCTTGCTCGGCGTCCCGCAGCACTCGCACCGCGTTCTGCCAGGTCAGCTTGGCCAGGTCGGCGTCCGACCAGCCACGGGTGATGAGCTCGGCCACGAGGTTGGGATAGCCGGCGACATCGGACAGGCCGTCCGGGGTGAACGCGGTCCCGTCGAAGTCACCGCCTATCCCGACGTGGTCGATCCCGGCGACCTCCCGCATGTGGTCCAGATGGTCGGCCACCGTGCTCACCGTCGCGCGCGGGCGCGGCTCGCGGGCCTCGAAGTCGCGCTGCACCGCCATGCCCTCCGGCGTGGTGTCAAGCGGGTGCAGACCGTGGGCGCGCATGTTGTCGTCGGCCCGCAGCGTCCACTCGATGGCCGCCGGGAGGATGAACTTCGGCACGAAGGTGGCCATGGCCACCCCGCCGTTGCCGGGCAGCGACGCGAGTACGTCGTCCGGGACGTTGCGCGGGTGGTCGCAGACCGCGCGCGCGGAGGAATGGGAGAAGAGCACCGGGGCCTCGGCCACCCGCAGCGCGTCGCGCATGGTGTCCGGCGAGACGTGCGAGAGGTCGACCAGCATGCCGAGACGGTTCATCTCGCGGACCACCTCCTCGCCGAACGCGGTCAGCCCGCCGGCCGCGGGGGTGTCGGTAGCGGAGTCCGCCCACGGGGTGTTGTCGTTGTGCGTGAGCGTCATGTACCGCACCCCGAGGTCGTACAGACCGCGCAGCACGCCCAGTGAGCAGTCGATGGAGTGGCCGCCCTCCGCACCCATGAGCGAGGCGATCCGTCCCTGCTCCCGGGCCGTCTCCATCTCGTCGGCGGTGACCGCCGGCATGAGGTCCCGGGAGTAACGCTCGGTCATCCGATGGACGACGTCGACCTGTTCGAGGGTGGCGGCGACGGCCGCCGGCCCGGCCAACTCGGTGGACACGTACACCGACCAGAACTGCGCTCCCACACCGCCCGCGCGCAGCCGCGGGATATCGGTGTGCGTGCGAACGCGCTGGTCGGTGGCGATGTCGAGCCGGTCGAGGTCGTAGTCGACCTGTTTGCGCAGGGCCCACGGCAGGTCGTTGTGCCCGTCCACGACCGGGTGGGCGGCGAGCAGCTCGCGAGCGCGGTTCAGCGGTTCCATGTCGAACACTCTATGGAGTCGGCGCCGACTCGCGATTAGGGCCTGTGGAAAACCCCGGTCACCGATCCTGCCGGTACCGGTCCTGTGGATAACTTCCGCGGCCGTGTCCCCGCCGGATGCTACTTTCCGAATCCGAAGCCCGCGGTCCCGGCGACCTTGGACCGCAGCCGCTTCCCCTTCTCCGTGGCCTGCTCGTTGAGCGACTGCTGGAACTCCCGCATGCGTGCCCGCAGTTCGGGGTCGTGCGCGGCCAGCATCCGCACGGCCAGCAGCCCGGCATTGCGGGCGCCGGCCACGGAGACGGTCGCCACCGGCACTCCCGCCGGCATCTGCACGATCGAAAGGAGCGAGTCCATGCCGTCCAGATACTTCAAGGGCACCGGCACCCCGATGACCGGCAGCGGGGTCACCGAGGCCAGCATCCCCGGCAGGTGCGCGGCCCCTCCCGCGCCCGCGATCAGCACCCGCAGGCCCCGCTCGTCCGCCTGCTCCCCGTACTCGATCATCTCGCGGGGCATGCGGTGGGCCGAGACGACGTCGACCTCGTACGGAACGGAGAACTCCGCCAGGGCCCCGGCCGCGGCTTCCATCACGGGCCAGTCGGAGTCGGACCCCATGACGATGCCGACCAGGGGCTGGGGGGCGTTACTCATCGATCGTTCCTCGCAGGTAGTCGGCCGCGTGGCGCGCGCGCTCGCGCACGTCCGCCAGGTCGTCGCCGTAGGTGTTGACATGGCCGACCTTGCGGCCCGGCTTCACGTCCTTGCCGTACATGTGGATCTTCAGGCCGGGATCGCGCGCCATGCAGTGCAGGTAGCCCGCGTACATGTCGGGGTAGTCGCCGCCGAGTACGTTGGCCATCACGGTCCAGCGGGCGCGCGGGCGCGGGTCGCCCAGCGGCAGGTTCAGCACCGCCCGCAGGTGGTTGGCGAACTGCGAGGTGACCGCGCCGTCCATGGTCCAGTGGCCGCTGTTGTGGGGGCGCATCGCCAGTTCGTTGACCAGGATCCGCCCGTCCGCGGTCTCGAACAGCTCCACCGCGAGGTGTCCCACCACGCCAAGCTCGCCGGCGATGGTCAGGGCGAGCCCCTGGGCCTGCGCGGACAACTGGTCGGACAGCCCGGGCGCCGGCGCGACCACGGTGTCGCACACGCCGTCCACCTGAAGCGATTCCACCACTGGGTAGGCCACGGCCTGCCCGTGCGGGGAGCGCACGACGTTCGCGGCCAGCTCCCGCACGAAATCGACCTTCTCCTCGGCCAGCACCGGCACCCCGGCGCGGAACGGCTCCTCGGCGTCCGCCGCCGAGCGGGCGATCCACACGCCCTTGCCGTCGTAACCGCCGCGCACGGTCTTCAGCACCACCGGGAAGCCGCCGGTCTCCGCGGCGAAGGCGGCGACGTCGGCGGGCGAGGCCACGATCCGGTTGCGCGGGCAGGGCGCCCCGATCTCGGCCAGCCGGGCGCGCATGACGCCCTTGTCCTGGGCGTGCACCAGAGCGTCCGGTCCGGGCCGTACGGTGATCCCGTCCGCCTCCAGGGCGCGCAGATGTTCGGTCGGCACGTGCTCGTGATCGAAGGTGATCACGTCGCAGCCGGCGGCGAAGGACCGCAGCGTCTCCAGGTCGCGGTAGTCGCCGACGGTGACGTCGGACACGACCTGGGCTGCGGAGTCCTGCGGGGTGTCGCTGAGAACCTTGAACCGGATGCCGAGCGGAATGCCCGCCTCATGGGTCATTCGGGCGAGCTGGCCGCCGCCGACGATGCCGACTACGGGAAATGTCACGTCGAGTTCCTGCCGGTGGTACAGGGGGTTCGCGGGGACGGGTCCCCGGGGAAATGGCCCTACCAGGGTATCCGTCGCACAGGCAGCCGTACGACCACCCGAACGACGCGCTCGGTGACGGCTTGTTCCGCCCGCATGGTTAGCATGAGGTGGAACACACCGAGCCGGCAGGCGGGACACCGGGCCACCGGACTCCACTCGGCGCCCGATCCCCTACAGACAGGGCCGAACGACCACCATGAGCGGACTGCGCACCCTGCGTTCCCAGCTGAGCCTGATGTATCGGGAACTCGCCAAGTTCGGCGCGGTGGGCGGCGCGGGTGTCGTGGTGAACATCGGTGTGTTCAACCTGCTGCGCCAGCACACCGGCCTGCAGACCGTGCGCGCCAGCATCCTGGCCACCTTGGTGTCCATCGCCTTCAACTACGTGGGCTTCCGCTACTTCACCTACCGGGACCGGGACAAGGCGCGCCGGGCGAAGGAGCTGAGCCTCTTCCTGCTCTTCAGCGCGGTCGGCCTGGTGATCGAGAACGGCGTCCTCTACGCGGCCACCTACGGCTTCCACTGGGACAGCCGGCTGCAGAGCAACGTCTTCAAGTTCGTCGGCATCGGGGTGGCCACCCTGTTCCGCTTCTGGTCCTACCGGACCTGGGTCTTCCGGGCACTGCCCGCGAGGTCAGCGGTCGAGCAGGCGGAGGCCTTCCTGGCCGGAGGCAAGGAAGGCCGCGAGGTGGAGACGAGGAAGGGCAAGCGCGCCGGCGTCCACCGGAGCTGAGGCCCGCCGGTCCGGCGCGGCGGTCAACTGATGACCTTCTCCCGGGGCGGCTGTGGCGGAATCTCCTGGGCGAGGAAGAGCGCGAAGACCGGCGGCCGGTGCTGGAGGAGCTCCAGTCGCCCTCCGTCGGCCTCGGCGAGGTCGCGAGCCACCGCGAGGCCGAGCCCGGTGGAGTTGCGTCCGCTGACGGTGCGCTCGAACACCCGCGGCCCGAGGTCCGGCGGCACCCCCGGCCCGTTGTCGGTGACCTCGACCACCGCCTGGTTGCCGGTGACACGGGTGTGGAGGGTGACGGTGCCGGCGCCGTGCATCAGGGAATTCTCGATGAGGGTGGCCAGCACCTGGGCCACCGCCCCTGGAGTGCCCACCGCCCGCAGCCGCCGGGCGCCGGACAGCACCACGGAGCGGCCTTCCGCCTGGTAGGCGGGCCGCCACTCCTCCACCTGCTGCTTGATCACTTCATCGAGGTCGAAGTCGACGGCGGACCCCGTCCGGGGGTCGCGGGAGTTGGTCAGCAGCCGCTGGACGACGTCGGTCAGCCGCTCGACCTGCCCGAGCGCGATGGTGGCCTCCTCCTTGACGGCGTCCTGATCCTCGGCCGTGGCCACGATCTCCTCAAGCCGCATCGAGAGCGCGGTCAGCGGGGTGCGCAGTTGGTGGGAGGCGTCCGCGGCGAGCCGCCGCTCGGCGGTCAGCATCCGGCCGATCCGCTCGGCGCTGGCGTCGAGGACGTCGGCGATGCGGTCGAGCTCCGGCACGCCGTAGCGGCGGTGCCGGGGCCGGGGGTCGCCGGAGCCGAGGCGTTCGGCGGTCTCGGCGAGATCCGTGAGCGGGCTGGCCAGCCGCCGGGCCTGGCGTACGGCCAGGGCGACCGCCGCCAGGACGGCGAGCAGCGCCACCGCGAGGATCACCAGCAGGGTCCGGCCGATCTCCCCGCTGACGGTGGAGCGCGCCTCCTCCACGGTGACCGACTCCCCGTGGTCACCGTTCTGCGTCGCGGAGATGACCCCGCCGTGCGGCCGTGCCCCGAGGTTCACCACGGGGCGGCCGGGGACGTGGACCACCGCGTAGCGGTTCTCGGCGACCTGCCGGTCCAGCCCTTTGGCGTCCACCGGCTCACCGGCCCGGATGCGGTTCTCCACGATGCCGACCAGCCGGACCGCCTCGGACTGCACGCCGTCGCGCGCGCTGCTCTGGATGGTCCTGGTCTCCACGACCACCAGCGAGAGCCCGAAGACCGCGATGACCACGAGGACCACGGCCAGCGTGGAGGAGATCAGGCGGCGGCGCATGGAGGGGGCGGGTCAGTTCTTCTCGAACCGGAAGCCGACGCCGCGGACGGTCGAGATGAAACGGGGGTTCGCGGCATCGTCGCCAAGTTTCTTGCGCAACCAGGAGATGTGCATGTCCAGGGTCTTGGTGGACGACCACCAGGTGGTGTCCCAGACCTCGCGCATCAGCTGCTCGCGGGTGACCACCCGGCCGGCGTCGCGTACCAGCACCCGCAGCAGGTCGAACTCCTTCGCGGTGAGCTGGAGTTCGTCGTCACCCATCCACGCGCGGTGCGACTCGACGTCGATCCGCACGCCGTGAGTGGAGGGCTGGGCGGGTTCGGTGGTGCCGCGCCGCAGCAGGGCGCGGACCCGCGCGAGAAGTTCGGCGAGACGGAACGGCTTGGTGACGTAGTCGTCCGCGCCGGCGTCCAGACCGACGACCGTGTCGACCTCGTCGGCGCGGGCGGTCAGCACCAGCACCGGGAAGGTGTGGCCCTCGGTGCGGATCCGGCGGCACACGTCGAGGCCGTCCATGCCGGGCAGGCCCAGATCCAGCACCACCAGGTCGACCGCGGCCAGGAGCGCGGCCTCCAAAGCGGTGGGTCCGTCCTCGCGCACCTCGACCTCGTAACCCTCACGGCGCAAGGCGCGCGCGAGTGGTTCCGAGATGGATGCGTCGTCCTCGGCGAGAAGTACGCGGGTCATGGGCTTGATGGTAGTCCGCGCCGACCGACCCCGACGGGGTGGTGCGGGCAGGTGCGGATGCGTCAGGGGCGCACGGGTGTGAGCGGGATCCTAAATGGGTCTATACCACATCTCAAACTGCCATAAAGTATGAAACGCCCGATCCCGGACTCCGGGACCTCCTGCGCAAGGACCATCCATGGCGACCAGCCTGACGGCGAAAGACGTCGGCGCGCGCACCTTCGGCCGCGCGTCCGGCGGCACCTTCCTCGGCCACCCCCGCGGACTGGCCACACTGTTCATGACCGAGATGTGGGAGCGCTTCAGCTTCTACGGCATGCGGGCCCTGCTCCCGCTGTACCTCATCGCCGGCGGCCCCGCGGCCGGCAAGGGCGCGCAAAGCGGCGGCCTGGCGATGACCGCGGCCACCGCGACGGCCATCTACTCCATCTACATGGCCATGGTCTACCTGCTGACGATGCCCGGCGGCTGGTTCGGCGACCGGGTCTGGGGCCCGCGCAGGACGGTCACGGCAGCGGCGCTGGTCATCATGACCGGCCACCTGACGCTGGCGCTGCCCGGCGAGGGTCCGTTCTTCGCCGGCCTGGGGCTGGTCGCTCTGGGCTCCGGGCTGCTCAAGGCCAACATCTCCACGATGGTCGGCCACCTCTACGAAGGCCCGGACGACCCGAGGCGCGACGGCGGCTTCACCGTCTTCTACATGGGCATCAACATCGGCGCCTTCGCCGCGCCGCTGGTGATCGGTACCGTCGGCCAGAACTACAGCTGGCACCTGGGGTTCGCTCTGGCCGCGATCGGCATGGGACTGGGCCTGATCCAGTTCCTGCTGGGCACGCGGCACCTGAGCCCGCGCAGCGACCTGGTGCCCGAGCCCCTGACCCGGCAGGAGCGCGCCGGCGCCCTGCGCAAGGGCCTGCTCTGGCTGGCCGCCGCCACCGCCTTCTACGCGGTCGTGGTGCTGAGCGGGGCGTACACCCTGAACTGGGCGCTGGTGCCGATCACCGTGGTCGGGCTGGTCATCCCCGTGGGTGTGCTGGTGCGCATCAAGAGCGACAAGGAGCTGAGCGCCGCCGAGCAGTCGAAGATCAGCGGATACATCTGGTTCTTCGTCGCGGCCGCCGTCTTCTGGATGATCTACGACCAGGGCGGCTCGACGATGTCGATATTCGGCGACGCGAAGGCCTCCGGGACGCTGTTCGGCATCGGGTTTCCCTCGTCGTGGTACCAGTCGGTGAACCCGCTGTGGGTGATGGCGCTGGCCCCGGTCATGGCATGGATCTGGCTGTGGCTGTCCCGGCGCGGCAAGGAGCCGAGCACCACCGTGAAGTTCGCGATGGGCCTGTTCCTTGTCGGCGCGTCCTTCTTCCTGTTCGTGGTGCCGATGGCCATGGCCTCCGGCGGCACCAGGGTGAGTCCGATGTGGCTGGTGGGCGTGTACCTGGTGCAGACGGTCGGTGAGCTGTGCCTGTCGCCGGTGGGTCTGTCGGTCACCACGAAGATGGCGCCCGCCAAGTACGGCAGCCAGATGATGGGCGTCTGGTTCCTGGCGGTGACCGCCGGGGACTGCACCACCAGCCTGCTGTCCCTGGCGGGCGTGGACCTCAACGTCACGGGTGTGGTCGCCGTGGAGGCGGCGCTGGCCTGCCTGGCCGGCTGTGCCGTGTGGATGTACCGCAGGCGGGTCATAGCCCTGATGGGCGAGGTGCGCTGACCGGCGCGGGGGGGCGGCCGTCGGGCCCGCGCCCGGCGGCGGCGCCCCGAGCGGGACCGCTCAGGCGAGCGGCCACGGGCGGGCCACGGCGCCGAGCCGGTTCCACGCGTTGATCACGGTGATCGTCCAGATCAGCTCGGCCAGTTCCCGGTCGTCGAACTCGGCGGCCGCGCGGGCGAACACCTCGTCGTCCACGTGGCCGTCGGTCAGCCTGGTGGCCGCTTCCGTCAGCTCCAGCGCGGCACGCTCGCGGCCGGTGAAGAACGGCGTCTCGCGCCACACCGGCAGCGCGTACAGCCGCCGCTCGGTCTCGCCCGCCGCCCGCGCGTCGGCGGTGTGGGAGTCCACGCAGTAGGCGCAGCCGTTGAGCTGGGAGGCGCGGGCGCGGACCAGTTCCAGCAGCGAGCCTTCCAGGACCGTCTCGCGGGAAGCGGCGTCCAGTGCGTTCATGGCCCGGTTGATGTGCGGGGCCAGCTTGTCCACGGCCAAGCGAACCGGCGGTACGACGGGCGCTGCGGCACGGGCGGGAGCGGAGGCGGAGGCGTGTTCGGAGGCGGAGGCGCTGTTCTCGGCGGGGTTCTGGGCTGTCTCAGTGCTCATGACGGCCAACCTACGGCCGGAGTGGATCGCGGATAAGATCCAGTTCCATGCACGATTCCTGGCCCACTTCTCCCGACGACGCCCCCGGGAACGCGGGCGGCCGACCGCGTCAGGACGGCCCCTCTCGGAGGGGCGGCCCCGAACGGGCGCCGACCGGAAGCCGAGCCGCGTCCGGCGCCGGCGATGTCGACCTGCACCTCGATCTGCGGGTCGGGCCGGGATCAGGCGGCCGGCGGGCCGCCCTGGAGCGGGCCCTGCGGGACGCCGTCCGCAGCGGTCGGCTCGCGCCGGGCAGCCGCCTGCCCTCCAGCCGCCGGCTGGCCGTCGAGACCGGCCTGTCCCGTGGCACCGTGAAGGCGGCGTACGACCAGCTCACCGCGGAGGGCTACCTCGCCGCCCGCCGGGGCTCGGGCACCGTGGTCGCCGCGCGCTCGGCAGCACCCGCCGGCCGCGAGACAGCAGCCGGACCCGCGCCGGCGTCGGGTGCCGCCGCGCCGCCGCGGTTCGACCTGCGGCCCGGCAGCCCGGACGTCACGTCCTTCCCCACCTCGGCCTGGCTGCGCGCGACCCGCCGGGCGCTGGGCTCGGTGCCGTCCGCCGCGTACGACTACGGCGACCCGCGCGGCCGGATCGAGCTGCGCCGGGTTCTCGCGGAGTACCTGGGCCGTACCCGGGGCGTCTTCGCCGAGCCCGAGCGGATCGTGGTGACGACCGGCTACGTCCAGGGGCTCGCCCTGCTGGTGCGGGTCGCAGCGGGCGTGGTGGCCATGGAGGATCCCGGCCTGCCCTTCCACCGCGAGGTGGTGCGCAGGAATGGCGGCGAGGTGGTACCGCTGCCCACCGACGGCTTGGGGGCGCGCACCGATCTGCTCGGCACGTTCCCGCAGGCCGACGCGGTCGTGGTGACCCCGGCCCATCAGTACCCGACCGGCGTGACCCTGCACCCGGCCCGCCGTCAGGCGCTCACCGCGTGGGCCAGGGCGAGCGGCGGTCTGGTGATCGAGGACGACTACGACGGCGAGTTCCGTTACGACCGCCAGCCGGTCGGCGCCCTCCAGGGCATGGCGCCGGACCACGTGGCCTACCTGGGCACCGCTTCCAAGACCCTGGGCCCCGCCCTGCGGCTGGGCTGGATGGTGCTGCCCCCGCGCCTGGTCGAACCCGTCGCCGAGGCGAAGCTGTACAGCGACTTCCACACCGGCGCGGTGGCGCAGCTCGCCCTCGCGGAGCTGATCGCCGGCCACGGCTACGACCGTCATGTCCGGACCTCCCGGCTGCGCTACCGGCGCCGCCGCGACCTGCTGGTCTCGCGGCTGACCGGTCCGTACCGGGCCGGCGGCATCGCGGCAGGCCTGCACGCCCTCGTCGGCCTGCCGCCCGGTGTGCGGGAGGAGGATGTCCGGCGCCGTGCCGCGGGGCTGGGCCTGGCGCTCGGCACGCTCGCCGACCACTGGCACGAGCCGTCGCCCCACCACCCCCAAGGTCTGATCATCGGCTACGGCACCCCCGGCGAGGGCTCGTACCCCGCCGCCCTCGACGCCCTGGTGCGCACGCTCGGACACGGATGAGCCGTGGAGCGGCGCGGCCGCGGGCGGATCGGCGTCCTCAGGAGGGGGCCGCCATTTCGGCCCAGACCGTCTTGCCGGGGCGGTCGCCGTTGCGGATGACGCCCCAGTCCAGGCAGAGCCGCTGGACGATGAACATGCCGTGGCCGCCGGGGCGGCCGGCCCGGTGCGGGGTACGGGGCGCCGGATCGCCGGAGCCGCCGTCCACGACCTCCATCCGCAGTGCCCTGGGCTCCCGCCGCAGCCGCAGCTCCTCGGGGCCGCCCGCGTGGAGGCAGGCGTTGGTGACGAGCTCGGAGACCACCAGCAGCACGTCCTCCGCGGCCGCGCGCCGGTCCGCGGTGGAGGCCGGCAGCCAGCCCCAGTCCCGCAGCGCCTGCCGGGTGAAGTCGCGGGCGCGCGGCACGATCCCGCTCTCGCCGGAGAGCAGCAGTCGGCGCACCATGTCGTTCTCCCGCGCGTCCACGCCTGATCCGCCGTCCGCGTCGCCCGAGTCCGGGCCACGGTCGTCCGCGGCGAAGGGCCGGGTGGTGCTCATCAGGGCCTCACCTCACGGATCTCACACTTCTCCGGCTGGGGCCCGGTGGCCTGCGGCCCTACCAGCTGGGGTCCGACTGTCTCCTGCCCGGTCGATCTCCGGGAACACGTCCCGATTCCCACGAAACATCGCGGAGCCGGGTCCACTTCACTCACCGCACGTACCCCCGTCCCCCCGTGGCCGGACTATTCGTGAAGCGCCCGGTCGAGTGTGTCGTGAACAGTGAACACCGCGTTGGCCCCGGTGATCTCGAAGACCCGCGCGACGGACGGCCGCATGGCGGCCAGATGCACACCGCCGCCGAGCTCCTCCACCCGCAGCCTGGCGCTGAGCAGCACGTTGAGACCGGTGGAGTCGCAGAACTCCAGCCCCGCGCAGTCGATCACCAGTCGGGTCACACCGGCGTCCACCGCCTCGTTCAGCGGTTGCGCCAGTACGTCGGCCGTGTGGTGGTCCAGCTCCCCGGTCGGGGTGAACACCGCGGAGCGGCCGTGCCGACTGACCTCGACGCGCAGCCGTCCCAGGTCGGCCGCGCCCACCGCTTCGCGGTCCATAGCACTCCTTTTAAGATCGCAGGTCACGCGGACCTGACCTTACGCCGAATCGGTGCCCCGACGGTAGCCGCTGCCGAATATGCCACGACTTGCGGCGGCGGCTCCGGAAGGGGTAGGGGTGGAGTGACGGCATCGGCACAGCCAACCGCCGCAGAGAGGGATGAGCACATGACACCCCGGCTCGGGCTGGATCATGAGCGGGAACGACTTGAGGGTCTTGAGGGGCTCCCGGAAATCCCCCCGTACGACGAGATCGGACCCGTGGACGCGCGAGCGCTCTCCAAGACGCTCTTCGCCCGCCTGGGGACGCTGGAGGAAGGCACCGCCGAATACAGCTACGTCCGCAACACGCTGGTCGAGCTGAACCTGGCGCTGGTGAAGTTCGCGGCCTCCCGGTTCCGCTCCCGCAGCGAGCCGATGGAGGACATCATCCAGGTCGGCACGATCGGCCTGATCAAGGCGATCGACCGGTTCGAGCTGAGCCGCGAGGTGGAGTTCCCGACCTTCGCGATGCCCACGATCGTGGGTGAGATCAAACGATTCTTCCGGGACACCTCGTGGTCGGTGCGGGTGCCGCGCCGTCTGCAGGAGCTGCGCCTGGACCTGGCGAAGGCCGGTGACGAGCTGGCCCAGCGGCTGGACCGTACGCCGACCGTGCGCGAGCTGGCCGAACGGCTGAACCTTCCCGAGGAGGAGGTCGTCGAGGGCATGGCGGCGAGCAATGCCTACACCGCCAGCTCACTGGACGCCCAGCCCGCCGAGGACGATCCGGAGGGCGCGCTGGCCGACCGGATCGGGTACGAGGACCACGATCTGGAAGGCGTCGAGTACGTCGAGTCACTGAAACCGCTGATCGCCGAGCTGCCGGCGCGCGACCGGCAGATCCTGTCGCTGCGCTTCGTGGGGAATCTCACCCAGTCGGAGATCGGCGAGGAGCTGGGGATCTCCCAGATGCACGTGTCGCGGCTGCTCAGCCGCACCCTGTCGCGGCTGCGCCGGGGGCTGCTGGTCGAGGAGTGACGTCGCGCCCGTCCGGGGGCCCGGCGACCCCCGTGGGCCCGGCGGTGGTCAGTGGGTCACGAGCCGTCCCGCCTTCCACACCGCGGCCGTGAGGGGCACACCGGGACGGTAGGCGAGGTGGACGTGGCTCGGGGCGTCCAGGAGCAGCAGGTCGGCGCGCGCGCCCGGGGTGATCGTACCGATGTCGGTACGGCGCAGGGCGCGCGCGCCGCCGTATGTCGCGGCGTGGACGGCCTCGTCCGGGGTCATCCCCATCTCGCGGACGGCGACGGCGATGCAGAAGGGCATCGCGGTGGTGAACGACGAGCCCGGGTTGCAGTCGGTGGACAGCGCGACGGTGGCGCCGGCGTCGAGCAGGCGGCGGGCGTCGGGATAGGCGGCGCGGGTGGAGAACTCCGCGCCCGGCAGCAGGGTGGCGACCGTGTCGGGGGCGTTCGCCAGCGCGTCCACGTCCTGATCGCTGAGGTGGGTGCAGTGGTCGGCGGAGGCCGCGCCGAGCTCGACGGCCAGTTGGACGCCGGGGCCGAAGGTGAGCTGATTGGCGTGGACACGCGGGGTCAGGCCGCGCGCGAGCCCGGCGCCGAGCACGGCACGGGCCTGGTCGCCGTCGAAGGCCCCCCGTTCGCAGAAGACGTCGATCCAGCGGGCGTACGGGGCGCAGGCGTCCAGCATCTCCCCGGTGACCAGGTCCACGTAGCCCGCCGCGTCGTCGGTGTCGGCGAACTCGGGGGCGACGACGTGGGCTCCCAGATAGGTGACCTCGTCGGTGTGCTCGGCGGCGATCCGCACGGCGCGGGCCTCGTCATGGGTCGTCAGGCCGTAGCCGGACTTGGTCTCAAGAGTGGTGGTGCCCTGCCGGAGCGCCTCGGCGGTGAACCGGGCGACGTTCGCGGACAGTTCCGCGTCGGTGGCGGCGCGGGTGGCGGCGACCGTCGTGCGGATGCCGCCGGCGCTGTAGGCCCGGCCGGCCATGCGGGCGGCGAACTCGGCGGTGCGGTCACCGGCGAAGACCAGGTGGGAGTGGGAGTCCACGAAGCCCGGCAGCATGGCCCGGCCCGCCGCGTCGACGCGATTGTCAGTGGGGGGTGCTTTGCTGGAGACACCGACCCAGGCGATGCGGTGGCCGTCGACGACGACAGCCGCGTCCTGGATCAGGCCGAGTCGATCGCGGGGGTCACCGGGGCCGCCGCCGGAGCCGGAGAGGGAGGGATCGTTGGTGACCAGACTGCTGATGTTGGTGATGAGCGTGCTGGCCGTCATGGCCGGGTCTCTCCTGCCTGTGGTCGCTGGGGTCGCCCGGCCGGCCGGCCGGCGGGCCGTCAGGGGGCCGCGTCCGGCCGGGATCAGCCGCGGGTCGCGGCGATCGCCCTGGCCAGGGCGGCGGGCACGTCGTCGACCAGCAGGTGCTGTCCGTCCCGGACGATCTGCCGGCCGCCGACCACGGTGTGCCGGACGTCCGCCGCTGTCGCGGCGAATACGGCGGTCTCGGCGCCCAGCCGCGGCACGGGGCCCGCGGTGCGCACCGAGTCCAGCGCGATCGTGGTGAAGTCGGCGAGCGCGCCCGTCTCCAGCCGGCCCGCGTCGGGCCAGCCGAGGCAGGCGTGGCCGTCCTCGGAAGCGGCCCGCAGCAGTTGGGACGCCGTCCAGTGGCCGCGCACGCGGCTGCGCAGCCGCTCGTCGAGTTCCAGGGCGCGCGCCTCCTCCAGCAGGTCGATCACCGCGTGGCTGTCGCTGCCCAGGCTCAACGGCGATCCGGCCCGGCGCAGTTGGGGCGCAGGACCGATGCCGTCGGCGAGGTCCCGCTCGGTGGTGGGACACACGCAGACGGTGGCTCCCGCGCCGCCGAGCAGCGCGATGTCCTCCCCGGTGAGGTGCGTGGCGTGCACGGCGGTGGTGCCGCGGCCCCAGAAGCCGGAGTCGGCGAGCAGGCGGGCGGGGGTGCGGCCGTGCACCGCGACGCAGGCCTCGTTCTCGGCGGGCTGCTCGGACAGGTGGACGTGGGTGGGCACGTCCTGGGTGCGGTGCCGGAAGGTGGCGTAGCTGTCCCGGTCGGAGAAGGCCCGCACCGAGTGCAGGGCGGCGCCGATCCTGACCGTCTCACCGCCTTTGAGCCGGGACCACCGGTCGTACCAGCGGTCGGCGGTGCCGTCGCCGAACCGCACCTGGGCGCCCTCCAGCGGCCGGTAGCCGCCGCGGATCAGGCCGCCGTGCAGGTAGGCGGTGTCGAGCAGGGTGATGCGGATGCCCGCCTCGCCCGCGGCGGCGATCAGCGCCTCGCCCATGGCGTTGGGGTTCTCGTACGGGGTGCCGTCGATCTGGTGGTGCAGGTAGTGGAACTCGCCGACGCAGGTGATGCCGGCCAGTGCCATCTCGGCGTAGACGGCTCGGGCGAGGTCGAAATACGAATCGGGGGTGAGGTGGAAGGCGACGGAGTACATGATGTCGCGCCAGGTCCAGAAGGTGCCGGAGCCGACCTGGACGGTGCCGCGCAGCGCCCGGTGGAAGGCGTGGCTGTGGGCGTTGGCCAGGCCCGGCAGGGTGAGGCCGCGCAGCGCGGTCGCGCCCGGGGGCGGGCCGGCGGCGCCGGTGCGGACCGCGGTGATCCGGCCGTCGGCGACGGTCAGGACGACGTCCGGCTCGACGTGGGTGCCGAGCCAGGCGTGCTCCAGCCAGTAGGTCAACTGCACGCGAGACCTTCCAGTACGTCGGCGAGCGCGGTCACCCCGGCGAGGCAGTCGTCCTCGGCCGCCGATTCCGCCGGGGAGTGCGAGACGCCGGTGGGATTGCGTACGAACAGCATGGCGGTCGGCACGGCCGCGGACAGGATTCCGGCGTCGTGTCCCGCTCCCGTGGGCAGGACCGGCACCGGGCGGTCCGCGCCGGCCAGGGCGGCGATCCGGTCGCGCAGGTCGTGCGCGAACTCGACCACCGGGGTGAAGGACTCCCTGGTGACGGTGACGTCGACGCCGTCGCGGGCGCCGCGTTCCCGGGCGGCCTGTTTGATGGCGGCGACGACTTCGGTGAGGACGGCCTCGTCGGCGGCGCGCGAGTCGAGCCAGCCGCGGACCACGGAGGCGATGGCGTTGACGCCGTTGGGTTCGACGCGGACCTTGCCGAAGGTGGCCAGCGCACCGGCCAGCCGGGCCTTCTTGCGCGCGGCGAGCACGGTGGTGGCGTAGGTGAGCATGGGGTCGCGGCGGTCCTCCAGGCGGGTGGTGCCCGCGTGGTTGGCCTCGCCCCGGAAGTCGAAGCGCCAGCGGCCGTGCGGCCAGATGGCGGAGGCCACCCCGACCGGGCGGCCGGCCAGGTCGAGGGCGCGGCCCTGTTCCACGTGCAGTTCGACGAAGGCGCCGATCCGGGCGAGGCGTTCGGGGTCGGCACCGATGGCCTCGGGGTCGTGGCCGGCGTGCTCCATGGCCCGGGCGAGGGTCACGCCGTCGGCGTCGCGAAGGGCGCGGGCGCGGTCGGGGTCGAGTTGGCCCGCCGTCAGCCGGGAGCCGGCGCAGGCGAGTCCGAACCTGGCGCCCTCCTCGTCGCCGAAGTTCACCACGGCCAGCGGCTTGCGCGGGGCGGCACCCCGGGCCCGCAGTTCGTCGAGCGCGGCGAAGGAGGAGACGACGCCGAGCGGACCGTCGAAGGCGCCGCCGTCGGGCACCGAGTCCAGATGCGACCCGGTGACCACGGCGTCCCGCCCCGAGGGATCGCCGAGCCAGGCCCACTGGTTGCCGTTGCGGTCCACCTCGTAGGCCAGCCCGCGGGCCCCGGCCTCGGCCCGGAACCATTCGCGGCACTCGGCGTCGGCCCCGGTCCAGGCGTAACGGCGGTAGCCACCGGTCGCGGAGTGCCGGCCGAGCGGGAGGAAATCGCGCCACATGCGCTGGAAAGCGGCGTGGCCGCCCTCGGCGCGCGCGGGACCGGAAGCCGATTCGGACGCCGCCGATACGGACGCCGCCGATACGGACGCCCCCGCCGGACCGGGCTCTCCCGGGCCGGACGCCCCCACGCGCGATCCGAGGCCCGACTCCCCCGCCGGGCCGGACTCCCCCACTCCGGACGCCGCCCGGCCGGGTTCTCCTGCCGCGTCCGACGCTCCCGCCGCCCGGCCGGACTCGGGGGCCCCGGAAAGGGGCTGGCCGGACGCGGCCGGGTGGGCGGTCACCGGGAGCCCTCGGCAGCCGGACCGCCGGCGGCACTGCCCCTGTCGGAGTGCGCGGTGGAATCGCCGCCGGCAGTCCCGGCTGAGTCGCCACCGGAATTCCCGGCGGAGCCCTCCCGCATCGGAACCCGGACCCCGCGGTCGGCGGCGACCTCCTCCGCGCGGTCGTAGCCGGCGTCGACGTGGCGGATGACGCCCATGCCCGGGTCGTTGGTGAGGACCCGCCGGATCTTCTCGGCGGCGAGCGGGGTGCCGTCGGCCACCGTGACCTGGCCGGCGTGGATGGAACGGCCGATTCCGACGCCGCCGCCGTGGTGGATGGACACCCAGGACGCGCCGGAGGCGACGTTGACCATGGCGTTGAGCAGCGGCCAGTCGGCGATCGCGTCGGAGCCGTCGAGCATCCCCTCCGTCTCGCGGTACGGGGAGGCGACCGAGCCGCAGTCCAGGTGGTCGCGGCCGATCACGACGGGCGCCTTGAGGGTGCCGTCGGCGACCATCTCGTTGAAGCGCTCGCCCGCGCGGTCGCGTTCGCCGTAGCCGAGCCAGCAGATGCGGGCCGGCAGCCCCTGGAAGTGGACCCGCTCACCGGCCAGCCGGATCCAGCGGGCCAGCGACTCGTTCTCCGGGAAGAGGTCGAGGATCGCGCGGTCGGTCGCGGCGATGTCGGCGGGGTCGCCGGACAGGGCGGCCCAGCGGAAGGGGCCCTTGCCCTCGCAGAACAGCGGGCGGATGTAGGCGGGGACGAAGCCGGGGAAGGCGAACGCCCGCTCGTAGCCGGCCAGCCGGGCCTCGCCGCGGATGGAGTTGCCGTAGTCGAAGACCTCGGCGCCGGCGTCCTGGAAGCCGACCATCGCCTCGACGTGCCGGGCCATGGACTGCCGGGCGCGCTCGGTGAACTCGGCGGGCTTGTCCGCCGCGTACGCGGCCATGTCGGCGAAGTCGACGCCGAGCGGCAGGTAGGCCAGCGGGTCGTGGGCCGAGGTCTGGTCGGTGACGATGTCGATGGGCGCGTCCATGGCCAGCAGCCGCGGGACGAGGTCGGCCGCGTTGCCCAGGACGCCGATCGACAGCGGGCGGCGGGCGTCGCGGGCCTCGGTCGCCAGTCGCAGGGCGTGGTCGAGGGAATCGGCCCGCACGTCGAGGTAGCGGTGCTCGATGCGCCGTTCGATGGCCCGCGGGTCGCAGTCGACGCACAGGGCCACGCCGCCGTTCATGGTGACGGCGAGGGGCTGGGCGCCGCCCATGCCGCCGAGTCCCGCGGTGAGGGTGATCGTTCCGGCCAGCGAGCCGCCGAACCTCTTGGCGGCGACCGCGGCGAAGGTCTCGTACGTGCCCTGAAGGATGCCCTGGGTGCCGATGTAGATCCACGACCCGGCGGTCATCTGCCCGTACATGGTCAGGCCGAGCGCCTCAAGGCGGCGGAACTCCTCCCAGGTGGCCCAGTCGCCGACCAGGTTGGAGTTGGCGATGAGCACGCGGGGCGCCCACTCGTGGGTGCGCATCACGCCGACCGGGCGGCCGGACTGGACCAGCATCGTCTCGTCCTGCCGCAGTCCGCGCAGGGTGCGCACCATGGCGTCGAAGGACGTCCAGTCGCGGGCGGCCTTGCCGGTGCCGCCGTACACCACGAGCTTGTCGGGGTGCTCGGCCACCTCCGGGTCGAGGTTGTTCTGCAGCATGCGCAGCGCGGCTTCCTGCTGCCACCCCTGAGCGCTCAGTTCCGTACCGCGCGGCGCGCGTACGGGCCTGGGTCCCGTCATCGGTCGGGCCTCCTCGTCGACTGCGGGTGTAGTGCGTTTCATTCATACCCTGTCTATCTGAATAAACCTAGTCAACAAGTGGACGCGGGGGCGCGCTGCGGCCGCCGGGTTGTCCTTTGTGCGAGTGGCAGGCCCCGGCGGCCCGGTGATGGGATGGCCGTCATGACGCATGAGCTGGGGATACGGCGGAGCCACGCGCTGCGTGCGGCGGTCGGGCAGGAGCTGGTCTCACCGGGCCGACCGGTCGTCGGGCTGCTGGACATCGAGGGCGTCACCCGGTCCGTGGCCGCCCTGAAGGCCGCTTTCGCCACGCCGGGCGTCGCCGTGACCCACACCTTCGCGGTGAAGGCCGCCTCGCTCGTCCCCGTGCTGGCGCTGCTCGGCGAGTACGGTCTGGGCGCGGAGGTGGCCAGCCCCGGTGAGCTGGCCCTGGCGCTGGCGGCCGGCATCCCCGCCGACCGCATCGTGCTGGACTCGCCGGCCAAGACCACCGCCGAGCTGCGCGAGGCGCTGGCCCTCGGCATCGCCGTCAACGCCGACAACCCGCAGGAGCTGGCCCGTATCGACGCCTTGCGCGCCGAGCGCCCCTCGTCCGCCGCGCCCGTGGGCCTGCGGGTCAACCCGCAGGTCGGCGCGGGCAGTATCGGCGCCATGAGCACGGCCACGGCGACGTCCAAGTTCGGCGTGGCGCTGCGCGACCCGGGCGCCGAGGAGTGGGTGCTGCGCGCCTACCGGGAGCGGCCGTGGATGGACCGCCTGCACACCCACACGGGCTCCCAGGGCGTGCCGACGAAGCTGATGGCGGCCGGCGTCCGGGCCGCGTACGAGCTGGCCGAGCGGGTGAACGCCGCCGCCGGCCGCCGCCAGATCACCGTGCTCGACATAGGCGGCGGCCTGCCGGTCAACTTCGACTCCGACGAGACCAGCCCCTCCTTCGCCGAGTACGCGGACCTGCTGCGCGCCGAGGTCCCAGGGCTGTTCGACGGCCGCTACGGGCTGGTCACCGAGTTCGGCCGCTCCCTGCTGGCCAAGAACGGCACCGTGCTCGCCCGCGTGGAGTACGCCAAGTCGGCGGGCGGCCGGCCCATCGCGGTCACCCACGCCGGCGCCCAGGTGGCCACCCGTACCGTGTTCGTGCCCGACGCCTGGCCGCTGCGGGTCCTCGCACTGGACGCCGAGGGCCGCGAGAAGGACGGCGAGCCCGTCGTCCAGGACGTGGCGGGGCCCTGCTGCTTCGCCGGCGACCTGGTCGCGCGGGCCCGCCCGCTGCCCCTGCTCGCCCCCGGCGACCACGTCGCCCTCCTCGACACCGGCGCGTACTACTTCTCCACGCACTTCGCCTACAACTCGCTGCCCCGCCCGGCCGTCCACGGCTACACCGTCGGCCCGGGCGGCGAGGTCGCCTTCTCCCCGGTCCGCGCCGCCCAGACCCAGGCCGAACTGCTCGCCGAGAGCGGCGCCGGCCTGCCCCCGCTGACGGCGCCGCCACTACCCGCGCCGCCGCAGGGCCAGGGCCGCGGGCAGGAGGCCGACCGGCATTCCGGCCAGGAGTTCGACCACGATCGCCGCTGAGGCGGCGGGCGCCGCCAAGGACGCGGGCCGTCGTAAAGGCAGCGGGCCGCCGTAAAGGCGTCGACAGCCGCTGTCCGCCGCCAAGGAGGCGATCCGCCGCTAAGGACGCGGGCCGTTCGCCGGGTTGCCGGCTGTGGCGTCGGCAGGCGCATCGGCGGCGGGTGCCAGGGGCCGGCGCCGGGCGAGGAAGGGGCCGCTGTGCCGGAGCAACAGCCGGGCGCCGCCCAGGGTTGCGTTCTGAAAGACGACGGCCTTGCGTCCGGTCAGGACGCGGCCCGTGGGCCTCTCGTCGGCGTCGAGGAATTGGACGAAGCCGCGCCTGCGCCCGACGCTGACGCACTCGTGGACGCGGCGGGGCCGGAAGGGCCTGGGCTCCCGTCCGGCCAGGCGGGCGGCGATGATGTCCGCGACCTGCGGACCGGCGGAGCCGCCGGCCGGGCGGCCCGTCGGGAGTTCGGGGCCCCGCCGGCCGGGGACGGCGGCGGCGTCGCCTATGACGTAGACGCCCGGATGCGACACCGACTGGAGTGTGGCGTCCACCAGCGCCCGGCCCCGGTCGTCAACCGCGAGGCCGCTTGCGCGCGCAAGCGCGGGGACGCGGTACCCGCCGGCCCACAGGCACAGGTCGAACGGCACGCGCTCGCCCGTGTCCAGCACCAGCCCGCCGGCCTCGACCCGCCGCACCAGGGCGCCGGTCCGGACGGCGACGCCAAGGTCGCCTAAGGCGCGCTGCACGTACGACCGCGCCTTCGGCGACATCCGCCCGTCCAGCCGCGAGCCGCCGACGAGGGCGACGCCGAGGGCGGGGAAGCGTTCCGCCACCTCGCCCGCGATCTCGATCCCGGTCGGCCCGGCGCCGCAGACGACGACCCGCCCGCCCCCACCGGCGACGGTCATCTCGCGCAGCACCGCGCCCACCCGCGCGGCCTCGCCGGGGTCGGTCAGGCTCCACGCGCACTCGGCCGCGCCCGGCACGCCCTCGTCGTCGACGGTGCTCCCCTGCGCGTGGACGAGGGTGTCGTACGACAGCGAGCGCGCCTGGCCGCCACGCGCGACCACGACCTTCCGCACCGCCGGGTCGAGTCCGGTGACCGAGCCGATCACCAGCCGGACCCCGCTTCCCCCGAGGTACTCCTCCACCGGCGTGACCGGTATTCGCTGCCCGGTCGCGATCCGGGGCAGCCGCGGACGCTCCACGAAGTCCGGGGAGGCCAGCACCAGCGTGACCGTGACCTCCTCCCGCCGCACCTGACGGGCGAGCCGCTTGGCCGCGGGCAGTCCCGCGCCACCACCGCCCAGCACCACCACATGGTGTGTCATGACCGACTCCGATTCCCCGTGACGATGTCCGGTGACGATTTCACGGGACGATGTCCCGTGGTCCGATGCCTCTGCTCTCTCGAACGCCCCCTCGGGGAGGTCCGGAGGGCGGACGCATGGCAGGAATCCTCGGGGACGGCGCGTCCCGGCCGACACCCGGGTGACCATCGCCGACGTACCCCTGGTTGCCGATTCGCCCGAGTACGCCCGGTACGGGGGTCGCCGGCGCCTCGCGAAGCACGGCGCCGGACGCCGCGAGTGCTCCGGATGCCCATTCCGTCCGGAGTTCTTAACGAAAATCTGAGAAAGCCGCAGTAGCCTCCCTCCCGACTTCGGCGGTGTCGCACACGGCGACGACAGGAGGAGGGAGCGGGACGTGGCGCGCGAGGCCTACACACTGGCACGGGTGGCGGTGACGGTACGGACGGCGGCCTGCTGGCTGTGGTGGCTGGGAGTCGTCGCCGCGGCCGGCGGGACCGCCGTCACCTTCAGCCCGCTCGGGCGCAGGATCGGCGCCATGGCGGGTGCGGCGCTGTTCGTGGTCGCGGCGGTCGCGGCGTTCCTGGCCGGTCGGCGCAAGTACGACCAGCGTGCCCAGGCCGCCTCCCGGGCCGCGAAGACCGTGTTCCTGCAGGACCGGAAGGTCACCGCCCGGGCCTGGGTACGCGCCCGGCGGTGGTGGCTGGTACTGGCCTTCGTGCTGGCCGCCGGGTCCTCGGCGGGCCTGCCCTGCGCCGGCGGCATGCTCCTGGCGGGCGCCGGAGCGGGGCTGTGGGCGAAGTCGCGCCGCCTGGCCCGCATCGAGCGCGCCCACGAGGCCCTGCTGTGGGTCCGCCCGGACAGCGACAGGTCCACCTACCAGCTCACCGGCATCGCGGCGGGCGACGCGGCACCTGGCGGCGGCCCGCGCAGGCGCTGGTAACCGACGCCAAGTGCCGCGAGCGCGGGCGAGCTCCCGGGCGGGCGGACGGCAGACGGCAGACGGCAGACGGCGGCACACGGTCCGGCAACGGCACAAGGCGTCCGGCCGCGCACGGACCGGCAACCGCACCAGGCGCGCCCAGCACCCAGCGCCCCGCGCCACCCGACTGCCCGCCTGCCCGCCGGGCCCGCCCGCCCGCGCGTCACTCCGCGAACAGCCCGCGCGCCGCCGCCTGGGCGTCGAAGTCCTCCAGTCGCGCCTGGGCGTCCGGCAGGGCGTCGCACATCGACTCCAGCAGGACGCGGCCGAGCAGCATGGGAGCGCAGGCGGTGTCGAACGCGAGGCCGGTGCCCACGGCCGCGGGCAGCAGGATGTCGCTGTGCGCGGCCACCGGGGCGAAGGCGCTGTCGGCGACGGTGACGACCGTCAGGCCCGCCTGCCGGGCGTACGCAAGGGCGTCCACCACCTCGCGGGGGTGCCGGGGCAGGGCGAAGCACAGCAGTGCCCGGGCCCCGGCGCGGGCCGCGGCGTCGACCCGGTCGACGAGCATCGAGCCGCCCTCGTCGAGAAGGCGCACGTCCGGGTGGACCTTCGCCGCGAAGTACGCGAACCCGCGGGCCTGCGCCCCGGCCGCGCGAAGCCCCAGCACCGGCAGCGGACGCGACCCGGCCAGTACCAGCCCCGCCCTGACCACCGGCTCGGGGTCGGCCAGCAGGGCGGCCAGGTGCCGCAGGTTCCCGATCTCGGCGTGGACGGCCTGCTGGTACTCGTTGTACGCGGCCTCGTCCGGCACGGCCCGCTCGGGCGCGACCTCGCGCAGGTGCCTGCGCAGCGCCGGGTAACCGTCGAACCCGAGGGCCACCGCGAACCGTGTCACCGACGGCTGGCTGACCCCCGCGAGGTCCGCCACCTCCACGCTGGACAGGAACGGCGCCTCGGCCGCCCTGCGGACCAGGCAGTGCGCGATCCGCCGCTGGGTCGGCGTCAGCCGGTGCGCCTCGAACAGCTTCAGCAGCCGCGCCGCCGCTGCCGCCTCCCCCACCGCCGCGGCACCCGCCGCGACGCCGCCCCCGGCCCCCGTACCTCCGCCCGCGGCCACCGTGCGCTGCCCGGCCGCCATCTCGCCGGCCGCCATCTCGCCGCTCCCCGCTGCCGCCCCGTGCCCGGCGGCGGCGCCCCGCTCGCCTTCCACGTCCGCGCTCGTCATCGCCGCCATCCCCGTTCCCGTACTCCCTTACTCCCGTGCTCCGTGCTCCCGCGGCCGCGTGTCCCATGTGGCCCACGTGTTCCCGGGTACTCCCGGCCGGCCGGGGTCGCGCCCCCTCGGCTATTCAGTCGGACATGACTCTGCATGACCGTATGCAGAGCCGCAACCCGGGAAGGCCAAGGGCCGGGCGGGTGGTCGCCCACCCGCCCGGCCCGCGGCCGCGGGGGCCGGGCACGAACGCTCGCTCAGCGGCGCCGGATCCTGTCGCCCGCTTCCGGCCCCAGCGCCCCCTCGCCGCCCGTCGCGGCCGAGCCCGCCACGACGCGCGAGTGCGCCGCCCGGTCGGCGTGGCCCGGCCACCAGGCCGCGTGGCCGATGAGCGCGGTGAGGCTCGGCGTGAAGAACATCGCCATCACGAAGGCGGCGATCACGATGCCGAACGCGACGGTGAAGCCCATCTGCAGCAGGAAGGAGTTGCCGGACAGCATCAGGGTGCCGAAGGTCGCCGCCAGGATGAAGCCGGCCGCGCCGATCGTCGGTCCGGCGTGGCGCAGCGCCTCGGCCGCCGCCTCACGCGGCTCGCGGCCCTCGCGGGCCTCCTCCCGCAGCCGGGCGATCATCAGGATGTTGTAGTCCGTGCCGATGGCGACGACGAACAGGTACATGATGATCGGCAGCAGGAAGATCAGGCCGTCGCCGCGTCCGAACAGCAGCACGGTGGTGCCCAGGGTCGCGCCGAAGCCGAGGCCGACGGACGCGATGAGGTACCAGGGCGCGACCACGCTGCGCAGCAGCAGCCCCAGAATGATCATGATGAGGACCGCGGCGACCGGGAACACCGTGCGGTAGTCGTGGTCCACGGCCGCGTTGATGTCCTTGTAGACCGACGAGGTGCCGCCGACCAGGGCCTGCGTGCCGGGCGGCGCGCTGTCGTGGGCGAGGGTGCGGATACCGCCCACGGCCGAGATGGCCTTGTCGCTGGACGCCTCGTACTTCAGCGTCACCGTGTAGTTCGCGGTGGTGCGCGCCTTGTTGAGGTCCTTGGCCGGATCGAAGGCGACGTCGGACACGCCGTCGGCCTTGCGCAGCGTGTCTGCGTACCCGCTGAGGTCGACACCGGTCAGCGGCTTGCCGTCCTTGCTGCTGAGGTAGACGTCGGTCGGCTCGGCCGCGCCCGCGGAGTACGCCTTCTGCATGGTGTCCTGGACGACCATCGACTCCTTGGTCTTGGGGATGGAGCCCGAGGCCAGGTCGTAGGACGCCTTGTAGCCGAAGGTGCCGAGGGCCAGCAGCAGCATGACCAGGCCGGAGACGATCGCGACCAGCGCGGGCTTGCGGCCCAGCAGCCGGCCGACGGCCGCGTACCGGGTGCCCGGGGGCTCCTCGCGCCACTTCTTGCCCGGCCAGAACAAGGCGCGCGGCGGGATCAGCGAGCACAGCGCCGGGAACAGGGTGAGGCCGGCGACCAGGGTGACCGCGACCAGGATCGCCAGGGCGGGGCCGAGCTGGGTCAGGAAGCCCAGGGTGGACAGCGCCAGCGCGCAGAAGGCGATGATGACCGCGCCGGCCGCCGAGGCGATGGCCTCGCCGACCCTGGCGACGCTGTTGATCATGGCCTGTTTCGGTTCGTCACCGGCCCGCAGCCGTTCCCGGTAGCGGAACATCAGGAACAGGAAGTAGTCGGTTCCGACGCCGAGCACGACCACGATCAGCAGCGCCTGGATCGAGCTGTTGGCCTGCAGCCCGAAGATCTTGGTGGCGTCGGCGATCAGGGCGTTGGCGACGGTGAAGACCACGCCGATCAGCAGCACCAGCGGCATGATCGCGACCAGTGGCGAGCGGAAGATGATCGACAGGGTGACGATGATGATCAGCAGGGAGCCGAACAGCGCCACCGCGTCGGAGGTCTTGCCCGCGTCCTGCTGGTCGAGGTTCTGCGCGGCCTGACCGCCGACCTGGACCTTCAGGTGGGTCCCCTTGGCCAGGTCGGCGGAGTCGGCGCGCAGCGCCTTGGCCGCGTCGGCCTGCTTCGGCTGACCCTGCGTCTTCTTGTTCATCTGGACCAGGGCGGTGAGGTACCTGTGGTCCTTGGACTCCGAGCCCGGCACGACCCGCTGCACCTGGTCGATGCCCTTCGTGCCCAGCGCGGTGGTGATCCGGCCGATGTCGGCCTTGTCCTGGCCGGTCAGCACGGCGTGGTCGGCGCGCTGGTAGAGCACGATCGCGGCCGGGGTGAAGGCCTGGGGAAAGGCCTTCTCCTGCAGGTTCATCGCCTTGATCGACTCGTAGCTGGACGGCAGGAAGCTGCTCTCGTCGCTGTTGGACGGCAGTCCCGGGGCGGTGGCGACGATCGCGACGGCGGCGATCAGCCATGCCACGAGGGTCCAGACGGGATGGCGGACGACGGTGCGTCCTATGTGGTGGAACATGCGGTGCTGCCTCCGTGGCAGGTGGTATCACCGCCACCCTCTGGAGCGGTCACAGGGCATCGGCGACCCGGGCGGGACGGTCCGCCCGGTGATTACGGTGTGGGAGGTGTCAGCCAGGTAGCTTACTTGCCGCCCGACAAGCAGCAAGCTCACGGGGGACCCCTGGCCCCATACGTGTACCGATGTCACACCGGGGGCAGCAACCTCTTTTGCGGCTTGCCCATCGCGTTGCGCGGCAGCTCGGCCAGGAACCGCACGGTCCGCGGCCGCTTGTGGACCGACAGCCGCGCGGCCACGAAGTCGGTCAGATCCTGCCCGCTCACCCCGTCGGCGACGACATAGGCGACGATCCGCTGCCCGAGGTCGGGGTCCGCCGCCCCCACGACGGCCGCCTCGCGCACCGCGGGGTGGGCCAGGAGCGCGTTCTCCACCTCGCCGGCGCCGATCCGGTAGCCGCCGGACTTGATCAGGTCGGTCGAGGCCCGGCCGACGATCCGGTGGGTGCCGTCCGCGTCCATGGCCGCGATGTCGCCGGTACGGAACCAGCCGTCGTCGGTGTACGAGGCCGCGGTCGCCTCGGGCCGGCCCAGGTAGCCGTCGAAGAGAGTGGGCCCCTGGACCTGCAGCTCGCCGATGCCGTCGGCGGACTCGGCGACGCGCGTGGTGACGCCGTGCAGCGCGGTGCCCACGGCGCCGGGCGCGCGCGGCCCGTCGGCGCGTGCGCTGACGGTGATCAGCGTCTCGGTCATGCCGTACCGCTCCACCGGCTGGTGCCCGGACAGGTCGCGCAGGCCCTCGAAGACCGGCGCCGGCAGCGGGGCGGAGCCGGAGACCAGCAGCCGTGCGCCGGACAGCGCCCGCGCGGCGGCCTCGTCGCGCACCACCCGGTGCCACACCGTCGGCACGCCGAAGTACAGGGTGCCGCCGGCCGCCGCGTACGCCTCGGGTGTCGGCCGGCCGGTGTGCACCAGACGGCTGCCGGTGCGCAGCGCGCCCAGCACGCCCAGCACCAGGCCGTGCACGTGGAACAGCGGCAGGCCGTGCACCAAGGTGTCCTCGGCGGTCCACTGCCAGGCGTCGGCCAGCGCGTCCAGGTCGGCCGCCATGGCCTCGCGAGTGATCACCACGCCCTTGGGCGCCCCCGTGGTGCCGGAGGTGTAGAGCACCAGTGCCGCGCCCCCGGCCGGGGCCCCGGCGAAGTCCGCCCGCTCGGCGAAGTCGACCGGCACCACCTCGGCGCCGGAGTCCTTCAGCACGTGCTCACGCTCGGCCGGCCCCGCGTCGGGCGGCAGCGGTACGACGGGTACGCCCGCGAGCAGCCCGCCCACGACGCCGGCCACCGTCTCCAGGGACGCCGTCGCCTCCACCGCGAAGGCCGCGAGCCCCGACACCCGCCTGGCGACCGCGCCCGCCGCGCCCAGCAGTTCCTCGTACGAACAGGTGCGCCCGGCCACCGTCAGCGCGTCGGCCCGGTCCTCCGTGCCCCTGGACAGAGCGGTGAGCACAGGTACCTCGGGCATGCGATCCTCCGTGGGTGCGCGGTCGTCCGGTCGCCGGAAGCCGGTCGGGCGAACGGCGGAACCCCCGGGGGAAATCGGGGGCTATCCCCAGTGTCGCGTACGGGTTCCACTGCCTACGGTGGCGTCATGGACGCCCGCGACCCTGAGATGAAAAAAGAACTGTCCGCCACCTTGCAGGCGCGCAAGGACCTGGGGGCGGAGTACGAGTCGGAACTGGTCGACTCGTTCATGGACAAGATGGCGGAACGCGTGGACAGCCGCGTCGAGCAGCGGGTGCGCCGTGAGCTCGCGCAGCAGCAGACGTCGTTCGCCCGCGCCGACCGCAGGCCCTCGATCGGCCCGCCGCAGCCCAACGCCCGCTTCGCCCGCTACGGCTTCGCCGGCTTCACCATGATCGCCGCGATCCCGCTGTCCGCGATCGGCGCGGTCAACGCGGGCGCCGGCGGCCTGTTCATCACGTGGGCCGGCATCGTCGGGGTCAACGTGGCCCAGAGCCTGGGGCAGATCTTCCGGCCCGCGTCCCGGCAGCAGGAAAAGGACGACTGGTCGTAGCCGCGGCGCCGCCGCGCGCCGAAGGGCGGGGCGGGGACGGCGTCGGGATCGGGATCGAACGTGGGGTTGGGCGGGAACCGCCGCACCCCCGGGTCAGCGCCCGGGGGGCGGGACGACGGCGGTTCCCGCCGGGACGCGGGCCGGGCCGGGGCCGGGCCGTGCGCGTCCGGGCCACCACGGATCCGGGAGCCGCTCCGGAAACCCTGGTGCCACATCCACTCGCCGCCCCGGCCCGTGCGCTCGGCCGGTGCGACACCACCCAAGGTGCCGGAGCCGTGTTAAGCCCGTGCTGCGGGTGCGTGTCGCGGATGTACCGTTTCCGCGAATCCGGCGGGCGCGCACCGACCGGCGGGCGCGCGCCGACGAGCGGGCGCGCGCCAACCGTCCCGGGCCGCCCGCCTCAAGGCGCGTTGTCCCGGCCGCCCGTCTCAGCCGCCCGTGTGCCCGGCCAGGAAGGCCAGCAGGTCCTGCCTGCTCACCACGCCCGTCGGCTTGCCCTCCACCAGCACGATCGCCGCGTCCGCGTTCTCCAGTACGGCCATCAGATCGCCCACCCGCTCCCCGGAGCCGACCTGCGGCAGCGGCGCCGACATGTGCTTGTCCAGCGGGTCCCGCAGGTCGGCGCGCTTGGTGAACAGCGCGTGCAGCAGCTCCCGCTCCACCACGGACCCCACCACCTCGGCGGCCATCACGTCCGGGTGGCCGGCGCCCGGCTTGACCACCGGCATCTGCGAGACGCCGTACTCGCGCAGCACCTCGATGGCCTGGCCGACGGTCTCGTCCGGGTGCATGTGCACGAGGTTGGGGATGTCGCCCTGCTTGTGGGCGATGACGTCGGCGACCCGCGCCTCCCCCTCGCCCTCGTCGAGGAAGCCGTGCGAGCTCATCCACTCGTCGCTGAAGATCTTCGACAGGTAGCCGCGGCCGCTGTCCGGGAGGAGGACGACCACCACGTCGTCGGGACCGAGCCGCCGGGCGACCTCCAGTGCCGCGACCACGGCCATTCCGCAGGAGCCGCCGACCAGCAGCGCCTCCTCCCGGGCCAGCCGCCGGGTCATCTGGAAGGAGTCCTTGTCGGACACGGCCACGATCTCGTCGGCGACGCCGCGGTCGTAGGCGGCCGGCCAGAAGTCCTCGCCGACCCCTTCGACCAGGTACGGCCGGCCCGAGCCGCCGCTGTAGACCGAGCCCTCGGGGTCGGCGCCGATCACCTGGACCCGGCCGCCGCTGACCTCCTTGAGGTACCGCCCGGTGCCGGTGATGGTGCCGCCGGTGCCCACGCCCGCCACGAAATGGGTGATCCGGCCGCCGGTCTGCTCCCACAGCTCGGGCCCGGTGGAGCGGTAGTGCGCCAGCGGGTTGTTCGGGTTGCTGTACTGGTCGGGCTTCCAGGCGCCCGGCGTCTCGCGCACCAGCCGGTCGGAGACGTTGTAGTACGAGTCGGGGTGCTCGGGCGCCACCGCCGTCGGGCAGACGACGACCTCGGCGCCGTAGGCCCGCAGCACGTTGATCTTGTCCGTGGAGACCTTGTCGGGGCAGACGAAGACGCAGCGGTACCCCTTGCGCTGGGCGACCATGGCCAGGCCCACGCCGGTGTTGCCCGAGGTGGGTTCCACGATGGTGCCGCCCGGCTTCAACTCGCCCGACGCCTCGGCGGCCTCGATCATGGGCAGCGCGATGCGGTCCTTGACCGACCCGCCCGGGTTGAAGTACTCGACCTTGGCCAGGACCGTAGCCTGGATGCCCTCGGTCACGCTGTTGAGCCTCACCAGCGGGGTGTTGCCGACGAGGCCGATCATCGAGTCGTGAAACTGCACCGTGTGTCTCCGGGTTCTCCGTGATGGTGGGGCCAGCCTAGGCCGTGCCCGACTCATCCCGCCTGTCCCGCGGCGCCCCTGCCGCGGCCTCGGGGCCGGGGCGCGGGGCCGGGGCGAGGGCGCGGGGCCGGGGCGAGGGCGCGGGGCCGGGGCGAGGGCGCGGGGCCGGGGCGAGGGCGCGGGGCCGGGGCGAGGGCGCGGGGCCGGGGCGAGGGCGCGGGGCCGGGGCGAGGGGGCCGACGCGGGCGCGGGCGCGAAACACGGACGCCGCGGACAACGTTGACGTTGCTGAAACGGTCCGGCGGGGCACAGGTTCCCTACCGGGCCGCTCCGGGACGGTCCCGGGTACCCGAAGGAGGTGACCTGCTCGATGTCGAGGGCGAGGGTGGCACGGCGGATCGCGGCCGCGGCGGCGTTCGGCGGCGGCGGGATCAGCCTGCTCGGCGGGGCGGCGATCGGGGTGCTGCTGACGGAGGCCCGGCTGGCCAAGCGGAGCGTGGGCGGCTCGGCGGACGCGCCGCCGCGGGCCGACGGGCGGTACGGATCGGCCTTCGCGCACCACACCGAGGAGCCGGAGCTGGTCCTGGCGATGGTGGGCGACTCCACGGCGGCGGGACAGGGCGTGCGCCGGGCCCGCGAGACCCCGGGCGCGCTGCTGGCCTCGGGCCTGGCCGCGGTCGCCGAGCGCCCGGTGCGGCTGATCAACGTGGCACTGCCCGGCGCCCGATCGAGTGACCTGGCCCGGCAGGTCGACCTGCTCCTCGACCCCGCCGCGACGCCCCCCGACGTCGCCGTCATCATGATCGGAGCCAATGACGTCACCCGCCGCATGCCGCTGGCCACCTCCGTGCGCCTGCTCTCCGACGCGGTACGCGCGCTGCGCGCGGCCGGCACCGAGGTGGTCGTCGGCACCTGCCCCGACCTGGGCACGATCGAGCCGGTCTACCAGCCGCTGCGGTGGCTGGCCCGCCGGGCGAGCCGCCAGCTGGCGGCCGCGCAGACGATAGGCGTGGTGGGCCTCGGCGGGCGGACGGTCTCGCTGGGCGACCTGCTGGGACCGGAGTTCGAGGCGCGGCCGAGGGAGCTGTTCGGCCCGGACAACTACCACCCCTCGGCGGAGGGCTACGCGACGGCGGCGATGGCGGTGCTGCCCACGCTGTGCGCGGCGCTGGGGCTGTGGCCGGAGGCCGACGAGCGGCCGGACGCGCGGCGCGGCGAGGGCTTCCTGCCGGTCGCCGAGGCGGCCGTGGAGGCGGCGGCCGAGGGCGGTACGGAGGTCACGCCGGCCCAGCCGGCCGCCGGCCCGCGCGGCCGTTGGGCGCTGCTCAAGCGGCGCAGGCGCCGCCCGCTGGACCGGGAGGCCGCGGCGGCCGACACCGAGGCGGCGATCGAGGACACGGCGCACGAGTCGGCGTGAGCACCGTTCGGGCTCACGCCGCGAGCGCGTCCGCGCGAGAGGCCGACCCGCGCCGCGCCGGAGGCCGGCCCGGCGGCGCGGTGGCACACTGGGGTAAGCAAGCGCTCAGAAAGTAGCCCGCATCACAGTGTGCGTCTGCTGACGCCCTCCGCTACGTGCGGGTAACTTCCCAGAGAGTCCCGAACGCCCCGCAGCCCGCCGAGGAGTGCCGCGATGCCCGAAGCAGTCATCGTCTCCGCCGCCCGTTCGCCCATCGGGCGCGCCTTCAAGGGCTCGCTGAAGGAACTGCGCGCCGACGACCTGGCCGCCACCATCATCCGCACGGCGCTGGACAAGGTGCCGCAGCTCGACCCGCACGACATCGACGACCTGATGCTCGGCTGCGGTCTGCCCGGCGGCGAGCAGGGCTACAACCTGGCCCGTATCGTCGCCGTCCGGATGGGCATGGGCCACCTGCCCGGGTGCACGGTCACCCGCTACTGCTCCTCCTCGCTGCAGACCACGCGGATGGCGCTGCACGCGATCAAGGCCGGCGAGGGCGACGTGTTCGTCTCGGCCGGCGTCGAGATGGTCTCGCGGTTCACCAAGGGCAACTCCGACAGCCTGCCGGACACGATGAACCCGCTGTTCGCCGACGCGATCGCGCGCACCCGGAAGCGCGCCGACGAGGGCGCCGCGGATTGGCACGACCCGCGCGAGGACGGTCTGCTGCCCGACCCGTACATCGCCATGGGCCAGACCGCCGAGAACCTGGCGGCGTACAAGGGCGTCACCCGGCAGGAGCAGGACGAGTTCGGGGTGCGGTCGCAGAACCTGGCCGAGGAGGCGCTCAAGAAGGGCTTCTGGGAGCGCGAGATCACCCCGGTGACGCTCCCGGACGGCACGGTGGTGGCGAAGGACGACGGCCCGCGCCCCGGCGTCACCATGGAGGGCGTGGCGGGCCTGAAGCCGGTCTTCCGCCCCGACGGCACGGTCACCGCGGGCAACTGCTGCCCGCTCAACGACGGCGCCGCGGCGCTGGTCGTGATGTCGGACACCAAGGCGCGCGAGCTCGGCATCACCCCGCTGGCCCGGGTGGTCTCCACCGGGGTGTCCGCCCTGTCCCCGGAGATCATGGGTTACGGCCCGGTCGAGGCCTCCCGGCAGGCGCTGAAGCGGGCCGGCATGGCGATCGGCGACATCGACCTGGTGGAGATCAACGAGGCCTTCGCCGCCCAGGTCATCCCGTCCTACCGGGACCTGGGCGTCGACCTGGACCGGCTCAACGTCAACGGCGGCGCGATCGCCGTCGGCCACCCCTTCGGCATGACCGGCGCCCGCATCACCGGCACGCTCATCAACAGCCTGCAGTTCCACGACAAGCAGTTCGGCCTGGAGACCATGTGCGTCGGCGGCGGGCAGGGCATGGCGATGGTGATCGAGCGGCTGAGCTGACGGATGAGCCGACGGCTGAAGTGACGGCTGAGCGGAGGGAGCCGACGGCCCGAGCGACGGACAGGTCCGTGGCCGGGCCGGCGCCGCCCACCGCGCGCCGGGCAGTGTGACGCAAGTCGCAACGAAATCGCCCCCGGGTTGTGATCTGACCCGGGGGCGCGTTGTTTGCGCAGCTCAGCGCGGGCGTGCCGGGACGCGTCAAGAGCCTTGAAGCGGACAGTTCATGACTTTCCGCACTGCGGGGGTCGGGGGTTTACCGGCAGAGTGAGGGGAGGGACAAGTTTGGCTCGCCCTCCGGGTGGGCATCGCACGGGTCGCGTCAGTCGGGAGTACGTCAGTGAGTGCCAACTTCACCGTCCTGCTGGTCGCCGCTGGGATCGCGGTGGCCGCGGGCACGGCCGCCCTGGTCAGCGCCCGGGGTGTGCGCCGGGAGCTGACCGCGCTGTGCCAGGAGCTGGCGGGGCTGCGCGGCGGTGTGCCGGGCCCGCGAGGCGCGTCCGCCGGGGAGATCCGGGCGGCGGTGGCCGAGGCGCTCGCCGACGAGCGGGAGCGCGAACTCGCCGAGGCGCGCGCCTTCTGGGCCGAGCAGGAGGCCCGGGACAGCGCGGGTGAGGGCACGTTCTTCCGCGGCGGCCTGTACGGCTCGTCCGGCGATCCGGCCGCGGACGCCACGGCCGGCTACGAGGTCCCGCCGGTCCTGCCCTATCTGCCCCGCCAGGCCGACTTCGCCGGGCTTGAGCCGGAGCCGCCGGAGGCGACCGTCCCGGCCCCCGGCTCGATCCCGCACCCGGTGGGCCCCGACTTCGTCCCGGCCCCGGTCGTCGCCTCCCAGGACCAGACCGCGGACCGCCTCGCCGACCTGGCCGACGCCCGGATCCCGCTCTCCGACGTCCGCCCCGGCCCGCTGGGCACCCTCGACGTCTACGTCTTCGCCGACGGCACCACCTTGTGCATGACCCCGGGCCACCGCGAGACCGCTCTTCGGCTGTCCGCCGCCCTCGACCGGGGCGAGGTCCCGGTGCTGCGCGGCGGGTCCGCGATAGCCGGGGCGTACGCGCTGACCTTCGCGTACGGCGAGGAGAGCGTCTACGTGCTGGCCGACCGCGTGGTCGCCTCGCTCTAGCGGCCCGCCGCCCGCCGCCCCGTCGGCCGGCCGCTCGGCCGGACCCTCAGCCGACTTCCCTGGCCGTCCGCGCCAGCCGCTCCAGCGCCTCGGGGAGGACCTCGGGAGCGCGGTCGGGTACGGCACGCAGGGCCTCGGCCAGGTCGTGGCCCGCCACGGCGAGCTGGTCGCCGACCACGAAGACACCGTCGTCCGGGATCTCGTACGGCTCGCGGCCGGGAAACTCCAGTCGCTGGGCCCGATGGGAGAGCCAGCGGGCCAGTTCCAGCCCCTGCGCGGCGGCTCCGGCCTGCAGCCGGCGTTGCGGGAGTGACCGCAGTCGCCCCGCGAGGCGGTTCACGGCGGTGTGCAGCGCTGCGGTGTCGGGCATGGCAGCGACCCTACCGGGAAGCGTCCGCGCCCCTCGCGGACCCGCGAGCACGGCGGTACCACCCCTCGCACCGATATCCGCACGTCCGGGATGGTTGCCAATACCCCACGACTCGGGCACGGTGGGGTAACCGGACCACATACCGGAGGCGCCGATGTCCCAAACGCACTTCTCCGACGAAACCCACCGGAACCTGCTCGACCGTATCCCCTCCTGCACGGGCCGCGAGATCAGTGACTGGCTGCGCGCCGTCGCCGACGGCCCCTCGTTCCTCCGCTTCGACGAGAAGGTGAGCTGGCTGCGCAGCGAGCACTCCCTCTCCTACGGCCACGCCAAGGCCCTCGTCCACGAGTACGACCTGCGCCGGGCCGCGCGGAACCTGCAGTAGCCCGGCCCCGGCCCCACCACGGGCCCGTAACCCGATCCCGGAACCGATCCCGATCCCGACCACGGAACGCGGACGCCGGAACCCGACCCGGAACGCCAAGTCCGCGACGCGGAGCCCGTGACCCGGATCCCCCTCCCTCCTTCATCCTTCGCACACACGCCGCGGGCCGCCCGGGAAGCGCGAGCTTCGGGGGCGGCCCGTTCGGCGGCGGCCGGGAATGCCGGCACTACACGGAATCAGGAATCGCGCAGGATGGCGATCAGCCGCAGGAGTTCGAGGTAGATCCACACCAGCGACAGGGTCAGGCCGAACGCGGCCAGCCAGGACTCGTCGCGCGGTGCCGCGTGGCGGACACCGTCCTCGATCTGGCGGAAGTCCAGGGAGAGGAAGAACGCGCCCAGGCCGATGCCGACGAGGCAGAAGACGATGCCGAGGCCGCCGGTGCGCAGCCCGAGGCCGTCGGCGTTGCCGAACGCGGCGAACACCAGGTTGACCAGCATGGCCAGGACGAAGCCGACGGCGATGGCCAGACCGACCCGCTGGTAACGCGCGGTGACCCTGATGAGCCTGGTGCGGTACGCCACGAGCATGCCGGCGAAGACCGCCACCGTGCCGAGCACCGCCTGCACGGGCGCGCCCTGCCACGCCTCGTTGTAGAAGCGGCTCAGCACGCCGAGGAAGACGCCCTCGAAGACCGCGTAGCCGAGGATCAGGGCGGGCACGGCGGTGCGCTTGAAGGACTGCACCATGGCCAGCACGAAGGCGATCAGCGCCGCGCCGTACGCGAAGCCGACGCGGTCGTGCAGCGCCGTCCAGCCGATCACGACGCCCACCACGACCGTGCCGAGCGTCATCGCGGTCCGCACGACGACGTCGTCCATCGTCATCCGGCCGGTCCGGTCCGGGCCGGCGGCCGGGGCCGCGTAGAGCTCCTCCATCTGCTCGGGGGTGAGCGAGTGCGGTTGCTCGTACGGGTTGCGCGGCGGCTGGGCGTACGGATTGCCGCTGGGTCCCGCGTACGGGTCGCCGCCCCGCGCGGCGCCGGGCGCGCCGAAGCCCGCGTAGGCGTCCCCGCGGGTGAAGCCCCGCCGGGAGAAGACCGGGTTGCTGCTCCTCATCTCACTCCTCCAAGGCCGCGTCGCGCGGCCGGTGCTCAAGAGTCGCCTCAAGAGTAATGGCCCGGCAAAGTGGCCGGTCCGCGCCCCAGGGAGGGTTTTCCCCCGTCGGGAGCGGTCAGTCACGCCTGCGGCGGAACGGTCCGCGCCGGGGCCTGCCCCCAGCGGCCCGCGCCGGCCCGCGTCACGTCCCGTGAACGCTCCTCGGCGTCCTCCGGTTCCGGGGCCGCCCGGCCCGCTGCGGCCGGCCCGCCTCGCCCGCCTCGCCCGTCTCGGCGGTCCCGGCGATCCCGGCGGCCCCGGCGGGCTCGGCCCGTCGGCGCCGGGGGGCGGACGCGCGCCGGCAGTGCGCTGCCCGCGCGCCAATACGCGGTGGACGCCGGCACCGCGGCGCGGTATCACTGGAGAGTGCAGACGAACACGCGTTCGAACATCAGGGAGCAGGCGACCCCCAGGGAGCAGGCCATGCCACGCCCCGACCACACCCGAGCGCTGCACGCGGCCCTGCTCACCGCCGCGCGCGGGCTGCCGGTCATCCCGCTGTCCCGCACGAAGCTGCCCGCCGTCCGCTCACCGCACCGCGACGAGCCGCGGACCACCACCTGCCGGGGCGAGTGCGGCCTGCCCGGCCACGGGGTGCACGACGCGACCACCGACCCCGCCCGGATACGCGCCCTGTTCGCCGTCGCGCCGTGGGCGACCGGTTACGGCGTCGCGTGCGGCCTCGACCCGTACCACCTCATAGGCCTGGACCTCGACGTCAAGCACGGCTACGACGGGGTCGCCGCGCTCCGCCTGCTGGCCGGGACGCAAGGGTTCGCACTGCCGCCGACGGTCACCGTGCTCACCCCCAGCGGCGGGCGCCACCTGTGGTTCACCGCCCCGGGACCGGTGCCCAACTCGGTGGGGCGGCTCGGCCCCGGCATCGACGTGCGCGGCGCCGGCGGCTACGTCGTCGGACCCGGCTCGCGCACGGTGGCCGGCCGCTACCTGCTCGCGCCCGGATCCGGGCACCGCACCCTCGCCGAGGCCCCTGCCGCGCTGCTGCGGCTGGCCACCCCGCCGCCGCCACCGCGCCCCCCGGCAGCGGCGGCCCCGCGCCACCCGGCCGAAAAGCGCGCGGCCGCGCTCGTCCGGTTCGTCCTGGATTCCCACGAGGGCGAGCGCAACGGGCGGCTGTTCTGGGCGGCCTGCCGCGCGTACGACGCAGGACTGGGCGACGCGCTGGCGCCGGCTCTGGTGACGGCCGCGGTGCACACCGGGCTGAGCGAGCGGGAGGCGGCCGCCACGGTTGCTTCCGCCGGGCGGCTGAGGGCCTCCGCTGAGCCCTGATTGTGCCCGGAGCCGGACTCGAACCGGCACGCCCCCTCGGGGCAGCGAGGTTTAAGCTCGCCGTGTCTGCGTTCCACCATCCGGGCCGGCGGGGCGCAGTGAAAGCGTATCCGTGTTGGGCATCGCCAACAGGGCCGCCAAGTAGCCATGTTGTCTTATTTTAGGGGTTACTGACGCTCCATCAGGAGGTCCCCCACCGGCCTCGGTGCACGGCAGACGCCTATGACAGCAGCATCGGCCCTCACGGTCCCCTCACTCACAAGTGACGTGAAATCGCTCTCCGCAATCGATGGTTTCCAGCCGTCCGGGCGCCGGACACGTCCCATTACGTGCATAAATCCAAGCGCGCGGACGGCCGGAAAGCGGATGGCACCCGTCCGGAATGCGCCGGGAAACCGGGCCTGGGGCCTTCGGCGGACTCAGGAAACCCAGAAAACCCAGAAAACCCAGAAAGCTCAGAAAAACCGGGAAGCACAGGAAACCCGGGAAACCCGGAAACTCAGGAGAGCCACGCGCCGCGGGTGCGCGGCATCCCTGACGTCCCGTCAGCGTCGGTGGCCACCGCCAGCACCTGGTTGACGCCGATCCGGTTGCGCTCGAAGGACACCGCGGAGGCCGCCATGTAGAGCCGCCAGACCCGCGCCCTTCCCTCGCTGGTCGCCGCGGCGGCCCGGGCCCAGTGGGACTCCAGGTTCCGCACCCAGGCCCGCAGGGTCAGCGCGTAGTGCTCGCGCAGCGCCTCCACGTCGCGCACCTCGAAGCCCGCGTCCTCCAGCCAGGAGACGGTGGCGCCGACCGGCGCGAGCTCGCCGTCCGGGAAGACGTAGCGGTCGATGAACTCGTCGATCCGGTACGCCTCCTCGTCCGCCAGCGGGCGCCGGCCGATCTGGTGGTTGAGCAGGCGTCCGCCCGGCCGGAGCAGGGAGTGCAGCGTGCGGGCGTACTCCAGGTAGCGCCGCGATCCGACGTGTTCGGCCATGCCGATGGACGAGATCGCGTCGTACGGGCCGTCCCTGACGTCGCGGTAGTCCTGGACCCTGATCTCCACCCGGTCGGCCAGGCCCGCGTCGGCGACCCGCTTGCGGGCGTAGGCGGCCTGCTCGCCGGACAGCGTGACCCCCGTGGCGCGCACCCCGTAGTGCTCGGCGGCGTGCAGCACCATCGAGCCCCAGCCGCAGCCCACGTCCAGGAGCCGCTGCCCCTCGCGCAGGCCGAGCTTGCGGCACACCAGGTCGAGTTTGGCGTACTGGGCCTCCTCCAGCGTGGTGTCCTCCTCGCGCCACAGCGCGCAGGAGTACACCATCGACGGGCCGAGCAGGAGCGCGTAGAAGTCGTTGCCCACGTCGTAGTGGTGGGCGATGGCCGCCTTGTCGCGCCGCTTGGTGTGCGCGATGCCGGTGCGCCGGCGCACCTCCTCGGGCGGCGGCGCGGGCGGCAGGCCGGGCCGCCCGAGGGCGAGCAGGGTGCGCAGGGACCGGTAGGTGGCGGGGTCGCGCAGCGTTCCGGCCAGGCGGCGCGCGGTCTCGGCGGTGGTGGCGGTCGGCTCCTCGCGCTCCCAGACCAGGCCGGACAGCATGTCGAGGGCCGTGTAGAGGTCGCCTTCGATCTCCAGGTCACCGGCGACCCAGGCGCGCACCAGGCCGAGTTCGCCGGGCCGCCACATCATCCGGCGCAGGGCCCGGCGCCGGCGCAGGACGAGCACGGGTGCGCCGGGGGGCCCGGCCTCACTGCCGTCCCAGGCGCGCACCCGCAGCGGGAACGGTGTCGAGAGGGCGTGTTCGGCGAGTTCACGGAGTCGGAAAGCCGCGTCAGCCATGGTCCGAGCGTACGACTCCCCGCGCGCGCCGCCACGTGAATCCACCGAGCGGGTACACGTACTCACCCCGGAAGGACGCGCACGTCACGCCTCGCCACACGGGTTTCGCGGGAATCCGCCCGAAAGCGCGAAGGGCGCCCGCACCACGGATGGCGGGCGCCCTTCGGGCGGAGCGTCACAAGGGACGCGGTGCCGGACGGCGGGCGCCGCCGTCAGGACGCCGCGGCCTTCTCGGCAGCCGGCTGGTTGTCGCCGGCCTTACGCGGGGACGGGGCCGACACGGCAGCGGCCGCCACGGCGGTCGCCGGAGCCGGGCGGGCGGCCTCGTAGAACTCCTCGCGGGGGTTCTCGATGGCGCCGAGCGAGACGACCTCGCGCTTGAGGAACATGCCCAGCGTCCAGTCGGCGAGCACCCGGATCTTGCGGTTCCAGGTCGGCACGGCCAGGCCGTGGTAGCCGCGGTGCATGTACCAGGCGAGGCGGCCCTTGAGCCGGATCTTGGTCTTCTTGCCGAGCACGATCATCGCGACGCCCTTGTGCAGGCCGAGCCCGGCGACCGCGCCCTTGTTGGCGTGCCGGTAGTCGTGCTGCGGGAAGCCGCGCATCCCCGAGATCACGTTGTCGCCGAGCACCTTGGCCTGGCGCAGCGCGTGCTGCGCGTTCGGCGGGCACCAGGCGCCCTCGCCGGAGGCCAGGTCCGGGATCTGGGCGTTGTCGCCGGCCGCCCAGATGTAGTCGGTGCCCTTGACCTGGAGGGTGGCCGCGGTGTCCACGTGACCGCGCGGGCCGAGCGGCAGGCCGAACTTCGCCAGCGCCGGGTTGGGCTTCACGCCCGCCGTCCAGACGATGGTGGAGGCGTCGACCTCAAGACCGTTGGCGAGCACCACGTGCTTGTCGACGCAACTCTTCAGGGAGGTGCCCAGGTAGACCTCGATGCCGCGCTCGCGCAGGTGCTCCAGGCCCCAGGCGCCGAGCTGCGGACCGACCTCGGGCAGGATCCGGTCGGCGGCGTCGACCAGGATGAAGCGCATGTCCTCGCGCTTGACGTTCGGGTAGTACTTGGCCGCGTCGCGTGCCATGTCCTCGACCTCGCCCACGGTCTCCGCGCCGGCGAAGCCGCCGCCGACGAAGACGAAGGTGAGCGCCTTGCGCCGGACGTCCTCGTCCGTGGTGGAGTCGGCCTTGTCGAGCTGCTCCAGGACGTGGTTGCGCAGCGCCATGGCCTCCTCGACGCCCTTCATCCCGATGCCGTTCTCGGCCAGGCCCGGGATGGGGAAGGTGCGGGAGACCGCGCCCAGCGCGATCACCAGGTAGTCGAAGGGCAGCTCGTAGGACTCGCCGACGAGCGGCTCGACCAGCGCGACCTTGCGGTCCTGGTCGATGGTGGTGACCCGGCCGGTGAGCACCTCGGCCCCGGGGAGCACGCGTCGCAGCGGGACGACGACATGCCGCGGGGAGATGCTGCCTGCTGCGGTTTCGGGGAGGAAGGGCTGGTACGTCATGTACGAGCGCGGGTCGACGACCGTGACGGTCGCCTCGCCGTACCGCATCTTCTTCAGGATGCGGCGCGCCGCGTACAGGCCGACGTAACCGCCGCCTACAACGAGGATCCGTGGACGCTCCGTGGTGCTCATGCTTCGAGTATCCAGCACGGGCGAGGGCCCACCTCGTGAGGGGCTTCACAAGGTACTGGACACCCTGTGCTATGCTGCGCCCCCACATGACCAGGGGGTACGCCCCCGGCCGGGGCCGCGGGAGCGCTCACGTCGTTACACCCCGCCCTGAGCAGCACCGTTGATTCGGAGCCGGATCGGCGATGGCCGGTACGGGAGGCCGCGGGGCCACCGACCGCCTGCAGATTCCAGGGGAATTGGCGCGGCAAGCCTTCGAAACAGCAGCGTCCGGCCGGGAACTTCATGTGAAGAGTTTCACAAAGGTTTTCGGCGGCTCGCCATTCGGACATCCGCCGACCGCGGCGAACCCGCTCACCAGGAACGAACCGACCTCGGACGAGCACCGCGCAGGCGGACCCGGCAGGGTCCACGCGTGCGGCGCGGGCGATCCCGCCGGGGTCCGCCCGCGCCCCGTTCACGCGCCTCGCGCCGCGTAGTACGCGATCCCGTCGAGGATGTCGTGCTCGCTCACCACGACCTCCGTGGCCCCGGTCCGCTCCATGACGCGCAGCAGCACCAGGGCGCCGGCGGCGATCACGTCGACCCGGCCCTCGTGGATGGCGCCCATCGCCGCCTTCTGCGCGTGGGTGGCCGTCAGAAGCCGTCCGCTGATCTCCCGGACCTTCTCCAGCGGCACCCGCGAATGGTGGATCGCGGAGGAGTCGTACTCGGCCAGGCCCAGCGCGAGCGCGGCGACGGTGGTGACCGAGCCGGCCAGGCCGACGAGGGTGCCGGCCCGGTCCAGCGCGACCGTGCGGGCCGCCTCGTCCAGCGCCGCGTCGATGTCCGCGGTCATGGCGGCGACCTGCTCCTTCGTGGGCGGATCGGCCAGGACGCCACCGTGCACCAGGTGCCGCTCGGTCATCCGCACGCAGCCGACGTCCACGGAGCGGGCGGCCGTCACGCCGTCCTCCCCCAGCACGAACTCGGTGGAGCCGCCGCCGATGTCGACCACCAGGTACGGGGGCCGCAGGCCGTGCCCGCCGGTCAGTTCGCGGGTGGCGCCGGTGAACGAGAACTCCGCCTCCTGGGCGCCGGTGATCACCTCCGGCTCGACGCCCAGGATCTCCACGACACCGCGCACGAACTCGTCCCGGTTGTCCGCGTCACGGGAGGCGGAGGTGGCCACGAACCGGGTACGGGCGGCCGGCACGCCGTACTCCCGTATGACGCCCGCGTACTCCCGGCAGGCCGCGAAGGTGCGCTCCAGCGCCTCGGGCGCCAAGCGGCCGGTGCGGTCGACGCCTTGGCCGAGCCGGACGATCCGCATCCGGCGGTCGAGGTCCTTCAGCTCCCCGGTGTCCGGGTCGAGGTCCGCCACCAGGAGGCGGATCGAGTTCGTGCCGCAGTCGACGGCGGCGACGCGCATGGTCACGCCCTGTCCCCCTTCTCCGGCCGGGTCCCGGCCCGGTCCTGCGGTCGGCTGTGCTGAGGCTGCTCGTCCCGCGGCTGGTCGTCGTGCGGCTCGGCGTCGCGGGGAACGCAGGGGCCCTTCGCCCACCAGTCCGGCAGCATGGCGACCGTCTCGTCGCCGAGCGGGTTGACGCCGGGGCCGGCCGCCAGGGAGTGGGCGGCCAGGACGTGCAGGCACTTGACCCGGTCGGGCATGCCGCCCGCGCTCGGGAAGCCCTCCAGCACCTCGATGGCGTCGCGGCGGGCGATGTAGTCCTCGTGGGCGGCCCGGTAGGCGGTTGCCAGCGGCGGGTCCTCGGCCAGCCGGGCCGTCATCCGCTTCATCACGCCGTCCGCCTCCAGGGTGCCGATGGCGGAGGCGGCACGCGGGCAGGTGAGGTAGTACAGCGTCGGGAAGGGCGTACCGTCCTCCAGCCGGGGCTGGGTCTCCACCACGTCCGGGTTGCCGCACGGGCAGCGGTGGGCGACCGCGCGCAGGCCGCGCGGGGGGCGGCCGAGCTGGGCGTGCACCGCGGCGATGTCCGCGGCGGAGGCGGGTTCGGCGTGCGGGGTGGGATGCGCTTGGTTGTCCATGGGCCGTTCTGCGTGAGGTCGGGGGGCGGGCCGCCGGGGCGCCTTGCGGGGTCCTGGCGGGTCCTGACGGGGTCCTGGCGGAGGGCGCGGCCTACGTTGCGGTCGGGCGCGGCGGCCGGGCGCGGCGGTTGCCGGGTCAGCGGGCGCGGGCCGCGCTCGGAGCGCCGGCCGCGTCGGCGCGGTCGACACCGTCCCACAGATTGTCGTACCACGGGCGGCCGGCTGCGGCCTGGTCGCCCTTGCCGGGGGTGGCGGTGTCCGAGCTCGGGGCGGGACCGCCGGCCATCGAGTAGCCCGTCTCGCCGGGCAGGACGTAGTGGAGGTGCTCGCGGGCCTGGGCCCTTACGAAGTCGGGGTCCTGCCAGCGGGCCTTCTCCTGGCGCAGCTGCTCCACCCGCTCCTTGGCGCGCTGGGCGGCCTTGCGCTGGTCGGCGATGTCGGAGCGCTGGGCCACGTACTGGCGCATCGGGTACGCGAGGGCGACCACCAACGCGCAGACGACGAGGGCGAGCAGGGCGGCGCGGCCGGTGAGCTTGTTGCGCCGGACCGCGCCGGGAGCCGGGGGCCGGCCCGGTCCCTGCCGGGGCAGGCCCGCGGCACGGTAGACCCGCGCCTGCGCCTCCTGGCCGATCGCCCTCAGCCTGGCCGCGGTGGAGAACCGGTCCGCCGCCCCCATGCCGTGCCTCCCCTCGCCGTGGGCGAGTCCTGCGTCGTGTCCGTGCGTCGTGTCCCCGCGCGGTGCGCGTGCGCCGTGCTCGTACGTCGTGCCCGTACGTCGTGCCCGTACGTCCCCGCTCACGGTACGGGACCGCGCGCGGGGACGTACGGAGGCGGGGTGGTTCAGCCCTGGGGCGGTTGAGCCCTGGGGCTGGTTCAGCCCTTGAAGCGGGGGAACGCCGAGCGGCCGGCGTACACCGCCGCGTCGTCCAGGATCTCCTCGATGCGCAGGAGCTGGTTGTACTTCGCCACTCGCTCGGAACGGGCCGGGGCGCCGGTCTTGATCTGGCCGCAGTTGGTGGCGACGGCCAGGTCGGCGATGGTGACGTCCTCGGTCTCGCCGGAGCGGTGCGACATCATGCACTTGTAGCCGTTGCGCTGGGCCAGCTCGACCGCGTCGAGAGTCTCGGTGAGCGAGCCGATCTGGTTGACCTTGACCAGCAGCGCGTTGGCGGTGCCGTTGTCGATGCCCTTCTGCAGGCGCTCGGGGTTGGTGACGAACAGGTCGTCGCCGACGAGCTGCACCTTGGTGCCCAGCTTGTCGGTGATGGTCTTCCAGCCGTCCCAGTCGTCCTCGAACAGCGGGTCCTCGATGGAGACCAGCGGGTACGAGGCCACGAGCTCCTCGTAGTAGTCGGTCATCTCGGCGGCGGTCCTGCTCTGGCCCTCGAACTGGTAGGCGCCGTCCTTGTAGAACTCGGAGGCGGCGACGTCCAGGGCGAGCGCGATGTCCTGGCCCGGGGTGTAGCCGGCCTGCTTGACCGCCTCGATGATCAGGTCCAGCGCCTCGCGGTTGGAGCCCAGGTTCGGCGCGAATCCGCCCTCGTCGCCGAGGCCGGTGGACAGGCCGCGGGACTTCAGCACGGCCTTGAGGGTGTGGTAGACCTCGGCACCCCAGCGCAGGGCCTCGGAGAAGGACTCCGCGCCGATGGGGGCAATCATGAACTCCTGGATGTCGACGTTGGAGTCCGCGTGCGAGCCGCCGTTGAGGATGTTCATCATCGGCACCGGCAGGACGTGCGCGTTCGGGCCGCCGAGGTAGCGGAACAGCGGCAGGTCGGAGGCCTCGGAGGCGGCGTGGGCGACGGCCAGGGAGACGCCGAGGATGGCGTTGGCGCCCAGGCTCGACTTGTCGGGAGTGGCGTCCAGGTCGAACATCGCCTGGTCGATCAGCCGCTGCTCGGTGGCGTCGTAACCGACGAGCTCCGGACCGATCTGCTCGATCACGGCGAGGACAGCCTTTTCGACGCCCTTGCCCTGGTAGCGGTTCTTGTCGCCGTCGCGGAGTTCGAGGGCCTCGAAGGCGCCGGTGGACGCACCGGACGGGACGGCCGCACGGCCCGTGCTGCCGTCATCGAGGCCGACCTCGACCTCGACGGTGGGGTTGCCTCGCGAGTCGAGGATTTCCCGGGCTACGACGACGTCGATGGACGGCACGTTGTCTCCTTCTGAGATGTCTTCTCTGCTTTATCGGGACGAGCCTAACCGTCCGCGGCTCCGGGACAGGCCGTCGGCCCGGCCCCTGAGACGGAAGTACCCCGGCCGGGCACGCTCGGGGGAGTGGCGTGCCGGCCGGGGTGGCGCCGGACCTCGGTGAAGGCGCTGGACCTCAGTGAAGGCGCTGGACCTCGATGAAGGCGCGGGACCTCAGTGAAGGCGCAGGTGCTGGCCCGGGTAGATCAGGTTCGCGTCCTTGACCGTGTCCTTGTTGAGCTCGAAGAGCTTGTGCCAGCCGCCGGCGACGTGGTGCGCCGCGGCGATCCTGGACAGCGTGTCACCGGAGCGGACGACGTAGCTGCCGTGGCCCTTGGCGTAGTGCGTCCAGGTCCGGGTGCCGTTGGCGGCCGCCGTGCTCTTGGCCGCGGTGCTCTTCGTGGACGCGGTGCTCTTCGTGGACGACGAGCTGGAGCCGCTGCTCGCGGCGGTGGAGCTCGACGAACCGCCGGTGTTGATGGCGGGGGCGGGGCCGCCCGCGGTCAGGCCGCCCGCGGCGGCGCAGCTCCAGGCGCCGGGACCCTGCATGGCGAGCAGCTTCTCGGCGACGGCTATCTGCTGGTCCTTGGTGGCGAGGTCGGCGCGCGGCGCGTACTGCAGGCCGCCGGCCGCTTCCCAGCTCGACTGCGAGAACTGCAGTCCGCCGTAGTAGCCGTTGCCGGTGTTGATGTGCCAGTTGCCGCCGGACTCGCACTGGGCGACCGCGTCCCAGGTGGCCACGGAGGCGGCGGAGGCGGTGCCGGCGCCGATCAGCGGAACGGCGATGGCGGTGCCGGCGATCCCGGCGACGGAGGCAAGACGGACAAGCGTCTTCCTGGAGGCACGACGGTGCTTGGCCATGGTTGTGTGTGTCCCTCACCGACGCCTGCGAGGTGAGCTGTCGGGTTCGGACGTGAGCTGCCCGGCCGGTGCCGCGTCCCGCGGCGCTTCGGCTTCACCCCGAGCCGGACCGGGGGTTCGTACGTCCCGCAGCGGCGTGTGCTGTCCGTTGCTGCTGCTCGGCGTACGGACCCGGACGGTCCGGCGGAAGACTTTGGGTCCCCCGCTCCTGCCTGCGGCGCTCTCGCGTCGACTGTTCCCGTCGGCCGGCGGCAGGACTCGGCGTTCCGGCCTCGACGGGGCTCGCTGTGGCGAGCGAGACGACGGTAAGCACAGGACGCCGAGGAGAACAAACACTCGCGTTTTGGGCGCCAACTCCGGCCGGTCGGCCATCGGGTGGGCATCACCGCAGGTCGGAGGGGTCGGTTTCAGCGCTCCGCGAGCGGACGGTCACGCGCTCCGACGAGAGCCTTGTCACATCTTCGCAACGGCGGCGCGGGCGGTACGTCCGGTTTGTCTCCTCGGCGTCAACGAGCCGCGCGTCAGCCGAGATTGAGGATCTGTCCCGGTTTGATGAGATTCGGATCGTCGCCGATGGCGCCATGGTTGGCGTCGTACAGGTGCCGCCAGCCACCCTCGACGTGATGCGTCGCCGCGATCCCGGACAGCGAGTCGCCGTGGTCCACGGTGTACGAGTCCGTGCCGGATGACGACGAAGTGTCCGCTTCACCGCCATTGTTGGCGTTCGCGCCGCTACCTGGCACGCCGGCCGAATCGTCCACTGCGGCCACCGAGTAGATGTGGGTACGGGTCGCCTGGTCGGCCGCGGCAAGTTGCTCGATGGTGGGGCTGTAGGGCTTGGCGTGCCTGCCAGTGCTCGGGGTGGCCGAGGGGTCGGTGGGGTCCTGGGTGGTGGGAGTGCCCGAGGTGTCCGAGGTGCCCGGGGCGGCCGTGCCGCCGGGACTGCCGGCCGTGCCGGTCGCCGCCGGCGATCCGGGCGTGTCGCCGGCCGGAGCCGTCGGCCCGCCGGGCGCGGCGGAGCCCGTGGCGGGAGGGGTGGCGGACGGGGAACTCGGGGTCGCCGTCGGAGTGCTCCCGGTCGGCGCGGTGGGGCTCACGGGAGTCGTCGCCGGCGGTGCGGTGTGCTCCGCGCCGGGGACGGTGACCGTGGGGGCGCCCGGCACGGCCGGCGGGGTGTACGTCGGAGCCGGGGGGACGGGCGTGCTCGGCGCCGGGCTCGGCGTCGCCGTGTCACCGGGGTCGACGCTGGGCGGCGCGGTGTCCTTGAACAGTCCGGTCTTCTTCTCGCAGCCCGGCCAGGCGTCGGGGCCGATGTCGGCGAGGATCTTCTGCGCGACGGCTATCTGCTGCGACCGGGAGGCGAGGTCGGGGCGCGTGGCGTACACGTCGCCGCCGTACTCGTCCCACGTGTCCTGCGTGATGGCCAGGCCGCCGAAGAAGCCGTTGCCGGTGTTGGCACTCCACAGGCCGCCGGTCTCACAGGCAGCGACCTTGTCCCAGGTGCTGTTGTCCGCGGCGTGCGCGCCGGCGGCGCCCAGCAGCGGCAGCGCGATTCCGGCGCCGGTGGCGGCCACGGTGACCACCGCGGCGGGTGCCTGGCGGGGCCGTCGGTGCCGGCCGTTCCCGGACGTGAGCATGAAGTCGCCTTCCGTCAAAGCCGTACGCGCCCGTGCGGGCCGCATCTTGTGCGCGGCCCTCGCCCGCCGTTGCGGCGCGGCGCGTCCCGCGAGCCCTGGTTCCTCGCGTTGACCGCAGAACGTAGCGGGATTGCCCGGCGGATCACAAGCCGATGTAGCGATCATCACGTCACGGTCACGGAGCCGACGACGCGTCACTTTCTGTGCTGGGCCTCGGGGGTGAACTCCACAGGCAGTGTCCGCAGACCCCGCATGATCAGGCCGCCGCGCCACCGCAGTTGGTCCGGATCCACGGCGAGCCGCAGATCCGGCAACCGTGTCAGCAGCGTCGCCAGCGCGGTCCTTGCCTCCAGCCGGGCCAGCGGCGCCCCCAGGCAGTAGTGGATGCCGTGGCCGTACCCCAGGTGCGGGTTGTCCCGCCGGCCCAGGTCGAGCGTGTCGGGTTGCGCGAACCGCTCCGGATCGCGGTCCGCCGCCGCCAGCACCACCAGTACCGGATCCCCCGCCGCGATCTCCTGCCCGCCGATGGACATCGCGACGGTGGCGTACCGCCATGTGGCCAGCTCCACCGGGCCGTCGTACCGCAGCAGTTCCTCCACCGCCGTACCGAGCAGCCCGCTCTCGCCGCGGGCCAGCGACTCCTGGAGCTCGGCCCGCCGGCGCGGGTGGCGCAGCAGCGCGTGCATCCCGTTGCCGATCAGGTTGACGGTGGTCTCGAACCCGGCGAACAGCAGGATGAACGCCATCGCCGCCGCCTCGTTCTCCGTCAGGTGCTCGCCGTGGTCACTGGCCCGGATCAGGCCCGAGATCAGATCGTCCCCGAGGTCGCCGCGCTTACGGTGGATCAGCTCGACCAGGTACGCCCGCATCCGCTTCACCGACCGCGCCACGCCGCCCCGGGGCCCGCCGCCCTGCCCCGGTTTCCGGTGGCGCATCATCATCCCGGCCCAGTCCCGGAAGTCGTCCTGGTCCTCGGCCGGCACCCCCAGCAGGTCGCAGATCGCGTAGATCGGCAACGGGAACGCGAACTCATGGATCAGGTCCGCCTCTCCACGCCGTGCGAACCCGTCCACCAGCCGGTCCGTCAGCTCCTGTACCCGCGGCCCGAACTCGGCCACGCGCCTCGGCGTGAACGCCTTCGACACCAGCCGCCGCAGTCTCGTGTGGTCCGGCGGATCGATGTTCAGCAGATGCGTCATCAGGTCCGCGCTGCGCTCCCCCGGGATCCCCGTCTTCCTCCTGGCGCTCCCCTCCTCCGCGTGATGCACCGGATTCTTGCTCAGCCTGGCGTCCGCCAGCGCCTGCCGCGCGTCGCCGTAGCGGGTGACCAGCCATGCCCCCACCCCGCTGGGCAGCACCGTCCACCGCACCCCCGCGTGCTCCCTCAGCCAGGCGTACGCCGGGTACGGGTCGGTGGCGTGCTCCCACGTGAACAGCTCCGGCCCGGCCCCGCCGCCGGATCCGTGGCTGTCGGGCGAGCGGCCGGCCGTGCTGCTGCCCGCCGCCGGTACGGAGTCGGTGCCGGCCGGCCCGGGATCGGTGCCGGCCGCCCCCGGGCGAGGGCCGACCGGAGTGGGATCGGCGCCAACCGGAGTGGGATCGGCGCCGTCCGGGCCGGAGCGGCCGGCCGGCGGGTGAGAACGGGCGTGGGGGTGGTTCATCCCCCGACCGTATCCGCAGGCCGGCCGGCTCCTTCCGCGGCCACCGCCGCCGCCAGGGCGTCCCGGGAGAGGCGGTCGGCCTGCCTGGTGGTCTCCGGCAGCCGGTAGCGGGCCATGGACAGGACATGCGCCGTGACGGTCGGCAGATCCACCAGGTGACCGGTGGAAACGTAGACCGGCTTGACGCCGTCCTGGGTGCGCAGGGCGCGGCCCACTGTTTCGCCCCCGTCGGTGAGGTCGGCGTACGCGCCCCGGTGCGACCCGAGCGCCGCAGGGCCGTAGCCGCCCGTGAACGGGGTCTTGGCGACACCCGCCGTTGGCAGCCCGGTGAGCACCCCGAGGTGGCAGGCCAAACCGAACCGGCGCGGGTGAGCCAGCCCGTGGCCGTCGCAGAGCAGCAGGTCCGGCGTGACCCGCAGCGCCCGCAGCGCCTCCACCAGCACCGGCACCTCCCGGAAGGCGAACAGTCCGGGTATGTAGGGGAACGTGGTCCTGGCGGTGGCAGTCGCCCGCTCCACCACCTCCAGGGTCGCGGTGTCGACGACGACCACGGCGGCCGCGACCAGGTCCCCGGTACCCCGGCCGTCCCCCGCGTAGGCGACGTCCAGCCCGGCGACGTGCCGTGGCCTCGAAGGGCCGGGCCCCCGGTGGTCGGCCAGCGGCCGCAGCCTGTCCTGCAACGCCAGCGCCTCCTCCCGCCCCGTGGGCCAGGCGTACGGAACGTCGATGCGCACGACGCCCCCTACCAGGGCCCGGGATCGTCCGCCGCGAACCCGTCCGGCCCGCGGTCCGCGACGCCCCCGTCGGCCACCCCCGCCCCGGCGGAGCTCGTACGGCCCGGTCCCGGCTCGTCCGCGGCTATGTCCTCCCAGGCCGTCGCCACCGCCTCCCCGGGGACACCGGACACGTCCTCGGCTCCTCCGCCGATCGCGCTGCCGCCGGCGTGCGCGGCCTCCGCGGCCCGTATCGCCTCGCGGTAGCGGCGCGCGGCGTGCCGCAGGGCCGCTTCGGGGTCGATGCCGGCGGACTGCGCGGCGGCCGCCTCGGCCAGCAGGTGTTCGCCCAGAGCGGTCTCGTCGTCGTAACGGGGCACGGACGGTGCGGGCGGGAGGGGCAGACCCGCTCCTCGGGCGCGCGCGGCGAGCTTGGCGCCCAGTGCGAGGGCGGGTGAGGCGAGCGGGATGCCGTCGGTCACGGATTCGCGGGCCTTCTCGACGCCCTTGAGCCGTATCCAGTTCGCCTGCACCTGCTCCGGTGTCTCGGCGACCTCGTCCCCGTAGATGTGCGGGTGCCGGTGGACGAGCTTTTCGACGAGCCCGGCCGCCACGTCGTCGATCCCGAACGGTGCCTCCGGGTCGCCCTGCGCGATCGCTGCGTGGAAGACGACCTGGAGCAGGACGTCGCCCAGCTCCTCCCGCATGGCCGCGCGGTCGCCCTCCTCGATCGCCTCGACCAGCTCGTACATCTCCTCGATGCCGTACTTCGCCAGCTCCCCGTGGGTGCGCAGGCTGCTCCACGGGCACTCCGCCCTGATCCGGTCCATCACCTGCACCAGGTCGAGCAGCCGGGCGCCCGGCAGGTCGTAGGAGCCGGGCAGCAGCTCCAGGTCGGGCATGGCGACACGGCCGGAGCCGCCGAGCCGTGCCAGTTCGTCCGTGACCGCCTGATCGGCACCGCCGGAGGGCGCGACGTAGACGACCGTGCGCCGGCCCGCGGTCGCCTCAGCCAGCTCGCGCCCGCCCGGTGCGGCGACCTCGACCCGTATCCCGGCTTCCCTCAGGTAGGGCAACTGGGGATGGTCCGGATCCGGGCACACCACGAGGTCGGCGTCCCTCAAGGTCTGCCAAGCGGGCCAGGAGAGCTGGCCGGGCGCGACCCGGTGGCTGGTGGTGAGCAGTACCAGCCGTCCGGGGGCCACCGCGCCCGTTCCGTCGTCGTCCGTCTCTTTCATGTCTCGAACGTACCCCGGACCGCCGACGCCCCGCGGCCCCGGAACCTCCAGCCTGTGGATAACTTCCGGCGTCGCGGGAATTGCCTGGTCGGGCGGGGTGCGAGGATCCCTCGGCGCGCTCGGTGACGCTTCGGGATCAGGCCGACCCGTCGGCCGCGGTGACCGCCGGCGTCCGGTCCACGACCCACGGGTCCGTGGCGTTGCCGATGATCGCCTTCTTCGAGTCCCAGGCCCCGTACCGCGGGTTGATCCGCACGCCCAGCGACTTGGCGGTCCTGGAGATCGCGGCCACCACCGCGGCGTTCCCGTTGTCGCTGCCGGGCTGGTACCCGAGTTGCGTGATGAGCTTGTTGACCTCGACGTTCGTGCGGAAGAAGTCGTCGATCCCCGAGGGCACGACGCCGTACTGAGCGAGGAGCTGCTGGTCCAGTTGCGCCTCGTTGCCACCGAACTGCTGCAGGGCCAGGGCGTGGTCCTGCTGCGTCTCGCCGGCGCTGACGGTGACGCCGGCGTCCCGGGCCGCCTTGCCGATGACCTCGTTCTGAACGAGCATGCTCAGCATCTGCGAGGGCAGCTTGCCGCTGTTGTCGACCAGCTGGGCGCCCTGTGGGATCTTCTGTTCGGCCGTCCGTACCTCGTCGACCCGCGACTGCAGCGCGGACACCGTGATCCGGTGGTCACCGACCACGGCGGCGGCGCCGGCGTGGGTCGGGCCCGATCCGCACGCGGTCAGGGCCGGCGAGGCGAGCAGCAGCCCGGCTGCGGCGATCGAGACGGCGGCGGTACGGCGGCGGACCATGGTGCCTCCCGGTAGGGGAACGCTGGAATACGAGCCTCACGATGCGTGCAGATGATCGAGCACGAGGATATTGAGGCCGGGCCGCCGATATCCAGCACTCCGTGCAACGCGATCGCGCCAGGCGCCGCGCCGCCGCTCAGTCCGCGCACTGCGCGAGCATCGCCTGCTTGTCCGCGGCCGTGACCGGCAACTGGTATTTCAGCGAGACCTGTGCGATCCGCACCGCGTAGGAACAGCGGATCTGCTTGTTCGGCGGCAGCCAGGACGCCGCCCCCGAGTCGCCCTTGGCCTCGTTGGACGGGCCGTCGACCGGGATGAGGTTCAGCGGGTCGTTGGCTATCTGCTCGCGCTTGGTCTTCGCCCAGTGCGCGGCGCCCATCTGCCAGTCGTAGGACAGGGGCATCACGTGGTCGATCTGGACCGTGGTCGCCTTGGCCTTGGTCCAGTGGATGACCCGGCCCGTGTACGGGTCGTCGAGCGTCATCGACGTCACCACGCAGTTCGACCCGGAGCGGTACGCCAGACCCTGCCCGTCGCGTTTGAGGACGTCGTCACGGGTGTCGCAGCCGTTGTGGGCGAAGGGGACGCCGGGCACGCCGTCCATCCAGGCGTATCCGAACTGGTCGCGGCTGTAGCCGGTCTTGGGCCCGCGTCCCTTCGTCGCGACCTTGCCGATGAGCGTCCGCGCCTTGGCACGGTCGGCGGACGCTATGGGCGCCAGGCCCGGCTTGGTCCCGTCCGGATTGTCGAGCGGGCTGACCGCGTGGCCGTCGCCGGCCACCGGGCCGCTCGACGCCGTCCCGGTCCCGCTGCCCGGGTCGGCGCCCTTGCCCGTTCCCACCGTGGTGTCCTTGCATCCCGCCACGCCGAGCGCCGCGGCCAGCATCGCGGCGCACGCGATCGCGCGGGTCGTCCGAGTGTCCATGAACCCACCCCGCTTCCTCGTCATTTGATGTGTTCCTGCCCACCCTCGCGGCCCTTACGACGCGTTCGCGCACGCGGTACCCCCATCGGGGGCCCGGGTGCGGACAAGCGCGCGAGTGTGTCGGACAAAAGTACGGGGTCTTCCGCCGGCCCGCGTCCGGCTGACGGCGCCCCGGCGGCTACCCCTGGACCTGGCCGAGCCAGGCAAGGGTGCGGCGGATCTCCGCCGCGAAGGGGTGGTTGGGTCCGTGAACGCGCTCCGCGTCGTACAGCAGCCGGGTGAGCACGTCACGGGCGCCGGGCCGGTCGCCCATGGACAGCAACAGGTGAGCGATACGGCGGCGGATGTCCAGCGGAAGCGCGGGGTCACCGGCCGCCCACTGCTCGAAGTACGGCAGCAGCACCCGGTACTCGGACAACGCGGCGACGGTGTCGCCGAGTTGTTCCAGGCATTGGGCCGCCTCGTAACGGAACCGCAGCGCCTGCCGGTCCGCTCCCCCGTACTGGAGCGCGAACTCCTCCGACAGCCGCCGCAGTTCCGGCAGCGCCCTGCGGTACTGGCCGTCCTCCATCAGCGTCGCCGCGTACTGCTTGCGCAGCGTCCGCAGCACGGGTGAGTGCTCGCCGTGCCTCTCCGCGGCGGCCGGGATGATGCCGCCGAGCAGGTCGACGGCCTGGGTGATCCGGCCGGCGTCGAGCAACCGCTTGACCTCGTCGACCGCGCCGGCCAGGTCGGGACCCGAGGGGGCGGGAGTCGAGGCGGCGGGAGCCGGCGGGGCAACCACCTGTGCGGGTACGGCGGACGGCTCTGCCACGGGCGCGGTGGCGCGGTCGGGCCAGGGCGCATGCGGGCGCAGGAACGGGCGGGTCGGGTCCATCGGACCGAGCGGCGGGTGGTGGGCGCTGGGAACGGGCAGCAGCGCGGCCAGTTCCCGGTGGACGTCCTGCGCCCCGGCCGGACGGTGCTGCGGGTCCTTGGCCAGCAACCGCAGCACCAGCGCCTCCAACGGCTGCGGCACCTCGGGCCGTACCTGCCGCACCGGCAGCGGCGCCTCGTACAGGTGCCGGTGCAGCACACCCAGAGCGGTCGCCCCTGCGAACGGCACGTGCCCGCTGAGCAGTTCGTGCAGCAGCACCCCGAGGGCGTACAGGTCCGTACGCGGCCCCACGGTGCCGCCCATCGCCTGCTCGGGGGCCATGTAAGCGGGGCTGCCGATCGGCGAACCGGTGTGGGTCAGGCGGGTGGTGTCGGTGTCCATGACGGCCGCGACGCCGAGGTCCAGCACGGTGACCGTGCCGTCGGGGCGGACGATCACGTTGCGCGGCTTCAGGTCGCGGTGCACGATCGGCACGGCGTGCACCGCGGTCAGCACCGCGCACAACTGCGCCGCAACCGCGACCGCCCACGGCCACGGGTACGGGTCGTGCTCGGCGAGGTGGTCACCGAGGTCGGCGCCCTCCACGTACTGCATCACCAGGTACAGGTCGTCGCCGTCGGCACCCGCGTCGTGCACGGTGACCAGCCCCGGGTGATCGACCTGGGCGGTGACACGGCATTCGCGGTCGAAGCGGCGGCGCAACTCCTCGGCCTCGTCGCCGGCCGCCACCTTGTCGGGGCGCAGCAGCTTGACGGCGACCCTGCGGTCCAGCCTCCGGTCGTACGCGGTCCACACCTGGCCCATGCCGCCCTGACCGATGATCGTGGCGAGTTCGTACCTCCCGGCGATGATCCGGCCGATCACCTGCCCTCCTCCTTGCGGAGGAAGTGGCTCAACTCGTCCAGTTCCGCCCGGACCTGGTCGATCCGGGGCCCGGTGGGAGGCAGCGGCGGGGCGGGTTCCCGCCGATCGTGGCCGAAGGGGGTCGGGCCGGGTATGGAGGTCCCGGCGTGCCCCGGCCCGGTCGCAGGCGGCGCCGCCCCGGGTATCAGCCCCGGCTCGTATCCGTACGGGTGCGTGTACGGCCGCGGCGCAAGGGCCGCGGTGGCCGGCCCGCGCTCCGGTCGCGTGCGGCGGATGTCCATGATCAGGAAGTACGTGGGGGTGACCGCCATACACACCAGCAGGCAGGCGGTACCGACGTTGGTCTGCCAGCTGTTGTCGTCCCGCCCGGTTCCGACGAGCATGAAGCCGCCCGTCCCGACCACGCCCGCCAGGGGCACCAGTGCCCAGTCCAGGGGGCGCCGCAGCAGGAGCGCCAGTCGCAGGAAGGAGCCCCAGGCGCCCACCCCGAGGGTCACCACGGGCAGCACCGCGAAGAGCACGCGCAGCCCGATGACCGTGCCGCGACCCGCGGGTCTGGGCTGTGGCGGCGCGATGCCGGGGCCGTACATCCTGTGCTCCTGGACCTCGATGCTGATGGGGTGGCGGAACGTGATCGTCCCGATGGTGCCGCGGTGCTTCCCGGGGCGGCCCTGGCGCCGGGGGCGCCGGGAGGGCGCGCCGGTCCGCGGCGGCACGGGCCGCGCGCCCGCCCCTCGGCGGACGCAGTGCGAGACTAGCGGCCCGCGGTGACGGACGCCGCCCCGCTCGTGGACCGGACCGGACCGGGGACAACTACTCCGGCCGCACGGTCCCGTCGGTCAGTCCGTCGTAGAGTCCCTGAACGAGTCGCTCCCCGAGGCGGGACGCCTGGCGCAGTGCTTCCTCGAACCGGGCGAGGGTCCGGAAGCGTTCGCCGTAGCGCCGCTGGTCGGCCAGGGGCAGGCGTGGCACCTGGAGGCGGCGGACGTCGAGCCGGGTGGCGGTCGAGGCATAGCTGCTGGCCTGCCGGTTGTTGGCCGTACCCCGCAGGAACCCGGCCAGGAACCAGGGGTCGAGAGCAGCGCTGTCGGCGCGCAGCAGATACAGGTTGCGGCCCAGTGCCGCCCCCGCCTCCGCTTCGTCGACGACCCGGGCTATGGCGCCACCGCCGAGCACCGGCACCACCACGTCACCCGGCTCCGTGAGCACCGGCTCCTCCACCGGGCTCTCCGGCCGGCCGGCCGGGAGTATGCCGCTGGGCGCGGTGCCCGCCATGACGTCGTGCTCGGTCAGGACCGGTGGGGCGGCACCGCTCGGTGGAGCTGTGCCGGAGCCGCCCGCCCGCATCAGGAGGGTGCCGGCGCGGGCGAGTTCGCCGATGCTGGTGGTGGGCCAGCGGGCGGGTTCGCCGGGGGTGGCCGCGGGTGGGGCCAGCTCCGTGGTGCGGCGCAGGGTAGCGGCCAGCCGGTCCCGTACCGAGGCGAGTTCGGCGGCTCCGCCGGCGACGGGCAGAGGCAGATGACGGGCGGGGGCCAGGTCGACGTCGTCGTCGAGGAGCTCGATGACGGGCAGCACCCGGCTGATCCCGGGGCGCTCGCGCAGGGCACCCGTGCGGTCGAAGGACTGCCATGCCTCGAGCGCCGCTGCCCTGACGGCCTGCCAGGGGGCGCGCTCCGCGCCCTGGCCCGGTACCGCCCCGGCGTCGACCAGCAGCAGGTGATGTCCGGGGCGGGACTCGGCGCCGGGCCGGCGCAGCACCCACAGGTGGAGAGGGATGCCGTAGGGCGGGGCAGCGCCGGCAGGCAGCGCTATCACCGCGCGAAGGGCGCCGCGGCGCAGCAGGTCGGCCCGGATCCGGCGGCCGGATCTACGGGACGCGGCGGCCGGCGGCATCAGCATGACTACTGTCCCGCCGTCGCGGACATGGGCCAGGGCGTGCTGGAGCCAGGCCAGCTCCGACTCGGTTCTGGCCGGGAAGCCGTACTCCCAGCGGGAGTCGTAACCGAGTTCGTCATGGCCCCAGTTGCGGTCGTTGAAGGGCGGGTGGCACAGCACCGCGTCGGCGGCGAGGCCCGGGAAGGCGTCCGAACGGAGGCTGTCGCCGGTCTCGACCCGGATCCGGACGGCCGGGTCGGTCGCGAACGCGAGGCGCAGCGCGGTGAGAGCGGCCAGGTCGGCATCGGACTCCTGGGCGTGGACCGCCTCCGTGGCGGCGGATGCCCGCAGCAGGGAACCGGTGCCGCACGCCGGGTCGAACACGCTGCGCGGGGCACCGCCGACCAGTGCCGCCATGAGTTCGGCCGGCTCGGAAGGGGTGAGAGTGAACTGACGCGGGTTGGCGTCGAGGTAACGGCCGAGCAGGAACTCGTAGGCCTGACCCGGGCCCATCTCCAGGGCGAGGTCCCCGGTGGCGCGCAGCAAGCCGATCTCACCATCGAGGGACTCGGGTAGCTCGATGGGGTGATCCGGCCCGAATCTGCTGGTCAGGGCCTGCGCCATGGCACCGGGTAGCGGCGCGGCCAGAGGGGTGCCGGGGTCGGCGGTGTACGTCACCACCATGCTTGGTCGTTCACGAACCGTCAGCAGGAACGACCCGGCGATGCGCAGTGCGACGGGCGCCCCCTCCGGGTGGCGTTCGGTCTGCTGCCACGCTCTTTCCCGCAGCGGGAATTCCGCCAGTTTGCCCTGGTCCCGCAACCATCGCTCGATCGCGCTGAGCTCGAAGGTCGGGCTGGTCTCGGTGCCTCCCACGGGCTTGGGGAAGTTGTCGTGGCGCCGCCGCCAGTTGCTGACAGCGGCGCGCCCGACGCCCGCCAGCCTGGCGATCGCCGCCGAGTTCACCTCGCTTGCCTTCTCCGACATCGCCCCGCTCCCCTTCCCCCTCGGTCCCTCGCGCCCGGCCAGCACTGGACCCCTCTTCCACTCGCACCTGGCGCGTGTGAGATCGAGCATACCCAGCAAATCGACGCTACTCGCTTCACGGAGTGAACTTCACTCTTTCGTGAACTCATGTTGACTCGGTTCACAGCGCATGCTCTCATTGACACGTTGGTTCACAGGGCCGGAGGGGCCCGCCGATCCATAGGGGGGATATTCATGTCCAGGTTCATGTCCGTGACCACGTCCAGGTCCGCACTCAACTCGCTCGCGGCGGCTGGTGCGCTGGCCGTCCTGCTCGCCGCTGGAGCGGTCGCGTGCGGTCCCGCGAAGGATTCCGCCACAAGCTCGGACAGCGGCGGCACGGCCAAGCCGGCGGCCTCGGCGCCGGCCAAGCAGGAGAAGAACGAGAAGAACGAGAAGAACAAGGCCGCGACCGAGCCCACGGCCAAGCCGGCCTTCAAGGGGGACGGGACGTACCGGGTGGGCACGGACATCCGACCCGGTACCTATCTGACCAGCGGCAACAAGGACGACATGTGCTACTGGGAGCGCGCGAAGGACGCGAAGGGGGACGCGGACTCGATCCTGGCCAACGACAACGTCACGGGCAGCAGTTACGTCACGATCACCAAGACCGATCGGATCTTCAAGACGACGGGCTGCAGTGACTGGTACGCGGTGACGGCCAATAAGGCCGGCGCACCGAAGTCCTCGATGTCCGGCGACGGCATGTACAAGGTCGGCAAGGACATCCTCCCCGGCACCTACCGGAGCGCAGGTAGCACCGACGGGAACTGCTACTGGGAGCGCAGCAAGGACGCCTTGCACGGCGTCGACTCGATAACGGCGAACGATAACGCCACCGGTTCCGCCGTCGTGACGATCGCGGGCTCCGACGCCTATTTCAAGACCAGCGGCTGCGCCGACTGGCACAAGACCGGCTGACCGGCCCGGTCAACCGCACCATCACCCGAGGCGCGGCGGCGATCCGCCGCGCCTCCCGGGAGGGAACACACCATGCACCTCAGCACCATCCGCCGCGGCATGGCGATCGTCGCACTCTGCGCGACGGCCGCGATGGGCCTCACCGCGTGCCGGAGCGGCGATGGAAAGCCGGCCGCGGACCCCTCATCCACACGTTCGGCGGGCGGGGACGGCACCGCCACCCCTGACCCGTCGTCGTCAAAGGCGGCTGCACCGGCTCCACCGCAGTCCGCCCTGGCGCAGCTTCCGGCCTCGGAGATAGTCCGCCGGGCCACCCGCGCCATGACGGCCGTCCATTCGCTCACGGCCGACGCCAAGGGGAGCGCGGACGGCAAGCCGCTGGCGTTCGACGTGGCGATCAACACGCGCAATGAGTGCACGGGACACATCTCCGAGGGCCGGGCAACGGCGAAACTCATCTCCACCGGAACCCATGTGTACCTGGCGGGCGACGACGCCTTCTTGCGCCAGATGGGCGGCGCTCCGATGGTGCGGTTGCTGCACGGGAAGTGGATGAAGGCGGCCGCCACGAGCTCCGGCGGCAAGGACCTGGCGGGGATCTGCGACCTCAAGAACCTGCTGTCCGGTTTCCAGGAGAAGCCTCACAAGCCGCGCAAGGGTGCTCCGACGACGGTCGATGGGAAGCAGGCGATACCGGTCACCGACAGCGACCCGAAGGACGGCTCCACGAGCACCGCGTACATAGCGGCTGACGGGACGCCCTACGTCCTGAAGGTCGTGACGGTCGGCGGCACCGGTCCGGGCACCGTCGTCTTCAGCGGGTTCGACGCTCCGGTCCACGTCGGGACGCTGCCCGCCGACCGGATAGTCGACATCGACACGTTGGGTTCCTGACCCGGTGTTTCCGGACGGACCGGGCGTCGATCACGCTTCTGCCGCGGGTGACCGAGCGCGGCCTGGTGTCCCTCCGGTGCATGCGCCGGAGAGACGACCGCGATGAGGTCTGCCGTGATGCGGGTGGTGACGCCCCGGCCTGCCCGGGGAGTGCCGCGCCCGGCGTGGAGGGGGCGCCGGGCGCGGGCAAGCAGGTGCGGATTGTCCGGCTCCGGCGGAGCGCGGTGACCGGTCGGTGACGGGTCGGTTACGGCCATGGGGGCGACTGGACCGCCTCATGGGTCCCGTGGACACAGCCTCGTCCCGTATCTTTTCCGGCAGACCCCGACCCAGCTTCCACGGGAGGACGACGATGGACAGGGCCGAGGCCGTCATACCGGCGCAGGGCGTCAAAGCGGCCGAGGACGCCGGGGCGGAGCAAGCGCCCGGGGTGGAGCGGGCGTCGGTCACGGGTGAGCCGGGCACGGACGAGTCCGGTCCGACCAGGGCGGGCGCGGGAGGCACACGGGGCCGGCGGCCGTGGATGCCGGGAGCGCGGCTGGACCCCTACCTCCTGGCGGCGGCGTTCTTCGTCCTGTACACGGCGCTGTCGGTCACCCGCTACCGGCGGATGCTCACCATGTCCTGGGACCTGGGCATCTTCGAGCAGGCCGTCAAGTCGTACGCCCACCTGCACGCACCCGTCGCCGACCTGAAAGGGCCGGGCTTCGACATCCTGGGCGACCACTTCAGCCCCGTCACCGCCCTGATCGCCCCCTTCTACCGGATCTTTCCCACTCCCGTCACCCTTCTGGTCGTCCAAGCCCTCCTGTTCGCGGTGTCCGTCATCCCCGTCACACGCGTCGCCGCCGAACTCCTGGGCCGCCCCCGCGGCCTTGCCGTCGGAACCGCCTACGCGCTGTCCTGGGGGGTTCAGAAGGCAGTCGAGTTCGATTTCCACGAGATCGCGTTCGCCATGCCCTTGCTCGCCTTCTCCCTCGAAGCCGTGCTCCGCAAGCGATGGGCCGCCGCCATGTGGTGGGCCGTTCCCCTGGCCCTCGTCAAAGAGGACATGGGCATCACGGCGGCGATGATCGGCGTGATCGTTTGGTGGCGGACCCGGCAGGAACAGGACCCGGGACCCGGCGCGGACGTTTCCGGGGAAACGGGGGGCCCGCAGGAGGGCGAGGACTCGGGGAGGCTCGGGGACGCGCTGCGGTACGGACCGTGGGCGATCGGGCTGATCGCGCTCGGGATCGCGGCGTCGGCGCTGGAGTTCGGAGTGATCATCCCGGCGTTCAACAGCGGTGGCGCGTACGACTACTGGAACAAGCTGAACGGGCACGGTGCGCCGATGCCGGGGCACATACCGTTCGGCACGGCGGTGCACACACTGTTGTGGATCCTGCTGCCGACCAGCGGGTTGCTGGCACTGCGCTCGCCTCTGCTGCTAGCGGCGCTGCCGACGATCGGATGGCGCTTCGTCTCGCACGACGACCACTACTGGGGCACCGACTGGCACTACAGCGCGGTGCTGATGCCGGTGGTCGCGCTGGCGCTGGTGGACGCGGCCGCGCGGGCGCGGGAGAGCCGGCGGCCGTGGCTGCGGTCGTACGCCTCCGGGGCACCGGCCGCCGTGGCGGGCGCGGCGATCGCGCTCACGGTCCACCTGCCGCTGGCGCAGCTCACGCACACGGACGCTTACGAGGTGGACGCCCGGACCAAGATCGTGGAGGGGTTGCTCGACCGGATCCCGGACGGCGCGACCGTGGAGGCGAACGTCGGCCCGATCAGCCGGCTGGTGCACCGCACGACGGTGTACTGGGTGGGCGACACGCCCGGGGTGATCCCGGACTACATCGCGCTGGACGACTCATCGGGGTGGGTGCCGGACCCGGCGACGTACGCGAAGCAGTTGCATCCGACGGCGACGTACACACAGATCGCGAACGACCAGGGGTATGTGATCCTGCGCCGGAACTGAGGTGCGCCGAGGGGGGGGAGGACGGGGTCAGGGCGTGGCCAAGGAGTGGACGGGGTAGTCGACGTAGGCGAAGCGGCGGCTGTCGGGGGCCCAGCTGTTGACGTTGAGGGTGCCTTGGCCACCGAAGAGGGTGAGGACGTCCCTCGGGGTGCCGCCGTCCGGTTCGATGCGGCGCAGGATCACCTCGCGGTCGGCGGGATGGCCCTGCGTGCCCGGCGGGAAGCTGACGTAGAGGATGTGGCGGCCGTCGGGTGAGGGGTGCGGGAACCAGTTGACGCGCTCGTCGGAGGTGAGCCGGGTCAGGCCGGAGCCGTCGGGGCGCATCCGGAAGAGCTGCGCGTGGCCGGGGGCGGCCGCGCCGTGCTCGGAGTTGAAGTAGATCCAGTCCCCGTCCGGGCCGAATTCGGGTCCGTCGGCCGGGGCGGGGCTGTCGGTGAGGCGGGTGTCGGGGCCGCCGGCGGCCGGGATGGTGAAGATGTTGCGGTAGCCCCAGTCGTCGCCGCCGTACGGTTCGACGCCCACGTAGGCCAGGGTGCGGCCGTCGGGCGAGATGCCGTGCAGGAAGTGACGGAAGGGGCCGGGCGCGTGGTCGTTGGTGACCCGGCGGGCCGGACCGCCCTCGAACGGTACGGCGTGGATGTGGCCGTCACCCGCCGAAAGGTAGAGAGTGCGGCCGTCCGGCGACAGGAGGTGGTCGTTGTTGGCGTCGGTGATCCCGCCCGAATCAATGACCTCCGGCCCGCGGTCGATGACCTCCGGCCCGTAGCCTGCCCGCCCGGCCCCGGCCCCGGCCCCGGCCTCCGGTGCGGCCGCCGCGCGAGCCCTGGCCTCCCCCGCTGCTTCGGCCCCCGCCTCCCGCCCGGCCCCCGCCTCCGGTCCGGCCGCTCCCTCCGGTCCGGCCGCCTCCCCTGCCGGGGCCGGGACCCGCAGCAGCAGCCCGTCCTGGTTGAACACCAGCCAGCGCCCGTCGGGCGACCAGTTGGGCGCTTCCAGGGCGCTGTCCCTCGTCTCGTACACCAACCGCGGCCGCCCGCCGTCGATGTCGGCCACCATCAGCCGGGCGCACCGGCCGGGAGCGAGCGGCCGGACGTTGGTGCCCTTGCCCGTGATCGTCACGGCCGCACCCTATGCGCCGGCGTGCCCCGTCCACGAGGGCCGGGGCGCGCCGACCGCCGGCCGGCCGGGAACCTCCCGGGCCGTCAACCGCCCAGCACCGCCGTCAGGAACTCCGCCGTCCACTGGAGCAGTTCCCGTCCCACCACCGGCTTCCCGCCGACCCGGGCGGTGGTCGGCCGCGGCACCAGCACCTGCTTGGTCGCGTGCTTGATCACCGAGCGCGGGTAGAGGCGGCCCAGCCGCAGCTCCTGCGACTCACGCAGCTCGACCGGGCCGAAGCGGATGTTCGCGCCCTGCAGGGTGATGTCGCTGACGCCCACCTTGCGGGCCAGCAGCCGCAGCCCCGCCACGAGGAGCAGGTTCTCCACCGGTTCGGGCAGCTTGCCGTACCGGTCGGTCAGCTCCTCGCGGACGGCGGCGACGTCCTCCTCACTGGCCACGGCCGCGATGGAGCGGTACGCCTGCAGGCGCAGCCGCTCACCGGGCGCGTAGTCGTGCGGCACGTGCGCGTCGACCGGGAGCTCGATCTTGACTTCGAGCGGCGCCTGCTCCGGCTCCCCGCCCCCCGCCTCCAGCGCGGAGCGGTAGTCGGCGACGGCCTCGCCCACCATCCGTACGTACAGGTCGAAGCCGACGCCCGCGATGTGGCCGGACTGCTCGCCGCCCAGCAGGTTGCCCGCGCCGCGGATCTCCAGGTCCTTCATGGCCACGTACATGCCCGCGCCCATCTCGGTGTGCTGGGCGATGGTGGCCAGCCGCTCGTGCGCGGTCTCGGTCAGCGGCTTCTCCGGCGGGTAGAGGAAGTAGGCGTAGCCCCGCTCCCGCGAGCGGCCGACCCGGCCGCGCAACTGGTGGAGCTGGGACAGGCCGAACGTGTCGCCGCGCTCCACGATCAGGGTGTTGGCGTTGGAGATGTCGATTCCGGACTCCACGATCGTGGTCGACACCAGCACGTCGAACTTCTTCTCCCAGAAGTCCACGACCACCTGTTCGAGCTGGGACTCGCCCATCTGCCCGTGCGCGGTGGCGATCCGCGCCTCGGGCACGATCTCGCGCAGCCGCGCCGCCGCGCGGTCGATGGACTCCACCCGGTTGTGGATGTAGAAGGCCTGCCCCTCGCGCAGCAGTTCGCGGCGGATCGCGGCGCCGATCTGCTTCTCCTCGTACGGGCCGACGAAGGTCAGCACCGGGTGCCGCTCCTCCGGCGGGGTGGTGATGGTCGACATCTCGCGGATGCCGGTGACGGCCATCTCCAGGGTGCGCGGGATCGGGGTCGCCGACATGGTGAGCACGTCCACGTTGGCCCGCAGCTTCTTCAGCTGCTCCTTGTGCTCGACGCCGAACCGCTGCTCCTCATCCACGATGACCAGGCCCAGGTCGCGGAACCGGGTCTCGGAGGCGAACAGCCGGTGGGTGCCGATGACCACGTCCACCGAGCCGTCCCGCAGCCCTTCGAGCACCGCCTTCGCCTCGGTGTCGGTCTGGAACCGCGACAGCGCCCGCACGTTGACCGGGAACTGGGCGTACCGCTCGGAGAAGGTGCCGAAGTGCTGCTGCACCAGCAGCGTGGTCGGCACGAGCACGGCCACCTGCTTGCCGTCCTGGACCGCCTTGAAGGCCGCGCGCACCGCGATCTCCGTCTTGCCGTAGCCCACGTCGCCGCAGATCAGCCGGTCCATGGGCACGGACTTCTCCATGTCCTCCTTGACCTCGGCGATGGTGGTGAGCTGGTCGGGCGTCTCCGCGTACGGGAAGGCGTCCTCCAGTTCGCGCTGCCAGGGCGTGTCGGGCCCGAAGGAGTGGCCGGGGGCGGCCATCCGCGCCGAGTACAACCGGATGAGGTCGGCCGCGATCTCCTTGACGGCCTTCTTCGCCCGCGCCTTGGTCTTGGTCCAGTCTGCGCCGCCGAGCCGGTGCAGCGAGGGCGCCTCGCCACCCACGTACTTGGTGATCTGTTCGAGCTGGTCGGTGGGGACGAACAGCCGGTCGCCGGGCTGGCCGCGCTTGGCCGGTGCGTACTCGACCACCAGGTACTCGCGGGTGGCGCCCTGCACCGTGCGCTGGACCATCTCCACGTAGCGGCCGACGCCGTGCTGCTCGTGCACGATGTAGTCGCCGCTGACCAGGGTGAGCGGGTCGATGGTCTTGCGCCGCCGGGACGGCATGCGGCCCATGTCCTTGGTCGAGGACTTCTGGCCGGACAGGTCGGTCTCGGTCAGGACGGCGAGCTTCAGGGAGGGGTCGACGAAGCCGTGCTCCAGCGAGCCGGTCGCCACGTGGACCACGGAGGGCGCGAGGTCGCCGAGGTCCGCGCCGGCGCGGGCCGCGATGCCCTCGCCGCCGAGTACCTCGATCATACGGGCGGCCGGTCCGTGCCCCTCGGTGACGAAGACCGCCCGCCACCCCTCGGCCAGCCACCCCTTGGTGTCGGCCAGTGCCCGGGCGGTGTCGCCGCGGTACAGCTCGGGCGCGCGCATGCCCAGCCGCAGGGTGTCGCCGAACTCCAGCTCGGGCCCGATCAGCCGCCCCTCGTACGTCGCCTCGTGGCCCTCGTCGGCCGCGAACGGGCTCACCGACCACCACGGGACGCCCAGCTCGCGGGCGTGGTCGCGGATGTCCGCGATCGAGCGCAGCGAGGCGGCGCCCAGGTCGATCGGCGCCTTGCCGCCGCCCGCGGAGGCCGCCCACGACGCCTCCAGGAACTCCCGCGAGGTCGCCACCAGGTCGGCGGCCCTGGTACGCACCCGTTCCGGGTCGCACACGACGGTCATCGACCCGGCCGGCAGGACGTCCAGCAGCAGCTCCATGTCGTCGACCAGGACCGGGGCGAGCGACTCCATGCCCTCGACCGCGATGCCCTCGGCGATCTTGTCGAGGAGCTCGGCCAGTTCGGGGTGCTCGCCCGCGAGAACGGCGGCGCGGGCCCGCACCTCGTCGGTGAGCAGCAGCTCGCGGCACGGCGGTGCCCACAGGCCGTGCTCGGCCACCTCCAGGGAGCGCTGGTCGGCGACCTTGAAGTAGCGGATCTCCTCAACGTCGTCGCCCCAGAACTCCACCCGCAGCGGGTGCTCCTCGGTGGGCGGGAAGACGTCCAGGATGCCGCCGCGCACCGCGAACTCGCCGCGCTTCTCGACCAGCTCCACCCGGGAGTACGCGGCCGCGGCCAGGGCGTCGACCACCTCCTGCAGGTCGGCGCTCCGCCCGGTGGCCAGGGCCACGGGCTCCAGGTCGCCGAGCCCCTTGACCTGCGGCTGGAGCACCGAGCGGATGGGGGCGACGACGACCTGCACGGGTCCCGCCGCCGGGTCGTCGGCTCGCGGATGGGCCAGCCGGCGCAGCACGGCCAGCCGCCGGCCGACGGTGTCACTGCGCGGGGACAGCCGCTCGTGCGGCAACGTCTCCCACGCCGGGAACTCCACCACCGCGTCCGGCGGCAGCATCGAGCGCAGGCTCGCCGCGAGGTCCTCGGTCTCCCGGCCGGTCGCGGTGACCGCGAGTACGGTACGGCGGGCACGCGCGGCCAGGGCCGCGACGACCAGGGGCCGGGCGGCGGGCGGGCCGACCAGGTCCACCTGCGGCCGGGCGCCGGAGGCGGCGGCTTCCACCGCTTCGGCGAGGGCGGCGTCCTCGGCGACGACGTCGACCAGACCGTTCAGACTCATGTGGGTATTCCGTCCCGGAGGATTCGCGTACGCGGCCGCCCGGGGGCGCGCGTACGGGGGCGTACGGGGCTGCACCGGCCCGCGCCGCCCCGCGGGCAACGCGAACCGCCCGACACGTGTCACGGGCCGGGGTCCACCAGCCTACGACGTGCCGCGGACATCCGGCGGACGAGGATGGCCGACGATGGCAGAGGAGGGGCCGAGGAGTACGCACGGCGGCCCCGGAGCGCGGGGTTCCGCGCTCCGGGGCCGCCGTGGCCGCCATCGATCCGTCGGGGTCGGTCCGTCCCGGCAATCCGTTCCGGTCAGCCCGTCGCGATCAATCCGTCGGCATCACACTCCATCGGTATCGGTCAATCCGTCGGCATCAATCCGTCGGCATCAATCCGTCGCGATCGCGTTCAGCACGTTCATCCGCCCCGCCCGGAAGGCCGGCAGCAGCGCGGCCAGCAGACCGACGACGGCCGAGCCGACGAAGACGGTGATGATCGTCGGCCACGGGATGCGCAGGATGCCCAGCCCCTGGGTGGCCAGCACCTGCTGGGCGGTGGAGCCCCAGCCCAGGCCCAGGCCCAGGCCGACCAGCGCGCCGAACAGGGCGATGACCACCGACTCCAGCCGGATCATCCGGCGAAGCTGCCGCCGCGACATCCCGATCGCCCGCACCAGGCCGATCTCCCGGGTCCGCTCGACGACCGACAGCGCGAGGGTGTTGACCACGCCGAGGATGGCCACGATGATCGCCAGGCCCAGCAGCCCGTAGATCATGTAGAGCAGCTGGTTGACCTGCTTGTGGATGAGGTCCTTGTAGTCGGCCTGGTCGCGGACCTTGATCTGCGGGTAGTCCTTGACCGCGGCCTTGAGCGCCGCGTACGCCTGGTCCTGCTTGCCGCTCGCCGCCTTGGCGAAGAGCATGAAGTCGCCGGGCATCTTGTTCGGTGGCAGGTACTGCCGGGCGGTGGCGGTGCTGATGAACATCGAGCCGTGCTCGATGGACGTGTCGTCGCTGGTGATCGCGGCGATCCTCAGGTGGGCGGTGCGGCCCGAGGTCGGCGTCACCGCGAGGGTGTCGCCCACCTTCAGGTGGTTGTCCTTGGCGAAGCCCTCGGGCACCGACATGGCGTCGGCCTTGTAGGCGTCGGTCAGCTTGCCGGCGGTGGTCTTCAGCCGCAGGTCCTGCGGGTACGTGGGGTCCGCCGCGCTCAGCGACTTGACCACCGACTTCCCCGAGGGCAGCACCAGCCTGGCGTTGATCATCGTGTAGTTGGTGTACCGCTCGACGAGGCCGCCGGCCTGCACGGACTTCAGCGCGCTGACGGCCGCCGGGGTGATCGGCATGTCGCCCATGCCGGACTGCATGATGAAGTCCGCGCCGACGGAGGTGTCGAGCTGGTCGTCGGCGGAGGCCACCATCGAGGAGCCGACCACCGACATGCCGGCCACCAGAGCCAGGCCGATCATCAGGGCGGAGGCGGTCGCTCCGGTACGGCGCGGGTTGCGCAGCGCGTTGCGCTCGGCGAGCCGTCCGACGGGTCCGAAGAAGCGCAGCACCACCGCGCTGACCACCCGTACGATCGCGCCGGCCAGCAGCGGGCCGACGATCACGAAGCCGATCAGGGACAGCAGCACGCCCAGGCCCAGCAGTCCGCCGCCCGAGGACGCCTTGTCCGCCTTCGCGGCGCCGACCAGGGCGAGCACGCCGGCGGCGCTCACCAGGACGCCGACCGCGGCGCGGATCCGGCCGGCCCTGCCGTCGGCGGGGGTGCCGGCGTCCCTCAGCGCGGCCATCGGGGAGATCTTCCCGGCCCGTCGGGCGGGGATGTAGGCGGACAGCAGGGTGACGACGACGCCGATGGCCAGGCCCACGATCGGGGTGGTCGCCTTGACCGTCAGCTCGGAGGTGTCCAGCTTCATGCCGGCCTTGCCCATCAGCTTCATCAGCCCGATGGCCAGCCCGATGCCGCCGCCTATGCCGAGCAGCGAGCCGGTGACGCCGAGCAGCACCGCCTCGAACAGCACCGACCGGTTGATCTGCCGGCGGCTGGAGCCGAGCGCCCGCATCAGCCCGATCTCGCGGGTGCGCTGGGCGACGAGCATCGAGAAGGTGTTGACGATGAGGAAGACGCCGACCAGGACGGAGATGCCGGCGAAGCCGAGCATCGCGTACTTCATGAAGTTCAGGAAGCCGCCGACGTCGTCCTTGTCCTTCTTCTTGGTCTCGGCGGCCGTGTCGATCGTGTAGTGGCTGCCGATGGCCGCCTTGACGTCGGCCTTGAGCTGGTCGTCCGTGACGCCCTTGGCCGCCGTGAGGCCGAAGCCGGTGTAGGCGTGGGTGTTGCCGAGCAGCCGGGCCTGGGCGGTGGCGGTGTCGATGTAGACGACGGCCGCGCCCGGGTTGGTGGTCTTGAAGGTGGCGATGCCGGAGATGGTGACGTCGAAGTCGCCGGGCTCGGCGATGATCCGCAGCCGGTCGCCGATCTTCAGGTGGTGCTTGTCGGCGGTGTCCTTGTCCAGGACGGCCTGGGTGCCGTTCGACGGGACGTGGCCGGAGGTGATGTCGACGGCCCGGGTCTCGGTCGGGTCCCAGTTGCTGACGATGGTGGGGGCGCCGGACGAGGGGCTGATGCTGTCGTTCTTCGTGTCCGCGACCGTGACGTCCTGACTGGTGACGTCGGGGTCGGACTGGGCGACGCCCCGGACGTGGACGAGCGTGCGCTGCAGGGAGGCCGGCACGGTGTCCGGGATGCCGGTCCTCTGGGCGTCGTCCACCTTCTTGGCGCTGATGGTGACGTCGGAGGCGGTGGAGCCGAAGAGCTTGTCGAAGGTGGCGGTCATGGTGTCGGTGAACACCAGGGTGCCGCAGACGAACGCCACCGACAGCAGGACGGCGATCATGGACAGGACCATCCTGCCCTTGTGCGCGAGGAAGTTGCGCACCGAGGTCTTCAGGACGGTCACGACGCCCTCCCGCGGCCGTCGCTGTCACCGGGGGTACGGGGGTCGCCGCCCGGCTGGAAGCGCAGCATGCGCTCCAGCACGGACTCGGCGGTGGGACTGAGCATCTCGTCCACGATCCGGCCGTCCGCCAGGTAGAGCACACGGTCGGCGTACGAGGCCGCGACCGGGTCGTGGGTGACCATGACGATGGTCTGGCCGAGTTCGTCCACCGAGCGGCGCAGGAAGCCGAGGATCTCGGCGCCGGCCCGGGAGTCAAGGTTTCCGGTCGGCTCGTCGCCGAAGATGATCTCGGGGCGGGCGGCGAGCGCCCTGGCCACCGCCACGCGCTGCTGCTGGCCGCCGGAGAGCTGGTTGGGGCGGTGCTTGAGCCGGCCGGCCAGGCCGACGGTCTCCACCACGCGGTCCAGCCAGTCGCGGTCCACCCGGCGGCCGGCGATGTCCATCGGAAGGGTGATGTTCTCCGCCGCGTTGAGGGTCGGCAGCAGGTTGAAGGACTGGAAGATGAAGCCGATCTTGTCCCGGCGCAGCTGGGTGAGCTTCTTGTCCTTCAGGCCGGTGATCTCGGTGTCGCCGATCCAGATCCGGCCCTCGCTGACCGTGTCGAGCCCGGCCAGGCAGTGCATGAGGGTCGACTTGCCGGAGCCCGAGGGGCCCATGATCGCGGTGAACCGGCCGCGGGCGATGTCCACGTCCACCGCGTCCAGGGCCAGCACCCGCGTCTCGCCGCTGCCGTACGCCTTCGTCACCGCCCGACCGGCCGCGGCAATCGCCGAGCGCTCTCCGCTGCCCCCGGCCTTGGGAACCCTCACTGGCGTTGTCACTGCTGTCTCCCGTTTGTCTTCGGTCATCGGTCGGTCGGTCCGTCGGTCGGTCGGTCCGTCGGTCGGCCGGTCGTCGGTTCGTTCGGTTCGTTCGGTTCTCGTGGGGCGTGGTCGGACGTCGCGGTCGGCCGCCTGTCGCGGTCACCGGTCGTCGGCGCCCGTACAAGAGCCTGCTGGAAGTCGCGGCACGCCGCGATGGGGAAGGTCTCCGTTCGGGGGGTGGGGGTAGCACCACCCTTCGCCGGGGTGGGGCCGCCACCCCTCCCTACGAAACTACGGGCCGCACGGGCCGCCATCGTCATCCGCCGGTACGAACCGCGGGACCCCCAAAGTAGGTCGTCACCCCTAGGGGATCGCTACTTCAGGCTCATACGGAAGTACGGGGGCCGGGCACGGGAGGGCCTCAGCCCGTGGTCAGGCGCACCGGCCGAAGCCCGCCGAGCAGGGCGGTCAGGGCGCGGTCGATGTCGGGGCCGGCGTACCAGTCGCCGGTGTGGTCGACCGCGTAGACCCTGCCCTCGGCGTCGATGGCGAGCAGGGCGCCGGAGTCGGGCTCCTCGCCGAGCGGGCCGACCTCGGTCTCCAAGGCGCGGCCGAGGTCGCCGAAGGTGCGGGCGAGGTGCAGCCCGCGCATCGGGTCGATCACGACTCCGGAAGGGGCGACCTGCCGGCCGGGACCTGCGGTCGCGGGGATCGCCAGGCCGCCGAACTCCGCCCACGCCTCGACCGCGGCCGGGAAGACGGCGTGGCGGTGGCCGCCGGGGGAAACGTGGGCGCGCAGCCGGTCGGCCCACTGCTCGGCGCGCACCATGTCCCAGCGGCCGGGCCGCCAGCCCGCGGCGCGCAGGGCGGCGTCCACGCCGACCGGGAAGCGCGTGGCGTCCGGCACCGAGGGGCCCGTCATGCGCGTTCCGCGCCCGGGTCGACCGCCCGCACCCCGAAGTGGGCGAGCAGGGGCGCGCAGGAGCGGCACGGCGGCGCGTAGGTGCCGTGCGCGGGGTCGCCGTCCTCCCGTATCCGGCGGGCCGTCAGCTTCGCGCCGCGCAGCGCCTTGCGGGCCTCGCTCTGCGTGAGCGGTCTGCGGGCGGCGCGCTTGCTCCGGTTCGCCTCGACGGCGGACAGGTGGCGGGAAATGAGCACCGGTTCGGGGCACCGGCCGGTGAAGCGCTCACGCTGGGCGACCGGCAGCGCGTCCAGGAAGTCCCGCACGATCGGGTGGAGTTCGGGCGCCTGTTCCCCCTTGGCACCCGTGCACGACAGCACGTCGTCGCGGACCGACAGGGCGGCCGCGACCGCGGGCAGGATGCCGTCCCTGCGGTGCCGCAGGACCGGCGGCCCCGCGGGGTCGCGGACGGTGCTCCAGGTCAGCCTGGGATCGGCGGGCGCGGCCGCCCGCGGGTGCGTCGTCGTCATGGTGTCGTAGCGTCCCTCCGTCCACCCGCCCCCGGCGGGCACCCCCCTATGGCGATCAGACTGCCAAACCCGCCGTCGAATGGGGAAGCCGAACGCGCGGCCCCGCCCATCCTGTGTGGGGTATGTCACCGTGATGTGACGGTCCGTCGGCAACGCGGACACAGGATGTGCACACATCGGAGCGGTGACACAGGGTGCGCGCGCCGGGGCCGGGGAGGCATGCGGCGTTGCCGTCCGGCGGGGCGAACCGGGAGGATCGGCTCCGGCCCGCACCCGCGGGCCCTTCGGCCCGTTAGACCACGGGATCCCCCCACCCGTAGACCAAGGACGTACGACGATGCGCTCGATCCGCACCCCGGCCGCCGGCCGGACCGCCGCCCTCCTCCCCCTGCTGCTGCCCGCCCTGCTGCTCGCGTCCGGCTGCTCCTCCGGGTCCGGTGGCGGCACCGACGGCAGCGGCGGCACTCCCTCGGCGAGGTCGGTCCTCACCGGCAAGGCCCCGCTGAGCAAGGCCCAGTTGGCCAAGGCCCTGGTCACCGACCAGGACCTGCCCGGCTGGATCGTCCAGCCGTCGCAGACCGACCGGCCGGCCGAGACCGCCACGCTCACCGCGGACCGCCCGCAGTGCCAGCCGCTGGCCGACGTCACCAGCAGCGACCCGAAGATCCACCGCATGGCGTACGTCGGCGCCGCCTTCGCCCGCAGCACGACCAAGAGCAGGCCGGACGCCATCAACCAGATGCTGGTCGCCAGCCACGCGCCGGGCGACGCGCACAAGGTCATCGACGCGGTCCGGACGGCACTGGGCCAATGCACCTCGTTCACCGCGATCGACAACACCGGCACCAAGACGCCGTTCCGGGTCGCCAAGGGGCCGGCGGTGCCCACCGGGGACGCGGCCGTGTCCTATGTGATGACGGACGCGGCCGACAAGAAGACCGGGGCCGCCCTCGTCACCGTCGTCCAGACCGGTGACACGGTGACCGCCTACCTGTCGGTCAAGGCGTCCGGCGGGGCGGGCGAGGTACCCGTCGACGTGGCCCGCAAGCAGGACGCCAAGCTGCGGGCGGTGCTGGCCAAGCAGCGTTGACGGGAGCGCCCGCTCACCCGATCGGGTGAGATCGGCGCCCGGCACCGGACCCGCGCCCTTGTCGCGCGACCGCGCGAATCATGGGCTGTGAGCAGCCGCACAGGGGGAAGCGCGGGCCCGGTGCCGTAAAGTCGCGCGGCAGCGAGCCGTCACCCGCCAGGCCCGGGGGCGGACGCCACCGCGAACACGACCATGGGGAACACACCGATGCCGATACGCGCACGCAGTCGTCTACTCACCAGTAGCCGCACGGTCCTGGTGGCCGCCGCCCTGCTGCCCGCCCTCGCCCTGACCGCCGCCTGCGGCGGGGGCTCGTCGGCATCGGACCCGTCGAGGAAAGAGAACAAGGACTCGTCCCCCACGGCGAAGTTCAGCCGCGCGCTGCTGGCGAACTCCGACGTCCCCGACGTCACGGTGGTGCCGGCCGCCGACAAGGCCCAGTTGCTGGGCGCCGAGGTGACGGCCGAGCCCCGGGCCTGCCAGCCGATCGCCGACCAGTGGAGCGAGAAGGCCAAGCACGCCAGGCAGGTCTACTCCGGCGGCATGGTCACCGACACCGCGACCAAGGTGAAGGCGTCCAAGACCATCTCGCTGGAGGTGATCGCCTCCTATGCGCCCGGCGAGGCCAAGGCGGTCCTGGACGAGCTGACCGCCGCATTGGCCGCGTGCCACAACTACACAGTCACCCGCAACAAGGTGGCGAGCACCTTCAGTGTGCAGCCTGCCCCTTCCTCTGGCGCGCCCATGGGCGACCAGCAGGTCACGTACACCGTCGCGGACACCTCGCGGGGCGCCGCCGGCATCGTCCTGGTGACGGTGGTGCGCGTCGGCGACACCACCGCCGCGTACGAGACGGTCCGCCAGGACCACCAGCCGGCCGTCCTGCGGGCGGCGATCCCGCTGAAGCAGGTGGCGAAACTGCGGGCCGCGGCAAAGGGCGCGGCGAAGGCGAAGTAGCGCCTGGGGAAGCCGCAGGGGCGACGCCCGAGAGGCCTAGGGGACGCAGCCGCCGCCCAGGACGCGGGCCGCCACCCGGGACGCGAGCCGCCGCGGGTGCGGGGCGGCGCCCCGGAGGACGAGGTGGTACGGAACGCGCGGGCGCGGCGCACGCCCCCCCGCCACCCCCTGCACGCCGGCCCGCCACGGGCGGACGCCCGGCCGCCCCCGGGGCGGACACCTGGGTCGCCGGACCCCCTAGGCTTACGTTCATCAGCCGGACGCAGCAGGGGGCAACAGCCATGACGACAGGTCCGCAAGGGCTGGGAGCGCCTCCCGGTCCCGGGGCCGGGGGACGACCCGCGCCGCCCAACGCGGCCTACGCCGGGCAGGTCGTGCACTTCCCGGATCCGGTCCGGGCCGCACGCCATCCGCGCGGCGTGTGGATGGACGAGCGGGGCCTGCCCGATTTCTCGGCCTACGCCCGCGCCGCCGCCGAGATCGCCGAACCGCCCGAGGGCTTCGGCGTGGACGAACTGCGCCTGACCGACTACGTCTCGGCCAACGCCGCGCTGCACGCCGCCGGCCACGAACTGTGGGCGAGCCTGCCCTCGGTGGCCACCCCGCACGGCTGGACCTGGCACCACGTGCCCGGCACGCGCCGCCTGGAGCTGATACCCGTCGAGGTCAAGGCGCTGCTGCGGCACCACGGGGGGCTGGCGACATCAACCGCGGACCACGGCAAGCGCGGCACCCGTCCGCTGCAGGAGACCCGCCCGGTGCACTTCGGCCTGCCCAAGGACCCGCTGGCGGTGACCGAGGCGCGGGTGCGCGAGGTCGAGGAGGAGCTGGGCTACCGGCTGCCGGGCGCGTACCGCACGTTCCTCAAGGCGGCCGGCGGCTGCGCGCCCAAGGGCGTCGCGCTCGACCCGGAGCTGGGGCTGCTGATCGACCAGCCGTTCTTCACCGTCCGCGAGGACGCGGCCGTGAACGACCTCGTCTACGTCAACAAGTGCCTGCGCGACCACCTCACCAAGGACTATCTGGCGATCGCCTACGTCCAGGGCGGACTGCTGGCGGTCAAGGTGAAGGGCGAGCGGACCGGCTCGGTGTGGTTCTGCGCCTACGACGACCTGCGCGACGGCGACCGCTGGGCCGACCCCGCAGACCGGGTCGCCGAACTGCTGCTGAACTGCGGCGACACGCTGGACGACTTCCTGCTGCGGCTGGCGGGCAACCCGCCGGAGCTGGAGACGGTGGCCAATTTGATGGTCGACGGCGGCTTCGCCGTGGCCGTACCCGTGGCCGAGGAGGGGTGAGCCGGGCATGGTGACATTCGCACAGGCGCAGGAACGCGCGGAGCGCTGGGTCAACGGCGACGTGTCCGGCTACGAGAGCCGCGAGATCCGGGTCCGCGAGTTCGAGTCGGGTTTCGTGGTCTGGTCCGAGGCGCGTGAGGGCGGCCCGTCCTCCGACGACGGGACGGTCCGCGTCATCATCGCCCGCGACAGCGGCGAGGCCACCTTGTGGCCCGGCCTGCCCATCGGCGAGCTGATCCGCCGTTACGAGGAGGAGTACGGCCCCGCTCCCAGCGACGCGCCCCCCGCGCCGCCCCAGCGCATCGACCTGGAAGCCACCTCCTTCCTGCTCAGTCCGCCGCAATGGCTGCAGGACGCGGCGGACCGGATGGGCATCCCGGATCGCCGCACACCGGCACCGGACGCGTCCTCCCCCGAGCCGTCCGGCGCCCCGCAACCCGGTGCTTCGCAGCCTGGCGCCCCGCAGCCCGCTGCCTCGCACCTTGGCGCCCCGCACCCCGGTGCCCCGCAACCTGGTGGCGGCTCACCGTCCGGCGGCTCGCCCGCCTCCTCCCCCGTGCCGTCGCCGGACACCCCGTCCGGCCCCTCCGCCGCGCCCGTCCCCAGCGGCACGGAGAGCGGCAGGGAAAGCGGTACGGACACGGGCGGCGGCGTGCCGCGGCCGGCCGCCGGGCAGGCCGGGGAGGCCCCCGGCGGGGGCTGGGCGGGCAAGACGGTCGACTCCGGGCAGGGGCCGTCCGTGGCCGTGCCGGCCACCGTGTTCGCGCCCCCGCTGTCGGGCGCGGACGTGCCGGACGAGCCGCCGCAGGGCGCCGAGGCGAAGACCGAGCTGATGCCGGGCGGCAGTTCGCTGCCCAAGACGGTGATCGCCCCACCGGAGGAAGCGTCCGACGCGCCCCGGCCGGGGGTGCCGCACACGATCGGCGGGTCGCCCTACCCGCCGCCGAACGGCCCGGCCGTGCCGTTGCCACCGCCGGGCACCCCGGCGGGTGCCGCGGACATCGCCGGGCTGGAGACCGCCAAGGCCCCGCCCAGGGGCGGTGTGCCGGCGCCCGCGGCCCAGCAGCCGTCGCACGGCCGGACGCCGCCGCCTGGGCCCGGAACCGGCACCCCGTCGCCCGGCGCCCCCGTACCGCCCCCGCCGGGGCCGGGAGTGGGCGCTCCGCCGCCGCAAGGGCCCGGCGCGGGCAACCCGCACTACGCGGCCACCATGCTCGCCACCCCGGCCGGCCCCCAGCCGCCGGGAACGGGCGCGACCCCGCCCGGCGCCCCCGTACCACCACCACCGCCACCGCCCGGGCCCGGAGCCGGCACCCCGCCGCCGCAAGGACCCGGCGCGGGCAACCCGCACTACGCCGCCACCATGCTCGCCGGACCCGGCACACCACCCCCCGCCATGGGCGCCACCCCGCCCGGCGCCCCCGTACCACCACCACCGCCACCGCCCGGGCCCGGAGCCGGCACCCCGCCGCCCCAGGGACCCGGCGCGGGCAACCCGCACTACGCCGCCACCATGCTCGCCGGACCCGGCACACCACCCCCCGCCATGGGCGCCACCCCGCCCGGAGCCCCCGTACCACCACCGCCCGCGTACGGCTATCCGCAACCGGGCGGTGTGCCGACCGTCGGGCCCGGCTACATGGCGGTGCTGCGCTACCGGGGGCAGGACGGCAGCGAGCAGCAGCTCATCCGCCGGTCGGCGCCCGGGACCCCGCATCCGGAGTGGCAGATCCTGCACGAGCTGCGGTCGATGAACGTGCGCCCGGAGCAGGTGCTCGAACTGCACACCGAGCTGGAGTCGTGCGACCTGCCCGGCGGGTACTGCGCGCGGATGATCCGCGAGACCTGGCCTCAGGTGCGGGTCAGCCACACCGCGCCCTACGGCAGGGACCACGCGGGCCGCCGCCAGGGCGTGCAGCACCTGCTCACCCACCAGGGCGAGTTGCACCAGGTCGCGGGCGCGCCCGCGCGTCCGCAGCCGCAGCGTGTGCCGATGCCGGATCCGCACACTGTGATGCGGGTGCCGCCGGTGGGGCTGGACGTGATCGGGCAGGAGCTGGCGGGCGCGTTCGGCCCGCAGGGCGTCTTCCGGTTCGACCAGCGGGCGGTGTCCCGGCAGGGCGTGCCGGACATCGTGGCGCAGACGCTGGTGTGGGCCGGGCTGCCGGTGGACTTCGGGCCGTTCTTCTGGGCGCAGGCGCAGGCGGGCCAGCCGGTGCCGACCCTCGCCGAACTCGCCCAGCAGCGCGGAGTGCTGCCGGCCGCGGACGCGGGCTCGTACCTCGTCATGGGCAACGACTTCGGGCGCCAACTGTGCGTCCAGTACGGGACCGCGCACATCGTGGCCGTGCCGCTGGAGGCGGGGCCGGGCGGGCAGCCGGCGCCGCCGCAGTTCGTCAACTCCAGCCTGCCGGAGTTCGCCCGCTGCCTGGCGCTGCTGGGCAGGATGTGGCGGCTGCGGATCGGGCTGACGCCGGAGCAGGCCGGGCGCTGGACGGTCGATTTCCAGGCGCAGTTGGCAGCGCAGGACCCGGCCGCGATCGCCTCGCCCGACAACTGGTGGTCGGTGCTGGTCGAGCAGATGTGGGACGGGTTGCTGTAGCGGTTCGCGCGGCAAACGGCGGTGGGCCGGGTGGAAGGCGGAGTCCTTCCACCCGGCCCACCGCCGTTTCCGGGTAGGCGCAGGGTGGGCAGTCGACAGGGCACGGAGTGTCGCGGCCCTTACAATTCCGGCATAAGCGAAAAAATAGGGAGCATATACGGGCGATGATGCGGCCAGGACTCGGAGCGTCCCGACGGCGAGGGGCAGAGGCGATGAGCAATGACACGACGGCTACGGCGGAGCGACGGGACCGGTTCGAGATCGTGCGCGGCCGGGGCTACCGGCCGGAGCAGGTGGACCGCTTCCTGGACGAGCTGTCCGAGGACCGGGACGCGGCGTGGGAGCGGGCCGCCCGGCTGACCGTGCTGGCCAACGAGATGGAGGCGGAATCCGCGGCCGTGCGCAGGCAGGTGGACGCCCTCGGCGCCACGGCCTTCGACCGGCTCGGCCAAGGCGCCGCGGAACTCCTGCGGCTGGTCGAGGAGGAGGCCGCGGCGGTACGCGACCGCGCCGAGACGGAGGCGCAGTACGCGAGGGACGCGGCGGACACCGCGCGGCGCACCCTGCAGGACGAGGCGCGGGCGGCCGCGTCCGCACGGCTGCGGGCGGCCGAGGACGAGGCCGAGGCCGTCCTGGACGAGGCCTGCGCGCGGGCCGCGGAGATCCTCGCCCAGGCGCGGGCCGAGGCGGAGGCCGTGCGCGGCGAGGCCGAGCGCTCCCTCGACGCCGTGCGGCAGCACGCCGGACAGGAATTCGCGCAGGCGCGGGCGCAGCAGCGCGAGCGGATGGACGCGCTGGAGCGGGAGATCGCCGAGCGCGAGGCCGGCGTGGACGGCGGCCTCGGGGAACTGCTCGCCGACGCCGAGCGCCGCCTCGAAGCGGCGCACCGGGAGCGGACCGGGGCGGAGGAGTCGCTGCGGGCGCAGCAGGCCGAGGCCGAGGCGCGGGCATCCGCGATGCTCGCGCAGGCCCGCGTGCACGAGGAGAGGGTGCGCCGCGAGGCGGAACGGGCGTTGCGGGAGCACGAGCAGCACCGGGACGAGATCCGGGCCCACCTCGCCCACATCCGGGCGACGCTGGCCCAGTTGACGGGCCGCGCCCAGTCCCCGGCCCAGTCCCCCGCCGAGGGCTCCCTGCCGGACCAGGGCGTCCCACCGGAACACGGCACGGCGCCGGATCACGGCACCGCGCCGGAGCAGGGCCCCCGGGAAACCGGCCCGGAAGGACGCTGAGGCGCGCGGCGCCACCCGCGGGGCCGGTCACGACGGTCGGGCCGTCGAGGCCGGTCATGACGGTCAATCCGGGCGGGCCGGCCGACCCGTCACGCCGTCGTCCGGCTCTACCGGCCCACCCACGTCCGCCGGCCCAGCCGGCTCCATGGAGTCCGCCAGGCCGGCAGCCCACCCATGTCCGCCAGGCCGGCCGGCTCCACCAGGTCCGCCACGTCCGCCAGGCCGGCCGACTCCACCAAGTCCGCGAAGCCCGCCCAGCCGGCCGGCTCCACCGGCTCGGCCCGCCCGACCCCGGTCAGGCCAGCGGCACCATCGCCGAGACGCGGAAACCGCCCTCCGGGGTGGGCCCGGCGGCGAAGCCGCCGCCGTGGGACGTGACACGCTCCCGCATGCCCAGCAGGCCGTGCCCGCCGCTGGGCAGAGGGGTCGCGGGGGTGCCGTCGGAGGGGCCGTTGGTGACCAGCACGGCTATCTCGTTGTCGCGGTAGGCCAGCCGTACGTGGGCCTTGGCGCCGGCGGCGTGCTTGTGGACGTTGGTCAGTGCTTCCTGGACGACGCGGTAGACGGTGGCCTCGACCGTGCGCGCGCACGGCCGGGAGTCCCCCTCGACGGTGAGCTGGACGCCCATTCCGGCGGCCTGCGACTCCTGGACGAGGTCGGCCAGCCGGTCCAGGCCGGGGCCGCCTTCGGGCTCCTCCGCGGCCGCGGCGGCGACGGCGGACCCGGTCGCGGGCGCGGACCCGGCGGCGGCCGGCCCGGCCGCCGCTCCCTCGGCCGCGGTGCGCAGCACCCCGAGCATCTGCCGCAGCTCGGTCAGCGCCTGCCGCCCCATGTCGCCGAGCAGCTCCGCGCTCGCCGACGCCTTGTGCGGGTCCTTCAGCGCCACCGCCTTGAGCGCGGCCGCGTGCACCACCATCAGGCTCACCCGGTGCGCGACCACGTCGTGCATCTCGCGGGCGATCCGGGTCCGCTCGTCCGCGCGGGCCCGTTCGGCGCGCTCCAGCGCCTTCTCCGCGAGCAGCTCCAGCTCGCGCTCCAGGCCGTCGGCGCGTTCCCGCAGGCTCTCCACCAGCCGCCGCCTGGCGCGTACGTACAGTCCGAGCAGCACCGGCGGGGCGGTCAGGCCGAGCGCCATCAGCACCGAGACGATCACGGTGACCGGCACCGACATGCGCGTGGCGTCGCCGTCGTCGCCCAGGTTGTGCTGGAAGCTGATGAAGGCGACGACCATGGTGCCGACGCCGTTCGTGCCGGCCAGGGCGGCGGTGATGCGGCGCGGCACCTCGGAGGCGGCCAGGGTGTAGAGGCCGACCAGGGACAGCACGAAGGCCATCTGCGCCGGGGTGACCGCGATGCCGACGAGCACCACGGCGACCGGCCAGCGGCGGCGCAGGATCAGCGAGGCGCCGGCCAGCAGGCCCAGCAGCGCGCCCGCGCCCGTCACGATGCCCGTCTTGTGCGCGAAGTCGGCGCCCTCGAACGCGGCCTCCAGCGCGGAGACGGCGGCCAGCGCCGCGTCCAGGAAGAAACTCCGCCGCCTGCGCCACCACCACCAGCCGGACCGGGGCGGTGGTCCGCCTGCCCCGTCCGGTACGCGCTCCCCCGTCGTACTCATGGCGTCCAGACTAAGTGGTGCGCCCCGGCCCGCCGCCGCCCCGTCGGGGTGTCCGCCAGGTGGGCGGCCGGTTTCGCGTTCAGCCCCCCGACCTATCCTGGACCCGTCGGACAGCGCGGTCCGCGAGCACGCCGTCGGTACGCACCCGCGGGCGCCACCACGTCCGGGCCCGAGCGGGACGTACGCCCGTACGGCGGCTGACCGTACACATCCCGTACGCCGCCCGAATGCCGTCGACCACTTCACTGCATCAAGGAGCCGCACCTGTGAGCAGCGCCGACACCGCCCCGGACAGCAGTACCGCCTTGCGAGCCGACATCCGACGCCTGGGTGAGCTTCTGGGCGGCACCCTGGTGAGGCAGGAGGGCCAGGACCTCCTCGACCTCGTGGAGAAGGTACGCGCCCTGACCCGAAGCGACGGGGAGGCAGCCGCCGCCCTGCTGGGCGAGACGGACGTGGAGACCGCCGCCAAGCTGGTCCGCGCCTTCTCCACGTACTTCCACCTGGCCAACGTGACCGAGCAGGTGCACCGCGGCCGCGAGCTGCGGGCCCGCCGCGCCGCCGAGGGCGGCCTGCTCGCCCAGACCGCCGACCTGCTCAAGGACGGCGACCCCGAGCACGTGCGCCAGACCGTGCGGAACCTCAACGTGCGGCCGGTCTTCACCGCGCACCCCACCGAGGCGGCCCGCCGCTCGGTGCTGAACAAGCTGCGCCGGATCGCCGCGCTGCTTGAGGAGTCCGACGGGCAGGCCGGTCACGGCGACCGGCGGCGGGCCGACCTGCGGCTGGCCGAGAACATCGACCTGCTCTGGCAGACCGACGAGCTGCGGGTGGTCCGCCCGGAGCCGGCCGACGAGGCCCGCAACGCGATCTACTACCTGGACGAGCTGCACGCGGGAGCGGTCGGCGACGTGCTGGAGGACCTGGCGGCCGAACTGGAGCGGGTCGGCGTGCCGCTGCCGCCCGAGACGCGCCCGCTGACCTTCGGGACCTGGATCGGCGGCGACCGCGACGGCAACCCCAACGTCACCCCCGAGGTGACCTTGGAGGTGCTGATCCTGCAGCACGAGCACGGCATCACCGACGCGCTGGAGGCGATCGACGACCTGCGTGGCGCCCTGTCGAACTCGATCCGCAACTCCGGGGCCTCCCAGGAGCTGCTGGACTCCCTGTCCGACGACCTGGTGACGCTGCCGGAGATCAGTCCGCGCTACAAGCGGCTGAACGCCGAGGAGCCGTACCGGCTGAAGGCCACCTGTGTGCGGCAGAAGCTGGTCAACACCCGCGAGCGGCTGGCCAAGGGCACCGCGCACGTTCCGGGCCGCGACTACCTGGGCACCAGCGACCTGGTGCGCGACCTGCGGCTGATCCAGGACTCGCTGCGCGCCAACCGCGGCGGGCTGATCGCCGACGGTCGGATGGACCGCACGATCCGCACGCTGTCCGCCTTCGGGCTGCAGCTCGCGACCATGGACGTGCGCGAGCACGCCGAGGCCCACCACCACGCCCTGGGGCAGCTCTTCGACCGGCTGGGCGAGGAGTCCTGGCGGTACGCCGACATGCCGCGCGACTACCGGCGCAAGCTGCTCGCCAAGGAGCTGCGCTCGCGCCGCCCGCTGGCGCCGACGCCGGCCCCGCTGGACGCGGCGGGCGCCAAGACGCTCGGGGTGTTCCACAGCGTGCGCGAGGCGTTCGAGCGGTTCGGGCCCGAAGTGGTGGAGTCGTACATCATCTCGATGTGCCTGGGCTCGGACGACGTCTTCGCGGCGGCGGTGCTGGCCCGCGAGGCCGGGCTGATCGACCTGCACGCCGGGGTGGCCAAGATCGGCATCGTGCCGCTGCTGGAGACCACCGACGAGCTGAGGATCGCCGACAAGCTGCTGGACGAGATGCTGTCCGACCCCTCCTACCGGCGGCTGGTGTCGCTGCGCGGGGACGTGCAGGAGGTCATGCTCGGCTACAGCGACTCCTCGAAGTTCGGCGGCATCACCACCTCGCAGTGGGAGATCCACCGCGCCCAGCGGCGGCTGCGCGACGTCGCGCACCGGCACGGGGTGCGGCTGCGGCTCTTCCACGGCCGCGGCGGCACGGTCGGGCGCGGCGGCGGCCCCTCGCACACCGCGATCCTCGCCCAGCCCTGGGGCACGCTGGAGGGCGAGATCAAGGTGACCGAGCAGGGCGAGGTGATCTCCGACAAGTACCTGATCCCCTCGCTGGCCCGGGAGAACCTGGAGCTGACGGTGGCGGCCACGCTCCAGGCGTCCGCGCTGCACACCGCGCCCCGGCAGTCCGACGAGGCGCTGACCCGGTGGGACGCCATGATGGACGTGGTCTCCGAGGCCGCGCACGGCACGTACCGGGGCCTGGTCGAGGACCCGGACCTGCCGGCGTACTTCTTCGCCTCCACCCCGGTCGACCAGCTCGCCGAACTGCACCTGGGCTCGCGCCCCTCGCGCCGCCCGGACTCCGGGGCCGGCCTGGACGGCCTTCGGGCGATCCCGTGGGTGTTCGGCTGGACCCAGTCCCGGCAGATCGTCCCGGGCTGGTACGGGGTGGGCTCCGGGCTGCGGGCCGCCCGCGAGGCCGGGCTCGACTCGGTGATCGACGAGGCATTCGCCCGGTGGCACTTCTTCCGCAATTTCCTGTCCAACGTCGAGATGACGCTGGCCAAGACCGATCTGCGGATCGCCCGCCACTACGTCGAGACCCTGGTGCCCGAGGAGCTCAGGCACGTCTTCGCGGCGATCGAGGCCGAGCACGACCTGACCGTGCGCGAGGTGCTGCGGATCACCGGCGAGTCCGAACTCCTCGCCGCCAGCCCGGTACTGGCCCAGACCTTCCGCATCCGCGACCAGTACCTCGACCCGATCTCCTACCTCCAGGTCAGCCTGCTGGCCCGCCAGCGCCAGGCGGCCGCCTGCGGTGAGGAGCCCGACCCGCTGCTGTCCCGCGCACTGCTGCTCACGGTGAACGGCGTGGCCGCGGGCCTGCGCAACACGGGCTGACACCGCGAACCGCACGACGCGGCCCCCGCTCCCGCAGATGCGGGGCGGGGGCCGTCGGGCTTACGAGCCGGGAGGGCCCGGAGGCCCGGAAGCCGTCGGGCTCGCGGACCGGGAGGGGCCGCAGGAGCGGGGGTCTGAAATGCTGCCGTGTATGTGTGGGCCGCCAGGCCCGTAAATATACGATTTCAGACCCCCGCGCCGCAGACCACGACCCCTCACGGAAAACCCTCAGTTCTTGCGGTGCCCGATCAGCCGCGGCTCGGTCTCCAGGCCGGACAGCCCGTTCCAGGAGAGGTTGACCAGGTGGGCGGCGACCTCGGCCTTCTTGGGGCGCTGGGCGTCGAGCCACCACTGGCCGGTCAGCGCCACCATGCCCACGAGCGCCTGGGCGTACAGCGGGGCGAGCTTGGGGTCGAAGCCGCGCTGTTTGAACTCGTGGCCCAGGATGTCCTCCACCTGGGTGGCGATGTCGCTGATCAGCGAGGCGAAGGTGCCGGTCGACTGGGCCACCGGGGAGTCGCGGACCAGGATCCGGAAGCCGTCGGTGTACTGCTCGATGTAGTCGAGAAGGGCGAAGGCGGCCTGTTCCAGCAGCTCGCGCGGGTGGCCGCCGGTGAGCGCGCCGGTGACCATGTCCAGCAGCCGCCCCATCTCGCGGTCGACGACGACCGCGTAGAGCCCCTCCTTGCCGCCGAAGTGCTCGTAGACGACGGGTTTGGACACGCTCGCCTTGTGGGCGATCTCCTCCACCGAGGTGCCCTCGAAGCCTCTCTCGGCGAACAGGGTCCGCCCGATGTCGAGGAGCTGCTCGCGCCGCTCCTTGCCGGTCATCCGGACCCGTCGCCCGCGCCGCGCGGCCGGTCCCCCGGCGGCGGCGGTGACGCCGCCGCCTCCCCTGCCGTCTCGTGGGTCGCTCACATCCCCATCATGCCGCTTCTTTGATTTCCTCTTTACGCGGGGCGTCGGTGCGCCGGGACTCGATCCGCGCGGCGTCCGGCCAGCGCACGTCGTACGCCCAGCCGGCCTGCTCGAACCAGCGGATGACGCGGGCGCTGGAGTCGATCTGGCCGCGCATCACGCCGTGCCGGGCCGAGGTGGGGTCGGCGTGGTGCAGGTTGTGCCAGGACTCGCCGCAGGACAGGACGGCCAGCCACCAGACGTTGCCGGAGCGGTCGCGGGACTTGAAGGGGCGCTTGCCGACCGCGTGGCAGATGGAGTTGATCGACCAGGTCACGTGGTGCAGCAGCGCGATCCTGACCAGGGAGCCCCAGAAGAAGGCGGTGAAGGCGCCGTACCACGACATGGTCACCAGGCCGCCGACCAGGGGCGGCAGCAGCAGCGAGACCATGGTCCAGAACCAGAAGTCGCGGGAGATGCGGCGGATGGCCGGGTCCTTGATCAGGTCGGGCGCGTACTTCTGCTGCGGGGTCTGCTCCTCGTCGAACAGCCAGCCCATGTGCGCCCACCACAGGCCCTTCATCAGGGCGGGGACGCTCTCGCCGTACCGCCAGGGGCTGTGCGGGTCGCCCTCGGCGTCGCTGAACTTGTGGTGCCTGCGGTGGTCGGCGACCCAGCGCACGATCGGGCCCTCGACGGCCAGCGAGCCGGCGATCGCCAGGGCGATCCGCAGCGGGCGCTTGGCCTTGAAGGAGCCGTGGGTGAAGTAGCGGTGGAAGCCGATGGTGATGCCGTGGCAGCCGAGGAAGTACATGCCGACCATCAGGCCGACGTCGAGCCAGCTCAGGCCGCGGCCCCAGGCCAGCGGCACGGCCGCGGCGAGCGCCAGGAACGGGATGCAGATGAACAGCAGCAGCGTGATCTGTTCGATCGACCGCTTGCTCTCGCCGCCTCTGGTGGCGAGCGGCACCTGCCCCTCGCCCGAGGGCCCGGGTTCCCGGGACTCCTTGATCACGTCCGTCTGTGTGGTCATGTCTGTCCCTTGTCGGAAGTGGTTGTGGCCAGGTCGGGCCGGTTGCGCCCGGAACCTACGGCTCCGTAAGTATTGCAGTGGCGCGGGCCGCGCAACAGGACCACCTGGGGCGTGGCCCATGAGCGCAGTTCTACCCCGGATCCGGGCGGATCACCGTCGCGGCGACCCCGACTCGTACGGCATGATGGTGCCGTCCAGCCCGCCGGGGCCCGGGAACGGGCCGGACACGCCGGGTTGATCCGCCGTGGTGTAATTGGCAGCACTGGGGCTTTTGGTGCCTTAAGTCCGGGTTCGAGTCCTGGCGGCGGAGCGGAGAACGGCCCCCGGCCGGCAACCGGGCGGCAGGTGCACCGGGCCCCCGGCCCCTCGGTAAGCTGCGGATGTCCAACACCTGAAGCCGAGGAGTCTCCCCCGTGAGCCCCAACCGCCCGGCTGCCGTCGTCATCCTCGCCGCGGGTGAGGGCACGCGCATGAAGTCGGCCACCCCGAAGGTCCTGCACCCCGTCTGCGGCCGTTCCCTGGTCGGCCATGTCGTCGCGGCCTCCCGCGCGCTGGACCCCGAACACCTCGTCGTGGTCGTCGGCCACGGCCGCGAGCAGGTCGCCGAGCACCTCGCCGCCATCGACCCGGACGCGCGGACCGCCGTCCAGCACGAGCAGCTCGGCACCGGCCACGCGGTCCGCACCGCGCTGGACGAACTCGCCCGGCAGGGCGTGGCGCTGCCCGAGCGGGGCACGGTCGTGGTCACGTACGGGGACACCCCGCTGCTCACCACCGCCACCCTGACCGCCCTGGTCGCCGCCCACGAGGCGGACCGCAACGCGGTCACCGTCCTGACCGCCGAGGTCCCCGACCCCACCGGCTACGGCCGCATCGTGCGCGGCGCCGACGGCACGGTCACCGCGATCGTCGAGCAGAAGGACGCCGACGAGGCGCAGCGCGCGATCACCGAGATCAACTCCGGGGTGTACGCCTACGAGGCGGGGCTGCTCGCCCAGGCGCTCGGCAAGGTCACCACGGACAACGCGCAGGGCGAGGAGTACCTCACCGACACCCTGGCGATCCTGCGCGCCGACGGCCACGCGGTGGGCGCCCACACCGCCGCCGACCACCGCGAGATCGCGGGCGTGAACAACCGGGTGCAGCTCGCCGAGGCCCGCCGGGTGCTCAACGACCGGCTGCTGACCGCGGCCATGCTGGACGGCGTCACCGTCGTCGACCCGGCCACGACGTGGGTCGACGCCACCGTGACCTTCGCGCCCGACGCCGTGATCCACCCGGGCACCCAGCTGCACGGCGCCACCTCGGTCGGCGAGGGCGCGCAGGTCGGGCCCAACTGCACGCTCACCGACACCGCGGTCGGGGCCGGCGCGAAGGTGTCCAACACCGTCGCCGACCAGGCCGAGATCGGCGAGGGCGCGAGCGTGGGCCCCTTCGCGTACCTGCGCCCCGGCACCAGGCTGGGCGCCAAGGCCAAGGCCGGCACCTACGTGGAGATGAAGAACGCCGTCATCGGCGAGGGCACCAAGGTGCCGCACCTGAGCTACGTGGGCGACGCCACCATCGGCGAGTACACCAACATCGGCGCGGCCAGCGTCTTCGTGAACTACGACGGCGAGGCCAAGCACCACACCACGATCGGCAGTTACTGCAAGACGGGCTCGGACAACATGTTCGTCGCGCCCGTGAACGTCGGCGACGGCGCCTACACCGCGGCCGGCTCGGTGATCACCAAGGACGTACCGGCCGGTTCGCTGGCCGTCGCGCGCGGCCAGCAGCGCAACATCGAGGGCTGGGTGGCCCGCAAGCGCCCCGGCAGCGCCGCGGCGCAGGCCGCCGAGCGGGCACGCGGGGAGACGTCGCAGGCGGAGTGAGGGTGGTCTCACGGGCGTCCCGAGGTGCACAGGTGCGCCGGATCGGGCGTACCGTGTGTGGTGCACACAATTCCGCCAGCACGCCCGACTCGGGGCGTCGCTGTGTCGAACACCAGTCGAACACATAGGAGACGGTGCAGTGACCGGGATCAAGACGACCGGTGAGAGGAAGCTGATGCTCTTCTCCGGCCGCGCCCACCCCGATCTGGCGGAGGCGGTGGCACGCGAGCTGGGCGTGGAACTCACGCCCACCCGCGCTTTCGACTTCGCCAACGGCGAGATCTACGTCCGCTTCGAGGAGTCGGCCCGCGGGGCGGACTGCTTCCTGATCCAGAGCCACACCAATCCCATCAACCAGTGGGTCATGGAACAGCTCATCATGATCGACGCTCTGAAGCGGGCCTCCGCGCGGAGCATCACCGTGATCGTGCCGTTCTACGGCTACGCCCGGCAGGACAAGAAGCACCGCGGCCGCGAGCCGATCTCGGCGCGGCTGGTGGCGGACCTGTTCAAGACCGCGGGCGCCGACCGTATCCTCACCGTCGACCTGCACACCGACCAGATCCAGGGCTTCTTCGACGGGCCGGTGGACCACCTGTTCGCGCTGCCGATCCTGGCCGACTACGTGGGCGCCAAGGTGGACCGCGCCAAGCTCACCGTGGTCTCCCCGGACGCGGGCCGGGTACGGGTGGCCGACCGGTGGTGCGACCGGCTCGGCGCGCCGCTGGCGATCGTGCACAAGCGGCGTGACCCGAACATCGCCAACGAGGTGAAGGTCCACGAGGTCGTCGGCGACGTCAAGGGCCGGGTCTGCGTGCTGGTCGACGACATGATCGACACCGGCGGCACGATCTGCGCCGCCGCCGACGCGCTGTTCGCCAACGGCGCCGAGGACGTCATCGTGACCGCCACGCACGGCGTGCTCTCCGGCCCGGCCGCCGACCGGCTGAAGAACTCCAAGGTGAGCGAGTTCGTGTTCACCGACACGCTGCCCACCCCGGCGCAGACCGACCTCGACAAGATCACCGTGCTGTCGATGGCCCCGACCATCGCCAACGCGGTGCGCGAGGTGTTCGAGGACGGCTCGGTGACCAGCCTCTTCGAGGACTCGCACTGACGCCCCGGGGCCGCGTGCCCGGGGCCTGATTTTGGTACGGGGCCTCCCCGCCGGTTACGCTGTCCGCGTTGCTCGGCGAGGGAGGCCCCGGCATGTCCGGACCGCCTCCGTTATCGACGCGCTCCTCGTATGTGGTCCTCGTATGCGGAACGGCCCGTCGTGTGGGCCGGGCGACCCCGAGTCCCGCTTTTCCCTCACGAGGAGTTCCGAGCACCATGGCCGAGGTAAAGATCGCCGCCGAGCCGCGCACCGAGTTCGGCAAGGGCGCCGCCCGCCGCGTGCGCCGCGCCAACAAGGTCCCCGCCGTCATCTACGGGCACGGCGCCGACCCCAAGCACGTCTCCGTGCCCGGCCACGAGCTGCTGCTCGCCCTGCGCACGCCCAACGTGCTGATCTCCCTGCAGATCGACGGCTCGTCCGAGCTGGTCATCCCCAAGGCCGTGCAGCGCGACCCGATCAAGGGCTTCCTGGAGCACGTCGACCTGCTGGCCGTCAAGCGCGGCGAGAAGGTCACCGTCGAGGTCCCGGTCGTGACCGAGGGCGAGCTGGCCCCGGGCGGCAACCTGCTGGAGCACATCCTCGGCGCCCTGCCGGTCGAGGCCGAGGCCACCCACATCCCCGAGTCCGTCGCCGTCTCGGTCGAGGGCCTGGAGGCCGGCGCCTCCATCCTGGCCAAGGACATCGAGCTGCCCCGCGGCACCACCCTGGCCGTCGAGGAGGACGCGGTCGTGCTGCAGGTCGTGGCCGCGCAGGCCGAGGCCGTCGAGGAGGCCGAGGAGGGTGCCGAGGGCGAGGCCCCGGCCGCCGAGGCCGGCGCCGAGGGCTGAGCCCTCACCGGCACCTTTCGCGGCGCACCGCGCCGCACCGCGAGCCGCCGCCGTACCCTCCAGGGTGCGGCGGCGGCCGCGTGCCGGACGCACCGCACCGCTCGACGCGGCCGCACCGCACCGCAGCCGCATCCCCCGGACACGGAGATGGTCATGACCGACAACACAGGCCCCTGGCTGGTGGCCGGCCTGGGCAACCCGGGGCCCGAGTACGCGGGGAACCGGCACAACATCGGCTTCATGGTGGCCGACCTGCTGGCCCGCCGCATGGGCGGCACCTTCAAGCGCGCCCAGAAGGCGCAGGCGCAGGTCGTCGAGGGCCGCGTCGGCCCGCCCGGGCCCGCCGGCCGCCGGGTGATCCTCGCCAAGCCCATGTCGTACATGAACCTGTCCGGCGGCCCGGTGACGGCGCTGAAGGAGTTCTACAAGGTGCCGACGGAGCAGATCGTCGCCGTCCACGACGAGCTCGACATCGACTACGGGACGCTGCGGCTGAAGCTCGGCGGCGGCGACAACGGCCACAACGGGCTGAAGTCGATCACCAAGTCGTTGGGCCCCGGCTACCTGCGGGTCCGGGCCGGCATCGGCCGCCCGCCGGGCCGGATGGACGTGGCCGCCTTCGTGCTCAAGGACTTCTCGTCCACCGAGCGCAAGGAGCTGGAGTGGTTCGTCGACCGGGCCGCCGACGCCGTGGAGGCGCTGATCACCGAGGGTCTGGAGCGGGCGCAGAGCACGTTCAACGGCTGACCCGGGCCGCCCACGCGAGCACCCCAGGTTGACCCCGCGGTGTGCGATGGCCAAAGATCGCCCGCATGGCTGAACGGAGCGCCTCGGCGTGGGTCGTGCGGGGTACCCGCGTGTTCGGGCTGGCGTTGCTCGCGCTGCTGATCCTCGTGTCCGGAGGATGGGAGTCGTGGAAGACCGCGCACTACGTGATGCTGACCAAGGGGCGCGAGCGCGGCACCGTGACCCTGGTCGACTGCGGCGACACCAGTTGCACCGGCCCCTTCGCGCCGAAGGACGGCACGGGCACGGCGCGCTCCGAGGTGACCGTCAGTCTGCCGGTGCGCCGCCACGTCGGCGACAAGGTGCAGGTGGTGATGAAGCCCGGTACGCGGACGGCGATCCGCTCCGGCTGGGGCGGGATCCTGTTCGCCTGGGTGCCGCTGGGCGGGGCGCTGCTGCTGGCCGCGGTGGTCGTCGGCGGAGGACTGCGGCTGGCGCGCCCCGCGTGGGTGCTGGCCACCGCGGGGGCGGCGGTGCTGCTGGGGGCGTTCCTGACGCTGTAGGGGCCGTACGGTGCCGTACGGGCGCCGCGGCGCCCGTACGGCACCGCGGGCGCTATTCCCGCGCGTCCTTCAGCGCGACCGGTTCCAGGAACTCCAGGCGGTTGCCGACCGGGTCCTCGGAGTAGAACCGCTCATGACCGGGCAGGTCGTAGTCCCAGACCACCTTCGCGCCCTTGTCCCGCAGCCGCTTCGCGAACTCGAAGATGCCGCTGACGCGGATGCCGGGGTGGGCCTTGCGGGCCGGACGGAAGTCCTCCTCGATGCCCAGGTGCAGCACCGCGCCGCCGGCGGCGAACCAGCACCCGCCGCGCGCCGCGAGCACCGGCGGCTTGTCCAGCTCGGTCATCCCGAGCACGCCCGCGTAATAGGCCCGCAACTCCGGCTCGCTGCCGGGCGGCGCGGCGAGCTGGACGTGGTCGAGTGCGCTGATCACGAGGACTCCCGGGACGTCGCGGAGGCGGTGGGGGCGGCGGGTACGGCGGTGGCAGGGGCGGCCTTGCGGGCCACCGCGAAGATCCGGCGGAAGGGGAAGACGGTGCCGTGCGGCCCTGCCGGGTACGCCTTCCTGAGCAGGTCGCGGTACTGCCCGGTGAACTCCTCGACGGCGGCGCGGTCGTCGCCGAGCGCGGTGAGCACCGGCCGCAGCGCGGTTCCCTTGGTCCACTCCAGTACCGGGTCCTCGCCGTGGAGGAGCTGGACGTAGGTCGACTCCCAGACGTCCACCACCTCGCAGCCCAATTCGGTGAGGCGTTCGAGGTAGTCGGCGGGCTGCAGGATGTGGACGTAGGCGCGGCCGCGGCCGTCGAGCCGGGAGCGCCAGCGCGGCGTGTCGCACAGCTCGGCGAGCAGGGCGTGGCTCGGAGCGGTGAAGTTGCCGGGTACCTGGAAGGCGAAGGTGCCGCCGGGGGCGATGCGGTCCAGCCATATGGGGAAGCGGTCGGCGTGGCCGGGGACCCACTGCAGGGCGGCGTTGGAGACGATCAGGTCGTAGGGCTCCTCGGGCACCCACACCGCCGCGTCGGCGTGGCGGAACTCGATCAGGCCGCCGCCCGGCGTCGGGCCCGCGTACCGCTCGGCGGCCCGGAGCATCTCGCGCGAGCTGTCGAAGCCGGTGATGCGGGCCGCCGGCCAGCGGTCGGCGAGCAGCGCGGTGACGTTGCCCGGCCCGCAGCCGATGTCGGCGATCCGGGGCGCGCCGCCGCCGGGAAGTGCGGTGATCCGGGTGAGTAAGTCGAGGAACGGACGAGTGCGGTGGGTGGAGTGGCGCAGATACTGCTGCGGGTCCCACGTCGGCGCTGCTTGCATCGTTCGTACTCCCTGGGGTGGTGCGGAGTCGCCGCTCGAAGCGGAGGGCCGGATTCTGCCCTGCGCCTCTCAGGCTCCTCCCGGGATATCTTGATGTCAAGAGACTTCATATCGACAGACCTATTACACTGATCGCCATGGAGGACGAGGTCGACCGGCTGGTCGCTGCATGGCGCCGAGAGCGCCCCGACCTCGACGTGGGACCGCTGGAGGTGCTCAGCCGGGTCAGCAGGCTCGCCCGGCACCTGGACCGGGCCAGGCGGCTGGTGTTCGCCGAACACCGCCTGGAGCCGTGGGAGTTCGACGTGCTCACCTCGCTGCGGCGGGCGGGCGCGCCGTACCAGCTCTCGCCGGGGCAGCTCCTCACCCAGACGCTGGTGACGTCGGGGACCATGACCAACCGGATCGACAGGCTGGCCAAGAAGGGGCTGGTCGAGCGGCTGCCCGACCCCACGGACCGGCGCGGGGTGCTGGTCCGGCTGACCCCGGAGGGCCAGGACCTGGCCGACCAGGCGCTGTCCGGGCTGCTCGCCCAGGAGCGGGCCCTGCTGGGGGAGCTGACCGAGCGCCAGCGCGCCGACCTGGCCTCGCTGCTACGACAGCTGACCGCGCCGTTCGACAACGTGCCCGGCTGACGGAAGCTGCTCCACGGGCCCCACCCCGGCCCTGCGGGCCAGCGCGACGGCGGCGAGCGTGGAGTGCACGCCCAGCTTGCCCAGCACGTTCTGCATGTGGGTGCGCACGGTGTGCGGGGACAGGAACAGCCGCTCGGCGACCGCCTTGCGCCCCAGGCCCGCGACCATGCACCGCAGCACCTCCTGCTCGCGCGGGGTCAGCGACTCCACCAGCCGCTCGCTCTCGGTGCGGTGCCGGCGGGCCGCGGTCAGCTCGCGCAGCACCCCCGTCAGCAGCGCGGGCGGCAGGTGCGTCTCGTCGCGCAGCACCCCGCGGACCACCGCGAGCAGCCGCGACAGCGAGCAGTCCTTGGCGACCCAGCCACTGGCCCCGGCCTGCAGCGCGCGGGCCGCCCGCGTCGGGTCGTCGCGCTCGGCGAGCACCACGGTGCGGGTCGCCGGGTACTCCGCGCGGACTCGCTCCACCAGCGCCAGTCCGTCCAGCACGGGGTCGCGCGGCTCCAGCGAGCGCTGCCCGTCCAGCGGCGGAACGGCCTGGAGCGTCTGCGGCCGGGGCCCCGAGCCCAGGTCCGCGTCCACCAGGAGGACGTCGTAGCGCCGGTTGTCGGTCGCCGCCCGGTCCAGGCAGCGCTGGGCGGCGGGGCCGCTGCCCGCCGCCGAGACGTCGACGTCGGGCTCCGCCGCGAGGGCGGCGGCCAGCGACTCGGCGAAGATGCGGTGGTCGTCGACGACCAGTACGCGGATACGTCCCACGGACACCACTCCCGGTGGTTGGCCCATCCCCCTGAGGGGCGTTGCTCGCTTGGAGCCCGGCACCGGGAGCCGGGGACCGCCGTCCCCACCCCAGGTGCCGGACCCCGTGCGTCTCGCCCCCTGATGAGCGCCGGCCCCCACCGGCGCTGTGGGAAAAGCGTAGGGGCTACCGCACGCGGTTGGCGCCGTCTTGCCGGAAGTTTCCTGTCGCGGCCGAGCAATTGCTTCCCGCAGGTGCGGACGGGGTGCGCGCCGGGGCCGCGGCGGTCGCGCGGCGCAGCGGACTCACCACAGCCGGTGCGCGCCCGGGCCGGGGACCGTGACGAACGAGGTGGACCGCGCGAGCGCCCCGGCCACCGCCGCGCCCACCGCGTCCGCCGTGTCGGCCGTGGTCAGCACGATCGCCGAGCCGCCGAAGCCGCCGCCGGTCATACGGGCGCCCAGCGCGCCCGCCGCGACCGCGGTGTCGACGACGACGTCCAGTTCGCGGCAGGAGACCTGGAAGTCGTCGCGCAGCGAGGCGTGGCCCGCGGTGAGCAGCGGGCCGATCTCGGGGGTGCGGCCGGCGTCGAGGAGGGCGATGACCTCCTCGACGCGGCGGTTCTCGGTGACGACGTGGCGCACCAGGCGGCGCAGCCCGTCGTCCGGGAGGGCGTCGAGGGCCGCGTCGAGGTCGTCGAAGGCGATGTCGCGCAGGGCCGGCACGCCGAGCAGGGCGGCGGCGCGCTCGCAGCCGGCCCGCCGTTCGCCGTAGGCGCCCTCGGCGTGCGAGTGCTTGACGTGGGTGTCGACGACCAGCATGGCCAGCCCCTGGGCGGCGAGGTCGAAGGGGACCTGCCGCTGGGCGAGCGCGCGCACGTCCAGGTGCAGGGCGTGTCCGGCCGTGCAGCAGGCCGAGGCGGTCTGGTCCATCATGCCGACGGGCGCGCCCACGTAAACGTTCTCCGAGCGCTGGCACAGCAGGGCCAGGTCCTGGCGGGACATCTCGACGCCGTGCAGCTCGGTCAGGGCCAGGGCCGTGACGACCTGGAGGGCCGCGGAGGACGACAGCCCGCCGCCGACCGGGACCGTGCTGTCGAAGTGCAGGTCGGCGCCGCCGACGGGGTGCCCGGCCTCCCGCAGCGTCCACAGCACGGCCGCGGGGTAGCGGGCCCAGCCGGTGGTGGTGCCCGGCGCGAGGTCGTCGACGCGCAGCTCGACGACGCCGCCGGCCATGTCGGCGGAGTGCAGCCGCAGCAGGCCGTCGTCGCGCCGCGCGACCGCGGCCCGGGTCGTCTGCTGGATGGCGAACGGCAGCACGTAACCGTCGTTGTAGTCGGTGTGCTCGCCGATCAGGTTGGCCCGGCCGGGCGCCGCCCAGGCGCCTTCCGGGGCACGCCCGAAGGCTTTCGTGAAGGCGGTCTCGAACGTCGGGTCGCTCATCGGGCGTTCTCCCCCAGGGACTGTGCGAAGGTCCAGGCGTCGCGGATGATTTCCGCGAGGTCGGTACGGGTGGGCTGCCAGCCCAGCCGCTGCCTGGCGCGCTCGGCTGAGGCGACCAGGACGGCCGGGTCGCCGGGCCGGCGCGGCCGGGTGACGGCCGGGATCGGGTGGCCGGTGACCCGGCGGGCGGTCTCGACGACCTCGCGGACGGAGAATCCGCTGCCATTGCCGAGGTTGCAGATCAGGTGCTCGCCCGCGGCCGCCGCGTCGAGCGCCAGCAGGTGGGCGCGGGCCAGGTCGGCTACGTGGATGTAGTCCCGCAGGCAGGTGCCGTCGGGCGTCGGGTAGTCGTCGCCGTAGACCGCGATCGCCTCGCGCCGGCCCTGGGCGACCTGGAGGACCAGCGGGATCAGGTGTGACTCGGGATCGTGCCGCTCGCCGTGGCTGCCGTACGCGCCCGCGACGTTGAAGTACCGCAGGGAGACCGCGGCCAGGCCGTGGGCGGCGCACTCGGAGGCGATCATGTGGTCGACGGCGAGCTTGGTGGCGCCGTACGGGTTGGTGGGCGCGGTCGCCGCGTTCTCGGTGATGGGGACCTCGGACGGCTCGCCGTAGGTGGCGGCGGTCGAGGAGAAGACCAGGGTGCGCACGCCGGCCCCGCGCATGGCGGCGAGCAGTTCGATCGACCCGGCGACGTTGTTGCGCCAGTACTTCTCCGGGTCGGCGACCGACTCGCCGACCTGGGAGGAGGCGGCGAAGTGCAGCACCGCGTCGTACGAGCCGTCGAGCACCTTGGCGGCGTCCTGGACGCGCCCCTCGACGAACTCCGCGCCGCGCGGCACCCCGGCGCGGAAGCCCGTGGACAGGTCGTCCAGCACGGTCACCCGGTGCCCGGCCTCGACCAGGTGCGCGGCCACCACCGACCCCACGTATCCGGCGCCGCCGGTGACCAGCAGCTTCTTGACGGCGGTGCTCTTCGGGTCGGTCACGCGCTCGCTACCTCTCGCAGTCGCTGGGCGGCGGCCTCCGGGGGGACGTCGTTGACGAAGGCGCTCATGCCCGACTCGGAGCCCGCGAGGAACTTCAGCTTGCCCGACGTGCGGCGGATCGTGAAAAGTTCCAGGTGAAGGGCGAAGTCCCGGCGGTCGGCGCCGCCCAGGGGCCCGGCGCCGAAGGGCGCCTGGTGCCAGCCGGAGATGTACGGGGTGGGCGGCTGGCCGGGGCCGAATATGCGGTCGAACCGGCGCAGCAGCTCCAGGTAGAGGTGCGGGAACTCCGCCCGCGCCTCCTCGTCGAGCGCCAGCAGGTCCGGCACCCGCCGGTTCGGGTAGAGGTGCACCTCGTAGGGCCAGTGCGCCGCGTACGGGACGAACGCCGTCCAGTGCTCGCCGGCCAGCACGACACGGCTTCCGTCGGCCTGCTCGGCGGCGAGGACGTCGTCGAACAGGTTGCCCCCGGTACGGGCCTTGTGCTCGGCCAGGCGGCTGAGCATCAGGCTGGTGCGCGGGGTGACGAACGGGTAGCCGTAGATCTGCCCGTGCGGGTGGCCGAGAGTGACGCCGATCTCCTCGCCGCGGTTCTCGAACGGGAAGACCTGGACCACGCCCGGCAGCTGGGACAGGTCCCGCGTGCGGTCGGTCCAGGCGTCCAGCACCAGCCGGGCCCTGGCGGGCGTGAGGTCGGCGAACGAGGCGTCGTGGTCGGAGGTGAAGCACACCACCTCGCAGCGGCCCTTGTCGCCGGTGAGCGAGGGGAAGCGGTTCTCGAAGACCACGACCTCGTAGTCCGACGCGGGGATCTCGGTGAGCCGGCCGTCGCGCGAGGGGTCCAGCGGGCACTCGTCCGCGGGCGGGTGGTACGTGCGCCCCTGCCGGTGCGAGGCGATCGCGACGGTGTCGCCCAGCAGACGGTCCAGGCGCAGTTCGGAGGTGGTGGCGACGGACTCCAGCGGGCGCAGGTCCGGGGCTTCGCGGACGACCGCGTCGGCGGAGTCGTAGTAGATCAGCTCGCGGCCGTCCGCGAGCCGGGTCGACGTCTTCTTCACCCTCGGGCACCTCACCCAATCACCCCAACAGAACCGCACACAATGAACCACAATGGCACAGCACAGTCAATGCGCGGCGGCCGTGAAGTTTGCGGGCGTCGCTACGGGATCGCAAGGGGCACCAAGGGGTCCCGGCCGAAGAAAACAAAGCCGAACAGAACGGCCCGGCCCGACCGGGAGAAGGGGGCGCGCGGGCGGGGACGCGGGGCGCCGCGCAGGCCGCGGCGGGACGCCGCGCGAGGACGCGGGGACGGGCGCGGGGACGGGGGCAGCCTCGCGCGGGGGCGCCGAACCGCGCGAGGACGCCTCCGGGCCGGGCCCCCGAACCCGGCGTACCCCGCGTACCGCACGGACCCCGCCTGCTCCCGCGTACCGCACGGACCCCGCCTGCTCCCGCGTGCCGTACGGGCCCCCGCGGTGCGCGCCGCGGCCGGCTCAGTCGGCCTCGCCCGACGCCCTGCGCAGCAGCCCGGTACGGGCGGCCAGGGCAGCGGCCTCCAGGCGGGAGCCCACCCCCAGCTTCATCAGGACCCGCTGGACATGCGTGCGGGCGGTGCTGGGGGCGATCCGCATCCCTGCGGCGATGAGCCGGGTGTCCTCGCCCTCGGCGACCCTGACCAGCACCTCGATCTCGCGCGGGGTGAGCATCTCCAGCAGCCGCGCACCCTCGTCGTCGGGCTGCCGGGCCGGGTTGAGCAGTTCGGCGAACGCCCCCTGCAGCAACTGCTGGGCGATCGCCACCTCACCGGCCCGGGCCTTGGCCATGGCCCGCTCGACGCCCTCGATCCGCTCGTCGTGGCGCACGTAGCCCGACGCGCCCGCCGCGAAGGCCGCCGCGATCCCGCGCGGGTCGGGCACCGGCCCGAGCACGATCACCGCGACGCCCGGCCGCTCCCGCTTGATCCGGGCCACCGCCTCGAAGGCGCCGGGCTCGGCCGGCGCGGAGGTGCCGAACAGGCACACCTCGGGCGACCTGCTGAGCACCAGGTCGGCCGCGCCCGCCGCCGGCGCGGCCGCGGCCAGCACGCGGTGCCCGCGCAGCTTGAGGGCCGAGGCCAAAGCCTCGGCCAGCAGCCGGTGGTCGTCGACCACGACGAGCCGTACGCCCATGTCGGGTATCCCCAATCCCCCCGGGGCCGGGAACCGCCACCGGCCCCCCGTCCCCTACGCATACCGCGGCCGAACCGGTCCCAACCGTGCCCCCGCCGCGGCACCGGCCCGCCTCGCGGCGAAGCTACACCGGTCGGTGCAGCGCGTGCGCCCCCAACCGGTGATTCGGCCCGGCAATTGGGGCCGCCCACCGGCAGGGGGCGCACAAGGGTCCAGCCGCGGGAAATCGACGGGAATTCGCCTGATCAGCCGAAGACGATCAGGTACTTCTGATCGCTCTCACCCGCGTAGATGGTCTTGTTGACGACGTAGAACTGCCCGTCGTTCCATACGTAGTAGCTGTGCAGCGACGCCATGTCGAGCCTGTCGTAGGCGTCCTGCGGGAACGCGGCGTACGGGCTGATGGCACCGGTCGCCGGGTCGAGCGTGACCAACTGGCCCTGCACCCCGTAGTCCGGCGCCTCGTAGGCCAGCAGCTTGCCGTCCACGAAGTCGACGCCGGTGATCTCCTTCTTGGCGCCCGGCTTGGCGACCCACTTCGGTTGGCCGTCGCTGAGGTTGAACGCCGAGATGCCGCTGACGTACTGACCGTTGCCCGTCTTGGTGTCCAGCGTCAGGTAGAGGGTGTCCTGGCTGACCAGGACGTTGTGCACGGCCTGCTTCTCGGTGCCGTCGTCGTCGATCCGGTACTTGTCGGTGCCGAGCGAGACCCTGGACTGCAGGCGGCCATCCGCGAGGACCGCCACGTCGGTGAAGGTGGTCTCCTCTGTGCCGAGCAGCACCACCACCGGGTCGGTGGACACGATCGCGTTGACCTCGGTGCCGGTCGGCGCCTCCCAGGTCCACTTCGCGGCGCCGTTCTTGGCCGGGTCGACGACCTGCACCTTGTACGTGCGGTAGTCGCAGTTGACGACGGCGACGAACTGCTTGCCGCCGGCGTAGCCGTCGTCCTCGCAGTTGCCGTTGCCGGACTGCCACAACTTGGTACGGTCGCTGATCCGGTAGCCGATCGAGCCGTCCAGCCAGTCGATGCCGACCGTGTCCCCGCTGATCGCCATCTCGCTGTAGTCGAACTCGGTCTTCCGGCCGGTGGAGCCCGGCAGTTCCTGCGTCCACAGCGGCTTGCCCGCCGCGAGGTCGATCACCATGATCTTGTCGCAGCTCGCGCCGTACTGGATGGCCGTCTTGTTCTGGTACGTGTCGCGGGCCGCCGTGCAGTCGCCGCGCGAGGGCGCGGGGATCGTCCAGGCGGTGGCGCCGGTGGTCCGGTCGTAGCCGACGACCTTGTCGATCTCGTTCTTCACCACGTACTTGTCGGTGAACCAGATGCCCAGCGCGTCCTTCAGGTTGTCCTTCTGCGCCACCGGGTCGGCGGTCTTGTCCCACTTGAACGCCAAGCCGGTGTTGTGGGTGGGCCCGGTGGGCTTGCCGCTGGAGTGCGAACTCGGCCCGGGCTTGGCGTCGTTGTCCTTGCCTCCGCCGCCCCTGGTGGCGAGGAAGACGCCGCCGCCGATGACGAGCACGGCCGCGACCACGGCGGCGACGATGACGACGATCCGGTTGTTGTTCCGGCCGCCGCCGGCCGGGGCGCCCTGGTACGGCGGGGGCTGCTGACCCGGGTAGCCGTACCCGGGAGCGGGCGGCGGGGTCTGCGGGTACGGCTGGCCGTAGGGCTGCTGCGCGTAGGGCTGTTGACCGTAGGGCTGCTGGCCGTACGGCTGCTGCTGGCCGTAGGGCTGCTGCTGCGCGCCCGGGTAGCCGTAGCCGCCGGGGGGCGGCGGCGGGCCCTGCGCGGGTGCGGGCGGGGCGGGCGGGGCGGGCGGCGGCGGCACCGGCGGCTGGGCCGCGGGGAACGCCGACTGGGTCGGCGCCGCGTACGGGTTCTGCGCCGGGGGTACGGGGGCCGCCGGGGGGGCCGTCCAGCCTCCCGGCGGCGGGGGCGGGTTGTCGCCCGCCGGGCCGGGCGCGGGCGCCGGGTAGCCATAACCGCCGGGAGGCGGCGGCGGGTTTCCTGGCGGCGGGGGCGGCTGCGACATGCGGTCCTCTTCGCGCGGTGGAACTGAGTCGGATGAACGGGAATTCTTTCTATCACCCGGGCACCCTTGACCCCGTTGGCCGCGGCTGGACCGTTACCGGCCCGCTACACGTCCTCCGCCAGTTCCAACCACCGTGTCTCCAGGCCCTCGCGCTCCTCGCCGATCGCCCTGAGCTCCGCGTCGAGGGCGGCCACCTTCTCGAAGTCGGTGGCGTTGTCGGCGATCTGGGTGTGCAGCTTGCTCTCCTTGTCGGCGAGCTTGTCCAGTTGCCGCTCGATGCGCTGGAGTTCCTTCTTCGCCGCACGGGCGTCGACCGCCGGCCGCTCCCTGGCCGCGCCCTGCGGCTGCGGTGAGGCCGCGGCCGCCGCCTCGACGGCTTTGCGGCGCCGTTCCAGGTACTCGTCCACACCGCGCGGCAGCATCCGCAGCGTGGCGTCGCCCAGCAGCGCGAACACCCGGTCGGTGGTGCGCTCCAGGAAGTAGCGGTCGTGGCTGATGACCACCAGGGAGCCGGGCCAGCCGTCGAGCAGGTCCTCCAGCTGGGTCAGCGTCTCGATGTCCAGGTCGTTGGTCGGCTCGTCCAGGAACAGCACGTTGGGCTCGTCCATGAGCAGCCGCAGCAATTGCAGCCGGCGCCGCTCGCCGCCGGAAAGGTCGCCGACCGGCGTCCACTGCTTCTCCTTGCCGAAGCCGAACCTCTCGCACAGCTGCCCCGCGGTCATCTCGCGGCCCTTGCCGAGGTCGACCCGCTGCCGTACCGACTCCACGGCCTGCAGCACCCTTTGCTCCGGGTCGAGCTCGGCGACCTCCTGCGACAGGTAGGCCAGCCGTACGGTCCTCCCGACCGTGACGCGGCCGTGCGCGGGCTGCCTGTCGCCCTCGCTGTACGCGGCCTCCGCCATGGCGCGCAGGAGGGAGGTCTTGCCCGCTCCGTTCACGCCGACCAGGCCGATCCGGTCGCCGGGGCCGAGCTGCCAGGTCAGGTGCCGGAGCAGTTCCTTGGGCCCGGCGGTGACGGTCACGTCCTCCAGGTCGAACACGGTCTTCCCGAGCCGGGAGTTCGCGAACCGCATCAGCTCGGCGCTGTCGCGCGGCGGCGGCACGTCCGCGATCAGGGCGTTGGCGGCCTCGATCCGGAAGCGCGGCTTGGACGTGCGGGCCGGGGCGCCGCGCCGCAGCCACGCCAGCTCCTTGCGCACCAGGTTCTGCCGCCTGGCCTCCTCGGTGGCGGCGATCCGCTCCCGCTCGGCGCGCGCGAAGACGTAGTCGCTGTAGCCGCCCTCGTACTCGTAGACGTTGGCGCGCTGTACGTCCCACATGCGCGTGCACACCTGGTCGAGGAACCAGCGGTCGTGGGTGACGCACACCAGCGCGGAGCGCCGCGTCCGCAGGTGCCCGGCGAGCCACGCGATGCCCTCGACGTCGAGGTGGTTGGTCGGCTCGTCCAGCACGATCAGGTCCTGCTCGTCGATGAGCAGCTTGGCCAGCGCGATACGGCGCCGCTCGCCGCCGGACAGCGGCCCGATCACGGTGTCCAGGCCCTGCGGGAAGCCCGGCAGGTCCAGCGCGCCGAACAGCCCGGTCAGCACGTCCCTGACCCGGGCGTCGCCGGCCCACACGTGGTCGGGACGGTCGCCGACGATCTCGTGCCGGACGGTGGCCCCGGGGTCCAGGGCGTCGTGCTGGGTGAGCACGCCCAGCCGCAGCCCGCTGAGGTGGGTGACGCGGCCGCCGTCCGGCTCCTCCAGCCGGGACAGGATCCGGATCAGCGTCGTCTTGCCGTCCCCGTTGCGCCCGACGACTCCGATGCGGTCGCCCTCGGAGACCCCCAGGGACAGGTTCTCCAGCAGCTGCCGGGTGCCGTACGTCTTGTCGACGGCTTCGACGTTGACCAGGTTGACGGCCACTTGCGTTGTTCTCCAGCTCACTCGTGGGTGCGGCGGTCCAGCCTAGTCCGGTCCGGCGGCCGGTCCGCCGGGCTCGGCGTCACGCGACGACGACGGCGGCCCCTGGTGCGGGCGCCGCCGCGACCCGGGCCGCGGGGCCCAGCGTCGTGGCGATCTTGGCGGCGGTGTCCGCGTCGGGCGCGAGGAAGGCGCAGGTGGGTCCGGAGCCGGAGACAAGTGCGGCGAGCGCGCCGGCCCGGGTACCGGCCGCCAGGGTGTCCGCGAGGCCGGGACGCAGCGACACGGCGGCCTCCTGCAGGTCGTTGACCAGGCATCCGGCCAGCGCGTACGGGTCCCCGTCGCGCAGCGCCGCGGCCAGCTCCGGGTCGGCGACGGGATCCGGCACCTCGCCCGCGAGGTCGCCGCCTCCGCCCTCCCGCCGCAGCCGGTCGCACTCGGCGTACACCGCGGGTGTCGACAGGCCGCCGTCGGCCACCGCGAACACCCAGTGGAACGTTCCGCCGACCTCCAGCGGGGTGAGCACCTCGCCGCGCCCGGTGCCCAGCGCCGCCCCGCCGACCAGGGCGAACGGCACGTCGCTGCCGAGGTCCGCGCAGATCGCGAGCAGGTCGGCCCGGTCGGTGTCCAGGCCCCACAGCCGGTCGCAGGCCAGCAGCGCGGCGGCCGCGTCGGCGGACCCGCCGGCCATGCCGCCGGCCACCGGGATGTCCTTGACGAGGTGCAGGCCCACCCGCGGCTCCAGCCCGTGCCGCGCGGCGAGTGCGGCCGCCGCCCGTGCCGCCAGGTTGGTCGCGTCCAGCGGGATCGCGTCGGCGCCCGGCCCCTCGGCGGTGATCCGCAGCTCGTCGGCGGGCGCCGCGGTCACCTCGTCGTACAGTCCCACCGCGAGGAAGACGGTGGCCAGGTCGTGGAAGCCGTCGGCCCGGCGCCCGCCGACGGCGAGCCGCACGTTGACCTTGGCCGGGACCCGTACGGTGACGGCCCCCGTTCCTGACCGCCTGATCGCCGGGGCGGGCGCTGCGGATTCGCTGGGACTCACGGGCGGGGGCTCCTCGGGGCCTGCTGCGGGCGAACGGTGTGCGGGTGCGGGCACGCGTACGGGCACGGGCACACCGTACACAGCGCGGCGGCCCGCGCCCGGCGGTGGCTCACGACGGCCCGTGCTCGGCGATCGCGGCGAACTGCGCCACCGTGAGCGACTCGCCCCTGGCCTGCGGTGAGACGCCCGCGGCCAGCAGCGCGGCCTCGGCGGCGGCGGGCGAGCCGGCCCACCCGGCGAGAGCGGCCCGCAGCGTCTTGCGGCGCTGGGCGAAGGCGGCGTCCACGACCGCGAACACCTCCTGCCGGGAGGCGGTCGTGGCCGGCGGGTCGCGGCGGACCAGCGACACCAGGCCGGAGTCCACGTTGGGCGCCGGCCAGAACACGTTGCGGCCGATCGCCCCGGCCCGCCTGACCTCGGCGTACCAGTTCGCCTTCACCGACGGCACCCCGTACACCTTGCTGCCGGGCTCGGCCGCCAGCCGGTCGGCGACCTCGGACTGCACCATCACCAAGGTGCGCTCGATCGTCGGGAACGCCGCCAGCATGTGCAGCAGCACCGGCACCGCCACGTTGTACGGCAGGTTCGCCACCAGTGCGGTCGGCGGCGGCCCGGGCAGCTCGTCCACCAGCATGGCGTCGCTGTGCACGAGCGTGAAGCGGTCCGCGCGGTCCGGCATCCGTGCCGCCACCGTGTCCGGCAGCGCCGCCGCCAGGACGCCGTCGATCTCGACCGCGGTGACCCGGTCGGCGGCCTCCAGCAGGGCCAGGGTGAGCGAGCCGAGACCGGGACCGACCTCCACCACGACGTCGTCCGGCCGCACGGCGGCGGTCCGCACGATCCGCCGCACGGTGTTGGCGTCGATCACGAAGTTCTGGCCGCGCTGCTTGGTGGGCCGCACCCCCAGCGCGGCCGCCAGCTCGCGGACGTCGGCCGGCCCCAGCAGCTCTGTCGTGCTCACACGGCAAGGCTAACGGTTCGCCGCGAGTGGTCACCGGCGGTGGGCGGGGGTGCGGCCGGGGGGCGGACGAGGGGGCGGACGAGGGCGCGGCCCGAGGAGCGCGGCCGGGGAGCGCGGCCGGGGAGTGCCGTCGGCCCGCCCCGGTCAGTACCCGAAGACCCGCGCGGTGTTGGCCGCGATCGCGCCCGCCAGGGCGTCCTCGTCGACGCCGCGGACCTCGGCCATTGCCCGCAGGGTGAGCGGGATCAGATAGGGCGCGTTGGGCCGCCCCCGGTACGGCACCGGGGTCAGGAACGGCGCGTCGGTCTCCACCAGCAGCCGGTCCAGCGGGGCGACCGCCACCGCGTCCCGCAGGTTCTGGGCGTTCTTGTACGTGACGTTCCCGGCGAACGACATGTAGTAGCCGCGCTCGGCGCACACCCCCGCCATCGCGGCGTCCCCCGAGAAGCAGTGGAAGACCACCGTCTGCGGCGCCCCTTCCTCCGCCAGGATCCGCAACACGTCCTCGTGCGCCTCCCGGTCGTGGATGACCAGCGCCTTCCCGTGCCGCTTGGCGATCGCGACATGCCGCCGGAACGAGTGCTGCTGGGCGGCCACGCCCTCCGGCCCGGTGCGGTAGTAGTCCAGCCCGGTCTCGCCGACCCCCCGTACCTGCGGCAGCGCGGCCAGCGCGTCGATCTCGTCGATCGCGGCGTCCAGCGCCGCCGTTCCCCCCGCGGCTCGCCCTCCCGGCGCTCCCGCGCCCCGGGACGCGCCCTCGGGGTCGCCGTGCACGATCCTGGGCGCCTCGTTGGGGTGCAGGGCCACCGTGGCCCAGACGTTCGCGTACTCCTCGGCCGTGCGCGCCGCCCACCGCGAGCCCACCAGGTCGCAGCCCACCTGGATCAGGGTCTCCACCCCGACAGCGGCCGCCTTCGCCAGGGCCGCCGCCACCGTGCCGCCCTGCATGTCCAGATGCGTGTGGGAATCAGCGACCGCCACCCGCAGCGCCTCGGGCGCCGGCGGTACCGCCTCGCCCTCGCTGCCCTTCTTCTTCGCCATGGCCACGATCCTAAGGACCCCGGGCGCACCGCCCGGTCCTGCCCGGGCCGCAGGGACTCGCGGACCTCAGGGGCTCACGGACCCAGGGGCTCGCGGACCTCAGGGACTCGCGGACCTCAGGACTCCCGGACTCCCGGACTCCCGGACTCCAGGGACGGGGACAGGTCCCTGGTTCCGCGCCCGCCCGCCGCTCGGGCCGGGCGCCGTATCACCTCACCCCGTCACGCGGGTCACGGGGACGTGGGCCGGCCAGGACGCGAGCCCTCGTCCCGCGTCTCGCGCCGCTCCCGCGGTTTGCGGCGCAGGAAATGCAGGGTCGGCCAGTGCCGCGTGCGGTGCACACCGCGTTCGTGGTGCTCCTGCGACCACTGCGCCGCCACCGCGTCCGACACCCGCCCGGGCCGCATGATCCGCACGTGGTGCCCGTCGCAGTTGCCGCACGTCGGTCGGGTCAGGGGCGACGGCACCTTCCGCCCTTCGGCCAGGTACGTGACGTACGGGCTGCCCGCCGGGTCGGTGTGGTGCTCGATCTCGTAGGTCTGCTCCCAGCCGTACCCGCAGTTCATGCAGGCGAACGAGTACGCCTCCCGGCCGTTCGCGCCATTCGCGCTGCCGGTGCCGGTGCCGCTCGTGCGGTTCGTGCGGCTGGTGCGGCCTATGGATCCGTCTGCCCGGCCGGTCTCCGTGCCGGCCTGTGTGAATTCACTCATGGCAGCTCCCGCGTGCCCTCCGGGCACCGTGCCCGGACCGGGACTTCTCACCTTCCAGCGAACGCCCCTTGTCCGCCCTCCACATCCTCCGTGCCCAACCCTTGGGCCACTTTTGGCCTCAATGAGGCGTCTGTGGGAAGGATGACGCCTATTGCTTTACCCTGTCCCAAGTTTAGGCCGCCGGGCGGCGGATCACCCGGCCGCCGGCGGGGCGTGCTTGGCCGCCACGACCGCGTCGAAGACCTCGCGCTTGCGCACCCCCGCCTCGGCCGCGACGGCCGCGATGGCCTCCTTGCGCGCCTCGCCCGCCTCCTCCCGCGCCCGCACCCGGCGGACGAGTTCGGCGGGGTCGAGGCCGCCCGGCTCCGCCGGCGCCGCGCCCTCGACGACGACGGTGATCTCGCCGCGCACCCCCTCGGCCGCCCAGCGGGCGAGTTCGGCCAGCGGCCCGCGCCGCACCTCCTCGTACGTCTTGGTCAGCTCGCGGCACACCGCCGCCCGCCGGTCGGGGCCGAAGACCTCGGCCATCGCCGCGAGCGTGTCCGCGATGCGGTGGGGGGCCTCGAAGTACACCAGCGTGCGGCGGTCGGCGGCGACCTCGCGCAGGCGGGCCAGGCGCTCCCCCGGCTTCCTGGGCGCGAACCCCTCGAAGCAGAAGCGGTCCACGGGCAGCCCGGAGACGGCCAGCGCGGTGAGCACGGCGGACGGCCCCGGCACCGCGGTGACCCTGATCCCGCGCTCGACGGCCGCCGCGACCAGCCGGTAGCCGGGGTCGGACACCGACGGCATCCCGGCGTCCGTGACGAGCACCACCCGGGCCCCGCCGGCCAGCGCCTCCACCAGCTCGGGCGTGCGCCCCGCCTCGTTGCCCTCGAAGTACGACACCACGCGCCCGCGCACCTCGGCGCCGAGCGCCTGCGTCAGCCGCCGCAGCCGGCGGGTGTCCTCGGCGGCGACGACGTCGGCCCCGCTCAGCTCGGCCACCAGCCGCGGCGGGGCGTCGGCCGGGTCCCCGATGGGCGTACCGGCCAGGACCAGTACGCCGCCGCCCCCGGAACCCGGCACGGCGCTCCCGTACGGGCCGCCGGGCCCGGCACCGGGCTCGTCGCCGTAACCGTCGGGGGTGTCGCTCACGGAGTCGCTCACCCGGCAACCGTAGCCGGTGACCGCGGGGGCGCGGCCCGCAGCGCCCCGCACCGCCCCGCAGCGCCCCGCACCGCCCTTCAGCGCCCACGCACGCCCCGACGGCCCGCACCGGCCACGCACCGCTCCGAGAGCCCCCGCGAGCCCCCGCGCGGACCCGTGCGGGGGCGCCGGTCACGGGCATGCGCCGGACAATCTCACCCGGCCCCCGCCGACCTCATCGCTTTCTCAGGCCGTTTCCCTACGATGGCCCGGTGACGAGTGAGACCGCGACGGAGTCGACGCCGGCCCGTACCGACGAGACCGCGCACCCCGAGGTGGCGCACGAGGGCAGCCCGTGGGCGCGGCGGCTTCGCAGGTTCGGGTACAGCGAGCGACCGCACCAGGACACCCGCGAGCGCCTGGTCCCGCCGTTCCCCGAGCCGGGAACCCGGGTCTGGGAGGCGCTGGGCCTGGGGCCCGCCCTGTCCCGCCGCCTGGCGAGGTGGACCGGCTGGCTGGGGCCGCTGCTCGTCTCCGTCCTCGCCGGGGGCCTGCGCTTCTGGCACCTGGGCAGCCCGCGCGCGGTCGTCTTCGACGAGACGTACTACGCCAAGGACGCCTGGGCCCTGCTCAAGCTGGGATACGAGGGCACGTGGCCGGACGGCAAGGTCTCCAACCCGCAGATCCTGGCCCACCCGCAGGTCATCCCGCTGTCGGACGCCCCCGGGTACGTGGTGCACCCCCCGATGGGCAAGTGGGTGATCGCCCTCGGTGAGTGGATGTTCGGCCTGAACCCCCTCGGCTGGCGCTTCATGATGGCGCTGCTGGGCACCTTGTCGGTGCTCATGCTGTGCCGGATAGGGCGGCGGCTGTTCCGTTCGACCGCCCTGGGCTGCCTGGCCGGACTGCTGATGGCGGTGGACGGCCTGCACTTCGTGATGAGCCGGATCGCCCTGCTCGACCTGGTGATCATGTTCTTCGCGCTGGCCGCGTTCGGCTGCCTGCTGATCGACCGCGACTGGGCCAGGGCCCGGCTGGCGGCGGCCCTGCCGGTCGACGAGACGGGCTTCGCCGGCCCCGACCAGCGCGTCGCCGCCCGGACGGGGCTCGGCTGGCGCCCGTGGCGGATCGCGGCCGGCTTCTTCCTCGGCCTGGCCGCGGCGAGCAAGTGGAACGGCCTGTACTTCCTCGTCTTCTTCGCCGCCCTGACCCTCGCCTGGGACATCGGCGCCCGCCGCCTGGCCGGCGCCCGCCACGCGCACCTGACCGCCCTGCGCAAGGACGCCGGCTGGTCGCTGCTGTCGCTGTTCCCGACCGCCGTGGTCACCTACCTGGCCACCTGGACCGGCTGGTTCCTGTCCGACAACGGCTACGGGCGGCACTGGGCGGACGGCCGCGGCGGCACCTGGTCCTGGATCCCGGCGCCGCTGCGCAGCCTGTGGCACTACGAGTACCAGGTCTACCAGTTCAACGTGTCCCTCCACACCCCGCACCCGTACCAGTCCAACCCGTGGAGCTGGATGGTGCTGGGGCGCCCGGTCTCGTACTACTTCGAGTCCCCCAAGAACGGCCAGGACGGCTGCCACGCCGCCACCGGCTGCTCGCGCGAGATCCTCGCGCTGGGCACCCCGCTGCTGTGGTGGTCCGCGTGCTTCGCCCTGCTGTACCTGCTCTACCGCTGGATCATGCGCCGCGACTGGCGGGCCGGCGCGATCGTGGCGGCGGCCGGCGCGGGCTGGCTGCCCTGGTTCCACTACCAGGACCGCACGATCTTCTACTTCTACGCGGTCTCCTTCGTGCCCTACCTGTGCCTGGCCGTCGCCATGATGGTCGGCGCCTTCCTCGGCCCGCCCGGCTCGTCGGAGCCGCGCCGCATGTGGGGCGCGGTCGGCGCGGGGACTCTGGTGCTGCTGATCATCTGGAACTTCATCTACTTCTTCCCGATCTACACGGGCATGACCATTCCGTACCACTCCTGGCAGGCCAGGATGTGGTTCGACTCCTGGATCTGAGGGTCCGGCGGGGCGGGGCGGGGTCGGGCCTGCGGGCGCGGGCGTCGGCGCGGGCGGGCGCGGGCGCTGGCGCGGGCGGGCCGTGCGGTGTCCGCGGGCGGTGCCCTAGGGTCGGGCGCGTGCGCATGCTGATTCTGGGCGGGACGGGACTCATCGGCCGGGCCGTGACCTCACAGGCGCTCGCCGGCGGGGCAGAGGTGACGCTGTTCGGGCGGGGCAGGACGGGCGCCGAACTGTTCCCCGACGTGGCGCGGCTGACCGGCGATCGGGAGAGCGGGGACTACGGGGCTCTGCGCGGGGGCCGCTGGGACGTGGTCGTCGACGTGAGCGGGTTCGTGCCGCGGCACGTCGGGGAGGCCATGGAGGCGCTGGGCGACCGGGTCGGGCGGTACGTGTTCGTCTCCAGCCACGCCGTGTACGCGCGGGAGGGGGCGTCCCCCGGCGCGGACGAGGACGCGCCGCGCAAGCCCCCGGTCCGGTCGGTCCGGCACAAGGCGGACCTGGACGACTCGACGTACGGGCCGTCGAAGGTGGCGTGCGAGGACGACGTGGTGGCACGGTACGGGACGCGGGCGACGATCGTGCGGCCGGGCAAGGTGGCCGGTCCCGGCGACTGGTCGGACACCTTCACGTACTGGGTACGGCGGGCCGCGCGCGGCGGACGGGTCGCGGTGCCGGGCGACCCCGCGCAGCCCGTGCAGGTGGTGGACTCCCGGGACTTGGGCCGCCTGGTGGTGCGGCTGGCCGCCGACGAGCGTCACGGCGCCTTCCAGGCGGTGGGCCCGGCCGAGCCGGTGACCCTCGGCGGGCTGATCCGGACCTGCGCGCGGGCGGCCGGCACCGAGGTCGAGATCGTGCGCGTGCGCCCGCCGCGCGTACCAGCGATGTTCCCGCTGATCCGCGCGGACCGGATCTCCCAGCAGCGCAGCGCCGACCGGGCCCGCGCGGCCGGCCTCACGGCGACCCCGCTGGAGGTGACCGCGGCCGACGTCCTCGCCTGGGACCGCGAACGCGGCGAACCCCCGCTGTCCAAGGGCTGGACCGAGGCGGAGGAACGGGCGGTGCTCGCCGCGTACGCCGAATCCGCCGGCTGACGCGCGGTCGGCGCCCGGGCGGCGCCCGCGACTTGACCGCTTCCTGACCTCACCCTGGCGCGTGACGGCCGCACCGGCCCGGACGTCGCCCGGGCCCGAACGGCTGCGTGCGCGACGCACTTAGTACGCAGCCGTGCCCGGAATGAGACCTTCAGCACCAGAAGCCTCACGTAAGGTGCGATGGGAGCGCGTTCTTTTGAACACGTTCAAAGGGGAGGGGTCCTATCGCATGCCCGTGTCGCGGGGTGTCAAAGCAGGCATCGTCGGAACGGTTTTCGCCGGGATGCTCGGCGTCGCAGGGTTCGGCGCCTACAACGTCTACACCGCTCTGGACGGCGGCGGAGGCGGCGGCGGGAGCGGGAACGGGAACAGCGGGACGTCGTCGGCCGACGCGGCGGCGACACAGGCGCCGCTCACGACGAAGCAGGCCGCCGACACCGCGGACGACTTCCTGGGCGCGTGGACCCGCGGCGACATCGCGGCCGCGGCGAAACTCACCGACGCCGCCGACCAGGCGACCGGAAGCCTCACCGATTTCCGTACGAACGCCCACGTCACCGCCCTGCGGGCGACGGCGAGCACCCGGTCGGCGGCCCAAGTGGCGAGCAACACCGTGCCGTTCACGGTGGACGCGACCGTCACGTACCAGGGGCTGACCGACCGCTGGACCTACGGATCGTGGCTGCAGGTGTCGCGGGGGCCCGACGGCAAGCCCGCGGTGCACTGGGTGTCCGCCGTCCTGCACCCCGGCCTCCAGGACGGCGAGACGATCGTCACGGGGCGGGCCAAGACGCCCGACCTGGAGATCCGCGACCGTGGCGGGGTCGTGATGACGGCCGACAAGTACCCGTCGCTCGCCGGCATCTTCGGCGACTTCAAGGCCCGGTACGGCACGAAGGTGAACGGCGGCACGCCCGGCATCGAGACCTACGTCGAGGACGCGGCGACGGGGACGGAGAAGCAGACGCTCAACGTGCTGCGCAAGGGCAAGGGCGCGCGGCTGGACACCACGCTGGACGCGCACCTGCAGGCGGCGGCGGAGAAGGCGGTGGCCGGCACGAACCAGGCGGGCGTCACCGCGCTGGACGCCGACACCGGGGGCGTCCTGGCCGTGGCCTTCAGCCCGGCCGGCGGATTCGACACCCCGCTGCTGGCCCAGGTGGCACCCGGCTCGACGTTCAAGGTCGTCACCGCGGCCGCCCTGCTGGAGCGGAACATGACTCCGTCGTCCCCCGCGCCGTGCAAGAACGGCGACAACTACCACTACGGGCGCGCTTACCGGAACGACGGCGGAATGAACAACCTGAGCGCCGACCTGGACTGGGACTTCAAGAAGTCCTGCAACACCGGCTTCATCAAGCAGGCGGGGAAACTCGGCGGCAGCGGGCTGGTCGACACCGCCGCGCAGTTCGGCCTCACGCAGAGCTGGAACGTCGGTACCGCGGTGACCGATCCGTCCGTACCCGGCGGGACGGACGACGAGCTGACCTCGGAGATGATCGGCCAGGGGCAGCTCAAGATGAGCCCGCTGATCATGGCGTCGGTGGCCGCGACCGCGCGCACCGGCGACTTCCACCAGCCGCGCTTCGTCAGCCCGGCCCTGATCGGCAAGCCGCTGGCGAAGGCGGCGGGCATCCCGTCCGCCACGTCCCGGCAGTTGCGCACGATGATGCGCGACACCGTCGTCAGCGGAACGGCCGCCGGCCCGATGAGCGGCTTCGGCCCCGACTCCGGCGCGAAGACGGGCTCGGCGGAGATCGACGGCGCCGCCAACCCGAACGGCTGGTTCCTGGCCTACTCGGGGCACGTCACCGCCGCGGCCCTCGTCGTCGGTGGCGGCCACGGCAACACCTCCGCCGGCCCGATCGTGGCGGCGGTCCTGCGAGCCGCGCACTGACCCACCCCGAAGGCAACCGTACGGGCGGTCATCCCCACGGGACCGCCGGTCGTACGGGACAGGCGGTCGTACGGGACAGGCGGTCGCGGCCGAAGGACGCGGCGGCGCGCGGGAGGCGGGTGCGCGGGTTCCGGGGGTGCGCGGCGCGCGGCTGCCGCCAGGCCGGGGCCCGGCCAATCGGCCGCACCGTGAGAGGTGAGCGGCGGGGACGGGGGCGACGGGCGCGGCCGGGCCCGCGGTCTCACTCGCCCCGCAGCGCGTCCATGAACGCCGGGTTGCTGACCAGGACGCCGCCGTCGACCGGCAACGTCACCCCGGTGATCCAGGCCGCGTCACGCGAGGCGAGGAAGGTGATCGCAGCGGCGATGTCCTCGGGCTCCCCGACCCGGCCGAGCGGATACGCGCCCGCCGCCGCGTCGAGCACCGCGTCGCGGCCGGCCCAGGCGGGTGTGCGCACGGTACCCGGCGCGACCAGGTTGCAGCGCACTCCGTCGGGCGCGGCCTGTACGGCCAGGCCGCGGGTGAGGGACACCAGGGCCGCCTTGGCCGCGCTGTACGCGTGGTTGCCGAAGTACGAGAGGCCGTTCACCGAACCGACGTTGACGATCGCGCCACGCCGGCCGGGAGCGGCCGCGAGGTGCGGCAGCGCGGCCCGCGCGCAGCGCATGGCGCCCACCAGGCTCACGTCCAGGTCCTGGTGCCAGTCCTCGTCGGACTCGTCGGCGAAGTCGGCCGGGTGCACGCTGCACGAATAGGCGTTGTTGACCAGGACGTCCAGCGTCCCGAAGGCGGCGACGGCCCGTTCGACCGCCGCGTCCACGGAGGCGCGGTCCGCCACATCGCACTCGGCTGCCTCCGCGCGCCCGCCCGCCTCCCGAATGGCCGCAGCGGTGGCCTGCGCGGCCTTCCCGTCCCGGTCCGCGATCAGTACGGCCGCCCCCTCGGCGGCGAACCGCCGCGCCGTCGCCTCCCCGATCCCGCGCGCGGCACCCGTCACCACCACCCCGTACCCGGCGAACCGCCCACCCGCCCCTCCACCTCCCCCGAGCCCCGCGGCTCCACCCACTCCAGCACCCCCACCGGAGCCCGCCCTCGCTCCTCCACCCGGCCCCGCAACTCCACCCACCCCGTCCCCCGCGGCTCCACCCACTCCAGCATCCCCACGGGAGCCCGCCCTCGCCCCTCCACCCGGCCCCGCAACTCCACACACCTCGGCAGCCACACCTCCACCGAGCCCCGCGGGTGCATCGCTCTCCGCAGGCCTGGCCCGGCCCGCTCGTGCGCTCAGCCCTGCCGGCTCATCCGTCCCACCCGCACCCGCGGTTTCCTCACGTTCCGTCATCGGCTCAGCGTAGGCACTCCCGAACAGCCCTGACCAGGGCCTGGGCCCGCGGGTCCGCCGTGACGTTCTTCTGCATGCCGTTGGTGACGTAGCCGAAGCCCGTGCCGCTTTCCGGGTCGGCGAAGGCGAGGCTCCCGCCCCGCCCGGGGTGGCCGAAGGAACCCGGGCCCAGCAGCGGGGAGGCCGCGCCGTGCAGCATGTAGCCCAGGCCGAAGCGGGTGTTGACCACCAGGACGCGGTCGGGGCCGTCGGACTCGACCGTACGGGCCGCGGTGAGTGTCGCGGGCACGAACAGCCGCCTCCCACCGCCGTCCACGTCACCCACCAGCGCGGCGTAGAAGCGGGCCAGCCCGCGGGCGGTGGCCGTCCCGCCGGACGCCGCAAGCTCACCGGCCCGGTACGCCGGGTCGTTCTCGTCCGGCGGCGGGGATATCGCCGCGAAAGCACGGCGGGTGAGCGAGTCGGGGTCGGCGTAGGCGTCGTGCACCGACTGCTTGGTCCGCGCCCGCAGGCTCCCCGAGACCCGCACGTCCGGCACCGCGACGTCCCCGATCCGCCCCACCCGGTGCGTCTGCGACCGCGGCAGCCCCAGCCACAGTTCCAGGCCCAGCGGGCGGGCGATCTCCTCGGCGACGAACCGCCCTATGGTCCGCCCGCTCACCCGCAGCACGAGCTCGGCCAGCAGCCAACTGAAGGTCTGGGCGTGGTAGCCGTGGGCGGCTCCAGGCGGAAAGAGCGGCGCTTGGGCGGCCACCGCGCGCGGCCCGGACACCCCGTCGAGCGCCTGGGCCGGTGTCAGCGGCGTGTCCAGGGCGGGGACGCCGGCCCGGTGCGCCAGCACGTCCCGTACCGTGACGCGCTCCTTTCCGCGCGCCTTGAACTCCGCCCAGTAGGCTCCGACCGGCGCGTCCAGGTCGAGCTGGCCGCGCTGGTGGAGCAGCAGCAGGCAGGCGGCGGCCACGCCCTTCGTCGCCGAGCGGACGGTCTGCGCGGTGTCCTGCCGCCACGGGGGCCCGCCGTCGAAATCGCTGGTGCCCGCCCACAGGTCCACCACCTTGCGGCCCTGGTGGTAGAGCGCGAACGCGGCACCCCGGTCGCCGCGCCGCTCGAAGTTGCGCGCGAAGGCGTCGCGGACCGGCTCCCAGCCGTCCTCCGCCGTCCCGTGGACGTCCCCGTGGTCCATGAGTGGTGCCTCCCGCGCCGTGCCCGCTGACCGTACGGCCCGTGCGGACCGATGAGTCCATGGTGCACGACCGGCACGACAGCGCGTCGGGCGTTATCCACAGGCCCGGCTCGGCCCTCCTCCGCCCTGCTCCCCCCGCTCGGTTCCGCTCCGTCGGTCCCGGCCCGGGCCCGGTCCCACCGCTGCAAGCGCCCGTCGGACCGGCGCCTCCCGCCCGCCGTCTCCCGGAAACGCGGCGGGCCCGTAACGGAACCGCTGACCTGGCGGGGCCAGGGGCGGTCCGTCACGAGCCCGGTGGGGGGATCCGCTGTCAGGACGTGCTGGGTGTTACGACAGCGGCGGGTATGCGTTCTGCAGGAGCTGGTGGAACTCGGCGGAGAACCAGTGGCCCGCCAGCGGGGCGTCCGGCAGAGCGCCCGTGGGGTTGTTGCCGTTGCGCGCGTTGCCGCCGTAGGTCGGGTCGCACATCTGGTCGAAGCCCTTGCCCTCGTCGTTCGAGATGGCCTGGCTCGCGCCGTCCGACTCGCCCGGGGGCTTGATCCACACGTAGGCGTCGAGACCAGCTGCCGGGCTCGCGGTCGGCCTGGCGCCGATGCCCGCACCGGTCTGGTTGCACCAGTTGCCGGCGTGGATGCGGCGGTCGATCCGGCCACCGTTGACGTAGGTGTCGACACTGGTCGTGGCGCCGGGGCCGGTGGGACGCGCGGAGCCGCCCCAGCCGTTGCGGCCGGTGTCGATCAGCATGCCGATGGACGACGGGAAGCCGTCCGAGATCAGCTGGTTGCGCAGGCCCTGCGCGTACGACTGCTCGTCGACGTACTGGTTCCAGTCGATCCACTTGGACTGGCGCACCGTGGTGCCGTTGACCGAGTCGGTGATCTTGACGTACGGCTCGACCGTGGCGCTGTAGTTGGCCGTGTTGGTGATGAAGCCCGCCACGTCGGACAGGCTGGCGCCGTTGGTCGTGGCGACCTTGTAGAACTCCTGGGCGGCGGGGCCGAGGTTGGTGTCCCAGCCGAGCCAGGCGTGGTGACCGGCGTCGAGGTAGTTGTAGGTGTTGGACAGCGCGCCCAGCTTGGACAGGGCGTAGCTGACACCCTTCTCGTAGTTGCCGTTCTGCTTCATCGTCGCGCACGCCGCCGTCGCGCCGGACTGGCCGTCCGCGTTGGTGACGAGGTTCGGCAGCGAGTCGGGCTCGATGATGTTGACGATGCGCAGCGACGAGTACTTCGAGTTGCCCTCGAGCGCGGTGATCGGGTCGATGTACTGCGACTCGTACTTGTCGATGTCCGTCGGGCCGAGCTCACCGTTGGAGGCGAGGGCGGAGCAGTCCCGGCCGGGGAGGTCGTAGATGACGAACTCGACGGTCAGCGGCTGGCCACCCGCCTGCTGCAGCGCGGCGTCCAGGTGCGCCTGCAGGCCCATTCCGCCGTTCACGCCCTGGATCGCGGCGATCCGGTCCAGCCAGACGGCGGTGGACTGGTTGGCGATGGCCTGGCCGCCGTCGGCGGCCGCTTCCTTGGACCACTCGGGGTTGACGTAACCCTTGGCGCCCACGTACGGGTTGTCGACCTTCTGGCCGGGGCCGGTCGTCCCGCCGGTCGTCCCGCCGGTGGTGGTGCCGCCGGTCGTCGTGCCACCCGTGGTGGTGCCGCCGGTGGTGGTGCCTCCGGTCGTGGTACCGCCCGTGGTGGTGCCACCCGTGGTGGTGCCTCCGGTCGTCGTGCCACCGGTCGTGGTACCGCCCGTGGTGGTGCCGCCGGTCGTCGTGCCACCCGTGGTGGTGCCGCCGGTCGTGCCGCCGGTGCCGCCGCAGGCCACGCCGTTCACGGTGAAGGCCGTGGGCACGGCGTTCGTGCCGCTGTAGGAGCCGTTGAAGCCGAAGGTCGTCGAACCGCCGGTCCCCAGCGATCCGTTGTACGACATGTTGGCCGCGGTCACCGACTGCCCGGACTGGGTGATGGTGGCGTTCCAGCCCTGGGTGACCTTCTGGTTGCCCGCGAAGGTCCAGCCGACATTCCAGCTCGAGATCGGGTTACCGGTGTTGGTGACCGTCACCGTCACGCCGAAGCCGGTGTCCCACTGGTTGTCCAGGTGGTATGTCACCGAGCAGCCGGCGGTGGCCGCCGAGGCCGAGGTGGTGCTCATCGCAGCGGTCACCGCGCCGGACGCGACGACCAATGCGCCTGCGGCCAGAACGGCTGTTCTGCGTCGGACCGTGGGTATTGCCATGTGCGAACGACCTCCATATGGGGGGAAGGACCTCGCTCCGGTTCGAGAGGTCAAGGGAGGTGGTGCGGTGGTTCAGTATTCGGTTACACGCTCTTAACGTGGGAGCGCTCCCATAGTGCGGAGCCAGTCGCACCCTGTCAATGCTTGAAACAGCACGGGCTTTGATGAGGCTCCGTCAGCCGGCTTCCCCTGTCCGCCGTACAGGTCGCGGACTCGCCCGCCGGGGCGCTCGCACCGTGCCCCCTTGAAGCCGCGGACGGCGGCGACCGACTCCATGGCCGCGTCGACGGCCCCCGGCCTCCGGACGACGGCCTGGACCGCGGTTCGGCCGCCGCCCTGAGCACCGGCCGCGCCCGGGGCGCTGACCTGCGGCGCGGGGGCGCGTAACGTGGCCGTCCGATGCGGCTACCGACGAGTTGACCGGAGAGTAGGTATGGACGCGGACGTCGTGGTGGTGGGAGCGGGGCTGGCCGGACTGGTGGCGACCGCCGAACTGGCCGAGGCGGGGCGGAAGGTGATCCTGGTCGACCAGGAACCGGAGGCGTCGCTGGGCGGACAGGCGTTCTGGTCCTTCGGCGGCCTGTTCCTGGTGGACTCCCCGGAACAGCGGCGGATGCGGATCAAGGACAGCGCCGAGCTGGCGCTCCAGGACTGGAGGGGCACGGCGGGCTTCGACCGCCCCGAGGACCACTGGCCCAGGCGCTGGGCGGAGGCCTACGTGGACTTCGCCGCGGGCGAGAAGCGCTCCTGGCTGCGGGCGCACGGGGTGCGCTTGTTCCCGGTGGTCGGCTGGGCCGAACGCGGCGGGTTCCTGGCCACCGGCCCGGGCAACTCCGTGCCGCGCTTCCACATCACCTGGGGCACGGGACCGGGTGTGGTCGCGCCGTTCGAACGCAGGGTGCGCGAGGCCGCCGCGCGCGGCCTCGTCGAGATGCGCTTCCGGCACCGCGTCACCGCGCTGACCACCACCAACGGGCGCGTCGACGGCGTGTCCGGCGAGATCCTGGCGCCCAGCGGCGTGTCCCGCGGGCAGGCCAGCTCCCGCGACAAGACCGGCGAATTCACCCTCGGCGCCCAGGCGGTGGTCGTCACCTCCGGCGGCATAGGCGGCAACCACGACCTGGTACGTGCGGCCTGGCCGGACAGGCTCGGCACTCCCCCGAAGAAGCTGTTGTCCGGGGTGCCGGCGCACGTGGACGGCCTGATGCTGGGGGTGGCCGGCAAGGCGGGCGCCAGCCTGGTCAACGGCGACCGCATGTGGCACTACACCGAGGGCATCGAAAACTGGGACCCCATCTGGGCCAGGCACGGCATCCGCATCCTGCCCGGCCCCTCCTCGCTGTGGCTGGACGCGACGGGCAGGCGCCTTCCGGTCCCGTACTTCCCCGGCTTCGACACGCTCGGCACGCTGGAGCACATCATGTCCACCGGGCACGAGTACACCTGGTTCGTCCTCACCCAGCGGATCATCGAGAAGGAGTTCGCGCTGTCGGGCTCCGAGCAGAACCCGGACCTCACCGGAAAGAGTGTGCGGGAGGTCCTCAAACGTGTCCTGCCGGGCGCGCCGGGGCCCGTGGAGGCGTTCAAGCGCAGCGGCGCGGACTTCGTCGTCGAACGCGAACTGGGGGCGCTGGTCCGCGGCATGAACGCCCTGACCGGCGAGGGGCTGATCGAGGAGGACGCGCTGCGCGGCGAGATCGAGGCGCGCGACCGCGAGACAGCCAACCCGTACACCAAGGACCTGCAGATCACGGCGATACGGGGAGCGCGCAACTACCTCGGCGACAAGCTGATCAGGACCGCCCCGCCGCACCGCCTGCTGGATCCGAAGGCCGGACCGCTGATCGCGGTCCGGCTGAACATCCTCACCCGCAAGTCGCTGGGTGGTCTGGAGACGGATCTGGAGGGGCGTGTGCTGCGCCCGGTCCCGCCGGGCGCAGCCGAGCGCGGAGAACCGCTGCCGGGCCTCTACGCGGCGGGTGAGGCGGCCGGCTTCGGCGGCGGCGGGATGCACGGCTACCGGTCGCTGGAGGGCACCTTCCTGGGCGGCTGCCTGTTCTCCGGGCGTACGGCGGGGCGGGCGGCGGCCCGGGCCACGGGTTGAGGCGCCCGCGTCACTGGTTGCGGCGGCGGAGGTTCCGGGAGTGTGCGGCACCCGCCCTTCGGGCAGCCGAAGGGCGGGCGCCGCGGGAGGCGCTCCCGCGGCGCTCTCGCAGAGTGCCGCTGCGGGAGCGTCAACGGCGCACGCCGGGGCCATAGTTCCGGGTCAGCGGCCCGGTGTCGTCACGGTGTCGTCACGTTGTGTGAGCAGAGGACGCGCGTGCCGTCTCGTCCGCTGCCCCGCCGCGGCCCACGAGTCCCCGCCGCACTCCCGCGCCCCGCGCCAGAGCCGGTTCCGCTCGCCGCATCTCGCGTCGTGCGAGCGCTCCGCCGAGCAGCGACGGCAGGTAGCCGCGTATCGGTTGCATTCCGCGCAACCACCACTGCGCGTACACGTGAGGCGATCGTCGTACGATCCCGCTCACCAGCCGCTCCACGGCCGGATCCAGCGGGTACGTGCGGTTGGCCGGCCACGGCAGCCGTCCCCGCATCGCCCGCAGCGCCTCGTCCTCGTCGGCGCCCCGCACCATGTCGGTATCCGTCCAACTCAGGTACGCCACGCCCACCCTGACGCCCTTGTGGCCGACCTCCGCCCGCAGACTGTGCGCGAACGCCTCCACACCCGACTTGCTCGCACAATAGGCGGCCATCAGGGGCGCGGGGGTGATCGCGGCCAAGGACGCGATCTGCAGCAGGTAGCCGCGTGAGGCCATCAGGGCGGGCAGGAACGCCCTCGCGGTGGAGACGCTGCCCAGCAGGTTGACCTGGATCACCCGATCGAAGGCGACGGGATCGGAATCGAGGAACGGCCCCCCGGTGGCCACCCCTGCGTTGGCCACCACAGTGTCGACCCGGCCGAAGTGCGCGCTCACCTCTTCGGCGACGCGTGCCATCGCCTCCCTGTCGGTCACGTCAGCCGTCCAGGTGACCGCCTCGGTGCCGAGTGAACCCGCGACGCTCTTCATCTCATCGGGTTCCAGACCGACCAGCGCCAGCCGGGCTCCGCGCGCGGCGAGTTTACGGGCAAGCAGCGCGCCCACACCGCGGGCCGCACCGGTGACGACGACGACCTGACCGTCCAGCGATGATCCGCTCATGCGCTCTTCTCCTCTCCGGTGGCGCGGGTGACCGTCGCGTCCGTCATGTTGACGTCGCCCGCACCAGTGATGCCGGTGGTGGCGGCGGTGTGCTCGGCCTTCGTGGAGGAACGATCCTGCGTCCGCTGGGCCGGCATGCGCAGCCCTTCCTCACGCACGGTCAGGTGGTCTGCGACCAGTTGCCGTATGACGGCGGTCACCGCCGGTGCGTCCTCTATGGGTGTCATGTGGCCGAGGCCCGGCAGCTCGTGCAGACCGAGGCAGTTGGGAAGGGCGTCAACCATCTCGTAGGCGTGCTTCTTGGGAGTGAGTTTGTCGGCGGTGCCGACGAGGACCGCGGTGGGTGCCACGAGTGCGGCGAGTTCGGCGTCCAGGTCCAGCACGGCGAGCACCCTGCCCCACGCGGAACGCCGGCTCGCCCGGCAGGCGTGCACGATACGCGCGGTGAAAGCCACCTGTTCGGGTGACGCACCCTTGGCCAGGACCCCGTACTTCAGTGCGGCCTTCGACAGCGGTGTCACCGGTCCGAGTGGCAGGCGCGATACGAGGAGTTGACGGTGGAGGAATCGCCGCAACCGTCGTGAGCTGAACCGCGGCGGCAGCACCTGGGTCGAGCCGAGCAGGCGACCGCTGCCGGTGCTGGCCAGGAGTACCGCGGCGGTGCGATTGCGGACTGACGCCCGCCCGGACGCCGCCATGATCGTCATACCGCCCATGGAGTGACCCGCGAGCACCGCATGTTGACCGTCGGGAACGGTCGCCTTCAGTACGGCCTCCAGGTCATCGGCCAGGAGGCCGGTGCCATAACCCTTGCGGGTGGCCGGCGAGCCGCTGCGACCGTGACCGCGCTGGTCGTACGCGATCACCCGGTGATCGGCGGCAAGTGCGCGGACGACCGGCGCCCAGAACAGAATGGAGCACGTCCACCCATGCGACAGTACGACGGTCGGACCGTCGGGCCGCCCGTACTCCTCGACATGTATCCGGGTGCCGTCCGCGGAGACCACCGTCAACTCACGGCGTGCCGGGACCCTTTCGTACTGCGAGCTCATGCGACCGCCTCCGGGGCACGGGCGAGGTCGCCGGCCGGCACGAGCACGTCGTACTCCGACAGCTTCACCTGCCGGGTCGCCCTCCGGAACTCCGCGGTGGTCCCCGGCCAGGCGGTGGTGTTGCGGCCGTTCGCGTCGAGGTACCAGCTCTGGCAGCCTCCTGTGTTCCACACCGTCCGCGACGCCCGCCGCTGCATCTCCGCGTTCCAGGCCGCGACGGCCTCCGCCTTGGCGTCCAGGGCGGCGGCACCGGTGCGTTCCAGCGTGCGCAGATAATCGGCCATGTAATTGAGGGACGATTCGATCATCAGGATCATCGAGCTGTTCCCCAGGCCCGTGTTGGGTCCGATGATGAACAGAAGGTTCGGGAAGCCGTCGACCGCGCAGCCGCGCAGTGCGGCCATGCCGTCGCTCCAGTGCTCGCTGAGGCTGCGCCCGTCGACGCCGAACACGCGGTCGCCGATGGGCATGTCGGTGACGTGGAAGCCGGTTCCGAAGATGATCGCGTCGACCTCCCGTTCGGTGCCGTCACCCGTCACCACCGACGAACCTCGCACCTCGGTCAGCGCCGAGGTGACGACTTCCGTGTTCGGGCGGGTGAGCGCCGGATAGTACGTGTTCGACAGCAGGATGCGTTTGCAGCCGATGACGTAGTCGGGAGTCAGCCGTGCCCGCAGTTCCGGATCCGGGATCGAGCGTCGCAGGTGATTGCGGGCAATCCGCTCCGCCGCCTTCATCAGCTTCGGCTGCCGTACGAAGGCACCGACCTGGAACTCCCTGATCAGCCACAGCAGCCCCCGCCGCGCCCGCGCCGTCGCGGGCACTTTGGCGTGCAGCCACCGCTCGGCGGCGCCGATCGGACGGTCCATCCGCGGCATCACCCAAGGCGGCGTGCGCTGGATGACGGTGAGCCGGTCCACCTCCGGCTGGATCGACGGCACGATCTGAATCGCCGAGGCACCGGTGCCGACCATCGCCACCCGCTTGCCGCGCAGGTCGTAGCCGTGGTCCCAGCGCGCGGAGTGGAACACCTTCCCGGGGAAGGACTCCAACCCCGGGATGTCGGGGATCTTCGGGTCGGACAGCGGCCCTGTCGCCGAGACCACGACATCCGCCGCCAGGTCGCCGGCCGTGGTGCTCAGGCGCCATTGCCGCGCCTCGGCGTTCCAGCGCGCCTCCTTCACCTCCGCGCCGAACCGCAGATGCGGCCGCAGCCCGAAGGTGTCAGTCACCCGTTCGAGGTAGCTGCGGATGTGCTCCTGGCCGGAGAAGGCGCGCGGCCATTCCGGGTTGGGCGCGAAGGAGAACGAGTACAGGTGCGAAGGCACGTCGCAGGCGCACCCCGGGTAGCTGTTGTCGCGCCATGTGCCGCCGACGGCGTCGGCGCGCTCCAGGACCACGAAATCGGTGATCCCCTCCCGTCGCAGCCTTACGGCGGCCCCCAGACCGCCGAACCCGGAGCCGATCACCGCCACCCGTACGTGTTCGAGGTCGTCGTCCATGACACCGCCTTCTGGATGCGAATCGCGCCAGCAATCACTGGCACAGTCGGACTCTAGGGCACACGGGTTACCTGCGGTAGGGGGTGGGTGGAATAATTACCGACCAGTAGACCGCCCGCCGCAGCGGCCCGCTGCCGTGCCTTCCGGCACCGCGGGTCCCACCGCATAGGCTGACGTCGTGGACGACAACGGCACCCCAGGGCGCGAGTACCGCATGGAGGAGCTGGCCGAGGCGGCCGGTATCCCCGTAAGGACCCTGCGCTTCTACCGGGAACGCCGCCTACTGCCGCCACCTCGCCGCGACGGCCGTATCGCCTGGTACTCCGACGACCACCTTGCCCGCCTGCGCACCATCACCGCGCTCCTGGACCGCGGCCACACCCTGGGTGGCATCGCCGAGCTCATAGGCGCCTGGGAGAACGGCCGCACCCTGGACGGCGTCGCCGAACTCCTCGGCCTGGAGGGCGCCCTTACCTCTCCGTGGTCCGACGAGACGCCGGTAAGGCTCACCCCCCAGGAGCTCGCCGATTACTTCGGCGAAGAGGTGAGTGCCGAGAACCTGACCGCGGCCTTGGACATCGGCTACATCGTGGTCGACGGCGAGGACGTCGTCCACATCAGCCGCCGCCTCCTGGAGGCCTCCGCCGCCTTGGTGCGCGAGGGAATTCCGCTGTCTGCGGTCCTCGACGCCGGCCGGGCGGTACGCGACCACGTCGACGCCATGGCCGAGGTCTTCACTCAGGTGATCAAGGAACACGTCCTCGTACCGCACCAAGGACCGCTGTCCGGCGAGGACCATCCCGCGGCCGAAACCCTGGACCGCCTCCGCCCCTTGGCCAAGAACATCGTGGACGCCGAGATGTCGCTCGCCATGGACCGCAGGATGCGGGCGGAGACCGACATCTGGCTGCGACCGCGGGCCGCGACGGGGGCGGCCGCCGACGGCGCCGTAGGAGCGGACCGGGAGGTCGGCGAGGCGTCGGCCCCATGCCGCGCGCCACGCGGCGCGACCTGCGAGAGTGGAGCCGTGGAATCCGATTGGGGAGGCACCCGTGCAACAACCGAATGACGCCAGCGCCGAACACGCCATACTGGGTCGCATCAGCAGGATGGTCGCCGACGAGAAGTCCCTGCGCGAACTGCTCGCGCACGGCGACATCGACGGCGAGACCGAGCGCGAGCGGCTCATCGCCCTGGAACAGGAACTCGACCAGTGCTGGGACCTGCTCCGCCAGCGCCGCGCTCTGACCGAGGCCGGTGAGGACCCGGGCGCCGCCCGTGTGCGCCCCTCCTCCACCGTCGAGGGCTACCGCTCATGAGCACCGCACGAGAAGTCGCCGTCACCGATGTCCCCCACGACCACCGCTACGAGGCCCGCGTCGGCGAGGAAGTGGCCGGTATGGCGTCGTACATCCGCACCCCCAAGCTGATCGCCTTCGTGCACACCGAGGTCGACGACGCCTATGAGGGCCGCGGCATAGGCTCCGCGCTGGCCCGCGCGGCCTTGGACGACGCCCGCGCCCAGGGAGTGCGTGTGCTCGCGATCTGCCCCTTCATCAAGGGCTGGATCGCCAAGCACCCCGAGTACCAGGATCTGGAGTACGAACCGGTCAGCCAGGTCACCGACTGACAGCCCTGGCGGCGGGCGACGGAACGCGGCGGGTTCCGGCGTAGAGCCGGGCCCGGCCGCCCGTCCGAGGACCTGCCGGAGACCTGCCCGAGGGCCATGTCGGATTCCCGCCAGACCGCCCGCGTGACGTGGGCGATGCTGGTGGGGTGCATACGGACTTCGAGGCCTGCGTACGCGCCGTGCGATCCAAGGACGCCCGTTTCGACGGATGGTTCTTCACCGCGGTGCTCACCACCCGCATCTATTGCCGTCCCAGCTGCCCCGTCGTGCCGCCGAAGGCCGAGAACATGACCTTCTACCCGAGCGCGGCGGCGGCGCAGCAGGCCGGCTTCCGGGCCTGCAAACGGTGCCGTCCCGACGCCGCTCCGGGCTCTCCGCGGTGGAACGAACGCGCCGACCTCGTCGCCCGGGCGATGCGGCTGATCGCCGACGGCGTGGTGGACCGCGCCGGCGTGCCCGGCCTGGCCGCCCGCCTCGGCTACAGCGCCCGCCAGATCGAACGGCAGCTGCTCGCCGAGCTCGGCGCGGGCCCGCTCGCCCTGGCCAGGGCCCAGCGCGCGCAGACCGCCCGGCTGCTGATCGAGACCACCACCATGCCGATGAGCGAGGTCGCCTTCGCAGCCGGTTTCGCCAGCATCCGGACCTTCAACGACACCGTCCGAGACGTCTTCGCCCTCTCCCCCGGCGAACTACGCGAACGGGTCGCGAAAGGCCGCCCGTCGGCCGCCAGCGGCACCCTCGCACTACGGCTGCCGTTCCGGCGCCCTCTCACCCCCGACAACCTCTTCGGACACCTTGTGGCGACCGCCGTGCCCGGCGTGGAGGAGTGGTACGAGGGCGCGTACCGGCGCACCCTGCGACTGCCGCACGGCACCGGCATCGTCGCGCTGAGCCCCCATCCCGACCACATCGCCTGCCGGCTGTGGCTGACCGACTGGCGCGATCTGACCCAGGCGATCAGCCGCTGCCGGCGCATGCTCGACCTGGATGCCGATCCGGCCGCCGTGAACGCGCTGCTGTCCGCGGACCCGGTGCTCGCCCCGCTCGTCGCAAAGGCGCCGGGCCGCCGGGTTCCGCGGGTCGCGGACGGCCCGGAATTCGCGGTCCGCGCCGTGCTCGGCCAGCAGATCTCGACGGCGGCTTCCCGCACACACGCCGGGCGCCTTGTACGTGCCCACGGCGAGCCCGTCGCCGACCCGGTCGGCGGCCTCACCCACCTCTTCCCCTCGCCGGAAGGCCTCGCCGGCCACGACCCCTCCGCGCTGGCCATGCCGCAAAGCCGCCGGACCACACTGGCCGGACTGGTGAACGCCTTGGCCGCAGGCGACCTCGACCTGGACGTGGGCAGCGACTGGCAGCAGGCCAGGGCGCGCCTCGCCGCCCTACCGGGCTTCGGCCCCTGGACGGTCGAGACGATCGCCATGCGAGCGCTCGGCGACCCGGACGCCTTCCTGCCCACCGACCTCGGCGTACGTTATGCGGCCCGCTCCCTGGGGCTGCCTGCCACGCCCGCCGCCCTGACCCGGTACGCGAGCACCTGGCAGCCGTGGCGGGCGTACGCGACGCAATACCTGTGGGCGACGGGCGATCATCCGATCAACGTGATGCCGGGTGGCGGCTCCTTGACGTCCAGCGCCCTGGCGTCGGCTCCCACTCCCTCCGCGCCACCGTCCGACCACCCGCCGCATGTGGCTTCGATCACGGACCGATGAACGTGTTGCCAGGTGACCACATGAACCGACCGACCTGAAAGGCATTTCACGATGACGACCACCGTCCACACGGTTGTGGACAGCCCCTGCGGACTGCTCACCCTGGTGGGACGCGACAACGCGATCTCCGGCCTCTACATGACCGATCAGCGTCACCGGCCCGCACAGGAACGCTTCGGGCCGCGCGACGACGCCATGCCCGTCTTCGCGGAAGCCGCCGCGCAACTCACCGCCTACTTCGCCGGTGACCGCACAGGCTTCGACCTTGACCTGGCGATGGACGGCACGCCGTTCCAAGTGCGCGTCTGGGCGGCACTGCGCGAGATCCCCTACGGCGAGACCGTCTCCTACGGCGAGCTCGCCGAGGCCATCGGCCGACCGGGCGCCTCGCGCGCGGTGGGGCTGGCCAACGGGAAGAACCCGATCGGCATCATCGTGCCCTGCCACCGCGTGATCGGTGCGAACGGCAGCATGACGGGCTACGGAGGCGGCCTCGACCGCAAACGCTGGCTGCTGGCCCTCGAAGGCGCGTCGATGCAACCGATGCTCGGCTGACCGCGGCGCACCAACGGCTGCCGGACCGTACCCTTCGCGCCCCCTGAGCATCGGCTCGGGTGACCGGCATCCGCGTCCCGGGCGGCGCCCGACGTCAACACACAGCCGCGAAAGTCACCCTGCCGGATTCCGTGCCGCCAACTCGGCCACCGCTGGGCCCCCTTCGACGGGCGCGCCTGGGGCGCCGCCGGCCTCGCGCCGCCGCGTGCGCCACCACCCGTAGGCCGCCAGTGCTGCCACTCCCAGGAGTGATGCCCCGCCGACCGCCTCCCCGGCGTGCAGTCCGGGCGGCGTGAAGGAGCACGAGACACCGGCCGCGCGTCCGTCGAGCGGAACCGCCAGGAGGCCGAGGTACTCCTGCGCGGGGCCCGAGGCGCCGTGGTCGGTCCTGCACGTCCACCCGGTGATCGCGGGCGTGGCGATCACCGCGAAGCCCCGCGAACCTGCCGGGAGCCGCGCGCTGATCCCGTCGTCCGTGACGTGCACCTGTGTGGCGGCGCCGGCCGCGATCCGCCGCTCGGCGGCCGCCAGGCGCCCGCGATCGAGGCACCCCACACCCCCGGGGTCGAGCCACCCGGGCTCGAACACCCGCACCCAGGCGGTGAACTTCCCGCCCCGAGGGGCCTTCCCGAGCCGCTGCATAGGCGCCCGGTGCGTAGGCCAGCGCCCGATGTAGGTGACCGGCTGCTGTCCCGCCAGATGGACATCGACCATCGCGTACGGCGCCCAGAAGTACACGTCGCTGCCGACCGGACACGACGACTCCAGCCGGTACGTGCTGCCCTTCCAGTCGCCGCGGTTCCCCGTGATGTGGAAGCCGCCCGCGTCGGCCCGCATCGGACGTCCTTGCGGGTCCCACATGCGCATGGTGCTCATGGTGTAGACCCGGCTGCCGAGCAGCATCTCCTGGTTCGCGTACGGCGACGTCCCGTAGCCCCCGGCCGGCGCCCGGCGAACGGTGACCAGGGGTGGTACCTGTTGCCTCGTGACCGTCGGCGGACCGGCCTGCTGGGGGGCGTTGCGCCGGTTCGGCCCAGGCGGCGAGTGAAGACGCGCACCGACCGAGAACAGGACGTCGGTGACCGGGTTGTCGAGGCTCTGCAACGACCGCCCGCGCGACGTCCAGCCGCCGCCCAGCGAGGACAGAGTGCGCGTCCAGACGTCGGGAGTGAGGCTGCTGTAGTACTGCGCGCCCTGTCCGCCGACAGACAGGGGATCGTTGCCGACCGTCTGCTCGCGCCCTGGGTCGGTGCGGTACGCCGGCCAGCCGTCGGCCGCCTCTATGGTGTCGCGCTGCCAGGTCTGGCGCTGGCCCCAGACCGGATACTTGTCGAACGCGGCGACCCTCTTGCGGTCGATCCACGCGTTGCTGAAAGCCGACTGCCCCCCCTGGGTCGCGAGCAGCACCCCGATCGCTATTGCGGCGGGCAGGGTACGGCGCAGCCTTTCGGCGCGCAGCAACAGGAGCAATGCGCCCACGGCGGCGGCCAGGCCGGCAATGACACCTGGATACGCTCCTGGTCCGGCCAGCCCCCTGTCCGCGCTGACCGCCGCTGTGGCGACCATGGCGGCCATCACCCCCGCGCCATAGGCGACCTGGCGCGGCCTTGGCAGCTCATGCGCGATCGCCAGCCAGGCGGCGATCACGAGCATCCCGCTGAGGACGAAGGTCTGTCGGTACGGGCTTCCGTTGGGCGTCGCGAAGGCGTGCCACACCAGGTGGGTCGGCTTCCACTGGAAGGACGCCGCCACGGCGAGCACCATGGCCGTCCACACCGTACGAGTGCGGCGCGGCACAGCTGGGTGGAAGGGCAGCACGAAGGCGAGCAGCAGCGCGGCGGTGTCCACGTAGAGCGAGGGCGTCGAGAACCCGTAGGTGCCCGGCAGCAGCCGCACCAGCATGTCCGACCAGGGCGTGGGCTGGAAGTTCCTCACCAGCCCGGGGTAGGCGAGACTGGTGCCCTTGACGATGGTGAGCAGCAGGGGCGCGGTCAGCCCCACACCCAGGACGACGCTCATCGCGGCGCGGCCGATCACGAAGAGCTTGTCCCGGAGAGCCGACCCGAGATCGACGCCAGAGCCGCTGTCCGTGATCAATCGTGCGACGAGTACCAGTGTCGCCCCTATGGTGGCCATGTAGGCGGTGTAGAAGTTCGCCGTCCAGCACAGAGCGACGACGACGACAGAGACGATCGGCCGCCTGCTGTGTCTGGCCCACTCGCCCACCAGGCACAGCATCGGGAAGGCGATGAGGCCGTCGAGCCACATGGGGTTGTACGAAGCCTGCATGAGCGTCCAGCCGCACAGGGCGTACGACGTGCCGAGCAGACCGGCCGCCCACCAGCGCCCTGGACGCAGCGCGAGCAGCAGGCACGCCATCGCCGCGGCGGCTGCGGCGGTCTTCGAGACGGTGACGACATATACGGCGAGGTCGATTTGGTCGCGCGGGAAGAGCCCCACAAGGAGTGCGAAGGGGCTCGACACATAGGTGCCGAGGTCCGGCAGGAAGCTGGTGCCGTAGCCGGACTGCCAGTTGAGCAGCAGACCACCGTCGGCCTTGCCGTGCAGCAGGTCCCACAGGTGGGCGTGAAAGGGGACGAACTGGTTGCCGAGGTCGTTGACGTCCCGGGTGCGGAACCCGAACGGGTACTGCCGCGCGATCGCGTCACCCGCGCAGAAGGTGACCGCGGTGACACAGGCGGCCAGGAGCGCCGCACGCAGCCTTGCGACGGCGCCCGGGGGAAATGTTTTCGGTGCCATCGGTTTTCCCCCGGTGTACATGATTCCCGTGATGTCGCCAGATGTTATGCCGATCTTCAATACGGAACGGTGTATGCCGATCGACCGCGAGGTGAACGTGCCGTTCCCTGCTGGTAATTGACCTGGCTGCGCGATAAACGATGCCCAACAGAAACGGGGTGAGGGGAACCGGCGGCCGCCGTACCGCCTCCGGCCCGGCGAATCCCGGCGCCGTGGAAGGTCCTCCGGGATCCTGAGCACCATGGATGAGGTCACGGTCGTCGCCGGCGGATGAAGCGCCGCCGCCGCGTGACGCCACCTCGACCGCTGTTGCCTTCGGTGGTGACAGCGGCAAGCAGGATGGGGCGCGCCTCGCTGATCAGGTGGTGCTCAGGGGACAAAACCCCTGAATACCGGCCCCTTACGCGAGCCCGAGTGCGGGAATGACCACCGCGTCGACGTAACGGTGGCTGTACTCCGGGTCCGGGTCGACCCCCTCGATCATGGGGCGGGCGAGCGCGGCGCCGAAAAGCAGGTGCGGGATGAACTCGCGTGCCGGATTGTCCGCCGCCAGTTCGCCGCGGTCCACCGCCCGCTGCACCAGGGTGCCGAAGCTCTCCAACTCCGGTTCGATGAGCAGCTCGCGCAGGGCACGGAAGAGGTCCTCGTTGCGAAACGCGGCGTGCGCCAGCCCGCGCATCAGCTCCTGGTCTCGCTTGGTGTCGTTCTCGTCATGGGCCCGGATGAGCGCATGCAGGTCGCCCGCGAGCGATCCGGTGTCGATATCGGCGAGCGAGACCTGCTTGCACCGCTGCAGCGCGGTGGCGACCAGTTCCGGCTTGCCCTTCCACTGCCGGTACAAGGTGGCCTTGCTGGAACGGGTCCGGGCGGCGACGGCGTCCATGGTGAGCGCCTCGTAGCCGACCTCGCGCAGCAGCTCGACCACTGCCTCGTACAGCTCCTGCTCGCGTTCGGGAGTCAGGCGCGAACGGCGCGCGGGGGGCGTGTGCGTCGCCATGCCCTCTCCTCCGTTCCTGCTGGTCACGTACGCGCCAATCGCGTGGGCGCTGATCGTGCTGGTCGGCAGTCCGCGAAACGCTGTCGTACACCCGCAAGGGTAGTTCGCCGTCGATCGAAACGCTACCGTTTCGATAGTGGACCGCATCACTTCCACGGCACGACCCCTGGTGGTGCGCCTTACCTGGCGGTGACCGCCAGGTAAGTCTGCCATCTCAGCCATCCCGCGCGTGGACGAACCGTGGCCAGAGCGTCGACCCCGGGCCGCAACTCTCCGGCTCAGGCAGGTAGCGCCAGTGAGTGGCCGGTGTGCTCCACCTTGGCACGCAGGTAACGGACGTTGGCAGTCGACATGTGGACACCAGTGGGGACCCGCTCGGCGATGGTGACGCCAAGGGCGGCGAGTTGACGCGCCTTGTCGGGGTTGTTGCTGAGGAGGTCGATCCGGTCGGCACCGAGTACGGCGAGCATCTGAGCGGCGGCGGTGTAGTCGCGCTCGTCCTCGCCGCGCCCCAGGGCGCGGTTCGCCTCATAGGTGTCCAAGCCCTCGTCCTGCAGCGCATAGGCGTCGAGCTTCGCGTACAGGCCTATGCCGCGGCCCTCCTGGCGCAGGTAGAGCAGATAGCCGCCCTGCTCACTGATGCGCTCCACCGCCTCCCGCAACTGCGGCCCGCAGTCGCAGCGCTCCGACCCGAAGACGTCACCCGTCATGCACTCGGAGTGCGGCCTGACCAACGGCACGTCGGCCCCCGCATAGTCGCCGAGTCCGAGCGCCAGGTGCTCCTTGCCGTCCACCAGCCCGGTGAACGTGAACACGTCGGCCGTCGTCCCCCAACCATCGGGGAACCTCAGCGGGACACGCACCTTCGTACGGATACCGGCGGCAGCGGGAGCCGTAATCGCGTCAACCGTCATGGGTGACCCCCTCGTAAGATCTTGAAACCTCAAGCTCATACAGGGATGGAAGTATTTCCGGCCAGGCGACGATGTGCGTCACGTCACACGAGCAGCTCAGCCGGATTCGCTCACGGCGAACCAGGCACCCGATCGAGTGAAGCCGCACCCTGACCGCCCGCGGCTGGGACCCGCGCCGTCGACGTCCCGACGGGACGCTCGCGACCACGATCACTGGCGGAGTTGCCGGGCGGCGGCATCCACCGTCTGTTCGAGCAGGACGGCGATCGTCATCGGCCCGACACCGCCGGGGACGGGCGTGATGAGCCGTGCGCGGGTACGAGCGGCGTCGAAGTCGACGTCACCGACATTGCCTTCGTTGTAGCCGGCGTCGATCACCACCGCGCCCGGCTTGACGGCGTCGCCCCGAATCAGCCGCGGCCGCCCCACGGCCGCCACCACGATGTCCGCCTCCCGTACGATCGCCGCCAGGTCGGCGGTCCGGGAGTGGCAGTACGTCACCGTCGCGTCCCTGCCCAGCAGGAGCATTCCGGCCGGCTTGCCCAGGATCGCGCTGCGCCCGACCACGACCGCGTGCTTACCGGCGAGCCCGACGCCGTACTCGTCGAGCAGCCGCATGATGCCGCCGGGGGTGCACGACACGAAACCGGGCAGTCCGAAGCCCATGGCGGCGAACGAGTGAGTGGTGACGCCGTCGACGCCCTTCTCCGGCGCAATGGCTTCGAATGCCGCCCGCTCGTCGACGTGCGGGCCGACGGGATGCTGCAGGAGGATGCCGTGAACCCGGGGGTCGCGGGACAGCGTGGTGATCGCTTCCACCAGTTCAGCGGTAGTGGTGGCGGCGGGCAGACCGACGTGCCGGGACGCGATGCCCGCCTTCGCGCTGCGCGCCTGCTTCATGCGTACGTACGTGACCGACGCCGGATCCTCACCCACCAGAACGGTGGCCAGGCAGGGAACGACGCCTGTGCGTCGGGTGAGATCCGCAGCCTTTGCGGCGGTTTCCTCGCCGATGCGCCGGGCGAGAGCCGCACCGTCCATGAGCTGTGCCGTCCGTGTCGGGGACATGATGCCTCCCAGGCGTCGTCGATCACTCGCCCAGGCACACGGCATCGGCGGTCCCCGCCAGGCCGCTCCCCGGTGGTGCTCCACCTCAGCGCCAGTCACGACCCACCCCGCACTCTAGTGGCGAGAGCAGGCACCCGGGATCGCCGACTGCCCCTGGCCGAAAGCACCGTCAGGACCCATGTCTGCCGGGCAACTTGCCAACGGGGCTGCGCGACCGCGTCCAGGGCGTCGATCGCCCCTACGAGTCCGGGCCGCCACCGCCGCCCGGTGCATCCTGTGCCGGGAGTCACCCGGAAACGACAAAGATCCCGTCCGATCACGATGATCGGCGGGATCTTGCCAACCGTCCCCAAGCCGAGTGGAAGACAGCCTCAATATGTACTGCTTGCGGTGGACCTGAGGGGATTCGAACCCCTGACCCCCTCGATGCGAACGAGGTGCGCTACCGGACTGCGCCACAGGCCCTTGCAACGAGGGAAACTCTAGCATCCTGGTGCGGGTGGTCGTGAACGCTATAGCGGCGGCCACCTGAGGAGTGACCACTCGATCACTCGTTGGCGGCGCGGGGGCGGTCCGGGTCGGCGTACTGGTCGAAGAGGGGCGTGCGCGCCCCCCGGGGGCGCCGTGCGGGCGGTTGCTGGTCGGCGTGCCGTTCGGAACCGCGCTCGGAGGCCTCCCGGCGGGGGGCGGGCGGCTCGGTCGGGGTCGTACCGGAGCGCGCGGAACTCCAGGTGTCAGGGGCACCCAGGTCGAGGCTTCCGGGGTTGCGAGGGGCGACGGGCGCCGTGACGTACGTGGGCAGCGGTACGGGGACGGGGTCCCAGCCGTCGTCCGCCGACTGCTGCGCACGCTGCTGGTCCACCCACTCGGCGTGATCCGTCTGCTCCACGAGGGCGCGGCGGTCGGCAGTACGCGGCGAGGGCGCGGGCGGGGAACTCGCAGCAGGGGGTGTTACGACGGGCTCGGTCGCCGGGCGCTCACGCTCCCTGGGCGCGCTCTCCGGAGCGGGCGCCGCCGCCTCGGAGCGGGCGCGTAGCCGGCGCGCGGCCTCGGCCGCGCGCCGCTGATCGAGCCGGACCTCGTAACGACGCCGCTCTTGCCGTCGCATCTGGCCGATGTAAAGGGTGAGCAGAACCGCGGGGACGGCAGGCGCCCACAGCAGCGCGACCCCGCCGACGGCCGCGGCAATGGCGCCGATGGTGAAGGCGAGGAAGAGCAGCGTAGTGGTACGGCGGCGGCGCGCGAGGAGCTTGGCGCGAGGGCTGGGAACGGGCGTTTTCGTGTTCCCGTTCCCGTTCCCGCCCCCCATCGCGGGAGTCGCCGCCGGGGCATGAGCGGGGCGTGCGAGGGGGTGCCGTACCTCGGTCACGGGGACGGCAAGGCTGCGGACGTCCACGGCCCCGGCCAGGTCGATGTCGTCCTCGGCTGTGATGTCGGCATCGGGCTCGACGCTCTCGCCTCGCGCTTTCGCGACACGCCGCTCCATCGCCGCCCGCCCGGACAGGAGCCGGATGGCGGTGCTGAAGCGTTCCGTCGGACGCGCTTCGTTGAGCTCGTCCTGCCTACGGAGCCACATCGGCACCAAGTAGGCAGCCCAGGCCCCGACGATGACTGCGTAGATGAGGCCGCTACTGCTCACCCGGTACACGGTAGGGGTGATCGAGACACGCCATACGGAATTTGGCCCGGTGTGTCGCACGATCCGGCTGATATGCCGAGAATTTTGTGCGACCACAGGCCGTATTTCGAACAATAGTTTTATTCAGGTGGTGCGCTGGGCACGAGCCTGGTGCCAGCGGTGCAGCAGGCCCTCCGGCACCTCCTCGGCCGTCAGCGCGTAGACCAGGTGGTCGCGCCAGCCGCCGTCGATATGCAGATAACGCGGCCGCAACCCTTCTTCGCGGAAGCCCAGTTTTTCCACCACCCGGCGGCTGGGGCCGTTCTCGGGGCGAATGCACACCTCGACGCGGTGCAGGCCCACTCGGCGGAAGCAGTGGTCGACGGCGAGTGCGACGGAAGTCGGCATCACCCCGCGGCCGGCCACCGCCTCGTCGACCCAGTAACCGATGTGCGCGGAGCACATGGAGCCCCAGGTGATTCCCGCAACGGTGAGTTGACCCGCCAGCCGCCCCTGGTACTCGATCACGAACGGCAGCATGCGGCCCGCGCCGGCCTCCCGGCGCAGATGCCGGACCATTTGCCGGTAGGTGGGACGCTGCGCCACATGCCCGGGCGGTGCGGGAGGCACGGTCGCCTCCCAGGGGCGCAACCACTCGCGGTTGCGGCGGTTGACCTCGCGCCAGGCGCGCTGATCGCGCATCCGGATCGGGCGGAGGGTGATGTCACCGTCCACCAGCTCAGCCGGCCAGGACCCGTTCAGCTCGGTCTCCCCGTGACGGAATTCGGATGGTGCTTCGTCGGATGATCGGTCGTGCGATCGTCCGCTCGCTCTTCCGGGTGATTGTGCGGGTGGTCAGCCTGCTGATCGCCCGCTTCTTCGTTCGGGTGATCTCCCCCGCGGATCTGATCGATGGCGTGCGCAACCAGAGGCGAGAGTACGGCCAGGCCGTCCTTCACTCCTCCGGTGGAACCGGGAAGGTTAACCACAAGAGTGCGTCCACTCACCCCCGCGACGCCACGGGACAGCACAGCGGTCGCCACCTTCTGACGCCCTGCCGCGCGGATCGCCTCCGCGATCCCGGGTACCTCGTAATCCAGCACCTCGCGGGTGACCTCCGGGGTCCGGTCGGTCGGCGAGATGCCGGTGCCGCCGGTGGTGACCACGAGGTCGTATGCCGCCTCGACCGCCTCTCGCAGCACCTGCCCGACGGGGTCGCCGTCAGGCACGACTCGGGGCCCGTCAACCTCGAACCCGAGCTCTCGCAGCGCGGCGACGATCAGTGGCCCACCCCGGTCCTCGTAGACTCCGGCGGCCGCGCGATTGGAGGCGGTGACCGCCAGCGCCCGCATCGTGCGCGGCCGGCCGTTCATGACCGGCGCCAGTCGCCGGACTGACCGCCGGTCTTCGCTTCGACCCGGACATCGGTGATGACCGCACCCTTGTCGAGCGCCTTCACCATGTCCACCACAGCGAGCGCGGCGACGCTCACCGCGGTCAGCGCCTCCATCTCCACCCCGGTGCGGTCGGTGGTCTTCACGGTGGCAGCGATCTCGACGGCGTCATCGGCCACCGCCAAGTCGACGGTGACGCCCGACAGAGCCAGCGGATGACACAGCGGGATCAGCTCCGAGGTGCGCTTGGCGCCCATGATTCCCGCGATCCGCGCGGTGGCCAAAGCATCGCCCTTGGGGACACCCGCGCCACGGAGCAACTCCACGACGCGTGGTGCCACGAGGACGCGTCCCGTGGCACGCGCTGTGCGCGCGGTGACGTCCTTGGCGGAGACGTCGACCATTCGGGCCGCGCCGGCCTCGTCGATGTGGGTGAGGTGGTCCTGGGCGCTGCTCATCGTTCTCCCGGTGCGGTCTGTTGGGCAGACACCGTACCGGCACGTGCCCGCCCCGGGACGGCCGGTACGGGGTCGCGGATCACGCGCTTCACTGGTCGAGCAGGATCACGTCCACTTCGGCACCCGCGGCCACGGAGGTGTCGGCTTCCGGTACGACGATCAACGCGTCGGCGTGCGCCAGAGCCTTCACCAGGTGCGAGCCGGAGCCACCCACAGGAGTGACCGTACCGGTCATACGATCGTAATGCCCGCGGAGGTACTGTCGCTTCCCGGACGGTGACTCCTCGATGCCGACGACGCACACGGCTCGTACGACCTCCCGATGAACGGTCGCTGCGCCCATAAGTGTGCGGATCGCCGGTCGTACGAACAGCTCGAACGACACATAGGCGCTCACCGGGTTGCCCGGCAACGCGAACAACGGGACACGGTCGGGGCCGATACGCCCGAACCCTTGTGGTTTGCCCGGCTGCATGGCGAGCCTGCGGAACTCCACGAAGCCCGCGCTGTCCTCCGCCTGGTCCCCGAAGGAGCCGCCGAGCGTCGACAGCGCCTCCTTGACCACGTCGTACGCGCCGACGCTCACTCCGCCGCTCGTGACGATCATGTCGGCGCGGATGAGTTGATCCTCGATCGTGGCGCGAAGCGTCTCGACCTCGTCGGTGACGGCACCCACTCGGTACGCGATGGCACCGGCCGCTCTCGCCGCGGCCGTGAGCGCGAAGCTGTTGGAGTCGTAAATGCTGCCGGGACGAAGCTCTTCGCCGGGCTGTACGAGTTCGCTGCCGGTGGACAGCACGACGACGCGCGGCCGCGGCCGGACCGCCACGGTGCCTCGTCCGATGGCCGCCAGCAGCCCGATCTGCGGGGGACCCAGCACGGTCCCCGCGGCCAGTGCCAGTTCGCCGGCGGCCGCGTCGCTGCCGCGGGCACGTACGAACTGTCCGGACTGCGCGGGCCGGTGCACCCGCACCTCGCCGCTGGCCCCCCTCGGGTCCGAAGCGCGCGGCGCCATGGCGGCGGCCGGGCCGCCGCCAGTGCCCCCGTCGGTCCACTCGACGGGCACGACCGCCTCGGCCCCCGGCGGCAAAGGGGCGCCTGTCATGATCCTGGCAGATTGGCCGGGCCCCACCGTCGGCAGCTCGCCGGCGCCGGCAGCCACGTCGCCGATCACGTCGAGGACGGCGGGGTGCTCCCGGGTGGCCGCGGCGACATCGGCGGTCCTCACCGCGTACCCGTCCATGGAGCTGTTCTCGAAGGGCGGGAGCGCCACCGGCACCGTCACGTCCTCGACCAATACGCATCCTTGCGCATCAAGCAGTTGCAGCTCGATCCGCTCCAGCGGGGCCAGCCGGCCCAAGACGCTGTTCAGGTGCTCGGTGACGGACCACACACGGTCGGCGCCCTGGCTCACTCTTGCATCTCCTCGGTGACGTAGGACCGCAGCCAGCTCCGGAATTCCGGACCCAGGTCATCACGTTCGCATGCCAGTCGGACAATCGCACGCAGGTAGTCGCCGCGGTCACCGGTGTCATAGCGGCGCCCTCTGAAGACGACGCCGTGCACAGGCCCACCGTGGACGTCGCGGCCCGACAGCTCACGCAGGGCGTCGGTGAGCTGGATCTCGCCGTTCCTGCCGGGCTCGGTCTTCTTGAGCACCTCGAAGACGGCGGGGTCGAGAACATACCGGCCGATGACCGCATAGGAAGACGGCGCCTGGCCTGTGTCGGGTTTCTCCACCAGATCAGTCACCCGAACGACGTCACGGTCGCCGGTCGGAACTATGGCGGCGGATCCGTACATGTGGATCTGCGCGGGGTCGACCTCCATGAGGGCGATGACACTGCCGCCATGTTGCTCCTGCACGTCGATCATGCGGGCGAGCAGTGGATCACGGGGATCGATGAGGTCGTCACCCAGGAGAACGGCGAAGGGCTGGTCGCCTACGTGCGGTTCGGCGCAGAGGACAGCGTGGCCCAGCCCCCTGGGGTCACCCTGGCGTACGTAGTGGATGGTCGCCAGGTCACTGGATTCGCGCACGCGGGCAAGACGCGACTCGTCACCTTTGCGAGTGAGTGCCTCCTCCAGTTCGTAGTTGCGGTCGAAGTGGTCCTCGAGGGGGCGCTTGTTGCGTCCGGTGATCATCAGAACGTCCGACAGTCGCGCGGAAACAGCCTCCTCGACCACGTACTGGATCGCCGGCTTGTCGACAACCGGCAGCATCTCCTTGGGCGTCGCCTTCGTCGCCGGGAGGAAGCGCGTGCCGAGACCGGCCGCGGGGATGACGGCCTTGCTGATCCGTGTACGTGAGTGCGTCATGCCGTGCACCATAGCCGTCGAGTATGTGCAGAAGATGAAGAACTGGTTGATTATGGCTGATAGGCGACGATTGTGCGTGGTATGAGCGAAGCACGGGCACAGAAGGCGGAATTGCGGCGGCAACTGCTGGAGTCCAGAGGCAGGTTGAGCGCCGATGAACGCAAGGCGGCGGGTAGGGCGCTGGGGAAGAGAGTACGTGACCTGCCGGAGCTGGCAAGCGGTGGGACCGTTGCCGCCTACATCTCCATGGGCACGGAGCCAGGCACTCAGGAGATCGTCGAGTCCATGCGGAGTGCCGGCACCCGCGTCCTGCTGCCCGTCCTCCTGCCCGACAACGACCTCGACTGGGCCGAGTACGACGGCCCCGCGGCCCTGGAACGCACCCGGCGCGGTCTTCTGGAACCCACCGGCCCGCGGCTCGGCCCGCAGGCGGTCACCGCGGCCGACGCAATCCTGCTGCCCGGCCTCGCCGTGGATGTCCATGGCGTCCGGCTGGGTCGCGGTGGCGGCTCGTACGACCGGGTCCTGGCGCGACTACGCGTGGCTGGTGTGCACCCGCCGCTCATGCTGCTGCTGTACACGCACGAGGTGGTCGGGTCCGTGCCAAGGGAACCTCACGACCACCTCGTGGACGTCGCGATCACCCCTGAGGGTGTACATCGCTTCCCACGCTGACGTCATCCGCCGCCTAGGGTGCGCCTCTAAGGGCCGCTAAGGAGTGAGCGCCATCTTCTGCTTCGCGGCCTTGTCCACCTGGGCGTCGGAGAAGTACCACGGCAGCAGCTCGCCGGCCGCCCATTTGCCGGTCTGGTCGGTGTAGTGCGCGTTGTAGGCGTGGCCGGAGGCGCCGGTGAGGTTGATCCAGCGGGACTTGTCGAAGTCCTGCAAGTTGACGATCATCCGCATCGAGGGCACCCAGACGACGTCGTAGCCGCCCGCCGCGTCCCACCCGGTGGCGTCGACGGCCGCCTCGCCGCCGCTGAGCTGCCAGGAACCGCGGTTGAGCATCCATTTGACGATGCCGGGGCCGTCTGTCCCCAGGGTCTGGTTCTTCAGCGTCAGCTTGTGCAGCCTGCCCCAGCTCCAGGTGTTGATGTCCTTGCCGAGCTTGGCCGTCAGCTCGTAGCGGGCGTCCTTCATGGCCTGCTCGAGCAACTGGTCGCGGGTGCTGTGGTGCGCCTTGCCGGGATCGCCGCTGAAGAAGGCGGTGGTGGACAGTGTCCACCACGGGTTGTTCGCGTCGGGGAGGATCTTGCGCACAACCTCGAACCAGCGATCACTGCCGTCCGGCTGGGCCTCGTCGGGGTCGCGCTCTCCGCATTCGCGCACTGTGCCGCTGCTGCCGTCCAGGTTGTCCACGGGACCGGTCTGGCCCGCGGGCGGCACCCGCAGGCATTGACCCTTGGGCCTGAGCTCCTTGGGCAGTTTGTTGCCGAAGGCGAGTTTGAGCACATTGCGCCAGACCGCGTTGAAGTATGCGGCTGCCGCCGAGTCCGAGTCCTGGTTGTAGTCCCATCCTTCGAGTAGCTGTTGTGCGTGACGTACGTAGTCGCCCTTGTCGTTCCTTACGTCGACTTTCAGCAGATAGGGCACCAGGAGCTTGGCGATCTCGCTGCTGTCGTCGTTCTGCATCGACTGCATGTCGTCCATGGAGATCTTGCCGTTGTCCTGGATCTTCGACTGGATGAGGTCGTTGATCCGCTGGCTGCGGGTGCCGTATCCCCAGTCGCTGGTCAGGAGGTACGGGTACTTGCTCTGGTCGATGACCGCCTGGTTCGCTGTGACGATGTAGCCGCGCTTGGGGTTGTACTCGTACGGCATCGCCTTGAACGGGATGTACTTGGTCCAGGTGTAGTGCGAGTCCCACCCAGGCACTGGATAGGCGCCGTCGACGCCCTTGGCGCGGATCGGGATCTGACCGGGCGCCTGGTAGCCGATGTTGCCCTTGGTGTCGGCGTAGACGAGGTTCTGTGACGGTACGGCGAAGTCGGCGGCGGCCGATCGGAACTCGCGGAAGTCCTGGGCCCGGTCGAGTGCGAAGACGGAGTCCATCGTCTTCGAAGGGGTGAGTGCCGTCCACTTCAGGGCGACGGCGTAACCACTGTTGACGCCACCCGGCGCATCGGTCACCGGTGCCGTCTGCCCGACCTCGCGGATCTGGTCGTCGCGGTCGGAGATGATCGGACCGTCGTGGGCGGTCTCGCGAACGGTGATGGTACGGGGCTTGCCGCCCGCCACCTTTATGGTCTCCTGGCGAGTGGTGAAGGGGACCTGCTTGCCGTCGTACAGGTAGGTGTTGGCGGTCACCTTCTCGAGGTACAGGTCGGTGACGTCGGCGCCCAGGTTGGTCATGCCCCAGGCGATGTCCTGGTTGTGGCCGATTATCACACCCGGCATTCCGGAGAAGGTGTAGCCGGCGACGTCGTACGGACACGCGGCGCCGACCGTACGACAGTGCAAACCCATCTGGTACCAGATCGAAGGAAGCTCCGGCGCCAGGTGGGGGTCGTTGGCCAGCAACGGCTTGTGGGTGGTCGTGTACTTGCCGGACACCACCCAGGCGTTGGAACCGATGCCACTGCCGTTCGGACCGAGGAGTGCGGGCACCTGGTCGACGATCCGGGAGATTCCCGCCAGCTGGCTGTTCACCGCGCTGCTCAGGCCCTGCGGCGCGCTGGATCCGGCCGGCCGGTACGTCCTCGTACTCGGATCGACGGACCCGGCGTCGACGATCGGACGGTGCCGGCTGTACGGATACGCCGGGTACAGCTGCTTGATCTGCGCCTGGCTGAGGCGGCTGGTCATCAGGGAACGGTCGATCTCGTCCTGCATGTTGCCGCGCAGGTCCCACGCCATCGCCTTGAGCCAGGCGACCGAGTCGACCGGTGTCCACAGCTCCGGCTTGTAGTTGTTGCGGAACGACAAGGCGGCGTACTCCAGCGAGAGGGCCGCGCCGCTGTGGTCCTGCAGATAGGCGTTGACGCCGGCGGTGTACGCCTGGAGGTACCGCTTGGTCGTCGGGTCCAGCAGGTGGTCGTACTCCTGCTGCGCGACGCCGTGCCAGTCGAGCGTGCGCAGGAAGGCGTCGGTCTCCACCTGGCCCTTGCCGAACATCTCCGACAGTCGGCCGGAGGTGAGGTGGCGGCGCACGTCCATCTCGTAGAAGCGATCCTGCGCCTGGACGAATCCCTGGGCGCGGAAGAGGTCCTCCGGCGTGTCCGCGTAGATCTGCGGGATGCCGTTGGCGTCACGCTTGACGTCGACCGGCCCCTGCAGCCCCTTGAGCTTCAATGAGCCCGAGGTCTGCGGGAAGGACGCCCGTACGGTGCTGACGCTCCAGTACGACCCGTAGCCGAGACCTCCCACCAGCAGCAGCACGATCGTGATCACGATGAGGCGTACGCGGCGGGACTTCTTCCGTGCGGGCATCGCTGTCCTTCGAGGGGGCAGGGCGGACCGGTGATCCAGGTGCTCGTTGTGCAAGGGCAACCTTAGGCGCAGTCGCCAGGTGCGTCGGACGCGGCTTCCCCTGGCTGCGAGGTGGACCAAGCAACGTCAAGGGAGGGTAAAATATTAGACAAGGAAACGAAGTTGAAAGGACCGCGCCCTGACAGTCCACCACCTCAACGAGATCCTCCTGATCGGCGCCGCTGTGTTGCTGGTGGCCGTCGTCGCCGTACGTCTGGCCTCGCGCAGCGGACTGCCCACCCTGTTGATCTACCTCGCCATCGGTGTGGTGATTGGACAGGACGGCCTGTTCGGCTTCACCTTCGACGACGCGCAACTCACCGAGGTGCTGGGATACGCGGCACTTGTGGTGATCCTGGCCGACGGTGGCCTCGGCACCAAGTGGCACGAGATCAAGCCAGTGGTGCCGGCCGCGGCCGTACTGTCCACTGTGGGGCTGCTGGCGAGTGTGTTCGTTACCGCCGCGGCCGCGCATTGGCTGGTGGGACTGGAGTGGCGTCCGTCGCTCATCATCGGCGCCGTGGTGTCGTCCACGGACGCAGCGGCGGTGTTCTCCGTACTGCGAAACGTTTCGCTTCCCAAACGGGTGACCGGCGTCCTGGAGGCGGAGTCGGGGTTCAACGACGCCCCAGTGATCATCCTCGTGGCCGCCTTCGCCACCACAGGCCCGGTCCACCAGTGGTACAGACTGATCGGCGAGATGGCCGTGGAACTGGCTATCGGCGCCGCGCTCGGCGTTGCGGTGGGTTGGATCGGCGCCTATGGCCTCAAGCGGGTGGCGCTACCGGCGTCAGGTCTCTATCCGATTGCCGTGCTGGCGATCGCGGTCGCCGCATATGCGGTCGGCGCCCTGGCGCACGGTTCCGGCTTCCTTGCCGTCTATCTCGCCTCGCTCGTCCTGGGCAACGCCAAACTCCCGCACCGGCCCGCCACGCGCGGCTTCGCCGAGGGGCTGGGCTGGATCGCGCAGATTGGCCTGTTCGTGCTCCTGGGCCTGCTGGTCACTCCGCACGAACTGGGCGACGACATCGTGCCCGCGATTGTCATCGGCCTGTTCCTCACCTTCGTGGCACGTCCGGCGTCGGTTGTGCTCAGCCTCACGCCCTTCCGCACGCCTTGGCGCGACCAGGCGCTCATGTCGTGGGCGGGACTGCGGGGAGCCGTGCCGATCGTGCTCGCGACGATTCCCATGGTGTCGGGGACAGCTGACAACAAGCGGATCTTCAATATCGTTTTCGTACTCGTGATCTTCTACACATTGGTGCAGGGTCCGACACTCCCCTGGCTGGCCCGCTCCCTACGGCTCGGCGAGGCCGGACTGGGCGACGCGGCCGACCTCGGCATCGAGTCGGCGCCTTTGGAGCGGCTGCAGGGTCACCTGTTGTCTGTGACAATTCCCGACGGCTCGCGTATGCACGGCGTCGAGATCAACGAGCTACGCATGCCTGCGGGCTCGGCCGTCACTCTTGTGGTCCGCGAGGGGTCCAGTTTTGTGCCGTCGCCGACAACCGTCCTGCGGCGAGGTGACGAACTGCTGGTCGTGGCCACCGACCCGGTACGGGACGCGGCCGAGGACAGGCTGCGGGCGGTGGGCCGCGGTGGAAAGCTCGCCGGTTGGCTGGGAGAGCAGTGACCCGCTTGCCGGACGAGGTGCAGACGCCCGGGCGCTCATCCGCGTGCACGGTTTCGTATGCTGGTCCAGTAATTGTCGAGTACAACCTCTGCCTGACGCAGGGCCGGCGCGGTTTCCCGCGCTGAGCGGACGGCCCTCGGCGCAAAGGCGTACGGCATGTCCGTGCCCGCCCGTCACGCGCTACCAGGCGGCAGAAAGTTCATTTCGTGGCAACCGAGGTGCCGACCGCTTCGTCGTCCACCGATCCCCGAGCCGTCACCCTTGCGCCGAAGGCCGGCTATCGGCAACTGCTGACCACGCCCGGTGTGTGGGCGTTCCTGCTGCCCGGCTTCCTCGCCCGGTTGCCGTTCGCGATGCTCACCATCAGCCTGGTGCTGCTGGTCGAGAACACCACTGGTTCTTACGGCACGGCGGGTACGGTCGCGGCCGTAACCGGCGTGTCGATGGCTTTGTGTGCGCCGCGGGCCGGACGCCTTGCCGACAGATTTGGGCAGCGCGCGGTGTTGGTCCCCGGAGTTGTGCTGCATGCGGTATCCGTCGCCGTACTGGTCACGCTGGGGGTGACCCACGCGCCAGCGTGGGCGCTGCTCGTCGCTGCCGTGCCCACGGGCGCAACCGTGTCGCAGATCGGGCCGATGGTGCGCTCCCGCTGGGTAGTGGCGCTGCAGGAAGAACGCCCGTCCCTGATGACCACGGCGGCGGCCTTCGAATCGGTGACCGACGAGTTCACCTTCGTGATCGGCCCGGTACTCGCCACTGCGCTGTGCGCGGGCCTACATCCGGCAGCAGGCATGATCACCGAGGGTGCGCTCACTCTGATGGGTGGCATCCTTTTCGCGGCCCGGCGCGGCGGCGCACCGGCCCCGTCCCTCCGCGCGCCTCGCACGGACGCCGTGCGTTCCAGTGCTCTTTCGGTTCCTGGGGTGCGCGCCCTGGTCGTGGCCTTCCTGGGCATCGGAGCCGTGTTCGGCGGGCTGCAGGTCTCGCTGACGGCCTTCACTCACGCGATCGGCCGGCCGGGCATCAACGGTGTGCTGTACGGCGCCTTTGCCGCCGGCAACATGGTCGCCGGCGCAGTGTACGGCGCTGTCGGATGGCGTCGACGGCCGCAAGGGCGACTCCTTGGCGCGTACGCGGCCCTGACGCTTGCCTGCGCGCCGTTGTGGGCCATGCGCACCGTTCCGTCACTCGCGGCGCTGGGTCTGGTCGTGGGCCTGTGCATCGCTCCCGCCCTGATCACCGGTTACACGCTCATCGACACCCTGGTGCCCGCCGCCATCCGAACGGAGGCATTCACCTGGCTGACGGGTGCAGTCGCGTTCGGTCAGGCTGCGGCGGTCACAACCGCAGGCGCGCTCATCGACCGGGCGGGATTCCACGCTGGTTTTGCGGTGCCGTTGGCCGGGACGGCGTTGGCTTTGACCTGGCTGTCCTTGCTGCGGAGGCACTTGGTGTCGCCCGCGGCGGGGACGGCGGGGACAGGTGTGGTCGGTCACCCTCCCGCCGTCACGGTGGACTGACGGCGGGAAATACTGCACTATGGAGCGTCGTTAGCACTCAATGAGTGAGAGTGCCAGGAGGAGCAAGTGCCGACGTACCAGTACCAGTGCACCGAGTGCGGCGAGGGCCTTGAGGCGGTGCAGAAGTTCAGCGACGACGCGCTGACCGAGTGCCCCAAGTGCGGCGGACGCCTGCGCAAGGTCTTCTCGGCCGTGGGCGTGGTCTTCAAGGGCTCCGGTTTCTACCGGACCGACAGCCGCGGTTCGTCCTCTGGCAGCGCCCCGGCCGCCAAGAGCAGCAGCGGTTCCGACACCAAGTCCGCCGACAGCGGGAGCAAGTCGTCGAGCACGTCGACGGCCGGCTCCTCCTCGTCGACGACGAGCAGCACCTCAGCGGCCTGAGCGCCGCTGGTCGCTTCTCCAGAAACAGAAGATCTTACGAACCCCCGCCGCTTTGGCTGCGGGGGTTCGTGCGTCGGCGCGCCCCCATTAGGGTCGAGGCCATGGTGACCAGCAGCGGAACACAGGCGCAGGCCGACATCGGCATCATCGGCGGTTCGGGCTTCTACTCCTTCCTCGATGATGTGATTGAAATCACGGTCGACACTCCCTATGGACAGCCGAGCGACTCGCTGTTCCTCGGCGAGGTGGCCGGCCGCAATGTCGCCTTCCTGCCGCGTCACGGCCGCAAGCATCACCTGCCGCCACACAAGATCAACTATCGGGCCAATCTGTGGGCTCTCGCCTCCGTCGGCGCCCGGCAGATATTGGGGCCGTGCGCGGTCGGAGGGCTGCGGGCGGAATACGGACCGGGCACCCTGCTGGTGCCGGACCAACTCGTGGACCGCACCAAGGCACGAACCCAGTCGTACTTCGACGGCGAGGCGCGCCCCGACGGCCAGGTGCCGAATGTGGTGCACGTCACCTTCGCTGACCCATACTGCCCCGTGGGGCGGCGCGCGGCCGTCGAGACGGCGCGGGCGGGGGGCTGGGAGGCGGTGGACGGGGGGACTTTGGTCGTCGTTGAGGGGCCGCGCTTCTCCACCCGCGCGGAGTCGCTGTGGCATGCCGCGCAGGGCTGGTCGGTGGTGGGGATGACAGGACACCCGGAAGCCGTCCTGGCACGGGAGCTCGGGCTCTGCTACACATCGCTGAACTTGGTCACCGATCTCGACGCCGGCGCGGACACCGGTGATGGCGTTTCGCACGAAGAGGTCCTGGAGGTCTTCGCAGCGAACGTGGGCCGGATGCGGAACGTCCTTTTCGATGTGGTCCGCGCGCTTCCGGACAACGGCGTCCGCGATTGTCTGTGTGTGAGCCCGCTGGGCGGGCAGGATCCAGGGATCGCACTACCGTAATCGCCGCACGTATCCAAGGAAGTGGAATACCAAACGCTCTTTCATTCGCACGGTGGATCTGGTTTTCCACAGCGTCCCGGTTATCCACAAGTCCCCCGGAGTGCGGCCGCGATATGCGGGATGGTGGGCAGGTCGGCTGAAACGGCCGGCCCTGTCCACGTCTGGCGGTGTTTCGCTTGTCCACGTCCACATCGGTTTCTTTCCCGTCTCCCCTCCCCTCGCCGTCCCGGGGAGCCTCAGCCCGGTCGGACGGCCCTCCATCCGCCCCGGCCCCCTCGGCTCCGCTGCCGTACACGCCGCCGCGCTGCGATGTCCCGTTGTTCCCGCCGATCAGTGTCGGGCGCCGCGGTGGCAGGCGTCCTTTACGGCGAGTGATGCGGCGCAGACGACGGACCCTTGCTGCCGGCCTTGCGGCCGCCGCAGCTGCGCTGGCGGCGTCAGCGGCAGCCCATGAGCCGCCGCCACCGCACGCCTTTCCCGTACCCCGTGGTGCAGCCACCGCCGCTTCCCGCCGGGTCCCTCCGAAACCCGTCAGGGACCCGATCCGGATCGCGGACGCCGCAGTCGCGGCCCTCCTGCGCCCGGGTGACCGGGTGGACGTGCTTGCGGGCGCCCGCATCGTAGCCAGGTGTGCCGATGTGCTCGCCGTTCCGGAACGAGCTCAGGCGTCGCCTGCGGGAGCCGTTCCCGACGGCGGGGGGCCGGGCGGTGGGCTGGTGATTGTGTCCGTGGTCCGTCCGACGGCCGCCGCGTTGTCCGGCGCTGCCGCGGTGTCACCATTGGCGGTGACGCTGTGCTGAATCACTCGTTCGTGGTAGGCGATTGGACACCTCCCTCGCAGACTGCCTTGGATGGCGGAATCCATCATCCCGCCATACGGGTGTCAGGGAAGAGGTATCCGGGTGACCGAGGCGAGCAGGCCAAGCGCGCTGACGGGCTTCAAGGCGTTCGTCATGCGAGGGAACGTGATCGATCTGGCGGTGGCCGTGGTCGTCGGCGCGGCGTTCACGAACATTGTGAACTCCGTCGTCAACGGGGTGATCAACCCGCTCGTAGGAGCCTTCGGTACGAAGGAACTCGCTGGGTATTCGTCCTGTCTCAAAGGCCCGTGCGCGATGAACGACAAGGGCGAGGTGGTCAGCGGTATCCGAATCCTGTGGGGGTCGGTGGTGAGCACGGCCTTGACTTTCCTGATCACGGCCGCGGTGGTGTATTTCCTGATGGTCCTACCGATGTCTCGGTTCCTGGCCCGTCAGGAGACCAGGCGGACGACAGCGAAGGCCGAGGAGGAGCCACAAGAACTGCCGGCGGTCGAGGAGATCGCCTTGCTACGGGACATCCGCGACGCTCTGGTGGCGCCACGGGGTGGCGACGGGCACTGACCGGCGCGATCGGCGACTCAAAACCGGTGCACGCCGGCATGGTGTCCCTCATCGTTCACCGGGGTGCCGAACGCGTTCAGATGTGGTGCGGCGGCCTTTCGTTGAGGAAGCGGGTGAAGTCGTCGTTCGCCGCGTCCAAGGGCCCTTCCCCCCAGCCTCGGTCCGTTTCGTCCGGCGAGGGGCGGTCCAGCGGATCGTCGAAGATCAACGCTGAAGAGGGGGACGGCCGAGAGGCTGGACCCGCGCTCCCGGAGTCGCATCGGCCACCGGTATCCGCGCGGGTCCCGACGGCTCCCGAGCCGCTGACGGCCCCGGCGGCATCCGGCTCTCCCCGATCGTCCGTACGGGACGAGGTCCCGCCCTCCGGGACCCGGCCAGGCTGGGGAACTGTGCTCATGCCTCAAGAATATGGGGTAGCCGGCAGACCGGTCCCGCCGTCCGCGCCCAAGCAGATGCCGGGGGTTACCCAAAGCGTCGGTATGAGGGAATCAGCCGGATATACCTGGCCTCATGCACACACCCGAGCCGAGCCCGCTCCCCGGCCATCTGCCCGCGACGGCGGGGGAAGCGGACATCGACCGAAGCGACCCCGCGTACCGCCGGTGGTTGAGCGAGGCTGTGGCGAAGGTCAATGCCGACGCCAACCGGTCCGCCGATACCCATTTGCTGTCGATTCCACTCCCCGCGGACTGGGGCGTGGACCTCTACCTCAAGGACGAGTCGACACATCCGACGGGATCCCTCAAGCACCGGCTTGCCCGTTCGCTGTTCCTGTACGCGCTGTGCAACGGATGGATCCGTCCAGGGCGCCCGGTGATCGAGGCCTCCAGCGGGTCGACGGCGGTCTCGGAGGCGTACTTCGCCCGACTGATCGGTGTCCCCTTTGTGGCCGTTATGGCCAGCGGGACGGTGCGGGCGAAGGTGGAACTGATCGAGTTCCAGGGCGGCAGGTGCCACCTGGTCGACGACCCGGGCGAGGTGTACGAGGCAGCGGCGCGGCTGGCCCGGGAGACCGGGGGGCACTACATGGACCAGTTCACCTACGCGGAACGGGCGACGGACTGGCGAGGCAACAACAACATCGCGGAGTCGATCTTCCGGCAGATGGCGGCGGAGCGGCACCCCGTCCCGGCGTGGATCGTGGCGACGGCGGGAACGGGCGGCACTTCGGCGACGCTGGCCCGCTACGTCCGGTACGCGCAGGCGACGACAGGGATCTGCGTGGCCGATCCGGAGAATTCGGCGTTCTTCCCGGGGTGGCGCGACAGCGACCCCGAGGTCACCACCCGCACGGGCTCGCGGATCGAGGGGATCGGTCGACAGCGAGTGGAGCCGAGTTTCGTACCGACCGTCGTCGACCGGATGATGCGGGTGCCGGACGCGGCGTCGATCGCGTCCGTCCGCGTCCTGGAACGCCTCCTGGGGCGCCGGGCGGGCGCCTCCACCGGAACCGGGCTGTGGGCGGCGTTCCGGATCATCTCGGAGATGCGCGACCGCGGTGAACACGGGAGTGTGGTCGGCCTGTTGTGCGATCCAGGCGAGCGCTACACGGAGAAGTACTACTCCGACGACTGGCTCGTCATGCAGGGACTCGACATCGAGCCGTACGTCAAGCGTCTGGAACGCTTCCTGAACACGGGGACGCTCGATGGCCCGAAGACCGTGCGGGGCTGGCTGTGACCTGCCTGACGCCGCCGCTGCTGCGGCGGCGTCAGGCGCGTTGGGCTGCGCCGGGTAGGTGCACTGGCCCAAGGTTGCCTGCATGAGCGATCCCTTGGGCGCGTCCCGCTCTGCTGTCCGGGCGAGCGGCGTGCTGCGCACGATGACGGCGCGAAGTCGTGGTGAGGCGCATCGGGTGTCCACACCTTTGGAGCTGTTCTTCGACCTGTGCTTCGTGGTCGCGGTGGCACAGGCAGGCGGGCGGCTGGTGCACGCTGTGGGCTCCGGGCACCCGGGGCACGGGGTAACGGGTTACCTGATGGTCTTCTTTTCCATCTGGTGGGCTTGGATGAACTTCTCGTGGTTTGCCTCGGCCTATGACACCGATGACGTGCCCTATCGGGTGACGACGCTGGTGCAGATCGTGGGATCGCTGATTCTGGCGGCGGGAGTGCCCCGGGCCTTCGACGACGGCGACTTCCGTGTGACACTCCTCGGCTACGTGGTGATGCGGCTTGCGCTTGTGACGCAGTGGCTGCGGGCCGCCCGGTCGGAGAGTGATGGGGCGCGCGTCACGGCGTTGGTCTACGCGGTTGGGGTCGTCATTTGCCAGGTGGGGTGGGCGGCGTTGTTGCTCCCGTACGGGGCGCCGCCGGCGTGGGCATTCGTCCTGCTGGCCGCTGCGGAGTTGTCTGTGCCGGCCGTGGCCGAACGGTCGGCGCCCACCACCTGGCATCCTCATCACATCGCCGAGCGGTACGGGCTTTTCACGCTCATCGTGCTGGGCGAGTCGGTTTCCGCGGCGACGGTGGCCGTGCAGTCGGCGCTCGACGAGCACAAGGCGCTCGGGGAACTGGTGCCGATCGCCGTCGGCGGGCTGCTGATCGTGTTCTCCGCCTGGTGGATCTACTTCGCCGTACCCATCCATGGTCACCTGGCTTCCAGCCGTGTGGCGTTCTTGTGGGGGTACGGGCACTACGCGGTGTTCTCATCGGCCGCAGCGATCGGCGCCGGGCTGGAGATCGCCGTGGAGCAGGCAGTCGGCGCGACCGGCATCTCGGGGCGGGTGGCCACGGCAGCGGTCGTGATCCCGGCGGCGATCTTCCTGTTCACGGTGTGGGGGCTGCACGCCCGGCACCACAAGCGCGGCGTGACGCAGCAGCTCGTCCTGCCTGTCGCGGCGATCGCGGTGCTGGCGTGCGTGTTCACGGGCTCCCATGCGGTGCTGTGGGCGGGCCTGGTGTGCGCTGCCGCCGTCGCCCTGGAAGTGACTTTGCAGGTGCGGGGCGCGGCTCAGACGCCGGTCGCGCCGAGCAGGGCTCCGACCGCGTAGGTCACCGCCATGGCGATGGCGCCGCCTGCCGCGTTGCGAATGACGGCGGGACGCACGGGCGCGCTGCCGAGGCGGGCGCTGCCCCAGCCGCAGCCAACGAGCGCGATGAGCACCGAGACGACCGTGATGCCCAGCCGCCAGTCTCGCGGCGGCAGGACGATCGCCAGCAGCGGCAGCAGGGCGCCGACGGTGAACGACAGGAAGCTGGCCCAGGCGGCATGCCATGGATTGGCGAGTTCATTCGGGTCGATCCCCAGTTCCACCCGGGCGTGGGCGCCCAGGGCGTCGCGGGCGGTGAGTTGCTCGGCGACCTCACGGGCGAGGTCGTGGCTGATGCCGCGATCCTGCAGGAGGCCGGTGAGTTCGTCGAGCTCGGCCTGCGGGGTGGTGGCGAGTTCTTCGCGTTCCAAGGCGAGAGCGGCCTGCTCGGAGTCACGCTGGGTGCTGACCGAGACGTACTCGCCCGCGGCCATGGACAGCGACCCTGCGAGCAGTCCGGCAAGGCCCGCGGTGAGGAGCGCGGAGCGGGAGTCCGTGGCACCGGCCACGCCGACGACCAGACCGGCGGTGGAGACCACACCGTCGTTGGCACCGAGGACGGCGGCTCGCAGCCAGTTCAAACGGGTGCCGAAGTCGTCACGGTGCGGCTCGTGCGGATGGGGTCCGGCACCGTCCCGGCCGTCCGCCGCACCATGGTCGCCGCCTTCGTCTGCGCCCGGGGGCGGGGGCTCGTCGTTCATGAACGGCAGCGTCTCACCTTGGCGGCCGCGCCGGGTAGGCGGACAGGCCGAACCCCGGCGCGGGGGGGGATGCACCGGGGTTCGGGTCAGCGGGCCCCACACGGGCCGGCGGCGCTCAGGCCGCTTCGTAGTCCAGGCCGGTCGCGCGCGCCATGCGCTTGAGGTCGGCGAGGGCGTGCTTTTCGATCTGGCGGATGCGCTCGCGCGTGAGGCCGTGCTCCTTGCCGACTTCGGTGAGGGTGCGCTCCCGGCCGTCCACGATCCCGTACCGGGCACGGATGATCGAGGCGGTCCGGTCGTCGAGGCGGTCGATGAGCCCATCGAGTTCCTCGCGGCGGAGCATGACCAGCACCGAGTCCTCGGGCGACGGGGCGGCGCCGTCCTCGACCAGGTCGCCGAATTCGGTCTCGCCCTCGGCGTCCACGGACATGTTCAGCGACACCGGGTCGCGGGCCCAGTCCAGGACGTCGGTGACGCGCTCGGCGGTGGATCCGAGTTCCGCGGCGATCTCCGCGGGTTCGGCGTCACGGCCGTTCTCCCGGCTGAACTCGCGCTGCACCCGCCGGATACGGCCCAGTTCCTCCACGAGGTGCACCGGCAGCCGGATGGTACGCGACTGGTCGGCGATGGACCGGGTGATGGCCTGCCGGATCCACCATGTCGCATAGGTGGAGAACTTGAAGCCCTTGGCGTAGTCGAACTTCTCGACGGCGCGGACCAGCCCCGCGTTCCCCTCCTGGATCAGGTCGAGCAGTGGCAGGCCGCTGCGCGGGTAGCGGCGCGCGACGGCGACGACAAGCCGCAGGTTGGACCGGATGAAGATGTCCTTGGCGCGCTCGCCGGCGGCCACGAGGGCCTCCAGTTCCTGGCGAGTGGCGTCGCCGCCAGCTCCCTCGGGCAGGTCGATGTCCGCCGCCAGTACGCGCTCGGCGTAGACGCCGGCCTCGATGTCCCGGGACAGCTCGACCTCCCGGGCGGCGTCGAGCAGCGGTGTCCGCGCGATCTCGTCCAGGTACATGCCGACGAGGTCGCGGTCGGCGACTTCCCCGCCTGCGGCGCGAACGCTGTTGCTCCCGCCTTCTTGACGACGGGCGACGGCACGGGTTGCCATGCGTGCTCCCTTACGAAGGTGCGGTGGTCTTCGGTCGGATCGGGCGGGGGTGGTGGCCGCTTCCATTGACGGCTGCTGCCTGTTGTGCTCCCTGCCTTGCGGCTGCCCCATCCGATCTGGATAACGACTGGAATCCGGACACAATTCCCATGTCGTCACCTGTTTTTTATGATCATGCAGTACCCTGTGCCGCCACAAGCGAGGTCACACCATGTCGGACCGTATGAATGTCCAGGTCAGCCCGGGAAAAGAGGCCGATCTGGATGCGCTCACCGAGATCTACAACCACTACATCCGTGCGACGCCGATCACGTTCGACGTAACGCCGATCACCCCCGTCGAGCGCCGCCCATGGCTGCTCTCCCATCCGGAAGACGGCCCTCACCGCCTCTTGGTTGCCCGGGCGCCCGGTCCGTCGGGGGGAATTCTCGGTTACGCGACCAGCAGCCCGTTCCGCGCCAAGGCCGCGTACAGCACTTCGGTGGAGACGAGCATCTACCTCGCGCCCGGTGCCGGCGGCCGGGGCGTGGGGACGTCGCTGTATGAGGCGCTGTTCACCACTCTGGAGAGTGAGGACGTTCACCGTGCGTACGCGGGGGTCACTCTTCCGAACGAGCCGTCCATACGCATTCACCGGCGCTTCGGTTTCCGGCAGGTGGGGGTGTACGAGCAGGTGGGACGCAAGTTCGGCGTCTACCACGACGTGGCGTGGTTCGAGAAGCGGCTGAGGTGACGGATGGCGTCGGCACCGTATGCTTGAAATTTCAAGGAGGTCCCGACGATGACCACGGCACCTGAGCGCATGCCCGCGCTCTACCTCTCGCATGGAGCCCCGCCACTCGCGGACGACCCCGTATGGCCGGGAGAACTCGCCGCCTGGGCGGCGGGTCTACCGCGCCCGAAAGCGATCCTGGTCGTCTCCGCGCACTGGGAGGAGGCGCCGCTGGCGATCGGCACCACCACGACGGTGCCGCTGATGTACGACTTCTGGGGCTTCCCCGAGCACTACTACGAGGTGCGGTACCCCGCTCCCGGCGCCCCGGCGCTCGCCGAGGACGTACGCAAGCTGCTGCGCGGCGCCGGGCGGCCGGTGCAGGACGTGCCGGACCGCGGGCTGGATCATGGGGCCTACGTACCGTTGGTGGAGATGTTCCCGTCCGCCGACATCCCGGTGCTCCAGGTGTCGATGCCCACCCTGGAGCCCGAGCGGCTGCTGGAGGTCGGGCGGCGGTTGGCGCCGCTGCGGGACGAGGGCGTACTGATCATCGGCAGCGGCTTCTTCACCCACAACCTGGCGGCGCTGCGGCATGCCGGCCACGGCGCTCCGAGCTGGTCGATGGAGTTCGACGACTGGGGGCGCCAGGCGCTGGACTCGCAGGACCTCGACGCGCTCATGGGCTTCGAGCACACCGCGCCCGCCGGGCGGCTGGCCCACCCGCGGACCGAGCACTTCGCCCCGCTGTTCGTTACGCTCGGCGCCGCGGAGTCCGATCTCGGCAGTCAGCGCAGCATCATCGACGGATTCTGGATGGGTCTCGCCAAGCGTTCCATCCAGCTCGGCTGAACAGGAAGTCCCCCCTCATGCAGAAACGACGCCTCGCGATCGCCGCGGCTGTTCTTGTCGGCGCGGTGAGCCTGGCCGGCTGCGGCTCGCACAAGAAGGACGCGGGGAGTTCCGGTTCCCCCTCACCCACCGACAACAAGCCGACGGTCGCCGCCGTCTCGTGGCCGGCACCGTCCGACGCCACAGCGCAGGCGAAGGCCGCCGGGCTGCCGATGCTGGGGCAGGAGGGTCAAGTGCTGCACATCCACAGTCACCTGGACGTGTTCGTGGACGGCAAGCCAGTGACGGTGCCGGCGGAGATCGGCATCGATCTGGCCAAGCAGCAGATCAGCCCGCTTCACACCCACGACACCTCCGGCGTGGTGCACATCGAGTCGCCGGTGAAGCGGGACTTCACCCTCGGCGAGTTCATGACCGAGTGGAACGTACCGATCAGCAAGGACGCACTCGGCCAGCTGAAGACGGGCGGCGGCAAGGAGCTGCACGTGTACGTCAACGGCAAGGAGAAGACCGGCGACCCGGCGGCGCTGAAGCTGGACGCGCACGACGAGATCGCGATCGTCTACGGCACGGCGAGCGAGAAGGTTCAGGTGCCGACGTCGTACAACTGGCCGAAGGGATTGTGACCCGCGTCCTGGAGTGACGTGCGGGGTGGCCGAGACGACGCCTGTACGACGAAGGGCAGGCCATCACCCCTCCGGGTGACCGGAGGCGTGATGGCCTGCCGTTGTGCGCTGATCGTACGTAGAACCTGGCCGGTATACGTACGATCATCGTTTCGTCAGTGCGCGATGACCGGCACCGCGAGGTCGGCGTCAGCGCCCTCCACGTGCTCGGAGGAGTTCTGCACCTCCGCGTTGACCAGGACGAAGGCCAGGATCGCGGAAAGCAGAAGGATGCCCATGCCCCACCAGATGGCGACGACGTAACCGTGCACCGCGGCCTTGTGGACGAACAACTGGTTCTTCAGGTCGGCCGAGTTCTTGAGGTGCGAGCCGATCCACGAGGTGGTGGCGCTGGCGGCCAGGGTGTTCAGCAGGGCGGTGCCGATGGAGCCGCCGACCTGCTGCGAGGTGTTGACCATCGCCGAGGCGACGCCCGCGTCCTCCGGCCGTACTCCGTGGGTGGCCATGCTCATGGCCGGCATGAACGCGGTGCCCATGCCGAGGCCCATCAGGATCAGGCCGGGCAGCAGGACGGCGGCGTAGCTGGAGTCGACCCTGATCTGGGCGAGGATCGCCATGCCGATCGCGGCGACCAGGAAACCGGGGGCCATCAGGTAGCGGGGGCGGACCCGCAGCATGAGCCGGGTACCGATCTGGGTGGAGCCCACGATCATGCCACCGACCATCGGCAGGAACGCGAAGCCGGACTTCAGCGCCGAGTAGCCCATGACGATCTGCAGGTAGAAGGTCAGGAACAGGAAGAGGCCGAACATCGCGATGACGGCCAGACCCAGCGACAGGTAGACACCGCCGCGGTTGCGCTCGGTCACGACGCGCAACGGCAGCAGGGGGGCCTGGACCCGGCTCTCCACGACCGCGAACGCCACCAGGAGCACCGCGGAGGCGACGAACAGCCCCAGGGTCATGCCGGCCTTCCAGCCGTCGGACTGCGCGCGGCTGAAGCCGTACACGAGCGAGACCAGGCCGGCGCTGGCCAGAACCACGCCGGGGATGTCGAGACGGTCGCGGTTGCGGCCCTGCTCGGGCTCGCGGATGTAGGCCAGGGCCCCGATCGCGGCAATGACAGCGAAGGCGATGTTGACGAACAGCGCCCAGCGCCAGTTCAGGTACTGGGTGAGCACGCCGCCGAGGATGAGGCCGACGGCCGCGCCGGCACCGGCGATCGCGCCATAGATGCCGAACGCCTTGGCGCGCTCCTTGGCGTCGGTGAACATCACGGCGAGCAGCGACAGGGCTGCGGGCGCGAGAAGGGCGCCGAACATGCCCTGCAGGGCGCGGGCCCCGAACAGCATGCCCTGGTTGGCGGCGGCGCCGCCGAGGGCCGAGGCCGCGGCGAAGCCGAACAGGCCGATGATGAAGGCGTTCCTGCGTCCCCACAGGTCGGATATGCGGCCGCCGAACAGCAGCAGTCCGCCGAAGGCCAGCGTGTAGGCGGTGACGACCCACTGCTTGTTGCCGTCGGAGATGTGCAGGGCACGCTGGGCCGACGGAAGGGCGATGTTCACGACCGTGGCGTCGAGCACCACCATCAGCTGAGCGATCGCGATGAATATAAGCGCCGTCCAGCGCTTTGGATCGGGCTGGAGCGTTTCAGGCATGAGTGGTCTCACTAATGGGTGCGGAGTGACAGGACGTGGGGACGTGTGTCAGCGCGCCGGGTCCGGCCGTGGATCGGGGTCAGGGATCCGGTGCCGGCGTCCGGGAGACGAGCGGTCTTCTGCGACGTCGGTTGTTTCGGGATCGGGCTCGGGTCTCTGGGGTTCCGCCCGGGCGTCGCGTCCGTCGCTCCGGCTGATCCCGGTGCGAGCTGGGCGGACTGGACGAATTTGCCTACGCTACAACCCGACTCATCGAATGTGCGATCTATTTATTGCGGGTCTCTCAGGTCCTCCAGGGTCGCGGCGGTTCCCACGAGCACTGACCTGGCGGGTGCGCGCAGCCCGTCGAGGAACAGTTGCAGGTGGCGGTGGGCGTAGCGGTCGAAGCCCGCGCAGCCGGTGCCGGGCAGAGGCCGGCTGAGCTGGGTCAGCGCGACCATCACGTCACCGGCGGCGATGTCGGGACGCAACTGGCCGGAGCTTTGACCCCGGCCGATGATCGCACCGACGGCCTGGTTGAGCCGCTCGGTCTGTTCGGCGACCGCGGGGTCCTGGCGGTCGAAGACGTCGGAAAGCAACGGGCAGAGGGCGCTGACGCGCTCCTGTGCGGCCTCGAACACGAAGCGGGACAGCGCCGAGAAGGCGTCGGGTTCCTCGGCGAGCGCGTCCTGCGCCAGCCTTGTTGCGTGCGCCATCACCGCGAGGGTCACCTGGCGGATCAGGTCACCGCGGTCGGCGAAGTGGCGGTAGAGCGTCGCGTTGCCGACTCCGGCCCGGCGGGCCACTTCGTCCAGCGGCACCTCGGGGCCGCACTCGACGATGGCTTCACGGGCCGCAGTCACGATGCGCTCGCGATTACGGGCGGCGTCCGCTCGCGGACGGTGCGCACGCACCCTTGCGGCGGGGGCTGCATCGACGGTCACGGCGGCCTCCCTCCCCTGCCCCTCGTGCGGCAACGAGAACTCGGGCCGACCGCGTCGGCTGACCCGAGCGGGAAGCGGAGAGCTACTCCCCGCTTCCTTACTTCAGACTAAACGGGGAGTGGTTCCCCGGTATTTCGGGATCGGGTAGTGATGTATGTCACACTGACTTCTGCATGGTCGCTTGAAGTTTCAAGTAGTGCTCGTACGATGAACGCATGGAATGGCTGACGGAGCAGGAGCAGGCCACCTGGCGGGCGTTTCTTGCCGCCACCACGCTGCTGGAGGACCATCTCGACCGTCAGCTGCAGCGCGACGCGGGGATGCCGCACATGTACTACGCACTGCTGAGCACGCTGTCGGAGACGCCTGGGCGCCGGATGCGGATGACGGACCTCGCCGAGCGGACGAAGATCACCCGTTCGCGTCTGTCGCACGCTGTCGCGCGGCTGGAAGGCAACGGCTGGCTGCGGCGGGAGAGCTGCCCGACCGATCGGCGCAGCCAAGTGTGCGTGCTCACCGACGCGGGTTACGAGGAATTGGTACGGACCGCGCCCGGCCATGTCGCCGCCGTACGGGCCGCGATCTTCGACCGACTCACGCCGGAGCAGACCGCGCTGCTCGGTGAGATCTCGCGGATCATCGCCGACGGTCTCCACCAGCCGCAGGGAGCGGATCTGCCGTGGCTGCGGTGAGGCGCGTCGGTCACTCGTACAGGTGAGTGGAGGGCGGCGGTACGGCGGAGTGACGCCGTGTTCCGCTCCGTGGGGATCGTTAAGGCGGCGCCAGGCGGCGTTGTTGCAGCGGAACTGAACGATCGGCCCTCAGCCGCGACCCGAGCGGGCCAGCCAGCGCCCTTGGTGCCGGCTGACCTCGATGGGGCGGCCGAAGCAGGCGGTCATGTGCTCGCCGGTGAGGACGTCGGCCGCCGGTCCGGAGGTGAGGACGCGACCCTCCTTGAGGACGAGGACGTGGCCGATCGCGGGCGAGAGTTCCTCCAGATGATGGGTGACGGTGATCGTGGACAGCCCCGTACGGGTGACCGCCAGGCGATGCATGGCGTCGATCAGGTCCTCCCGGGAGGGGAGGTCGAGCGCGTTGAACGGCTCGTCCAGAAGGAGCAGCGAGGGATCGGCCATCAGCGCTCGCGCCACCAGGACGCGGGCGCGCTGGCCGCCGGAGCAGACGCCGTACGGGCGCTCGGCCAGTTCCTTGATCTCCAGCTCCGCGAGCAGCGCGTGGGCCCGGTCACGGACCTCGGAGTCGTACTTGCGCCACAGCGGTTGCACGGTGCCGGTGTGGCCGGTGAGCACGACCGTGTGGGCGGTGGCGTCCTGGGGAACCTTCTGGGCGGACGACACCAGGCCGATACGGGCTCGCAGCTCCCGCATGTCGACCCGGCCAAGATGGTGGCCGAGGACCTCGACCGTCCCGGTGGTGGGGTGCATGAGCGCGCCGATGAGCCTGAGGACGGTCGTCTTTCCGGCGCCGTTCGCGCCCAGCAGCGCCCAGTGCTCGCCGGGCCGTACGGTCCAAGAGACGTCGTCGAGGATGACCTGATCGGTGGTGAGGCGCCGCACGCTCACTCGATCGAGTGAGGCGACGGCATCAGGTGTCCCGCGCACCTCACCCGTGGGAGAACCGGAAGCGTTGGTGAGACCCGTTCCGTTGGCTGTCATGCGGCGAACGATAGCTGTGCCCGCCATGTTTTCGCCGCCGGATTCCGCGTTGTGGTTACCCGCTCACATCGCGGCTCGTGCGGGCGCCTCCTCGGCCGATGCTTCGGAGGTGCGTGGGGCGCCGGGCCGGAAGAGCAGGAAGGTGATCAGGAAGCCGAAGGCGAAGAAGGCGGCGGACCACCAGTACGCGACGTCGTAACTGTGCAGCTGGGCCTGCTGGAAGAGTGCCGGGGAAGGACGCCTGCCCGCCAGGTAGCTGCTGGCCGCACTTGTCGCGAGGGTGTTGAGCAGGGAAGTGCCGACCGAGCCTCCGACCTGCTGGCTGGTGTTCACCATGGCGGAGGCGACACCGGCGTCGTGGGCTTTCACACCGGCGGTGGCGAGGTTCATGGACGTGGCGAAGATCAGGCCCAGGCCAAGGCCCAACAGGAGCAGGGGCGGCATGACGTGCGCGGCATAGGAGCTGGAGCCGTTCAGGCCGGTCAGCCACGCCATGGCGCCGCCGGCCAGCAGCATGCCGGTGGGCACCACCGGTTTGGCGCCGAACCGCGGCACCAGCACGTTGGTCGTCATCACAGAGGTCACGACGAGCACACCGACCAGCGGCAGGAAGGCGACGCCGGCCTTGACGGGCGAGTACAGCAGGATGCGCTGCATGTAGTACGTCAGGAACAGGAACACGCCGAACATGCCCGCCCCGGACAGGAACATCGCCAAGAACGAGGCCCCTCTGTCGCGGTCGCTCACGACACGCATCGGAAGCAAAGGATGCCGGGCACGCTGCTGCCACCATCCGAAGACGGCGAGCAGGACGGCCGCGGCGAGCAGGAACCCCCACGTGCCGCCGGCGCTCCAACCGTGGCGCTGGGCGTTGGAAAAGCCGTAGACGACGCAGAACAGGCCGGAGGAGACGAGGAGCGTGCCGGGGATGTCGAGGTCGGGCCGATCGGGCGCGGCGCCCGGGCGAAGCAGGCGCAGGCCGCCCAGGAAGGCGACCGCCGCGAACAGAAGGTTGACGTACAGGCACCAGCGCCAGTCGAGGTACTCGGTGAGGATGCCGCCCAGCAGGAGGCCGACGGCCGCTCCCGCGCCCGCGATGGCGCCATAGATGCCGAAGGCCTTGGCCCGCTCCCTGGCGTCGGTGAAGGTGGTCGTCAGCAGCGACAAGGCGGCGGGCGCGAGGATCGCGCCGAAGGCGCCTTGGAGGGCGCGAGCGGTGACCAGGACCTCGAAGCTGGGCGCGGCACCGCCCACCGCCGATGCCACGGCGAAGCCGACGAGGCCGACGAGGAAGGTGGCCTTGCGCCCGACCAGGTCCGCCAGACGGCCGCCGAACAGCAGGAGCGAGCCGAACGCCAAGGCGTACGCCGTCACGATCCACTGGCGGTTGCCATCGGAGAAACCGAGGTCCCGCTGGGCGGACGGAAGCGCGATGTTCACGATGGTGGCGTCCAGAACGACCATGAGCTGTGCGAGGCCGACGACGCACAGGACGAGCCAGCGGTGGTCGGACCCGCTGTCCGGGCCGGTTCCGCCACGGCGGCCGACTGATTCGGCGCCGGCGGGCGTTCCGTGGTTGCTGCGGACCATGACGTCGGTCTCCCTTGGCGCGAATGCGCGCCCCCCTCTTCACCGCACCCACGCTAGGCGCAACCCCACAGGTACGCCATGCGAGGGAAAAGCGGTGCGGGCGGCTCCCGGAACTGCCCCGTGAACAGGGGAAAGGACCGGCGCCGGACTTGTGGTCCGGGGCCGGCCCCTTCGGGCGCGCGGCTCGCATCGGTTCGGCGGCGGCGCGGGTACGGGACGGGCGGGGTGAGCGGGATGAGCGGGGCGGGGCACCGACCGGTGGCGGCGGGCGCGCCGGGAGGCCGCCGGTGCCCGGTCCCCGCACCGAGCGCCGGCGGCAGCCCTCCGTACCTGAGCCGCGACCTGATCCGGTCGGGTCACCGGACGAACCGACCGCGACCGTCATCGGACGACCGTCCCTGGTGGCGATGACGGTCACGGGGTTACCGGGAATGCGGCACCAGCACATCGATCAGTAACCGCATGCTCGGTATGGATAACACACTGTCACTCGTTCGGCGCGAGTCGATGGTATGCCTCTACGAACGGGTGTATTCCGGCGTGCGCGGTTGACCTACATGATCCGAAAGAGTGGGTTCGCGAGCCGCGCCTTGACGCTCGCGACGAGTGTCAAGGCGCGGCTCGGAAAGTCACCCCTCCGCCCCCAGGGCCGCCAGCTGCTGTGCGAACGGGACCACCTCTTCCCGGTCACCGGACCCGCCGGTCACCCGTACGGGTGACCGCGCCCCCATCAAGGCTGCGAGTTCGGCCGCCGCCCGGTCGATGCGGCCGGCCAGCGGGTCGTCGCCGCCCGTCCCCCAGTCCTCGGAGGCCGCGTACACGGCGGTCGGCACCACGACCGAGCGCAGGTAGGCGAAGAGCGGGCGCATCGCGTGTTCCAGGACCAGCGAATGCCGCGCCGTACCGCCGGTCGCCGCGATCAGCACCGGGGTGCCGCCCAGCGCGTCCTTGTCGACGACGTCGAAGAAGGACTTGAACAGCCCGCTGTAGGAGCCGGTGAAAACGGGGGTGACCGCGATCAGACCGTCGGCGGACGTCACCGCGTCGATCGCGTCGCGCAGCGCGGGACCGGGGAACCCGGTCACCATGTTCCGCGCGACATCGTTGGCCAGCTCCCGCAACTCGATCACCTCGGTGACGAGCTCGCCCTGGCGAACGTCACCCACGCGGGCGTCGCTCTCACGGGCGTCACTCCCCTGGACGTCACCCACGCGGGAGTCACTCCCCCGAGTGAGGTGACGCCGCGTGGCGTCCGCCAGGCGGTCGGCGAGCAGCCGTGTGGAGGACGGCCGGCCGAGGCCCGCGGTCACCACCACCAGCTTCCGGACGGCCGTCGCGGCAGCAGGTGTCGTGGCTGCCGTAACCGTGCCGGCCGCGGTGGTCAGCGACGTGGAAGTCGTGGTCATGCGTCCACCTCCCGCAGGTCGGCCCCGCGCCGGGCCACCAGTGCCTGGTGGGTGGGCCCGTCGGGGACGTGGGCCGGACGGCCCTTGGCGAACTCCTCACGCAGTACGGGCACGACCTCCTCGCCCAGGAGGTCGAGCTGCTCCAGCACCGTCTTCAGGGGCAGCCCCGCGTGGTCCATCAGGAACAGTTGCCGCTGGTAGTCGCCGAAGGACTCGCGGAAAGTCAGCGTCTTGTCGATGACCTCCTGGGGCGAGCCGACGGTGAGCGGTGTCTGCTCGGTGAAGTCCTCCAGCGACGGGCCGTGCCCGTAGACGGGGGCGTTGTCGAAGTACGGCCGGAATTCGCGCACCGCGTCCTGCGACTTGCGACGCATGAACACCTGCCCGCCCAGACCGACGATCGCCTGGTCACGGGTGCCGTGGCCGTAGTGCTCGTACCGGTCGCGGTAGAGGTCGATGAGCCGCTGGAAGTGCTCCTTCGGCCAGAAGATGTTGTTGGCGAAGAAGCCGTCGCCGTAGTAGGCGGCCTGTTCGGCGATCTCCGGGCTGCGGATGGAGCCGTGCCAGACGAACGGGGGCACGCCGTCCAGCGGACGGGGCGTGGACGTGAAGGACTGCAGGGGCGTACGGAACTTTCCGGACCAGTCGACGACGTCCTCGCGCCACAGCTTGTGCAGCAAGGCGTAGTTCTCGATGGCCAGCGGGATGCCCTGGCGGATGTCCTTTCCGAACCACGGGTAGACCGGGCCGGTGTTGCCGCGTCCCATCATCACGTCGACGCGGCCCTGCGCGAGATGCTGCAGCATCGCGAAGTCCTCGGCGATCTTCACCGGGTCGTTGGTCGTGATGAGGGTGGTCGACGTGGACAGGATCAGGCGATCGGTCCGCGCGGCGATGTAGCCGAGCATGGTCGTGGGCGAGGACGGCACGAACGGCGGGTTGTGGTGCTCGCCGGTCGCGAAGACGTCCAGACCCACCTCCTCCGCCTTCTCGGCGATCCTGACCATCGCCTTGATCCGCTCGTGTTCGCTCGGCGTCCGGCCCGTGGTCGGATCCATGGTCACGTCTCCGACCGTGAAGATCCCGAACTGCATCGCTTCCACCACCTTGGTTGAGTGTTCAACCACACCTAACATACGGCATCACGGGCCTATTCCGGGGCCGCCCCGGCGCGCCCCGCCCCCGCGCCCGCCCGCCCCTCCGCCCCGTCCCCGCCCGTGCCCCCGGCCCCCGTTCCGCTGAACCCCGCCCCGGTACCCCCCGTCCCACCCGCTACACTGTCCGCGGCGGAACGACCCCGCAGGGCACACGGCCCCCGGGAGCGCACGTATTCCCACCACATCCCCGCCCCAGTAGCTCAGGGGATAGAGCACGGCTCTCCTAAAGCCGGTGTCGCAGGTTCGAATCCTGCCTGGGGCACACGACAGCACGGCCTCGGACCCTTCGTCCGAGGCCGTTCGCGTGGACAGCCGTTCGCCCATGGAGACGGACAGGAATGTGCGCCCGTACGGGGGCGTCCGTCGGCGCGGCCTATGCGGCTAGTAGCCGCTCGGGGTGACCAGCCGGTTCGCCGCCTGGGCGCGGGCCACCTGGAGGGCGGAGAGCAGGACTTCCTTGCTCGACCGGCGTTCGCGCACGTCGCACAGGACGACCGGCGTGGTCGGTTCGAGATCCAGTGCCGTCTGCACCTGCTCGCTCGTGCAGTCGCAGTTCCCGTTGAAGCAGTTGACCGCCACCGCGAACGGGATGTTCCGCGACTCGAAGAAGTCGATGGAGGCGAAGGACGTCTCCAGGCGCCGCGTGTCGGCCAGGACGACGGCCGCGAGGGCGCCGGTGGCCAGGTCGTCCCACATAAACCAGAAACGGTCCTGGCCGGGCGTGCCGAACAGGTAGAGGACCAGTTCCGGCGTGATGGTGATACGGCCGAAATCCATGGCGACAGTGGTGGACGTCTTGCCCTCGATGCCCGAGAGATCGTCGATTCCCAGGCTCTTGACGGACATGCTCTCCTCCGTCTGCAGCGGAGGGATTTCGCTGACCGAATTCACCAGGGTTGTCTTGCCCACGCCGAAGCCTCCCGCGATGACGATCTTCAGCGCGACCGGCATGATCGGCTCAGAGCCGGCTACGGAGGCCATCCATGACCCTTTCGATGAGTTCCAGGCTGGGTTGGGTCTCTGGCCCGGGAGGCGCTTGGACCAAGATGAGGGAGTCGTTTAACAGGTCGCCGCAAAGGACCTTCACCACACTGACGGGCAGGTCCAGTTGCGCGGCGATCTCGGCCACCGCCACGGCGCGGTTGCGGCACAGTTCGAGGATCTGGTGCGCCTCCGGCTCGAGTTGGTCATTCTCGAGCCTGTCCTCGGACCGCGCCGCAATCAGCGTGATCAGGGCGAAGGTGTGGCGACTGTGACGGGTGCGCCCGCGCGTGATGGCGTACGGCCGTAGGTGACGCCCGGTCTCCATCGGGTTCAGGCATCCTGGGCGCGGCCGCTTGGCTGCACCTGGGTGCGGGGCGCCGCGCTGAGATACTGGCCGACCTGCTTGACGATCGTGGCCATCTCGAACGCCATCATTCCCACATCGACCCCTTCCGAGGCGATGGCGGCCAGTCGCGCGCCCCGGCCGGCGGCGGTGACGAAGAGGTATGCCTTCTCCATCTGGATGACCGTTTGCTGGACTTCGCCGCCCTGGAAATGCCGGGCCGCCCCGCGGGCGAGGCTGTGCATGCCCGAACCGACCGCGGACAGGTGCTCGGCGTCGTCCCGGCGCAGGTCCTTGGACTTTCCGATGAGGAGGCCGTCCCCGGACAGGACGATGGCGCAGCGGATCTCGGGAATGCGGCCTACCAGGTCATCGAGAAGCCAGTCCAGTTGCGGACCGGAATGTACCTGCTCAGTCATTGCGTAATATTCCCTCACGGTTGATTGGCACCCGGGCCCCCCGATTCCGGTTGTCGTCCCCCCGCTTCGGGCTGGTCGGCCCGAGACGACTGGGCCCGCTGCAGCCCCTGCTGAATGGCGCTGAACGCGCGGGCAGACGCGACCGGGGAGATCAGGCCGTCGTCCCCGTCGCCGGCCGATCCGCCCTCCGCCTGTCCCGCTTCCATGCGTAGCTGTCTGGCGAGGCTCGCTCCTCTGGTCCGCTGCGGCAGTTTCGCCGGGGTGGTCAGTGGCTGGTGGGGGTCGCGGGTGGGCGCGCCGCCCCCGGCACCGCTTCCGGGGCCGCCCGCGGCCGAGGGCCGCACGGGCGCGGGCTGTCCCTGTCCCATGGCGCCCTGCGCACCCGGGTACCCGGGAACCGCCTGCGGCACTTGCACCCCTTGTGCCGCCTGCCTGCCGTACTCGGCCTGCGCCGCCGCCCCGTAGCCCTGCTGCGGCATGCCACCGACGGGTCCGCCGGCGGTGCCACCCATGGCTCCGCTGACGGCGCCACCGAGCGGCCCCGCCCCGGCGGCCTCACGACTCGGGTAGTCCTGCGGTACGGGATGCCCCTGCGCCCGCGCCCACTCGGGCGGCCCGGAGGGCGCGGCTGCGGAGGGCGGTGCCGAGGGGTCGTCCGACGCGGGGGGCAACAGGCCTGCACCTCCGTACTCGGGAAAGCCGCTGTAGTCCAGGAGACGCGTGTGGGTGACCGACTGGGGCTCGGCCGGCGCCGCCGCCGCCAGGTCGCGCACCCCGTCCGCGACCGATGCCGCGACCTGGGGGCGGGCCTCCTCCGCGGCAATGGCGCCGCCCGTCGCGGCCGAGGCCCTGAGCTGGTCCAGAACGGGTGAACCGACCTGCTCCAGCAGTTCCGAGGGCAGCAGGACGACGGCCAGGGTGCCGTAGACGGACCGGCGCAGCTCCACCTTGATCTTGTGCCGCTGGGCCAGCCGCGCGACGACGAAGTGCCCTAGGCGCGGGTCCTCGCTCAACGTGGTCATGTTGAGCTGCGGCGGGTTGGTGAACAGCTCGTTCGCCCGGTCGAGGGCCTCCGGGGCCATGCCCAGGCCGTGGTCCTCCACGTGTACGAGCAGGCCGCCGAGCGCCTTGGTCGCGCTGACGGACACGTGGGTGTCCGGCGGCGCGAAGTTCGTACCGTTCTCGATGAGCTCGGCGAGCAGGTGGGTGACGTCGGCGACGGCCCGGCCGGCCAGGCCGAGGTGCCATTCGGCCGGGAGGTTCTTCACCTTGACGCGGGTGTACTTCTCCGTCTCGGCGACCGCGCTGCGCATCACGTCGACGATGGAGACGGGCGCCGTGATGCGGGGGTTGGACGGCGCGCCGCTGAGGATCACCAGGTTCTCGGCGTGCCGCCGCAGGCGGGTGGCGAGGTGGTCGATCTGGAAGAGATCCTTCAGCAGGTCCGAGTCCTCGTGCTTGCGCTCCAGGTCGTCGAGCAGCGAGATCAGCCGGCCGATCAGCGTCTGCGTACGGCGGGTGAGCTGGGCGAAGACCTTCTCGGTGCCTTCGCGGCCCTTGGATTGCTGCACCAGGGACTCGGCGGCGACGTGGCCGAGCTGGTCGATGGCCGCGGCCAGCCGTTCCACCTCGTCGGTCGCCTGGCGCCCCTGCGGTACCAGGGCGACCGGGGCGACCTGCTCGCCGCGCTGTATTCGGGCCAGGAGCTGGGGCACCCGCACGCCGGACAACTCGTCGGCCCGGGCCTGCAGTTCCGTCAGCCGGCTCAGGATCGCCTGCTCGTCCCGCCGGCTCGCACGTCCGCGCCGTAGGGCGATCAGGACGGCGGCGGCCACGGCGGCCAGCGTGCCGGCCGTACCGAGCAGAAGGCGCACGAGCGCGTCGTCGCCGCGGCTGGAGGCGCTGTCGGCGAGGCCGCCGAGACCGTCCGCGCTCAGCCGCTGCAGATCGCCGGTGACCTGGTCCGCGGCGGTCGGCCAGGCGGCCGCCACCGAAGGCACCGACGGGCCCTGGCCGCCGGCCACCGCGTCCTCGACGCGGCCCACGGTGGTGAACTGCGCGCTGCCGGTGATCCGGCCGTACGTCGCGGCCCCGCCGCCCGGCAGGTCGCTCGCGGTCAGGCCGGTGCGCAGTTGCTGCTGGACGCCCGCGTACTCGGTGAACAGGGTGCGGGTCGCGCCGGACCACCGGTGGACGGAAAGGGCGCCGGCCATCAGGGCGTCCTCGCGCGAGAGCATCTCGGTGATCTGCTCGGCCGAGCTGACGGCCGTGCCGCCGCGCGCGAGGGTCCCGTCGTCGCTGCGTACGGCCGCGGTGAGCAGGGTGACGCCCTGGGAGATGGTGTCGGTGAAGTACTGGAAGGCTCCTGTGGCCGACAGCGCGGAGGCATCGATCGCGTTGCGGCGCTCGGGCAGGAACACCAGGGCGTTGTTCAGCGACGTGGCGGAGGCGGCGAGCGTCGAGTTCACGCCTCCGGGGTGCGAGCGGCCGCGGTAGTCCCGGACGGCGGCGTCGGTCGCGCGGCGCGCCTCGTCCAGCGCCTTGCGGTTGGCGTTCGTGCGGCTCGCCTGCCACACCGCCGTCAGGCGGCGCTCGTTCTGCAGCCCGCTCAGCACGCTCTGCGCCGGCCGCGCGACGGACGAGGTCCGGTGCGCCTCGGCGTGCAGGCGGCTCTGGGTGCCGACGAGCCCTGTCGCCGCGTATCCCCACAGCGCGCACAGGCAGGCCGCAGGCACCGCTAAGGGCAGGATCGAGGGGAATCGCTGCGATCTACGCGGTTGCGACCGATGACGTGTCCGCCCTTCGCGGGTGCCTGGCATCTGATTCCTCGTACGGCAGCGGAGCGCTGGTATCAGTAGGGGGCAGCGTCGACTGCCCGTCTTTTCTCCGGCGCGGCGACTTGACTCACCGTCATCGAAGTCTCGGCTACGGGTGACTGTATCAGGATCATGGAGAGGCGTCAGCGCATGCTTGTGGCAACTGCGCTTTGTTCCTGCGGGTGTTGCGGAGGTGGCTGCCAGTGCGGTACCGGACCGTCAGCGCCCCCTGGCGGCGGTTCCCGCGCCGCCGTGCGTACGCCTTCCGTGCCGCCGTACGCACCCGTCCGGACCGCGCGCCGGTCGGCATCTTGGCTGCTCTCGGGTCGGCATCCTGGTTGCGAGGCCCGGGTCGGCATCCTGGTTGCGCCCTGGCCCGCATCCCGTGCCGCGCCCCGACCTTCCCCCGGCCTCACAGCAGGGAGAGCAGCTTGGGCGTGTAGAGGGAGCTGGCGGTTCCGATGCCGGCGACCATGTCGAAGTAGATCGAGGTGAGTTCGGCGTCCGACTGGACCGCCCGCAACAGGGAGAGCCGCTGCTCGTGAGGGGTCAGCCGGGCGACCGCCAGGGTGGATTCGTATCCCGGCTTCAACGCCCGGTCGCGTTCGTCGGCGAACTCCTTGAGCGCCGAGTCGAGTTGCTCCGGGTCGTCGCCTATGCGGCCGCCGAGGAGGCGCACCAAGGTCTCGGCCTGGAGGAAGGCGTCGCTTATGCCGCGGGCGGTGATCGAGTCCTTGTGGTGCCCCGCGTCCCCCACCAGGGCCCAGCCGGGCCCGGCCGCCTGGCGGAAGTAGTTCCGCTGGTCGCCGGTGCCGCGTAGGCGCTCGGCCGGTTCCTTGCCGCCGAGGCGCTCGTACAGGGCGGGAGCGGTGGCCATGATCCGCTTCAGGTGGGCACCATAGGCGTCGCGCCGTATCTCCTCGAAGTCGGGCTGCGGGAAGTACGTGAGGACCAGCGTCAGACCGTCGTTGGTCGGCACGGCGGCGGTCCAGCTCCCGGGCCCCTCGTACAGTTCCAGGCCGGCCGGCACGTCCTCCCAGTACGTGTAGTACGCGCAGGTCAGCCGCGGATCCTCGACGGTGTACGGCGCCTGGACCAGGCGGGCGACCGTGGAGCGCATGCCGTCGGCGCCGATCACCAAGTGCGCCCGTTCGGTGAAGGCGCGGTTCCGGTGTGTGCCCTCGACGCCTATGACGCGGCCGGTGTCGTCGCGCAGCAGGCCGGTGACGGCGCACCGGTCGCGGAACTCCACGCCGGCCGCCACGGCCGCGTCCGCCAGGATGGGGTCCAGGACGTGGCGCCTGGGGGCGAACCCGGCGCGCTGGCCCTCCACGCCGCGCGCGCAGCCCTCCAGGCGGATGTCGGCTGTCTCGTAGCGCACCCGGTCCAGGGGCGGGCACCCGGAGGCGCGCACCCGTTCCAGGAGCCCCCAGCGGGCGAGAGCGGCGACGCCGGGCTGGTGGATGAGGTGGGTGGACAGGGTGTCGGTGCCCTGGGGTGCCTTGTCGAGCATGAGCACCCGGTATCCGGCGCGGGCCAGGAGCATGGCGGCGGGCGCTCCCGCGCACCGCGCGCCGATCACTATGGCGTCGAACATGTGGCGTTGCCTCACAACAGGCGTCTCGGGGTGGGTTTGCGGGGGGAACGGGCGGGCGGGCACGGTGCGGACGCCGTGGCCGACCGCGGTTCAGCCGGCGTATCCGAGGTGTTTGAGCAGGGCCGGGCGGTCGATCTTGCCGTTGGTGTTGAGCGGCAACTGGTCGAGGACGGTGATCCTGCGGGGGCGCATGTATGGCGGCAGCCGGTCGGCCAGGGCGGCGTACAGCCCATCGGGCTCGCAGCCGGGGCCGGTGACCGCGGCCTCGACCTCCTGCTCGCCGTCGGAGGTCGCCACGGTGACGACGATCGCCTCGCGCACCCCGGGCTGCCGCCGCAGCGCGGCCTCGATCTCGCCGAGTTCGACCCGGTGTCCGCGCAGTTTGACCTGGTGGTCGGTCCTGCCCAGGTGGACCAGGACGCCGTCGAGCACGGCGACCCGGTCGCCGGTCCTGTACCAGTGCCGGTCGGTCACCGGCCCCTCGTCGGTGGGCCGCTGGTCCGGCGTCAGGAACCGTCCGGCGTTGTTCGCGGCGTCCTGGTAGCCGGGGAACCGCAGCGGGCCGCGCACGCACAGTTCGCCGACGTCCGCGGGCGCACCCGCGTCGTCCAGCAGCACGAAGTCCATCCCGGGATGACAGGCGCCGATCGGCGCGGTGCCGTTCGGCGTCTCCGGCCAGGCGGCCGGGTCGTCCGGGAGGCGGTACGCGGTGCAGGAGATGGTGAGCTCCGTCGGCCCGTACAGGACCTCCATGCGGCTGCCGGCGGCGGCCGCCCGCCATTCCCGCGCGGCGGCCAGCGTGAGCGGCTCGCCGCCGAAGACGCTCCACCGCAGGGTCGGCATGGCGCCCGGGCGCAGCGTGCCGAGCCGGGAGGCGAAGGAGATCAGCGACGGTACGGAGAACCAGTGCGTCAGCCGCAGGTTGTTGACCGCGTGGACCGGGGAGAGCAACTGGGCGCGGGTGGGCACCACAAGTGTGGCGCCGCCGGCCCAGGCGACGAAGAGGTCGTGCACGGACCCGTCGAAGGTCAGCTCGAAGGTCTGGGACATGCGGCTGCCGGGCCCGATGTCGTACCGGGGGGCCAGACGGCCGATGTAGGCGGAGATGTTGCGGTGCGGGATGGGCACTCCCTTGGGGGTGCCGGTGGATCCCGAGGTGAAGATGACGTACGCGATGTCGTCCGGGCCGGCGGGCCCGAACGGCAGGTCGGGCACCGGCTCCCCGGCCAGGGCGGCGCGCTCCTCGGGGCCGACCGCGAGCACGGGCACCCCGAGGTCCGCGCCGGCCCCGGGCGTGTCGGTCAGGACCAGGTCAAGACCGGCCGAGGCGGCGATGGCGGACGTGCGCGCCGGCGGATGGTCGGGGTTCAGCGGTACGACGGTGGCGCCGGCCCGCAGGATCGCCAGATAGCCGGCGTAGGCCGTCACCGAGCGGCCGGCCAGCAGCCCGACGGTACGCGGCGGGGCGCCGCCGGCGGCGTCGGCCAGGCGGCCGGCGAGCCGCTCGGCGAGGTCGCGCAGCTCGCCGTAGGACAGGTGCTCCCCGCCGACCTCCAGCGCGGTGACGTCGTAGCCGTACGCGGCGGCCGAGCGGGCGAACCAGTCGTATGCAGTCTGCGGGGCGTTCACAGGGCCGCGGCCTCCAGCGCCTGGGTCCACTGGCGCAGCTCGCCGACCGTGCGCAACTGCCCGAACTCCTCCGGGTCGACGTCCCGGCTGGTGGTCTTGGCGAGTTCGACCAGGATCCGCAGCCTGGCCAGCGAGTCGATGCCGATCTCGGTGAGCGTCGAACTGTCGTCGAAGCCGGTGCGCGCGTGCTCGCGCAGCATCCACTCCGCCAGGTCGCCGCCGGCCTGGTGTTCCTCGCCGGGCCAGTAGCGCTTGGTCTGCCAGGGGTAGCGGGGAAGGGGCACGAAGCGGCCGGGCTCGCCGTACGTCGTCTCCCAGTCGGGGTCCCGGCCCTCGTAGTAGCCGCGGGCGGCCGGGGGCAGCGGCAGGGAGCCCCACTCCGTGAAGGCGGTCAGAGCGGCCGCCAGTTCCTCGTGGTCGGCGCCCTCGACGGCCAGCCGGTGGTCGTGGTGCTGGCGGCGGGTGGTGGCGGAGAAGCAGATGTCCCGCAGCGCGTACCCGGCGCCCTCGCCGCCGGGGCGGAGGTAGGCGGCGTACGCGCGGGCCAGCGCCCGCAGGGCCGCGGGTCCACGCGCGGAGAGTGGCAGCAGGTACGGGACACCGGTCGGCGCCGCGGACGCCGGCGCCGGGCGGTCGGCCTGGCGGACCACGACGTGGGCGTTGAGGGCGGAGGACCCCTGCGCGCACACCCCGGCGAGGGCCGGCCGCCCCCGCTCGGGCAGTTCGTGGAGGGTACGGGGCACCACCAGCGGCAACCGGTCCCAGTCGACCTGGGGGTTGGGGGTGGCCAGGTGGAGGCTGGCGGGGACCTGGCCGTGTTCCAGGCAGAGCACCGTCTTGATCAGCCCGGCGAGCCCGCCGGCCGCCTCGGCGTGACCGATGTTGGTCTTGACCGAGCCGACGAGCAGCGGCCGGTCGTGGGGGCGTCCCGCGCCGAGCACCGTGCCGAGCGCGGACAGTTCCAGCGGGTCGAGCGCCGGGGAGCCGGAGCCGTGCGCCTCCACGTAGTCGACGTCCGCGGGGCTCACGCCGGCGTCCTCGTAGGCCCATCGCAGGACTTCGAGCTGCCCTTCCAGGGACGGGTTGAGGACGGTGTCGCTGGTGCGGCCGTCGTTGCCGATCGCGCTGCCCTGGATGACGGCCCGGATGCGGTCGCCGTCGGCGAGGGCGTCGGAGAGCCGTTTGAGGACGACGACGGCCACCGCGTCGCTGGGGGCGTGGCCGTCGGCCTTGGCGTCGCCGAACTTGCTGCGGCCGTCGCCCGACATGCTGCCGGCCTGGGACATCACGACGCCCTCGTCGGGGCGCAGGGTGATGTTCACGCCCGCGGCCAGCGCCACCGGGCACTCGCGGACCCGCAGGCTCTGCACGGCCTGGTGGACGGCCACGAGGGAGGCGGAGCAGGCCGTGTCCACCAGGACGCTCGGCCCGCGGAAGTCGAAGGCGTGGGACACCCGGGCGGGCAGCAGGGAGCGGAAGTTGTTCAGTTGCGCCGCGGTCGCGTTCTCCAGGCCCTGGCGCAAGGCCAGTTCGAGGTAGTCGGCGCGGGCGTTGCCGACGAAGACGCCGGTGCGGCTGCCGGCGAGCAGGTCGGGGCGCTGGCCGGCGTCCTCCAGCGCCTCCCAGGCGGTCATCATCAGCAGCCTCTGCTGCGGGTCCAGTTCCATCGCCTCGGTGGCCGACATCCCGAAGAACTCGGCGTCGAAGTCGGCGACGCCGCCCAGGTAGCCCGCCCGGCGGCTGGCGATCCTGCCCGGGCCCGGGACGTCGGAGTGCAGCGCGTCGACGTCATAGCGTTCACGAGGCGTCTCGGTGGTGGCGTCCACGCCGTCCCGCAGGAGGGTCCACAGGTCGTCGACGCCCGGGGCACCGGGCAATCGGCAGGCCATACCGACCACTGCTACAGACCGTTCGTCCACGTCCGACCTGATCACGGGATAGCTCCTTAGATGCTTCACCACTGTGCTTACGCGATGGCGTAGTTGACCTTGCCGCATGGCTCGGGAGCGGCGACAGGGGGCCCGGCTGTCGGCCGTCCGCCCCCTGTGTGCCGGCCGGCCCGCGGATACGGGGGCCGGCCGGCACACAGGGGGCGGAGGGGCAGGGCTCGGGTGCGGGCGGTGCCCGCCCGGGGGTACCGCGGCGGCCCCGTGATCCGCCGGGCCGGTTCCCCCGGGTGAACGCCTCGCCCGACCGCGCAGGTCGGCGCTCGCCTCATGTGAGCGTGGGACGCGGGTGCGGCGCGGGCCCCGCTCTTGCCACCCACCGGCTCTCCTTCTGAACAACTTCGGACAACACAACGGAACGTCGGGCAACACGACAGGCGGTGGCATCCTCCCCCGGTACGCGACTGTTCGTGCCCGCCGCGTCACGGGATGCCAGGACACAGGCCGGTCGAGACCGCCGCTGATGTGTTCGAAGCGGACGCCGCGGCATCGAATTCCGGCCCACCGCATGATTGTCGTACGCATAGTCGCGGGTGCTCGATTCCCGCTCAAGGAATGGCCTGAAGTGATCGCCGCATGGTGAAACCTGCAGATATTTGGACAGACTCTGATGTTGAGCCCTGATGAGTTGCCGTCCGCAAGCAAACGGTCTCAAACGAACGCGAGTTGAGCACTCTCCGTATCGAAGCTGTCGCTCATGAGGCGAGTGGGGGCAAACGATACGGACAAATACCGGAGGGGCGCTCCGCCGGGCCCGGGATTCTGATTTGATCTGATCTCATGACTGACTCGTCCTCCGAACAAGCCCGGATCGCGGGCAAGCAACGGAAGCTGCGGCTGCAGGTGCTCGGCCTCGACTCCGCCGACGCGGAGGCCACGTTCGACCGCATCGCCCAGCTCGCCGCGCGGTTCACCCAGTCTCCCCTGGCCATGGTCAACTTCCACAACGACCAGCGGCAGATGTTCCGCGGCATGTACGTCCCGCCGGCGCCCTCGGAGGACGGTACGAGCGGTGAGAGCACCGGGATCGTCTTCGACCTGAGCAACGTCACCCGCGAGGCGCCCATCGACTACGGCTTCTGCCCCCACGTGGTGGCCCAGGGATCGCAGCTCGCGCTGGACGACGTCTTCGACTACCCGCGCTTCCGCGGCAACCCCCTGGTCAGCGACATGGGCGTCCGCTCGTACCTGGGCACGCCGCTGGTGGACAACAGGGGCCTGATCCTCGGCACCGTGTGCGTCGCCGACACCAAGCCCCGCACCTGGGACCGCGAGCTGCGCGAGGGCATGAAGGAGCTCGCCGAGACGCTGCTGGCGGAGTTCAAGCTGCGCGACAGCCTCCTCGCCCAGCAGCAGGAGCTGTTCGCGGTGTTCGACGGAGCACCCTTCCCGATCATGCTCACCCAGGGCGCCGACCACCTGCTGCGCTACGCCAACCGCGCGCAGGGCGAGGCCTTCGGCAAGGTCAACCAGTTCAGCCCCGGCCGGCTCGTGCTGCCCGCCTTGGACGCGATCGGCCTCTTCCGCACCATGGACCAGGCGTTCCACACCGGACACCCCATCCCGCTGGCCGCGACGGTCGCGACGTACGACCGCCCGTACCCGCAGGACTTCGACTTCCTGTGCACCCCCGTGCGGACGTCTCCCGAGTCGGCCATCAGCGGCGTGCTGACGGTGGCGATGAACCCCTCGGCGCACGGCTACCACAGCTCCGAGCAGCAGGCGTTCGCGCAGAACGTCCAGCAGCAGTTCGAGCAGCTCGGCACGGGCGCCCTGCCCGGGTCGGTGGCGCAGTACCCGCGCTGAGTCCTCCCGCGACGGTCGCCGCCCGGCGGCCGCGTGGGGCGCCTCGTAGGTTGTACGGGGTCGGTTGTAAGGGGGCCGGGGCGCGGCCGGTTGTACGGGGGCGGGGCGCGTGAGCCGGTTCTGCGCCGGGTGGGCACACGGGCGGGCGGGTGGCGTCGTGGCCGTGCGACGGTCGGCGCCCGCCGCCGGGCGGGGCTCGGCCCGGACAGGGGGGCGTGCGTCGGCGACCAGCGATTCCAGCCGGTAGTCACGGCCCAGCGCGTCCGGGCTTTGCCATAACGCGGATCGTGCGGACCCGGGCGAATGTCGCCATGCCGCCGGGGCGAAAGATTCACGCCATTTTTCGGGCCGCTCGGGCGTGCCGAGGGAGGCGGTGGATCACGTCGAAAGGGAATCACAAGGCCGAACACGCCTCCTGCGACAGGCACGTTTTCAGCCGCTCCAACAGCCTCGGACGTACTGCGGGGGGGCGGGGCGCCGGGGCACGGGGTGCCGGGGCCGGTTGTCGGCGCGCCGGGGGCGGCGGCGGGCGGCGGGCGGCGGGCGGCGGGCGGCGGGCGGCGGGCGGCGGGCGGCGGGCGGCGGGCGGCGGGCGGCCAGGATGCCGGCGTCCTGACGCGGTCGACGCCTATGTCGCTGGCGGCGCCCTATGCCGTCAGCGTCCTATGCCGTCAGCGCCCTATGTCACCGGCGTCCTTGTCGTCGGCCTCCTACTCGTCGCCGTCCTATGCTGCGGGCCCATAGGCGGCCCGCCTCCTATGCGGCGGGGCGTCAGGCTACGCCGTACAGCCGTCGCGGCTCCGTTCGGGACGGCCCGGATGATCGGCCGTCAGCCAGACGGCTCCGGGGGCCTGTCGTCCCGACGCGCCGTATCGGCCGGGCCGGCCCCGTCGGCCGCACGTCTCGTACCGGGGTTGCGTGCGTCCGTGCCCCTGGCACCCGCGTCCCGGCCGGGGCCGCCGCCCGAGCCGCTCGCCTCCCGGCCCCCGCCCCCATCGCCGTGCCCGTCACCGTCCTCCTCCTGTGCCGAGGGACTTCTCGGCAGGGCCAGCAGGGCGAACAGCGCCGCGGCGGCCGCGACCGCGGCGGCCGTCATCAGGCCGAGGTCCATGCCGCTCACGAAGGCACTACGCGCGGCCCGGGCCAAAGCGGCGGCCGCGGGCGGCCGCAGATGGGCCGCGACGCCCAGCGCGCCGCCGAGGGACTCGGTCACGGCGTGGTGGATCGCGGCGGGCAGGTGCAGAGGGCTCAGGGAGGCGGTGAGCCGACCCGTGTAGCGGGTGGACAGCAGACTGCCGACCACTGCCACCCCGAGGGCGCCGCCGACCTGCAGAAACGTTCCGTTGGTAGCTGATCCCACCCCGGTGTGCTCGCGCGGCACCGAACCCATGACCGACCCGGTCGCCGCGGGCAGCACGAGACCGGTACCGACACCGATCAGGACCAGGCCGGCCAGCGTGTCCCCGTAGGTGGCCGCGGTCGAGACGCGCGAGATCGCGTACAGCCCGCCGGCGATCGAGGCCAGCCCCGCGGTGGCCGTGACCTTGGTGCCGAGGACACGGACGAGGACTGCGGAGAAGGGGGCGCACACGGCGATGGCGCCCGCCGTCGGCAGCAACCGCACGCCGGCCTGCAACGGGGTGTAACCGAGGTCGAACTGCAGGAACTGCGTCAGGACGAACATCCCGCCGAACAGCCCGAACGCCGTGGGCGCCACCGAGCACACCGCCGCCGAGAAGCTGCGCCTGCGGAAGAAGGAGAGGCGCAGCATAGGGTGCGAGGTCGTCCGTTCCCATACCAGGAAGGCGACCAGTACGGCTAGGCCGGCGCAGCCGACGCCGAGCACCCGCCCCGAGCCCCAGCCGTGCACGGGCGCCTCGATGATCGCCCACAGCACCGCGCCGAGACCGGTGATGGACAGCAGGCCGCCCAGGACGTCGGGGCGACTGGCACGCGGGTTGCGGGAGTTGGGAACCAGTGCGAGCGCCGCCAGCAGCCCGGCGGCGGCGATCGGCAGGTTGATCAGGAACACCGATCCCCACCAGAAGTGGTCGAGCAGCAGACCGCCGATGATCGGCCCGAGCGCGATGCCCAGCCCGCTGGTCGCCGACCAGACGCCGATCGCCTTCTGCCGGTCGCCCAGGTCGGGGAACATGTCGGTGATGATGGCCAGCGTCGACGGCATGATCATCGCGCCCCCGACGCCCATTCCCGCCCGCGCCGCGATCAACACACCGACCGAACCGGAGAAGGCCGCCCAGGTGGACCCGCCGGCGAACACCACAAGGCCCGCGAGGAAGGTCCACTTGCGCCCGATCCGGTCGGCCAGGCTCCCGGCGACCAGCAGCAGACCGCCGAAGACGAGCGCGTAGGAGTCGACGACCCACTGCAGGTTGTTGGTACTGGCGTTGAGATCGCGGACGAGCGTCGGCAGCGCGACGTTCAGGACCGTGTTGTCCAGGCTGACGATCAGCAGCGACACGCAAAGGACGGCCAGGGCGGCCCACGGCCTGCTGGGCCGGCGCGCCGTCCGCACGGCCCGGGCATCAGCCGAGGGGGGTCGCGTGGTGACGCCCATGGGTCACGCCGTCCTCTCGAAGGGGCGGAAGAGGAGAGGCGTCGGCGTGGCCCGCTCGCCCTCGGGGCAGGGCCGAACCAGGCCGCGGAAGCCGGCCGTGATGGACCGGCGGGGCGCGCGCCGGGCCGACCCGGTCGCCGCCGAACGCCGGCGCGGCTCCTCCGCCTCGTCGCGCGGCTGTTCCCGCGGCGCGGCCGCGGGTGAGTGGCGGCCGAGGCGGCCGGCCCGGTCCGGCGGCGGCTCGACGGCCGCGTCGAGGGGGGAGCCTTCGGGGGGCGGCTCGACGAGCGGAGCCGGACAAGCCTTCCCTCGGAGTCGGACGGCGGTGACGCTCACGGCGACCTCCCGGCAGGTGGGCGGTTCGGTCCGGGCCAGCCCCTCGCCTACCCGGGCCACCGGCCCTCACGCCAGGGCGGCGCGCGATGCCCGCTCCCGCACGGCGACGCGGCGAGCGGCGGTGGGCATCGGTGAACGCAGGAGGTCGACGTCATGAGGTAAACGCAACGAGGTCGACGTATGAGGTGAACGCACGACCGGTGGCGCACCGCCCGGGTACGCCCGCGCCCTCACGTAGCCTGAGGCCACGGCCGTAAGAGGATGCCTGGTGGACGCGGTGGAAATGAGGTGAGGGCACGGTGGCGCGTAGGCCCGGCCCGAAAGCGCCGCCCTCACCGCTCGGACAGCGCTCCGGGGTGGACCCCGTACGCGTCCGGCTGCCCGGTGACGGCATGTGGCCGAGCATTCGAGCCTTCCTCCTGGCGCGATACGGCGACGCTCTCGGCGCGGCACGTCTCGACGCCATGCTCGCGCAGGGGCGGTTCGTCGCCGAGCGCGGCCCGGTCGCCGCGGAAAGCCCCTACGTCCCCGGCTCCTGGCTCTGGTTCCACCGGGACTTCAGGCCCGAGCCCGAGGTCCCGTTCCCGCTCGGCGTCGTGTACCGGGACGAGCGGATCGTCGTCGCCGACAAGCCGCACTTCCTGGCCACCACTCCGCGCGGCAGCCACGTCACGGAGACGGCGCTGGCCAGGCTGCGGCGCGACCTCGGCCTGCCGTCGCTGTCGCCCGCCCACCGGCTGGACCGGCTGACCGCGGGCCTGGCCCTGTTCGTCGTACGCCCCGAGTTCCGCGGCGCCTACCAGACCCTCTTCCGCGACCGCCGGGTCCGCAAGGAGTACGAAGGGGTCGCGCCCTACGACCCGGCGGTGAACCTGCCGCGCACGGTACGCAGCCGCGTGGTGAAGGATCGCGGCAGCCTGGCGGCCCGGGAGGAGCCCGGCCCGCCCAACGCGGTCAGCCGCGTCGAACTGCTGGCGCACCGCGGCGGCTTGGGCCGCTATCGCCTGCTGCCCGCGACCGGCCGCACCCACCAGCTGCGGGTCCACATGAACGCCCTCGGGCTGCCGCTGCTGAACGACCCCTTGTACCCGGAGGTGCTTCCCGAACCCGCCGCCGAGGACTTCTCCCGCCCGCTGCAGCTTCTCGCCCGCGCCCTGGAGTTCACCGACCCGGTGACGGGCCGGGCGGTGCGCTTCGAGAGCGGACTCGAACTGTCGGCCTGGGTGGCGCCGCCGGACGCCGGCGGGGCCCTGGCACCGTAGGACCCGGGCCGCGCGGTGATCAGGCGCCGCGAACGTCGGGCCACGCGCGCCGCCGCGGTCAAGCCCTCGGTGAGCCACTGGCTCGGCGCTCGGTCAGGCCATGGACTCCTCCGGTGTCAGGACGGCGAAGAACGCTCCCTCCGGGTCACGCAGCAGGGCTATTCGCCCCACCCCTTCCAGGTCGGTGCCGGGCATGAGCACGCCGGCGCCCCTCTCGGCCGCTTTGGCGACGGCCGCGTCGACATCGGAGGACGCGAAGTACGGCTGCCAGTAGCTCGTGCCTTCCGGAAGCATGTCGCGGCCGAGCTGCATGATGCCGCCGTGCGAACCCTCCTGACCGCCGCCTGCCCGGGAGATCACGGTGTAGGTGCCGCCCGGACCGCCGTCCGGGCCGGCGGGCAGCGGGATGTCCTCGATGTCCCAGCCGAAGACGGTGGTGTAGAACCGCTTCGCCCGAGCGGCGTCCGTCGTGTACAGCTCGGTCCAGCACAGGGCGCCGGCTCCGACCCGGTCCAGTCCCCTGTTGGTGCCGGGCTGCCATATCGCGAACTCCGCGCCGTCCGGATCGGTGTAGCCGGCGAGCCGGCCCTGGTCGGCGACGTCCATCGGCGGGAAACGGACAGTGCCGCCGGCTTGTTCGACGGTCTTGGTGGTGGCGTCGGCGTCGTCCGACGCGAAGTACACGGACCAGGCAGGCCGCGCGGTCTCCTCCAAAAGCGGGCCGAGCGCGGCAACCGTCTGGCCGGCGAGCTGGAACATGCCGTAACCGCCGGAGTCCGGGCCCGCGGACCGGAACTCCCAGCCGAACAGCGCCCGGTAGAAGGCGGCCGCCGTCGCGGTGTCGCGGCTGCCCAGGTCCACCCAGTTCGGGGCGCCGGGGACGTAGTCGTTGGTGAGCATCGTGCCGTCCTCCGTCAGCTATGGGGTTTCGCCGGATCTTCCGGGATTTCGGTCGACGTGTCCTCTCTCACATTCAGCATGGCAGCCGCCACTGACAACCGCCGTTCGCGGCGGATCCGCCGCAGGTCAGGGCTGGTTCGGAGGTCGTACAAGGGTCTGCGAGGCCCGATCACGGAGTCGCCTTGGGTGGCCGGCCGGGCACGCTCGGTCGCAATCCGGTTCGGGATTGTCGGTGGGTCGGTCTAGGCTGATTTCCATGTACGGGGGAAGTCTCGATCAGGCGAACGCCGCCCTGCGCGCGTATGTGCGGGAGCACGGCGACCGGCCGTGGACGGCCGAAGAGCTCGCGGAGCTGGCGCGGCTGCGCGCCGAGTGGACCGCGGCCGCGCGTGGCGTTCGCGTGCAGATACGCCCGGCGACCGGTCCGGTCGGCGGGGCCGCGGTGGTGACCGCGGCGTAGCCGGAGGACCGGCCGCGCCAAGGCGTGCCTGATCGGCGTGGATGGTCGCAGCTGATCGCAGGTGGTCTCAGACGCGCGCGGCCGCGTGCGGGGGCCGTACCGTGTCCGTGCCGGGGGCGGGCTCCGCGGCGTCGTCACCCAAGGCCACGATCCGGTTGGCGGCGTCGACATGAACGACGGCGGGCAGCAGCGTGCGGGCCTCCGCGTCGTCCACCTGCGCGTAGCTGATGAGGATGACCAGGTCGCCGGGGTGGACCAGGTGGGCGGCGGCGCCGTTGATGCCGATCACGCCGGAACCGCGTTCGCCCTCGATGACATAGGTCTCCAGGCGCGCGCCATTGGTGATGTCGACGATGTGGACCAGTTCGCCAGGCAGCAGGTCGGCGGCGTCCATGAGGTCGCGGTCGACGGTCACGGAGCCCACGTAGTGCAGATCGGCCTGGGTCACGGTGGCCCGGTGGATCTTGGACTTGAACATGGTGCGCAGCACGGTGCAGCCCTTCCGGTGAGCAGGTCGCGTCCCTGCCGGGTACGCGCCGACGCCCTCCAGGGTAGGGCCCGCCCGGAAGCGAGGTGCGCCCGGAGTGCGGAAGATCTCAGCCGGCGGTGGCCGTCGGCGCGGCGGAAGCGGGGGAGGAAGTGGTCGGTACGGGGACGGGTGGCGCTGGAAGGCGCTCGTAGAGGTCGGCCAGACAGGAGTTGAGCCTGGCCAGGTACGGCGGCGCGATGCGGGCCGGCCGGGGCGGGGTGGCGTCCGGCCGGTGGCCGAGGCGGCGCCGCACCTGCCCGACATTGAGCGCGGTCAGACCCAAGTGGTCGCGCACGGTGGCGAGTTCGTCGGCTTCTTTGCCGGCCAGGGCGCGGGCGGCGTGCGCGCAGGCGGCCAGGGCGTCGGCCCAGTCGGCGGCGTGGGCTGCGGCCGGCGCGGGCCCGGGATGCGGGGCGGGCAGGACGGGGAGGACCGGTGCCTGTGGGCCTGGCGGCAGTGCCGGCCGCGGGGCCGGCACTGCTTCCGGCAGGTGGCTCGGGCGGGCCGCCGAGGAGGCGGCGCCACGAGCGGTCCCGCTCCGGGCGGGACGCGGGGAACTGGGGAAACGGATCGAGGAGGTGCGGGTGGTTCGGCTGCGGATGAGCTTCAGACAGCGGTGGGCGCGGGCCGGGGCGGCGGCTTCGGCCAGGTCGCGGGTCGCGCGGTCCAGGGCCCGGGCCAGTCGGTGGACGGCGGCCGGTTCGGGCTGGGGCTCGCGGGCGGCGCCGACGAGGTCCTGGAGCACGTGCAGGGCGCCGGCGGCGCGAGCCCGCATCACGGTCTCCGTGCGCAGCGGCAGCACGAAGCAGGCTGCGGCGATCCCGCAGGCGGAGCCGAGCAGGATGCCCTCAGGGCGCTGAATCAGGAGGGCGGAGCCGGTTTCGCCGTCCAGTGTGTAGAGGACAGCGAGGAGGCTTGTGACGCAGAAGGCCCAGATCGCGTAGTTGAGCTCGCGCAGCCAGAGGCCGGCCAGGAGATAACCGAAGATGACGGTGACGGCGAGGACAGGTGCGCCCGCCACGAGGTGGGCGACCAGTGTGCCGGTCAGCGCCCCGGTGACGGCCCCGCACACCCGCAGGCCGCTGCGGTGCACCACGTCGCCCCTGCTCCGGGCGGCGCCGCACACCACGAACGCGGTGATCACCGTCCAGGTCCAGCGTTGGTGGAAGGCCACGTGACCGACCGCGAAGGCGGCACCCATGGCGGCGGCCAACTGCAGGGACAGCCGCGCCTGGGGTTGGGGGTTCCGCCACCCGCCGGGCCTGCGATGAGGCGCGGGCGCGGCCTTGGCGGCGGCTTCCCGGGCACGAAGGGCCCGAAGCGCTCGCGCCCTTCGCCGCACCTCGTCGAGGGCCGCGTCCAGCGCCGCGTCCCGGGGGTCGCGGGAGACCCGGGAGTCGCGGGAGACCCGGGGCTCGTCGGAGGGGGCGCGGACGGAGGCGCTGTGAGGGGAGGTGGCGAGGACCTCCGCGCGCAGAAGGGCCGTCGACAGGGCGGCCAGGGGCGCGCGGTCGGGCAGGAGGGCGGCGTCGAGGCGGTCCTCGGTGACGAGGGCGACGTGGTGGAGGGTGCGTTCCACGCGGGTATGGCGGCGGGTGCCCGGCGGGAGGGTCCGCAGGTGGTGGGCGGTGCGCACGAAGTCCTCGGCGGCGCGGGCGGCCTGGCGGGCGGGATCGGCCGGGAGGAGGGTCTGGACGGCGACCACGCACGCGACGGCGATCAGGCCGGCCAGACCACCCCAGAACGGCCCGGTGGCCTTGGCCGCGCTGGGCGGGATGGGGACGACCATGACCGAGATGAGGGGGGTGAGGGCGAGGCGGCCGAGATGGCGTACGGTCCCGCCGAAGCGCATGACGTAGCGCGAGGCCCAGACGGCGGCCACATAGAGGGCGGCGCCGAGCCAGGCGTGGCTGACCATGAAGCGGCCGGTGAAGGCGGCGAGGATGCCGATCACGGGCACTGAGGCGAGCGCGGAGAGCCGGTGCGCGAGGCTGGTCCCGTGCAGGGAGCGCGAAACCATGACGGCGACGACGGTCGCGATCACCGTCATGCCGCCGGGCAGATGGGCGGCGTGAGCGACCTTCCCGGCGACCAGGAGGGCGGCCACGGCGGCGATGATCGTACGTATGGCCTCCCACAGCCTCACCCGCCCGGGGTCGAGCGCGCGCAGCAAACTCGGCATTCCTGTCCCCCTCGCCGGGCCCAAGGGCCCCCGTTCGGCCATGTCACCCTCCGCGGGCCCGGCGCCGCCCGGTCGGCGGTCTGTGACCCTGCGGCGCTCCGGTCACCCGCAATCCGTACGCCTTGCGTACGACCTGTACCCACGATTGTCCCGCAGTTGCCGAATCAGCTGCCGAAGAACCGCCTCAGAATAGTACGCCTTGCTTAAGAAATGGGCCGCCATGTTTCCTCCTCCGCCCCTCGATGACGCCGCCGTGGTGCGGCGCGCGGTGAACCGGCTGGGCCGCCGCATGCGCGCCGAGCGACTGCCGGACGGGCTGCCGACCGGCAAGCTGGCCGCGCTGGCTCACCTGTACAGGTCGGGGCCGGGCACCGCGCGAGCGATGGCGGCCGCCCTGCACGTACAGCCGCAGTCGCTGACCAGGACGCTCGCCGCGCTTGAGGAGGAGGGGCTGGTGACGCGGGTGCGGGACACGGAGGACGGACGGCAGTACCTGATCGAGCTGACATGGCGCGGTTTCGAGGCGATGGCCCGCGACGTGGACCACCGGGACGCGTGGCTGCGCCGGCGGATGGCCACGGAGCTCAACGACACCGAGCGGGAAGTGCTGCGGCTGGCCGCCGGATTGCTGGACCGCCTGGCGGCGGACGAAGAGTGAGGAGTGATGACACAGCCGGGGGTCGATCCCTCCCCATACCCCTAGGGGGTATAAGCTGGTGATCGGTGGACGGAAGACCGTCCCTTCACACGCGCGGGTGACAAGCGGAAGCACGTGCGACGTCCCTTCGCGCACCCATGAAGGAGCAGGAAATGAGCGAGACCGTCTACTCCGTCTCGGGTATGAGCTGCGGCCACTGCGAGTCGGCCGTCACCAAGGAGGTCACGGCGATCCCCGGGGTCACGTCCGTGACCGCCGAGGCGCAGACCGGACTGGTGACCGTCGCCTCCGAGGGACCGCTGGACGACGAGGCGGTGCGCGCGGCGGTGGACGAGGCCGGTTACGAACTCGTCGGCCGCGCCTGACGCCTTGGCGCCCCGCCGCACGGGCGGCCAAGCCCGCCGTCCGCCGCCATGGAACCCGGTGATCCGGATGGGGTCCAATGGAGTATGAGCGGAGCGGAGCGGCGGATCAGCCGTAAGGAACGGATCGCACGGATCGCGGCGCGGCACTTTCTGGCCGAGGGGCGCCTGGCGGACACCGCGGACGAGGTGGCGGGTCGGCTGGTCGCGCTCCACGCCACCGACCCGGCGAGCGTGTACCTGTCGGTCGCGGCAAGGCTGCGGGAGCCGCGGACGGCGTTCGAGGGTCTGGACGAGGCCCTGTATGGCGAACAGCCCACGTTGACGCGGATGCTGGCGATGCGGCGCACGATGTTCGTCCTCACCCGGCAGACGGCACCCGCCGCCTATGCGGCGGCCGGCCGCCACATCGCGGCGCGCGAGCGCAAGGGGCTGCTGACGTTCCTCGCCGAGGGCGGCGGCTGGGACGAGCGGTGGCTCGCCGAGGTGGAGACCGAGGTCGAGGAGGCACTGGCGCGGCACGGGGAGGCCGGCGGGGTCCGGCTGGGCCAACTGGTGCCAAGGCTGCGCGAGAAGGTCGTGGTGGCGCGCGGCAAGCCGTACGAGGCCACGCAGCATGTGGCGAGCCGGATCATCCGCACGATGGCCGCCGAGGGCAGGATCGAGCGGCGCAGGCCCGCGGGGTCGTGGACGAGCAGTCAGTTCCGGTGGGCGAAGGCGCGGCCGCTGCCGCCGGTGCCCGTGGACGAGGCGCGGGCCGAGGTGGTCGGGTCGTGGCTGGCGGCCTACGGTCCCGGGACCGAGGCCGACGTCAAGTGGTGGACCGGATGGTCACTGGGAGAGGTCCGCAAGGCCCTCGCGGCGGTCGGCGCCGAACCGGTGGCCCTGGACGAGGGACCCGGCTGGGTCCTGCCCGGCGACCTCGCCACGGACGGGGCGATACCCGCGTCAATGGATGCGGATGCGCGACCCGCGGCCAGGCTGCTGCCCGCCCTCGATCCGACGCCTATGGGGTGGCAGAACCGGGAATGGTTCCTGCCCGGTCCGCACCGGGCCGCTCTCTTCGACCGCACGGGCAATGTGGGGCCGACGGTCTGGTGGGGCGGCGAGGTGATCGGCGGCTGGGCACAGCGCGCGGACGGCACCGTCGTCTGGCGCCAGTTGACCGACCGCGGCAAGGAGGCGGCCGACGCCGTCGACGAGCGGGCCGCCCACCTGACCGGCCTGCTGGGCGAGGTGCGGATCACCCCGCGCTTCCGTACCCCGCTGGAACGCGAGTTGTCGGCGTGAAGAAGGAGCGGGAAGGCGACGGGGTGAAAAGTGAGGGGGCGGCCCGCGCGAGCGCGCGGACCGCCCCCTCACTCCCTGGTCGCCCGTGACCGAGCGGGCCGGGCAGGACCGTCAGCCCAGCCGGGTCAGCTTCTTCCCGAACGATGGTTGGTGCAGGTCGCCCTGCAGGACCACGGGGACCGAGGTCTTGGCGGAGCCCGAACCGAAGGCGACCGTGCCGACCTGGGTGCCGGATGCGGCGCTGTGCGGGACTCCGGCGGACCCGGCGGTAAGGCTCAGGGTGGTCTTCATGCCCGGCCAGCCGATCGCCACGAGATCCTTGGCAGCGGCCACCGGCGTGCGCCCGCCCAGACCGTCGTCCACATAGCCGACGACTTGGCCCTTCTTCACTATCGTCGCCTGGGTCAGGCCGCCCTGGATGGCGTCGATCATCTTCTGGCTGTTGGCCAGCGCCAGGTCGAGCATGGCGGAGGGGGTGGTGCGGCCGCCGCGCTGCTGCAGCACGACGCCCAGGATGAGCTGCTGCTTGCCGTTTATCGTCCGGTGCGCGGCCCACATCAAGGCGCCGCCGGCCGGGGTGCTGGAACCGGTCTTGACGCCGACGACGCCCAAGTGCACCAGGTCGTTGTTGTTGTTGTAGATGACGCCGACGCCGGGGATGTTGATGTTCGGCAGGGCGACGACCGACCGGAAGACGTCGTTCTTCATCACCTCACGGGCCAGTTTGAGCTGGTCGACGGCGGTGCTGACAGTGGTCTCCTCGAAGCCGCTGGCACCCGTATAGGTGGTGTGGGTCATCCCGAGGGCGGCCGCCTCCGCGCGCATCTTGGCGACGAACGCCTCCTGGGTTCCGGCGTCCCAGCGGGCCAGCAGCCGCGCGATGTTGTTGCCGGACGGGATGAGCAGCAGCTGCAGCATCTGGCGTTCGGTGAACCGCTGCCCGGCCTGCACATGGGCGGTGGACTCGTCGGTCGACGCCGACTCCCTGGCCGCCGTGGCGTCGACGGTGATCGTCGGGCCGTTCTCCTTCCCCGCCAGCGGATGGTCACGGAGGATCACGTACGCCGTCATCACCTTGGTCACGCTGGCGATCGGTACGGGCGTCTGGGCGCCGCGCACGCCGAGCGAGCCGAGCCCCTCGACCTCCGCGACCGACTGGCCCTCGCTCGGCCAGGGCAGCGAGGCGGGCAGCGGCGTGCCGGCGAAGGTGTACGTAGGGGCCGCGGTCAGCTTCAGCCCGGGGGACGGCAGCGGGCGCAGCGCCTGCACCACCACGAAAGCGACGGCCAGCAGGGCGACGAGCGGCGTCCAGATCTTGAACCGCCGCATGATGCTGCGCAGCAGGGTCTGCGGCGGGGGCGGGGTATTGGTCAGCTCCGCCAGCAGCTTGAGCGGGTCCCTGGGCTCCTGGCCGGACGTCGGCTCCGGCGGCATCGGCAGGTCGAGGGTGCCTTCGGGCCCGATCGCCCCGCCCCCGGCCGCGTCCGCGGGCTTCACCGGGGGTACGGGACCGGGCGGAGCTGCGGGCGGCAGTGGCGCCGGGGCGGCCCCGGACGGCGCCTGGGAGGGCGTACGCGCTCGCACGGGCGTGCCCGGCGTCCCGAAGGCCACCTGGGCCCGCGGGCCCGCCGCACCGCCGCCGGAGGCCCCCTGGGGCCGCACCGGCAGGTCCGACACGAGCGGTTTGAGGACGCGCGTGGAAGCGGATGTGGAAGCGGAGGCGGGGCCGGCCACCGCGCCGTCCGCGCCGTCGGTTCCGTCCGCGCCGTGTCCGCCGTCCGTACGGCCTTCGGCGTTGATGCGATCTTCAGCGCCGGCCGCGGTGTCTTTCGCCGCGCCCTTGGAGTCCGCCCCGGCTTCGGGGTCCGCGCCAGCCTCGCGGTCCCCACCAGCCTCGCGGTCCGCACCGGTCTCGCGGTCCGCACCGGCCGCGGCACTTGCGGCCACGTCCTTCGCGGCGCCCTTGCCGTCGGAAGCGCCCTTGCCGCCCGCGGCGCCGTTCGCCTGCGCCTTGCCGCCCGCGGCGCCCTCGCGGGTGCCGTCCTCGTTCTCGTCGCCGTCCTTCGTCGCGCCGCCCTTGCGCGGCCTTCCTTCTCCCTCGTCCGCGATCGTGCCGTGCGGCGTGGCGTCCTCCGGCGCCGCGGGCTGCCCGCTCCCGGCGCCGGCGATCTCACCCGGCGGGCCGCCCGCCGTTCGAGCGCCGCGTTCCGCCACCGGAGTGCGCTCCGGCGCGTCAGGAACCGGATCGGAAGCCGCGTCCGTGGAAACCCCGTCTGCCACACTCGCCACACTGCCACCAGAGGACACCGCTGCCCCACTCTGCGGATCACGATTCGATTCCGCTTTCACGGGCCCGGGGGCCTCGGCACGGGGGGAGGGAGAGGTCACCGAGGGGGTGCCGGGCGCAGCCGGGGTGGTTCGGGCGTCTACCGGCGGTACGTCATCCGCCGTATTCGCCGCCGCGGAGGGGGCGGACGCCTGAGCGGAGTGGAGGCGCGCGCCGGACCCGTTCACCTCCGCCTTCCCGGGGGCGCGCCTCGGCGCGGCGGCACCGGGCGACGCCGGGCGACGCTCGCGTACGTCTCCCGTCGCACGCGCCTCACGCGTCTCACCAGGCGTCCGGAACACCGCCAGCCTCGGGTCGGGGGCGACCTTGTCGGCCGGCTCCCCCGACGTTCCCTGCCGCTGCTCCCTGCCGGGGGACTCGCCCGCCACGCAGACCTCCTTCTGGTTTCGCACACATCGTCACAGGTCGTACACGCATAGTGAGGGGCGTGAGTGCGCTGGCGCTCCCAGCCGTCCGGACCGACACCCGCAAGTGTCCCGCGACGGGCCCGCGGCCCGTCGACTGCGACACCCCGCCCACCCCGTAGACGAGAACGACATACCAGCCGGTTCCCGCCGATAAGGCGAAGGCGCTCTCGACAGGCCGGTGTGAGAGGCGTCACCCTGTCATTCATCCACGCGGGGAGGCATGGATGGGCAAGAGCCGCAGAACAATTCCGGAAGAGCTGTTGCTGCTCGCCCTGGACCCGACGACCGGGACCACGGCGCAGCCGCAGTCGCTCGACCTCGGCCTCGCCGGGGCACAGCTCGTCGAGCTGGCCCTGGCCGGACGGATAGCCCCTGACGGGGATCGTATCGCCGTGGTGCACCCACGGCCGACTGGAGATCCGACCCTGGACTCCGCGCTCGAACTGCTGCGACGCCGTGGCAGTCCGGTCCGCGCCGTCCACTGGATCGGCGGGCCCCGGCTGGGGCTGCGCCAGACGTATCTCGCGCACCTGGAGCGGTGCGGCATGGTGCACGCCGTGCCGGGTCAGATGTGCGGGGTGCTGCCGACCACTCGTTACCAGGCGACCGACAGCGCGGTCAGCCGGGAGATAAGGGCCCGGCTCGACAGCGCGATCCGCACCGGCGTGCCGCCGGACCCGCGGACCGCCGCGCTCGCCGCGCTCGCTCACTCGGTGGGGCTCGGCAAGCACCTGTACCCGGGCAACGAGGGCCGGTCCTCGCGATCGCGCCTGCGCGACCTGATCAGGTACGACCCGATGGGCGGCCTCGTGGCGCACGCGGTGATGGATGTACAGAACGGGGTGGCGGCGCAGCCGAAACGGCCGCCGGCCCAGGCGCAGCGTACGGCGGGCCACAGCACGATGGCCCGGGCCGGCGCCCGCTGAGCGACGCGACCCGCAACCAACCGCGACCGCGACGGCGACATCGGCGGCACACGGCCGCAACCGCGGCCACTGCCGCGATGCCGGCAGCGGGCAGCGGAGAGCGTCAACGGACACAGCGCCGAAGGACAGCACCAGCGGACGGCACCAAGCGTGCCATCCGGCACGTCAGCACCGCGTAAGGCCGGGTGACCTTCGCGCCACCCCGTTCGCGGCACCACGCGTCGGCCGCGGCGGCGGGCGCCAGGGCGCCGAGAGCACCGAGGCACAAAGGCACCGACAGCACAGGCGGTCGGACAGCACCAACGGCATGAACGGCATCAACAGCACCGAAGTCACCGACCGCACCAACCTCGCAACACCACGCACCACCCCGTAGCACAGGGCGGCGCCGGTGTCCGCCGGCAGGGACCGGACACCGGCTGGGATACGGCCGTCCATGCGACCCGGTTCCGGGAGCCGCTGTGACGCGCGGGGCGGCGGCCTGCGGACGCACCCGGGTTCCCGGGCGCGCCGGCCGGCCCGCCGCCCCGCGCGTTCCATTTGAACGGACAACCTTGTTCCGCGTATTCGCCAGCGCGGTGATGACCGGTAGTGGCAGGCTGCTGACCATCAGTAGGATCAGCGTGGAGGTGCAGTACCCGTGGTCGCCAACGTCAACCCCACCGTCAGGCGCCGCCGTCTGGGTTCGGAGCTGCGCAAGCTGCGGGAGCAGAAGGGGATGACGGCCGAGGAGGTCGCGGCCCGGCTGCTGGTCTCGCAGTCGAAGATCAGCCGGCTGGAGAACGGCCGCCGCAGCATCAGCCAGCGCGACGTGCGCGACCTGTGCAACGTGTACGGCGTGGAGGACGTGCGCATCGTCGAATCCCTGATGCAGATGGCCAAGGAGTCGCGCCAGCAGGGCTGGTGGCACGCCTTCGGCGACATCCCGTACAGCGTCTACATCGGTCTGGAGACGGAGGCGGCCTCCTTGCGGGTGTTCGAGCCGCAGGTGGTGCCGGGCCTGCTGCAGACGCCTGAGTACGCGTCCGCGATGATCGCCGGCAATCTGCCGGAGGCCACGCCCGAGCAGGTGGAGAAGCGGGTCAGCGTGCGGATGCGGCGGCAGGACCGGATCACCGACACTGAGTCACCGCTGCGGATGTGGGCCGTGGTCGACGAGGCGGCGCTGTGCCGCAAGGTCGGCAACGAGGAGATCATGCGCGGCCAGCTCGCCAGACTGGTCGAGATGAGCCGGCTGCCCCATGTGACCGTGCAGGTGCTGCCGTTCGAGGCGGGCGCCCATCCGGGGCTGAGCGGGCAGTTCGCGGTCCTGGAGTTCACCGACGCCACGGACGCGACGGTGGTGTACCTGGAGGGCGTCAACAGCGACCTGTATCTGGAGAAGGACACCGACGTGCAGGCGTACAGCGTGATGTACGAGCACCTGCGCGCCCAGGCGCTGGGGCCGGAGCAGACCCGGCAGTTCATCACGGAGGCGGCACAGCGGTACACCTGAGGACTCGGCACTCCGGAGAAGGCCGCAGATTACACCCCGGCCCGCCCATCGGTGAAGAGTTGCCGGGTATATGCCATCCAGTCGAGTGAAGTGCCCCCCGCCTGCGCGATGTTGCCGGGTAGCGTCGAGGACAGTCACCAAGGCGCGCTGGCACCCAACGCGCCGCCTCACCAGCACACACCGGAGCAGAGATGGCAATCAAGCTGGGCAGCACCCCTTCGTGGGTCAAGTCCTCGCGGTCCACCGGTAACGGGGCCTGCGTGGAAGTGAAGTCACCGGTCGCGGAGGCGGTCGTCGTCCGCGACTCCAAGGACCCGCACGGTCCCGTCCTCAGCTTTTCCCCCGAGGCGTGGTCGTCCTTCGTCGCCGACGTGGAAAGCGGTTCGTTCGACCTGCGCTGACGTGCCGCTGTCCGGGCGGCGGGCGCGCCCGTCCGCGGGACGTCCGTACGATCGGCAGTGACCACAGAGCCCTCTCGACTGGCCGCCGTCCTGGCCGAGGGGGCTCCCCGCTGCCCGCATCCTCAAAACTAACTGTACGCACCAATCACATGTCCGTAGAGTTCCGCCATGACGACGACGCCGCTTCGAGCCGCCCTGCCCCCGCTCGCCGCACGTGCCCAGGCGGTGGGCGCGTCGCCGGTACGGGAGATCCTGGCGCTGACCGCGCGGCCCGAGGTCATCTCGTTCGCCGGGGGACTTCCGGCACCCGAACTGTTCGACGCGGAGGGGATACGGGCGGCGTACGACCGGGTGCTCGCCGAGCGGCCCGGGAAGGTGCTGCAGTACTCGACGACCGAGGGCGACCCGGCGCTGCGGGAGGCGGTCGCGGCCCGTCTTACGGCCCGGGGTCTTCGCACCGGAGCCGGCGACCTGTTGGTGACCGGCGGCTCGCAGCAAGGGCTCGCACTGCTGGCCACCGCGCTGCTGGAACCCGGTGACACGGTACTGGTGGAGAACCCGACGTACCTGGCGGCCCTGCAGTCCTTCGGCTTCGCGGGCGCAAGGGTGGTGCCGGTGCCGACCGACAGTGACGGGGTGGTCCCGGAGGCCCTGGAGGAGCTGGTGGCCGCCGAGCGGCCCAAGCTGCTCTACCTGATCCCGAACTTCCAGAATCCGACCGGCCGCACACTGCCCGCGGCCAGGCGCCGCGCCGTCGCAGAGGTGGCGGGGCGGCACGGCCTGTGGATCGCGGAGGACGACCCGTACGGCGAGCTGCGCTTCGAGGGCGGCTACGAGCCGTGGATCGCCGCCCAGGAGGCGGCCGCGGATCGGACGGTGCTGCTGGGCAGCTTCTCGAAGGTCATGGCGCCCGGCATGCGGCTCGGCTGGATGCGCGCGCCGGCCGGGCTGCTGCGCCCCTGCGTCATCGCCAAGCAAGCGGCCGACCTGCACACGTCGACCGTCGACCAGGCCGCCGCGGCCCGCTATCTGGCGGACCGCGACTTGGACGCGCACCTCGCACGGGTGCGCTCGGCCTATCGTGAGCGCCGCGACGCCCTGCTCGCGGGCCTGGCCTCAACGCTTCCGGCCGGCAGCACCTGGAACCGCCCCCAGGGCGGCATGTTCGTGTGGGTCCGGCTGCCGGACGGCTATGACGCGACCGAGCTGCTGCGAACGGCCGTGTCGTACGACGTCGCCTATGTGCCGGGGGCGCCCTTCTTCGCCGCCTCCCCCGATCCCGCCTCCTTGCGCATGTCCTTCACGACGCACACCCCCAGGGAGATCACCGAGGGGCTGGCGCGCCTGGCAAAGGTGTTCTGACCTCGCCCTTCCTTTCCTTCGCCGGTCCTCCTCCCCGGCGCCGCCAGGGTCCCGCATCCCAGGCGGCCGCCCGTCGTGGCCGCGGCACGGCGCACGTCCAGCGAAGTGCCCGCTCATCGTGGGTTCGCGCTCTTGGTCATCACATTGCCAAGCGCAAGATGCCGTGGTGGCTGTCGGGCATCTCGCACCACATGTCGGGCTGCAGCGCGGTGATGTTCACCGGCTACGCGGGCATCGCCTACACCTTTGGCGTCACCTCGTACGTCACCTGGTCGTTGCCCATCGCGATCGGCGTCGCCATAGGCGCGAGGCTGTTCGCGCCCCGGCTGAACAGGACGCGGTCCCGGCTGTGCGTGGCCTCACCGCTGGAATACCTCAAAGCCCGCCACAACCTCACCGCCCAGCAGGCCCTCGCGTGATCCGGGGTACTGCTGAAAGTCGTGGACATCGGCGCGAAATGGGCGGCCATCGCCGCCTTGCTGTCGGTGTTCACCGGGGCGACCCTCACCCAGGGCATCCTGATCACCGGCGGAATCACGGCGGTGTACTGCACGGTCGGCGGCCTGTGGGCGGACTCGCCGACCGAACTGGGGCATCGGCCTGGTGGTGGTCGGCTTCTTCTCGCACACCATGGCCCTGTGCTCCTCGGACGCCGACGCCATCACCGCCGTCGTCACGCGGGACATCGCGCCCGCGTTCTCGCGGACCGCCCGTGCGTGGAGCGCCCGCGTCGGCCTGGTCGCGGCCCGTGTCACCGCACTCGCCTTCCTCGGCCTGTCCCCTGCAACGGGGCTGCGGGGGCCGTACAGGCCGTGTCGGGCCGGTACGGGGTCTTTCCGGCGCCGGTACGGGTCCGGGCACGGCGGTGGGTCGTTCGCGGCTCACGCGGCCGGATAGCGCTCCAGCCAGGCCGGGCTGGCCCCGGAGGGCCCGTGCAGGGCGGGCGCCTGGGTCATCTCCATGGCGAAGTCGTCGGCGAGCTGGAGGATCGTGCTGCGGCCCTCCAGTTCGGCGATCCAGGCGGGCGGCAGGGCGGTCTCGCCGTGCTGCACACCGAGCAGGTTGCCGCAGACGGAGCCGGTGGAGTCGCTGTCACCCGAGTGGTTGACGGCGAGCAGCAGCCCGTGGCGCACGTCCTCGGCCACCAGGGCGCAGTACACGCCGATGGCCAGCGCCTCCTCGGCCGTCCAGCCCTGGCCGAGCGCCTCGACGCGCTGCGGTGACGGCATCCCTTGGCGTACGGCGCCCAGCGCGCTCTGCAGCGCGTCGGTCGTCTCCTGGTGGCCGGGACGGGCGCCCAGCAGCGCCAGGGCGTGCTGCACCGAGCCGTCCAGCGCCTCGCCCCGGGCCAGGCCGTGCACGATCACGGCGAAGGCGCCTGCCGCGAGCTGGCCCGTAGGGTGTCCGTGGGTCTGCGCGGCGCACTCGACGGCGAGCTGGAAGACCAGGTGGGGCTCCCAGCCGACCAGCAGCCCGAAGGGGGCCGAGCGCATCACCGTGCCGCACCCTTTGGAGCCGGGGTTCTTCGGCTCGTCCAAAGTGCCCATGCGGTCGTCGGCGAGGCCGCTGAGGCAGGCGCCGCCCGGGGCGCGCCGCGCGTAGAGCCACTCCTCGCGGGAGAGCCAGCCGGCGTCCTTGCGGCGCTCGTCGGGCCCCCACTCGGTCTGGGTGGCCGCCCAGCGCCGGTAGGCGCGGTGGATGTCGGTCGGCGGGTGCCAGGCGCCGGTGTCCCGCCGGACCTGGGCCCGTATCAGCCCCTCCATCGTGAACAGGGTCATCTGCGTGTCGTCGGTGACCGCGCCGCGTCTGCCGTACGCCGGTACGTAGTCGGTCACGCCCTCGGGGCCGTGATCCCGCTGGATCGCCTCCAGCGACTCGAACTCCACCCCGGCGCCCAGTGCGTCCCCGATCGCGCCGCCGAGCAGACAGCCGCGTACGCGGCTGCGGAAATCCTGCTGCTGCGCGCGTCCCCAGACTGCGGTCAATGCGGTCCCCTTCGATCAGCCCCCGATCTGAACCCGTACTGCGCCTGCACGATATCCGACGTCAGCGGGGAGGGAAGGGGGGCCGCGGATAGGCGGGACTTGTCCGCGAATCCCCGCCATCGGGGGGATGGCGGGGATTCTCCCCGGCGTAAGAGGGGCGCGTATTCGGCGCTTTCCGGGGCGCGCTCACCGGGAATTACCCGGCGCGCTATTGCGGTGCCGCCGTGCGGAAGTCCTGTGGAGTTCCTGTGCAGATTTCCGCAACGTGCCCGGACGCCGGTCAGCGGGGCGCGAATACCCCGATCGCGTTGGCCACGGGGCGCTCGGCGCCGCCCGAAGGATGGTTGCGGACGGTCACGGAGGTGGCGCCGGGGTCGCGGGCCACCAGAGTGGTGGAGCCGCCGCCGTCCAGGTTGAGGGCGTCGTCCGCGCCCATCCTGTGCAGGACGGCGGCGAGTTCCGCGATGGTCAGGCCCGTGCCGGACTCGGTGGAGCCGTCCAGGGCGAGCAGGTAGAGGGTGTGGCCGTCGTCGCCGAATCCGGCCGCGGTCCTTGTCGCCGCCGTCTTGGTGTCCAGGCCTGGCAGCGGGGCGCCGTCGCGCAGCACCGGGAAGCCGCCGACCGCGAAGACGTAGGGGACTGCGGTCGCGGTCGGCGCCAAGTCCTCGTCGACGCCGACCGGGTCGCCGACCCGCAGGGTACGCAGCGTGTCGGCGCCCGCGTCCCGGCCGAGCAGCACGGTGGTGCCGCGCGGGATCGCCCCCGCGCCGGGGGTCGCTGCGGTGGCGGCCACCCGCCCTTGCCGCACCACGACCTCGTAGGTGTCCGTACTGCAGCCCGCGGCGCGCGAGGTGTCGCTGCCGCACACGGCCCGCTGCCGGGAGACGGCCCCCCAGTCGGCGGTGTACGCGCCGATGCCGCCGACGGGGAGGGCGTACTGGTTGAAGCCGCCCAGCGCATAGGTGCCGCGCGGGGTGCGCACCTGGCCCTTCAGCTTCAGCCGGTCCAGGCGCATCCGACGGTCGACGCCCATGCCGAGGACGTCCTCGGTGGTCTCGCCGGGCGGCATGGCGGGCCCGAACCGCTGGGCGTTCGGGACGGCGGCCTTCAGGGCGCGGCCGGAGGCGATCTCCGGGCCGTCCGAGGAGCCGGTCGGCGCGACGCCGGGGTGCTGGCTCTCGGTGATGTCGAAGAAGTCCCCGTTGACCGCGCCCACCGCTCCCTTTGCGCCGGCCATCCCAGAGACCGCCTCACGGGCGCCCACCGCGCCCGGGGTCAGCAGGTCGACCCGCACCTGGGGGTCGGTGAGGTCGGCGACCAGCACGTGCCCGTGCACGGTCCCCTGGGATCCCGTCACGGTGAACTGGCGGTAGTCCACGCCGTGCGCGAGACGCTCGGTGCGGTCGTACGGGAACGGGCTGTCGGCGCTCGCGGTGGTCGCCGCCGCCACTCCCCCGGCGGCCAGGGAGAGGACGGCCGCGGTGACCACCGCCGGCCGTGCCCGGTGACGGCCTCTGCCGCGGGACCGCCCGCCGTCAGCCGGCCGGGCCGCGGGCCGCACCGGGGGCCGCGGGGCTTGCGCCGGGCCGCGCGTGCCGCTCGCCGAGCCGGGGCCGCACGCCGAGCCGGGGCCGCACGCCGAGGACGCCGAAACCAATGAGGCGGGCGGACCCGCCGTTCCGCCCTCGGTCCGCCCGCTTCCGCCGCCGATCGCCATGTGTCCCCCAATGGGCGCGCCATGTCACCTCTGCCGTCCAGGACTTCATCACGTCCGGCCGGGCGCGGCCAAGGAACGCGGGCGTACGGCCTTGTGACGGTCCGCCGAATTCACCGGGTCGGCGGCGCGTGCCAATGGTCGGACCTGTGCGGGCCGTCAGTCTTCGAGCACGGGGAGGAGTTCGGGCAGATGGCCGTCGGAGGCGAGCGCGGCGGCGACGCGCTCGGCCGGCACCTCGCCGTAAAGGGTGGTGCGCGGACGTGCGGGCCGCCCGGCGGCCTCGGCTATCGCCACCAGGTCGCGAACGGAGCGGTAGGAGCCGTAACCGGAACCCGCCATCCGGGAGATGGTCTCCTCCATCAGGGTGCCGCCCAGGTCGTTGGCGCCCGAGCGCAGCATCTCGGCGGCGCCTTCGGTGCCGAGCTTGACCCAGCTCGTCTGGATGTTGGTGATGTGCGGGTGGAGCAGGAGGCGGGCCGCCGCGGTCACGGCGCGGTTGTCGCGGGCGGTGGGGCCGGGGCGGGCGATGCCGGCCAGGTAGACGGGCGCGTTGGTGTGGATGAACGGCAGGGTGACGAATTCGGTGAAGCCGCCGGTCTCCTGCTGGATGCGGGCCAGCAGCCGCAGGTGCCCGAGCCAGTGGTGGGGCTGGTCCACGTGCCCGTACATCATGGTCGACGAGGAGCGGATGCCCAGTTCGTGGGCGGTGGTGACCACCTCCACCCAAGTGGCGGTCGGCAGTTTGCCCTTGGTGAGGACCCAGCGCACCTCGTCGTCGAGGATCTCGGCCGCGGTGCCGGGGATGGAGTCCAGACCCGCCTCCTTGGCGGCGGCCAGCCAGTCGCGGACGGACATGCCGGTACGGGTGGCGCCGTTGACGACCTCCATCGGCGAGAAGGCGTGCACGTGCATGCCCGGGACGCGCTGCTTGACCGCCCGGGCGATGTCGAAGTAGGCGGTGCCCGGCAGGTCGGGGTGGATGCCGCCCTGCATGCACACCTCGGTCGCGCCGACCTGCCACGCCTGTTCGGCGCGGTCGGCGACCTGGTCGAGGGAGAGGGTGTACGCGTCGGCGTCCGTGCGGCGCTGGGCGAAGGCGCAGAAACGGCAGCCCGTGTAGCAGACGTTGGTGAAGTTGATGTTGCGGGTGACGACATAGGTGACGTCGTCGCCCACGGTCGCCGCGCGCAGGTCGTCGGCGATGCGGCACAAGGCGTCGAGGGCGGGCCCGTCGGCGTGCAGGAGGGCGAGCGCCTGGGCGTCCGTGAGGCGGGTGGGATCGTCGGCGGCGGTGGACAGCGCCTCCTTGACGTCGGCGTCCACCCGGTCGGGCACCAGTCCGGGCGCGGCCTGCTCGCGCAGCTCCGCCCAGTCGCCGTACACCTCGTCGAAGTCCTGGCGGCGGTCGCCGGTGCGGCCTTCGGTGTCGATGGTGCGGTGCAGGTCGGTACGGCCGGTGCCGCCGCCGGCCGCCGGGAAGGCGTCCTCGGGCTCCTGCCAGGGCAGGCCCCGCGGAACGACGCCTTCGCGGGCCAGTCCGGTGACGGGGTCGGCGAGGGCGCTCACGTGCGGCAGCAGCCGCGGGTCGAGCCAGGGTTCGCCGCGCTGCACGAACTCCGGGTAGATGGTGAGCCGTTCCTTCAGGGTGAAGCCGGCCCGGGCGGTCCGCGCGGCCAGGTCGTCGATCTGCGGCCAGGGGCGCTCGGGGTTGACGTGGTCCGGGGTGAGCGGGGAGACCCCGCCCCAGTCGTCGATGCCCGCTTCGATGAAGCGCTCGTACTCGCCGTCGACCAGGTTCGGCGGCGCCTGGATGCGGGCGGCGGGACCGAGCACCACCCTGGCGACGGCGATGGCGGCGGCCAGCTCCTCCAGTTCGGCGTCGGGCATGCCGCGCATGGCGGTGTCCGGCTTGGCCCGGAAGTTCTGCACGATGACTTCCTGGACGCCGTGGTAGCGGCGGGCGGCGCGGCGGATGGCGAACAGCGACTCGGCGCGCTCCTCGTAGGTCTCGCCGATGCCGATGAGGACGCCGGTGGTGAACGGCACGTTGGAGCGGCCGGCGTCCTCCAGGACGCGCAGCCTTACGGCGGGCTCCTTGTCGGGCGAGCCGTAGTGCGGCATCCCGGGCTGCGACCACAGGCGGGTGGCGGTGGTCTCCAGCATCATGCCCATGGAGGGCGCCACCGGCTTCAGCCGCTGCAGGTCGGTCCAGGACAGCACCCCTGGGTTGAGGTGCGGCAGCAGGCCGGTCTCCTCAAGGACGCGGATCGCCATGGCCCGCACATAGGCGAGCGTGTCGTCGTAGCCATGGGCGTCGAGCCACTCACGGGCCTCGGGCCAGCGGTCCTCGGGCCGGTCGCCGAGGGTGAAGAGCGCTTCCTTGCAGCCCATGGCGGCGCCGCGGCGGGCGATGTCCAGCACTTCGTCCGGCGACAGGTACAGGCCGTGCCCCTCGCGGCGCAGCTTGCCGGGCACGGTGACGAAGGTGCAGTAGTGGCACTTGTCCCGGCACAGCCGGGTGAGCGGCACGAAGACCTTGCGGGAGTACGTGATCACGCCCGGGCGGCGGGCGGCCTCCAGCCCGGCGTCCCGCACCCTCGCGGCGATGGCGGCCAGGCGGCTCAGGTCGCCGCCGCGCGCCTGGAGCAGCACCGCTGCCTCCGCGGTGTCGAGGGCGACGCCTGCCTCGGCGCGGTGCAGGGCGCGGCGCATGGCGTTGGCGGCGGGCGGCGGCGAGGTCATTCCCCGAGCATAGGTTGCCCCGCCGACAGTCCGTGGGCGGTACGGGGTTGTGGGCCCGCGGGGCGCTGTCGGCAATCTCACGCGTCCACGTGGCCGGCCGGGGAATAGACGGGGCGACAAGCGGGCGATCGCCTCACAGGTACCGCGCGTAGTCGTCGAGGACGCGCAGCACCTCCGGGGCGGGCCCGGCGGGCAGTTGGAGGAGGGCTTCCTCGACGCCGAGGTCGCGGAGGCGGGCCAGCTTTTCCGGGGTCGGGCGTACAGCGGTCGGCACCACCAGCGGTCCGTCCGGGCCGCGGCCGGCGTCCCGCCACGCCTCCCGCAGCCTGGGCAGCGACTCGGCCAGGCCGCTGCCTCCGATGGGCATCCAGCCGTCGCCGTAATCCGTAACATGGGCGAACGTCCGGGCGCCCGCGCCGCCTCCGACCAGGGTGCGCACCGTGCCGCCGGCCGGCTTGGGCCACGCGTGGCTGGCCTGCACCGAGGCGAGATCACCCGTATAGGCGGCTGGTTCGGACGACCACAGGGCGCGCATCACATGCATGTGGTCGCGCACCAGATCGCGTCTGCGGGCCCAGACGACTCCATGGTCCGCCGCCTCCTCCACGTTCCAGCCGAAGCCGACGCCCAGGGTGAAGCGCCCGCCGGACATGTGGTCCAAGGTGGCGATCTGCTTGGCCAGCACGATCGGGTCGTGCTGGGCCACCAAGGTGATCGCGGTGCCCAGTTCCAGCGTCCTGGTGACGGCCGCGGCCGCCGCAAGGGCGGCGAACGCGTCCAGGGTGCGGCCGTACTCCTCGGGCAGCGGCTCGCCCGCCGGATAAGGCGTCGCCCTGGAGACGGGGATGTGGGTGTGCTCAGGCAGGTACAGGCCGGCGAAGCCGCGCTGCTCCAACTCCTGCGCGACATGTACCGGTGTGATCGTCTGATCTGTCAGGAAGATGGTGGCTGCCAGGCGCAATTGCGGTCACTCCTCCGGGTGAGGGGCTGAGGGTCCGGCCGGGGGTGGTGGGCGGTGGACGTCGAAGGCAAGGGCGGGTGGGGGCGGAGGTAAGGGCGAGTGGGTGCCGTAGCGGATGGTACGGGTGGAACGGAGGGGACATCGGGTACTGGCCCACTTCCCGCAGCCTGCCGCACAGGGTGGCGCCACGCTCCCGTCACCCGCCGGGGTGACGGTGGCGGAATGGACCGACGCGACGTACTCAAGCTCTCCGCTCTCGCCGGCGCCGCCGGCGTCCTCACCCTGGCTCCCGTGGACTTCGCGGCGGCAGCCGGCCCCGGCTCCCCGTCCAGCGGCGACCGCACGCCGACCGCCGGCGGCGGCGACCTCACCCGTACCGTCACCGGTCATCTGCCCACCGGGACGGCGGACTTCGTGTACCTGCCGGTCGAGGTGCCGCCCGGGGTACGGCAGATCGCGGTGTCGTACACCTACGACCGGCCGGGCGTGCCGGCCGGGACGGTCGGGAACGCCTGCGACATCGGCGTCTTCGACCAGCGCGGGATCGAACTGGGCGGCCGGGGCTTCCGCGGCTGGTCGGGCGGGGCGCGCACCGAGTTCGCGATCAGCGGCGACCAGGCAACGCCCGGCTATCTCGCGGGACCGGTGGAGCCCGGCACCTGGCACGTCGTCCTCGGCCCGTACACCGTGGCCCCACAGGGGCTGGACTACTCGGTGACCGTCACCCTCACCCTCGGCCAGGCGGCGAAGCCGGTCGCGCCGGCGTACCCGCCGGACCACGCGCCGGGGCGCGGCCGCGCCTGGTACCGCGGCGACTGCCATCTGCACTCCGTCCACTCCGACGGCAAGCGCACCCTGGAGCAGCTCGCCGCCCTCGCCCGTGCCGCGAGGCTGGACTTCATCAATTCGAGCGACCACAACACCAATGGCGCGCACGCCTACCTGGGCCCGTACGCCGGCAGGGGCACGTCCCCCGGCGAAGGCGACGGGACGGACCTGCTCATCCTCACGGGTGAGGAGATCACCACCCGTAACGGTCATTTCCTGGCCATCGGTGTTGACGCCGGCGAGTGGATCGACTGGCGCTACCGGGCGCGCGACGACGCCTTCGACCGGTTCGCCCGGCAGATCCGGCGCGCGGGCGGCATCGTGGTGCCCGCCCACCCGTACGGCCTCAGCCTGGCCGGCCAGTGGAAGTTCGGCTACGACAACGTCGACGCGATCGAGGTCTGGAACGGCCCGTGGACGCCTGACGACGAGGCGACCCTGCAGACCTGGGACAACCTCCTCACCGGCGCCGCGCGCCGCGGCGACGGCCGCTGGATCCCCGCGATGGGCAACTCCGACGCCCACCGCGACCCCGACGTCGTCGGCCTGCCGCAGACGGTGGTGCTCGCCGACGGCCTGGACCGCCGATCGCTGCTGGCGGGCATCCGGGCCGGCCGCTCCTGGATCGCGGAGTCCGCGGACGTGCAACTGTCGCTCACCGCGGCCGGGCCGCACGGCGAGCACGCGGAGATCGGCGGGCGTCTGGAGGTCGCCCCCGAGGACGAGGTGACCGTGAGTCTGCGGGTCGACGGCGTGCCCGCGGACAGCGTGCTGCGACTGCTGACCGACGAGGGTCAGATGGTGGCCGAGCCGCTGCCCTCGTCGGGCCTCCTGGAGTGGCGGACGACCGCGTCCCTGGCGACGTACGTACGCGCCGAGGTGCGCCACCCGGCACCGGCCGGCAGCGTCCTGCCGGGGGCGCCGGCGGCGCTCACCAACCCGATCTGGCTCGGGCGGCCGTAACGGACGGGGGGCCGGCGGGTGAGCGGTCCGAGGGGCCGTTATGGGGCAAGGCCGTTCCCCACACCTCGGACGCCACCCGCCGGCCGGTCTGTGGCCGTGCGCGAGGGCTCGGCTCGCGTCTCAGCCGCCCACCCTGACGGGGAGCAGGATCCGCCACACCGCGTCCTCGACGCCGTGCACTGCCGCGATCCACCCGACGTTCTCCTCGTCGGTGCCCAGCCGCACCGCCTGGGCGAGTTCGCCCATCACGTCGGACAGGTCGCCGTGTGCCATGGCCGCCTCCAGACGGCCCCCGGCCGCCCCGTCGTCGTGGTAGCGGTAGTAAGCGGGGGCGCCGGGCAGAACGCCGACCGGCTTCCAGTTCTGCGCCAGTCGCCAGACCGGGTCGCCCGCCACCCGTACGCCGTCCGCTTCGAGCACCTGGGTGCGGCCGCGGTCCACGGCCAGGGGCGTCCACAGGTCCGACCCGGTGAGCACCAGGTCCGGCCGGCAGCGCCGCACCGCACGCGCCACGTTGTCGACGGCGCCGGGTGCGGGCAGCACCATGGGTATCGCGGCCATCCCGGCGTACAGGCAGCCGTACAAGGCACCGGCCAGGTCCGGCCCCTGGGGGTACACGAGCATCACGCGGCTGCCCGGCTGCAGCCGGCTGCCCAGGCACGAGGCGATCGCCCGAGCCCGGCGGTCGAGTTCGGCGTAGCTGCAGCCCGCCGTACCGGCGAACGCCGCGCTGGAGTAGGGCAGCGCGGGGACGGCGCCCGGGCGACGGCCGGCGCGGTGGCGCAGCAGAGGCCCCGGCAGCCGGACGACGTCCCCGGACCGTATTCGGGGGCCGCCATTGCCGCCGCCATTGCCGCCGCCGCGCCGACCGCCCGTCCGGCCCGCCCCCTGTTCGGGCCGGTCGTTCCCGTCGCGCGTCATCGCGGCCGTCCCGGCCGCGCTTTCGAAGAGGATCGCCGCCCCTGCGGCGGGATACCCGTCCGCGCCATAGGCGCCCTGCGGGCGGGGACGACCGTGTACGCCCCCCGAAGCGCCCCAAGGGCGCTCGCACCGTTCGCACATGACGCCTCCGTCACCCGCCCTGTCGCGGGCGACACACGGGTACGAACCATCCCCACACAGCACAACCTCCGCGCACGCACAGCCGGAACCTCTGATTCGGACCAAATTTGTCCGTGCGGCCGGATCAGGACCCGGCACGGGGTGACCTGGGCGGCCGGACACGGCAAACTGGCACGGACGGGGCCGGACTTCGGGCTCCACGTGCCATGCGGACACTGTTCCGTTCAGCGATGAACGATAGATATACGCGCGCGTAGCGGGAGCTGGGGGGATTCCGGTTCGCGGAGGCTCAGAGGGGCAGACGATGCAAACCAGGACGGAGCCGGGCAGTTGCCTGCGGTTCGCGGTCCTCGGCCCGGTACGTGCCTGGCGCGGCGACGAGCCGATCGGCACCGGCACACCGCAGCAGAAGGCGCTGCTGGCCGCTTTGCTGCTGCGCGGCGGCCGTACGGCGACCGCCGCGGAACTCGTGGACGCCGTGTGGGGCGAGGCTCCGCCGAACACCGCACTGGCGGCGCTGCGTTCGTACGCCTTCCGGTTGCGCAAGGCGCTGGGCGCCGGCGCCCTGGTCACCGACTCGGGCGGCTACGCGCTGCACGTCGAGACCGACTGTCTGGACCACGCGGTGGCCGAACGGCTGGCCGCAGAGGCCGACAAGGCGCGCGTGTCCGACCCCGAGCACGCCCGCGAACTGCTCACCCGCGCCCTGCAGCTGTGGCACGGCGAGCCTCTGGCGGGCCTTCCGGGCCCGTACGCCGAGACGCAGCGCACCCGGCTGGGCGAGTGGCGCCTGGGCATGCTGGAGACCCGCCTGGAGCTCGACCTGGAGCTGGGGGCGCACGCCGAGGCGGTCTCGGAGCTGACCGCGCTGTCGGCCGAGCACCCGCTGCGCGAACGGCTGCGCTACCTGCTGATGCTGGCCCTGTACCGCAGCGGACGGCAGGCCGAGGCGCTGGGTGTCTACGCCGACACCCGCCGACTGCTCGCCGACGATCTGGGCATCGACCCCTCGCCCGAACTGAGCGAGCTGCACCAGCGCATCCTGGAGGCCGATCCGGCGCTCGCCGCCCCGGCGTCCGCGCACTCCGGCCCGGCCGAGATCGCCCGCCCGGCCCAGCTGCCCGCCACCGTGGCCGACTTCACCGGCCGCGAGGCGTTCGTGCGCGAGCTGGGCCACCAACTGGCCGAGGCCTCGCAGGGCAGCGGCATCATGGCGGTCTCGGCGGTGGCCGGTATCGGGGGCGTGGGCAAGACGACGCTGGCGGTGCACGTGGCGCACGAGGCCCGCGAGCAGTTCCCCGACGGGCAGCTGTACGTGGACCTGCAGGGCACCGAGCCGCGGCCGGCCGAACCCGAGGCGGTGCTGGGCGCGTTCCTGCGGGCGCTGGGGGTGCCGAACCCGGCGATTCCCGAGACGCTGGCGGAGCGGGCGGCTCTGTACCGCTCGACGCTGGACGGGCGGCGGGTGCTGGCGCTGCTGGACAACGCCTATGACGCGGCCCAGATCCGGCAGTTGCTGCCGGGCACCCCTGGGTGCGCGGCCCTGGTGACCAGCCGGGTGAGGATGGTGGACCTGGCCGGCGCCCACCTGGTGGACCTCGACGTCATGTCGCCGGAAGAGGCACTGCAGCTGTTCACCAGGATCGTCGGTGAGGAGCGGGTGGCGTCCGAACGGCAGGCCGCCCTCGACGTGGTGGGCGCGTGCGGCTTCCTGCCGCTGGCCATCCGTATCGCCGCCGCGCGCCTGGCCGCGCGCCGCACCTGGACGGTGTCGGTGCTGGCCAGCAAGCTCGCCGACAACCGCCGCCGCCTGGACGAACTGCGGGCCGGCGACCTGGCGGTCAAGGCCACCTTCGCCCTGGGCTACGGACACCTGTCGGCGGCCCAGGCGCGCGCCTTCCGGCTGCTGTCCCTGCCCGACGGCCCGGACATCTCCCTGGAGGCGGCCGCGGCCGTCCTGGACCTCGACGCCTATGCTGCGGAGGAGCTGCTGGAGGCGCTGGTCGACATCAGCCTCATCGAGTCCGCGGCGCCCGCCCGCTACCGCTTCCACGACCTGCTGCGCCTGTACGCCCGCGAGTGCGCCGAGCGTGACGAGACGCCCGAGGAGCGCTGCGCCGCCTTGTCGCGGCTGCTGGACTTCTACCTGGCGTCGGCCGCGGGGGCGTACGAGCTGGAGAACCCCGGCGACCGCGTCCTGGAGCACCTGGCGCCGACCGCGCGGCCCGGCCTCTCCTTCACCACCCGCGAGAAGGCCCTGAACTGGCTGTTCTCCGAGGCGCAGGGGCTGCTGGCGGCCGTCGAGCAGGCCGCGGGCGGCGGCTGCGAGGGCCCCTCGCGACGGGCCGTCGACCTGCTGCTGGCCGCGTGGGACCTGATGGAGTCCGGCATCTACGCACGGCAGTACGAGCAGGCCGCCCGCGCCCTGGTGACCGCCGCCCATGACTGCGCCGACGCCTTGGTGGAGGGCCGCGCCCGCGTCCTGGTGGCGCAATTGCTGCGGATGACGGGACGGTTCACGGAATCCGACGAGGAGGCGCGCCGCGCCATGATCGTGGGGCTGGCCGCCGAGGACCCGCTGACGTGCAGTTACGCGCCCAATGTGCGCGGCCTGGTGGCACACAAGGACCGCCGTTACGAGGAATGCGCCGCCTACCACACCGCCGCGCTGGAGGCCTTCCGCGCCGACGGCAACCGGCACGGCGAGGCGTCGGCGCTTTCCAACCTGGGCTGGGCCCAGATGGCCCTGGGCAATCCCGACGACGCGGTGGCCACCGGCAGGCAGGTCCTCGCGATACTCCGCGCCCTCGGCTCCGGATTCCGGCTCGGCAACGGCCTGTACGCGATGAGCGTCGCACTGACCGCCACCGGCCGCCTGGACGAGGCGCTGTCCTGCCTCACCGAGGCGCTGCCGGTCTTCCAGGAGGCCCGGCAGCAGTTCTGGGAGGGCATGACGCTCTACCGGCTGGCCGAGGTGCACCTCACGGCGGGCCGCTGGCGGGAGTCGGCCTCCCACGTGGAGCAGGCCCTCGTCATCCTGCGGGAAGTGGGCGGCGAGTGGCGCACGGCCAACGCCCTCACGATGCTCGGTCGTGCCCTCGCGGGCATGGGCCAGTCGGTGCGCGCCCACGCCTGCTGGCACGACGCGCTGGGCGTCTATACGGCGTTGGGGTCGCCGGAGGCGCAGGAAGTGCGGCGGCTGCTCGGCGGCGAGACCTCGGCGTCCGTCGCCGTATAACCGCCCGATCGCCGCGCGGGACGGAACCGTATATCCGTTGATTATCGTCCCCTGCCACGATTCCATCACTGCACATGAGCTGCCCGCCCGGTGGTAAACGGGGGTTACCGCCGGGCGGGCTTGGCACCAGCACGTTCTCAGGAACACAGGAGCGCAGCATGACCATCGAGAACTCGCCGACCGAGCCGACCGAGCCCGTCGCGGCGGCGCCCAAGGGCGGCACTGCCAAGCCCAACAACCAGTACCAGGACATCATCGCGACCGACGTCACGGCCGAGGGCGCCGCGACCACCACGACGACCAAGTCGGGTGGGGCGCAGCCGGACAACCAGTACCAGGACTCCGCTCCCAAGGGCTGACCCGCTCCGGGGCCGCGCCCTGGGCGCTCGCACCTCGCCGTGGGGACGGCGGGGGAGGCGCACTTCCGGCAACTGTCCGGCACTTCAGGGGAGCACCGGGCAAAGCCATTCGTATCGGGGGAAACACACACAGACCATTGGGGAAGCACAGGGGGTCACGGGGGGCAAGGGGGACGAGAAGGACCACGGGGGGCATCGGGGGGAGCCCGGGGGGCCGGATGCGGCAGGGGGACTGAGCGCATCCGGGGGCTGCAGGAGGCTGACCGCGGCGCGGAGGGGGCGCCGCGGTCAGTCGCGTTCGCGGCACATGCCGGGCCGCGCCGGGCGGCGCCGAGGGGCGCTACGGTCAGCCGCGCAGGCGCGCTACCGGGGCATCGCCTGCGGGCGCCGGCCCGCCGCCGACCCGCCGGGCGAACACCGACGATGACGGGCTTTCGCGCCTGCGCGGCCCACGGTGCCGCGGGCTTACGGGGGCGCGCGGACGGCTCACGGAAGCTTTCGGGGAGCTCGCGGCGCTCGGCCCGGAGCTCGCGCCGGGCGCGGAACCGGTGGCCGGAAGCGGCACCGGGCCGGTTTCCCGGGGCGCGGCTCCCCGAGGCTCGGCTCCCGGGGCGCGGCCCGGGGCGCGCGGCGCCGACGGGAGATGCGCGGGACACAGGGGATGCGGGGGATGCGGGGATGCGGTCACGACCCGGGCAGGGCCGCCGACCGCGGGCCCGCGGTCATGCCCGGCGCGGAGCCGCCCCCGTACCTTTCGCCGCGTCCAGGGCGTACACGCAACGGTCCTTGGAGCAGGCGTAGACGACGTTTTCGGCGACCACCGGGGAGCCGGTGATCTCGCCGCCCGTCTCCAGCCGCCAGCGGAGCTGCCCGCCTTGGGCGTCGACCGTGTAGAGGCAGCGGTCCTTGGAGCCGAAGTGCACGCGGCCGTCGGCGACCGCGGGGGACCCCACGATCTCGCCCTGGGCCGCGAATCGCCACCGAGGCGTGCCGCTCACCGCGTCCAGCGTGTAAAGGGCGCTGCCCGCGCCGAGGTGCACCGCGCCCGCGGCGACCAGCACCGGCTCGACCGACTGTCTGGGCTCGGTGGCCACCCGCCACCGGTCGCGCCCGTCAACGGGGTCGAGCGCGTACACCGTGCCGAGGTGGTCGGTCACGTAAACGCCGCCGCCGGACGACGCCGGTCCCGGCACATGGGCGGGGGGCGCGAACATCACCACGGGCGCGTCGAAGTGCCACCGCTTCGCGCCGGTGCGCTCGTCCAGCGCGAGCACTCGCGTCCCCGCGGTCAGGTGGACGACGCCGTCCGCCACCACCGGCCGCGTCGGCACGGCGCCCGCCGCCGCCGGCTCACCCACCGGATACGCCCACAACTCGGCGCCGCTCAGAGCGTCCACGGCGTGCAGCCTGCCGCCGCCCTGGTAGTACACCGTGCGGCCCACGACGGTCGGCCCGGCGTCCGGCGACTCGTACTCCGCCTGACCGCCGGCACGCTGCCACCGCAACGCTCCGGTCGCCGCGTCCCACGCCTGCACGCCGCCGCCGCGCGTGCCGGTGACCACGGTGCCGGCGTCGGCCCGCACCGAGTACACCCAGCCGTCGGCGGCCGCCCGCCAGCGCTCGGCGCCGTCGGCCGCGTCGAGCGCGAACAGGCCGGGGCCGTCCGAGGCGTGGATCCGGCCACCTGCCACCGCCATCGTCCAGGCCACGTCCCGCGTCTTGAACTGCCGCCGCCCGCTGGCGACATCGAGGGCGTGCACCTCGAACGACGTCACGTACAGCAAGCCGCCCGACACCACCGGCGTTCCCCAGACGTCGTTGGACATCCGGAACCGCCACGGCCGCCACTCCCCCGCGCCCGCGCGCGCCCCCGGCGCACCGGTCGAGGGCTGCGCGTGCGACGGAGCCGGCACGGGTGCCTGCGCCTGGAGTACGGGGCCCGGCGGCGACGCGGACGGCCGTACGGGAGCGGGTCCGGCCGCCGGGCCGCCCGCCCGGTGCGCCCCCGCGCCGGCCGGGTGGCCGTCGGCGCGCGGGCGCACCCACTCCGTGCCGGGCGCCGGGCCGGCTGCCGCTCTGTGCTCGGCCGCGTCGGCCACCCGCAGTCCCGGGCCGATGGGCGCGGACCCGGCTAGCTGCACGGGAGCGCCGGTCAGGACGGATCTGCTCCGGGGAGCGCCGCCGGCCGGTTCCCGGTGGTCGGTGTCGTCCCGTGCGTGCGCGGGGACACCGCCGCGGGGCGGTTCCTGCGGACGGGGCGGCTCCTGCGGCGGGGGCGGGGCGCCGATCGGAGCCCGCGGGCCCGCCGCGTGCGCGCCGGCGCTCTTGCCGGGGCGCACGGGCACCGCGGACCGGCCGCTGCGGCGCTGCTCTATCAGCGCCACCGCGCCCGGCGGCAGCCAGGCGGAGGCGGTGCCGGTGTCGTCGCCGCCCGAGGAGAACAGGTGCGGGGCCAACTGCGCCTGGAGATCCGCCGGGGTGGGCCGGCGCTCGGCCTCCATCCGCATGCACGACTCGATCAGCGGCCGCAGCTCGTCGGGCAGGCCGGACAGGTCCGGGCCCTCACGCAGCAGCATGAAGACCGTCTCCACCGGATTGGCCCCGTGGAACGGCGCGTGCCCCGTGGCCGCGAACACCAGCGTCGAGCCGAGCGAGAAGATGTCGCTCGCGCCGCGCACGCTGCGGGAGTCACGGGCCTGCTCGGGAGACATGTAGGCGGGGGTGCCCACGGCCACGTTGGTCATCGTCAGCCGGGTGTTGGAGACGCCCGAGGCGATGCCGAAGTCGATGACCCGCGGCCCGTCCTCGACCACCAGGACGTTGGACGGCTTCATGTCCCGGTGCACCAGTCCGGCGGCGTGGATCGACTGCAGGGCCTCCGCGATGCCCGCGGCGAGCCACCGCACGGCCTGCGCGGGCAGCGGCCCCGACTCGTTGACGATCTCCTCCAGCGACGGCGCCGGGACATAGGCGGTGGCGAGCCAGGGCACGGCCGCGCGCGGGTCGGCGTCCACGACGGCGGCCGTGTAGAAGCCGGAGACGGCTCGGGCGGCCTCCACCTCGCGCGTGAAGCGGACCCGGAAGAGCTGGTCCTCGGCCAGCTCCGCCCGTACGGTCTTGATCGCCACGCGGCGGCCGGACGCCGAGCGGGCGAGATAGACCAGCCCCATGCCGCCGGCGCCGAGCCGTCCGAGCACCTCGAAAGGGCCGATCCGCCTCGGGTCGTGCTGCGTAAGCTGCTCCACCACTGCCCTGCCACCTCCCCGTGCCCCGCTGTCGCGGTTGTTCCCCGTGCTCCGCGGCACCATCCGCCCCGTCGCTGGCTCCCGCGCCAGGGTACGGGCCCGATTCTTCCTGGGATGGGCGCCGGTTGCGAACCCGGGGCCGCCGCGACACGCCCCGGGAGCGAACTCGCTATCATCCGCCCCCGGGAGGCCGGCGGTGGCGCGCCGCGCCGAACGGGCCGCCGGAAAGCCGGCCGCCGACCGCTCGGGCCGGGGCTACCGGCCGGGTATCCCGCCGCCCCTGCGCCGCACGTCCACGACCGCGAAGTGTGCGCCCTGGTCGTCGGCGACGACGGCCGTCCGGCCGTACGGGGAGTCCTCCGGGTCCATGACGACCTGCCCGCCGAGCCGGCGGACGGTGGCAGCCGCATCGTCGCAATCGGGGACGACGAAGTAGATCCGGAAGGCGGAGGGGACGCCCGCGGGAACCTCGTCGCCGCGCCGCAGACGACCGGCCGCCTGCGCCTCGGGATCTCCGGGCAGCGTCCACACCTTGTAGTCGAAGGTGCTGCCGTCGCCGATCTGCCGGGCGTCGTAGCCGAAGACCGCGGGATAGAAGGTGTCGACGGCGTCCGCGTCCCGCGTGTGGTTCTCGGTCCAGCAGAAGGCTCCCGGCTCGTTCACGACACCGAAGCCGGGGTGGCCGCCACCCTGCCAGACGCCGAAGAAGGAGCCGCCGGGGTCGATCGCGCCGAGCATGACCCCGGCGTCCCCGATCGCGTCCGGGCCGAAGGCCACCTGGCCGCCGGCCTCCCTTATCCTGGCCGCGGTCTTGGCCGCGTCGTCCGAGGCGATGTAGACGCTCCAGGCCGCGGGCATGGACGCGTCCGCCTTGCTCATCAGCGCCGCGACGGCCTTCCCGTCCCGCTCGGCCATCGTGTAGTGCCCGAACTCCTCGCCCTGGTCCCGGAAGGTCCAGCCGAACAGCTCCCCGTAGAAGCGCCTGCCCGCCTCCAGGTCCGGCAGGAACACGTCGGCCCAGCAGGGCGCACCTTCGCTGAATGCGGACATGGCCAGATCCTCTCCCCGTTCCTCGGGCCGTCGGCCCGTCGTGCTGTGGTGTTCGCCACGTTAATCAGTGATCTTCCCCGTCACGCGAGCCAAAAATCGAACGTATGGTCAATTTTTTCGAGGCGGGTGCGAAGAGGGGGGCCGAGGTGGCGACGATATCCCCACAAAACACCCATTCACGCCAATTCGACCACTCGGGCAAGGTTGCCCCGTGAGCGGAAAAACCGCCCTTGAGCTGCGGATTCACCGAGCGCGAGGCCCCTCCCCGTTTGCACCCTGTCAAATCGCGCGCTGATCACACGCCGGTAAACTGACGGCATGACAGGACAAGTTCGCACCGTCGACGGCCGTGTGGCGGGCCGCCGCGGGCAGGCGACGCGGCAGAAGCTGCTGGACTGCCTCGGCGAGATGCTCAGCACGTCGCCGTACCGCGACGTCAAAGTGATCGACGTCGCACGGATGGCGGGCACCTCCCCCGCAACCTTCTACCAGTACTTCCCCGACGTCGAGGGCGCCGTCCTGGAGCTCGCCGAGGAGATGGCCAAGGAGGGGGCCGGCCTGACCGACCTGGTCGCGGGCCGCTCCTGGGCCGGGAAGTCCGGCGCTCAGGCGGCGGACGAACTCGTCGACGGCTTCCTCTCCTTCTGGCGCAAGAACGACGCCATCCTGCGCGTCGTCGACCTGGGCGCGGCGGAGGGCGACAAGCGGTTCAACAAGATCCGCATCAGGATCCTCAACGCCGTCACCGGCTCCCTCACCGAGTCGATCAAGGACCTGCAGAGCAAGGGCAGGGTCGACAAGGACATCAGCGCTCCGGCCGTGGCCGGCTCACTGGTGGCCATGCTGGCCGCGGTCGCCGCGCACCAGAAAGGTTTCACCGGATCCGGCGTCAAGCAGGCCGACCTGAAGCCGAACCTGGCGCTCCTGGTCCACCTGGGAGTGACTGGGCGGAAGCCCCCGAAGTAACCGCGCCTCCCCGTCGGCCCGCGCCCGCGCGCCGCGTGTTCTGCTGAATCGTCACGCCGATCACAGGCTGCGACTCGGCCTCGGGGGAGGACGCAGCCCCCGCCCGTCTCTCCGCCCCGGGCCGCTCGGCCCATCCCGCTCGGCCCACCGCCTGGCGCCCGCCGACCGGGCGACCGACCGCCGCCCGAAGTCCGCCGACCGCCCGCCGCGTATGCCTACTGCGCCCCCGGCCCCGGTGCCATGGACTGCCCCTCCCGTACCCGCCGACGGCCACTGCCCGCCCGCGTCCCCTCCCGTCGCTCCCCGTCCGCGTCCCGGCGTCGTCGCGGCGGTCGCCGCCGGCCCGGCGGTCCCGCCCCGCCGACGGGCCACCCCGTCGTCGCGCTCGCGGCCCGAAGGCGGTCTCGTCGCCGGTTCCCCACCACCGCGGTCCGCGCTCACCGGTCGCGGTCGCCACCGCGACCAACCCGCTGACCACCGGTGGCCGCCATGCGCCTGACCCTCCGCCGTCCCGACCGCATCCATTGCGTCCGATTCGCCGATTCGACCGCGCCGCGCCGCGCACGCGCACCCCCCTCCCCCGTCCGAGAGGAGCATGATGTCCCGCATGACCGGCAGCCGCGGTCCTCGCGTGCCCGGGGCTCCGCGGCCCCCGAGTCGGCCGCCGCCCGGGCTGCGGCCCGCCCCACGGGAGCGCCCCTCCACGGGTGCACCGCTCCACGGGAGCACGCGCACGCAAGCACCTTCGGAAGGAGACCAGCCGCACCGACACCTCGCTGACCACCGACGCCCAGCCCGCTGATCGACACTGATCGAAAGGCCCCGCGTGCTCCGACGACTCCTGCTGCCGCTGGCCTGCACGGCCGCGCTGACACTGGCCGCGATGCTGCTGCCGGTGGCCGGGCACGCCCGGAGCGCGGACGAGTGGACCGGCGAGGCCGCGGCCCGCTTCTGGACACCGGAACGGATGGCCGACTCCATGCCCGCCTCCGGGAGGGTGCCGAACCCGCCTGCCCGGGCCCGGGCAGGCGCCCTGGGCGCGATGCCCACGGACAGCGCGGCCGCGCACTTCGGCGGCATCCCCACGGTCGGCATGCTCTTCTCCGTGGACGGCGACATGACCGCGCACTTCTGCTCGGCGAGCGTCGTCGACAGTCCCGGCCGCGACCTGATCCTCACCGCCGCGCACTGCGAGCTGGGCACGGACATCGGCTTCGTGCCCGGGTACCGCAGCGGCGCCGCCCGCCAGCCGTACGGGATCTGGGCGGTCAGCCAGGTCTTCACCGATCCGCGCTGGACCCCCGACGACGACTCCGCCTCGGACTACGACTTCGCCTTCGCCCGCGTGCGCCCCAGGTCGGACGGCCGACGGATCGAGGACGTCACGGGTGCGAACCGGCTGGCCCGCACCCCTGGCTACCAGAACCGCGTCACCGTCATCGGCTACCCGCACACCGCGGACAACCCGGCCGACGAAGCCGTCACCTGTACCACCACCACCGCACGGCTGGTGGGGACGCGTCAGCTCCAGATGGTGTGCGAGGGGTTCTACACCGGCACCTCCGGCAGTCCCTGGCTGATCGACTACAACGCCGGGACGAGGAGCGGGTCCGTCATCGGCATCATCGGCGGCCTGGACGGCGGCGGCCCCGACGACCGCATTTCGTACAGCCCCTTCTTCGACGACGCGGTGCTCGCCCTCTACCAGGCGGCGGTGCGGGCGCGGCCCGCTTCCCGGCACCGGTGATCGGCGCCCCGAAGACTGGTTAACTTCCGGTACCACCATCCCTTCTTCATATGGTCTTCACCGGTTCCGGGAGTTCCACATGTCCGACCCCACAACCGCCGGTCCGGGCGCCGGCGCCGCCGCGCCCGACGCCATCGTCATAGGCGCCGGTCCCGGAGGTCTGGCCGCGGCGGCGGCGCTGGCGCGACGGGGGCTGCGGCCGCTCGTCGTGGAACGCGCGGAGCGGCTGGGAGCGTCCTGGCGGGGCCACTACGACCGGCTGCACCTGCACACCACCCGCAGGCTTTCCGCCCTCCCCGGGCTGCCCATCCCCCGCGCCTATGGCCGCTGGGTAGGCCGCGACGACGTGGTGCGGTACCTGGAGCAGTACGCGGAGTACCACGGCCTCGACATCGCCACCGGCATCGAGGTCCACCGGGTGGAGAGGTCGGACACCACCGGGTGGGAACTGCCGGCGACGGGCGGGCGGGTGCTGACCTCCCCCGTGGTCGTGGTGGCGACCGGCCACAACCACACACCGTACGTACCCGACTGGCCCGGGCGGGACGCCTTCCGCGGTGATCTTGTGCACGCCTCCCGGTACCGTGACCCGGCGCCGTACAAGGGGCGTGACGTCCTGGTCGTCGGGGCCGGCAACACGGGCGCCGAGATCGCCGTCGACCTGGCCGACGGCGGCGCGGCCCGGGTGCGGCTCGCCGTGCGCACCGCGCCGCACATCCTGCGCCGCTCCACCTTGGGCTGGCCCGCGCAGGCCAGCGGCATCATCTGCCGCCGCCTGCCGACCCGGCTGGTGGACCGGGCGGCGTCGTACGTGGAGCGGCTCGCGGTGCCCGACCTGACCGAGTTCGGCCTGCCCAGGCCGCGGACGGGGCTGTACACGCGGGTACGGGAAGGGGCGATCCCGGTGCAGGACGTGGGCCTGATCGCGGCGGTACGGGCCGGGCGGGTCGAACCGGTCGCCGGCGTGGAGGGCTTCGCGGACGGGAAGGTGCGGCTGGCCGACGGCGGCGAGATCGAGCCGGAGGCGGTGATCGCCGCGACCGGCTACCGGCGCGGGCTGGAGCCTCTGGTGGGACACCTCGGTGTCCTGGACGAACGCGGCCGGCCGGTCGTGCACGGCGCCCGTACGCCGCTGGGCGCGCCCGGGCTGTACTTCACCGGTTTCACCAACCCGATCAGCGGGATGTTCCGGGAGATGGCCATCGACGCGCGGCGCATCGCCCGTTCGGTGGCGCGCGCCGCCCGCTGACCGGCCGCCCCGCCACCGGTCCCGGACAGCTCGCTCGGTTCACTCGGACGGGTGAAAGCGGCGGATGCCGGAACATCCGCCGCACAGCGGGGCGTTCACACAGCAACCGCCACCGGTGGGACGGCGACCGGGCGGTGGCGGATGACCAGGGACATCAGCGCGGCGATCGCGCACAGCGCACCGGAGGAGTACCAGACGACGTCGTAGGAACCGAGGGCGTCACGCGCCACACCGCCGAGGTAGGCGACCAGAGCCGCACCGATCTGGTGCGCGGCGAGGACCCAGCCGAAGACGATCGCGCCGTTCTCGCCGTAGTGCTCACGGCACAGGGCGATGGTCGGCGGCACGGTGGCCACCCAGTCCAGGCCGTAGAAGACGATGAACAGAACCATCGGGGGGTGGATGCTGTCCGCCAGCAGCATGGGGAGGAACATGAGCGACAGACCGCGAAGGCCGTAGTAGATCGCCAGCAGACGCCTGGGTGACAAGCGGTCGGTGAACCAGCCCGAGGCCACCGTGCCCGCGATGTCGAACAGGCCGATGACGGCGAGCAGGGAGGCGGCGGTGGTGACCGGCATGCCGTGGTCGTGCGCTGCGGGCACGAAGTGGGTCTTCACCAGCCCGTTGGTGGAGGCGCCGCAGATCGCGAACGATGCCGCCAGCAGCCAGAAGGTCCCGGTGCGCGAGGCGTCCCGCAGCGTCCGCAGCGCCCGGGCGGCGGCCCCGGTGACCGGCGGCGGCTTCGGAGTGAACTCCGCGGCCCCGTAGGCGGCAAGTCCCACGTCGGCGGGGTGGTCGCGCAGCAGGAACCACGCCAGTGGCACGACCGCGACGGCCGTGAGGGCCACCGTGGTGGCGGCGGGCCGCCACCCGTGGTGCTCGGTGATCCACGACAGCAGCGGCAGGAAGACCAGTTGGCCCGCCGCTCCGCCCGCGGTCAGGATTCCGGTGACCAGGCCGCGCCGGGCCACGAACCAGCGGTTGGTGACCGTCGCGGCGAAGGCCAGGGCCATGGACCCGCTGCCGAGCCCGACCAATACGCCCCAGCACAGCACCAGTTGCCAGCTCTGCGTCATGAAGACCGTGAGGCCGCTGCCGAGCGCGATCGTGAGCAGGGCGCAGCACACCACGCGCCGAATGCCGAAACGGTCCATCATCGCGGCCGCGAAGGGCGAGGTCAGGCCGTAGAGAGCCAGGTTGACGGAGACGGCGAGGCCGATCGTGCCACGGGACCAGCCGAACTCGGTGTGCAGCGGGTCGATCAGGAGTCCGGGCAGCGAGGCGAAGGCGGCGGCGCCGACGATGGTCACGAAGGTGACGGCGGCGACCGCCCAGGCACGGTGCACGCCGAGGGGCCGGGGGGCCCGGGGACCGGCGGGCACTGCCTCGGCGCCGGGCGCGGGAGCTTGAGATGTCTGCGTCACCCGGTCAGTGTCGGGGAGCCGTGCGAGCGCCATCGAGTGGCCCGAAGGCCATGATGTGAAAGGATCGGGCCATGGCCGTTACCGCGCAGCCCCTGCCGTCCGTCCCGCCGCGGTCCGCGCCCGCTCTGCGGATGCCCGAGCCGACCGCTCCACCGACGTCCACGCCCGCGCCGCCCGCCCCCGGGCAGCACGCGACCGTTCCGTCCGCGGCTCCGCCGACCGCTGTGTTCCGGCACCCCGACCGCCATCACGTCGCCGTCTTCGCCCTGGACGGTGTGATCCCCTTCGAACTCGGCATCCCCCTGCGGATCTTCGGTGCCGCCCAGGACCCCGAGGACGGCTCGCGGCTCTACGAGGTCGTCACCTGCAGTCTCCGGCCGGGGCCGGTCAGAACGGACGCCGACTTCACGATCATGGTGGAGCACGGCCAAGCCGCCCTGAGGGAGGCCGACACCGTGGTCGTCCCCGCCTCGTACGAGCCGAGCCCGGTCTTTACCGAGGGGGTCCTGCCGCCCGCGCTGGCCGAGGCGTTCGCCGCCTTCCGGCCGGGGGCGCGCGTCGTGTCCATCTGCACCGGGTCCTTCCTGCTGGCCGCCGCCGGGCTGCTGGACGGCCGCCCGGCGACCACCCACTGGTCGAGCGCGGAAGACCTCCAGCGACTCTTCCCCCGCGTCAAGGTCGACCCCGACGTCCTGTACGTCGACGACGGCGACGTCCTGACCTCGGCCGGGGTGGCCGCCGGGCTCGACCTGTGCCTGCACATCGTGCGCCGCGACTTCGGTACGGCCGTCGCCAACGCGGTCGCGCGCCGTACGGTCGTCCCCCCGCACCGCGACGGCGGCCAGGCCCAGTACATCCGCCGGCCGCTTCCGGAGCCGCAGTTGGCCAGTACGGAACGGGCCAGAGCCTGGGCGCTGGACCGTCTCGACCAGCCGCTGACCCTGCGGCAGATGGCCGACCGCGAGTCGATGAGCGTACGGACCTTCACCCGGCGGTTCCGCGAGGAGGTGGGGCTGAGCCCCGGCCAGTGGCTCACCCGGCAACGGGTGGAGCTCGCACGCCATTTGCTGGAGTCCACCGAGCTCGGAGTGGATCAGGTCGCGCGCCAGGCGGGTTTCGGCACGGGAGCGTCCATGCGCCAGCACCTGCAGGCGGCGCTGGGCGTCTCCCCGACCGTGTACCGCCGCACCTTCCAGGCCGAGACCCGCTCGTGACAACGGCCGCGGCCGGACCCTCGACCCCGGTCCCGACGCCGCCGCCGCACTCTTCCGTTCCGGTCCGCGGTCAGCCGTGCCCCTCAGGCGTGCCCTTCCGGTTCGCGGTCAGCCGTGCTCTTCCGGTTCAGGCCGGCGGCCGACCGTGCCCTTCCGGTGCCGGCCGGCGGTCACCCCAGCGCGGCCGCGGCCCGGTCGACCTCGCACCAGATCTGCTTGCCGGCGCCTTCGTGGTGCCAGCCCCAGCGGTCGGCGAGGCCGTCGACAAGTTCCAGGCCGCGGCCGCCGGTCTCCTCTCGGGAGGCGTGGCGCGGGGCCGGCGGCGCCTCGCTGGCGTCGGCCACCTCGACCCGCACCGGGGCGGCGGGCGCCATGGGGAACAGCATGCGCAGGACGGCGGGGCACCCGGTGTGCACCACCGCGTTGGTCACCAGCTCCGAGATGAGCAGGATGAGGGTCTCGGCCACCGGCTCGTCGGCTCCTATTCCGGAGCCCACCAGCCGCGACCGCGCCCACCGGCGGGCCCGCCCCACTTCCGCGGGGTCCGCCCCCACCTCCAGCTGCACCTGAAGCACCTGCACTGCTCACACCATCCGAACCGGCGGATACAACGCCTCACACCCGCCCAAGACCACCGAGCGTGACCTTGGCCTGACACAGCATGATTGACCCGCAGTCACCCCAACAAGCGCTTCGGGCATATTCCCGCGCGGCGCGGGGGGCGTACTGCATACTGTGCGGCGCATTCGGCGGGAGTCCGCGCGCCCTGCTCCGACACCGGTCCGGCCAGGCCGGACGGTGCTGCGAAGAGGCCGGGAACACACACGCACCCGATGGAGGGTACCCGAGGAGGGTCCCGACTCCGCCGTGTAACAAGTCACACATCGGCCACAACAAGGTGCGGACGCTCTGTAATCGGACCATCCATGGCGCCGTGCCCCTTACCGGTAGGCCGTAAAAGCCTCATAAGCCGCATCACTGAACAATACGAACCGGACCTCGCGCACCCTGGTCCCCGATTCCCGTACGGTGCGCACCGCGATACGGGCGCCGTCGTCCATCGGCCAGCCGTAGACCCCGGTGGAGACGGCGGGGAAGGCGACGGTGGCGGCGCCGAGTTCGTCGGCCACCCGCAGGGATTCGCGGTAGCAGGAGGCGAGGAGCCCGGAGCGGTCCTCGTCGGGCCGCCAGACCGGCCCGACCGTGTGGATCACCCAACGCGCGGGCAGCCGCCCGGCAGTGGTCGCGACCGCCTGCCCCGTCGGCAATCCCTTGCCGTAATGGGAGGCGCGCAGCGCCCGGCACGCGTCGAGGATCTCCGGGCCGCCCTTGCGGTGGATGGCGCCGTCCACTCCCCCGCCCCCGAGCAAGGAGGAATTGGCGGCGTTGACGACCGCGTCAACGTGCTGCTCGGTGATGTCACCTTGTACGAAATCGATGTGGACCATGAGGCCATGGTGGCGCGGCCGCGGGAGAGAGGCCCGCGGAACGAGGAGTCGGGGACCGCGCGTCGCCGCCGCACTGGCGGGCCCCAGGTCGACGGCGCCCCGGCCCCGAGGTGGATCTCAGGCCGACAGCGGCCGGGCGGTGTCGTCCGTGGCCGCGTCGAGATCCGGATAGACCTCGAACAGCCGGCGAACGCCGAGAGCGGCCAGAACGCGGTTGACATGCGCCTCGCCACCGACGGCGGCCCCGGCCGAGCCCGCCGTCACCCCGCCGCCGACGGGTACCTCCTCGGGAAGGACGATCCGCAGCCGCCCGGCGCACGAACGCATCAGACGCCGCGCGCCGATCAGCACACCCACTCCGCTGGAGTCGCAGAAGCGCACGTCGGCGAGGTCGAGCACCACGCTGCGCCGCCCCTCGGCGACCGCGTCGTGCACCTTCTGGCGGACCGCGGGGGACGAGATCAGGTCCATTTCGCCCGCGACCGTCACCACCACCCAACCGTCCCGCTCGGCCTGGGTCACCAGCACTTGGTCCCCACCTCGCCTCGCCGTGGGCCTCGGAGTCGTCTTCACATCGAGCCTATGCCCGTTCTCAGTCGTAACCCTGCAATGTTCCGGTCACACCCGCATAACGGACTACCAAAAGTGGTCGCTCCGGACAGCAGGTTGCGGCAAAGCACCGTGCGTACCACCGGCCGGCCGGTACCGTCGGGGCAGGCACCGGGACGAGACGGACACGAGCCGGAGACGACCGGCCGCGGTGGTGTCGGGCCGGGGGCCGAGCGCATGCCGGAACGCGACGGGCAGGGCAGGGCAAGGGGGCCAGGAGATGGCGACACCCGCACCACCGCGCTGGGACCGCAAGATGCAACAGCGGCTGGCGCGGGGCGAGGAGGCCGCGCTCGGCGAGCTGTACGACCGCTACGCCTCCCTCGTGCACAGCCTGGCGCACCGGGTGATGGACGACGACGACGCGGCGGACCTGATCACCCGCGAGGTGTTCGGCTACATATGGGAGAACCCGGACGCGTACGAACCCAAGCACGGCTCGCTGCGGTCGTGGATCGCCGCGCTCACCCAGCGGCAGGCGGTGCACAGGCTGCGCCAGTCCGCGGGCCGGGGCCGCTCCGATCCGGCCGAGGTGGAAGCCCGGGTACGCGAGGCGAACACGGCCGCCCGCGCCGACTTCATCGTCACCTCGATGCCGGCGCCCCTGCGCGCAGCACTGGAACTCGCCTACCGGGAGCGGCTCGACTACCGCGCGGCGGCGGCCGGTCTCGGGGTGAGCGCGGACGAGGCACGCCGAAGGCTGCGGCTGGGCCTGCAGTTGCTGTCCACCGCCATGGAACCGGACAACGCCATGGGCAATCCCCCCGATCCCCGTCTGCGCCGGGGCCCGCGATGAAGGGCCCGGCCTTCCGCGACGGCGGCGGACACGAAGGCGGCGGCGACGGTGTGCCGCGCGTCCCGCACCAGCGCGACCAGGGCGGCACTCCCGACGACGAGCCGCGCCGGCCGCCGCACGATCCGCCGCTTCACCGCGACCCGTACGACGCCTCGTACGAGACCCCGCACGACGCGCCGCCCCAGGAGCCGCCCGGCGAACCGACCGGCGAGCCGACCTCGCGGGCCGGCCGGTCGCCGCAGTACGACCACTACGTCCTGAAATCCCTTCTCGGCGCCTGGGCGCTGGCGGCGTGCTCGCGCGACGAGGCGCTGGCGGTCGAGGTGCACCTGACGGACTGCGCGCCCTGCGCGGAAGAGGCGCTGAGGCTGCGGGACGCGGTGGGGCTGCTGCACCAGGAGGAGTCGCTGGACCTCGATCCGCTGCTGCGGGCGCGGGTGCTGGAGGGCTGCCTGGGCCGGCGCCCGGCGCGCATTCCCGTACCGGAGTGGGCCGGACCGTACGACGCGGAGGCCGCGCGGCTCGACGCCTTGCTGCGCGACCTCGGGGACTCGGACTGGGCGGCGCCGGTGGAGATGCGCTGGTTCGACGGCGCGCCGGTCTCGCGGCGCTTCTCGCTGCGCCAGGTCATCGCGCATCTGACCGCGGTGGACAGCCTGCCCGGGCGGGCGCTGGGGCTTCCGCCGCCGGGCGCGGATCCGGCGGCGCGCTCCGGACGTCTGGGGCGGGGCCGTCTGCGCAGGCCCCACGCCGAGCCCGAGTTGCCGGTCGTTCCGTGGGAGCGCACGGCCGCGTACTGGGAGGAGTGCGGGCACCTGCCGGGCGCCGGCTTGCGTGCGCTGTGGCGGGAGCAGACGCACAGCCTGGTCCGCACCGTCTCGTTCGCGGGCGGCGGCGTGGCCGGACTGACCGTGGAGTACGGCGACTTCGCCCTGCCGCTGCGCGACTCCTTCGTGGACCGGGCCTTCGAGTGCTGGATCCACGCCGGCGACATCGCCGAGGCGGTGGACTACCCGTACGAGCCGCCGGCCCCGCACAGTCTCAACATGATGATCGATCTGGCCGCGCGGATGCTGCCGAACGCGCTCGCCGACCGGCGCAGGGCCGGGCTGACCACCTCACCTTCCCGCCTCGTCGCGGCGGGCGCGCCCGGGCGGTCGCTGCTGCTGGAGATCGAGGGGCCCGGCGGCGGCAAGTGGTACCTGCCGCTCGACTCGCCGGGCGCACTGGCGTCGGAGGACGAGACGGTGGCGCACGTGGCGATGGACGGCGTCGAGTTCTGCCAGCTCGCCGCCGGCCATATCGAGCCGGAACGGATCGCGGCCGGTCAACTCGGTGATCGCGCGGTGATCAGGGATGTGCTCTTCGCGACCGCTTCGCTCTCCCGGCTGTGACCTTGGCCGCGGTGGCGGGCCGGGCGGTCAGGCGAAGACGACCGTACGCCGCCCGTTGAGCAGCACCCGGTGTTCGCTGTGCCATTTCACCGCCCGGGCCAGCGCCTGGCACTCCACGTCCCGGCCGATGGCGACGAGCTGCTCCGGGTTGACCTCGTGCCCGACCCGCTCGACCTCCTGCTCGATGATCGGACCCTCGTCGAGGTCGGCCGTCACGTAGTGGGCCGTCGCGCCGATGAGTTTCACGCCCCGGGCGTGCGCCTGGTGGTACGGCTTGGCGCCCTTGAAACTCGGCAGGAAGGAGTGGTGGATGTTGATGATCCGGCCGGACAGTTTCCGGCACAGGTCGTCGGACAGCACCTGCATGTAGCGGGCCAGGACGACGAGTTCCACGCCCTCCTTCTCCACGATCCGCAGCAACTCCGCCTCGGCCTCGGGTTTGTTGTCCCTGGTCACGGGAATGTGGTGGAAGGGCACCCCGTAGGAACCGGCCAGCTCGCGGAAGTCCGTGTGGTTGGAGACGACCGCCGCGATCTCCACCGGCAGGGCGCCGATGCTGGTTCGGAACAGAAGGTCGTTGAGGCAGTGCCCGAATTTGCTCACCATGAGCACGACCCGCATCCGCTCGTCGGACGGGTGGATCGCCCAGTCCATGTGGTACGCGTCGGCCACCGCCGCGAAGCTCGCCCGCAGCTTGTCGGCGCTCACCGGCGGCTCGGCCGAGAAGTGCACCCGCATGAAGAACAGCCCGGTGTCCTGGTCGCCGAACTGCTGGCTGTCCACGATGTTGCAGCCGGTCATGAACAGATAGCTGGACACGGCGTGCACGATGCCCTGCTTGTCCGGGCAGGACAGCGTCAGGACGTACTGCGGGTCGGCGGTCTTCGACTGCGCTTCGCTCACGACGCCAGCCTTACACACCGACGCGGGGTCCGGCGCCCCTGTCCGCCGTATGGAATGCCGCAAGGAACGGTGCAGGGAACGCCGTAGGGAGCGGTGCAGGGAACGCCGTATGGAAGGCCGTAGGGAACCCAACGGGAAACCCCGTCGGGAACGCCGTACGAAGCGCCGCGGGAGTCCTCAGGCGGACCGGGTGTAGATCGCCAGCACCTCGAGCGAGCGCGGCTGGGCGTCCGGGTCGTCGCCGTCCGCGGTGGCCAGGCGGACGTGCGCCTCGCGCGCGGCGCGCACCGCCTCCGGCCAGCCGTGGTGGTCCAGATACGCCTCGGCCGGCGCGTCCGCGCCCACCTGGTGCAGGATCTTCAGCACGCGCAGCACCGCCACGTCGACCAGCGCGGCCTCCTGCGAGTCGCGGAAGATCGTCCCCACGTACTTCTCGGCCGACCAGTTGTCGAGCCAGGTGTCCTCGACCAGGCGGTACACGGCGTCGGTGACGTCCCCGTACCCTTGGCGGCCGGTCCGCCAGACCTCCTGCTGGAACACCGGATCGCTGATCATGTGCAGCGCGGAGCGCACATTGCTGCGCCAGCGCCACCACGGCATGTCATTGAGCGGCATACCTCCCATCGTGGAGGAGGGGCGGCCACGACGGGAAGCTTTCTCCGAACCTTGCACAGCGCCCGATCGTACGCAATCGAACGCCGCCACCCGCAATTCACCTGAATGTGACTCTCCGTTTCCGTTCGCGCACCCCCGCGTTGGGGGTGGACCGGAATCTTCCCGGTACATGACCGAACGGCGAGGGCGCAGGACACGTTACGTCGCCGCCTCCTTCTTGACCGTCGCATTAGCGCTGGTGAGCGGCTGCGGAATGCTTCCGGGGAGCGCGGGGGGCTCCCCGGACACCATTACGGTGATGACCTGGGCACCGGTCAACACCAAGGCGACGAACATGCCGGGCATGCCGGCGATGGCGGAGGCGTACGCGCGCTACATCAATGACCAGGGAGGCCTGAACGGGCACAAGCTCAAGGTCCTCACCTGCAACGAGCGCAACGACTCCGTCGCGGTCACCGACTGCGCCCAGCAGGCCGCCGCCGCGCACGCCGTGGCGGTGGTCGGCTCGTACAGCGAGGAGGGCGGCAGCTTCACCACCGCCCTGGAAACGGAGGGCATCCCGTACATCGGCGGCTACGGCATCACCCAGGACGAGTTCCAGAGCCTGATGTCCTACCCGGTGAACGGGGGCCTGCCCGCGCTGCTGGCGGGCAGCGGACGGCAGTTGGCCGCGCTGTGCAAGAAGGTCGCGCTCGTCCGACCCGATTCGATCACCGGCGATCAGTTCCCGCTCTTCCTCGACCAGGGCCTGAAGATGGCCGGGCGGTCGGCGGCGACCGACATCCTCGCCGCCGACGACGCCACGGACTACAACGCCGCCGCGGAGCGGGCCGTCGGCAACAACAAGTCCTCGACCTGCGTCTCCGCGGTGCTCGGCGATCACACCAGCACCTTCTTCGACGCCTTGCGGCGGGTCGGCCCGGACGGCGACCGGCCCAAGGTGCGGCTGTCCTCGGTGATCGGCAGTGTGCAGCAGTCCATGATCGACGCGACCGGCAGCACCGACAGTCCGCTGGAGAACGCCTACATCACCGGTTGGTACCCGCCCACCTCGGACCCCAAGTGGAACGAGATGAAGTCGGTGATCAACAAGTACGCCTTCGGGGACGACCGGATCGACGTCGGCGACCCCGGTGTGCAGACCACCTGGATCGCGTACACCGTCTTCGCCAAGGTGGTGCGGTCGATGGACGCCAAGACCCGCGTCACCGCCGACACCGTGCGGCATGCCATGGACCACACCAGCCACCTGTCCACCGGCGGTCTGACCCCCGACCTCGGCTGGACCGACAGCGACGTGCTCCACGTCCCGAACCACACGCGGATGGTGAACGCCAAGGTCACCTACCAGGTGATCCGGCAGGGCCGATTGACCTCCGCTCACCCGGGCTTCGTCGACCTTACCGCGACGCTGCGCAGCCAGGACTTCTGACCGCATCGGGCCGCCGCCATTGCGGCGGCCACGACGGCGCGGGGTACGACGCCTCTTCCCGACGCCCTGGCCGCCGCAATGGGCGCGGTCGCGGTCGCGCCGCGCTGGCGTCGCACTTGTCGCGGCCGCGCCCGTCGCAATGGCCGCGCCCGCGCTCGTCGTATGGGTTGCGAACGGCCGGGCCGCGGCAATTGCCGCGGCCCGGCCGGTTGTACCGAACTGTCCGCCGAACGCCTCAGAGCTGACTGAACTGCCGCTGTGTGAGCCCGTACTGACGGGCGATCGCGTTCCAGAGCCGCACCGCGCGCTTCTTCTCCTGGGTGGCGGTGCCGCTCTCGCGGTTGGCGGCCAGTGTCTCGTCGGTGGAACGGGCGTGGCCGCCCTTGCAGACCTTGTGGTCGTGCTCCGCCTGGCCGGCCCAGTTCGCGTAGTGGCTGTCGGCGGCGGACGAGGCCTGCCACGCCTTGGTGAGGGCGGCGGTCAGGTCGCCGTGGTTGGGCAGCTTGTCCACGGACAGCGAGCCGAGCTGGGTGATCAGGCCGTTGCGCTGGCCGGAGGCGGACCGCAGCGCGGAGGCGGCACCGGGCAGGTCCCCGCAGTTCTTGATCGACTCGACCGCGTTGACCACCGAGGCTCGGCTGTTGCCACTGGTCTTCAGCAGCGAGTCGAGTGCCTTCGCCTGCTGCTCGGCCGCATTGTCACCGTTGGAGCCCGTGGTGCCCGCCGTGCCGCTCGCCGACGCGCTCGCGCCGGCCGACGGGGTGGACGACTTGTCGCCGGCGTTGTCCGCGCTGGCCTTGCCGCCGCTGTTGAGCAGGCCACCGACGACGAGGCCGGCCACCACGCACCCGGCCACAACGATCCCGATCAGCACCTTGGGCGACAGGCGGCGACGGCCGCCGGCCGCCGGCTCGTCGTCGTACGCGTACCCGTTGTCGTACCCCTGCTGTCCGTACGGCGGACCCTGCTGTCCGAACTGCTGCGGTCCGCCGGCGGGTATGCCGCCGGGCACCCCCGGGTGCTGCTGCTGGGACGGCGGCTGGATGATGCGCTGACGTATCGGCGCCGGGCCAGGGACATCACTGCGGAACAGGTGGTCGTAGTCGCTGTCGTGCTGCGGTCCGGCCTGCTGCTGCGGCTGTCCGTCGCCGTACTCCTGGCCGTAGCCCTGCTGCGGGTACTGCTGCTCGTACGGCTTCGACTCCTCGAAGATCGACAGCGGCAGCGCCTGGGTGGCGTCGGCGGCGCCCGGCGGCTGCGCGGCGGCCTGCGGCACGTACGGTCCGCCCGGATGGGCACCGGGCGCCGGCGCCTGCGGGATCTGCTGGGTCTCGGGGACCTGGTAGGGCCCCGGCTGCCCGGCGGCCTGGTGAGCGGTCGGCGGCATAGGGGGCGCCTGCGGAGGCAGGGGCGGCAGCGGCGGTACGGGAGCCGCGCCCGGGCCCTGCTGCGGCCCGGTGCCGGGGTACGGCGGCAGCATCTGCGTGGCGTCAGCGACCGGCGGGGGCCCTCCTGGGCCGGCCATGGGTGCGGACGCCGGGCCGGGCCCGGTGCCCGGGTACGGCGGCAGCATCTGCGTCGCGTCCGCGGTCTCCGGCGCCTGCTGCCCCGGCTGCGCCTGGAAGGCGGGTGGGTCCGCCGGGGCGCCGCCCCACGGGCTTCCGCCGGCGGGGCGTACCTGCTCCCCGTACGGCCCCTGCACCGGCTGCTCGGACTGGTGCTGAGCCGAAGGGAGCACGACGCCCCGGTACGGTTCGGGCGAGTCCTCGCCGCGTCCGCTGCTGTGCATCGCCGCTTACTCCCTCTACCCCTGCCGTCTGAACCGTCCGCCAACGCTACCGGGTTGTCCCCTGCCTGGACCACGTACCCGAACGAGTGAGCGCTACGGCACATCATGGGGCAGCGACCGCCGCGGCCCCTTGGACCGTTGCTCCGGGGCCTGCCCAGCGCTTTGGCCCGCCTCGTGGGCGAACGGTGACGGTCAGGTAACGATTCCGTGCGGACGCCCGGCGTCACCCGATGATTCCCCGGATGACGCCTCGCGCTCGCCTGTACGACGACTGGTGCTCGCCCCTGCGGCGGCTGGGGTCCCCATTTCCGGTCAGGCCGCCTCCTGTTCCTCCAGCCGGGCACCGAAGTCCCGTACGACCGGCTCCGATTCGTACGGCGCCAGGCGGCGGCGGAAATCGTCCAGGTACTCGGCGCCCCGGTTGGAACGCAGACCGGACAGCAAGGTGACGGCCTGGGTGCCGGTGTGGCAGGCGAGTTCGAGCTCCCGCTGCTGCACCTGGGCGTCCGCCAGCAGCAGCAGATCTATCGCGCGGCGCCGGGTTCGCCCTGCCGGGTGGGCGTCGAGGGCCTCCTCCGCACTGCGGGCGGCGGGGCCGGCCTGGCCCAGGTCGCGGTGGCAGTGGGCGAGTTCGTCGGCGAGGTACGCGCGGTCGAAGTGGGCGATCCAGTCAGGGTCCTGCTCCGGGTCGGACCGCTCCATGGCATCGGACGCCTGTGCGGCGACCGCGGCGAACGCCCGGGCGTCGCCGAGCAGCGCGTGGCCGCGGGCCTCGGCCGCGTAGAACATCGCCTCGACGGTGGGCGTGACCTGGCCGCGGGCGCCTTCCTGGGCGGCGCGGGCGAGTTGGGTGATCTCGCGCGGGTTGCCGAGGGATGCGGCGAGGTGGCTCATGCTCGCCGCCAGGATGTAGCCGCCGTATCCGCGGTCGCCCGCCGCCTGGGCGAGCCGCAGCGCCTGGATGTAGTAGCGCTGGGCCAGGCCGGGCTGCCCGGTGTCGACCGCCATGTACCCGGCCAGCTCGGTCAGCCGCGAGACTGCCGAGAACAGCTCGCGGCCCACCTGTTCGCGATAACTGCCGGCGAGCAGGCCGGACACCACGCTGTTGAGGTAGTGGACGACGACCGGTCGGACGTGGCCGCTGCCGAAGCGGTGGTCGAGGTCGGTGAGGGCGACGGTGGTGGCCTTGACCGCCTCGACGTCCGCCATTCCCACCCTTGCGCCGCCGTTGCGGGCCACGCCCTGGTCCGGGCGCGTGATCAGCCAGTCGCGGCTGGGCTCGACCAGGGCGGAGGCGGCGACGGTCGAGCCGGTGAGGAAGTCCCGGCGGCCGACGTCGCTGCGCCACAGCTCGCAGACCTGCTCGATCGCTCCCAGCACGGTCGGGGCGAAGTGCAGTCCGATGCCGGTGGCGAGGTTCTTGCCGTTGGCCATGCCGATCTCGTCTATCGACACGGCGCGGCCGAGCTTGCGGCCGAGTGCCTCCGCGATGATGGCCGGGGCACGGCCGCGCGGCTGCTGGCCGCGCAGCCAGCGCGCCACGGACGTCTTGTCGTACCGCAGGTCGAGGCCGTGTTCGGCCCCGCACATGTTGACCCTGCGGGCCAGCCCCGCGTTGGAGCAGGCGGCCTCCTGAATGAGTGCTTGAAGCCTCTCGTTCGGCTGCCGCGCCACAAGCGGTCTTGCGGCCATCGGATCCCCCCTCCTCGTCCTCGACCTGTCCTTTCCCACCTGGAGCACAACGAACGCCCCTTATGCGGCAATTCACTCGCAGGTGGCAGTGACTCACTGGTGATTACCCCTGTACGGGCCGCGTCCTCGCGCGCGCCCCCGTCCGTGCTCCCGTGCGCCCGCCGTGAACCGCGACGCGACCCCGGCCCGTAACCCCTGTGGTGCGAGGGAGTTGTGCAGCACGTGGAAGACACCCTCGGAGTTCCGCGGCAGCTCACCGGCCATGGAACCGGCCGCGGCCCGGTGACCGGGCCCCCGCTCACCGACCGCCGGGCACTCACCGAACGGCAGTTCCTCACCGATCACCGACTGCTGGACGCGGCGGTCCGGTACGCGGAGGAGCGGCACTGGGACGTGCTGGCCGGCTGCTGGCTGGAGGCGGGACCCGACGGCGCCCCGCGCTGCTCCTGCGGCGCGCCCGGCTGCCCGGCTCCGGGCGCCCACCCGGCCGGACCGGACTGGGCGACGCAGGCGAGCGGCAACGCGGCGGCGGTGCGGCGTATGTGGCAGCGGCAGCCGCGTTCATCCGTGCTGCTGCCGACCGGTCGCGCCTTCGACGCGATCGACGTCTCCGAGAGCGCCGGCCTCCACGCCCTGGCGCGGATGGAGCGGCTGGACCTGCCGCTCGGACCGGTCATCTCCACCCCGACCCGCCGGCTGTTGTTCCTCGTCCTGCCCGGATCCGCCGCCAAGGCCCTCGTTCCTTCGGCCCGGACGGGCCGACGGGCCGCCGCTCTCGACTTGGCGGTGCGCGGCGACGGCGACTGGGTGATCGCCCCGCCGACCAGGATGGGCGGAGGAGGCGTCGGCCAGTGGGCCCGCGAGCCCACCACCCTCAACCGCTGGCTGCCGGACGCCGGGGAACTCCTCGGGCCGCTGGCGTACGCGTGCGGGCGGGAGGCGGCCGGGGCGCGCGGCCGCTGACGGTAACCGGACGGGCGGACGACCGACGAAGACGGTTGGCGCGCGTCCCCGGGACGGCCTCGGGACGGCCTCGGAGCGGCTCGGGCCGTCGCCGGCTCCGAGCGGCTCAGATCTGCTCCGAGCGGCTCGGAGCGGCTCGGTCCCGCGAGGTTCCGCAAGCGCCACCGGCACCTTCGCCGGGGTCCGCTACCCGTACGCGGTGTCGAGGGACAACCCGTTCGCCAACGCCGCGCCGGGCCAGAGCGGGCTGGCCGCGCTCAACCTCCTGCGGGCACGCCGAGCGGCATGGCGCCGTGCCTGGCGGTGCTGGGACTCACCCTCTCGCTCCACCTCACCGGTCACCTCGGACCGCTGTGGACGGTGCTGCCGGTCGAAGCGGCATACGGGGTGGCGGTCGCGGCGGCGTCCCTGTGGTTCACGGCACCGAGGCTGCCGGAGATCCTGGCTGTGGTCGCGGCGTCCTGACACGTGGCGGGTCGACGCATCGTGTGCGGCGGACCGCCGGCGGCGAGCCGCCACAGGGCGTACGGCGGACCGGCAGCGGCCGGAGGGAGCGCCGGCAGGGGACCGCCTTCGACCACGCCGAAGAAGGCGGGGCTGCTGGCCCGGACCCCGAGCCGCCGCCGACGGCAGCCTGCCTGCCGGGGACGTCCTCCCTCGGCGACACGCGTCAGTCGCCCGGCAGTCCGGTACGGGTGAATGTGTCGCTGAGGCCGCCGGACCACTTCACGGTGAGCGTCCTGCCGTCGCTCGAAAGATCACCGTGGCCCGCGGTCCGGTCCTTGTCGCCACCCACACAGGTCAGCACCAGGTCGATGCCGTTGTGCTCGGTGTACGTGCCCGCGCACAGCGAGGTGCTGGTCAGGCCGGCCTTGCCCTTGCCCAGGACCAACTGGACCTTGGTGCCGCCCCGTACGGCCAGCCACACTCCGCCGACCCCTTGGGCCGCGCCGCCGCCCTTGGTCGGGGAAGCGGTACCTGTGGCAGTTCCCGTCGGGGACGACGTCGCACTGGGCTGGTCGGCCGACGCGGTGGCGCTCCGGGTCGGCTCCTTCCCCTGGCCGTCGCCGCCACCGCTGCAGCCGCTGAGCGTCAGCGAGCCGACGGCGGCGACCGCGGCGAAGCCCGCTCCCGTGAAAGTCCGACTACGCCAACGCACCTGTTCTCCCCCCATGTCGTGAAGCGGAACCAGCGCACCGCAAGTTACCAGCCGGTCGTCCGCGCGGGCCCCGGTGGAATGCACTTGCGCCACACCTGTCGCAGGACCGTGACGACCGTGATGCCCGGCGTACCGTCGGCGGCCGCGCGCCGGCCGTCTCGGCTCGGTCCCGCCGCCGGCCGCCCGCCCCGCATCTCGGCACCGCTGCTCGCCGGCCTCGCCGCCCGCGCCGTCAGCCATGACCGCCATCCGCCAGTCGTCGGCCGCCGACCATCAGCCGTCACCACCGCTCGCCACGGCGCCCGAACCCGAGCTCTGCCGCTCCGCCTGCGCACCGCTCAGGAAGCGTTCGACCGCGTCGTACCAGAGTTCCGGCTGGTCCCACGGCACCAGGTGGCCCGCGTCGGCGATCTCGGCGTACTGGCCACGCGGCAGGACGCGGACCATCTCCTGCGCCTCCGCGCGGCCCAGCTCGCCGTCGAGCCCGCGAACCACCAGGGCGGGACAGTCCACTTGGGCGAGGTCGTCCCAATGGGCGTCGCGTATCCAGGGATCGCGCGAACGCAGCAGGTGGTGCGGGGAACTCAGCGGACGCCAGCCGTCCTCGCCCTCCTCCATGACCTCGGCGAAGAAGTCGCCGCGGACCGGATTCGGCGCGTCGGCCCACGGGTCGTCCGCGCCGAACCACTGCCGTACGTCGCCGAGCGTGGCGAACGGCAGCGGCCATGACCGCAGCCAGTCCTCCCATTCGCGCTGTCCGGCCTCGCCCACGGCCGAGGCCCGCATGTCGCAGATCACGACCGCCGCGACGAGGTCGGGCCGGCGCACCGCCGCCTTCCAGGCCGTCAGCGCACCCATGGAGTGGCCGATGAGTGTGACCGGGGCCAGCCCCAACTGTTCAACCGCGGCGATGGCGTCCGCCGCGTACGCGTCCGGCCCGTACGGTCCCTCCGGCTTGGCGCTGCGGCCGTGGCCCCGCTGGTCGAGGGCGATGGCGCGATAGCGCGGGGCGAGACGCCGGGCGGTGGCGGCCCAGTGCGAGGCGCGGCCCAGCAGCCCGTGGAGCAGCAGGACACCCGGCCGGTCGTCGGCCGTGCCCGCCGCTTCGGCCGGCTCCGCGGCACCTGCCGCGCCCAGCTCACCGGCGGTTCGTGGTCCGGACGGGCCGGACGACCCGGACCGTCGGGCCCCGCCGCCGCGATCCGCGCCCTCCCCCGCGTAGTCCCAGGCCGCGAGCCGGATGCCGCCCGCTCCCCTCACCTCATACCGCCGGATCATCTGCCACACCTCCTTCCATCGGCGTTCCGGAGGTCCACGCTATCGAACTTCTATTCGAACAAGGGGTGGGCGCGACCAACACCGCTCGTTCGAGTGACAACGCTCAAGGATTGGCAGGCCGGACCGAGGGGAGGACTTCTCCGGGACGCGGCGCGAAGGGGAAGCGGGTCGCGGGGAGCACTCGGGAAGCTCGGGGTCCCGGGTCCTCCAAGGGGGACATCAGGGGAGGGACAGGGAGGGATGGGCCCCGGCGCCGTCATTGCGGCGCCGGGGCCGAAGAAGGTGCGCACGGCGGAGCGGCGCTGGTCCATGTGGCGCGGGTCCACGCGGGGCGGAGCCGGGCGGGTGCGGAACGCGCCTACCGCTTGGCGACGAACACGTGGGAGGCGATCTCGGCGTCCAGCTCGGCGGCCTCCCCGCCACTGCCGACGAGCACCCCGCCGGGAGATTCGGTGACGCTCACCACGGCGCCCGGCTGCACGCCTGCCCGCCGCAGCGTGTACATCACCTGGGCGTCGGTCTGGATCGGCTCGCCGATCCGCCGCACCACCACGCTCGCCCCCGCGGGCCCGGGCTGCAACTCGGTGAGGCTGACCATGCCCTCCTCCAGGAAGGGGTCGGGCTCCCCCTTCTGGCCCAGCTCCTCCAGGCCGGGGATCGGGTTGCCGTACGGCGACTCGGTGGGGTGGCGCAGGAGCTCCAGCACCCGCCGCTCCACCGCCTCGCTCATGACGTGCTCCCAGCGGCAGGCCTCGGCGTGCACCTGTTCCCACTCCAGGCCGATCACGTCGACCAGCAGGCACTCGGCGATGCGGTGCTTGCGCATCACCCGGGTCGCGGTGCGGCGGCCCTCCTCGGTCAGCTCCAGGTGCCGGTCGCCCGCCACGTGCAGCAGCCCGTCCCGCTCCATCCGCGCCACCGTCTGGGAAACGGTGGGACCGCTCTGGTCGAGCCGCTCGGCGATTCGGGCGCGCATCGGGACCACACCCTCCTCCTCCAGCTCCAGGATGGTGCGGAGATACATCTCCGTCGTGTCGATCAGTCCGGACATGCGCGCCCCTCGTGTACTCGTGCGTGGCCCTGCGACAATTCTGACCCATGCCGCTGACAACGGATCCCGGCGCGAGAACCCCGCACCCTCGCCGGGCCTTTTCTTGACACCGGACACGGCCGGGCCGCACGGTGATCGCCATGACCGATCCCGCCGACGGCCCCGCCGGCCCCGGGGGCTCCGCGCCCCCTGACGACCCCACCGACCGGTACTTCGGCGCCGCCATTGCCCTGCTGGGCCGAGTGCGGGACGAGGAGCGCGCCGGGATCCGGGCCGCCGCGACCGCTGTGGCGGACGCCATTGCTGCGGGTGGCCGGGTGTTCACCTTCGGCGCGGGCCACTCCTCGCTGCCCGCGCAGGACGTCGTCTACCGCGCCGGCGGCCTGGCGCTGATCAACCTGCTCCCGGTGCCGGGCGCGGTCGGCGTCGACGTGGTGCCCGCCACCCTGGGCAGCGCCCTGGAGCGGGTCGAGGGCCTGGCCACGGCCGTGCTGGACACCAGTCCGGCCCGCGGCGGCGACGTCCTTTTCGTGATCTCCCTGTCCGGACGCAACACCCTTCCGGTGGAGATGGCACGGCACGCCCGCACCCTGGGCCTGACGGTGATCGCGGTGACCTCGGTCGCGTACGCGAAGGACACCCGCTCGCGGCATTCCTCGGGCACGTTCCTGAAGGACAACTGCGACATCCTGCTCGACTCCAAGATCCCGGTCGGCGACGCCGAGCTGTCCGACGCCCGGGTGCCCGCCCCCTTCGGCCCCGCCTCCACCGTCGTGACCAGTGCCTTGATGCAGGCGGTCATGGCCACGGCGGCCACGGACCTGGGGGCCCGCGGCATCACCCCGCCGATGATCCGCTCGGGCAACGTGGACGGCGGCCTCGACTGGAACGCCCGGGTCTTCGAGGAGTACCGGGACCGGATCTTCTTCCACCGCTGAGCCGTCGGCACGCGCCGAACCCCGGGTTCCCTGGCCCCCGCCGTCCGGTCGGCGTCCGGAACCCGCTCAGCGCCCCTCCGGGCGGCCGCCCAGCGGTCCGCGGGCGGCCTCCGCGAGGTCCAGCGCGGCGGCCACCCTGGCGGCGACGTCCTCCGCATAGGCGGCGTCCGACCGGTCGAACTGGCCGCGCCCGGGCCGGCGCAGGAAGGTGAGCGCCCCGACCGTACGGCCGCGGCTGCGCAGCACCGTCGCAAGCCCGTGCACGCTCCCGGCCGGCCACCGCCTGGCCGCGGCCCACTGGTCCGCGCGAGCCCGCGCCGACGGGCCGTCCGCGTCCTTTGCCGCGAAGCTGGTGCGTACGGTGCCCAGGCGCTCGACGGCTTGGAGAACGGGATGTGCCGCGGGGTAACCGACCGGGATCCCGCTGCCGGCGACCGGCTCACCGGGGCCCGGCTCGCCGTCGGGCGTGGCCGCGGCACGGGTCAGCCGGCCCGCCTCGTCCGCCAGGTCCAGCAGGGCGTGGTCGGCGAACCCGGCGAGCGCGAAGTCCAGGTGCAGCGCGGCGGCCTCCAGCGGGTCCTCGCACTCCGCGGCGGCCCGGTCGGCACGGTGCAGTTGCTGGTAGCGGAACCGAAGCCGGGACCCCTCCTTCTCGGCCGCCTTCTGCCTGGTGACGTCCGAGAACAGCCAGCCCACGCCCAGCGGCACCGGCTCCTCGCCCAGCGGCGACCCGAGCCGCACGAAGCCGCTGCGCCAGCAGTGCAGGGTGCCGCTGTCGTCGCCGCGCAGGCTCACCCACAGCTCGCTCGCGGCAGGCGGCGCCCCTTCGGCGAGCACGTGCTGCAGCGTGTTCTCCAGTTCCTCGACGCCTTGGCCGAGAAGTTCGCCGAGCGGGCGGCCCAGCAGCGCCTCACGGCCGGCCCGCAGCATACGGGCGGCCTGGGCGTTGGCCAGCGCGGGCCGAAGATCGGCGTCGATCAGCACCACGCCCCAGGAGGCGTCGTCGAACAGGGACTCGCTGAGCGCGATCGACCGCTCCAGGTCGATCTGCGCGTGCACCTCGGAGAAGGCGCAATAGACGCCGCCGGGCCGACCGTCGGGTCCCGGTACGGCCGCGGACTGGGTGCGTACCAGGACGCGGCGACCGTCCTTGGTCAGCAGCGCGAAGTCGTGCACCTGGCGGCCGGGCGCGTCCATGGCGCCCATCAGCCGCTCCTCGACCTCCTTGGCGTCGGCCGGGCGCGCCGCCCATCCTTCGAAGCCGCGGCGGCCCACCGCCTCGTCGGCGCTCCAGCCGAGTATCCGCGCCGCCTCCGCGTTCCAGTGCGTGACGACGCCGTCGCGGTCGAAGGCGCACAGACCCGCCTCCATACCGTCGAGCAACGCGGCCAGCAGCTGCTCGTCACCCTTGGGTTGCGCGTCGAAAGGCTGCACGTCACCACATTCAACCCTCGTGTGCGGTGAGTCACACGAGATTTCCGTAAATAACTTGTCCCACCCCCGAATCGCTTCTTACTGTGGCGGCACACAGAAGGGAGGTGGTTCGAAGCATGAGTTGCACTCGGACACGTGAGGTGACTGCGGGCTAGCTCCGCGCACTCGGTGCGCGAGGCGCGCCAAATCCCACGCAGTACACCCGACCCGCGGGCTCGTCGGATTTGTCCGGCCGGTGCTCGAAGTCACCAGGCTTCGAGGAGCAGTCCGCGGGTCGTTTCTTTGCCCGCCGCCTTGACGCGGGCCCACCCGCCACCTGGATGCGAGTGATCAGCCGCCACCTGGATGCGAGCGGTCGGCCGCACCCCGGGACGCGGCCACCCCGGGGCGGCCGCATCGGACGCGGCTTCCACACCCGTCACGGCGCCAGGCGCTCGACCGTCCACCCGCCGTCGACGCGTACGTACCGGAGCCGGTCGTGGAGGCGGTTCTCCCGGCCCTGCCAGAACTCGACGCTGAGGGCGGTGACGCGGAACCCGCCCCAGAACGGCGGCACCGGTACCTGGCCGCCCTCCGGCCAGCGTGCGGCCACCTCCGCGTACCGCTCCTCGATCACGGTCCGGGACGGGACGACCGCGGACTGTTCGCTGGCCCAGGCACCGAGCTGGGAGCCGTGCGGGCGGCTGTGGAAGTAGGCGGCGGTCTCCTGCGGCGGCACCCGCTCCACGATCCCGTTCACGATGACCTGGCGCGCCACGGGGTGCCAGGGGAAGAGCAGCGAGGCGCGCGGGTTGGCGGCGAGCTCGCGGCCCTTGCGGGAGCCGTAATTACTGAAAAAGACGAATCCGCGCTGGTCGTAGCCCTTGAGCAGGACCGTGCGGGAGCTGGGTACGCCGTCGGCGTCCGCCGTGGAGACGACCATGGCGTTGGGTTCGGTGATCGCGCCCGTGCCGGTGGCCTTCACCGCGTCCGCGAACCAGCGGGCGAACTGCTCGTAAGGGTCGTCGGCCAGGTCCGCCTCCGCCAGCCCGGCCGCCCGGTACTGCCGGCGCATGGCCGCCGGGTCGTCCTGGGGTACCGTCCGCGCCGCCGCCTCTTCGGGTTCTCGCACCCGCACATCTTGCCCGCCGGTCCGCAACCATGGCGGCGGCCGGGATGTGCCACATCTCACTGTGGCCGTCACCAGGCGCCTGCCGGGACAATTGCGGGTCGTGGATGCGCCGGTCCGGCCTGGTCGGCGGGAACCTGTTGGACCGGATGGAGCGGCGTGACAGTCGCTCGAACGGGGCACACCGCAGTCAGCGCACTGTCGAGATCGTCAAGAGGAGCCGTCCATGTCCGAATTCGTCCCCGGGCTCGAAGGAGTCGTCGCGTTCGAAACGGAGATCGCCGAGCCGGACAAGGAAGGCGGCGCGCTCCGGTACCGGGGAGTCGACATCGAGGAGCTGGTCGGCCACATAGGTTTCGGCAACGTGTGGGGGCTGCTGGTCGACGGCAGGTTCGCGCCCGGCCTGCCGCCCGCCGAGCCGTTCCCCATCCCGGTGCACTCCGGCGACATCCGGGTGGACGTGCAGTCCGCGCTGGCCATGCTGGCACCGGTGTGGGGGCTCAAACCGCTGCTCGACATCGACGAACAGGAGGCCAGGGACAATCTCGCGCGCGCCGCCGTGATGGCGCTGTCGTACGTCGCCCAGTCCGCGCGCGGGCAGGGGCTGCCCATGGTGCCGCAGCGGGAGATCGACAAGGCGCGGTCCATCACCGAGCGTTTCATGATCCGCTGGCGCGGGGAGCCCGACCCGAAGCACGTCGCGGCCGTGGACGCGTACTGGACGTCGGCCGCCGAGCACGGCATGAACGCGTCAACGTTTACCGCCCGGGTCATCGCCTCGACCGGAGCGGACGTGGCCGCGGCCCTGTCCGGCGCGGTCGGCGCGATGTCGGGGCCGCTGCACGGCGGGGCGCCGTCCCGGGTGCTCGGCATGATCGAGGAGATCGAGCGCACGGGTGACGCGGAGGGTTACGTGAAGGCCGCGCTCGACAGGGGCGAGCGGCTGATGGGCTTCGGCCACCGCGTCTACCGCGCCGAGGACCCGCGGGCACGCGTGCTGCGCCGTACCGCCCGTGAGCTGGGCGCGCCGCGGTTCGAAGTGGCCGAGGCGCTGGAGAAGGCGGCGCTGGCGGAGCTGCACGCGCGGCGCCCCGACCGGGTCCTCGCCACCAACGTGGAGTTCTGGGCCGCCATCGTGCTGGACTTCGCACAGGTGCCGGCGCACATGTTCACGTCGATGTTCACCTGCGCGCGGACGGCCGGCTGGTCGGCGCACATCCTGGAGCAGAAACGTACCGGCAGGCTGGTGCGCCCCTCCGCCCGCTACGTCGGCCCCGCCTCGCGCGCCGTGCGGGACGTGGAAGGGTACGAGGGCATCGCGCACTGAGACGCGGCGGCCCGGTCACCCCGGGTCCCCGTCGAGGTCGCTGGTCGAGATGCGCCTAGGTGTTCGTCTCGTGATCGGCGAGAACTTCGGCGAGGTGGCGGGCGCGGACGCCGCCGAGCTGGGCCAGCTGGGTCCGGCAGGAGAAACCGTCCGCCAGGACGGCGGTGCCGGGGCCGGCCGACCGTACGGCGGGCAGCAGCGCTTCTTCCGCGCAGGCCGCCGACACCTCGAAGTGCCCGGTCTCGAAGCCGAAGTTGCCCGCCAGACCGCAGCAGCCGCCGACCAGCTCCCCGGTCAGCCCCGCCTTCTCCCGCATCCGGCGGTCGGCGGCGTCGCCGAGCACGGCGTGCTGGTGGCAGTGGGTCTGGCCGGTGACCGCGGTGTCCAGCCGGGGCGGCGTCCAGTCCGGCGCGAACTCCTCCAGCGCCTCGGCGAAGGTCCGCACCGACGCGGCCAGGCGGGCGGCCCCGGAGGCGGCGGGTCCGAGCAGTTCCGGCAGGTCGGCGCGGAGGGCCGCGGCGCAGCTCGGTTCGAGCACGACGGTCGGGAGGCCCTCGTCGAGTACGGGGGCGAGCCGTGCCAGGGTGCGGCGCGCGACGGCCTTCGCTTTGGTGAGCTGGCCGGTGGACACCCAGGTCAGGCCGCAGCACACAGGGGCGGGCGGGGTCCGTACGGTGATCCCCGCCGCTTCGAGCACGCGCACGGCCGCGCGGCCGACGTCGGGGGCGAAGTGGTTGGTGAAGGTGTCGGGCCACAGGACCACCGTCGGGCCGGCCTGTCCCTCTTTCGTGGCTCTCCTATCCCACCATCGAGTGAATGTCTCGGACGCGAGTTCGGGCAATTCGCGTTCCCGTGCGATCCCGCCAAGCCGCTTCACCGTCCAAGCGGTTGACGGGTGTCGTGCGAGGCGGTTGAGGATTTCGGCGAAGGGCGCGGCGGCCCGCAGCCACACCGGAAGCCACCCCATCGCGTAGTGCGCGCGGGGCCTGGGCCGCCCTCGGTAGTGGTGGTGCAGGAACTCCGCTTTGTACGTGGCCATGTCGACTTCCACGGGGCAGTCGCTTCGGCACCCTTTGCAGGAAAGACACAGGTCAAGAGCCTCGCGCACCTCGGTGGAACGCCAGCCTCCGGTGATGACGCGACCGGACAGCATCTCGTGCAGCAGGCGTGCCCTGCCGCGCGTGGAGTGCCGTTCCTCGCCGGTGACCCGGAATGACGGGCACATGACGTCCGAGCCACCCGGCGGAAGCGTCGCGGTGCGGCACTTGGCGACTCCGACGCAGCGGCGGACGGCGGCGGGAAAGTCACCTCCATCACCCGGATAGGTGAATTCCACGTCGACGGGTCGGGCCTTCGCGGAGGGAAGCACCGTGAAGCGCAAGTTGCTATCAATGGCATTGGGACGCACGAGCATCCCCGGGTTCAGTCCGCCGTCCGGATCCCAGAGGTCCTTGAAATCTGAAAAGAGTGCGATCATCTCCGGGCCGTACATCTTCGGCAGGAGTTCGGCACGCGCCTGCCCGTCGCCGTGCTCTCCGGAGAGCGAGCCGCCGTGCGACACCACCAGTTCCGCGGCGGCCTCGGAGAAGCGGCGGAAGCGTGCGAGGCCGGCCTGGTCCATGAGGTCGAAGTCCACCCGCACATGGACGCAGCCGTCGCCGAAATGGCCGTAGGGCGCGCCGCGCAGCCCGAACTCGGCCAGCAGCGCCCGGAAGTCCCGCAGATAGCCGCCCAGACGGGCGGGTGGAACCGCGCAGTCCTCCCAGCCCGGCCATGCCTCGCTGCCATCGGGCATGCGGGTCGCGGTCCCCGCCGCGTCCTCCCGGATCCGCCACAGGTCCCGCTGCCTGGCGGGTTCAGCGACGACGACGGTTCCCGACGTGCCGTCGGCCGTACGGCACAATTCGCGCGCGCGGGACAGGGCGTCGTCCGGGTCGTCGCCGCCGACCTCGACGAACAGCCACGCGCCACCGGCGGGCAGCGCCCGCCCGGCCGGTCCGACGAGATCCGCCGCCATTCCCTCCACGGTCAACGGCCGCCGCGGCAGCAGGTGATGCGCGGCTTGCGCGGCCGCGCTCTCGTCGGGATAGCCGAGCACGGTGAGCACCCGTGCCGCCGGCAGGGGCACGAGGCTCACGGTCGCCTCGGTGAGCACCCCCAGCGTGCCCTCGCTGCCGGTGAACGCCCGCACGGCGTCCCGCCCGTGCTCGGGCAGCAGCCGGTCGAGGGCGTAGCCGGAGATGCGGCGCGGCAGTTGCGGGAAGCCGGTCCGCAGCAGGGCGAGATGCCCGTCCGCCAGCGCGCGCATGCCGTCGCGCAGCCGGGGTGGGCCGTCCGCCGCAAAACCGGGGTCCAGCCGGACCCGCTCGCCCCGGTACGTGAGCACGTCCAGGGCGCGCACGTTGTCCGCCGTGGTGCCCCAGGCCACCGAGTGCGAGCCGCAGGCGTTGTTGCCGATCATGCCACCGAGGGTGCAGCGGCTGTGCGTGGACGGGTCGGGTCCGAACGTGAGGCCGTGCGCGGCGGCGGCCGACCGCAGGTCGTCGAGGACCACCCCGGGCTGTACCCGTGCGGTCCGAGTCTCGGGATCCAGGCCGAGGACGCGGTTCATACGGCGGGTGAAGTCCAGGACGACCCCCGTGCCGGTCGCCTGGCCGGCGATGGAAGTGCCGCCTCCGCGCGGCACCACCGGCACCCCGTGCTCGCGGCACACGGCCAGCGCTGCGGCCACGTCGTCGGCGTCCGCGGGCGCGACCACCCCGAGGGGCACCCGCCGGTAGTTCGAGGCGTCCATGGTCACCAGGGCTCGGGCCCCGGCGTCGAAGGCGACGTCACCGCGTACCGCGGCGCGCAGCGCCCGCTCCAGGTCAAGTGCCGGATCCACCGTCATGTGCCCAGCTTGCCCGGCCGGCCGCCCGCTCTCACCGGTACCCGGCCGCGGGGCACTCGTCTCACCGGGTGGAACACTGGCGGAAACCTTCCGGTTACGCACTACGCTGCGAGCGTGGCCGACATTCAGATCCCCGCTGACATCAAGCCCGCCGACGGACGCTTCGGATCGGGCCCCTCCAAGGTGCGGACGGAGGCGCTCGACGCCCTGGCCGCGACCGGCACGGCTCTGCTCGGCACCTCTCACCGGCAGGCGCCGGTGAAGAACCTGGTGGGGCAGGTCCGCGACGGCGTCCGGCAGCTCTTCTCGCTTCCCGAGGGCTACGAGGTGGTGCTCGGCAACGGCGGCTCCACGGCCTTCTGGGACATCGCCACCCATGGTCTGATCAGCGAGAAGTCCCAGCATCTGTCGTTCGGTGAGTTCTCCTCCAAGTTCGCGAAGGCGGCGAAGCTGGCCCCGTGGCTGGCCGACCCCACCGTGATCTCGTCCGACCCCGGCACTCACCCGCTGCCGGTGGCCGAGGCGGGCGTGGACGTCTACGCCTTCACGCACAACGAGACGTCGACCGGCGTCGCCGCCCCGCTGCGCCGGGTCGCGGGCGCGGACGAGGGGGCGCTGGTCCTGGTGGACGCCACCTCCGGCGCGGGCGGCCTTCCGGTGGACATCACCGAGACGGATGTCTACTACTTCGCGCCGCAGAAGTCCTTCGCGGCCGACGGCGGTCTGTGGCTGGCGGTGTTCTCCCCGGCGGCCCTGGAGCGGGTCGAGGCGATCTCGGCCTCGGGCCGGCACATCCCGGCGTTCTTCGACCTGCCGACCGCGATCGACAACTCGCTGAAGAACCAGACGTACAACACGCCCGCGCTGGCCACTCTCTTCCTGCTGAACCAGCAACTGGAGTGGATCAACGGGCAGGGCGGCCTGTCGTGGGCGGTCGAGCGCACCGCCGACTCCTCCTCGCGGCTGTACGGCTGGGCGGAGAAGTCCTCGTACGCCACGCCGTTCGTGACCGACCCGGCGCAGCGTTCGCAGGTCGTCGGCACGATCGACTTCCAGGACGGTGTCGACGCGGCCGCCGTCGCGAAGGTGCTGCGGGCCAACGGCATCGTTGACACCGAGCCCTACCGCAAGCTGGGCCGCAACCAGTTGCGGATCGCGATGTTCCCCGCCGTGGACCCGGCCGACGTCGAGGCGCTGACCGCCTGCATCGACCACGTCATCGGCCGGCTCTGACCGCCTGGCACAACGCTGGAGGGCCTGTGCCGCCGCCGGACAGCGACCGGCGGCGGCAGCCCGTTTCCCGTCTGTCGTATCCAGGCGTCGTGCCCACCGGTCGTGCGTGCCGCCGGCGGCAACCCGCGGCGCGCGGCGGGCCACCGACGCCCTGGACCGGAGCCCGGCGCTCCGGCTGCCCAGCGGCCCGTCAATCCGTGGACCGACATTCCCCCGACCGACATCCCGCCGACCGTCACTGCGCCGACTGGCGGCGCCTGCGCCGGGCAGCGTTGCGGACGCTCATCGCGATGACGCCGATGCCGACCACCACGGCCACGCCCACGACCTTGCCGCCGGACTTGGTCGTCTTGGTGTCCTTGGCCGAGTTCTCGGCCGGTCCCCGCGTCCCGTTGTGACCGCCGGCGGTCGCGGGGGACTGCCGTGCGACGTCGTCCGGCAGGTCGGCGCCCTTGAGGGGCTCGCGCCAGACCTCGCTGTCCGATCCCTCGCTGCCGAACATCAGGGCCCGGCCGTCGGTGGTGTAGGTGACGGACTCCCCCTGGGGCTGGAGGGGGACGTCGAGGCTGCCGATCTTCTGAGGGCGGCCGTTCACCCAGCGGTAGTCGGTGGCCCAGAGGTAGCCGCGCAGCACCAGGCGGGAGCCGTCGGGCGAGAAGGCGCCGTCGGTCACCCAGGGCACGTCGGCGATGCGCCGGAAGACGTTCACGCCCTTGCTGCTCAGCCTGGTGGGGCCGGCGTAGAGGTGCCCGCCGTCCTCGTTCTTGCTGGCGATGTAGACCCGGCCGGTCCTGGGATGGACCATCAGGGCCTCGGCATTGCGGGGGCCGTCCTGGTAGCGGACGGTGTAGCGGGTGACGTCGACGGTCCGGTCACGCAACTGCCGGGGCTCGGGGAAGCGGTAGATCCAGACCTCGGACCAGGCGCCGTCGAGGTTGTCGCCGATGTCGCCGACGTAAAGGTCCCCGTCGGGGCCCAGCGAGATGGCCTCCACGTCGCGGGCGTGGATGCCCCGCATGGTCACCTTGGCGACGGTCTTCCCGGTGGCGGAGTCGACGGCGTAGACGTAGGGCCCGTCGCCGCTGTCGTCGTGTGTCCAGTACACCCCCGGGTGGATCCTGCTGGCGGCCAGGCCGCTGGACTCCTTGATCCGAGGGTCGGTCAGGGAGAAGGCCACCGAGGGCCCGCTGTCGGCGACGGCTTGGACGACCGGTCCGGCACAGGCCAGGGCGAGTGCCGCACAGGCGACCGCCGCGGGAGGATACGCACGCATGTACCCCAGTCTCCCCGGTCGGGTGCGGATCGTGGATGATGCCCCGCATGCGTTACCTCTTCGTCGGCGACTCGATGACCGTCGGTTCGGCCGGCGACTACACCTGGCGCTATCGGATGTGGCGGCACCTGTGTGCGCTCGGTGAGCCGTTCCAGGTGGTGGGGCCGCGGGTCACGCTCTACGACAAGGCAGCGGACGCGGCGGTGTCGGCGGAATACGCCGACCCGGGATTTCCCCCGCACGCGCGACGCCATCTGGCGGGCTGGGGAGAGGGCTGGCTGCACATGGCACCGCTGATCGGTGACACGGTGCGCGAGCACCGGCCGGACGTGCTGCTGGTGTCGCTCGGCCTGATCGATCTCGGCTTCTACACCGACGCCGAGCAGACGGCGGTGAACGTCGAGCGCTTCATAGCCGAGGCGCGGGCGGCCGCCCCACGGGTGCGCATGGCGCTGCTGCCGGTGATCCCCAACACCAGGGCGGACCTCGACCCCGGGTTCGCCGACGAGTGCGCGCGGTTCAACACCGAGTTGGCGAAGGTGGTCGCCGACCACGACTCCCCCGCGTCGCCGCTGCTCCTCGCCTCCCGCCCCGAGGGCTACGACATCCTCCTCGACACCTATGACGGCACCCACCCCAACTCCTCGGGGGAGCACAAGCTGGCGGCGGCGTTCGCGGACGCCATGCACCAGGCCTGGGGTATGGGGGCACCGTACGCGGGCGGCTGACGAGCGGCCCCTCCCGGCCCTTCCCGGCCCTTCCCGGCCCTTCCCGGGGCCGCCGGGCCGGCCCTGGCAGGGGCGGCGGCGAGGCCGGCCGGTCCCCGTCGATATCGTCCGGCACGGCACGGGCCGACGCCGGACGGGAGCCCTTGATTCGAGCGCACTCGAAGAGCTTGGCTTGGGTGCCATGGAGTACACACAGTTGGGCCGCACGGGCCTCAAGGTGAGCCGTCTGGTGCTGGGCACCATGAACTTCGGCCCGCAGACCGACGAGGCGGACAGCCACGCGATCATGGACGCGGCGCTCGCCGCGGGGATCAACTTCTTCGACACCGCCAACGTGTACGGCTGGGGCCCGAACCGGGGCCGTACCGAGGAGATCATCGGCAGCTGGTTCGCCAAGGGTGGTGGGCGGCGCGACAAGACGGTGCTGGCCACGAAGGTCTACGCCGACATGGCCCCCGAGGGCGAGGCGTGGCCGAACTACGACCGGCTGTCCGCGGTGAACATCCGCCGGGCGGTCGAGGCGAGCCTGAAGCGGCTGGGCACGGACCACATCGACCTGTACCAGTTCCACCACGTGGACCGGGCCACCCCGTGGGAGGAGATCTGGCAGGCGATCGACGTCCTGGTACAGCAGGGCAAGATCCTTTACGCCGGGTCGAGCAACTTCGCCGGCTGGCACATCGCCCGGGCCAACGAGGCGGCCGCACGGCGCGGCTCCCTCGGGCTGGTCTCCGAGCAGTGCCTGTACAACCTGGTCGAGCGGCGGGCGGAGATGGAGGTGATCCCGGCGGCGCAGGGCTACGGCCTCGGAGTGATCCCCTGGTCGCCGCTGCACGGGGGCCTGCTCGGCGGGGCGCTGCGCAAGCAGCGCGAGGGCGGCGGAGCCCGCTCGACCAGCGGCCGGTCGGCGGACTCCCTGAACTCGCAGGAGCAGCGCGACCAGATCCAGGCGTACGAGGACCTGTGCGACAAGCACGGTCTGCAGCCGGGTGACGTGGGCCTGGCCTGGCTGCTGACCCGGCCGGGGGTGACGGGGCCGATCGTGGGCCCGCGTACCCAGGAGCAGCTCGACTCGGCGCTGCGGGCGGTCGAGCTGGAGCTGTCGGCGGAGTTCCTGGCAGCGCTGGACGAGATCTTCCCCGGCCCGGGTCCCTCGCCGGAGGCGTTCGCCTGGTGACGCGGGGGACCGCGGTCCCGTCTCGCCGCCGCGGTCAGCGGATCGCGGCGGCGACGACCACCACCACGATCATGAGTACGAAGGCGGCGGTCATCACGCGGGTACGGGTCTTGGGGTCCACGCTTCGAGGTTAACCGGCCCCGGTCACCGCTCCGGCAGGCGGGCCGCGGTGGCCGGCCCCAGCGGCCAGGACACGGCGCTCCGGTAGTGGGGCTGCTCGCCGGGGACGCCGGAGCGCGGCGGAATGCTGGCGACCAGGCTGAGGGTGCCGGCCGTCCAGGATGAGCCGCGGAAGTCCGCGAGGGCGTCGGCGAAAGGGCGCAGGCGGACGCGGGCGCCCTGCCGGGCCCGGGCCAGGGTCAGGTGGGCGTGGAAACCGTGCTCCTCGGCGGCGGGAGCGCCGGCCCGGCGAGCGGCGGCCCGTACCGAGTCGGCGAGGTGGCCCACGGCCGTGAGGTCGCCCTCGGCCCCCGCCCACAGCGTGCGGTCGCCGAACCGGCCGCCGCCGGCCAGCCGCAGCTCGTACGGGCCGTGCCGGCGGGCTGCCCTGGCCAGTCGCTCGTCGAGGTCGGGCCGGGTCTCCTCGGGAACCTCGCCGAGAAAGGCGAGGGTCAGGTGCCACCCCTCGCGCGCGGTCCAGCGCAGCGCGTCGGCGTCCGGAAGGCCGCGGACGCGCGTGAGCCCCGCGTCCAGTTCGGCGAGGGCGGCGGGGGGCGGCAGCAGGGCGACGAAGAGTCTCATGCGGCGGGGGTCAGCCGGGGGGCGGTGTCGTCGGGCGGCGTCGGGGTCGGATGGCGGGGCACAAAGGAGATCATCGGCTGGTCCTTGGTCCTGCGCAGGTTGACCTTGACGCGCAGGTCCCCCGTCCGGGCCAGCACCACGCCGACGCCGACGGCCGCGGCGGCGGCGATCAGGCCGCCGGACAGGAAGCCGATCCGGGCACCGTAGGTGTCGGTGACCCAGCCCATGATCGGGCCGCCGATGGGGGTGCCACCGACGAAGACCATCATGTACAGGCTCATCACCCGGCCGCGCATGGCGGGGTCGCTGGCGAGCTGGACGGTGGCGTTGGCGGTGGTGTTGAAGGTCAGGCCGAAGATGCCGATCGGCACCAGCAGGGCCGCGAACATCCAGAACGCGGGAACGAGGGAGGCGGTGGCCTCCAGCAGGCCGAACAGCAGCGCGCCGCCGACCAGGACGCGCAGCCGGGTGCGGCTGCGGCGGGCGGCGAGCAGGGCGCCGAGCAGCGAGCCGGCCGCCATGAGGGTGTTGAGCAGGCCGTAGGTGCCCGCGCCGCTGTGGAAGACCTTGTTCACGAACGCGGACAGCCAGATCGGGAAGTTGAAGCCGAAGGTGCCGATGAAGCCGACGAGGACGATCGGCCAGATGAGTTCCGGCCTGGCTGCCACGTAGCGCAGTCCCTCGCGCAGTTGGCCCTTGGACCGCGGGGCGCGCTCGATGCGGTGCAGTTCCGAGGTGCGCATCAGCAGCAGGCCGGTGAGGGGGGCCAGGAAGGACAGGCCGTTGAGCAGGAAGGCCCAGCCGCTTCCCACGGCCGTGATCAGCACACCGGCGATGGCGGGGCCGACCAGGCGGGCGGCCTGGAAGTTGGCGGAGTTCAGGGAGACCGCGTTGCGGACGGAGGCGGGGCCGACCATCTCCACCACGAAGGTCTGCCGGGTGGGGTTGTCCACGACGGTGACGACGCCGAGCAGGAAGGCGACGGCGTAGACGTGCCAGACCTGGACGACACCGCTGAGGGTGAGGCCGGCCAGGCCCAGCCCGAGGACGCCGAGGGCGGACTGGGTGCACAGCAGGATCTGCCGCTTGGGGTAGCGGTCGGCTATGACGCCGCCGTACAGGCCGAAGAGCAGCATCGGCAGGAACTGCAGGGCGGTGGTGATGCCCACGGCGAAGGAGGAGCCGGTGAGGCTGAGCACCAGCCAGTCCTGGGCTATTCGCGACATCCAGGTGCCGGTGTTGGACACGACGGCGCCGGTCGCGAAGAGCCGGTAGTTACGGAACCGGAGGGAGCTGAAGGTGCCCGCTCTCTGTTCCGCGGGGCGGTCAGGTTCGGTTGCGGCGGGTTTTCCGGCTGCCGAACTCAATCGGGTCTCGCCTCCTTGTCATCGGGGGTCACCGAGGGTCATCGGAGTCAACGGGGGTTATGAGGGCTTGCGGGCTCCGGGGTTCCAGGGCTTCGGGGTTTGGGGGTTGCGGGGCCTCGGGGTTTCGGGGCGGTTCGCCGGGCTTCCGGGACGCGGGCCCGCGGGGCCCAGCCGGGTGCGTCCGGTCGCGGGCCGGTCACAAGTGGGCGAGCCTCTCCAGGACGGGCGCTGCCTGGCGCAGTACGGCGAGATCGTCCTCCCCGAGGCCTTCGGCGAGGTGGGCCAGCCAGGCGTTGCGCTTCTCCCGGCTCTCGTCGAGCATCGCGGCGGCCTGCTCGGTGCTGCTCACCACGACCTGGCGCCGGTCGTCGGGATGCGGTTCCCGGCGGACCAGGCCCTTCGCCTCCAGCATCGCCACGATGCGGGTCATCGACGGGGGCTGGACGTGCTCTTTGCGAGCCAGCTCCCCCGGGGTGGCGGAGCCGCAGCGGGCCAGGGTGGCCAGCACCGACATCTCGGTCGGGCTGAGCGACTCGTCGACGCGCTGGTGGCGCAGCCGCCGCGACAGGCGCATCACGGCGCCCCGTAGCTCGCTGACGGCCGCGCGGTCGTCCTCGGACAGTTCGGTCACGATCTTTAGAATACCTTATTACTTAGACTAAGGACAATTGGCCAAACGCGGACCGCCCGGATCTCACCCTTACGTGTGAGGCGGGCGCGGAAAGCGGCACGCGCGGCCATCAGATGCGGAGACCGTGGGCTCATGGCATCGAGAGTGCTCAGCCTCCGCATAGACGGAGATCTGTGGGACCGGATCCGCGAGCATGCCGCCAGGCGCGGGATGAGCGCGCAGGACTACGTGATCGGGACACTCGTGCGCGACGACTTCGACGAGCGGTTCAAGGCCGCCGTCGACGAGACCGAGCGGTTCTACGGCGGCCGGTACGACGACGAGGCCGCGGACCCACTGGAGCCCCGGCTGGGCTGACGCCGGGCCCGGCCGGAGGCCGATACCGGACCGGCCGATACCGGGCCCGAGCAGGTCCCCGTAGGCGCGGACCTCAGCCGGTGAGACGGTCGTCGCGGCCTTCGGCCCGGGCGGAAGCGGCGGGCCAGGGCGAAGGGCGGTCCTCCCGGCGGCGTCGGCGATGGTTCGCCGGCCGGCACGTACCCGCCTCGTCGGCCTGAGCGTCCGCGCCGCAGCCCGCGAGGGCGGCCAGGTGGTAGTGCTCGGGCAGCCGCAGTCCGGACAGGTCACGGCGGGCGCCTCGCCCGTCGGGCCCCGGCACCACATCGTGGACCGGCGCATCGGGGCCCGGCGCATCGCGGACCGGCGCATCGCGGACCGGCGCATCGGGGCCCGGCGCAGCGAAGCCCGGCGCATCGGGGCGCGGCGTGTCGGCGGTCAGCGCATCGAGACCGTCGAGCAGGGCTTCGCGCAGGTGGTTGCCGGTGACCAGGTGGGTCCGGTGGCCGGCGGCGTCGCGGACGTGGACGGCATGCGTGTTCTTGTAGTCCTGACCGGTCTGGTAGTGCGGCTCGAACACCAGGGTGACGCGGGTGCCGGAGGTCAGGACGACGTCGGCGAACCGGTAGCGCAGCTCGGAGCCGTACGGGATGTGCCCGCGGGCGATGCGGCGCCTGGCCAGGGGATAACGGAAGGAATCCCCGGCGATCCGGGGGAAGCCGATGCGGCCGCGTACGGACGAGTACAGCTCGATCTCCGGCAGCCGCGGGCCTCCGCCGCCCACGACGCGCATTTCCGGGGTGACGAGAACGGGCGGAGTGCGCAGATAGCTCTCGTATTCGCCGGGCGGAAGGATGGCGCGGACAACGGCCAGCATATGCGGCCATTCATAGCCGGCGACTCCGTAATGGCTGTCGACGAAGCGGCCGCGGGCGATGTCGCGTTCGCGGTTCTTGGTGAATTCCACCGTGACGCGCGCGATACGGCCACCGGGTTCGGAATCCGACACATCGCGCAGAACACGGGCGAAAAGGCGGACGGCGGGGCTGTGCGCGTATATGTCGTTGACCAGCACACGGGCCCGCGGGTGGGCGGTAAGGAGGCGGAGCAGGACCGGCAGGTCGCCCGGCGGGCAGGCGGGTTGCTCCAGCAGGACGCGCGCGGCCGGGTCCAGCCGCAGCAGGCGCCGTACCAGCGCGAGGCGAAGGGGCGTGGGTACGGCCACGATCCAGGCGTCCACACCGGCGGGGTCGTCCACCGCCGCGAGCCCGCCCACCGCGGCGGGATCCCCCACCTCGTCGGGCTCCCCCGCCGTCGCGCGATGGCCGGGCCGCGGCGGGCCGAACCCCGCGATCGGGACGGAGCCCGTGGGCGTGCCGGCGGTGGTGGGGACGGGAGGGTCGGCGGCCGAGCGGACCGTCAGGACGTCGTGGCCCTCGGCACGTAACAGCGCGGAACAGCGGGCACCGGCCGCGTCCAGCCCGACAACAGCGACTCTCATCGCGAATCACTTCCCCCGTGGAAGCAGGGGGAAGGATTCCGGGGATGTCGCCCCGGGCCCCGTTCCCCCGCACTGCGCGCCGCGATCAGCGCGTTCAAGATGCGCCGCGCACATTACCAACCGGGCTCGGCGAAGAGGAGCCGGTCGTGATCCGAATCACAGCAGTGCGGAGGACTCGGGGTATTCCGACAGATAAATGCGGCTCAGACGAGCCCGAGGGACGGCATCAGGTAGTAGAAGGCGAAGACGGCTCCCACCGCATAGAGGGCGACCGGCACCTCGCGCCAGCGGCCGGCGAGCACGCGCAGGACGCAGAACGTGAGGAATCCGATGCCGATCCCATTGGTGATGGAGTAGGTGAACGGCATCAGCACCATGGTCAGGAACGCCGGGACGGCGATGGTGTAGTCGCTCCAGTCGATCTCACGGACCGACCCGGCCAGAATCAGGAACCCGACCGCGACCAGGGCCGGGGTGGCGGCCTGGGCGGGCACCATGGTGGCCAGCGGCGTGAGGAAGAGCGCGAGGACGAACATCAGCCCGGTGACGACCGATGCCAGACCCGTCCTGGCGCCTTCGCCGACGCCTGCGGTGGACTCCACGAAGCAGGTGTTGGCCGAGGAGGAGGTGGCACCGCCGGCGGCGGTGGCCAGGCCGTCGATCATCAGCACCTTGTTCATGCCGGGCAGGTCGCCCTTCGCGTCGAGCAGGCCGGCCTCGTCGCTGACGCCCAGGATGGTTCCCATCGCGTCGAAGAAGCACGACAGCAGCACCGTGAAGACGAACAGCAGTCCGGTCAGAACGCCGACCTGCCGGAAGCCGCCGAACAGGCTGACGTGACCGATCAGGCCGAAGTCGGGGGTGGAGACCGGGTTGCCGGGCCACTTGGGAACGGTCAGGCCCCAGGAAGCCGCCGGGACGTTGCCGACGGCGTCCACGAGCACCGCGACCACGGTCATCGCGATGATGGAGATCAGGATCGCCCCGGACACCTTGCGGATGATCAGGCCGAGCGTGAGCAGGGTGCCGACGATGAAGATCGCCACCGGCCAGCCGTGCAGGTGGCCGTCGGTGCCCAGTTGCAGCGGCACCGTGGTGTGGGCGGCGTCGGGGATGCGGGTGACGAACCCGGAGTCGACCAGCCCGATGAGCATGATGAACAGGCCGATGCCGATCGCGATGCCCTTGCGCAGGCCGAGCGGTACGGCGCTCATGACCCGTTCGCGCAGGCCGGTCGCGACAAGGATCATGATCGCCACACCGGCGAGGACGACCATGCCCATTGCGTCCGGCCAGCTCATCTTGGGGGCGAGCTGGAGGGCGACCACGGTGTTGACGCCGAGTCCCGCGGCGAGGGCGACCGGCACGTTGCCGATCACGCCCATCAGCAGCGTGGTGAAGGCCGCGGTGATGACGGTGGCGGTGACGAGCTGGCCACCGGCCAGGTGATGGCCGTACTTGTCCACCGCGGACCCGAGGATGATCGGGTTCAGCACGATGATGTACGCCATCGCGAAGAAAGTGGCGAGGCCGCCCCGGATCTCCCGGGGGATGGAGGAGCCGCGCTCGGATATGTGGAAGAAGCGGTCCAGGCCAGAGGCGGATCGGCGGCCGGGGGGCTGCCGCGTGCCGACCGGAGCGGGGGCCGTGAGGGGCATGCGAAAGGTCCTCGGGGTGGTACGGGAGGTGCAGGGTGGGGACGGTTTGTGCGATCGTACGAATACTTCAGGCCATCGCCTGACCGTTTCAGTATGAACAGACGATGAACCGAAACGCTATCTCCGCGCGTAGACATCAAGGTGGGAGGGCGCGGAGGAGTTTTCCACAGGTATCGACAGGTATCCACAGGCGGCCGGACGCCGCCCCGTGCCGGCCGCATACGATGGCCTCATGAGCAAGCAGCGGAGTCCTTTGCGCGAGGCCCCGGAGCCCCTGGAGGCCAATGACGTGGCGACCGTCACGGTCGGCACGATCGTGTGGTTCGCGCTGTTCCTCGCGCAGCTCCCGTTCTACGGGTGGTACTCCGACCACGGCCACGCCTGGTGGATCTGGACCTGCCTGACCGGCGGCTGCCTGGGCCTGGTCGGCCTGCGGTACGTGACGGCCCGCCGGAACGCGATACGCCGGGCCGCCGCCGCCAGGACCGGGGCGGACGGCGGCCCCTCCGCCGCCTGACCCGCGGGCGGCGTCGGCACGGGCATCGACGGGCGCCCGCTCCCGGCGGCACGAGGGGTGGCGGCGGGCCCGCCCACGTACCGTCGGAGCATGGCCGAAAGCGCGGACACCCAGGTCGCCGCCCGCGGCCCGGGGCTCAGCGCGGCCGAGGTGGCCGAGCGGGTCGCCCGGGGCGAGGTCAACGACGTACCGGTGCGGTCCTCGCGGTCCACGGCGGAGATCGTCAGGGCGAACGTCTTCACCCGGTTCAACGCGATCATCGGCGTGCTGTTCCTGGTCATCCTGGTGGTCGGCCCCATCCAGGACGGGTTTTTCGGGTTCGTCGTCGTCGCCAACACCGCGATCGGCATCGTGCAGGAGCTGCGGGCGAAGCGGACGCTGGACAGCCTGGCGGTGATCGGCGAGGCGAGGCCGACGGTGCGCAGGGACGGCGTGCCGGTGCGGATTCCCACCGCCGGGATCGTGCTGGGCGACCTGGTGGAGCTCGGGCCGGGCGACAAGGTGGTGGTCGACGGCGAGACCGCCGAGGCGGCCGGGCTGGAGGTGGACGAGTCGCTGCTGACCGGGGAGCCCGACCCGGTGCTCAAGCGGCCCGGGGACCGGGTGATGTCCGGCAGCTTCGTCGTGGCGGGCGGCGGGGCCTTCACCGCGACAAAGGTGGGCCGCGAGGCGTACGCGGCACGCCTCGCGGAGGAGGCCTCGCGGTTCACCCTGGTCGACTCCGAGCTGCGCGGCGGCATCAACCTCATCCTGAAGTACGTGACGTGGGTGATGGCGCCGACCGCGGTGGGGCTGGTGATCAGCCAGTTCACGGTGGAGAGGCACGACTGGCGGGAGGCGGTGCGCCGGACGGTGGGCGGCATCACGCCGATGGTGCCCGAGGGACTGGTGCTGCTCACGTCGATCGCGTTCGCGATCGGCGTGATCCGGCTGGGCCGCAAGCAGTGCCTGGTCCAGGAACTGCCCGCGATCGAGGGCCTGGCCAGGGTCGACGTGGTGTGCCTCGACAAGACGGGCACGCTCACCGAGGGCGGCATGGACGTCGCCGAGCTGCGGCTGCTGGACGACGCCGACCGGGCTCGCGCGGCCGGGGCGCTGGCCGCGCTCGGAGCGTCGGATCCGCGGCCCAACGCCAGTCTCCAGGCCGTGATCGCCGCCTTCCCGCCGGAAGGCGCGGACGGATGGCGGTGCACGCGAGCGCTGCCGTTCAGTTCGGCGCGCAAGTACAGCGGCGCCTCCTTCACCGAGCCGGGCGGCGAGGCGAGCACCTGGCTGCTCGGCGCGCCCGACGTCCTGCTGTCGGGAGGCCATCCGGCGCTGGCGGAGTCCGACCGCCTGAGCGCGCGAGGGCTGCGGGTGCTGCTGCTCGCCCGCGGCGGGCGCGCCCTGGACGACGGCCCGCACGCCGCCGAGGGAGCCGACCCGCAGGCACTGGTCGTCCTGGAGCAGCGGCTGCGCCCCGACGCCGCGGACACCTTGCGGTACTTCGCCGAGCAGAACGTGCAGGCCAAGGTGATCTCGGGGGACAACGCGGTGTCGGTGGGGGCGGTGGCGGGCAAGCTGGGGCTGCCGGGGGCGCAGCGGCCGGTCGACGCGCGGCGGCTGCCCGGGGAGCGGGACGCGATGGGCGGCGCGCTGGAGGAGGGCTCGGTCTTCGGCCGGGTCACGCCGCGGCAGAAGCGCGACATGGTCGGCGCCCTGCAGACCCGCGGGCACACCGTGGCGATGACCGGCGACGGCGTCAACGACGTCCTCGCGCTGAAGGACGCCGACATCGGGGTGGCCATGGGCAGCGGCTCCGAGGCGACCCGGGCGGTCGCCCAGATCGTGCTGCTGGACAACAGCTTCGCGACGCTGCCCTCCGTGGTCGCCGAGGGCCGGCGGGTGATCGGCAACATCACCCGGGTCGCCACGCTGTTCCTGACCAAGACGGTGTTCTCGGTGCTGCTGGCGCTGCTGGTGGTGCTGTGGCAGCTCCCGTACCCGTTCCTGCCGAGGCACCTGACGCTGCTGTCGACGCTGACCATCGGGGTGCCGGCGTTCTTCCTGGCCCTCGCGCCCAACAAGGAGCGGGCCAGACCCCGGTTCGTCCGGCGGGTGCTGCGGTACTCCGCTCCGGCCGGGGTGATCTGCGCGGTGGCGTCCTTCACCGCCTACTTGGTGGCGAGGCACTACTACACCGGGCCGGGCTCGCTGGACGCCGAGACGAGCGCGGCGACGCTGGCGCTGTTCCTGATGGAGGTGTGGGTGCTGGCGATCGTGGCCCGCCCGTACACGTGGTGGCGGATCGCGCTGGTGCTCGCGATGATGGCGGGCTTCGGGGTGGTGCTGGTGGTGCCGTCGCTGCAGAGGTTCTTCGCGCTGCGCCTGGTGGGCGACCAGGTGCCCTGGACCACGGTGGGCATCGTGGCCGTCGCCGGCGTGGTCCTGGAGGCGTCCTGGGCGTGGGTGCGGCACCGCGAGAGGCGCGCCCCGGCCCCGCGGGGCGCCTGACCTGGGGGTACGCGGGCCGGGGGTACGCGGGGAGGCTGACCGGCGGCCGGGCCGGGCCCGGCCGAAGGTCAGCCGGCCCGGCGCGGGGTGTCCGGGCGGGCCGGTTCAGTCGAACCAGCGGGCCTCGGCGAGTTCGTCGGTGCGGGTCGGGTCCTCCAGAAGGGCGGCGAGTTCGAAGCGGCGCTGCCAGTGGCCGGTGGCCCAGGCGAGGCCGGCGGCGAGGCCTTCGACGGTGGAGGCGTGCAGGGTGCCGTCGATCCATCGCCAGTCGACCTCGACACCGCCCGTGACCAGCAGTTCCTCGTGCTCGACGTAACTGGTGGGGGCGCCGGGCAGCAGGTCGTGGACGGCGGGCAGCACTGCGTGCGGCTCGCCCTCGGACGTCACCGCGGCCTCCACCGCCTCGCTGAGCCGGCGCACCTGGAAGAGTTCGGCGAGCGCGCCCGCCAGCCTGGGAGGTACGGGCAGCAGGGCCCGGCCGGCGGTCAGCGGCAGCAGGTCGGGGGCGTCGGCGACCAGCGCGTCGGCGGCGTCCACGACGGCCGGCGCGCCGTCCACGACCGCCCGCAGCTCGTCCGGGAGCAGGCTGACCTGCTCGGGGTCGAGTTCGGCCAGGGCCGCGTACAGGCCGTGCAACTGGGCCGGGGTGACGGTGCGGGCCGGATCGGCGAGCCGGGCCAGCAGCTCGGCGGGGCCGCCCGGCTCGGACAGCAGGGCCGGGACGGAGGTGCGCACCCCCAGGGCGCGCAGCACCTGCTCGTCCACGGCGGCACCGGTCTCGGCCTCGTCGTAGAGGCCGGCCAGCAACCGGTCGCCGCCGGCCGTGCGCAGGCCGACCGGGCGGCGGCCGTCGAGGACCGGGTGGTCGCGCAGCCACCAGGCGGCGTAGGGGCGGACCGACTCGGTGGTGCCGTCCGGCAGCAGGACCCGCACCGGAGCGGTGATGGCCTCCCGCAGCGGCGGCCGCGACAGCAGGGCGAGCGCCCGCGGCCAGGCGTCGTCGTCGACCAGGTCCAGGTCGCGGACCCCGACCACCTCGGTGGCGACCGGCGGCACGTCGGTCTCGGGCAGCTGGTCGAGGACGTCCTCGCACCACACGTCGACGGCGTCGAGCAGGCCGGCGTCGTCGGGTTCGGCCCAGTCGCTGTCGCGCGGTTCGAGGTCGTCGGGGTCCAGGACCACGTCGGCGGCCCGGACCAGCGCGAACGTGGCCAGAACACCGACGGCGGTGAGCGGCTGTTCGCCCCAGCGGCGCGCCAGTTCGGGGTCGACGGCGGCGAGTTCGCCCTCGCGCAGCACGTCCTCAAGGGGGCTGCCGGGGAGCACCAGTTCACCGGCGGGCGCGAGTTCGCCGTCCTCGTCGGGCAGGGCGAGCGCGGACAGCCACGGCTCGTCGCCGGGCGCGAGACCGGCGGCGCGGGCCAGGGCCAGTACGGTGTCGGCCAGTTCGTCGGCGTCCAGGCCGGCCTCCTCGTCCCAGCCGGGGCGTTCCTCGTCGAGGGAGGCGGCGACGGCGGCGCGCACCTGGGGGCTGGTCAGAACGGCCCGGGGGGTGGCGGGGGCGGCGCCGAGCTTCTCCAGCAGCGGGTGGGCGGCGTCCGGATGCGCGACCCGCAGGCCGAGCCGGGCCAGGACCTCGGGCTCCACGTCGGCCGCGTCCTCGCCGCGCACCGGCAGCAGCACCTGCCGCGGACCGACGACCGTGCGGCCGTCTCCGAGCGGTACGGGCAGGCCGCTGAGCACGTCGGCGTCGGTGCCGGTCAGGGCGTCGTAGAGGCGGTACCACCAATCGGCGGGGCGTTCGGCGCCGGCGAGGCGGTCGACGGCATCGGCGAGGGAGAGCCGGGCGACGCCGAGCTGGCGCAGGGCGGGGCGCCGTTCCAGGGCGGACGGCACCAGGGTGGGCAGCACCTCGGCCAGTACCCGTACGGCCTCGGCGGTGGCGCCTTCCACGACCTCGGCCTCGACCGGCCGCAGGGCGCGGCCCTCGCCGGCCAGCGGCCCGCCGTCGTCCCAGGTGTCGACGGCGTCCGCACCCCCGCCCGCGGTGAACGGCGACTCGGCGGTGGTTTCGGCGGCGCGCGGCAGGAAAGCAGTGCGGGGCAGCTCGGCGAGGATGCGGCGGCGCAGTTCGGCGTCCAGCTCGCCCTTGCCGAGCGGGCCGGGCACGAGGTCCACGACGCCGGTGGAAACCGGGCGCCAGGTGGCGAGCAGCCGTACGTACGACTCGGCGGCGCGTTCCAGGAGGAAGTCGGTGAGCGGGCCGGGGGCCGTGTGCCGCCGGGTGGGATCGAGCGGGAACGTGGCCAGCAGCAGGGCGGGCAGGCCGAGCGGCTCGTCGGTCGGCGTGGGCGCGTGCACCACGTCGGCGGTGAGGGGCGCGGCCGGCGCGCCGTCGGCGTCGACGGGTACGGCCCAGGTCACCGCCCAGGCCGGGCGCAGCCGCTCCTCCACGGGCCGGTCGGCGAGGAGCTTCGCGTCCAGTGCGCCCGCCGAGGACGTCACCCGCCACCGTACGGGGGCGGTCCTGGCGGTGTCCTCGATAAGGACGTCGCCGCTCCCGGCGGCCCCGCTCCCAGTGGCCCCGCCCCCGGCGGCACCCGCGTCCTCGGCCTGACGGCGCGTCAGCGTCCTTACGCCCGCAGGGGTTTCGATCACGACCTCGGTGAGTCCGGGCAGCGCCAGCAGCAGGGCGTCGTCCACGGCCGCGAGCAGCCGGGCGGCCAGGTCCTCGGCGGAGCCGTCGCGCAGCGGGAGGATCACAACGGTGTCGTACGAGTCCGGGGCGCGGCCCTCGGCCGGGAAGGGCAGGCGCAGCAGCGGGACGTGGCCGTCGCGGCGCCGCAGTTCGTCGGCCAGGCCGGGGACGGCTGCGGCCAGTTCGCGGGCCTCGGCCAGGGACCAGCGGACCCCGCCGGTGCGGCTGACGAGCGCGGGTTCGTCGCTGACGGCGAGGACCGCGGCGAAGCCGACGCCGAAGCGGCCCACCGCCGACGGGTCGTCGTCCCGTTTGGCGGAGGCGCGCAGGGTGGACAGGGACTCGACGGCGGCCGGGTCGAGGGGGGCGCCGGTGTTGGCGGCGGCCAGGACGGCGGGACCGTCGGCCCCGGCCTCGTGGAGGGTCAGCCGCAGGCGGCCGGGGACACCGGCGCGGACGGCGGCGTCGGCGGCGTTCTGGGCGAGCTCGACCACCAGGCGGTCGCGGTAGCCGCCGAGGGCGAGGTCCTCCTCCGCGTTGGCGTCCTCCCGGAAGCGAGCGGCCGAGGCGGACCACGAGGTGAGGACCGCCTGGCGCAGCGCTGCCGTACGGAAGGGGTCGGGGTGGCCCTCCGGGGAGATGCGGGTCACGGCTGCGCGGGTCACGTACGGCCTTCCGTCGGGGGGATCCGGCCCCTCGCGGGGCCCCTGCAACGGTGACGGTACCGCCATTCGGGCCCTGCGTGATCCAGCCCTCGTGCGCCCGGCGGTCGCCGGGACCCCACGGCGGCCGGCGGGCGGCGCCCGCTGCCGTTACGAGTGCCCGAGGTCGTCCTCCGGCGCGGCCCCGGCCTCCTCCTCGGCGTCCACGGACGAGTGGCGGTCGGGGTGCAGCGGCATGGGCTCGGTGTCGTGGAACTCGTCCAGGACCATCGGGACCGGGTGCGGGGGCTTGGGCATGACGGCAGCCTCGGAGTGGGCGCCGCAGCCGTAGGCGAGCGAGACGACACGGCCGTCGGCCGGCGAGAACTCGTTGGCGCAGATGCCGAAGGCCTGGCTCAGCGAACCGGCGACGGGGACCAGGAACCCGCAGCTCACGCAGTGCGCGGGGGCGGCCTGCGCCATGGGCGCCTTCGGCCCGAACTGCTCGTCCCAGCGGTCGGCGGCGGTGTGCAGGCCGTACCGGGACAGCACCCTGGGCCGGCCCATCCCGATCTCGGCGGCGACCGAGGCGATCTCGGCGATCGCGGGCAGCTCGACCACGTACGCGGCCTGGTCGCCGGGCCCGCCCTCCTCCGACACACCGGCCTCACCGGCCTCACCGGCCCCGCCCGCCTCACCGGCTCCACCGGCTCCACCCGCAGCGCCGGCCTCACCCGCCTCGCCCGCTCCGGCGGCACCCGCACCTGCCGCGTCCGTGCCCTCCTCCGGAACCGCGCCGGCCCAAGCGGCACCCGCCACCTCGGGCGCCCCCGTCCAGCCAGGCTCCAGCCGGAGGTCGTCGGCCTCCGTCGGCAGCAGGTCGCCCGGTCCCAGGTCGCCCGGGCGCAGCCGGTCGCTCCAGGGCACCCACTCGGGGGCGAGGACGGCGTCCGGCCCGGGCAGCAGCACCGTTTCGTCGATGGTCACGTTCTTGGCCCGCGAGGCGCGGGTCAGCGTGGTGGCCCACCGCCAGCCGCGATAGGCGGGCTCCTCGCAGGCGAAGAGGTGGGTGACGACGCGGTCGCCCTCGGCGCGGACGCCGAGGTGCTCTCCGACGGAGTCGGGCCCGGCCGCCTCCTCAGTCGCGGCGAGCGCGACGTCGACCGCCTCGGCGCACAGACGGTCTGGGGTACGGCTTCGCATCGCTGGGCTCACAGATATCGTTTCTCTCTCTACGCCGTCTCACGTGTGCGCTCGCGGGCCGACGGCCCGGCGGACCGGGACGGACGAGGAGGGGCGGCGGAGCGGACCTGCGGGCCGCTTCAACGCGCGTCGTTCCTTGCATCCCCGGTCCGCCCGAGCGTCCCCGGGCGCACCTGTTGACTCCATTCTGCGCGATCGCACGCTACCGGTGCGCACCACGTGCGCAAAGGATGGGGGTGCGTACGCTCCCGATTGGGGCAGGATTGCGTCGTGGCACGAACGCTGGACGCGGGTCCCGGACCCGCACGCAGAGCCGGACGCGCCCTCGCCGGTGGCGTGGGGCGGTCGGCCCGTGCCGTGCTGCGCCGGGTCAGGCGGTCCACCCACGCGGGCGGCGCGGGCGAGTCGGGCCTGTCCAAGCTGATCGAACTGCACGCGGTGAACTCGGCCGGCGACATGCTGATCACCGTCGCGCTGGCCAGCACGGTGTTCTTCTCGGTGCCCACCGGGCAGGCGCGCGGCCGGGTGGCGCTCTACCTGCTGGTGACCATGGCGCCGTTCGCCCTGCTCGCTCCCGTGATCGGCCCGCTGCTCGACCGGCTTCAGCACGGCCGCCGGGCCGCCATGGCCGCCTCGATGATGGCCCGCGCGGTGCTGGCCTGGACGATGGCCGGGGTGGTCGCCACCGCGGGCCTGGGCCTGTACCCGGCCGCGCTGGGCGTGCTGGTGGCCTCCAAGGCGTACGGGGTGGTGCGCAGCGCCGTGGTCCCGCGGCTGCTGCCCGGCCGGACCACCCTGGTCAAGGCGAACTCGCGGGTCACTCTTGCGGGCCTGCTCGCCACCACGTTGGCGGCACCGCTGGGCGGCGGCCTGCACGCCATCGGCCCGCAGTGGCCGCTGTACGGGGCCTTCGTGGTCTACATGGGCGGCGCGCTGCTGTCGATGTCGCTGCCGCACAAGGTCGACTCGGCGCGCGGCGAGGCCGGGGCCCGGCTGTCCGCCGCCGAGGATCCCGGGGACGCCGACGGGAAGCCGGGCCGCAAGGCCGGGCTGCTGGGCGTCGGCTCCTCGGTGCTGCACGCCCTCCAGGCGAACGCGGGCCTGCGGGCGCTGTCGGGGTTCCTCACGATGTTCCTGGCGTTCATGCTGCGCGAGCACCCGCTGGGCGGTCTGACCCCGGCGATGTCGCTGGGCGTCGCGGTGGTCGCGGCCGGGGTGGGCAACGGGCTCGGCACCGCGCTCGGCTCCTGGCTCAAGACGCGCGCGCCCGAGGTGACGATCACCGCGATGCTGGTGCTGGCGCTGTCCATCACGACGGTCGCGGCCGGCTGGTTCGGCCTGATCACCGTGGCCGCGGTCACGGCGGTGGCGGGCATCTCGCAGGCCCTGTCCAAGCTGTCCCTGGACGCGCTGATCCAGCGGGACGTCCCGGAGGAGGTCCGCACCTCGGCGTTCGCCCGCTCCGAGACCGCGCTCCAGCTCTCCTGGGTGCTCGGCGGCGGCATCGGCATACTGCTGCCGCTCAACGGCTCCCTGGGCATGTCGGTGGCGGCCTGCGTGGTCCTGCTGGCGTTCGCCATCTCGGTACGCGGCCTGCTCGGGGCGGCCCGCCGCGGCAGCTCGGCCCGGGCCCGCGTGGCCTGAGCCGCGCCCCCGCACACTGACCCCCTGTCCCCCGTCCCCCCGAGGCGCTGCCCCTGAGCCCCCGGTCCTCCGACGCCCTGCCCCCTGAGCCCCCGTCCCCGCCTCCTGACACGGCGCCCACCCCCGCGCGGGCCTGCGGCAACCGCCCGGTAGCCTCACCCCATGAGCATTCGCCGCGCTGTCACCGCCATCGGTGCCCTCTCCCTCGGGCTGGTCGCCCTGACCGCCTGCGACAAGCCGACCCCGCTGGCAACGGTGACCGTGGGCACCAAGTCCGTGACGGCCGAGGCCGCCACGGCCGGCGTCAAGTGCTACGAGAACGGCAAGAAGCTGCAGCGGACGATCTTCCAGGCCTGCCTGGCCGCGGCGCCCAAGCACCACATGACGGTCGGCATCGGCGACCGGGTGCGCATCGGCGTGGACCCCAAGATCGCCAAAAAGGGGTGGCTGATCGCGGCCGACAATCAGCTCAACCCGCCCGAGGTGCTCAAGGACAAGACCTACTGGAGCCTGGACAGCACCTCGCTGTTCGAGGAGCAGGACCCGCAGACCGGGCAGACCGTCCATCTGAAGGAAGTCATCCTGAACATCGTGGAGTCCTCCGACACCTCGGGTGACAACACCTACGGCGTGTGGAAGATCAAGCTCGTCAAGGCCGGCTGACCGGCGGCGGCCCGGACGCGGCATGACGCGCAGCAGCACTCCCGCCCCCGCCCCCGCCCCCACGCGGCTCCTCGTGGTCACGGCCGTTGCGGCCGAGCGTGACGCCGTGGCGGCGGGTCTGGACGCGGCGCGCACGCCCGCGGACCGGGCGACGGTCATCGCGGCGGGTGTGGGCCCGGCGGCGGCCGCCGCGGGCACGGCCACCGCGCTGGCACTGGCGTCCGCCGGCGCGGACCCGTACACCCTGGTGGTCTCGGCCGGGATCGGCGGCGGGTTCGCGCCGCTGGCGCCGGTGGGCTCGGTGGCCGTGGCCGAGGCGATCGTGGCGGCGGACCTGGGTGTGGCCACCGACGACGGCTTCATCCCGCTCGACGAGCTGGGGTTCGGCCGGTCCCGGCACTCCCCCGCGCCGCTGAGCCGGGTGGTCGCGGACCGGCTGGGGGCCGCGTACGGGCCGGTCCTGACCGTCTCCACGGTGACCGGCACCGCCCGCCGGGCCGAGGAGCTGAGCAGGCGCCATCCCGGTGCGGTCGCGGAGGCGATGGAGGGGTTCGGGGTGGCGGAGGCTGCCGCGGCCCATGGCGTACCCGTGATGGAACTGCGTACGGTGTCGAACGCCGTCGGGCCGCGCGACCGGGCGGCGTGGCGGATCGGCGAGGCACTGGCCGCGCTGACGACGGCGTTCGGGAAGCTCCCGGCCGCGCTGGAGGTTGAGGCGGACCATGAACACCACACCGGACACAGCTGAGTCGGGCACCGGGGGCGGCGGACCCGGCGACCGGCTGCGGATCGCGTACTCCCCGTGTCCCAACGACACATTCGTCTTCCACGCCTGGGCGCACGGCCTGGTCCCGGAAGCGCCCCCGCTGGACGTGACGTTCGCGGACATCGACGTGACGAACGGCATGGCAGAGCGCGGCGAGCTGGACGTGCTGAAGGTGTCGTACGCGGTGCTGCCGTGGGTGCTGGACGAGTACGCCCTGCTGCCCTGCGGCGGCGCCCTCGGCCGCGGCTGCGGGCCGCTGGTGCTCACCCGGGAGCCGGGCGCCGATCTCACCGGCAGGACGGTGGCCGTGCCCGGCGAGCGCTCGACGGCGTACCTGCTGTTCCGGCTGTGGGCGGCGGCCGAGGTGCCGGACGGGGTCGGCCGGATCGTGGTGCTGCCGTTCCACGAGATCATGCCCGCCGTGCGCGACGGCCGGGTGGACGCCGGCCTGGTGATCCACGAGGCGCGCTTCACGTACCAGGACTACGGCCTGCACAAGCTCGCCGACATGGGTGAGCACTGGGAGTCCCGCACCGGGCTGCCCATCCCGCTGGGCGCGATCATCGCCAAGCGGTCGCTGGGCAAGGAGCGGCTGCACGCGCTGGCCGAGGCCGCGCGCGCCTCGGTGCGGATGGCCTGGGACGACCCGGACGCCTCCCGCGGCTACGTACTCGCGCACGCCCAAGAGATGGACCCGGCGGTGGCCGACCAGCACATCGGCCTGTACGTGAACGAGTTCACCGCCGACCTGGGCGAGCAGGGCTACGCGGCGGTACGGGGGCTGCTGACCCGGGCCGCCGCCGAGGGCCTGGTGCCGCCGCTCGCGGCCGATGCCCTGGCTTTCTGAGGGTTCCGGATTCCGGCCGGAATTCCACCCGGCCCATTGGCGGAAAACGCTTTACCGGAGGACCTTCCTCCGGTAAAGCGCCGCCCAAAAACCTCGTCGGGCGAAGGAGTTCAGACGTCGAGTTGGTCCGCGACCACCCGCAGCACCGAAGCGATCTTGTGGCCGTGGGCCTTGTCGGGATACCGGCCGCGCTGCAGCGAACGCGCCACGTCCTCCAGGAGGGTGGTGAGGTCCTGCACGATGGGCAGCAGCTCGTCGGGCTTTCTGCGCTGCGCCGCGGCGACCGAGGGAGCGGGGTCGAGCAGGGTCACCGAAAGCGCCTGATCACCGCGCTGACCTGCGACGACGCCGAATTCCACGCGCTGGCCGGGCTTGAGGGCCGCCACCCCGTCGGGCAGCACCGAAGAGTGCACGAAGACGTCGCCGCCGTCATCGCGGGAGAGAAAGCCGAAGCCCTTCTCGCTGTTGAACCACTTGACCTTGCCGGTTGGCAAAGCACACACCTACTTCCCATCCACAAGGCCAACAACCCTGCACAGCCTACCGGGGCTCTCCCCAGCGCAAGGGCCGAGGAAACGAGAGAGCCCCTGCAAGTCTCGGCAAGGGCTCCGAGGGGCGCAACAGAGTCCAAGTACGGGTGGCTGTGCGGTGCGGGTGACTCCGGGATCCGTGGCCGTGCCCCTCTTCCCCCTCGGGCCGCCCGGCAGCTCTTGGACGCGCCCGGCGTCAGCGGGAGGGCCGCGCGCCGCCGCCTGCGGCCCGCGGACCTACCCTGGTCCGGTGAGCAGACGAACCATGGGCGCCGGAGACCTCCTCGTGCGGACCGGCGCGATCGTGTTCATCGTCGGTGCCGTGGGCACGGTGGCGACCGTGGCGCCGCTGCTGCTGCACACGCGGCGGCTGCCGACGCCGGCGTACTTCGTGTCCATGCTGATGGGCGTCGGGTTCGCGATCGCCCTGGTGGGGCTGCTGCGGACGGCGATGGCGCAGCGCACGCCGCCGGAGAGCGGGGACGGCACGGACGGCGGGGACAGCGCGGCCAGCTGGGACAGCGGGGACGGCTCGGTGGGCTCCTCGGCCCCGACGGCCTCCGCCCCGACCGCCGCGGCCCCCGCGGTCCCCACGGTCCCCGCGGCCATTGATCCGGCCGCCGCGGACACCGTTCAGGCGGCGGCGGAGCTGTAGTCCGCGAACCACTCCGGGAACTCGGTCAGGTCGCGCAGGACGACGTCCGCGCCCGCGGCACGCAGTTCCGCCGCGCCGCACGGCCCGGTGGCCACCGCCACCGACAGCGCGCCGGCCGTGCGGGCGCCGCGCACGTCGCCTGTGTGGTCGCCGACGTAGACGGTGGCGCCGTACTCGATCAGCGCCTGTGCCTTGGCCTCCGCCCACTGATCGCCGCGCAGGTCGGCCTCGATGCCGACGTGGTCCAGGTGGAGCCGGGCGTTCGGGGCGTACTTCGCGGTGACCACCAGGGGGCGGCCGCCCGCCGCCCGTACCGCCGCGACCGCCTCGACCGCGCCCGGCATGGCGGGGGTCGGGGCGATGGCGTGCGCCGGGTAGAGGGCGCGGTACCGCTCGGCCATCTCGGCGACGAGGTGCTCGGGGAACCAGTGGGCCAGTTCCTCCTCGAGCGGCGGGCCCAGCCGCGTGACGGCCAGGGCGGAGTCGACGAAGGTGCCGGTCTCGGCGGCGAGCAGGTCGTACACCGCCTTGATCCCGGGGCGGGAGTCGATGAGGGTCATGTCGAGGTCGAACCCGACGGTCAGGCCGCCGGCGGCCGCCGGGAAGGGGGTCAGGGGGCTGAGGTCGGTGGTCACGGCAACCATTCTCGCCCGGGCGGTCAAGGGGGCCGCGGGCGGGGCCGGGCGCCGCGGGGACCGCGCCGGGCGTTCAGGCCGAGCGGCGGGCCCGGTAGAGGAGGAACAGGGCGGAGGCGCAGGCCGCGAGGCGGACGGTGCCGGGCAGGGCGTCCTGGACGGCCTGCCCCAGGTGGCCGTGCGGGACGGGGGTGCCCCACTTGCCCTGGTCACGGCCCCACAGCCAGACGAGCAGCCCCGCGGCGGCGGCACCGGGCAGGCCGAGGACGCCGAACTTCTTCTGGGCGGGGGTCAGGCGGCGGGAGAACCAGGCCAGCACCCAGCCGAGCCCCAGCGGGATCCAGGAGCCGATGACGGCCCCCGCGATCAGGAGCAGGGCGGCCAGGACGAGGCTCGGACTGCCCCAGCCCCGGGTCACGCCGCCGAGCCGGGGCAGTACGCGCCTGGGCCCACGGGCCGCGGCCGGCGCCGCCTCCTGCGGCGGCTCCTGCGCGGCCTCGTCAGCGGTCTGCTCGTCCGCGGCCTTCCTGGGCGGCTCCGGTTCGCGGCCGGCCAGTTCCTCGTCGTCGACCGGGATGAAGACACCGCCGGTCATGCCGGGCAGTCCGGCGAGTTCGTCCCCGGGCCGCAGACCGCCGAACCCGCCGGTGCCGCCGAAGCCGCCGGTGCCGCTCCCGCCGAATCCGTCGCCTCCGTCGGGGCCGGGCGAGGTCCGCCGCCACGCGCCGCCGTCGCCCTTGCGCGCGCCGCCGCCTCCCGCGCGCGGCCCGCGCGCGGCGTACGGGCCGTACGAACCCGGCGGCGGCTCGGCCCCGCCCCCCGGGGCGTCGGTGGCCGCCGTACCGCTCCCGCTTCCGCCCGCGGACGCCCCGGCCGCCGAAGGGGCCGACGAGGACGACGGGGACGACGAGGCCGCGGCCTCCACCACCTCGTCGGGGGTCCCGATGCGGCTCAGGATGCGCCGGACCGCGGCCGGGCTGTCGGCGCCGCGCCGCCCGCGTTCGCGGTCGATGTCGGTTCGCAACTGGGCGACCAGTTCCCTGCGCTCGACCGCGGGAAGGGCGGTCTGCGCCAGGTCGCCGACCCGGCTGAGGTAGTCGAACACCATCCGGTCGCTCTCGACGCCCACCGTCAAGCCCCCTTCCCCTGCCGCGTATTGGCCTCCCGCCGACGGTACCGACCGTACCCGCCCGGCGGCGGCCTGTCGTCACCCTGCGGAGGGCACGGCAGGCGTCGCCGTACGGGGAGGCCAAGGCCGGTCCGCGCCGCCCGGCGCGGGCCCGGCCCACCCCCCGTCGGGCGGCCGCTCACCCGCCGGAACGCTTCCGGCTACTGTGGGACGGATGACGGACGGGAGCCGAGGCATCTCCCCGCGCACGCTCGCGGAGGACCTGCGCGCACGTGACGACGACGCGCTGGCCCTCCTGCTGCGTGCCCGGCCCGACCTGCTCACCCCCGTGCCGCCCGACCTGACGCAGCTCGCCACGCGCGCCTCGACGCGGGCGTCGGTGCTGCGCACGCTGGACCGCCTCGACCAGTTCACCCACCAGGTCGCCGAGGCCCTCGCGGTGGCCCCCGACCCGTGCCCGTACGAGACGCTGCGCGGCCTCATGACCGGTACGGCCCCGCCGGTCCTCCCGGCGGCCGGCCCCGCGACCGACACGGACACGGGCACGGCCGCGGACACGGACACGGACACCGAAGCCGCCACGGACGCGGACGCGCGCGCCGCCGCCCGTATCGCCGGGAGCCCGGGCGTCGCGGAGGCGCTGCCGGCGGCCGTGCAGGTGCTGCGGACGCGCGGGATCGTGTGGGGCGGTGACGAGGCGCTGCACTTGGTGCGGACCGCGCGTGACGTGCTCGCACCCGCCGCCGGGGGTACGTCGGGCACGGGCCTGGGGCCGTCGGTGGGCGAGGCGACCGCCGGGATGTCGCCGTCCAGGCTGCAGGAGATCGTGGCGGACGCGGGTCTGCCCGCGACGCACGACCCGACGAGCGCGGTCCGCGCGCTGAGCGAGCTCTTCGCGGACGCGGAACGGATGCGCGATCTGCTCGCCCAGGCGCCGGAGGGCGTGACGGGGCGGCTGGAGCGGCTGGTGTGGGGGCCGCCGTACGGCGAGGTGCGCGACGCGACGGTCGCGGTGCGGGCGGCGGACGCGGTCACGCCCGTGCAGTGGCTGCTGGCCCGCGGCCTGCTGCTGCCGGCCGGCCGGCGCAATGTGCTGCTGCCGCGCGAGGCCGCCCTGACCCTGCGCGGCGGGCGGGCGCACCGGGCGCCCGAGCCGGGACCGCCGCCCGTCGAGCCGGTCGTCCGGCCGGAGCGCACGGTGGACCGTACGGCGGCGGGACAGGCGTTCACCGCCGTGCGCACCGTCATCGAGCTGCTGACGCAGTGGCAGGCGGGCGGGCCGCCCGTGCTGCGGGCGGGCGGTCTCAGCGTCCGGGACCTCAAGCGCACCGCGTCCGCGCTCGACCTGTCCGAGCCGGAGACCGCTTTCTGGCTGGAACTCGCCTACGCGGCCGGGCTGATCGCCTCCGACGGGGAGGTGGACGAGGCGTACGCCCCCACGCCCGCCTCCGACGAGTGGCTGAAGCTGCCGGCCGAGCGGCAGTGGACCGCGCTGGCGGCGGCGTGGCTGACCGCGACGCGCACGCCCGGGCTGGTCGGCACCCGCGACGCCAAGGGGCGGGCGCTGGCGGCGCTCGGGCCCGACCTGGACCGTCCCCTGGCGCCGCGGGTACGCCGCCGCACGCTGCGGCTGCTGGCGGAGCTGCCGCCGGGCTCGGCCGCGGTGCCGCGGACCCTGCTGGCCAGGCTGCGATGGCTGCGGCCGATGCGGGCGGGCGCGGACGCCCTGCGGGAGGAGCTGCTCGGCTGGACGCTGCACGACGCGGAGACGCTGGGCGTCACCGGCCGGGGGGCACTCGCCGCGCACGCCCGCCCGCTGCTGGACCCGGTGGGGCACGGCGGCCCCGAGGGGGCGGCCGCCGAGGCCGCCAGGCTGCTGGGGCCGCTGCTGCCCGAGCCCCTGGACCACGTCCTGCTCCAGGCCGACCTGACCGCGGTGGCGCCGGGGCCCCTGATCGCACCGCTCGCCGAGACGCTCGGGGTCCTGGCGGACATCGAGTCCAAGGGCGGGGCCACGGTCTACCGCTTCACGCCGGAGTCGGTACGGCGGGCCCTGGACGCCGGGCGCACCGCGGCGGAGTTGCAGCGGTTCCTGACGGAGCACTCGCGCACTCCCGTGCCGCAGCCGCTGAGCTATCTGATCGACGACGTGGCCCGCCGGCACGGCACGCTGCGGGTCGGGGCCGCCTCGGCGTATCTGCGGTGCGACGACGACGCGCTGCTCACCGAACTCCTCGCCGACCGCCGGGCCGCCTCCCTGGGCCTGCGCCGGCTCGCCCCCACCGTGGTCGCCGCCCAGGCCGACCCGTCCACGGTGCTCGAACGGCTGCGCGCGATGGGCCTGGCGCCGGCCGCCGAGTCCCCCGACGGGGACGTCCTCATCACCCGCCCCGACGCGCGCCGCACCCCTCCTCGCACGCCGCCCGTCCCCGTCAGCGACGGCCCGCCCGTCCCCGACGCCGCCCTCCTCGGCCTCGCCGTCAAGACGATCCGGGCGGGGGACCGCGCGGCGACCGCCGTCCGCCGCCCCGCCCCCGAGCGGGCCGCGGGCCCGGGCCTGCCCCGCACCAGCAGCGCCGAGACCCTCGCCACGGTCCAGGCGGCGGCCCTTGCGGGCGGAACCGTCTGGATCGGCTACGTCAACGCGGAGGGCTCCGCCAGCCAGCGCGTCATCGTCCCGGTCCGCGTCGAGGGCGGCTACGTGACCGCCTACGACCACACCGCCGACGAGGTCCGCACCTTCGCCCTCCACCGCATCACGGGCGTCGCCGAACTGGCGGAAGCGGACGACCACCCGGCCTGAGACGCGGCCCGGCCGGTACGGACGCAGGTACAGGCGCCCGTACGGCTCGGCGGGCGCGGAGCCGGCTCTCAGCCGCGCTGCGGCACGAGCGCCCCGGGGTCGACCTCGACGGCGAAGGGCTTCTCGACGAGCGTGCGGGACCCGGCGCGCGCGACCACCCGGTCCACGTATCGTCCCGCTTCCAGTGCGGCCACGACGAGAACGGGCGAGGGCTCCAACTCCAGCCGCCAGAGGTGTTCGATGCCCGCCTCGGCGTAGTACGGGGGCTTGAGCAAGCGGTCGATGCGCGAGGCCGTGGCGGACGGCGAGACGATCTCCACCACGAGGCGGACGGCATCGCTGCCGAAGGCGGTCATGTCCCGATCGGCGGCCGTGACGTCCACCACGACGATGTCCGGGACGAAGAGTCCGCCGGGAAGCACGATGTTCGCAGCGCCGAAGACCTCGACCTCCGGGGACGCCCCGGCGGCGCTCGCGGCCGATTCGAGCAGGCGCCGCAGACGCGAAAGGGCCCGCTGGTGCCTGGTGGCCGGGCGCGGCGTCACCAGCAAGGAGTCACCTATGAGTTCCCGCCGCCGCCGGCGGTCCTCGCCCAGGGACAGCACCTCGGCCTTCGTCCATGGTCCGTGGTCGTCGTCGTACGTGACACGCATGCCCCCTCCTTCGCGAAGATCCGCCCCCTGCGGCCCCCTCTCCCATGATCACCGGTTGTCCGAACATGTGGACCCATGGGAACTCCCTTTCACCCGAACGAGGGACCAGGGAGCAGGCTCATGAGCGGTGGCGCAAGCGGTGCCACCAGGTGTTGCGGCGGGGGTGGAAGGCGTGGCCGAGGCGGCGGCCGATGAGGAGGTAGCCGAGGAGCGCGCCGAGGGTGTTGAGGATGACGTCGTCGATGTCGAAGGCCCGGCCCTCGACGATCGCGCCCTGGGCGGACTCGACCAGGATCATGACCAGGGCGGTGACGGCGGCGGTGCGCACCAGGCCGCGGGCGCGGGGGAAGAGGATCGGGAGCAGGATCCCGAAGGGGACGCCGAGAAGGACGTTGCCGCCGATCTGCTTGGCCGAGTCGCGGACGGTCGGCTGGTCGAGGTAGGCGCGGATGGAGGCGCCCGGCCGCAGGTTGGTGTGCACCAGCGCGTCCGAGGAGGGCGACGGCACGAGGGTCACGCGCGCGAGGGCGACCGCGAAGGCGGTCATCGCCACCACCGCCACTGCCAGAAGTGCGGCGCGCGCCAGGACCGGGCCGAGGGTGCGGCGTTGCAGCAGCGGCGGACGCGGCTCAGGCGCACGGGGGGCCGGGCGCCCGGCCCGCGGCTTCGTGCCGGCCGCCGCCCCGGACCCGCGCCTCGCCCAGAAGCCGGACCCGGAGGTGCGCCCCGTCCTCGTCCTGGGCTGCGGCACATCCTTGGACGCGGGTTTGGCCGCGGCCTTTGTCGCGGGCTTGGCCGCCGCCTTCTTCGCGGGCTTGGCCGCGACCTTTGTCGCGGGTGTGCCCGCGCGCTTGCCCACGGCCTTGGGCAGCGGCTTGGTCCTGCCGCTCGTGGCCGCCGCCTTCGATGTGGCCGATACCGTGCGGCCCTTGGGCTTGGCCTTGCGTTCCGGGACCACCCGGAACAGCGCCGTCCGCACCGCCATGAACCGCGACCCCCTCAGGTAGGCACCGTCCTCGAATCGGCTACCCGGGTCCGGCCGCCGTACGCAATGCGGCACGTACGACGGCCGGAAATCGCCGTAAGGGCGGAGGGACTTGAGGGGCGCCTAGCTGTGCCGTCCGCGGCGCCTGGACGCGACGACCAGCGCGCCGCCCGTACCGAGCACGCCCGCCGCGGCGGCGGCCGCCCACCCCACCGACGCGCCGGTGTGCGGCAGGTGCGGCCGGTGCTCCCTGGGCGGTGCGGTGGGAGACGGCGGCGGGAACGTGGGTGACGGCGGTGGGAACGTGGGTGAGGGAGGCGGAGTGGTGGGCGGGGTCGGGTGCGTGGTCGGGGGCTTGGTGGGCGGAGTGGTCGGGGGCGTCGTCGGGGGTTTGGTGTACGTGGGCGGGCAGCTCTCGCTCGGGGTCGGCGACGTCGGGTGTCCCGTCGGCCAGGTCGGGTGGCCGGTCGGCCACGTGGGGTGCTCCGACGGCCAGGTGGAGTGCTCCGACGGCCAGGTCGGGTGCTCGGACGGCCGGCCCGCGGTCACCGTCGGCCAGTCGGTTCCGGGCCGGTGGTGACCGCCCGCGTACCCGCTCCCGGAGTGCTCGCCCTGCGCCGCGGACGAGGCGTCGTCCCCGGGCCGGACTGCGTCCTGGCCTTGGCTCTGGTCCTGGCTCTGGGCCCCGTCTTGCTCCTCGGCCTGGCTCTGGTCCTGGCTCTGGCTCTGGTCCTGGCGCTGGCTCTGGTCCTGAGCTTGGCTCTGACTCTGGCCCTGGTCCTGACCTTGGCTCTGGCTCTGGCCTCCGACCGCCTGCGGGTCCTCACCCGCCTGCTGCCGCCCATGGTCGGGCCGCCGGCCCTGACCCTGGCTCTGGCTCTGGTCCTGAGCCTGGCCCTGGCCCTGGCCCTGGCCCTGGCCCTGGCCCTGAGCCTGGCTCTGGTCCTGGCTCTGGTCCTGATCCTGGCCCTGGGCCTGATCCTGACTCTGGCCCTGAACCTCGTCCTGGCCCTGAGCCTGATCCCGGCCCGCCTGGCCCGCGGACTGGTCGTGGCCGGTGGTCAGGCCGGCGACCTGGCCGGCGACCTGGCCGGCCCAGCCGAGGTGGCCGAAGACGGTGAGGGGGCCCTGGGAGCCGGCCGGACCGTCGTGCCTCTGCGGGAATCCGGCGTTGCGCCATCCGTCATCTCTGGGCGCCGCACTCGATGGCGAGGCGGGCAGCAGCAGCCCGGCCGCGGCCAGTACGGCCGCTCCGGCGACTGCCGTGGACGCCGCGACAGCACGGGCTTTCCCCCGGCCGCGCGGCTCAGCGGGGGGAAGCGTCTCCTGAGGGTGATCCATAGGGGCAGAAAACATCAAATACGACAATCCGCCGTAGGCGCCACGGCCGGCCCGCGCCGGTTTTCCTCCGATCGGCCCCATCCCGCCGGCCCCCGCCCCCCGGGGGGACGTGATCCGCCCCACGCGTCCGCCCCGCCCGCCCGACGTACAATTCTTCGTTCCCCCGTACGCCACAAACCGCCGGAGGCACCGGGTGTCCTGCCTGATCGTCCAGAGCGACAAGACGCTTCTCCTGGAGGTGGACCACGAGGACGCCGACGCCTGCCGCCGGGCGATCGCGCCGTTCGCCGAGCTGGAGCGGGCGCCCGAGCACATCCACACCTACCGGCTGACCCCGCTGGGGCTGTGGAACGCCCGGGCGGCCGGCCACGACGCCGAGCAGGTCGTCGACGCGCTCATGGCGTACTCGCGCTACCCCGTGCCGCACGCGCTGCTGGTGGACGTCGCCGAGACGATGGCCAGGTACGGGCGGCTGCGGCTGACCAAGGACCCCGCGCACGGGCTGGTGCTGACCAGCACCGACCGCCCGGTGCTGGAGGAGGTGCTGCGCTCCAAGCGGGTGCAGCCGCTGGTGGGCGCGCGGATCGACGAGGACACCGTCGCGGTGCACCCCTCCGAGCGCGGCCAGATCAAGCAGGTGCTGCTGAAGCTGGGCTGGCCGGCCGAGGACTTCGCCGGATACGTGGACGGCGAGGCGCACCCGATCGAGCTGCGCGAGGACGGCTGGGCGCTGCGGCCCTACCAGAAGCAGGCGGTCGAGGGGTTCTGGCACGGCGGCAGCGGCGTGGTGGTGCTGCCGTGCGGCGCGGGCAAGACGCTGGTCGGGGCGGGCGCGATGGCGCAGGCCAAGGCGACGACGCTGATCCTGGTGACCAACACGGTCTCGGCCCGCCAGTGGAAGCACGAACTGGTCCGGCGCACCTCGCTGACCGAGGACGAGGTCGGCGAGTACAGCGGGACGAGGAAGGAGATCCGCCCGGTCACCATCGCCACGTACCAGGTGCTGACCACCAAGCGGAAGGGCGTCTACCCGCACCTGGAGCTGTTCGACTCCCGCGACTGGGGCCTGATCGTCTACGACGAGGTGCACCTGCTGCCGGCGCCGGTCTTCAAGTTCACCGCCGACCTGCAGGCCCGCCGCCGTCTGGGGCTGACCGCCACGCTGGTGCGGGAGGACGGGCGCGAGTCGGACGTGTTCTCGCTCATCGGCCCCAAGCGGTTCGACGCGCCCTGGAAGGAGATCGAGGCCCAGGGCTACATCGCGCCCGCCGACTGCGTCGAGGTGCGGGTCGACCTGACCGACTCCGAGCGGCTGGCGTACGCGACGGCGGAAACCGAGGAGAAGTACCGCTACTGTGCGACGACCGCGACCAAGCGCCGCGTCACGGAGGCCCTGGTCGCCAAGCACGCCGGGCAGCAGACGCTGGTCATCGGGCAGTACATCGACCAGCTCGACGAGCTGGGCGAGCACCTGGGCGCCCCGGTGATCAAGGGCGAGACGTCCAACGCCCAGCGGGAGAAACTCTTCGACGCCTTCCGCCGGGGCGAGCTGTCGGTGCTGGTCGTCTCCAAGGTCGCCAACTTCTCGATCGACCTGCCCGAGGCGACCGTCGCCATCCAGGTGTCCGGCACCTTCGGTTCCCGGCAGGAGGAGGCCCAGCGCCTCGGCCGCGTCCTGCGGCCCAAGGCCGACGGGCACGAGGCCCGCTTCTACTCCGTGGTCGCCCGCGACACCATCGACCAGGACTTCGCGGCGCACCGCCAGCGCTTCCTGGCCGAGCAGGGTTACGCCTACCGGATCGTGGACGCCGGTGACCTGCTCACGGGCGCGGGCGAGGACGTCTGAGGCGCACCGACCGACGACGGGCCCCGGACCGCGGGCTACGAGCGGCGTCCGCCCTCGGAGGAGCCCAGCAGGACCACCTCGGCGGCCGTCACCGCGAAGACGCGTATCGCGTGCAGGGCGCTGCCGAGGACGTGGCGGGGGTGCCGGCGGTCGCCGGACGCGGCGCCGTCGTGGGCGCCGGGGCCTGGGGAAACGGTGGTGGTGGTCATGTCCTCCACGGTAGGAAGCCGCCCGCCGCGAAGGCGTCGGGCTGAGGGCGTAACTCCCGGCGGCGGCCTCCGACCAGGGGCTGACCCCCGACCCTGATCCGCGTCTCGGGGTCGACCCGGAGACACGGACCGGCCGGGGCACCTCGAACGGCGGCGCCCCGGGCGAACACCGGGTGAAATTCGCTGGTGCGTCGGCGCGGCCCCGCGTATAGTCGCGCGTCTGCCCGCCTCCCCGCGGACCTCACGGTCCCCCGGCGGAGTGCCGCCGCCCGGACGGAAACCGGCCGGCTTCCACGAGAGACGATCCCCGCGTACGGGCCCCGCGCGCACGCGCCCGCCCGTCCGTACGCACCGATGTGGCCGCCGGAGGCGAACGCCGTGCCCTCGCACGTCCCCACCCAGGAACCGCAAGGCAACGATGACCCCACCAGCCCCGCGAAACCCGCCGCGAGACCCGCCTCGGGACGTCCCGCGGACGGGACCGCGCACAGGACCGTGACCGGCCCCGCGGACAGCGGCGCCGGCAGCTCCGCGGCCGGCGCCCGGGGCTCCCGGGGCACTCCCCCGGGTGCCCCCGATCCGCTCCTGCGCCGGGAGCGGGAGCACCTGGCCGCCTCGCGCGCCGCGCTGCGGGCGATGCGGCAGGACGTGGAGGCGCTCGACATCTCCGACGTCACCGGCAACTGGGTCAACGCCAAGGTGCTGGCCGCCGGCATCGACGCCCGGATCAAGGCGCTGGCCGACCTCGCCGACCTGCCGCTGTTCTTCGGCCGCCTGGACTACCTGCACGCGCCGGGCTCGGACGTGGCCGAGGGGGCCGGGGGCGAGAACTTCTACATCGGCCGCCGCCACGTGCACGACGCCGACGGCGACCCGATGGTGATCGACTGGCGTGCGCCGGTCTCGCAGCCGTTCTACCGGGCCTCGCGCAACGAGCCGATGGACGTGGCGCTGCGCCGCCGCTTCGGCTACACCGGCGGCGAGCTGACCGCGTACGAGGACGAGCACCTGAGCGATCCGGCCGAGGCCGCGACCGCCAGCCGCCTGCTGCAGGAGGAGATCGAGCGGCCGCGCGTCGGTCCCATGCGGGACATCGTGGCCACCATCCAGCCCGAGCAGCACGAGATCGTGGTCGCGGGCGTCGGCGGCACCGTCTGCGTCCAGGGGGCGCCCGGTACGGGCAAGACGGCGGTCGGTCTGCACCGGGTGGCGTACCTGCTGTACGCGCACCGCGAGCGGCTGTCCCGTACCGGCACCCTGGTCGTCGGGCCGAACGCGTCGTTCCTGCGCTACATCGAGCAGGTGCTGCCCGCGCTGGGCGAGATGCAGGTGAAGCAGGCCACCGTGGACGACCTGGTGGCCCACGTGCAGATCCGCGGCACGGATACCGCGGAGGCCGCCACGGTCAAGGGCGACGCGCGCATGGCGCAAGTGCTGCGCCGGGCGGTGCGCTCGGGCATCCGCCGGCCGTCGCAGGCGGCGGTCGTGGTGCGCGGCTCGCGGCGCTGGCGGGTGCCGGCGTACGAGCTGCAGGAGATCGTCGACGAACTGGCCGCGCGGGACATCAGGTACCAGGCGGCGCGCGAGGCCCTGCCGCAGCGGATCGCGCACGCCGTGCTGGTCCAGATGGAGCGCGCGGGCGAGGCGCCCGACGACCGCGTGCAGGACGCGGTGGCCCGCAACGCGGCGGTGAAGGCGGTCGTCAAGGAGTGCTGGCCGCCGGTCGACCCCGCCAAGGTGGTGCTGCGGCTGCTGTCCGACCCGGACTTCCTGGCCTCCTGCGCGGACGGGCTGCTGTCCGCCGACGAGCAGAAGCGGATCCTGTGGGCGAAGCCGGCTCGCGGGCTCGCGTCGGCGCCCTGGTCGGCGGCGGACGCGGTGCTCGTGGACGAGGCGGCCGACCTGGTGCAGCGCACGCCCTCGCTCGGGCACGTGGTGCTGGACGAGGCGCAGGATCTGTCGCCCATGCAGTACCGGGCGGTCGGGCGGCGCTGCTCGACGGGGTCGGCGACCGTGCTCGGGGACATCGCGCAGGGCACGACGCCGTGGGCGACCGCGTCCTGGGCGGAGGCGCTCGGGCACCTGGGCAAGCCCGAGGCGCGGGTGGAGGAGCTGACCCGGGGGTTCCGCGTGCCGCGCGAGATCATCGCGTACGCCTCCCGGCTGCTGCCCGCCATCGCGCCCGGCCTGGCGCCGGCCTCGTCCGTACGGGAGGCGGCGGGCGCGCTGTCCGTCCGGCCGGTGGCGCCCGCCGCCCTGGACGCGCAGGTGGTGGCCGCCTGCCGTGACGCGCTCGCGTACGAGGGGTCGATCGGGCTGATCGCGGCCGACCCGCGGGTGCCCTCGCTCGCGCGTGCGCTGGACGAGGCGGGCCTGCCCTTCCTCGCGCCGGGCGAGGAGACCTCGGCCGCCGCGCGCCTGACCCTGGTCCCGGCCTCCCTCGCCAAGGGTCTGGAGTACGACTACGTGGTGCTGGACGAGCCCGCCCGCGTCGTGAGCGCCGAGCCCGACGTCCGCACCGGGCTGCGCCGCCTCTACGTGGCCCTGACCCGGGCGGTCTCCGGCCTCACGGTGGTCCACGCGCAGCCGCTGCCGGCCGAGCTGGGCTGACCGCGCGCCGGGCCGGGCCGCCCTGAAGGCCGGCCGGTCCGGCTCAGCCCACGGCGACCGGGGTGTCGAGGGCGTCGCGCCAGGCGCGCACGGCGTGGACGTCGACGGGGCCGTTCCAGCCCGCGCGGCGTACGGCGCCGCCGACGTGGAAGCCGTCGAGGCCGGCCGCGCGCAGCAGGGGGACGTGGTCGAGGAGGAGCCCGCCGCCGACGAGGAGGCGGGCCTCGTAGCCGGGTTCGCCGCGGCGCGCGGCCTCCGCGCACAGCACGTCGAGGCCGTCGCGGACGCCGAGCGGGGAGCCGGCGGTGAGGTAGGTGTCGAGGCCGGGCAGGCCGGCGAGCTGCAGGCGCAGCGTGTCACGGTCGGCGGCGCGGTCGATGGCCCGGTGGAAGGTCCACGCGCAGCCGTCGAGCACGTCCACCAGCGCCTCGACGGCCGGGAGGTCGGCGTGCCCGCGCGGGTCGAGGAAGCCGAGCACGAACTCCTCGGCCCCTTCGGCCCGCAGCCCCTGGGCCGCCTCGCACAGCGCGTCGAGCCCGGCCGCGTCCCCCGCGCCGAACCCGTCGGACAGCCGCAGCATGACCCGCAGCGGGATCGTGACGGCCGCCCGTACCGCCGCGAAGGTCTCCCTGGACGGCGTGAGGCCGTCCGCGGCCATGTCGGTGACCACTTCGAGGCGGTCGGCGCCGCCTTCCTGGGCCGCGACGGCATCGTCCGCGCCGAGCGCGATCACCTCGAATATTGGTCTAGACATATAAGTCAGGGTGCCACACCGCGGCCCGCCCGCGCGAGAGGGCCCGGCCCGCGGGCACCGGCCCGTGCACGGCGCGCCACAGCGGTGGCGCAGAATAACCCGCATGTCGTCGCCATCCCGTGCCTCGTCACATCCCCGGTACAACGCCCTGCTCGCGGAGTGGGGTGAGGTGCTGCGCCGCTGCCAGACGGACCCGCGGTCGGCGCCCGACCCCGCCCCGTACGGCCGTGACCTGCTGGAACGGTGGGCCGAGCCGCAGCGCCGCTATCACACCGTGGACCACCTGATGGCCGTGCTGACCCGGATCACCGAGCTGACCGCGTACGCCGCCGACCCCGACACGGCCCTGCTGGCCGGCTGGTTCCACGACGCGGTCTACCGCCCCGACCGCGGCGAGAACGAGGAGCGCAGCGCAGCGCTGGCCGAACGGGCGCTGACCGAGGCCGGGGTGGACGCCGAGCGCACCCGTGAGGTCGCCCGGCTGGTCCGGCTGACCGTCTCCCACGACCCCGCCCCGGGCGACCGCGACGGCGAGGTGCTGTGCGACGCCGACCTCGCCGTCCTGGCCGGCGATCCCGCCGACTACGCCGCGTACGCCGCCTCCGTCCGCGACGAGTACGCCTTCGTCCCCGACGACGTCTTCCGCACCCGCCGGGCCGACGTCCTGCGCCGCCTCCTGGACCTCCCCGCCCTCTTCCGCACCCCTTACGGCCGCGAGTGCTGGGAGGACGTCGCCCGCCGCAACATGTCCACCGAGCTGGAGCTCCTGGAGGCGTGAACGGGTGCCCCGCCCCGGGGCTCGCCCGAATGGCCGAGGACGCGGAGGGGGGTTAAGGTCGGAAAGCGGCCGCTTCGCACCGGTTCGCGCACATATCGCGCGCGGGATCCCGCCGGGACCGCCCCGGCGCCGGCCCGGCGCCCAGCCCGGATCGATCGCTTTCTCACCCCGCCCCCCTGCGCAGTGGTTCACGCATGCCTTCGCGGGACGGCGGGAGGCGGGAGATGGCTATGCCGACCACCCCCCTCATCCGCTCCTTCCAGCACCTGGCCGACGGGTTGGCCGACGGCCCCGGCGACCGCCCGCCCGGCGGTCGGCGAACCGGCGGGCGAACCGGGCGGCCACCCGTGGTCACGCTGTTCAGCGGCGGCCTGGACAGCAGTTACCTGCTGCACCGGCTGCGCGACCTGGGGTTCGGCGAGGTGCACGCGCTGAGCGTCGAACTGGGCGAGGGCGAGGCCGAGGACGACCGGCGGCAGATCGCCGAGCGGCTGGGCGCCGAACTGCACGTCGTGGACGCCAGGGAGACGTTCGCGCAGGAGTTCGTGCGCCCGGCCATCGCGGCGCAGGCGGTGTACCTGGACACGCACCCGGTGAGCTCGACGCTGAGCCGGCCGCTGATCGCGCGGGTGGCCGTGGAACTGGCCCGGCAGGTGGGCGCACCGGTCGTGCTGCACACCGCCAACCGCTCGCAGAACAGCCTGCGCCGGCTCAACGGGGCGCTCGGGCAGCTCGGGTTCGCCGGGTGGTACGGCAGCCCGTACGACCTGGACCCGGTCGACCGCGGGCAGAAGATCCAGGAGCTCAAGGAGGACGGGCTGGAGGAGCTGGGCGAGCGCACGGTCAGCGGCGACTCCAACCTGTGGTGCCGGGAGTTCGAGTCCGGTGTGCTGGACGACCCGGAGAACCACGCGGTGCCCGAGCACATGTTCCGGTGGAGCGCGGTGTGCCACGGGATGCCGGGCGACACCGTCGAGATCACCTTCGCCGAAGGCGTGCCGACGTCCGTGGACGGGGTGCGCATGCCGCTGACCGAGGTGATCGACGTCCTCAACCGGCGGGCCGGCGCGTTCGGGATCGGCCGCTACTGCGGCCTGGAGCACCTGGACGACGGCAGCAAAGTGCTGGAGATACGGGAGATGCCGGCGGCCTGCCTGCTGCTGCGCTCCTACCGCCAGGTGGAGTCCGCGACGCTGGCCGCCGAGACCGTGCGCGAGAAGATGCACCTGGAGCAGCTGTGGGTGCGCGAGGCGCTCGAAGGACGCTGGTTCGGCGAACTGCGGGGCGCGGTGCAGTCGTTCGTGGACGCGTGCGCGCAGGCGGTGACCGGGTCCGTGACCTGGGCGCTGCGGCCGGGCGCGGCCGAGACCAGGGCGGTGCGCGCGGACCGGCCCACGTACATCCGCGACCGCGAGCAGTGGGAGCGGGAGTCGATCGCGGCGGAGTGCGCCGCGTACCCCGACGCGGCCGCGGGCTGACCATGCGCGAGACCGCACAGACCGCACAGGCCGTCAGGGCCGAAGCCGCCGCCTGCGCCGAGCACGCGCGCGCCACGTGCCTGAGGACGGGCCCGCCGCGCCGGGTCGGGATCGAACTGGAGTGGCTGGTACGCGACGTCCGGCATCCGTCGCTGCCCGCGGACGAGGCGCGGGTCGCGGCCGCCGCCGAACGGTTCGCACCCGGTGGGGTGTTCCCCCACGGGTCCGCGCTCAGCCGCGAGCCGGGCGGCCAGTTGGAGCTGAGCTCGCCGCCGTACGAGTCGCTGGCCGCGTGCGTGGCCGGGGTGCGCGCGGACCTGCGGGCGATGCGCGAGGAGCTCGCCGCCGCCGGGCACCGCCTGTCCGGGTACGGGATCGACCCGTGGCGCGAGCCCGCGCGGGTCTTCGTCGACCGGCCCCGGTACGCCTGCATGGAGCGGCTGTTCGACCGGTTCGGGCCGTTCGGCCGGTACATGATGGGCGCGTCCGCCTCGGTACAGGTCTGCCTGGACGCCGGTACGCAGGAGCCCGGACCGTACAACGTCCGGCGGCGCTGGTGGCTGGCCCACCGGCTCGGGCCGGTCCTCGTCGCCGCGTTCGCCAACTCGCCGATGGCGGCGGGCCGGCCGACCGGCTGGCGCTCGACCCGGCAGGTGATCTGGGCCCGGCTGGACCCGAGCAGGACCGCCGCGCCGGCCGTCCCGATGGGCACCGACCCCCGGGACGCCTGGGCGCGGTACGCCCTGGCGGCCCGCCTGATGTGCGTACGCGACCAGGACGGCGGTCCGTGGGCGAGCCCCCACACCACCACGTTCGGCCAGTGGATCGACCGCGGGTACCACGGCACCGGGGCCGCCTCCCGGCCGCCGACGATGGACGACTTCGCGTACCACCTGACCACCCTCTTCCCCCCGGTGCGCCCGCAGGGCCACCTGGAGCTGCGGATGATCGACGCCCAGCGCGGCGAGGACGGCTGGATCGTGCCGCTGGTCGTCACCACCGCGCTGTTCGAGGACCCGGAGGCCACCCGGGCCGCCGAGGACGCGGTGGCCGACCTGCCGCCGTCCGGGGGCTCGGGCCCGGCCGCCCCGGCGGACCCGCTGTGGCTGCGGGCATGCCGGCTCGGCCCGCACGACCCGGCGCTGGGACGGGCGGCGCTGCGCTGCTTCGACGCCGCGCTGGCCGCGCTGCCCCGGCTGGGCGTGCCGGAACTGCGACCGCTGGTGGACGGGTTCACGCAGCGGTACGTGGCGCGGGGCCGCTGTCCCGCCGACGACCTGACGCTGGCGGCGCGGCGCGGCCCGCGGTCGTGGTGGGACGGCACGGGGGAGGTACCGGAATGGCTCACCGCCTGACGGGGGAGGTACCGGCATGGCCCACCTGACCGTCGCCGCGCTCCAGATCGGCACCCCGCTGTTCGACACCCCGGCCACCTTGGCGAAGGCCCGGCAGTACATCGCGGACGCCGCGCACCGCGGGGCGCGGGTGATCGTCCTGCCGGAGGCGTACCTGGGCGGCTATCCGAAGGGGCTGGACTTCGGGGTGACCGTCGGGGCCCGCTCGGACCGCGGCCGGGAGGAGTTCCGCCGCTACTTCGAGTCGGCCGTGCGGGTGCCGGGCCCCGAGACGGACTCCCTGGCCGCGCTCGCCCAGGACCTCGGCGTGCACATCGTGGCGGGCGTCGTCGAACGGGCCGGCGCCACCTTGTACTGCACCGCGCTCTTCTTCGGACCGGGCGCGGGACCGGGCGGGCCGGGCGCGGGACCGGGCGGGCCGGGCGCGGGACCGGGCGGCGGGCCCGGCGGGCTGCTCGCCAAGCACCGCAAGCTGGTGCCGACCGCCGGCGAGCGGCTGCTGTGGGGGCGCGGCGACGGCTCCACGCTGCCCGTCGTCGACACCGGCGAGGTCCGGCTCGGCTCGGCCATCTGCTGGGAGAACTACATGCCGCTGCTGCGTACCGCGATGTACGCCAAGGGGGTCGACGTGTGGTGCGCGCCCTCGGTGGACCCGCGGGAGAGCTGGCAGGTGACGATGCGCCACGTCGCGCTGGAGGGGCGCTGCTTCGTGGTCTGCGCCAACCAGTACCTGCTGCGCTCCGACCTGCCGGCGGACCTGCACCCGGTGCAGGGCGAGGCGCCCGGCACGGTGCTCATCGACGGCGGCAGCGTCATCGTCTCGCCGCTCGGCGCCGTCCTGGCCGGTCCGCTGCGCGGCGGCGAGGGCATCCTCACCGCCGACCTGGACCTCGGCGACCTGGCGCGGGCCCGCTTCGACTTCGACCCGGTCGGCCACTACGCCAGGCCGGACGTGTTCACCCTGCTGGTGGACGACCGGGAACGGACGTAGCCGCCGGGTCCGGCCCCCGCTTGCGGCGGCGCAGGCCCGCCCGGGTGAGCAGCCGCACGATCTCCCGGCTGCGGACCTCGACGGCGCCGAGCCGGACGGCGTCCTCGTAGCGGGCCGCCGGTATGTCGTAGTGGTCGCGCTCGAAGGCGCGGCGCGGGGCGCCGAGGCGCGCGGCGAAGGCGTGCAGTTCGTCGTACGAGCTGTCGCTGACCAGGTGGGACCAAAGGCGGCCGTGGCCGGGCCAGGTCGGGGGGTCGATGTAGACGGCCATCGGCGGCGGCCGGTCAGGAGTCGCCGCGGCCGGGTGCCCCGAGGGCGCCCACGGGGGCGATCACGGCGGCGCCGCGTTCGCAGACCCAGTGGGGGTCGGGGCCGAGTTCGGGCTCGACGGCCAGGGCGTGCGGCTCGTCGCACCGCGGGCACAGCGGCCAGCGGCCGTGGGTCTCCATCAGGGCGTCCTGGACGTCCTGGGCGAGCAGGCCGGGGATGTACGCGGCGCCGTCCGGCCACTGCTCCAGCCACCAGCGGCGCCGGCTCAGCGCCTCCTCGACGAGGGAGACGATGTCCGCCTCCGCCGCGTCGCGGGCGGTCAGGTCGGCGAGGATCGCGGCCCGCGCCTGGTGCAGCACGGTTTCGGCGGTGGCGTCCATACGGCCCATTGTCGCAAGTCCGGCCCGGTGGGCGGCGGGCCGGCGGGGACGGCCGAGGGGCGGCCGAGGCGCGGCCGCGCAGGGCGCGCCCGCGGCCCCCGGGTGGCGCTCGCACGGCGAGTGCGCCTTGACGCCGCGCCTGCCTGAAAATAGCTTTCAGAGCGTGACCTACAGCGTGAAGGAAACTTTCCCCCCGAGCGTCCGCGCCCTCCGCGGCGTGCCGGGCGCGCCCAGCAGTTCCGTGACGCCCCCCGACCCGGGGGCCCTGGCCGCCAAGGTCCGCACCCTCGCCCCCTCGATGACCCGCTCCATGCAGCGGGTGGCGGAAGCCGTCGCCGGTGACCCGGCGGGCTGCTCCCACCTGACCGTGACCGCGCTCGCCGTCCGTACCGGGACCAGCGAGGCCACCGTCGTACGCACCGCCCGGCTGCTGGGCTACCCCGGCTACCGGGACCTGCGGCTGGCCCTGGCCGCGCTCGCCGCCCAGCAGGCGACGGGCGCGCCGCCCGCCGTCACCGCCGACATCGCCGTCGACGACCCGCTCGCCGACGTGGTCACCAAGCTCGCCCTGGAGGAGCAGCAGACCCTCGCCGACACCGCGGCCCAGCTCGACATGGCGCAACTGGAGGCCGCGGTCAACGCGCTGGCCGGGGCGCGGCGGACCGACGTCTACGGGATCGGCGCGTCCGGACTGGTCGCCCAGGACCTCGCGCAGAAGCTGCTGCGCATCGGGCTGATCGCGCACGCGCTGTCCGACCCGCACCTGGCCGTCACCAACGCCGTGCAACTGCGGCCCGGCGACGTGGCGCTGGCCATCACCCACTCCGGCTCCACGCACGACGTCATCGAGCCGCTGCGGGCCGCCTTCGACCGCGGGGCCACCACGATCGCCATCACCGGGCGCGCGGACGGCGCCGTCACCCAGTACGCCGACCTGGTGCTCACCACCTCCAGTTCCCGGGAGAGCGAGCTCAGACCCGCGGCGATGTCCAGCCGCACCAGCCAACTGCTCGTGGTGGACTGCCTGTTCATCGCGGTGGCGCAGCGGACGTACGAGGACGCCGCGCCCGCCCTTTCGGCCTCCTACGAGGCGCTGGCCCACCGGCACACCCCGCGCCGGCAGGGCGGCTCCTGACCCGCCGCCACCTCCGCCTCCACCTCCACCGCCACCTCCACCACCGCCCCGTTCCCGGCACCCGTACGGCCGGACCGCCAGGCGCCGTCCGGGCCCGGGCCCGCCCGCACCCCGCACCCCGCGCCCGTACGCGGGCCGACTCCCGTGCCCCCGCGCATCCCGCGCCGACCGCGTCACCCATCCCCCCCTTGCACCTCCCGAGAAGGATGAACGAGCCGCTTATGTCCCAGTACACCCGTCTGCGCCGCGAGCTGGAGACGCTGACCACCGAGGCGTTCCGTCCCGAGCTCGCCGAGATCGACCGGCTGCCCACGCTGGAGATCGCCCGGACCATGAACGCGGAGGACGCGACCGTGCCCGCCGCGGTGGCCGGGCAGCTGCCGGCGATCGCCGCGGCCATCGACGCGATCGCCGCGCGGATGGCGGAGGGCGGGCGGCTGGTCTACGCGGGCGCCGGCACGGCGGGCCGGCTGGGGGTGCTGGACGCGAGCGAGTGCCCGCCGACGTTCAACACGACCCCCGGGCGCGAGGTGGTGGGGATCATCGCGGGCGGCCCCGAGGCGATGGTGACCTCCGTCGAGGGGGCCGAGGACAGCAGGGAGCTGGCCGCGGCGGACCTGGACCGGCTCGGTGTGACGGCGGCCGACTGCGTCGTCGGGATCTCCGCCTCGGGCCGCACCCCGTACGCGCTCGGCGCGGTCGAGCACGCCCGGGCGCTGGGCGCGCTGACCGTCGGCCTGTCCTGCAACGCCGGCTCCCCGCTGGCCGCGGCGGCGGACCACGGCATCGAGGTCGTGGTCGGCCCCGAACTGCTGTCCGGCTCCACCCGGCTGAAGGCGGGCACCGCCCAGAAGCTCGTACTGAACATGCTCTCGACGATCACGATGATCCGGCTGGGCAAGACGTACGGCAATCTGATGGTCGACGTGCGCGCCTCCAACGAGAAGCTGCGCGCCCGCTCGCGCCGTATCGTCGCGCTGGCCACCGGGGCGGGCGAGGACGCCGTCGAGGCCGCGCTGACCGCCACCGAGGGCGAGGTCAAGCCGGCCATCCTCACCCTCCTCGCGCACGTCGACGCGCCCACCGCGGCCCGTCTGCTCACCGAGTCCGGCGGCCGGCTGCGCGCCGCCCTGGACGCCGCCCGCCCGTAGCCGGGCCGCGGGTCTCGGCTCGGCGGCCCGGGGGACGCGGTCCTGGGGCGTGGCGTAAACACGCAAAAGGGCGGCGCCCCCTCCCGGGCCGGGAGGGGGCGCCGCCTGGTGCTGGACGGATCGACCGGAGCGGAGCCCGATCAGAAGTCCATGTCACCGCCGGGCATGCCGCCGCCCTGGCCGGCCGGAGCGGCCTTCTCGGGCTTGTCGGCGATGACGGCCTCGGTGGTGAGGAACAGCGCGGCGATGGAGGCCGCGTTCTGCAGCGCGGAACGGGTCACCTTGGCCGGGTCGATGATGCCCTCGGCGATCAGGTCGACGTACTCGCCGGAGGCCGCGTTCAGGCCGTGGCCCGGGGTCAGGCCGCGCACCTTCTCCACCACGACGCCGCCTTCGAGGCCGGCGTTGACGGCGATCTGCTTCAGCGGGGCCTCCAGGGCGATCTTGACCGCGGCGGCGCCGGTGGCCTCGTCACCTTCGAGCTCCAGCTTCTCGAACACGTTGGACGCCTGCAGCAGGGCCACGCCGCCACCGGCGACGATGCCCTCCTCGACGGCGGCCTTCGCGTTGCGCACCGCGTCCTCGATACGGTGCTTGCGCTCCTTGAGCTCGACCTCGGTGGCCGCGCCGGCCTTGATGACGGCCACGCCGCCGGCCAGCTTGGCGAGGCGCTCCTGGAGCTTCTCGCGGTCGTAGTCGGAGTCGCTGTTCTCGATCTCGGCGCGGATCTGGTTCACCCGGCCGTTGACCTGGTCGCTGTCGCCGGCACCGTCGACGATGGTGGTCTCGTCCTTGGTGATGACGACCTTGCGGGCGCGGCCCAGCAGGTCCAGCCCGGCGTTCTCCAGCTTCAGGCCGACCTCCTCGGAGATGACCGTGCCGCCGGTGAGGATGGCGATGTCGCCGAGCATGGCCTTGCGGCGGTCACCGAAGCCCGGCGCCTTGACGGCGACGGACTTGAAGGTGCCGCGGATCTTGTTGACGACCAGGGTGGACAGGGCCTCGCCCTCGACGTCCTCGGCGATGATCAGCAGCGGCTTGCCGGACTGCATGACCTTCTCCAGCAGCGGGAGCAGGTCCTTCACCGCGGAGACCTTGGAGTTGACGATCAGGATGTACGGGTCCTCCAGGGACGCCTCCATCCGCTCCAGGTCCGTGGCGAAGTAGGCCGAGATGAAGCCCTTGTCGAAGCGCATGCCCTCGGTGAGCTCGAGTTCCAGCCCGAAGGTGTTGGACTCCTCGACCGTGATGACGCCTTCCTTGCCGACCTTGTCCATCGCCTCGGCGATGAGCTCGCCGATCTGGGTGTCGGCGGCGGAGATCGACGCGGTGGAGGCGATCTGCTCCTTCGTCTCCACGTCCTTCGCCTGCTCCAGCAGCGCGGCGGAGACGGCCTCGACGGCCTTCTCGATACCGCGCTTGAGGGCCATCGGGTTGGCGCCGGCGGCTACGTTGCGCAGACCCTCCTTGACCAGGGCCTGGGCCAGGACGGTCGCGGTCGTCGTGCCGTCACCGGCGACGTCGTCGGTCTTCTTCGCGACTTCCTTGACCAGCTCGGCGCCGATCTTCTCGTACGGGTCCTCAAGCTCGATCTCCTTGGCGATGGACACACCATCGTTGGTGATCGTGGGGGCGCCCCACTTCTTCTCGAGGACGACGTTCCGGCCCTTGGGGCCCAGGGTGACCTTGACGGCGTCGGCGAGCTGGTTCATCCCGCGCTCAAGGCCGCGCCGCGCCTCCTCGTCGAACGCGATGATCTTTGCCATGTGAAGTGTCCTCCGCGGACTGGGGGTTCCCCCGCCGGGGCAGGGGGCGGTGTACGGACCGTGTGGCGCCCGCGACGGACGACCCACCGGCCGCCGGTTCCTTCCCGGCGCCCGGACGGGCCTCACCGACCCGGTCCTGAGTTAGCACTCTCACCAGGAGAGCGCCAATGCCCATGATTAGCACTCCACCCCTGCGAGTGCAAGCAGACAGGCGTCCGGGCCGGTCACCGCACGTCGCACACCGGCCCGGACACACGGGAGGACCTCGGACACACGAAAGACCCCGGACGCACGGCAGACCCGCACCCCTGGCTGCGCCTGAGCCGGGGGTGCGGGTCTGCCGGGTGAAGTCGTCGCGTCGGTGGCCGAACGCGCCGGGATGTCAGCCCGCCACGCGGACCATGTCCGCCTGCGGGCCCTTCTGACCCTGCGAGATCTCGAACTCGACCCGCTGGCCTTCTTCGAGGGTGCGGTAACCGTCCATCTGGATCGCGCTGTAGTGGACGAAAACATCCGCACCACCGTCGACCGCGATGAAGCCGTAGCCCTTCTCCGCGTTGAACCACTTGACGGTGCCCTGAGCCATTCCTAACTCCCCTATTACTGGCCCTATCGCGGCCCCGCACTCCGCGGGCCCGGGTCAGACCTCACCCCCCGGAGTGGCCCTTACCTTCACGAGGTGTGAGCCCTGGGGGGCGTGCGCCGGAACGCGTCGACCGCGGCTGAATGTATCTGCACGGATGCCCACTGCAACAGGTCAATTGGACGAGAAATCTGGGAACGACCCATCGGAAATAGCCCAGGAAAAAACGATAATGCGGGGCATCTCGGGCGGAGCAAAGGGGGCCAAAAAGGAAATATCGCTCCTGAATTTGGCGATAAATCGCCGCACTGACCCCACAGGTGACATGGTTGCCCCCGGCAACTCTACCTGTGGCCGTCCGCGCCCCCGCACACAGGTGCCCCGCCCGCCGGAAAGGCGGACGGGGCACGTGATTCGGGCCGGATCGTCAGATCCGCGTCAGATCAGGACCAGTTTCCGATCGGCGGACGTCAAAGCCTGCCGGAGCCCTGCCGGATCCGTGGCGGAAGCACGAAGATCGGTGTCCATGATGTTCAGCCGCCCGCCACAGCGGGAATGATCGAGACGCTGGCGCCGTCCGGAACAACCGTGGCAAGACCCTCGGAAAAGCGGACATCGTCATCGTTCACATAAACGTTCACGAACCGACGGAGCTTTCCGGTGTCGTCCAGAACCCGAGCGGAAATACCTGCGTGATTCTTCTCCAGCGACTCGATGACCTCGGCCAGCGTCGCCCCCTCGGCCGGCACCTCGGCCAGACCGCCGGTGTAGGTGCGCAGAATGGTGGGGATTCGGACGGAAGCACTCATGCCAGACCAGCCTCTCGGAACGCGGCAAGGGTGGGACGGATCGTCGCGGTCGGCCCGGTTCCGGCCACCGCGTCCAGGGTCTTCAGGCCGTCGCCGGTGTTCAGCACGACGGTCTCTTCGGCCGGGTCGAGCTGCCCGGACTCGATCAGCTTCCTCAGCACGCCGACGGTGACCCCGCCGGCGGTCTCGGCGAAGATGCCCTCGGTGCGGGCCAGCAGCCGGATCGCGGCCACGATCTGCTCGTCGGTCACGTCCTCGACCGCCCCGCCGGTGCGCCGGGCGATGTCCAGGACGTATGGCCCGTCCGCCGGGTTGCCGATGGCCAGCGACTTGGCGATGGTGTCGGGCTTGACCGGGCGTACGACGTCGTGTCCGGCCTTGAACGCCGCCGAGACCGGGGAGCAGCCCTCGGCCTGGGCGCCGTAGATCCGGTACGGCTTGTCCGCCACCAGGCCGAGGGCGATCAGCTCCTTCAGCCCCTTGTCGATCTTGGTGAGCTGGGAGCCGGAGGCGATGGGCACGACCAGGTTGTCCGGCAGCCGCCAGCCGAGCTGCTCGGCGATCTCGTAGGCCAGGGTCTTGGAGCCCTCGCCGTAGTACGGGCGCAGGTTGACGTTGACGAAGCCCCAGCCCTCGCCGACCGGGTCGCCGATCAGTTCCGAGCAGAAGCGGTTGACGTCGTCGTACGTGCCCTCGATCGCGACCAGCTCGCCGCCGTAGACCGCGGCCATGACGACCTTGGGGGCCTCCAGGTCGGCCGGGATGAACACGCAGCTGCGCAGGCCCGCGCGGGCCGCCGCGGCGCCGACCGCGCCGGCCAGGTTGCCGGTGGACGAGCAGGACAGCGTGGTCAGGCCGAAGGCGCGGGCGGCCTCCAGGGCGATGGCCACGACCCGGTCCTTGAAGGAGTGGGTCGGGTTGCCGGAGTCGTCCTTGATGTGCAGGCCACCGGTGACGCCCAGCTCGCGGGCCAGGTTGTCGGCGCGGACCAGCTTGGTCCAGCCGGGGTTGAGGTTGGGCCGCTCCGCCACGCCGGCCGGGACCGGCAGCAGCGGGGCGTAGCGCCAGATGTTCGCCGGGCCGGCCTCGATCCGCCGGCGCAGGCCCTCGGGGTCGCCGAGCGGCAGGTCGTAGGCCACTTCCAGGGGTCCGAAACACTCCTGGCAGGCGAAGACCGGGCTCAGCGGGAAGCGGGTGCCGCACTCGCGGCAGGACAGGGCGGCGGCGGGGCCGAAGGACTTGTCCCCGGTCGCGTCCTCGTGCGGGTCCGCGGACCCGGGGGACGGCGACGCGGCGGACTGCGTCGTTCCGGCGACGGTCTGCACAGCCATGATGGCGAGGCCCTTTCTCCTCATCTTCCTCGCACGCGCGGACGCGCGGCGAGCCGGAATTGGCACCTTCCCCACCGTGACGACCTCGCGGTCGGCGGGAGGGTTGCCGGGGCTTCAACGGGCCGTTCCCTCTGCCCCTCTGGATGAGCGGTATGGCACCGAAGCGCACGGCTCCGGGCGTTTGTGACCGCATACGGCCCCCGGCGTGCCGAGGTCGTATGCGTTGTTCAAGACTGTAACCGACAATGTGCGGCGGTCGGGTCCGCCGTCCGCAACGCGAGACGCACCGCGCGCGGCGTATCTGGGCGGACCGCACGCGCCACCGGACCGCGCCCCGGGGAGAGAATCACACGTGCTCGATGAGGTGGAGGGCTGGCTGGAACGCCGGTCGTGGTCGGCGGACGACCGCCCGCTGGACGTGCTGCTGGCCGCCAAACGGGCGGCGGGCGCGGCCGGCACGGTCAGCGTCGTGCTGCCCGCGCTGGACGAGGAGGCCACGGTCGGCGACATAGTGGCGGCCGTCCGGGACGGCCTCATGACGCCCGAGGTGCCGCTGGTCGACGAGCTGGTCGTGGTCGACTCCGGGTCCACCGACGCCACCGCCGAGGTCGCCGCGGCCGCCGGCGCGCGCGTGGTGCGGCGCGACGACATCCTGCCCGCCCTGCCCGCCCTGCCCGGCAAGGGCGAGGTGCTGTGGCGCTCACTGCTGGTCACCAGCGGCGAGATCGTCTGCTTCGTGGACGCCGACCTGCGCGAGTTCGACCCGCGGTTCGTGTCGGGCATCGTCGGTCCGCTGCTGACCGATCCCCCGGTGCAGCTGGTCAAGGCGATGTACGACCGGCCGCTGGAGACCGGCGGCGCGGTCGTCCCGGCCGGCGGCGGCCGGGTCACCGAGCTCGTCGCCCGCCCGCTGCTGAACCTGCACTGGCCGCGCCTGGCCGGTTTCGTCCAGCCGCTCGGCGGCGAGTACGCGGCGCGGCGCGGCTTGCTGGAGCGGCTGCCGTTCCCGGTCGGCTACGGCGTCGAACTCGGCATGCTCATCGACGCGCTCGGCCTGGTCGGCCTCGACGCGCTCGCGCAGGTCGACGTCGGCGTCCGCCGGCACCGCCACCAGTCGGGCCAGGCGCTGGGCCGCATGGCCGCGGCCATCTACCGCACGGCCCAGTCGCGCCTGTCGCGCGGCCACCTCGTCCGCCCCCTGCTCACCCAGTTCGAACGCGCCGGCTCCGGCTTCGTCCCCAGCACCCACCCGGTGGACACCGAGGAGCGGCCGCCGATGCTCACGGTGAGCGAGTACGCGGCGCGGCGCGCGGCCTAGTGCTGTGGCCGGGAAGGTTCACCGGCGCGCGACCCCCGGCGTGGCGGCGCGCGAGGGCGCGCGGGAGCGGCTTTCCGCGGCTGCCGGTGCGCCCGGGGGCCGCGTGACGTTTGAGAACGCTTCCGCGGGGCTAGGCTCGCGGCATGGCGGATTCGCGCGCTGCCCGCATCCTGGTCGCTTCGAACAGGGGGCCGGTTTCGTACTCGGTGGCCGGTGACGGAACCCTGGAGAAGAAGCGGGGTGGGGGCGGACTCGTATCGGGGCTGAGCGCGATCGGTCCGGACGCGGACGCGGTGTGGGTGTGCGCCGCGCTGTCCGACGGCGACCGCGAGGCGGTGCGGCAGGGGGTCGGCGAGCCCGGTTCGCGGATGATCGCGGTGCCGCCCGAGGTGTTCGGCGCCGCGTACAACGGGATCGCGAACTCGGTGCTGTGGTTCGTGCACCACATGCTGTACCAGACCCCGCTGGAGCCGGTCTTCGACGAGGACTTCCGCGACCAGTGGGCGTCGTACGAGGCGTACAACGCGGCCTTCGCAGACGCGCTGGCCGAGGAGGCGGCGCGGGAAGCGGCCGTGCTGGTGCAGGACTACCACCTGGCGCTGGTGCCCGCGATGCTGCGCGAGCGCCGCCCGGACCTGCGCGTCGGGCACTTCTCGCACACCCCGTGGGCGCCGCCGGACTACTTCCGGCTGCTGCCGGACGACGTGGCCGCTCAGGTGCTGACCGGCATCCTGGGCGCGGACCGGGCCGGCTTCCTGACCCGGCGCTGGGCGGGCGCCTTCGCCGACTGCTGCGCGGCCGTGCTCGGGGCGTCGGTCTCGGACGACGGCGGGACGCTCACCGTCACCCACGAGGGCCGGACCACCGTGCTGGGGGTGCACGGCCTCGGCGCGGACGGCGACTTCCTGCGCGAGCGGGCGCACCGGCCGGACGTGGCCGAGCGGATGGAGGCGCTGCGCGCCGAGACCGGTCCCGGCCGCAGGCTGATCGTGCGGGTGGACCGTACCGAGCTGTCCAAGAACATCGTGCGCGGCCTGCTGGCGTACCGGCAGCTCCTGCACGACCACCCCGGCTGGCGCAGCCGCGTGGTGCACGTGGCCTTCGCCTACCCCTCGCGCCAGGACCTGGCCCTGTACCGGGACTACACCGCCGAGGTCTCCCGGCTGGCCGAGCGGATCAACGCGGAGTACGGCACCGCCGACTGGACCCCGGTCCTGCTCAAGGTCGACGACGACTTCCCGCGCTCGCTGGCCGCGTACCGGCTGGCCGACGTGGCCCTGGTCAACCCCATCCGCGACGGGATGAACCTGGTCGCCAAGGAGGTGCCGGTCGTCTCGGACCACGGCGTGGCCCTGGTGCTGTCGCGCGAGGCGGGCGCGTTCGCGGAGCTCGGCGAGGACGCGATCACCGTCAACCCGTACGACATCCGGGCCACCGCGGCCGCCCTCAACACGGCCCTGACCCTGCCCGAGGCCGAACGCGCCGCCCGCACCAAACGCCTCGCCGACGCGGCGACCGCCCTCCCGCCCTCCCGCTGGTTCCTCGACCAGCTGCGGGCGCTGGGGGGATGATCGAGTCCCGGCGGTATGCAGTTTTTTGTATAGTGCGGCCGTGAGCACCCCGTGGCATATCGAGATCGAGCCAGAGGTCCGCCACTGGCTGGAACTCCTGTCGGATGCCCAGTACGACAAGGCCGAACGGGCCGCGGACATGCTGGCTGCACGGCCGACGACCCTGGCGGAGCCGTACGCCCGGCATCTGGGCCGCAAGGTGCGGGAATTACGCTTCACGATGGACGGCAACGCCGTTCGGATCACCTACTGGCTCGCGCCCGATCGCCGCATCGTGCTGTTGACGGTGTTCCGCAAGACCCGGCAGCGTGAAACCGCGGAGGTCGAGCGAGCCCAGCAAGCCCAGAAGATGTGCGAGGCCGAGCACGGTCCGGCGGAGCACCGATACGAGCGGACCAAGGAGGAGGGTTCGTGAACCACTCGCAGTGGAAGACCCGCCGCACGCGCAGGCTTCTGGGCGAAACCGTGGAAGAGTCCGCCGCCTACGTCGAGGCGGGCCAGGCGTTCGCGCTCGGCCAAGCCGTTTACGACCGCCGAACCGCCCTGGGTCTTTCGCAGACCGAACTGGCCCGGCGCGCGGGAATGACCCAGCCGCAGATCTCCACCATCGAGGGCGGTGACTCGGTGCCGACCCTCACCCTGCTGACGCGCCTGGCCAAGGCACTGGACGCCTCCTTGACGATCGACCTCGACAACGACGAGTCGTCCTTCGTGTTCACCCCACACGTACCGGACGACGGCCGGCCCTCCTCGGCTGCCTGAACCGGCCCCGGCCGCAGGCCGAACGCGCCGCCCGCACCAAACGCCTCGCCGACGCGGCGACCGCCCTCCCGCCCTCCCGCTGGTTCCTCGACCAGCTGCGGGCGCTGACAGGATGATCAAAGCTTGAATTTTTCCTACCGTTGGTAGCATTTGAGGCATGAGCGGAGTCAAGAAGTACTCGATCAGCCTGCCGGAGGGTCTCGCCGAGGCTGCGCGCCGGCATGTAGGTGCCGGGGGGTTCTCGGCGTACGTCGCCGAAGCCCTCGAGCACAAGGTGGCGATGGACAAGCTCGGCGAGATCGTGGCGGATTTCGAGGTCGACAATGATCCGCTGACCGAAGAAGAGGTCGAAGCGGCTCGGGCCGTACTGCGCCACGACCACCGCAAGGCCACCGACCGGAACGCCGCTTGATGCCCGGCACGCTCATGCTGGACTGTGAAGGCCTGTCCAAGCTCTACGGTAAAGACCGATTCGTCGCATCGCTGATCCTGGCCGCGCAGCGGGAGGGCATACGTGTGGCGACCACCGCCATGACCACCCTTGAAGCGGATTACGCAAGGGTCCACCCGGCCCGCATCAAGTGGGTGCTCTCCCGCGTGGACGTCCACGACGTCACCCGCGAGAGCGCCGACCGTGCCGCCGAACTCCTGCGGGCGAACGGCCTGCACGGGCACGAGTACGCCATCGACGCCGTCTTCGCCGCGATCGCCCGCGACTGCCCGCCCCCGGTCACCGTCCTGACCTCCGACCCGCAGGACCTCACCCTCCTGTGCGGTCCCGCCGTCGAGATCGTCAAGGTCTGAGCCCGTCAGCCCAGCGCGTCCGCGAGGGCGTTCAGGAGGGCGACGATGCCCTCGGGGCCGGGGACGGCGAGGTCGGCCCGGTCCAGCAGCTCGCGGGGGGTCTCGGGGGTGCCGGCGCTGGCCACCAGCACGCCGGCCATGCCCTTGCCGCGCAGGTCCTCCACGGCCCCGTAGGCCGCGAGGTCGCCGAGGTCGTCGCCCCCGTACAGCACCGCGTCGGCGCCGACCTCCCGCAGGTAGGCGGACAGGGCGACGCCCTTGTCGACGCCGGGCGGCCGCAGTTCCAGCACGTAGCGGCCGGGCTCGACCATCAGGTCGTGGCGCCGGGCCAGCTCGGCCAGCGGCTCGCGCAGGGCCGCGAAGGCGGCGTCGGGGTCCTCGGTACGCCGGGTGTGGACGGCGACGGCCCGCCCTCCCTTGTCCTCGATCCAGGTGCCGCGCCAGGCGCCGATCCGGTCGAGGAAGCCGGGCAGTTCCGCGCGCACGGCGGTGACCCCGGGGTGGTCGCCGGGGGTGCGGACCTCGCCGGTGCGCGCGTCCCACCGCTCGGCGCCGTAGTGGCCCAGTACGACCATGTGGTCCAGCCCGGGCACCCCGGCGAAGCCGCCGTAGCGCACCGCGACCCCGGCGGGGCGGCCGGTGACCACGGCGACGGCGGCCAGGCGCGGGGCCAGGCGGGCCAGCGCGGGGGCCGCGCCCGGGAGCGCGCGGGCCTGCTCGGGGTCGGCGACGATCGGGGCGAGGGTGCCGTCGAAGTCGAGGGCGACCACCGCGCGTTCGGGGTGCGCCAGCAGTGCGGCCAGGCCCTCCTTCCCCTCGGGCGTGTGCGGGCTGAGGATGTCGGCGGGTCCCATGCCGTCGACCTTACTCGCGCGGTGCCCGGTGCACCGACGGCGCACGGTCGCAGATCCCGGCGGGCGGGCCCGAGGGCCCGGGCCGGGATCCGCCTCAGTCGCGTTCGGCCCGGCCGCGGTCGCGTTCGCGGCGCAGGCGGGCGACGGTCACGGGGTCGTACCGCAGTGCCCTGGGGTCGTCGAGCAGGGCGTTGAGGAGCTGGAAGTAGGCGGTCGGCGACAGGCCGAGCCGCTCGCGGACCGCCCGCTCGCGCGGCCCCGGGCCGGTGAAGGCGCAGGCCGCGAGGTCGAGCACGGCGCGGTCCCGCGCCGACAGTTCCTCAGCGGTCACCGCCACCTCCCGGTCGCCTTCCCGGTCGCCTCGCCACCGGGCGGCCAGCCTACTTCGCCGCGTCCGCCGACTGCGCGAACCGCTGCAGGTTGCTCAGCACCTGCTTGGGGTCGGTGTGGACGGCCTGGCCGATCGTCTTCTTGACCTGGTCGCTGACCGGACCCCACGACGTCTTGTCGACCGGGTAGAAGACGGCCTCGGGCAGCAGGTTGAGGAACTGGACGAGGTCGTGGTCCTTGGGGTTCGTGCGCATGGCCTCCGACGCGGTGGTGGTCACCGGCAGCAGCCCGTACTCGTCGAGGAACCTGACGGAGTTCTTCTCCTGGTAGACGAACGTCAGGAACTTGCCGTCGGCGTCGAGGTTGCCGTTCTGCTTGAAGGCCATCATCCAGTCGGCGACGCCCAGGGTGTCGGAGCTCGGGCCGGTCCTGCCCGGCAGCGGGACCACGCCGACCTCGATGCCGGCCGCCTTGGCCTGCGCGAGCAGGGTGGGGTGGCCGTTGATCATGCCGGCCTTGCCGGCCAGGAAGGCGGCGAAGACGTCGCGGCGGTTGGTCGCCGCCGGGTCGCCGGGGCCGACCAGCTTGGCGTCGACCAGGTTCTTCTTCACCCAGGCGAGGGCCTGGACGTTGGCGGCCGAGTCGAAGGTGTAGCTGCCGACGGTGTCGGTGTAGCCGCCCTGCGCGCCCAGCATCCACATCAGCGCCTCGGCCTGCGCCTCCTCGGGGCCCAGCGGCAGCCCGTAGGGCATCCGCACGCCGTGCGCCTTGAGTTCGACGGCGTCTTCCTTGACGTCGTGCCAGGTCTGCGGGGCCTTGGTGATGCCGGCCTTGCGGAAGAGCTTCTTGTTGTAGAAGAACATCCGGGAGCTGGAGACCCACGGTATGCCGTACTGGACGTGGTTGACCGAGCCCGCGACGGCCAGCGAGGGGATGAAGTCGGCCTGCATGCTGACCGGGAAGAGGTCGTCGGCGCTGTAGAGCTGGTCCTTGGCCGCGTAGGCCGCGTACGAGCCGATCTGAGCGATGTCGGGCGCCCGGCCGGCCTTGACCATCGCGGCGACCTTGTCGTCCACGTGGTCCCAGTCGACGACTTCCACGTCGACCTTGATGTGCGGGTTGTCCGCCTCGAAGGAACGCGCCATGTCGTCCCAGTACTTGGTGGAGCTGTTGCCGGTCTTCGGGTCGCCGTAGTCGGCGGCGACCACGTGCAGGGTGACGTTGTGGCTCAGCGGTGAACTGCCGCCGCAGCCGCTCAGGGTACCGATCGCCAGAACGGAAGAAAGGCCGGCCGCCGCCAGCCCCAGAAGTCTTCGCTGCACCCTTACCGCCTTTGTGACCGCGCCGAACCGCCTTACCCGGCACAGGGGACGTACGCATGTGGAAGCGCCGAGTCTCCCATACCTTTCCCCAAGGTCTACACCACGGGTGATATCGCTTCGGTATCGGGGGGGCACGGTTGCCCGGAGCTTCGGCCGACGAGTGGACTAGACCTTTATGGGGGTGGCACGGGAGACTGTCCCCCGTGAGACATGTCATCGCCCTCGATGTGGGCGGCACGGGGATGAAGGCCGCCCTCGTCGCCGCGGACGGCACGCTGCTGCACCGGGCACGCCGCCCCACCGGCCGGGAGCGCGGCCCGCGGGCCGTGGTGGCCGGGATCCTCGACTTCGCCGCCTCCCTGCGCGAGCACGGCCTGCGCGAGTACGGCGAGAGCGCCGCCGCGGCGGGCGTCGCCGTTCCCGGCATCGTCGACGAGGCGGACGGCGTCGCCGTGTACGCGGCCAACCTGGGCTGGCGGGACGTGCCGCTGCGTTCGGCGCTCGCCGAGCGGCTCGGCCTGCCGGTGGCGCTGGGCCACGACGTGCGCGCCGGCGGGCTCGCCGAGGGCCGGATGGGGGCGGGCCGCGGCGCGGACCGCTTCCTGTTCGTGGCGCTGGGCACCGGGATCGCCGGGGCCATCGGCATCGGCGGCCGGATCGAGGCGGGCGCGCACGGCTGCGCGGGCGAGATCGGGCACATCGTGGTGCGGCCGGACGGGCCCGCGTGCGGCTGCGGGCAGCGCGGCTGCCTGGAGGCGCTCGCCTCGGCCGGCGCGGTCTCGCGCGCCTGGGCGGCGGCCACCGGGGACCCGGACGCGGACGCCGCGGGCTGCGCGCGGGCCGTCGAGGCCGGCGACCCCCGCGCGCTGCCGGTCTGGCACGAGGCGGTGGACGCGCTCGCGGCCGGCCTGGTCACCGGTCTCACCCTGCTCGACCCCCGGGTGATCGTCGTCGGCGGCGGCCTGGCCGAGGCCGGCGACACCCTCTTCGAACCGCTGCGGGCGGCCGTCGGGGAACGGGTCACCTTCCAGCAACTGCCCCTGATCGTCCCCGCCGCTCTCGGGGACACCGCCGGCTGCCTGGGCGCGGGCCTGCTCGCCTGGGATCTCGTCTCCGTGGAGGTAAGCGCCTGATGGCCCCCGTATCGACAACGCAGCGCACGGTGCTGGCGGGGGCCCGTGTGGTCCTGCCGTCAGGCGTGGTGGAGGGCGGCCGGATCACGGTCGAGGGCACCGCGATCGTGGCCGACGAGCCGGCCGAGCGGGCCACCCACGACATGGCCGGCCGCGGGTACACGATCGTCCCCGGCTTCGTGGACATCCACAACCACGGCGGCGGCGGCGCCTCGTTCACCTCCGGCACCGCCGAGGAGGTCCTCACCGCGGTGCGCACCCACCGCGAGCACGGCACGACGACCGTGGTGGCCTCCACCGTCACCGAGTCGCCGGCCGCCCTGGCCCGCCAGGCCGGGCTGCTGTCCGAACTCGCCGAGCAGGGCGACCTGGCGGGCATCCACTACGAGGGCCCGTTCATCTCGCCGTGCCGCAAGGGCGCGCACGACGAAGGGCTGCTTCGCCACCCCGACCCGGCCGAGGTCCTGGAACTCGTCAAGGCCGCGCGCGGGCAGGCCCGGATGCTCACGCTGGCCGCGGAGCTGCCCGGCGGCATCGAGTCGGTGCGGCTGCTTGCCGGGCTCGGGGTGATCGCCGCGATCGGCCACACCGACGCCACGTACGAGCAGACCCGCGAGGCCATCGACGCGGGCGCCACCGTGGCCACCCACCTGTTCAACGCGATGCCGCCGCTCCAGCACCGGCAGCCCGGGCCGATCGCCGCGCTGCTGGAGGACGAGCGGGTCACCGTGGAGCTGATCAACGACGGCACCCACCTGCACCCCGCCGTCCTCCAGTTGGCCTGCCGGGGCGCCGGACCGGACCGGATCGCCTTCATCACCGACGCCATGGACGCGGCCGGGTTCGGCGACGGGATGTACGACCTGGGCCCGATGAAGGTCGAGGTGCGCGAGGGCGTGGCGCGGCTGGTGGAGGGCGGCTCGATCGCCGGGTCCACGCTCACCCTGGACACCGCCTTCAAGCGGGCGGTGACGCTCGACGGCATCTCCCTGGCCGACGCGGTGCGCGCCGTGTCGGCCACCCCGGCGCGGCTGCTGGGCATGGCGGACCGGATCGGCTCGCTGGAGCCGGGCAAGGACGCGGACCTGGTGGTCCTTGACGCGGCGTTCGACCTGGTGGGTGTCATGCGCAAGGGCGAGTGGGTGGTACGTCCGGCGTAGTACGCCCGCCCGGCCCCCGGCCCGCGGAAGCGGACTTCCGCCGTATTACGGGCAGTCATGTCGTCAACAGGTGGGTAAAGGCGGTCGGCCCGGTCTGGGCCGACCGCCGTGTCTTTGCCATCATCAACGGGTGATCATCACCGTCACGCTGAACGCCGCGCTGGACGTGACCTACCGGGTCGCCTCCTTGCGCCCCCATGCCACCCACCGGGTCCTCGACACCGCGGAACGGCCCGGCGGCAAAGGCATCAACGCGGCCCGGGTGCTGGCCGCGCTCGGCCGGCACGCGGTCGTCACCGGGTTCGCCGGGGGCGCGGCGGGCGACGAGCTGCGCCGCCGGCTGGCCGAGGTGCCGTACGCCGAGCGGATCACCGACGCGCTGGTGCCGATCGCCGGATCCACCCGCCGCACGGTCGGCGTGGTCGACGAGCGGACCGGGGACACCACGATGTTCAACGAGGCCGGTCCGACCGTCACGACGGCCGAGTGGGCGCGGTTCCTGGCCGCCTACCGCGAGCTGCTGGCCTCGGGCGAGGCCAGGGCGGTCGCGCTGTGCGGCAGCCTGCCGCCGGGCCTGCCGGTCGGCGCCTATGCCGAACTGGTGCGCGAGGCCCGCGCGGCCGGCGTCTACGCCCTGCTGGACACCAGCGGCGAGCCGCTGCGCCGCGGGCTGGCCGCCCGCCCGGACCTGATCAAGCCCAACGCCGAGGAACTGCGGGCGCTGACCGGCATGTCGGAGCCCGCCAGGGCCGCCCAGGTGGCCCGGCGCCGCGGCGCCCGCGCGGTGGCCGTCTCGCTGGGCCCCGACGGCATGCTCGCGGTCACCGACGAGGGCGAGTGGCAGGCCGCGCCGCCGGGCGGGCGGCTGTCCGGCAATCCCGCGGGCGCCGGCGACTCGGCGGTGGCCGGCCTGCTGTCCGGACTCGCCGACGGCCTGTCCTGGCCGGACCGCCTGGCCCGGGCGGTCGCCGTCTCGGCGGCGACGGTGCTGGCCCCGGCGGCCGGGGAGTACGACCGCGCGGCCTACGAGCGGCTGCTGACCCGGGTGCGGGTGGGGGCGCCGGTGTGAGGCCCGCGCCCCGGCCCGCCCGTACCCGGCCTGCTCCGTGACCGGGTTTACTTCGTGACCCGGCTTGCTCCGTGACCCGGCTTACTTCGTGACCCGGCCTACTTCGTGACCTGGCCCTGCTTGAGCCACACCTGGTCGAGGTTCACCCCGCACTGCTGGTTCGGCCCGCAGGCCAGGGTGAGGGTGTTGGGGCCCTTCTTCAGGTTCAGCCAGTTGTAGGTGTGGTTGTCCCACGCCTTGGACCAGTCGGTGTAGTGGCCGTAGTTCCTCAGGTTCACCGGGTCGGTGCGGGGCGTGCCGTTGACGACCAGGGTGAGGTTGGCGTCGGCGCCCGCGTTGCCGTAGCTGATGAACAGCGTGTACGGGCCGTCCTCCGGCACCGTAACGTTCCAGGTCGCCGAGGCGCCCACCGCGGTCATGTGGTCCACGTAGGTGCCGCCCGCCGCGTTGGCGCCCGGCCACTGGGTGCTGGTCTGGGCGCCGCCGGCCAGCGTGAGGGTGGCCGCGTCGACCGGCTTGGAGGCGAACGGCGTCGGCGCCGCGGACGGGGTCGGCTGCGTGCTCGGCGCGGTCGAGGTGGCGGGCGCGGTGGTGGGGTGGGTGTCCGCGGTGTTCTTCTTGCCGCTGTCGCCCGAGCCGTTCACCACCGCGACGGTGATGCCGATCGCCACGGCCGCGACGACTGCCACGGCCGCGATGAGCAGGCCCTTGCGGTTCGGGGCCGGCGGGCCGTCCTGGTACCCGCGGCGACCGCCGCCGCCGGGGGGCTGCTGCTGCGGCGCGGTGTACTCGCGGGTGCCGTACGGCTGCTCCTGCCCGTAGCCCTGCTGCTGCCCGTACTGCTGCTGCGGGTAGCCGTAACCGCCCTGCTGCTGCGGGTAGCCGTACCCGCCCTGCTGCCCGGCGCCCGGCTGCGGGACGCGGCGCTCGCCGACCCGCTGCACCTGGTTGTACGAGGTGCGCGGCACGCGCGGCGTGGCCTGGCCGGGGCCCTGCCCCTGGTACTGGGCGGGGTCGGGCTGCTCACCGCCGTCGGACCGGTAGAGATACGCGAACGGGTCGTCGTTCTCCGGGGTGCCGTCGTGTCCGGCCGTCATCCGCTGTCCACTCCCTCGTACTGCCTTGCGGACCACACACCGCGCGGATCCGCCGCGGCCTGTGGTATCCGGAACCCTACCGGCCCCGGGTGACACACCGCCCCGGTTCTGGGACGTGCCGCGGGGCGCCTCGGGTTCCCCGCGAGGGCGCCTTGTGACCGGGCCCACCCGCCGTGACCTACCGTTGGCACGGTGTCCGACCCGTACGTGCGCTGGCGCGAGGCCATGGAGCGGGCCCTGTACGGGCCCGGCGGGTTCTTCCTGCGCGAGTCCCCCGCGGCCCACTTCCGCACCTCCGTCCACGCCTCGCCGCTGTTCGCCGCCGCGGTCGCCCGCCTGCTGCTGCGCGTGGACGACGCGCTGGGCCGGCCCGGCCCCCTGGACTTCGTGGACATGGCCGCCGGGCGCGGCGAGCTGTCCGCCGCCGTCCTGGCGGCCGTCGGGCCGGGGCCGGCCGCGCGGCTGCGGGTCTTCGCCGTCGAGCGGGCGCCGCGCCCCGGCGGCCTCGACCCGCGCGTCACCTGGACCGCGCGGCCGCCGGCGGGAGTACGGGGCCTGCTGCTGGCCAACGAGTGGCTCGACAACGTGCCCCTGGACGTGGCCCGGGCCGGCCGGGACGGGACACCGCGCTACGTGCTGGTCCGGCCGGACGGCGGGGAACGGCTCGGCGGCCGCCTCGACCCGCGCGACGAGGAGTGGCTGAGCCGGTGGTGGCAGGCTCCCGCCGGGGGCGCGTGGCGGGCGGAGATCGGCGCCTCCCGCGACGACGCCTGGGGCCGCGCCCTCGGCCACGTGCGCGAGGGGCTGGCCGTCGCCGTCGACTACGGCCACACAGCGGCGGCCCGGCCCCCGTACGGCACCCTCACCGGCTACCGGGCCGGCCGCCAGGTCGCGCCCGTCCCGGACGGCTCCTGCGACCTGACCGCCCACGTGGCCCTGGACTCCCTCCCCGGCGGCGGCGCCCTCGTCCCCCAGCGCGACGCCCTGCGCGCCCTCGGCCTGTCCGCCGCCCGCCCGCCGCTCGCCCTGGCCACGACGGACCCGGCGGCCTACGTACGGGCGCTCTCAGCCGCCTCCCACGCCGCCGAGCTGACCGACCCGTCCGGCCTGGGCTCCTTCACCTGGGTCGCCACGCCGATGGGGGCCGCGTGCGCGGGGCTGCTCGGCGGGAGTACGTGAGCCGAGCGGCGGCGCCGGCGCTCCTCACAGGCGCGCCAGCACCGCCGCCTCCTTGTCACGTGCGAGGCCCGGGGCCGGGCGGTCCGGGCGCAGGGGCGGGGGGCCGGGGAGGGAGCGGAGCCAGTCCCATGTGTCGCGGACGGTCTCGGTCACGGGGCGGCACCTCAGGCCGGCCGCGAGGGCCTTGCCGACGTCGCCGCGGTGCACCGACTCGTACAGCTCGCCCGGCGGCAGCCAGACCGGCAGATCCGTCCAGCCCTCGATCCCCGCCTCCGTGATCACCTCGGGGTCCGCCCAGCGCAGGCGCGCCCCTGAGCCGGTGACGTGCGCGCACGCGTCGAGGAGGGCGCCCATGGTGGCGTGGCCCGGCTCGCTGACCAGGTTGTACGGGCCGGAGCGCCGGGCGGCGACGGCGTCGAGCGTCCAGGCGGCCAGATCGCGCACGTCGATGTACTGCAGTTCCAGCTCGCGCGGGCCGGGCGCGAGGACGTCGCCGCCCTCGGCGATGCGGCGCAGCCACCACGGCAGCCGGCCGACGTTCTCCCACGGCCCCAGGACGAGCCCGGCCCGCACCAGCAGCGCCGCGTCCCCGTACGCCTCCAGTGCCGCGAGTTCGCCGCCGCGCTTGACGGCCGCGTAGTCCCCGTCGCCGCCTTCGACGACCGGCGCGGTCTCGTCCAGAGGGGCGGGCACCGGGTAGGCGTAGACGGAGCGGCTGGAGATGTAGGCGTACCGGCCCACCCGGCGGCCGAGGACGGCCGCCGCGTCCGCGACCGCCCGGGGCGGGCCCGACCAGGTGTCGACGACCGCGTCCCACTCCCCGCGGGCCAGGGCGCCCAGGTCACCGGTCGCGCGGTCGCCCGTCAGCACCCGCACGCCCGGCGGGGCAGGGTGGCGGCCGCGGTGGAAGACCGTCACCCGCCACCCCCGCCCCAGCGCCTCCTCGACGACCGCGCGCCCCACGAATTCCGTACCGCCCAGCACCAGAAGATCCATGCCGTCCACCGTGCCCGCCGCGGCCCGTGCCGGGGAAGGCGTCACGCCCTCGGCGGATCCGCTGTGGGCGGACACCGCCGCCGTGGGGTCGGGGCACGAGCGTGCGGCACGTCCGCTTCGGCCGGCCGCGGGCCCGCGGCCGGCCGACGTGCCCGGCCCCCGTACCCGGCCGCGTATCCGCTGACCGCGGGGCGCGGGGGTGCTGAGAGGATGGGGGCATGACGCGGACCACGATCGGGATCGGCGGTGCGGCCGAGGGCACCGACATGGTGCTGAACATCGGGCCGCAGCACCCGTCGACGCACGGCGTGCTGCGGCTGCGCCTGGTGCTGGACGGGGAGCGGATCAGCAGCGCGGAGCCGGTCGTGGGCTACATGCACCGGGGCGCGGAGAAGCTGTTCGAGGCGCGGGACTACCGGCAGATCGTGATGCTGGCCAACCGGCACGACTGGCTGTCGGCGTTCTCCAACGAACTGGGCGTGGTGCTGGCGGTCGAGCGGATGCTCGGCATGGAGGTGCCGGAGCGGGCGGTGTGGCTGCGCACGCTGCTGGCCGAGCTGAACCGGGTGCTGAACCACCTGATGTTCCTGGGCTCGTACCCGCTGGAGCTGGGCGGGATCACGCCGATCTTCTACGCCTTCGCCGAGCGCGAGGAGCTGCAGCACGTGATGGAGGAGGTCTCCGGGGGCCGGATGCACTACATGTTCAACCGGGTCGGGGGGCTGAAAGAGGACCTTCCCGCCGGATGGCTCGGGCGGGCCCGGCACGCGGTCGCCTCGGTCCGGGCCCGGATGGACCGCTTCGACGACCTGGTGCTCGGCAACGAGATCTTCCGCGGCCGCACCCGCGGCATCGGCGTGCTCACGGCCCGGGACGTGCACGGCTTCGGCGTCAGCGGCCCCATCGCCCGCGCCTGCGGCGTCGACTTCGACCTGCGGCGGGACGAGCCGTACCTGGCGTACGGGGAGCTGGGCGGCGTGCTGAAGGTCGCCACCCGTGAGGAGGGCGACTGCCTCGCCCGGTTCGAGGTCCTGCTCGACCAGACGCACAATGCCCTGGACCTGGCCGCCGCCTGCCTGGACCGGCTCGCGGAGCTCCCGCCGGGGCCGGTCAACCAGCGGCTGCCGAAGGTCCTCAAGGCCCCCGAGGGCCACACCTACGCCTGGACCGAGAACCCGCTGGGCATCAACGGCTACTACCTGGTCTCGAAGGGCGACAAGACCCCGTACCGCCTCAAGCTCCGCTCGGCCTCGTTCAACAACGTCCAGGCCCTGACCGTGCTGCTGCCGGGGACCCTCGTGGCGGACATGGTGGCGATCCTGGGCTCGATGTTCTTCGTGGTCGGCGACATCGACAAGTAGCCCCCGGGACGTGCCCGGGGGCGCCGAGAACCGGGCGGCGTGAAGGGCTACGCCTTGGCCCGCAGTTCCCGCATGTCGAGCTGCTCGGTGTCGTCGTGGGCCGTCAGGTCGATGACCTCGGAGGCGGTCGCCTCGGGAGCGGCGGCCCGGTCGTGCTCCCGGGCCGGGCCGGGGGCCGGGCCGCGGTCCTCGGGGCGGGCGGGCCGGGCCCCGGCCTCGGCACCTGGCCCGGTCTCGGCCCCGTCCCCGGCCTCGGCCTCGGGCGCCGGTGCGGGTCCGTCCGTCCCACCGGAGAGGGCGGGCAGTGCGGGGCGCTTGTGGGTGCCGAAGAAGTCGAAGCCGCCGATCGCCCGGTTGCCGGAGGCGTTCGCGGGGCGGGCGGGCTGGGCGTAGGGCAGGACGGCGGCGGCCACCGCCGGGACCAGCCGGTGCTCGCGTACGGGCAGGCCGGCCGGGGTCTTCTGCGCGGCGCCCGGGTCCGGCGCGGCGGGGGCGGCGCCGTCGGCGGCGTGGCGTCCCTGGGGCTCCTCGGGGGCGGCGGCCTCGCGGCGCCGCGCCTCCTCGACGGTCCGCTGGGCCTGCTGCCTCGCCCCGTTGCGCGACAGCGACTTGAGTGCCTCGGCCGCCTTGAGGTACGCGGCGGGCCCGACCGGCTTGGCGCCCGTGGTGAGGGCGAGCTGCTGCCCCGCCGCGCCCTCGATCTGCAGCCTGCGGCGGGCCTCCAGGGCCCGCGCCCGCTCGCTCTCCGCGGTGGCGTACCGCCGCAGCAGGTCCGCGTGCTCGGTGCGCAGCCGGGCCAGCTCCGCCCGCTTGCCGCGCAGCTTCTTCTCCAGCCGCCCGCGGATCTCCCGGGACTCCTCCAGGTCCGTCTCCAGCTCGGCGACCCGCTCGTCGGTGCGCCACTCGTCGCGCACCCGGGCCGCCGTCAGATCGGCGACCTCACGGCCGGCCGACCGGTCCCAGGTGCGGGCCAGCGCCGCGCCCACGCACGCGGCGACCGCCGTGGCCGCGGTGAGCGCGCGGATCACGCCCGTATCACCGAGGAGGAAGGCGGCGGCGGCGAATGCCACGGCGCAGGCCGCGACGGTCAACGGCGGCAGCAACCGGTGCAGTGGCTGGGAATGGCGGTGGCGTCCTCGGGGCATGGCCAGAAATTTAGCGTGCGTCACGCGGCCGTGGGGCGCCGGGGCGGCTTTATTTTCGGGGCCTTTGACCGCCGGACGAGCCGGGGCCCGAATTCCCGCCGCCGCTTCCCCGCGACCGCGTGAGCCCCTTTGACCTCAGGTAGCCGGCCGCGGCGTCGGCGGGCTTGCGCCGCTCGGCGTCCACCTGCTCGTCGAGTGCGGCGAGATCGGCGGTGGTGAGCACGGCGGTGAGCCGGCCGAGGGCGGCGGCGACCTCGGGGGCGCCCGCGTGCGCGGCGTTGACCACGGGCAGCACGTAGTCCGCGTTCTGCAGGTGCTTGTCGTCGGCGAGAGTCACGAGGCCGTACTGGCCGAGGGTGGCGTCGGTGGTCGTGGTGAGCGCCATCTGGTCGGTGCCGTCCTTCACGGCCTGCTTGGCCAGCGGGGTGCCGACGCCTTTGGGGTCGATTCCGGTGATGTCGATGCCGTAGACCGACTTCAACCCCGGTTCACAGAACGGCCGTTCGACGCATTCGTCGCCCGCGGCCAATGTGATCCCGATCTTGGCCGCGCCAAGATCGGAAAGGGTGGTGAGGTGATGGCGCCGGGCGAAGTCCTTGCGTACCGCGAAGGCATTTTGGTCGACGGCTTTGCCCGCCGGGAGAACGCGCAGTCCGCGTGCCGAGGCCAGCCGGGTCAGCGCGGTCACGGTGGCGCGCAGGTCCGGGGAGGCGACCGGCCGCGCGTGCGGTCCGTTCACCTTGGCGCCGAGGAAGTCGGCGAACGTGGCCGCGTACTCCGGCACCACGTCGATCCGCCCCTGCTCCAGCGCCGGTTCGTACAGCTCGCGGTCCTGGAGGGTCCGTACGGAGGTGCGGTAGCCGGCGGCTGCCAGCAGCTTGGCGTACAACTGGGCGAGCACGGCGCTCTCGGTGAACCCGGCGGAGCCGATCACCAGGCTCCCGCGTCCGCCGCCCGCGCCGGGCGAGGCGGAACCGGCGGCCCTGCTCTCCAGGCTGGGGCCCCCGCATCCGGCCGCGGCGGCGGCGCCCGCTCCCGCGGTGAGCACCAGGGCCGCGGCCAGGACCCGCGGCAGGCGGCGCCGCGCCCGCCCGCCGCCTGCGTGCCAACCCGAGGCCCCGCCACCGCGACCGCTTCCGCGTCTCTGGTCGCTCGCGCTCATGGCCTCACGCTCCTCGCGGCGGGGAGTACGGACCGGCGGCGCGGTCGCCGCATCGGGTCGAGCAGCCGCTGCAGGGCCAGGCAGGCCGCCTCGACCAGCAGCGCCAGGACGGCGACCAGCACCGCGCCCGCGACCACCTGGGCGGTGGTCTGCCGGGCGAAACCGGCCGTGATGACGCGGCCGAGTCCGCCGAACCCGGCCATCGCGGCGAGTGTGGCGGTGGCCACCACCTGGACGGTGGCGGATCTGACGCCGGTCCAGATCAGCGGGAAGGCCAGCGGCAGTTCGACGCGCAGCAGCACCTGGCCGCCCGTCATGCCCGCCGCGCGCGCCGCCTCCACCACGTCGGGGTCCACCTCGCGCATCCCCACGTAGGCGTTGGTGAGCAGCGGCGGCACGGCGAACAGCACCAGCGCCGCGATCACCGGCCAGTCGCTGCCGGAGCCGAAGGCGATCAGCAGCAGGGTCAGTACGGCGAAGGTGGGTACGGCGCGGCCGGCGTGGGCGAGGGTGACGGCGACGGCGCCGCCCCTGCCGTAGTGGCCGAGGACGAGGGCGACGGGCAGCGCGATCGCCAGCGCGAGGCCGAGCGAGACGCCGGTGAAGTACAGGTGCTCGCCCAGCCGGTGCGTCACGCCGTCGGTCCCCGACCAGTGGGCGCGGGTGGTGAGCCAGTGCCAGGCCCCGCCGGCCGCGTTCACGGCGCCACCGCCCCTTCGGCAGCGTCGGCACCGTCGGCCTCCGCCGCGCGGCCCGGTGCCGCGGGCCCGGCCTCCGCCGTACGGCCGCGGCGGCGGTGGGTCCACGGGGTCAGCAGCCACTGGACGCCGAGCAGCAGCGCGTCGGCCGCCAGCGCCAGGACGACGCAGAGCACGGAGGCGGCCAGTACCTGCGCCCTGAAATTCCGGTTGATGCCGTCGACCAGGAGATTGCCGAGCCCCCCGTAATCGATGATCGCCCCGACCGTGGTGAGGGCGACGGTGGAAACGGTGGCGATACGCACTCCGGCCATCACGGCGGGCAGGGCGAGCGGGAGTTCGACGGCGAACAGCAGCCGGGTCGGCCCGTATCCAAGCGCCCGAGCGGATTCGGTGACATCGGCGGGAACCGCGCGCAGCCCGGCCAGGACATTGCGCACCAGAATGGTCAGGGAATACAGCACCAGCCCGGTGACGACGAGCGAGGGCGAGATTCCGTAGACCGGGAGCAGCAGCGAGAACATCGCCAGGGACGGAATGGTGTAGAGCACGGTCGTGACCGCCAGCACCGGGCCGGCCAGCGATCGCAGGCGGCGGGCGACCAGCGCCAGCGGGAAGGCGATGAGCAGGCCCAACGCCACCGAGGCGGCCGTGATCCACAGGTGCTGCACGGTGGCGTCGGCGAGTTCCTGGCGGTATTCGCGCAGGTAGCGGCCGCAGATCCAGGCGTTCGCCGTCAGGCAGTTTTCCGGGCCGCCGCCGGTCGCGCCGACCGCGGGAGGGCCGGGAATCCCGGACGCGGCGGGAGCCCCGGGAATTCCGGAAATCTTGGCGATCCCGCGAATTCCATGAGCGGGAATCGCGGCGACCCCGCCGGTGCCGTGAACCGCCAACGGCGTGACGGCCATTCGAGTTCACCTCCCGTGACGTCCCGCCCGTACTGTCCGTGGCGGCGAGCCTAACCCCGGCCGGCCGGAATCCCGCCGTTCGCCATACCGTCGGACGAGTCGGACGAAAATCCCGGCGCGGCCGGTAACGGAGGGTACGATCCGGTGCCCGTGATTCGTTTCGAGAACGTCGGCAAGCGTTATCCCGACGGCACCGCCGCCGTGCGGGACCTGTCGTTCGAGGTCGGGGCGGGAGAGCTGGTCACGCTCGTCGGGCCGTCGGGCTGCGGCAAGACCACCACCATGAAGATGGTCAACCGGCTCATCGAGCCGACGTCCGGGCGGATCCTCCTGGACGGCGAGGACATCGCCGGGATGGAGCCGGTCGCGCTGCGGCGGCGGATCGGGTACGTGATCCAGCAGTCGGGCCTGTTCCCGCACCGGTCGGTGCTGGAGAACACCGCGACGGTGCCCGCGCTGCTCGGCTGGAAGAAGGCCGCCGCCCGGGCCCGGGCCGCGGAACTGCTGGACCTGGTGGGCCTGGACCCGCGGACCTTCGGGCCGCGCTACCCCGACCAGCTCTCCGGCGGGCAGCGGCAGCGGGTCGGCGTGGCGCGGGCGCTGGCCGCCGACCCGCCGGTGCTGCTGATGGACGAGCCGTTCGGCGCCGTGGACCCGGTGGTGCGCGAGCGGCTGCAGACGGAGTTCCACGCGCTCCAGTCGCGGCTGCGCAAGACCGTCCTGTTCGTCACCCACGACATCGAGGAGGCGGTCCGGCTCGGCGACCGCATCGCCGTCTACGGGGACGGCCGGATCGAGCAGTACGACCGGCCGGCGGCCGTGCTGGGAGCGCCCGCGACGCCGTACGTGGCGCGGTTCGTGGGCGCCGACCGCGGTCTGAAGCGGCTGTCGGTCACCGCCGTGGAGCCCTCCGACCTTCAGCAGCCGCCCACCGTGCGCCTCGACGACCCGGTCGGCCGCGCGGCGGACGCGCTGGCCGCGCTGGGCTCGCGCTGGGCGGTGGTCCTGGACGCGGCGGGCGCGCTGCACGGCTGGGTGCCGGCCGAGGCGCTCGTCCCGGCGGGCGGCGGCACCGTCCGCGACCACGCCCGGCGGATGGAGGCGTGGGTGCCCGTCGGGGCCTCGCTGAAGCGGGCGTTCAGCACGATGCTCCAGTACGACGCCGGGTGGGTGGCCGTGGTCGACGGCTCCCGTTTCCTCGGCGTGCTCACCCCGGGCCGGCTGCACGAGGCGCTGCGCCGATCGGTGGGCGCGGACTCCTCGGGGGCGCGGCGGGAGGACGTGCGGATCGAGTCGGTGGGGTGAGCCGGCGGGGTGAGGACCGGTGTGGTCAGTCGCCGTCCGGTACGTGCGGGCCGGCCGCGATGTGCGGGGTGGGGGTGGTCGCGGTGCCGTCCGGCGGGGTGACCGGCAGGCCGGCCGCGCGCCACGCCTGGAAGCCGCCGGTCAGGTCGGTGGCGCGGGTCAGACCCAGGGCGTGCAGGGAGGCGGCGGCCAGCGAGGAGGCGTAGCCCTCGTTGCAGAAGACCACGATCCGCAGGTCGTGGCCGGTGGCCTGGGGGATGCGGTGCGTGCCCAGCGGGTCGAGCCGCCATTCGAGCTCGTTGCGTTCGACGATGACGGCGCCCGGCACGGTGCCGTCGCGGTCGCGCAGGGCACCGTAGCGGATGTCGACGAGCAGGGCGCCCTTGGCGGCGGCCCGTGCGGCCTCGGCGGGGGTCAGCCGATCCAGGCCCTCGCGTACGGCGGCCAGCAGGTCGTCGACGGAACGCGGCGTGGTCACCGTCACCACTCCTCGGGGCGCTCGACCAGCTCAAGCCGCAAGGTGGCGCCCTGGCGACTGTAGCGGCGGATCAGCGGGAGCGGCGGGTAGTAGGCGTGGACGGAGACGGCGTGGACGCTCCCGGACCGGTTGACGACCTGGTGGACGTGGCCCCGGCCGAACGCCCGGCCGCCGCCCTCCGGCAGGATCCGCTCGCGGTCGACGCCGTCGGCCAGTTCCAGCGCGCGCCAGCCCTCGGTGGGGATCGGGACGGCCAGCGACTGCTCGGTCAGCTCGCCCGCGGCGGTCACGAAGACGCCGTACGAGCCGCCGTGGTCGTGCCAGCCGGTCTCGGCGCCGGGCGGCCAGCCGATCAGCCACGCCTCGGCCCCGCCGGGGCCTTCCAGGCGGATCCAGCTGCGTCCTTCGGGGTCCAGCGGGAGGCGAGCGACCAGGTCCCGGTCGGCGGCCGCGGCGCGGGCGAAGTCGAGCAGGTCGGCGGCGGTGGGGGCGGTCGCCGAGACGGAAGCGGTCGCGGGTGACGTGGTGTGCGGCAAGGGGTACCAACCCGGGTGAGGTCGCGTCGCCGCCGGCTGCCGTCCGCGGGCCGCGGCTACGGGCGCGGGACGGCGGATGTGCGGCTCGGGCGGACGCGAGGGTGAACGGTGGGCCGGAGGCGCGCTCGGCTCAGCGCGCGGCCGTACACACGCAGCCCGCGTACCGGACGAGGTCCAGATGGACCCTCCGGTGCAGTCGCAGGCTCTTTCCGTTCACGCCGGAACGCAATCACGCGCGGTGGGCGGAGGTCAAGTCGCGGCACCCGGCCGGCCGCCTCCCGCCCCCGCGCCGGGGCCCGGGTTCAGCGGGTGCGGCCGTGGTGGAGGCGGCCGGGCGGATGGGGGTCCTGGTCGTCGGGGAGCTTGCAGACGCGTTCGAGGAAGATGGCCGCGGCGACGACGGCGACGCCCGCGAGGAAGGCGAGGCCGGAGTAGACCGCCTGGTGGCGGCGGGGGACCATGTCGAGCTTGTACATGATGAGGTAGACGCAGGCGCCCCCGTACAGTCCGGAGACGACGGCGGCGACAAGGGCGCTGGCCTGGCCGAAGACGACCGCGCGGGCGGCGGCGAGGGGGTCGACGCCCTTGGCGCCCGGGCGGCGTTCGCGCTGCGCCTTCAGACGGGCGCGCAGCGACAGGGCCGTGGCGAACAGGGCGACCGCGATGAGGGCCAGCACGATGGGCGCGGCGACGGGCACGCCCGGCAGGGTGCCGACGTGGTCCCACAGGTGCGCCACCGCCCATGAGAGGACCAGGGCGATCACGAACAGCCCCACCAGCGTCCTGATCCGCAGCGTCCTCACCTGGTGCCCGCCTCCGCCTTCTGCTGTCTCACGCCGTCCGCGCCGTTCCCGCCGTGTCCCCTCAACGATTACTCCGGCAGCCGGAGTTCCACGTCGGTGCGGCGCACCACCCCCTGGTCCGCCACCGCGGCCCGCAGGTCCGCGACGGGGCCGTGCCCGGGGAGCACGGCCGCGGGATCCACGTCGTACCACGGTACGAGGACGAAGGCGCGCTCGTGCGCCCGCGGGTGGGGCAGCGTCAGGGCCGGGTCGTCGCTGACCGTGTCCTGGTAGGCGACGATGTCGACGTCGATGGTGCGCGGCCCCCACCGCTCGGTGCGCACCCGCCGGAACGCCTCCTCGATGGCGTGCCCGCGCTCCAGCAGCGCCCGCGGCGGCAGTGTGGTGCGGATCAGGACGACCGCGTTGAAGTAGGCGGCCTGGCTGCCCGGCGGGACGCCCCACGGCTCGGTCTCGTAGACCGGTGAGACGGATTTCACCCGCACCCCGGGGGTGTCCTCCAGCGCGTCGACCGCGCCCTGGAGGGTCTCCAGGCGGTTGCCGAGGTTGCCGCCGAGGGCGATCACCGCGGTCCTCGGGTTCTGCAGCGTGCTGTCGGCGGCGTCGACGCGGGCCACGACGGCGGCCGGCACGGGCTGCACGGTCGGGTCCACGGCGGGCAGCTCGGACTCGTCGGGGAAGGGCGCGAACTCGGGCGACTCGGAACTCACGGGCGCCTCCGGGTGATGGTCACGGTCACGTCGTCGAAGGGCACGGTGATCGGGGCGTCCGGCTTGTGGACCGTCACCTCCACCTCCTCGACCGCCTCGTGCCCGAGGCAGGTGTCGGCGATGCGCTGGGCCAGGGTCTCGATCAGGTCGACCGGTTCGCCGGAGACGATCGCGGCGACCTCCTCGGCGACCACACCGTAGTGCACGGTCCGCTCCAGGTCGTCGCTCGCCGCGGCGGCGGAGGTGTCCAGGCCCAGCACGAGGTCGACGACGAAGATCTGGCCGTTCTCCCGCTCGTGGCTGAACACTCCGTGGTGGCCGCGGACCCTCAGGCCGCGCAGGGTGACACGATCCACGTACTCACTCGCTTTCCGCCGTTCGCCCGCGCCGGGCTTCGTTCGCCGCCCGCCGGGCGGGCCCTTCCACCGCCCGCCGGGCGGGCCCCGTACGCCCCCGGCGTACCCGAGGGCCCGGGGGACCAATCCACGTCACAGGGCCGGTTCGTCCGTGCCGCCGTCGCCGCCGTCCTCCGCGCCGGTCTCGTCCTCGTCGGCGAGCACCGGGGAGCCGTGGTGGACCCACAGCCGCCACCCGGCGGAGGTGCGGCGGAAGACGTTCGTCGCCACCACCAGGCCGCCCACCAGGGAGCCGGCCGAGCCGTCGTCCTCGGCGGGGCCGCCGGTGAGGATGTTCTCGGTGCAGGTCACCAGGGCGGTGTCGCCGTCGACGGCGACCTCCACGTCGGTGAGGAAGAACTGGATGTACTCGGTGTTGGCCATGATCAGCGCGTAGGAGCGCATGACCTCGCGCCGGCCGCGCAGCACCGGCCAGCCGGGGTGCACGACGGAGACGGACTCGGCCAGCGGGCCGGTGAGGACGATGTGCTCCAGGGCGTCCAGGTCCGAGGTCTCCACGGCGTCGTAGAACGCCTGGTTGGCCGCCTCCACGGCCCGCGTCTCCGCGGTACGCGCGGTCACCGCGCGGCCCCGCCTCGCGCGCCGCCCGCGTCCGGTCCGCCGGCCCCGGGCCGCTCCAGCGCCCGTGCCACCCGTACCGCGTCGGCGCTGGCCCGCACCTCGTGCACGCGCACCGCCCAGGCGCCCTCGCGGGCGGCGATGGCGGTGACGGCCGCGGTGGCCGCGTCGCGCTCGCGGGCCGGCGGCGGGTCGCCGCCCTCGCCGGCCAGCACCCGGCCGAGGAAGCGCTTGCGGGAGGCGGCGACCAGCAGCGGCCGGCCGAGCGCCCGCAGCTCGGGCAGGTGGGCCAGCAGGGTCAGGTCGTGGCCGGCGTCCTTGGCGAAGCCCAGGCCCGGGTCGACGACGATCCGTTCGGGCGCGATGCCGCCGCCGACCGCCCGCTCCAGGCCGGTCCGCAGTTCGGCGAGCACCTCGGCGAGCACGTCGCCGTAGACCGCCCGGTTGTTCATGTCGATGCTCTGGCCGCGCCAGTGCATGACGACGAAGGGCACGCCGGCCGCGGCCACCACGGGCACCATCGCGGGGTCGGCGAGGCCGCCGCTGACGTCGTTGACCAGCCGGGCGCCGGCCGCCAAGGCCCGCTCGGCGACGGACGCGCGCATGGTGTCGACGCTGACCAGGACGCCGGCCGCGGCGAGTTCGCGGACGACGGGCACCACGCGGCGCAGCTCCTCGGCCTCGTCGACCCGGGCCGCGCCGGGCCGGGTGGACTCGCCGCCGACGTCCACCAGGTCCGCGCCCTGCGCCACCAGGTCCAGGCCGTGCTTGACGGCCAGTTCGGGGTCGAACCACTGCCCGCCGTCGGAGAAGGAGTCGGGCGTGACGTTGACCACGCCCATGACCGCGCAGCGGTCCCACTCCGGCAGCCCCAGCGGCCGGGTGCGGCCCGTGGGCGGGCCCGGCGGCGCGCCGGGTGGCGTACGTGTAGGGCTCATGGGGCCAGCCTAGGGCGTCGCGAGCCGGTGAAGCTTCCCGGCCGCGGCACCGGCGGCGTGGCCCGGCGATCCGGGCCACGCCCCGGTCGCGCCCGCCGGGCGGGGTGTGCGGCGGGCGCCGGGGTCACGCGACGGCGCTGTGCCGCTCGGCGGCCGGGTCGTCCTCCGCGGCGGCTCCCGGCTCGGCGGCGTACCCGGGCTTGTGGCGGTGCGTGGTGCGCTTGGCGCGGCCGGGCAGGAACCGCTGGACGGCCTGCGGCAGCGGCAGGGAGAGGGTGACGAAGCCCTCGGCCTGCATGATGGCGAAGCCGATCCTGGGCAGGTCGCGGTTGCCCGGGAAGACCAGGAACCGCGGCACCCACTCGGGCTGGAACTTGGCGTTGAACTTGTACAGCGACTCGATCTGGAACCAGCGGGACAGGAACACCAGCAGGCCGCGCCAGCCGCGCAGCACCGGTCCCGCGCCGATCCGCTCGCCGCGGGCCAGGGCCGAGCGGAACATCGCGAAGTTCAGCGAGACCCGCGCGACGCCCAGCCTGGGCGCCTCCTGGAGGGCGGCGACGATCAGCAGCTCGTTGAGACCGGGGTCGGCGGCGCGGTCGCGGCGCATCAGCTCCAGGGACATGCCGTCCTCGCCCCAGGGCACGAAGTGCAGCACGGCCCGCAGGTCGCCCAGCTCCGGGTGCGGGGCGCCCGGCTCGCGCTCCTTGTGGGCGGTGACGACCACGCAGTCGCCGTCGGCCTCCTCGCCGAACCGGCCCAGCGCCATCGAGAAGCCGCGTTCGGTGTCGGTGCCGCGCCAGGCGTCGGCGGCCAGGCGGACCGCCTGCTTCTCGTCCTCGGTGAGCTCCCGGACCCGGCGCACCCTGGTCTCGTATCCCGACCGCTCGATGCGCTTGACCATCTGGCGGACGTTGCGCATGGCGCGGCCCTCCAGGGTGAACTCCGCGGTCCTGACGATGGCCTCGTCGCCGAGTTCCAGCGCGTCCAGGCCGGTCTCGCGGGTCCACACCTCGCCGCCGGTCTCGCTGCAGCCGACGACCGCGGGCAGCCAGGCGTGCGCCCGGGCCAGCTCCATGTACTGCTCGATGGCCCCCGGCCACGCCTCGACGTCGCCGATGGGGTCGCCGCTGGCGAGCATCACGCCGGAGACCACCCGGTAGCAGACGGCGGCCTTGCCGCTGGGCGAGAAGACCACGGACTTGTCGCGGCGCAGCGCGAAGTGGCCCAGCGAGTCGCGGCCGCCGTGGCGGGCCAGCAGGGCGCGCAGCCGGTCCTCCTCGGCCTCGCTGAGCTCGGCGACGGGGCGGGCCGGGCGCAGCAGCAGGTAGGCGGTGGAGCAGGCGATGAGCAGGCCGAGGCCGCCCAGCGAGTACGCCACGATGTCGTTGACCCGGTCGCTGGTGTACTGCACCGGGCCGACCACGCCGAACAGGCCGTAGAGCACGTGCTGGCAGCGGTCGAGGAAGCCGGGGTTGCCCCGCTCGGAGGACGGGTGGGCGCTGGTGATGACCAGGCCGAGCGAGAAGGCCAGGGCGCTGAGGCCGACGAAGTTGGCGCCGGCCCGCCAGCGGGTGCGCGGGTCGGACAGGGCGGTGAACTCGGCGCGGTTGACCACGAGCAGCACCAGCAGGCCCAGCGAGACGAGGGCGCCGAAGACCGAGTGCCGGTAGATGAGCTGGGTGGCGGCGCCGACCGGCAGCAGCGCCACGGTGGCCCACCAGGCCCGCTGCTTACCGCGTTTGAGGCCGTGCGCGAGCATCAGCAGCAGGATGCCGGTCACGACGGAGGTGGCGGCGGCCAGGGAGCTGACGGTGCCCGGGAAGACGGCGGCCAGGGCGTGCATCCGGCCGTTGCGCATGCCGGGGAACACCGCGCCGACGACGTCGAGGAGGCCGATCACCGCCGCGCCGGTGCCCATGATCACCGGTACGGCGGACGGCCGCGGCACCCACCGGTTCAGCCTGCGGCCGGCGACACGGTCAGCGGACATGATCACCCGCCTGGGGAACCCGGAGCATGTTTTCACCCTCTAGCTGAGCAGACATGGGTCACCAAACCCGACATCGCCGGAATCGCGGGGTTTCGGGAGAACATCCCGCAATCTTCTCCAGTACGAATAATTTGCGCCCTCTAGGACGGCAGCCCGGCCCGCCGGGTTCCCTCCTGGGAGGCGCAACTGGGCGCGACACGGAAAGTACACCTGCAGACATGGGTCTCACGAGCAAGAAGGTGCTGCTCCTGGCATTCGTCCTGGCGCTGGTGCTGTTCGGCCTCACCGTATGGCTGTGGCCGCGGCTGGGCCGACGCGGGGTGCTGCCCGTCCTCGGCCGGGTGGGCGCGCTGCTGGGAACCCAGCTGTCCATGATCGCCGCACTGGGGCTGTGGGCCAACTACTCCTTCGGCTTCTACGCCTCCTGGGCGGACCTGCTCGGCGAGAACACCACGCCGGGCGTGGTGGTGGACCACAGCAACGGCCGCAGCACCCTGCGGCTGCTCGGGACGCTGACCGTCGGCGGCCCCGGCGGCGGCGTGCCGACCGTCGGCGGCCAGATCCAGAAGGTGGTGATCTCGGGGCCGGCCTCGCGGCTCGGCAGCACGGCCTACGTGTACCTGCCGCCGGAGTACTTCCGCGATCCCGGGCGGCGCTTCCCGGCGGCGGTGGTGCTCACCGGCTACCCGGGGACGGCCGAGGCGCTGTTCAAGAAGATGCACTACCCGCAGGTGGCGGCGCACGAGGTGCACGAGGGGCAGGCGCAGCCGATGGTGCTGGTGATGATGCGGCCCACCGTCGTACCGCCGCGGGACACCGAGTGCATGAACGTGCCGCGCGGGCCGCAGACCGAGACCTTCTTCGCCACCGACGTGCGGGACGCGATCAGCGGCCGCTACCGGGTCGGCACGGCGGCGGCGAACTGGGGCGTGATCGGCGACTCCACCGGCGGGTACTGCGCGCTGAAGATGGCCCTGCAGGAGCCCGGGGACTTCTCGGCGGCCGTGGCGCTGTCGGCGGACTACGCGGCGCCCAAGGACGCCACGACGGGCGACCTGTTCGGCGGCAGCAAGGCCGTACGGCAGCAGAACGACCTGGCCTGGCGGCTGCGCCACCTGCCGCAGCCGCGGGTGAGCCTGCTGGTGACCAGCAGCAGGAAGGGCGAGAAGAACTACCGGGCGACGGTGCGGTTCATAGGGCTGGTCAGGACCCCGGCCCGGGTCTCGTCGATCATCCTGCCGAGCGGCGGCCACAACTTCGGCACCTGGTCGCGCGAGATACCGCCGGCGATGCAGTGGCTCAGCGACCACCTGACGCCCTGAGCGGCGGGCCCCGCGGCCGGCGTAGGCGGCGGACCCCGCGCCGCCCTGGGCGGCGCCCTACGACCGGCCGATGATCAGGCTCATCGCCTCGGCGCGGGTGGTGGCGTCACGCAACTGGCCGCGGACCGCGGAGGTGATGGTCTTCGCGCCGGGCTTACGGACCCCGCGCATCGTCATGCACATGTGCTCGCACTCGACCACGACGATGACCCCGCGCGGCTCCAGGATCTGCATCAGGGCGTCGGCGATCTGCGTGGTCAGCCGCTCCTGGACCTGCGGGCGGCGGGCGTAGACATCGACCAGCCGGGCGAGCTTGGACAGGCCGGTGATCTTGCCGGAGGCGGCCGGGATGTAGCCGACGTGGGCGACGCCGACGAAGGGCACCAGGTGGTGCTCGCAGGACGACATGACCTCGATGTCCTTGACCAGCACCATCTCGTCGTGGCCCAGGTCGAAGGTGGTGGTCAGGACGTCCTGCGGACGCTGCCACAGGCCGGCGAATATCTCGCGGTACGCCCGCGCGACCCGGGCCGGGGTCTCCCGCAGGCCCTCGCGGTCCGGGTCCTCGCCGACGGCGTACAGCAGCTCGCGGATCGCGGCCTCGGCCCGCTTCTCGTCGAACTCCCCGGCCGGTCTGTCGTCGTGGAGCGTCACCGGATCGGTCATGCTGTGTCGTTCCTCCTGCGCTCGGGCGTCCTCCGCCGCCGCCCGGAAACGGGTTCCGGACAAAGGCCGCGGCCCCAAGGCTAGAACCCTGGGGCCGCGGATCGCATTCCGGTCCGGTCCGGACCTGCGGTGTGAGCTGTGATTCCGCTCTCGTCGGGAGTCCCGCCGGGGGTCCCGTCGGGAGCCTCACCGGGACTCGCGTCCCGGCTGTCGTCCCGGCTCGTCAGCTCTCGGAGCCGCCGTCCTCCGGCAGCTCCACCGGCTCGGCCGGCTTGGTGGTGGACACCGTGGAGCGGGTCGCGCCGTTGGCGGGCTGGCTGCCGTTGGTCAGCGCCAGCTCCTTCGGCGACAGCACCGGCGGCCGGGTGGACGGCGCCCGGCGGGCGGAGCCGGTCCAGGCCGGACGCGGCGGACGCTTGACGACCGGGGCGAAGATCTCGGCGATCTCCTCCTTGTTCAGCGTCTCCCTCTCCAGCAGGGCCAGCACGAGGTTGTCCAGGACGTCCCGGTTCTCCACCAGGATCTCCCAGGCCTCGTTGTGCGCCGTCTCGATGAGCTTCTTGACCTCCTCGTCGACCAGCCCGGCGACCTCTTCGGAGTAGTCGCGCTGGTGACCCATCTCACGGCCCAGGAACGGCTCGGAGTTGTCGGAGCCGAACTTGATCGCGCCGAGCCGCTCGGTCATGCCGTACTGCGTGACCATGGCGCGGGCGGTGGCGGTGGCCTTCTCGATGTCGTTGGAGGCGCCGGTGGTCGGGTCGTGGAAGACGAGCTCCTCCGCGGCCCGGCCGCCCATCATGTACGCGAGCTGGTCGAGCATCTCGTTGCGCGTGGTGGAGTACTTGTCCTCGTCGGGCAGCACCATGGTGTAGCCCAGGGCGCGGCCGCGGGAAAGGATCGTCACCTTGTGGACCGGGTCGGAGCTCGGCGAGGCCGCCGCGACCAGGGCGTGGCCGCCCTCGTGGTACGCGGTGATCTTCTTCTCCTTGTCCGACATGATCCGGGTGCGCTTCTGCGGACCGGCCACGACGCGGTCGATGGCCTCGTCGAGGGTGCTGTTGTCGATCAGCTTCTTGTCGCTGCGGGCGGTCAGCAGCGCCGCCTCGTTGAGCACGTTGCTCAGGTCGGCGCCGGTGAAGCCGGGGGTGCGGCGGGCGACGGCCATGAGGTCGACGTCCGGTGCGATCGGCTTGCCCTTCTGGTGAACGGTGAGGATCTCCAGGCGGCCCTGCAGGTCCGGCGGGTCCACCGCGATCTGCCGGTCGAAGCGGCCCGGGCGCAGCAGCGCCGGGTCGAGGATGTCGGGCCGGTTGGTCGCGGCGATGAGGATCACGCCGCCCTTGACGTCGAAACCGTCCATCTCGACCAGCAGCTGGTTCAGCGTCTGCTCGCGCTCGTCGTGGCCGCCGCCGAGGCCCGCGCCGCGGTGCCGGCCGACGGCGTCGATCTCGTCGACGAAGACGATCGCCGGGGCGTTCGCCTTGGCCTGCTCGAACAGGTCGCGGACCCGGCTCGCGCCGACACCGACGAACATCTCGACGAAGTCGGAGCCGGAGATCGAGTAGAACGGCACGCCCGCCTCACCGGCCACGGCCCTGGCCAGCAGGGTCTTGCCGGTACCCGGGCGGCCGTAGAGCAGCACGCCCTTGGGGATCTTGGCGCCGACGGCCTGGAACTTCGCGGGCTCCTGGAGGAACTCCTTGATCTCCTGGAGCTCCTCGACGGCCTCGTCGCACCCGGCCACGTCGGCGAACGTCGTCTTCGGGGTGTCCTTGGTGATCAGCTTGGCCTTGGACTTCCCGAACTGCATGACGCGCGAGCCGCCGCCCTGCATCTGGTTCATCAGGAAGAGGAAGACCACCACGATCAGCACGAACGGCAGCAGCGACAGCAGGATGCCGACGAAGGCGTTCTGCTTGGACTGCGAGACGGTGTAGTGCCCGGGGAGGCTGACTCCCTTGACGTCGCCGTTCTCGATGCTCTGCAGCTTCGTGGCGAGGTCGGCGCCCTGGCGGCCGATGTACGTCGCCCGGATCTTGTTGCTGCCCTCGATCTTGACGCCGTCCTTGAGCTGCACCTTGATGGAGTTGTCGTCCCCGGTGGTGAGCTGGGCGTTGTCGGCCTTGTTCGTGTCGATCGCGTTGACGACCACGCCGGTGTCTACCGTCTTGTAGCCGCCGCCGGAACCGACGACCTGCATCAACACGACCACGGCGAGGACGACCAGCACGATCCACATGACTGGCCCACGGAAATAGCGCTTCACGTCCATCCATGCGGGGCGCTCACGCCCCGTCCCTCCTGCCACTGTGAGGCTCCGCGCCGATTGGCAGCGCGTGCATCCGGTGTATTGACCCGACCTTCGGACCGTACCCCAGCATTGTCACCCGAGGTTGCCGCAGACCGTTAACAAACCCGCTTTCCCCTGCTCCAACGCCGGGAAACCGTCAAGGGTTCCCCCGTTCACCCGGGGCGTACGGGCGGCGCGGGGCTCAGCCGCCGTACACGTGCGGGGCCAGGGTGCCCACGAACGGCAGGTTGCGGTACTTCTCCGCGTAGTCCAGGCCGTAGCCGACCACGAACTCGTTGGGGATGTCGAAACCAGTGTATTTCACATCGATCTCGACCTTGGCCGCCTCGGGCTTGCGCAGCAGGGTGCAGACCTCCAGGGAGGCCGGGCCGCGCGAGCCCAGGTTGCTGATCAGCCAGGACAGGGTCAGCCCGGAGTCGATGATGTCCTCGACGATGAGGACGTGCCGGCCGGCGATGTCGGTGTCCAGGTCCTTGAGGATCCGCACCACGCCGGAGGACTTGGTGCCGGCGCCGTAGGAGGACACCGCCATCCAGTCCATGGTCACGTTGCTGGACAGGGCGCGCGCCAGGTCGGCCATCACCATGACCGCGCCCTTGAGGACGCCGACGATCAGCAGATCCCGTCCCGCGTAGTCCCGGTCGATCTCGGCGGCCAGCTCCACCAGCTTGGCCTCGATGTCTTCCTTGGAGACGAGCACCTTCTCCAGGTCGGTGCCCATGTCGATCTCGTTCACTGCGCGGTACATCCTCAGGGTCTACGACGGCGAGAAGAACAGTCTGCCATTCGACCTGAGGACGGCGACGCCCCCGGGCAGGTTGATGGCCTTCTGCCCGCGCCAGCCGGTGACCAGGCGGTCCACCTCCTCGATGTGCCGGGCGAACAGGAAACCCGGCGGCGACCCCGCGGCCACGGCCGCCCGGCGCAGCACGCGGCGGCGCACGGCCGGCGGCAGCCCGTGCAGCCGCGCGACGTCCAGGCTGCCGTCCTCGGCCGCCGCCTGGCCCTGGGCGTCGGCGGCCCACTGGTCGAGGGCGTCCGCGTCGTCCCTGGAGAGCTGAGCGGTCCTGGCCAGCGCCTCCACCACCCCCTTGCCCAGCGACTTCTCCAGCACCGGCAGCGCCTCGTGGCGGACCCGGGAGCGGGTGTACGCGGGGTCGTGGTTGTGCGGGTCCTCCCAGACCGTGATGCCCTGCGCGAGGCAGCCCTGCCGCACGGTGTCGCGGTCCAGCAGCAGGAAGGGGCGGCGGTAGCGGCCGCCCACCCCGGAGACCGCGGCCATGCCGGACAGCGAGCGGATGCCGGAGCCCCTGGCCAGGCCGAGAAGCACCGTTTCTGCCTGGTCGTCGCGGGTGTGGCCGAGCAGGACGGCGGCGGCGCCGCGGCGCTCGGCGGTGGCGTCCAGCGCCGCGTACCGCGCGTCGCGGGCGGCGGCCTCAGGACCGCCCTGGCGGCCGACCTTCACGCCGACGGTGTCGACCGGGTCGAGCCCCAGCTCGCGCAGCCGCTCCGCGACCTCCCGGGCACGCAGGTCGGAGCCGGCCTGCAGGCCGTGGTCGACGGTGACGGCTCCGGCGCGCACGCCGAGGCGGGGCGCCTCGAAGGCCAGCGCGGCGGCCAGCGCCATGGAGTCGGCTCCGCCGCTGCAGGCGGCGAGCACGAGCGGGCCGGGGTCGGCGGACGCGGTGAGGACGTCGTGCAGGACGCGACGGACGGCCAGGCGTATCGCCGCGACCGTGGGGTGGGGTCCCATGTCCGGTTCCCTCCTGGGGAGGTGGTGGGTGCTGGGCGAGCTCGGGGGGAGAGCTCGGGGAGATGACGCAGGGTATTCAGATGGTGACAGAAGCCCGGGCATTACCCGAGCATCGCACGCGCCACCCCGCGCAGCGCTCCCTCGGACGGGTGAACCCGATGGGCGCTTCGGTCACGTGTCGCCGCGCCGGTGCACCCGCGCGACCCAATCCGCCGGTTTGGCGATCTCCGCCTTGGTCGGCAGGGTGTTCGGCGAGGTCCACACCCGGTTGAAGCCGTCCATGCCGACCTCGTCGACCACGGCCCGGACGAACCGCTCGCCGTCGCGGTACTGGCGCAGCTTGGCGTCCAGCCCCAGCAGCCTGCGCAGCGCCTGGTCGAGCCGGCCCGCGCCGCTGGCCCGCCGCTGGGTGAACTTCTCCCGGATCTCGGCGACGGTCGGCACGACGTCGGGCCCGACGCCGTCCATCACGTAGTCCGCGTGCCCCTCCAGCAGGGACATCACGGCGGTGAGCCGGCCCAGGATCTCCCGCTGGGACGGGGTCTGCACCAGGTCGACCAGGCTGCGCCCGTCGTCGTGGCGCTCGCCGGCGTCGCCGTCCTTGGCGTCCCTGCCGTCCCTGCCGCCCTGGCCGGTGAAGGACTGCACCGCCTCCCGGATCCGCTCGATCACGGTGGACGGGTCCAGCTCGGTCTCGCCGAGGAAGCCCTGGATCTCGCCCTCGATGTGGTCGCGCAGCCACGGCACCGCGGAGAACTGGGTGCGGTGGGTCTCCTCGTGCAGGCACACCCACAGCCGGAAGTCGTGCGGGTCCACGTCGAGTTCGCGCTCGACGTGGACGATGTTCGGCGCCACCAGCAGCAGCCGGCCGGCCTTGGACTCGCCCGGCCCGGGCTTGACCGGCCCGGCGGGCAGTTCGCGGGACGGCGGGGCGAAGGTCTCGTACTGGCCCAGCACCCGCGAGGACAGGAAGCTCAGCAGCATTCCGACCTCGACGCCGGTGACCTTGCCGCCGACCGTGCCGAGGACCACGCCGCCCGCGCCGCCGGGCCGGCGCGCCTGCATCTTGCCGAGCAGCGGCTTGAGGATCTCGCGGAACCCGGCCACGTTGGCCCGCACCCATCCGGGCCGGTCCACGATCAGCACCGGTGTGCCGTGCGGCGCCGCCTGCCCGCCGGCGTCCCCGTACATCTTGGTGTACGCCCTCACATGGGCCTCGGACGCCTGCGCGTGGCCGCGCAACTCGGCCACGATCGCCCGCGCCTCGTCCCGGCTCACCTCCGGCCCCGGCCGGGTCAGCCGCTGCGCGGTCGCCACGGCGAGGTTCCAGTCGACCATCTCGGTTCCACCGAAGCTCGTCATGTCTTCACGGTACGGTGCCGCTCCCGCTTTGGGGGTTCCACCTCGGATACGGGGTTCGCCGGGAGCCCCCGGCGACGCTTCCCCGGCTTGGGCGGCGGGGGCGGTTCGCCGGTCCGCCGCCCGGCCGCGGATGCGCCGCGGGGTTCGCCGGGAGCGCCCGGCAGGGGCGCGGGGTTCCCGGAGCCGCGCGGGGCGGCCGAGGTTCGCGGCACCTCAGCGGTCGGCCTCTCCGTACGCCTCCGCGATCTCCCGCGACGTCGCCCAGCGGCTGTAGGTCGGCGACTGGGGCCAGCCCTCGGGAGAGTCCTGCCACTCCTCCTGGCGGCCGTAAGGCAGGAGGTCGACAAGGCCGAACAGATGGCTCAGCTGCTCGGTGCCGCGGCCGTCGGTGTGCCAGGTGCGGTAGACCGTGTCGCCGTCGCGAAGGAACACGTTGACCGCGAATCCGCCGTTCGCCGGGGCGCCGACATCGGCGCCGAACGTGCTGTCCGCCGTCGAGTACCACGTCATCGTGTTGCCCACCTTGCGCTTGTAGGCGAGCGCCTGGTCGATCGGGCCCTGGGTGACGATCACGAACCGGGCGTCGAACTTCTCCAGCCCCGCGAGCCGGGTGAACTGAGAGGTGAAGCCGGTGCAGCCTGCGCACTGCCATTCGGCGTCCTCGCGCCACATGTGGCTGTAGACGATCAGCTGCGGGTGATCGCCGAAGATCTCGGCGAGCCGGACCGGGCCGTTCTCGCCCTCCAGTACGTAGTCGGGCATCTTCACCATCGGCAGCCGGCGGCGCTGGGCCGCGATGGCGTCGAGCTCACGGGTGGCGGCCTTCTCCCGCACGCGCAGCGCGGCCAGCTCTTTGTTCCAGGTGGCGGCGTCGACGACGGGCGGCAAGGCGTTTTTGCTGGTGGACATCGTGTCTCCGGTGAAGTCGGGTTCCTTTGCGGAGGTACCGACTCCCGCTCCGGTCGGAACTCATCGGTCGGCCCACACGCCCGGTGGGCCTGTTGAACACCTGATGCCGACTGACACGTCCACGCCGCTGCTCGGCCGCTCGCGTCCGCACCCTGATCGTCACCGCGCCGTCCGCGGTGCGGGACACGCTGCGCGGGCTGTGCGCGCGAGAGCTGGTCGACACCCTGGCCGGCTCCCGCCCGAGCGGTGAACGGAACGGCCCGGATCAAGGACGCGGACAAGGAGATCGGGCCGCTCGGCCCCGCGGTGGGCTCTTCGCGCTGGGGGCACCCCTCTGGGGGACCCCAGCGCGAACAGCCACAGCGGATACGCTCCCGGCGGCCGCTCCCGGCGAACCCATGGGGCCCCGGCCGCTCCCGGCGAACCCTTGGAAGGGGGCGGCCCCGGCGGGTCCCGGCGGCCCGCGGGGCTCAGTGGGAGCCGTGTTCCTTCAGGCGGCGGAAGGACTCCTCGATCTCCGCCTCGGCCTCCGCGCGGCCGACCCAGTTGGCGCCCTCGACGGACTTGCCCGGCTCCAGGTCCTTGTAGACCTCGAAGAAGTGCTGGATCTCCAGCCGGTCGAACTCGCTGACGTGGTGGATGTCGCGCAGGTGCTCCAGGCGCGGGTCCGACGCCGGAACGCAGAGCACCTTGTCGTCGCCGCCGGCCTCGTCGGTCATGCGGAACATGCCGATGGCGCGGCAGGTGATCAGGCAGCCGGGGAAGGTCGGCTCGTCGAGGATGACCAGGGCGTCCAGCGGGTCGCCGTCCTCGCCGAGGGTGTTCTCCACGAAGCCGTAGTCGGCCGGGTAGCTGGTCGAGGTGAAGAGCCTGCGGTCCAGCCGGATACGACCCGTCTCGTGGTCCACCTCGTACTTGTTGCGCGAACCCTTCGGGATCTCGATCGTGACGTCGAACTCCAAGGCCCTACTCCTCAATGATCAGCGCGTAATGCGGGTGATTAAGTGTCTCCCACGCGGATGAGTGGTCGTGAAAGGGGCTGGTCGGCGGTGCCGGTGGGCAGGACGTGGCAGGTCGTCGCGGGTTCGGCCGCGATAGGTCTGGCGGTGGCCGCCGGGGCGGTGGCCGCGGCCGGGCCGTGGGAGTCGGGCCAGCGTACGGCGGAGCGGGCGTACGCCGCCGCGCGGGACCACCACGGCGGCCGCCCCGCCCCCGGCCCCGCCGCACCGGCGCCCGGGGCGCTGCCGTCCGCGCGTCCCGCCGCCCCCGTCCTCGTACCGGCGCGGACGAGCGGGTCCGGGGCCCCGGCGGCGGCGCCCGCGCGGCAGCTGGACCGGATGATGTCGACCGCCGGCCTGGGGCACGTCACGACCGGCGCGGTGGTGGACGTGGCCGACGGGCGGCTCGTGTACGACCACGGGGGCGCCGTGGCGACCACGCCCGCGTCGGTCACCAAGCTGGCCACCGCCGTGGCCGCGCTCGAACTGCTCGGCCCCGACCACCAATTGACCACCACGGTGGTGATGACGGGGCCGGCCCGCGTGGTGCTGGTCGGCGGCGGCGACCCGACACTGGAGCTGCCGCGGCTGGCCGCCGACACCGCCGCGGCCCTGAAGGCGCGCAAGGCCACCAGGGTCACCGTCGGCTACGACACCTCGTACTTCTCCGGGCCGCTGATGCACCCCATAGGCGTCAACGAGAACCTCGCGCCCGTCACCGCGCTCATGGTCGACGAGGGCCGGCTGGACGGCAGCAGCGCGGGGCCCGCGCAGCGCGCGCAGGATCCGGCCGGGTCGGCGGCGGCCGAGTTCGCCGGGCTGCTCGCCGCGCACGGCATCACGGTCAAGGGGTCGCCCCGGCCAGCCCGCGGCTCGGGCGGCGCCGTCCTGGCCGTCCACCGGTCGGCGGCCCTGTCGGACCTGGTGGAGCGCATGCTCACCAACAGCGACAACGACCTGGGCGAGGCGCTGGCCCGGCAGGTGGCGCGGGCGAGCGGCCTGCCCGCCTCCTTCTCCGGCGGGGCCCGGGCGGTCTCGCAGGTCCTGCGGCACGTCGGCGTACCGCTGCCCGGCGCGTCCTTCCACGACGGCAGCGGCCTGGACCACCGCGACCGCCTCGCGCCCGTCACGCTGGCCCGCCTGCTGGCGCTCGCGGCGGCGCCCGGCCACCCCGAACTGCGGCCCGTGCTGAGCGGGCTGCCCGTGGCCGCCTTCACCGGCACCCTGTCCGACCGGTACCGCGGCAGCGCCGCGGCCGGCCTCGTCCACGCCAAGACGGGCACGCTCACCGGCACCAACACCATCGCGGGCACCACGGTCACCGCCGACGGCCGGGTGCTGGCCTTCGCCTTCATGACCCAGGGCGCGCCCGACTCCGGCGCCGCCGAGGCCGCCCTCGACAAGCTGGCCACGGCGCTGACGGCGTCCTGAGGCGGCGCCTGGCGGGGCGGGCGCGGGCAGACGCGGGCGGGCGGCCCGGAAAACCGGGCTTGCACCTCACGTGGCGTGAGGGGCCAGGCTCGTGGGCGACAGGAAAGCCGGAGAGGAGGGGAGCCATGGGCTGGTCGGTGGGAGAGGTCGCCGCCTTCGCCGGGGTCAGCGTGCGCACGCTGCACCACTACGACGAGATCGGGCTGCTGCGGCCGCGGGCGCGCAGCCGCGCCGGTCACCGCAGGTACGACGACGCCGATCTGGACCGGCTGCAGCAGATCCTGTTCTACCGGGAGCTGGGCTTCCCCCTCGACGAGGTCGCGGCACTGCTGGACGACCCCGACGCGGACCCCGTGGCGCTGCTGCGCCGCCAGTACGAGTTGCTGACCGCCCGCGCCGAACGCCTCCAGCAGATGGCCGAGGCCGTCCGACGAGCCATGGAGGCACGCACGATGGGAATCCATCTGACGCCCGAGGAGAAGTTCGAGGTGTTCGGGGACTACGACCCCGATCGGCACGCCGAGGAGGTGCGGGAGCGCTGGGGCAACACCGAGGCGTACGCGCAGTCGCAGGCGCGCGCCGCCTCGTACGCCAAGGAGGACTGGCTGCGGATCAAGGCCGAGCAGGACGACTGGGCCGCCCGGATCGTCGCGGCGCGCGACGCGGGGGAACCCGCGGACGGCCCGGCCGCGATGGACCTGGCCGAGGAGCACCGGCGGGCGGTGAACCGCTTCTACTACGACTGCGACCACCGCATGCACACCTGCCTGGCCGAGATGTACGTGGCCGACCCGAGGTTCACGGCGTTCTACGAGTCCCTCGGCCCGGGCATGGCCCGGTACCTGCACGACGCGATCCTGGCGAACGCGGCGCGTCGGGCGACGTGATCGCCGGCTGTACACACCCGCCGGTGTGTACGGTCCAGGTATGGAGATCCGTCCACTCGTCACGGCGAGGAACCAGCTCGGGCAGCTCGTCGGCCGGGTCCGGCACGGTCATGAGCACTTTGTGATCAGTGCATACGGCGAGCCGGCGGCCGCACTGATTCCGATGGAGGAACTCGACGAACTGCGACGCCTGCGCGACGCGGCCGACGCCGCCGAGGCCCGGGCACGGGAGGCGGCGCCGACCGGTCCGCGGATGACCCATGACGCCTTCATGGCCGAGTTGGAGGCCGAGGATCGCCGGGCGGCCGCGTCGTGACCTTCACCGTGGTCTGGGAGACCCGTATCCGCCGGAAGCGCGGGCGTTGGGGGGCTCCGGCTACTGGCGACCGCGCGTGGGCACCTGGCGCGTCCTTCACCGCCCCGAGGAGGAGACCGTGACGGTGCTCGTTCCGAAGGTGGGGCGCGTTCCCTGAGCCGCGGAGCACGCGGTCGGGCCTGCGCACATCGCTAGAAGCCCCTGGTGCGTTTGGCCGCCTTGCGGGGGGCGGGCGGGCTGGGGGCCCTCAGGGCGACGCGGGCGATCTCGTTGCCGAGGTTGACGCCGATGGCGATGGCCATGGCCAGGGCGGCGGCCTTGGTGAGCTGGGTGGCGCCCTGGGAGGTGTGATGCTGGGTGAGAGCGAGCAGGCCGAAGTAGGTGGCGGAGCCCGGCAGGAGGGGGCCGATGGCGGCGGTGACGTACGGGAGCACGGAGACGTAGCGGTAGCGGGCCATGAGCTGGCCGAACAGGCCCACCAGGCCGGCCGCGGCGGCGGTGGAGGCGACCTGGTTGCCGTGCGCCTGCTGGTGGAGGACGCCGAAGACGGTCCAGGCGACGCCGCCGTTGAGGGTGGCCAGCGGCAGGACGCCGCGTTCGCACTGCAGCAGCACCCCGAAGGCGAGGCTGACCGCCATGGACGCGAGGAGCTGCACCCAGGGGTGGTCGTAGGCGCGCAGCGCCTGGTCCGGCCGGAGGTCGGCGCCCAGCGCGAGCCCGCCGTAAAGGATCAGGGTGACGCCGATGACGATGCCGACGACGAGGTAGGCGACCTCCAGCAGGCGGGCGGAGGCGGTGATGTAGAAGCCGGTCAGACCGTCCTGCACGGCCGCGACCAGCGCGCGGCCGGGCAGCAGCGCGAACAGGCCACCGGTGATGACGGCGGAGGACTGGACCCCGCTGGCGCCCGGGATCCAGTGCGCGTAGCGGTCCACCAGCACGCCCATCGCGGCCGCGGGCATCGCGGCCACGGCGAACTGGTAGAACTCCGGCAGCCCGCGCCCGGCGCACAGCCAGGCCAGCCGGTCACCGAGCATCGCGGCGACCGCCGCCGCCAGGAAGATCACCGCACCGCCGCCGACCAGCACGCTCGCCGCGCCCGCGAGAAGGCCCGCGGCCGCGGTCAGCGCCCAGCTGCTGTACGGGTGCCGGTTGCGCCGGATGTCCGCGAGCCTGCGATAGGCGTCCTCCAGCGTGGTCTCGTGCGCGGTGATCGAGTCCACGAGCTGGAACACCGCGGCCAGCCGGGTGTAGTCGGTGCCGCGCCGGCGGACGGTGCGGCTGATCGTCAGCGGCGGCTCGGTGAGCGAGGGCTGGTACGAGATGCCCAGCAGCGTGAAGGTGACGTTGGGCTCGACGCGGACCAGGCCGTAGGCGTAGGCCACGCCGAGCATCGCCGCCTCGACGTCCTCCGCGCCCTCACCGCCGGACAGCAGCAGGTCGCCGATGCGCAGGGCCAGGTCGAGTACGCGGGGTACGGACACGCCGGGCCCGGCCTCGGCCTGCCCGGCGGGGGCGGGCCGCTCGGTGGCGGGCAGCCGGATCATCGCGCGCATGCGGTCCTGCCAGCGCGCGTCCTCCGGCGGCAGGACGACCGTCGGGATGCCCTCGGGCGGGGTGAAGGCGGAACGTATCTCCTCGTACGGCACGTCCCGCGCCGACCGCGGCTCCTCCCTGCGCGCCGGCTCCCGGCCCGCCGGCTCCCGACCGGCCGGCTGCTGCCCGCCCATGCGTCCGGACCCACCCGTACGCCCGGACCCACCCGTACGCCCGGAACCGCCCGTACCCGTCGAGCCGCCCGGGCCGACCGGGCCGCTCGTTCCGTTCTCCCCGCTTCCGGCTCTTCCGGCGGGGCCTTGCGCGGTCAAGGGCTCAGCGCTTCTGGGCCCGGTGCCGGCCGCCGCGCGGGGCCGCGGCCGCCACGTCCTGGTCCGGGTCCGCCGCCCGCCCGCCCGCGTCCGCCGCCCGCGCGTTCTTCCCGCGCGAGCGCAGGTACTCCACGATCAGCGGGACGAGCGAGACGAGGACCACCAGGACGAGCATGGCCTCGATGTTCTTGTGGACGAAGCCGATCTGGCCCAGCCAGTAGCCGAGCAGCGTGACGCCCGCGCCCCACAGGGTGCCGCCCAGGACGTTGAAGGTGGCGAAGGTGCGGTAGTTCATCCGGCTGACCCCGGCGACGATCGGGGTGAAGGTGCGGACGATGGGCACGAAGCAGGCCATGACGATCGCCTTGGGTCCGTGCCGGTCGAAGAAGGCGTGCGCCTTGTCGACGTTCTCCCGCTTGAACAGTTTGGACTCGGGGCGCCGGAACAGCGCGGGGCCCACTTTGCGGCCGAACCAGTAGCCGGTCTGCTCGCCCGCGACCGCGGCCAGCGCGATGGCGGCGGCCACCAGCGCCAGGGGGTGGTTCAGGGTGCCGGAGGCGACCAGCAGACCGGTGGTGAACAGCAGCGAGTCGCCGGGCAGGAAGAAACCGATCAGCAGCCCCGACTCGGCGAAGACGACCAGCAGGACGCCCCACAGGCCGTAGGTGTTGATCAGGTGGTCCGGGTTCATCCAGGCGGGACCGAGCGCGAGGTTCGTCACGGTCCAAAACTATCAATGCGGTCCTGACACAATCGTTCCGCAACCGGTGAGTAGTGGACTACCTTCTCCGCAGCGTCACCCACGCATCGCCGCGTCGTCGTCGTGAGGCCACTTTCGTACGCCCACCTGCACGTACGTCACGTACGGCACGCACGTCCCATCCACCTCACAGCAGACTCCCAAAAAACGTCCGGCACGTCCACAGCAGGCCTTCGCAGCACGGCAATTCCCGCACGCCCGTAAGCACCGCACGCCCCGTAAGTACCGCGGAGCTCCCCCCACGTGCCCCGTCACATGTCCGACAACCTGGCGGCTCCCGTTATGACTCGCGCCATCACACTGCATGAAGTCTCGAAGTACTACCCGAAGCAGCCGTCACCGGCGGTGGACCGGTTCTCGCTGGACATCCCGCCGGGAGAGTTCCTGGTGCTGCTCGGGCCCTCGGGGTGCGGCAAATCCACCGTGCTCCGCATGATCGCCGGTCTTGAGGACATCACGACCGGCGAACTGCTTCTGGACGGCGAATACTCCAACGACCTGGCCCCCGGCGACCGCCGGATGGCCATGGTGTTCCAGAACTTCGCCCTCTACCCGAGCATGACCAGCCGGGAGAACATAGGTTTCCCGCTGCGCTTCGAGATGCCCGGCGAGGAGCACGGGGCCCGGGTCGACGAGACCGCGCGCATCCTCGGCATCGAGGAGATCCTGGACCGCTACCCCGGGCAGCTCTCCGGCGGTGAGCGGCAGCGCGTCGCGATGGGCCGGGCGATCTCCCGCCACCCGTCCGTCTTCCTGATGGACGAGCCGCTGTCGAACCTCGACGCGAAACTGCGCGCCCACCTGCGGGCCGAGATCGCCCGGCTGACCCGCGGCATGGGCGTGACCACGGTGTACGTCACGCACGACCAGGCCGAGGCGATGTCGCTCGGCGACCGGGTGGCGATCATGCGCAGCGGGGTGCTGCAGCAGGTCAGCACGCCGCGCGAGGCGTACCACCTGCCGGAGAACGTGTTCGTCGCCGCCTTCATCGGCACCCCGCGGATCAACCTGCTGCAGGCCACCGTGCTCGCCCCGCTCAGCGGCGGGATGTGGATCGACTTCGGCCGGCAGCGGCTGGGGCTGCCCGAGCCGCTGAGCTACGACCACCAGATGCTGCGCGTCCAGCAGGGCCGGCGGATCATCGTGGGCCTGCGCTCCGAGGCGGTGCGCATCGCCCAGCCGAGCCAGGCGCACGCCGGCGAGGTGGTGCTCAGCGGGATCGTGGAGCACGTGGAGTACCAGGGGCACGAGTCGCTGGTGCACCTCAACACCGGGTCGCGGCCGGCGGTGGTGCCGGAGCTGGAGGCGCCGCGGCCGGGCACGTCGAGCCAGCGGGCCGGCGCCCGCCGCGTGGGCGGCGGCTCCACCGGCCTGGGCAAGCTCGCGCAGAAGGCGGCCCGCAGGCTCCAGGCGACGATGCCGGCCCGGGACGGCGGGAACGGCGCGTCCGGCGGGGCGCACAGCGCCAACGGGTCCGGATCCGGGTCCCGGCCGGGTTCCGCGGGGGCGCCCGGCACACCGCCCCGCCCGTCGCAGGCGCCGGGCCAGTCCCAGGTCTCGGTGCTGGACCGGCCGGACGGCGGCCCGATCACGCAGCAGCCGGGCGACCTGGTGGTGCGTACCGGGCCGGACGTCCGGGTACGCCGCGGCGACCGGGTCCCCCTCCTGGTCGATCTGGCCCACCTCTACGTCTTCGACCACGAGGGCAACCGGATCTGCCCGGCCCCCACGGGCCAGCCGCGTCTGGAGTAACCCCGGCTGCGCCCCCGCCGCGGCCGGGGCAGGCTCCCCCCATGGGAATCGAGGAGTACGGCGGCGGGCAGGCGCAGGGCGCCGAGGTCCTGGTCGTGACCACCAACGAGGCGCCCGGCTTCCGGGTGGAGCGGGTGATCGGTGAGGTCTTCGGCCTCACCGTCCGCTCCCGGCACCTGGGCAGTCAGCTCGGCGCGGGCCTGAAGTCCATGGTGGGCGGCGAGTTGAAGGGCCTGACCAAGACGCTGGTGGAGACCCGCAACCAGGCGATGGAGCGCCTGGTCGACCAGGCCCGCGCCCGCGGCGCCAACGCGGTCCTGATGATGCGGTTCGACGTCACCGACGCGGCCGATTTGGGCACGGAGGTCTGCGCCTACGGCACGGCCGTGGTCCTGGCCCGCGCCTGACCCGGCCGCCCCTCCCCGGAAGGCCCTGCCGGACTGCGGGGTAGGTGTTCTGCTCGTAGGGTCGCTCGTGGGTACGGGCGCCGGGACGAACCGGGAGGACACGGATGTCGCTGCACAAGGGGTCGGGCGCCGAGTGGAAGGTGGCGGTCAACCCGTTCTACGGGGAGGCCGACCCGGTCGGCGGTATGGAGACGGCGCCGCCCAAGCACCGGCTCCCGGACGGCCCGATGGCCCCGCACGCCGCCTACCAGCTCGTGCACGACGAGCTGATGCTGGACGGCAACTCGCGGCTGAACCTGGCCACCTTCGTCACCACCTGGATGGAGCCGCAGGCCCGGGTGCTGATGGCCGAGTGCGCCGACAAGAACATGATCGACAAGGACGAGTACCCGCGCACCGCCGAACTGGAGCGCCGCTGTGTGTCGATGCTCGCCGACCTGTGGAACGCCCCCGACCCGGGCGCGGTCGTCGGCTGCTCGACCACCGGCTCGTCCGAGGCGTGCATGCTGGCCGGCATGGCGCTCAAGCGCCGCTGGGCCAAGCGCACCCCGGGCTACCCGGCCACCGCCCGGCCCAACCTGGTGATGGGCGCCAACGTGCAGGTGTGCTGGGAGAAGTTCTGCGCGTTCTGGGAGGTCGAGCCGCGGCTGGCCCCGGTCAGCGGCGACCGGCTGCACCTGGACGCCGAGTCGGCGGTGGCGCTGTGCGACGACAACACCATCGGCGTGGTGGCCGTGCTGGGCTCGACGTTCGACGGCTCGTACGAGCCGGTGGCCGAGATCTGCGCGGCCCTGGACGCGTACGAGGAGCGCACCGGCACGCACATCCCGGTCCATGTGGACGGCGCCTCCGGCGCGATGATCGCGCCCTTCCTCGACCCCGGCCTGGAGTGGGACTTCCGGCTGCCGCGGGTGGCGTCGATCAACACCTCGGGCCACAAGTACGGTCTGGTGTACCCGGGTGTGGGCTGGGCGCTGTGGCGCGACTCCGAGGCGCTCCCCGAGGAGCTGGTCTTCCGGGTCAACTACCTGGGCGGCGACATGCCGACCTTCGCCCTGAACTTCTCCCGGCCCGGCGCCCAGGTCGTCGCGCAGTACTACAACTTCGTACGGCTGGGCAGGGACGGCTACCGGGCCGTGCAGCAGGCCTCCCGCGACGTGGCGCGAACCCTGGCCGGCCGCTTCGAGCGCCTGGAGGAGTTCCGGCTGATCACGAAGGGCGACCAGCTACCGGTGTTCGCCGTGACGACGGCGCCCGACGTGACCTCTTTCGACGTCTTCGACGTCTCCCGGCGGCTGCGCGAGCAGGGCTGGCTGGTCCCGGCGTACACCTATCCGGCGAACCGCCAGGACCTGGCCGTGCTGCGCGTCGTGTGCCGCAACGGCTTCTCGGAGGACCTCGCCCACATGCTCGCCGACAGCCTCGAAGGCCTGCTGCCGGACCTGCGCCGCCAGCCCCACCCGCTGCATCCGACGGCACAGGCCGCCACCGCCTTCCACCACTGACCGACCACCGGCCGGCCGTCCGCCGACCGGCGACGTAGTGAGGACCGCCGCTCACCCCCGCACGGAAGGACCCCCACCATGTCCGAGCACACCTACCGCGTCACCGAGATCGTCGGCACCTCGCCCGAGAGCGTGGACGCCGCCGTCCGCAACGGCATCCACCGCGCCGGCAAGACGCTGCGCGGCCTGGACTGGTTCGAGATCACCCAGGTCCGGGGCCACATCGTGGAAGGCGACGTCGGGCACTACCAGGTCGGCCTGAAGGTCGGCTTCCGGCTGGAGGACCCGGAGTAGGAGCCGGAGCAGCCGCCGGCGGCCGTACGCCGAACGGGGGCGTTTCCCCGGACGGCGGCGCCCCGGACGGCGCAATACAGGTCGCGAAATCCGACAATGCGTCAATTGTCTTGTCATTCGCGCGGGCCGCCGTCCGGTCACGCACCCGCGGCGCCGAGGCACGGCCGACCCGGTCCACGTGCCCCGGCGCGGCACCGCCGACGCATCGCCGACGCATTCCCGGGAGCCGTCATGAGCCAACAGGAACCGCCCGCCCCGCCGCCCCCGCGCCGCGGGCCGGCACCGCAGGGCCCGTCGCGAGCGGGGGTGACGCGGTGACGGTGAGCCCGGGGCCGCTCGCCCCGACCCTGGAGGTGCTGCGCCGCTGCACGGTGGCGGTGGACATGGGGGCCGCCCGTACCCGGGTGTACCTGCGCGGCTCGGGGCTGGTCGTCGACGAGCCGAGCGTGGCGGCGGTCGACGTGCGCTCCGGCGCGCTCATCGCCGTCGGCTCCCGCGCCGAGACCATGGCCGGCCGCACGCCGGCGCACATCACGGTGGTGCGCCCGGTGTCGGCCGGTGTGGTGGTGGACGTGTCCATGGCGCAGCGGATGATGCGGCACGTGCTGGGCGACAAGCTCGGCCGCCGGAGGCTGAGGATGATCCTGCGCGGGATGCCCGTGCTGCGCGCCGCGGTCTGCATGCCGCACGGCAGCGAGCCGATCGCCCGCAGGGCGGCCGTGGAGACGATGCTCGGGCTGGGCGCGCGGCGGGTGGAGATGGTGGACACGCTGCTGGCCGCCGCCGTGGGCTGCGGGCTGCCGGTGGAGCAGCCCGAGGCCACGATGATCGTGGTGTGCGGCGCCGGTACGACGCATGTGGCGATCCTGTCGCTCGGCGCGATCGTCTCGGCCGAGACGGTGCCCGTGGGCGGCGACGCCATCGACCGGGCCGTCATCGACCACATGCGCAACGAGCACGACCTGCTGCTGCCCGGCCAGAGCGTGCGCGCCCTGCACCGGACGCTGGGCGCCCCGGGCCAGGGCGGCGCGCAGACCACGGAGGTGCAGGGCCGGGACGTGGTCAGCGGCCTGCCCCGCTCGGTCGTGGTCGACACCGAGGGCGTACGGCACGCGATGCACGCGCCCCTGACGGCCGTGCTGGACGCCATCACCCACGTCCTGCGGCACTCGCCGCCCGACCTGGTCGCCGACCTCGCCGAGCGCGGCATCATGCTGGCCGGCGGCAGCGCCCACATGCCCGGCCTCGACCTGCTGCTGCGCGACGCCATGGGCATCCCGGTGCACACCGCCCCCCATCCGGACACGGTCGCCGTACGCGGCCTGGGGGCGATGATCGAGGGCCGGATCCGGGCGACCCCGCTGGACCCGCTGGCGGCGGTGTAGCGCGGGCAGGGTCCGCGGCCGGTACGGTCCGCCCGTGCGGCGGCCGTCAGAGGCGGCCGTGAGAGGCGGCCGTCACAAGGGCGTCCAGGCGGATCCTCAGAGGCGGGCGCGGTCGGCGGCCCGCTCGCCGTGGTTCCACCCTTCGGCGTCGCGGCCCTTGAGCCGGGACGTGGTGGTGGCGGGGAACAGCCGCTTGGTCTCCTCCTGTACGGCCAGGTCGCGCCGCGCGAGCACGGGCAGCAGGCCGGGGGCTCCGCGGGCGCCGGCCGACTCCTCCTCGCCGGCGGCCTCGGTCAGGCGCCGCCGGATCCTCGCGGCATAGGCGATCAGGAAGCTCTCGCGGAAGTCGCGGGAGCGGGAGACGCGGCCGGCGTGCAGGGCGCGGTCGGCCTGGACGAGCAGCGAGGTGTAGAGGAGGTCGACCGCCTCCAGGTCGCTGTCGTGGCCGACGACGGTGGAGAAGCCGAAGTCGGCGGACCAGACGGACTCGCAGCGGTTCGCCGCGGCGACGGCGTCGAGGAGGAGGGCCTTGGCCCCCTCGTACGGGCGGTCCACCCCGATGCGGCGGGCGCCCGGCCCGGTGCCCGCGCCCGCCGCCAGCGCCTCGTCGATGCTGTGCCTGGCCATCAGGTGCTGGGCCTTGGCGGTCAGCGCCTCGGCCTCCTCGGGGTACCCGGTCGACTCGGCCTTGGCCAGCAGGGCCCTGATCCGGCCGAGCACCTTGCCCCCGCCGGGGGCGGCGGGCGCCGGGCCGCCGGGGCCGAGGGCGGGGACGCGGGGCAGCCGCGCGTACAGCCGCAGCAGCTCGACCAGGAGGGTCGCCCCGGAGAACCGGTCGAGCCGCTCCGCCGTGACGAACGCCGCCAGGTCCCGTCCGCGCGCGAGTTCCCCGGCCAGCCGGTGATGGCGTCCGGTGAGCTCGCGCCCGGCCATCCGTACCAGGTCGGGGTCGGTCCAGCCGCGCGCGTGCGCCTGGCCCGCGACCCGCTGGTACGCCGAGGCCGCGGCCGGCGCCCAGCCCTCCCCCGCTCCGGCCAGGACGCAGGCGGCGGCGTCGGTCTCGGCGTCCCCGCCTCCGGCGAGGACCGGTCCCAGCGCACGGTCGAAGTCGTCCACGCCGTCCATTGTCGCCGGGCCGGGCGGACGAGCCGGGCGCGGGGCCGCCCACGACGCCCGCACGAGCGGCTCGTGGAGCGGCCGCGTCCTGAGGCCGCCCGCCGTGCCGTCAGTGCTTCCGCAGTGACTGGGCCGCCTCGATCGTGCCGTGCAGGTCGTGGGCGGCCAGCAGGGCCGTGCCGGCGGACAGGGCGAGGCAGGTGGCCAGGAGGGCCGCGATGGCTCGCGGCGCCGGACGCGGGACGGCGGGCGGCGAGAGAAGGGCGGCGACCCTGCGGGGGACGGGGCCGCTGGTGGCGGACAGGACCGGGACGAGCGGCCGGGGGGCGGGACGCGCGGCCAGGGCGGCGCGGCCGATCGCGCGGGCGGCCAGGCGGCGGTCGCCGACGGCGTCGGCCGCGGCCTCGTCGGCCCAGCGTTCGAGGGCGTACGACAGGGGGCCGCGCAGGAGCCGCAGGGCGGGGTGCGCCGCGCAGGACAGGGCGAGGCCGGTGAGGAACATGTGGTGGCGCCCGGACAGGTGCGCGCGTTCGTGGGCCAGCAGCGCCTCGCGCTCGGCCGGGCCGAGCGCCTCCAGCATGCCCGAGGTGACCACGATGCGTCCGGGCCGGCCCGGCAGCGCGTAGGCGTCCGCGTCCGGATCGGCCAGTACGGTCAGGTCGCCCGCCGGGGTCCCGGCCGCCGCCACGGCCCGCCGGGCCCGCGCGGCCAGCACGACGTGCGCCCGTACCGTACGGGCCACCGCCACGACCACCGCGCTCAGCAGGACGGCCGCGGCGCACGCGGCGGGCACGGTCACCTGGTCGCCCACCACGGGCAGCACCAGGTGCCCCATGGCGGCCACCGGCGGCAGCATCAGGGCACCGGCGCCCGCGAGCAGCGCCAGCGCGGCCGTACTGCACACGGCGAGCACCACGGCGGAGCCGGCGACCAGCCAGGCCGCGGCCTTGGGCGGCAGCGCCTCGGCGAGCCGCCGCGCGGCGGGCGCGGCCAGCAGGGGCAGCACCAGCGGCATCCACACCACGTAGTTCACGCGCCCCGCCCTCCGTTCGCCCCATGGCGCCCCGCGCCGTCCGGTCCGGCCGCGCGGTCCCCGGTGTCCCCCGGCGTCTGCGCCAGCAGCGCCCGCAGCAGCGCCTCGTCGTCGGGTTCGAGCCCGGAGACGAACCGGGCCAGTACGGTGCCGCGGTCGTCGCGCGCCGACTTGTCGAGCTCGGTGCGCATCCGGCGGGCCGCGAGGCCGGGCGAGTCCTGGACGGGCAGGTAGGCGTAGCCGCGGCCGGCCCGGGTGCGGCTGACCGAGCCCTTCTCGTGCAGGCGGGCGAGGATCGTGGTGATGGTGGTGCGGGCCAGGTCCATGCCCAGTTCGCGCTGGACGTCCGCCGGGGTCAGCGCGCGGCCGCCGGCCGCCCACAGGGCGGCGAGCACGCTCGCCTCCAGCTCGCCCGACGGGCGGCGAGCCGCATTGGCGTCCGCCATGAATCGCCCCTTCCCGCTGCTTCGTCTACAGTTGCAGTTCACCTGACTGACTACACGACTGTAGTCGATCGGGTGTTCCCGCCGCGCCCCGACCACCATTATGGGAGGGCTCCACCGCCATGCCCCCGCCCGTGCTGAACCAGGCCGTCAACGTCCTTGACGCGACCTCGCTGCTGTCGTCGTTCGGCGCCCTCGGGATCGCCGTCGTGCTGTTCGCCGAAACCGGCCTGCTCGTCGGCTTCTTCCTGCCCGGCGACTCCCTGCTGTTCACCGCGGGCCTGCTGTGCGTCGGCGGGTCGTCGCACACGGTGCACCTGTCGCTGTGGCAGGTGCTGCTCGCCGCCCCGGCCGGCGCGCTGCTGGGGGCGCAGACCGGTTACGTGCTCGGCGGACGCGGCGGCTCCGCGCTGCTGGCCAGGAGCCGCAACCGCAAGCTGCACGAGGGCGCGGCCAGGGCCGAGGAACTGCTCGGGCGCTACGGGCACGCCAAGGCCGTCGTCCTGGCCCGCTTCATCCCGGTGGTGCGCACGGTGCTCAACCCGCTGGCCGGCACCCTGGGCGTGCCCGCCCGCACCTTCACGGTCTGGCAGGTCGCCGGCGGCGTGGTCTGGTCGGTGGGCCTGGTGCTCGGCGGCTACGCGCTCGGCTCCTCGATCCCGCACGTGGACACGTACCTGCTGCCCATCGTGGCGCTGATCGTGATCCTCTCGCTGATCCCGCTCGTCCTCGAAATGCGCAAGGGACGCGCGCGTGCGGGCCGGGGCGCCCAAGGCGGGGGCAACGGCGGACAGGACGGGGGCGGCGGAGACGGCGGGGACGGGGGCGGCGGCGCGGACGGTCCGCGCCACGGCGGGCGCGCGGCGCGCGTCCCGGCGGCCGGCCCGGCGGCGGATTCGGAGGGACGGCTGTGACCTCGCAAGTGGACGCCGGCCTGTACCGCTGGGTGGTCACCCTCACCCACCACGCCCCGCAGCCGCTCAACGACACGGTGAAGTTCTTCAGCGACTTCGGCCTCGGCCTGTTCGCCGTCCTGATGCTGATCGCCTGGTGGCGCGCGAGGCCGGCGGACTCCGCTCGGATGGCGGCGGCGCTGTCCGTACCGCTGATCGTGGTCGCCGTCTATCTCGTCAACGACCTGGTCAAGTCGGGTGTCGACGAGACGCGGCCCTGCCGGACGCTGCACACCGTCACCTTGGAGGCGTGCCCCGGGCCGTCCGACTGGTCCTTCCCCAGCAACCACTCGGCGATCGCGGCGGCGGCGGCCGTCGCGCTGCTGTTCGCGAGCCGCAGGATCGGGTGGTACGCGCTCGCGCTCGCCCTGCTGATGGGCGCCTCCCGGGTGTGGATCGGCGTGCACTACCCGCACGACGTGCTGGTGGGGCTGGTGCTGGGCGCACTGGTGGCCTGGCCGCTGGCGCTGGCGGCCCCGCGGCTCGCGCCCGTGGTCGAGCGGCTGCGCGGGACGCGGCTGCTCGGGCCGGCGCTGCTGGCCCCCGGGCCCCAGGAGAACGGGTCGCGGGGAGCCACGACCGCGCCCCAGCCGTAAACGCTGCCGTCTCCCGGCGGCCGTCCGGTGGACGGCCGTCGGACGGGTTGTGTTCACGCGTGCGCAACGACGGCGGGGCGGCGACGCGCGGCCGGCCCGGCCCGGCCCGGCGGGGCGGGCCGGGCCGGGAGCCGCGGGTCCGCGCGACACGCCGACGCCCGGACGAATCAGCCACATACCGGGACTCTCGGTGCGATCGTCGCATTACCGCATCTTCATCACTGATGGGAGTGACATGCGCATTCGTACCCTCCTGGCCGCCGGTGGCCTCGCCGTGGCGGTCGTCACGGGCTCCGCCGGGATCGCCGCGGCCGCGCCGGCGCACTCGGGTCCGGGCACGACCAACGGCAACGGCAACGTCGGGGCGTTCGGCAACACCCGTACCGGCGGCACCCAGAGCCCGCAGATCGGCCTCGTCCAGGGCAGCCTCAACAAGCCGTGCGTGGGTCTGGCCGGCAAGGTGAACGTCGGCTCGCTGATCGGCGTCATCCCGGTCACTCTGCAGGACCTCAACGTGCTGTCGAGCCCGCAGAACCAGCAGTGCACCGACAACTCCGCCCAGATCAAGGGCGACGAGCCGCTGTCGCACATCCTCAGCGACGACCCGATCCTCTCGGGCAACGGCGCGCGCTTCGGCGGCCACGACCGCCGCTGATCCCGTCCCTCCCTTCGGAACCCCTGAGCACGCTTCCCGGCCGGACCGCCGCCGCCCTCCCCGCGGCGGCGGTCCGGCCTTTCCAGGCGCCCAAGCGCCCAAGCGCCCCGGGACGTCACGAGGCGGCAGTACGTCAGGGGCGCGCGGCGGCCGCGTGCGCCGCCTTCACCTCCGCCCAGCGCGCCGCCTGCGCGGGCGTCAGCGTGCCGCGGATCTCGGCCAGCTTCAGCAGCGCGGCCTCCGCGCCCGAGGCCAGCGCGCCCGCCTCGGCCCGGTAGTGGTCGCCGACCAGGTCCTCGACCTCGGCCGGGCTCATCGCGGGCACGACACGGGCGGCCAGGGCCGCCATGTCGCGGTAGGACCCCTGGAGCAGGAACGGCGGCTCGGTGCGCGCGGTGTCGGCCTGGGCGGCCGAGGCGATGTAGGCCGCGTTGACGGCGAGGACGGTACGGCGGATCCGCACCAGGTGGCGCAGGACGGCCAGGATCCCGTCGCGCTCGGCCGCCGGGTACGGGTGGCGCAGGTCCTCGGCGCGGGCCGCCGGGTCGCCCTCGGCGAGGCGGACGAACAGTTCGGTGTCGGCCCGGTCGCGGCCGGCCAGCGGGGCGAGCACCTCGTTGGCCGTGAGGGCGTTCTCCAGGAAGCTCAGCGCGAACAGGTCCGCGCGGCCGGCCAGCACGTCGCCGAGGTTCCACAGGTCGGCGCGGTTGGCCAGCATGTCCGGCACCCGGAAGAGCCGGCCGGACTCGGTGTAGGGGTTGCCGGCCATGCACACCGCGAACCGCTTGCCGCGCAGGTCGTACGTCCGCGCCGCGCCCTCGATCCGGCGGGTCGCGTCGCACAGCGGGATGAACTTCTGCAGCAGTTCCGGCGAGGTGTGCTGGATGTCGTCCAGGTACAGCAGCACGCCCGTGCCCATCTCCAGGGCGAGTTCGATCTTCTCGACCTCGCGGCGGGCGGCCGCGTCGGGGGCGCGGGCCGGGTCCAGCGAGGTGACCGCGGCGCCCAGCGCCGGGCCGGAGACGGTGACCAGGGCCAGGCCGAGCCGGGCCGCCACGTACCGCACGAGGGACGTCTTGCCGTAGCCCGGCGGCGACATGAGCATGAGCAGGCCGCCGGCCGGGCCGAACTGCTTGGCGAGGCTGTCGCCGACCAGCGGCAGGCAGACCTCGTCCAGCAGCCTGCCCCGCACGAAGCCGGTGAGCGGGCGGGGGCGGAGGGCGTCCAGGCGCAGCCGTTCGCGTTCGGCGGCGACGAGTTCGGCGCGGCGCCGCCGGTAGGCCCGGTACGCGGGCACCTCCTCCGCCTCGAACCGCCGCACCCGGGCGAGCAGGCCGTCCAGCCGCACCGGCAGCCGGCCCGCCGTGACGCGCGGGTGGCTGCCGAGCAGCCCCTCGACGGTCGTCGCGACGCCGCCGTCGACCGGGTAGCGCTCCGCGGGGCACACCAGCAGGGCCGCCGTCTCCGCCACGTCCCCGGGATCGGCGCCGAGGCCCCCCAGCCACGCGGCGGCCAGCTCCCACCGCGCCCGCACATCCGGCCCGAGCGACTCCAGTTCGGCCACGAACTCCTTGTACGGGACGCCCTGCCGGCCGCCCAGCGCGTCCGCCAGCCGCTCTTCGAGCGCCAAGGCGCCCGGGCCGACCGCGAAACCGGGCCGGTCCGCGGCCAGTTCGGCGACCAGATATTCGGCGGTCAGGGCGGGGTCGAGGGGACGGTCGCCGCCCTGGGCGCCGGGCGGCGCCACCGTACCGAGGAACTCACGCGCCGCCGCGGCCACTTCGGCGGTGAGCGCGGTGAGGGCGCCGAGCGCGTCAAAGGCCGCGTCTTCGGCGCCCGGCCGCGCGCCGAAGACGGTACGGGCCCGGGCCAGGGAGCGCGCCCGTGTCGTCCACGCGGCCCGGGCGGCGGCCGGGACGCCGTACGTCCACAGCACCTGGGCGGCGGCGCGCTCGGCGGCCGGGTAGCGCAGCAGCCCGGCCCGCTCGTGCAGGTCGCACAGCGCGGCCAGGACGAGGGTGGCGTCGTGGTCGTGCACCCCGCGCTCGTACCCCTCGTCCGGTCGCGCGGCCACGGCCTCGCGCACAAGTGCGGCGAGCCGGTCCCTGGGCACCCGGTCGGCGTCCCCGCGCGCCCGCAGCGCGGCGTCCAGGAGCGACACCGCCAGGTACTCCGCCCGGTACAGCCCGGGTGTCTCCGAGGGGAGCGGGCGGGTCCAGAAGGGGCGGGTGGCGGCGAAGGCGGGGTCGGTGACCGGCGCCAGGTAGTCGGTGCCGGTGATGGTGAAGGCCAGGGCGCCGTCGTGGGGCACGAGGGCGAGGTCGAAGGTGTGGGCGGCGACCGGGAAGGTGTGGCGGCCGAGGCGGACGGTGGTGCCGTCGGGGCCGAACAGGTCGAGGCGGTCGCGCAGGGTGCGGGCGGCTTCCTGCCGGGCGTCGGCGAGGGCCGCGTCGAGGGCGGCGGCGCCCGCCGGGTCGCCCAGGGCGCGCAGCCGGTCGGCGAGGGCCCGGTGCCGGGCGACGGTCGGGTCGGCGGCGAAGAAGGCGTTGAGGTCGTCGGGTGAGGCGGCGGCCGCGGCGCGGCGGCGGATGCCGTCCAGGACGCGGGTGGCGGACTCGGCCAGGCGCCGGGCGCGGGCCGCGCGGTCGTCGGCGAGCGCCTGGCGGCGGGCGGTGAACGCCTGGTGGATCTCCTCGCGGCGCGTGTCGAGCGCGGCGAGGCGTTCGTCGTCCCCGGCGAACCGCGCGGCCAGGTCCTCGGCCCGTGCGAGCAGCCGCGCCACCTGCTCGTCGCACGCCTCGGGCGTGTCGCAGCCGGCCAGTGCCCCGGCCGCCGCCTGCGCCAGCAGGGCGCTCTCCGCGGCGAACTGGTCCGCCGACTCGGCCGAGCTCAGCTCCCGGCGGCGGGCCTCCAGCAGCGCCCTGGCCCGGTTGACGGCGCCGAGCACGTCGCCCGCGCCCTCCAGGATGCGGGTCCGCACGGTGACGTCGGCGACCTCCAGGCCGGCCACGGTCTCGGTGACAACGGTGAGTTCCGCGGCCTGTTCGTCCAGGGACGCGGCGAGCGGTTCGGCCGCCACGGACGTGGTGATGGCCCCGGCTTCGGCGGCGAGCGCGGCGATGCGCGCGTGGTGGGCGTCGAAGGCGTGGTCGCCGGCGAAGTGGCCGGCCGCGCGGGCGCCGGCCTCGGCCAGGGCGGCGGCGAGGTCGGCCTCCAGTGCGTCCAGCCGGGCGGTGTCCGCGTAGCGCAGGTCCCGCAGCGAGCGCAGGCGGCCGCTCATCCGGCGCAGGTCGGTCAGCCGGCGGACCCATTCCCCGGCGCCGGCCGCCGCCTCGCCCCTGATCCGCCGGCCCAGCCCCGCGACCGCGTCGGCGGCCTCCTCCACCGCGCGCGCCGCCTGGTCGGCGAGGTCGCGCACCCTGGCGTACTCGGCGAGCACCGCGTGCCCGGCGTCCCGGACGCCGGTCAGCGGACCGGCCAGACCGCCGGCCTCCGGGTCGGCGAGCCAGTCGTGCCGGTCGCGCAGGCGGTCCGCGGCGGCGGTCAGCGCCTCGTAGCCGGCGGCGGTCGGGGCCGGCTCCCGGGCGGCGCGGGCCAGCGACAGCGCCTCGCCGACCGCCCGCACCAGGTCGGGGTTGCCGATCCTGGCCAGCGGGCCGTCGCCAGGGGCGACGCGGGCGGCATAGGTGTCGGTCGTGTACGGGGTGGAGCGGCGCTGCACGGTGTGGACGCGGCCGGGCTCCCCGCCGTCGGCCGGGCGCAGGGTCAGCAGCGTCCCGTCCTCGTACAGCGCCCAGCCCCGCACGAGCAGCGGCGTCGCGGCCTCGCGGCGGATGAGGTGGTACGGCAGCAGCAGCCGCCGGCCGTCGGCGGCGGCGAACACGTACAGCAGGTCCTCGCCGCCGGGTGAGCGGACCAGCCGTTCGAACTCCCAGCCGTCCTCGGGCGCTTCCGCCCCCGGCGGCAGGTCGAACGCCCGGGTGCCGCCGGTCGCGAGGACGTAGCCGCCGGGGAAGACCACGCCCTGCTCCTCGGGCAGGCGCAGGCACGCCCGACCGAGCGCGTCGAGGCGCTCGATGGCGGCGGTCCTGGTGTTGACGGCGAAGTGCCGGTCCGCGCTCTCCCGGTACGGCCGCACCCGCAGCAGCACCAGCGGCCCGGCGACGGCGTACGCCACCTCGGCGTCGGACAGCGCCTGCACGGCGTCCTCGACGGGCTCCTCGTGCACCGCCGCGCCGGTACGGACCGTCAGGCGCCCGCCTGTGGTGGCCAGCTCCACGTCCTGCCCGTTCCCGGCGGTCAGCCGGATGTACGGGCGGCGGTCCGCGACGAAGTCCTCGCGGCCGACGGGGAACCACGTCAGGGCGTCGCCCTCGGCGGGCTCCGGCCGGGCCGCGCCCTCGTACACACAGCCGCCGTCCGCGCCGACCCGCCAGCCCAGCACGCGCACGTCGCCCGGGGCCGGGCCGGTCCTGAACACCACGCGCAGCAGGCCCTCGTGCGCCCGCAGGTCCACCACCCGCGCCTGCCGGTAGTACCGGTACAGCTCGCGGACGTCCCGTACGAACCCGGGGTCGTCCAGCAGCCCGCGCGGCGACGGCACTTCGGGCAGCCCGGCGCCACCGGTCCGCGGCCGGGCGGCCCGCTGGGCCGCGTCCTGCACCGCATCCCGTACGGCGGCCTGCCCCGCATCCTGTGCCGCGTCTCGGTCCGCATCCCGTACGGCGGCCTGGGTCGCGTCCGGTACGGCGGCCTGCCCCGCATCCCGTACCGCGTCCCGACCCGCATCCCGTACGACGGCCTGCCCCGCGTCCTGTGCCGCGTCCCGACCCGCATCCCGTACCGCGTCCCGTATCGCGCGGACCTGGAAGACGTCGGCGACGTCCGTCACTTCCGCCGGATTGGCCGCGAACAGCAGGTACGGACCGACAGGGGCGATGCCCGCGGGCAGTGCGGGGCGGGGGGTGCCGATGCGCTCGCTGCCCTCCAGCCGCATCCCGCCGGCGCCGAACACCTCCTGGCGCCGGGCCTCCAGGGCCTGGGCGCGGGCGGCCAGTTCGCGGGCCGCCGTGTCCAGCCGCCGCCGCAGCACCTCGTAGGCGTCGCCGTCCAGGCCGGGGCCCGGCGGCTTCTCCTCCCCGGTGGCCCTGGTCGCCCCGGTCGCCCCGGTGGCCCCGGTGGCCCCGGTGGCAGCGGCAGCCGCGGTGGCCGCGCCGGAAGCCCCCTCCGCTTCCGGCGCGTTCACCGCTTCACGGCTCCGTTCGGGGCGGAGCCGGAACCATTGGCGGCGGGCGCGGGCGCCGACACGGCCGTGGCCGCGCCGGCGTCCTCCTCACGGCGTGCGGGCGCGCCCGCGCCGGCCTTCACGAGGGCGTCGTCCGGAGCCGGCGCCCCGAGCGCCCTGACCAGCGCGCCCGCGAGGTTGCCGGAGGAGGCGTTGGCGCCGAGCGCGGACAGCACGCGGGTCGCGTCCTCGGTGAAGTCCGCGGAGCCGTCGAGCCAGGGAGCGGCGAGCTGGCGGGCGGTCTGCGAGGAGGACAGGAAGGTGTCGAGGCCGCGTCCGGCGGAGACGGCGTTGACCAGGCGGTCGACGAACAGCGACTCGCCGCCGACCACCGAGATGTCGGCCTTCTCCAGCCCCGCGGCCAGCACGGTGGCCTGCGCCTCGGCGATCTGCCGCTGCGTGTCGAGCCCGGCCAGCCGGATGTCCTTCTCGGCGGCGATCCGCAGCCGGTACTCCTCGTGGCCGCGCGACGCCTCGTCCAGCGCGGCCATGGCGGCGGCCTTCTCCTTCAGGCCCGCGGCCTCGGCCTTGAGCTTCTCGCCGACCATGGCGGCCTCGGCGCTCGCCTGGGCGGCCGTGCCGTCCGCGGTGGCCAGCGACCTGGCGCGGACGCCCTCGGCCTCGGCCTTCGCCTGCGCCGCCGTACCCTCGGCGTTGGCCAGGGACAGCAGCCGGGCACCTTCCGCCTCGGCCTTCAGACGGGCGGCGGTCGCCTCCGCCTCGGCGCGGCCCACCTTGCTGATGGCCTCGGCGCCGCGCTCGCGCACCTCCACCTCCGCCAGGCCGACGGCGGCGGCCTCGGCGCGCTCCCCCTCGGCGAGCCGGATCTTGGCCTCGGCGTCCATCTCGGCGGCGCGTTTGCGGGCCTCCGCCATGGTGAGCGCCTCGCGGGCCCGGAACTGGGCGGCCTGCTCGGCGGCCTCGGCGGCCTTGATGTCCTTGACGAGCTGCTCCTGGGCCTGCGCCTCGGCGGTGATGACCAGCGCCTGCCGTTCGCGTTCGGCCTCCTGGACCAGCCGGAGCTGCTTGATGGACTCCTCCTGCTCGGCGACCGTGCGGTCCACCGCGATCCGTTCCCGTACGACGTCGGCGACGGCCCGCCGCTCGCCCTCGACCTCCTTCTCCTTGGAGATGCGGGCGAGTTCGGTCTCGCGTTCGCGGGCGATGACCTCCAGGACGCGGTCCTTCTCGATCCGCTCGTTCTCCACGGCGATCACGCGTTCGCGGTTCTTCTGCGCGACGGCGATCTCGCGGGCCTGGTTCTCGCGCTGCACGCCGAGCGCCTCCTCGGTGCGCAGGAACGCGCCCTGGGCGCCGAGCCGTTCCTCCTCCTGCACGCGGGAGGTCACGGCCTCCTCGCGGGCCCGCAGCGTCTCGACCTCCCGGCGCTGCTTGATCTCGGCCTCGGCCTGCCGGCGCTCCAGCTCCAGGATGGTCTCGCGGGCCTCGACGTTCTGCCGGGTGATCTCCTTCTGCTCGGTGCGCTGGAACTCGTTGGTACGCACGTGCTCGACCGTGGTCAGCTCGGTGATCTTCCTGATGCCCTGCGCGTCCAGGATGTTGGCCGGGTCGAGCTGGGTGAGCGGGGTCTGCTCCAGGAAGTCGATCGCGCAGTCCTCCAGGTGGTAGCCGTTCAGGTCGGTGCCGATGACCTGGATGATCTGGTCCCGGAAGTGCTCGCGGTGGGTGTAGAGGTCGACGAAGTCGAGCTGCTTGCCGACCGTCTTGAGCGCCTCGGAGAACTTCGCGCTGAACAGCGCCTGCAGCGTGTCCTGGTGGCTGGCCCGCTGGGTGCCGATCGCCTGCGCGACCTTGATCACGTCCTCCTTGGTCTTGTTGACCCGGACGAAGAAGGTCAGGTGGATGTCGGCGCGGATGTTGTCCTGGCAGATCAGGCCCTCGCGGCCGGTGCGCTGGATCTCGATGGTCTTGACGGAGATGTCCATCAGCTCGCAGCTGTGCAGGACCGGCAGCACGACGGCGCCGGTGAAGGTGACGTCCACCTGCCTCGACTTGGAGATGATCAGTGCCTGGCCCTGCTCGACCTTGCGGAAGAGGCGGCCGGCGGTGAGGAGCACTCCGAGTGCGATGAGAACGAGCAGGGCGAAGAGCACGCCGAGCCCTATGGCGATGCCATCCATGGCGGATCAACCTCGATACGGGCGGGTGGTGGTGGGGCCCCGGTCACGGGGCCGGACCTGGGTCAGGTGGTGGACGCCGGGCGGGTCCCGGGCGGGGCGGCCCCAGGAGGATCGGTCACCGGCGGGGCGATGCCCGGCGGGGCGGCGGTGAGCGGGCCGGCCGGGAGCGGGGCGGCGGTGAACGGGCCGCCGGTGAGCGGGCCGGGGGCCGACGGGCCGGGGGGCGGCGGGCCGTCCAGCGGGTCGGCGAAGGGCGCGACCCAGAAGAACTCGCCGTCGGGCTCGTAGGCGTAGAGGAGTGCGCTACTGCCGGCCGGGAGGGGGTCGCGGCCGTTCTGCCGGACCTGGACCACCGCGGCGGACCCGTCGGGCGCGGTGACCTCGGCCTGGCCGAAGGCGCCGGTGACGGTGCCGGTTCGGACGACGCACAGCAGGCCCACGAAGTCGTCGCGGGACGGTGCGCGGCCGGCCGGGAAGAGCCCCCGCAGCGGCCGTACCAGCAGCCAGGTGCCCGACCAGGCCCCGACGAGCGCTCCGGCCAGTACGGCCCACTCGGCGGCGGTACGCGCCGGGCCGCCCCCGCTTCCGGCCGTGTCCAGCGCGATCCGCCCGGCCAGGCTCAGGAACCAGGCCAGGGCGGTGAGCAGGGAGAACACGACGGTGAGCGGCACGCCGTCCAGGCCGAGCGCGGCGATGGGTCCGGCTCCCCGGCCGTGCGGGCGGTGCCCGGCGGATCCGTGGGAAGCGGGGTGGGTCTGGGCGTGGGCCCGGGCGTGGGGTGCGGCGGGCGACGCGTGCCCGGGTGTGGCGGCCGGGCCGCCGTGGTGGTGCGCCAGGGGGCCGTGGTGGCCAGGGACGTGGAAGCCGGCGCCGCCGACGAGTACCACGGTCCAGAAGCCGGCCACGACCACCAGCGCCCCTCCGAACAGCACGGTCGGAAAGCCGAGGACGGCCCGGGTGAACTCCCCCATCTCCCGTGCGCCTCCCCCCCGTTGGCCTTCCGTTCGCGCCGCCAGAGATCGTGGCAGCCCGGGGCCCGCCGCGGCATTTCCGGTTCCCGGCAGTCTTGGGGGCCGCCTCACGTCCTGAACCGCCCGCAACCGGGGCCGGTCCGGCGGCGTCACCGGCGGGTCCCGCGAACGCCGCCGGCCGCTCCCGCGGGTGAGCGGGGAGCGGCCGGAAGGGGCGGGCACGGTCCGGGGGGGGACCGGCCCGGGACGGCGGGGGTGTCAGCCCTGGGCGGCCTGGGTGGCCTCGATCTCCAGCGCGATGCGGATCTTGTCGCTGACCGCGGCGCCGGCGGCGCCACCGGTGACGCCGAACTCGGAGCGGCTGATCTCGGTCGCGGCGGAGAAGCCGGCGATCGCGTGGCCCTCGTAGTGGGTGCCGAAGCCGTTCAGCTCCAGCTTCAGGGTGACGGTCTTGGTCACGCCGCGCAGGGTCAGCTCGCCGTCGACCTCGAACAGTTCGGCGGTCTGCGGGCGGATCGCGGTGGAGGTGAAGGTCATCTCCGGGTACGTCTCGACGTCCAGGAAGTCCGCGTTGCGCACGTGGCTGTCGCGCATCTCGTTCTTGGTGCTGACCGAGGCGGTCTTGATCACGGCCTCGACCTTCGAGTCGAGCGGGTTCTCCGCGGTCACGATGGTGCCCGAGAACTCGGTGAACGAGCCGCGAACCTTGGAAACGCCCAGGTGGCGGACGAAGAAGGAGATGTCGGAGTGGACGGAGTCGATGGTCCAGGTACCGGCGACGTAACCGTCGACGACGGCGGGCTGCGTGGTCATGGCGGGGCTCCTCGGTGGGGACGTTGCGGCGGCCGGGCGGGGAGCCCGGACGTACGTTGTTGAACTCTCAGCAAATATAGCGCTCTGGTGTTGAGAGTTCAACCACTCTATACTGGACACATGAGCGACGTGGACGAGGTGCGCTGGCTGAGCGCGGAGGAGCAGGAGATCTGGCGTACCTTCATGACCGCGAACACCGAGTTCACGGCGCACATCGACCGGCAGCTGCGCCGCGACTCGGGCATGCCCATGGCTTACTACGAGATCCTCGTGCGGCTGTCCGAGGCGCCCGGCCGGTGCCTGCGGATGAACGAGCTGGCCACCGTCTCGCTGTCCTCGCGCAGCCGCCTGTCGCACGCCGTCTCCGCGCTGGAGAAGTCCGGCTGGGTGGTCCGCCGCCCGGCCGACCGCGACCGCCGCGGCTGGGTCTGCGAGCTCACCGACCAGGGGTTCGCCGCCCTGGAGGCCGCCGCGCCCGGCCATGTCACCGCTGTCCGCGAGCACCTCTTCGACGTCCTGACCACCGAACAGCTCGCGACGCTCCGCGACATCGGCCGCGCGATCAGCGCGGGCCTGAAAACGGAATGCGAAGCCGCCCGCCAGGAAGCCTGCGAAGCGGAGTAGCCCGGCCACCCCGCACCCGGCGGACCCGCGCCCGCGCAGGAAGGCCCCGCAGCCGCCGCCCACGCCGGCACCGGTGCGCCCCCAAAGGTGCGCGGGGTCCTCCGGAGAGGGTGCCCCCACGCGACCGGCCCCCCACCAACGGACGATCCGGCCACGACCGCACCCGCCCCACCGGGACGGCCCCGCCCACCCCGCCGGAGGCTAGAGCGGATTCGACGGCCAGTCGAGAAGCCTTGCCCCGAGCGCGGCGGTCTCCAGCGTGTAGCGCTGCAACGGGTCGTCCGGGTCGAACCCCGTGAGCGCCGCGATCCGCTCCAGCCGGTAGGAAAGGGCCCGCACGCTGAGGTCGAGGCGGCGGGCCGCCTCCGCGTTGACGTAGCCGGCGGCGGCGTAGGCCGCGATCGTGTCGAGCAGGGGCTTCGCGCCGCCGCGGGCCTCGGCGAGCGGCCCCAGAACCGTACGCACCAGGTCGGCCATCGCGGCCCGGTCGCGCAGCAGCACGGGAAAGACGAGCAGGTCGGCGGAGTTGAGCACGGTGGCCGTCAGGCCGAGGCGGTCGGCGAGGTCGAGCGCGCTGAGTGCCTCCTCGTAGCTGCGGACCACGCCCACCGCGCCGCTGTGCGGGCGGCTGACCGCGACCCGGTACGCCGAGGTGATCTTGACGAAGACGTCGAGCACGGCCCGCTGCCCGGTCGGGACGACGCACACCAGGCGGCCGTCCTTGGGCGCGATGAGGCCGTCGTGGTCGCCGAAGCGGCCGGCCAGTTCCCGCTCGGCGCGGCGCAGCAGCGGGTGCTTCGTGTCGTACGTCTCACCAGGCGGCGGTGCGGCCACCGCCACGACGTGCCGGTCCGCCAGCCGCAGCCCGAACCGCTCGGCCTGCTCGGCTATGCGTCCGGGGTCGCTGCGGCCGTAGAGCAAATCGTCCACGAAAGCCCGTCGGGCCTCCTCGGCCCGGCGCACCGCGTGCCGCTGGGCCCGGTCGTGCCCTTCGGCGAGCGCGGCGACGCCCGCTTCGAGGGCGGTCAGGACGGCGCTGCCGACCTGGCGCAGCTCGGCCGCGTCCCGGGCGCCCGCCACTCCCGGCAGCGTCGGCCACGCCCTGCGGGCCGCGGCAAGGTGCGCCGCCGCCAGCTCGCGCAGGCCGAAGCCGGCGTCCGCGGCCTGCTCGCCCAGCACCCGCCGGGCCTCCCGCTCGCCGCGGCTGAGCGCCCGGCAACTGGCCGACACCTCGGCCAGTGTCTCCGCGAACCCGGCGACGAACTCGGGGGGAAGCCCACCCGATGCCGTCCCCGCCGCCGACGCGACCACTGGCCCACCCACCCCGTCTGCCACACCGTTCCGGACGTCGGAAACGTACCAAGACAGCGCTCGGACGCGGCGACGGGCCTGTGGACAACCCGTTCAACCCGTTCCCGGGCCGGTCACGGGGCGGGGCACCGGAACCCGGGAGACCCGGGACCCCGGGGCCCGCAGGCGCGGCAGCCGGTTACTTCGCGGTGCTCGCGGGCTCCTCGGTGACGGCCTCGGAGGACGTCTTGATGTCGCTGGGCGTGATCGCCTCGGGCGCGGCCGGAGTGGCCGACGAGCCGGGCGCGGCACTCGCCGTCGTCGAGGAGTCGTCGTTCTTCATCGCCTTGGCCTCGGACTTCAGGATGCGCATCGACTTCCCGAGCCCGCGCGCCGCTTCCGGCAGCTTCTTGGAACCGAACAGCACGATGACGACGATCGCCACCACGATCAGGTGCCAGGGCTCCAGCCCGTTTCGCAACATGGGATCCTCGCTTCGTTAAGGGGTCCGACTAGCACTGCTTCGACTTTCGCATTGTCACCCGGGAGCCGCTCCGAACGGGACCCGGGTACCCAAAGCATGCGCAAAAAGCTCGTGAACCGGAAGACCCCCCGGCCCCACCTGCTCCGTTTGCCCCGGACGCCGCCTCGTTTCCTCGACTGTACGGCGTCCGCGCCGCTCACCGCCCCGGCCGGTTCGCGGTGGTCGTCGCAGCGGGCCGGTCCGAAGTGTTCGATGTGACACTTTTGCCGGGTGCGCCGGGATTCCTCCATTTCTTGGGCGCGGGAAGGGCGTCGATCACCCACTGCCAGCGCGGGTTCGTGACGATCCCGGTGATCTGCGCGCTGTTCAGCGGGGGTTCGGGGCGGGTGATCGGGGCGTCCTTCTCCTGCGGGGAGTTCCACTCGTCGAGTTCGACCACGGCGCCGGAGGAGGTCCGGAAGCGGGCGACCCATTCCTTGGTGGCGACGCGGTGGTCCGGGTACTCGTACCCCTTGAAGATCTGCAGGGTGCCGCTGACTCCGGCCGAGTTGTGGAGGGGGATGACCGTGCACGAGGTGGTGGGGTCGGGGTTCCGCGAGGGGCAGGTCGGCACCTCGCCCTGGGCGGTGACCCCGACCTCGACGGCCGCCTTGCCGTGGCCGTCGTCGTAGACGACGTGCGCGTACGGGATGCTCTCCCCGGTACCGCGGCCGGTCACGCCGGAAACGGTGCCGCCCGCGGGGAGCATGGAGACGAGGAGATGCTCCATCTGCTCGGCGGTGAGCGCCTTGGACGCGGGCCTGCCGTGCCCCTTGGCGGCGGCGGTGGGCTGCGGCTGCGAGGCGGAGGCGACGCCGCTGCCGTGGCCGCCCGTGCCGCTCGTGCCACCCGTGCCGCCGGTCGCCGCCAGGGCGCCGCCCACGCCGGCCGCGGCCACGGCGGCCACCGCGGCCGTGACCAGGGCCGTACGGCGGCGGCGCAGGCGGCGGCCGCGCGCGTGGCCGGCGGCGACCAGGCCGAGGGTGTCGGGGCGGAAGTCGTCGGCGGTACGGCGCAGGGCGTCGCCGAGTTCCTCGCCGTAGCGGCCGTGCGGGTCGTCGTCGAAGTCAACGGACATGGTCGGTCACCGTCTCCATGAGTCGTGGGTGTCGGGATTGCCGTGGGTGTGCCGTGGGCGTGTCGTGGATGTTGCGAATGTCACAGATGCCGTGAGTACCGCGAGTGTCGTGGCGGCCGGGAATTCGCGGGTGCCGCGCGCGGGGTCGGTCGGGCTGCCCACGGGCATGGGGTGCCGGTGGGGCGGCCGGCACGGGCGGCCGCGGGCCGCGGCGGGGCGGGGAGGGGGGCGGGACGGCCGGGGAGGCGCCGGGAGGTCAGCGCACCTTCAGGTCGGCCAGGGAGCCGCCGAGTTCGGCGCGCAGCCGCTCCAGGGCGCGGCTGGAGCGGGTGCGCACGGCCCCCGGGCTGGAGTCGAGGGCGGCGGCGGTCTCCTCGATGCTGCGGTCCTCCCAATACCGCAGCACCAGGACGGCACGGTCCTTGGGGGTCAGCCGCCCGAGCGCCCCCAGCAGGGTCACCCGCAGCGTCGCGTCCCCCTCCTGCCCGGCCGGCGGCTCCGGCAGCTCCGCGCTGGGCCGCTCACCGCTGCTGCGGCGCCGGCGGTGCGTCAGGAAGGCGCGTACCAGCACGGTCTGGGCGTACGCCGCGGGATTCCCGACCCGCGTCATCCGCCCCCAGACCACGAACATCCGCCCGAGCGTCTCCTGTACGAGGTCCTCGGCCAGAAAGGTGTCCCCGCCCGCCAGCAGGCACGCCGACCGGTACAGCTCCCCGGCCCGCGCGCCGGCGAACTCCAGGTACGCCTCCCGCTCCCTTTTGCGCACCGGCCCCGCCCCTCTCGTCGGCGTCTTCCCTCCACTCCCACCGACGCGCCGGACCCCGCCGAACGTTACGCCGGCCTCCGCGAGCCGCGGCGGGACGGCCGTCAGGCGGCGGTGGTGATCGTCGTACGTGTGAGGGGGGATGGCGTCGCGGGGCGGGCGGGACGGGCGGGGCGGTCGGTGAAGACGAGGAGGCGCAGGACGAGGAAGCGGGCCGTGCCGGTCAGGGCCGAGGCGGTGAGGTAGACGGCCTGGGTGAGGAGGGCGGACGGGTGGGGGCGCACGGCGGGGAGGGCGAGGACGGCGGTGGTGGTGACCGCGTAGGCCAGGGCGAGGGTGAGGGCGGACTGCGCGTGGACGCGCCAGCCGGCGAGGCCCTTGCCGGCGCCGAAGGTGAAGCGGTGGTGGAGCTCGGTGGCCAGGGCGGTGGAGGCCACGGTGACGGCCGCGTTGGCCGCCGCGAAGGGCACGCGGCCGGTCAGCACCAGCAGCACCCCGCTCGACAGCAGGCTGACCCCGCCGCCGCAGATCACGAACCGCGCGAACGCCGCCAGCGGGCCGCGCCGCCCCGCCCGGTCCCTCGTCTCCCGGTCCCTCGTCTTGCGGCTCTTCGCCGCCCGGTCCGTCGCGGCCCGGTCGCTCGCCGCCCGGTCCGTCGCGGCCCGCCCCGCCCGGCCGGTCGTCGCCCGCCCCGCCGCCGTCGCCGTCCTTCGTATCCCGCCCTTGGTCCCCATGGTGTCAACTGTGCCCGCCTCCACTGACATCGCGCCTACACGGCGCTGACAGGACCCGCACCGCGGCCTGTCGGGGAGGTGGCGCACCCCGGCGGGCGGGGGCGCGTACGGGTTGCGCGGGCCGCGCGGGGCGCGTTACGGGGGCCGGGTGCGCGGGACGGGCGTGCGCGCGCCCGGCCCCGCGCGGTCAGGCCCGCATCTCCACCGGCACCGCCGCGAGCGCCTCCTGGATCGCGGCGACGAGCCGCTCGGCGGAGTCCGCGGTGAGTTCGAGGGCGACGCGGGCGCCGGGACCCTTGGCCGGGGCGGCGAAGTCGATGTTGAGGGTGTGTTCGGCCAGGGCGTGGACGGGGTGGTCGAAGTAGACCGTCACGTCGGTGACGCGGAACCACGCCCCGCCCGGCCCCTTCGCGCTGCCGTCGATCGCGTCCTTGACGGTGGTGTAGGTGCACACGGTCAGCTCCCGAGGTGCTTGCCGAGGAACTCGGCGACGCGTTCCCAGCCGTCGTTGGCGGCGGCCACGTTGTAGTTGGCGCGGTCGGGGGAGAAGAAGCCGTGGCCCGCGCCCTCGTACGAGTGGATCTCGACGTCCTTGCCGGCGTCGGTCAGGACGCGGCGCAGTTCGGCCACCTGCTCCGGGCCGGGGTGGGTGTCCTGGTCGCCGAACAGCCCCAGCAGCGGGGCGCGCAGTCCGGGCAGCTTGTCGGTGAGGGGGGTGACCTTCAGCGGCAGGCCGGCCGGGACGGTGCCGGTGACGAAGGCGCCGTAGCAGTCGACGACGGCGTCGACGTCGGTCTCGCAGCCGGCCAGGACGGCCTGGCGGCCGCCGGAGCAGTAGCCGATGACGCCGACCCTGCCGTTGGAGGTGGGCAGCGCGCGCAGGTACGCGGCGGCCCCGGCCACGTCGCCGACCAGTCGGGCGTCGGGTACGCCGCCGGCCGCGCGGACCACGGCGGCCGCGTCGTCGGGCGCGGCGCCGGGCGCCTCGCGCGTGTAGAGGTTCGGGCAGACGGCGTCGTAGCCGAGTTCGGCGAAGCGGCGCACCATCTCCTTGGTGGAGCGGTCGTAGCCGGGCAGGTGGTGGATGACCACCACGCCGCCGCGGCCTCGGTCGCCCTCCGGGCGGGCGAGGTACGCCTCGACGCTGTCGCCGCCGTCTCCGGTGATCGTGACGGTGGTGGCGGTCAGAGAGCCGGAAGCAGTGGATGAATCGCTCATACGGCCCTCTATACCATAAGGTTGGACTGCACAGTTTGCACTGAGGAATACGCCGGTGAACGGCCGCGCGCGGGCCCGTGCGTCCACCGTCCGGCAGACCGGCGCCCCCGCGCACGGTCACCGTACCGTCACCGTGCGCACGGGGACCACCGCGTCCGCGACGAGCGCAGCGACCACCGTGCGCCCGACGAGCGCGACGACAACCGTGCGCACGGCACGCCGTACGCCCGCACGCCCGCCCGTCGCGCGGTCAGCGCACCGCCGTCCAGTCCATCGCCTCGATCCGCTCCGGGTCGCCGAGGATCTGGATCGAGGTGATGCGCCCGTCCCGGACGGTGAACGCCATGACGGCCGACGGTTCCCCGCCGCGCAGGCCCAGCAGGCCCACCGTGCCGTTGACGAGCACCAGGTCCGCCTCGGACGCGCTCGCGGAGAAGGTGATCGCCTGGCTCGCGATGGTGGCGGCGCCGATGACCTCCCGCGAGTGGCCGACAGGTCCGGCGCCGACGTCGGCACGCAGCACCGCGTCCGGGTGCAGGAGGGCGACCAGCGCCTCGAAGTCCCCGCCGCGGGCGGCGGCCATGAAGGCCTCCACGACCTCGCGCTGCCGGGCCAGGTCGGGATCGGGCGTGGTGCCGGCGCCCCGGACCCGGCGGCGGGCCCGGCTGGCGAGCTGCCGGGCGGCCGCCGGGGAGCGGTCCACGATGGGGGCGATGTCGTCGAACGGCACGGCGAACATGTCGTGCAGCACGAAGGCGAGGCGTTCGGCGGGCGCGAGGGTGTCGAGCACCACCAGCAGCGCCAGCCCCACCGCGTCGGCGAGCAGCGCCTCGTGCTCCGGGTCCACGGCGTCCAGCGCGCTCACCACGGGGTCGGGTACGTGCGTGTCCAGCGGCTCCTCGCGGCGGGTCTTGCGCCGCCGCAGCATGTCCAGGCACACCCTGGCGGTGACGGTGGTCAGCCAGCCGTCGAGGTTGTCCACCTGGCCGGCGCCGTGACGGCTCAGCCGCAGCCACGTCTCCTGCACCGCGTCGTCGGCCTCGGCGAGCGAGCCGAGCATCCGGTACGCGACCGCCTTGAGCTGTCCGCGCTGCCGCTCGAACCGGGCCGCCAGCGCGTCCCGCTCGTCCCGCCCGTCCTGCTCGTCCTGTCCGTCCTGTCCGTACCGCTCGTCCCGCCCGTACCGCTCGTCGTTCGTCACTGCGTCGCCCGTTTCCGTCCTCGCGGCTGCTCGCACGGCCCCCGCCGTCGCCGCTCATCACGATGACGCGGCCCCGCTCGGGTTTGTGACGCGGCCCCCGGGGCGGGCGAGAACCGGGAGGCCGGGCCCCGGGCACGGGACCCGGGCGCGGCGAGAAAAATGCGGGCGGCCCACGAGGGAGCCGTCCGCATCAGGGACCCACCGGACCGTCAGTGCGCCATGTCGCCCCTCGGGGCGGTCGGCGCCGCCGCACGCTGGGCGCCGGAACGCCTCTGCTTCATCAGTCCGATGCCCATGGTGGCCAGCCCGAGGGCGATGGCCACACCTCCGACCCAGGCGTTGTTCATCACGTTCTTGAACACGCTCTCGTTGCCGGACACCACCCACGGGGCGATGATCGTCCACGCGCCGATCGCGCAGGCCACCCAGCCCAGCCCGTGGGTCCGCTCCAGCACGGAGCCGAAGCCCATGCCCAGGACCGCGAGGGCGAGACCGGTGATCAGGTTGCTCACCCTGAGCGCGGGGGCCGTGCCCTGGAAGCCCACGACCCACGGCGAGATGGCCAGGTACAGGCCCGTCAGCATGCACAGGCCCTCGATGACCCCCGTCGTCGGCCGGGCGGAGGCCACGGCGTAGCGCTCGCGGAGAGCCAGCAGATCAGGGTGGGTGTCGATGTGCGATTCCGTCGAATGGGTGGCCATAAGGAGCCACCTCCCTCGCCAATCAGTCACTTGTGCCGCCGGATGGGACTTTCGGATCTCCGGTCCGAAGGTGCCGCGCCCTCACTCAGCGTAGGACTTATGCGATCCTTATTTCCACCGCAGGAGCGGGAGAAACCGGGCGACTTCATACTGTTTCGATTACGACCGGTTCCGTCGTGACCGGCGCCGCCGCCAGAAGGGCGGCCGCGGCGGCCCGGGCGGTGGTGGACGCGGAGGGGTCCCGGTCCAGCCGCGCGGAGGTGCCGGCGCCGTCCCAGAGCAGCAGGAGCTGGCGGCTCAGGCCCTCGGGGTCGGCGTATCCGGCCTCCTCGGCGAGGGAGGCGAACAGGCCGCGCAGCCATGAGCGGTAGGCGTCGGTCTCGCGGGCGATGCCGCTGTCCTCCGGCGCCTCGGCGCTCGCCCGCTGGAACGCGCACCCCCGGTAGCCGGGGCCGGTGAGCTGCTCGCCGAGCGCGTCGAAGACGCCCAGCAGCTTCTCGCGGGGGGTGCGGTAGCGGGTCAGCACCCGCTCGACCCTGGCCATGTTGCGATGGCGGCGGGCGTCGAGGTACGCGCAGACCAGCGCCTCCTTGCTGCCGAAGGAGTTGTAGAGCGAGGCCTTGGCGACACCGGCGCGTTCGATGACCCGGTCGATGCCCACGCTGAGTACGCCCTCGCTGTAGAACAACTCGTCGGCGGCGGCGAGCAGCCGGTCCCTGGCGGACGTCTTCGCCGCGGTCCTGGTCGCCATGGCGTTCACCTTTCAGACAGGTCTGTCCAGACTAACTCCCCGCCCCGGCCGTCCGGTACGGGTCAGCCCTCGCGCACGGCCGGCGGGGTCCGCCGGCCCAGCAGCAGCCCGGCCAGGGCGGCCGCGGCCAGCACGATGACGGCGGCACCGTACTCCCGCGCGGTGTCCAGCAGCCCGCCGCCGTCCACGACCAGGACGCCGCCGATGACCGCGGGCACACCCAGACCCAGGTACGACACCACGTAGACCAGGGACAGCAGCCCGGCCCGCTCGTGGGGCTCGGCGAGCGGCACGACCATGCGCAACGCGCCCTGGAAGCCGCCGCCGAAGCCGAAGCCCGCCAGCGCGCTGCCGATGAAGAACCCGGTGGCCGGGCCCGCGCCGCCCGCCCCGGAACCGAGGGACAGCACGGTCACGGCGACGCCCGCGACCAGGGAGCCGATGCCGAGCAGCATCACCGTGCGGGTCGGTGTCCCGCGCAGCACCAGCACCGACAGCCCGGCGGCCCCGGCGAGGACGAACAGCGGCAGGCCGCCCCAGACGACGGAGGTGGAGTGCACCAGGCCGCGGGTGAGGGCCGGGCCGAGCGATCCGTAGAAGCCGGCCAGCGCCCATACCGCGAACAGGACGGGGGCGGCGGTCGCCAGCGGCCCCCGGGCGGCCCGCGGCAGCTTGATCTCGGGCCTCATGGCGGCCAGCGCGCCGGGCTTGCGGCTCACCGTCTCGCGCACGAACAGCACGCCGAGCGCCTGGAGCGCGACGACGCCGAGCAGCAGGTAGTAGACGAGGCGGGTGGGCGCGGGCAGGTACTGCACGACCAGCCCGGACGCCAGGGCGCCGACTGCCGTGCCCATGGTGGGGGCGAAGGAGTTCAGGAAGCCGCCCCTGCGGCGGTCGACGTCGAGCATGCCCGCGCCTATTGCGCCGAGCGCGGCCCCCGTGGCCACCCCCTGCATGATCCGGCCGGTCAGCAGCGCGGGCACGTTGCCCGCGGTGGCGAAGACGACCATGGCGGCGGCCTGCACGGCCAGGCTCGCCAGCAGGACGGGCTTGCGGCCGGTGTGGTCGGAGACCCTGCCGAAGACCAGCAGCGAGCCCAGGACGGCGAGCGCGTAGACGCCGAACACCACGGTGGTGGTGATCGGCGAGAAGCCCCAGTGCCGCTGGTAGACGGCGTAGAGCGGGGTCGGCGCACTGGAGGCGGCCAGCAGCGAGATGACGATCGAGGCGAGCAGGGCCAGGGAGGCGGTGGAGCCGAGTACGGGCCCTCGTCGCCGGCCCGGGGCGGCGGAGGACCCGGGGTCGGCCGTCGACGGGTGAGGCGCGGCGTTCGGGGACGTCGGGGAGGCCGCCGCTACGGGGGCGGTGCCGGCCGAAGCGGGGTCGGCGGACAAGAGGCGCATGGATGACTCCCCTGGGTTAGACAGGTCTGTCTAGTACGGGTCCCGACTTTAGACAGATCTGTCTAGTGTCGTCAAGCCAAGCGCTCATGACCCCGCTCACACCGGCCGACGCGGCTGTCCGGCGCCGGGGCGAACCGTTTATCCGCCCCCCGGCCGGTGAGGCGCCCGGAAGACAGGCCCGGGGAGAGCGAGGGCGCGGCACGGGAGGCGACCATGGCATCGGGCAGGGCAGCCAGGGCGGAGGGCGGTTCGAACGGGGCGCCGGGCGGGACAGTGGGCAGGGCGGGCGGAGCGTCGTCGCGGGATTCGGCGCAGGGTTTGGCGCGGGATCCGGCGCGAGGTTCGGCGCGAGCGCTGGCCGAGTACCGGCGCAGGCGCGACTTCGGCAGGACCCGCGAGCCCAGGGGAGGCGAGACCCGGGCGGGCGGCGAACCGGTCTTCGTCGTGCAGATCCACGACGCGAGCACCCTGCACTACGACTTCCGGCTGGAGGTCGACGGCACCCTCAAGTCATGGGCCGTCCCCAAGGGCCCGTCCGCCGATCCGCACGACAAGCGGCTGGCGATGCCGACCGAGGACCACCCCATGGAGTACCGGGACTTCGAGGGGGTCATCGCGGAGGGCGAGTACGGCGCCGGGACCGTGATCGTCTGGGACGAGGGCGGCTACCGCAACATCAGCAGGGACCGCCGCGGCAACGAGATCCCCTTCGCCGAGGCCCTGGCCAGGGGCCACGCCTCCTTCCGCCTCGACGGCTCGAAGCTGCGCGGCGACTACGCGCTGACCCGCTTCCGCGGCGGCGGTACGGACGGCGGCAGCGGCAGCGGCAGCGGCAGCGGTGACGGCTCACGCGAGGCGTGGCTGCTCGTCAAGCGGGAGGGCGGCGGGCGCGGCGGCGCGAAGGGCCGGGCCGGCGGACGGGCCGGCGCGAAGGGCGCCAAGGGCAACGGCGCCCGTACGGGCAGCGGCGGCGCTCCCGGTGACCCCTTCCGCGCCCGCTCGGCGCTCAGCGGCCGTACGCTCGGCCAGGTCTCCGCGGAGGCGGAATCCGGAACGGGGTCCGGAACGGAATCCGAAGAGGGGCCCGGGAGCGGGTCGGGGACGCCGGCGTGAGCGGCGGCGCGAGCGCGAGCAGCAGCGGGAGCGGGCCGCTGGACCGGCTGCCCGAGGCCGACCGGGCCAGGCTGCGGCCCGCGCCCGCCGACCGCGTCGGCCACGCCGTACCGCCCATGCTGGCCACCCTCAGCGACCGCCGCTCCTTCGACGACCGGTGGCTGTTCGAACGCAAACTGGACGGGATGCGCGCCCTGGCCGTGCGCGAGGGCGGCACGCTGCACCTGATGTCGCGCAAGGGGAACGGTGTCGAGGTCACCTACCCCGAGATCGTCGCGGCGCTCGGCGCCCAGGAGTGCCGGGACTTCACGGTCGACGGCGAGATCGTCGCCTTCCGGGACGGGCGTACCGACTTCTCGCGGCTCCAGCAGCGCATGGGCCTGACCAGGCCGCGCCAGGTGGCCGCGAGCAAGGTCGCCGTCTACTACTACGTCTTCGACATCCTCGCGCTGAACGGCCGGGACACCACCCGGCTGCGCCAGCGCACCCGCAAGTCGCTGCTGCGCTCCGCGCTGACCTTCACCGGTCCACTGCGGTTCACCCCGCACCGCAACGAGGCCCTGCTGGAGGAGGCGTGCGCCCGCGGCTGGGAGGGGCTGATCGCCAAGCGCGCGGACGCGCCCTATTCCGCGCGGCGCTCGGCCGACTGGCTCAAGCTCAAGTGCGCGGCCGGGCAGGAGTTCGTGATCGGCGGCTTCACCGAGCCGGCCGGCTCCCGTGTGGGCTTCGGCGCGCTGCTCATCGGCTATTACGACGCCGAGCGCCGCCTGCGGTACGCCGGAAAGGTCGGTACCGGATACGACCGGCGCACGCTCCGCTCCCTGCGCGCCCGCCTGGACGAACTCGCGGTCGGCCGCTCGCCGTTCAGCGGCCCCGTACGCGAACCCCGCCCGCACTGGGCCCGGCCCGAACTCGTCGCCCAGGTCGCCTTCACCGAGTGGACCCGCGACGGGATGCTGCGCCACCCCCGCTTCCTGGGTCTGCGGACGGACAAGTCCCCTTCGGAGGTCGTCCGGGAGACGGCCTGAGGCAAGGGCGCGGTCACCGTCCTCGGGCAGTCGGACGGTCCTCAGCCGTCTGCGGTGCCTGGTGGAACGACCCATTCGGCGGCTTGGCCGGTGAGGGAGGCGATCATGTCGAAGTCGCCGTCGTAGTGCAGGACGGTCCGCCGGTTCAGTTCCGCCGTGGCGGCGATCAGCGGTCGGGGAGGGACAGGGCCCGGTGGAAGCGGCGTTCGGGCGCCTCCTCGCGCGGGCCCGGGCGCGGGTCGGGCCGCCGGCCCGCGCCTGTCGGGTCGGCTACGGGCTCACACCCTCGGGTTCGCCGGCGGCGGCAAGGCCGCAGGCATCCGCCCCGGGCTCCCCGGCCTCCGCGGGTACGGCGGGCTCCGCGGCCCGCTCGGGTACGGCGGCGGCGAGTCTGGCGCCGCGGCTCTCGGCGATCCGGTTCACGTCACGCAGCGCCTCCGTCAGCCGGGCGGCAAGGAAACGGTACTGCTCGGGTGTGACCGTGCCCGTGCCCGTACCCGCGTGCGGGCCGCCGTGGCCGTCGCCGAGCATGTCGTCGGCGTGGCCCAGCAACTCGACGGCCATGTCGAGCAGTTCCCGCTCCACCCGGTCGGCGATGCGGGAGACCAGTCCCCCGTCCCCGCCGAGCAGGTAGCACTGCCTCCCGTCGTCCCGCGTCCACGGCAGCAGCCGTACCGCCCCCTCGACCTTCGCTTTCACGCCGCCCGACCTCCTTGCCGTACCGATACTTCGTGAGCGACCGAACGCATTCCTGTCTGTCACGATCCTCCTACACAGTGCGACGACTTCCGTCGGGCTCGCCAGGGCCAACGGGGTGACCAGCCCTTTCACGCCCGGGAGTTGACACGTTGACGGCGTGTCCGGGAAACCCGTCGCGGATCACGGCGCAGGGCCCTGGGACCCGGCCGGCCGTCGAACAACTGTCGAAGCGCCTCGATAATGCGCAGTTCCCGTACGGCAGTTCGCATCGCAGCAGGTCACCGCCGGGCGCGGCACGGGCGTTTCGCGCGCGGAAATCCGCCCTCGTCCCTTGCGTGTCACGCGGCGCGGTTCTACGCTCCGCTGTTGAAGCGCTTCGAAACCGCAAGACCGGCCCGGGCCTTTCTCCACCCCTCCCCCACAGAGGAGAACCCTCATGGCACGAGTGCTCACACGCCTGTGGCCCGCCCCGGTGGTGGCCGCGGGCATCGCGCTGGTGATGGCGGCCGGCCCCGCGCAGGCGGCCACGTGGTCGTCGACCGCGCAGTACGGCAGCTGGTCGAACGGCGGGTACGAACTCAACAACGACGTCTGGGGCGGCGGCGCCGGCCCGCAGACGATCTGGGCCAACACGTACAGCAACTGGGGCGTCTGGTCGAACCAGCCGAACACCGGCGGCATCAAGTCCTACCCGCACGCGGCCCGCAGCGTGGGCAAGCCGATCAACTCGCTGTCCAGTGTCGGCAGTTCGTTCAACGTGTCGGTGCCCGGCAGCGGGGCGTACGAGACGGCGTACGACATCTGGGACAGCGGCTACCACAACGAGATCATGCTCTGGATGAACAAGACGGGCGCCGTCGGCCCGCTGGGCACCTCGCAGGGCACGGTGACGGTCGGCGGCCACACGTGGACCGCGTACAAGGGCAGCAACGGGTCCAACGCCGTCTTCTCCCTGGTCCGCAACGGCAATACCAGCGCCGGCAGTGTCGACATCCTGGCCGTGCTGAAGTGGATGGAGAACACCAAGCACTGGTTCGGCGACGTCACCTTGGACAACGTCCAGTTCGGCTACGAGATCACCTCGTCCTCCGGCGGGCTGAACTTCATCACGAACAGCTTCAACGTGACCTTCGGTTGATCACCCCCTGAACCCGTCCGGGGCCCGCACCCGCCTCCGCGGGCCCCGGACGCGGACGCCGGCCGCGGGCGCGAGCCGCGAGCGCGAGCCGCGGACGTGGGCCCGGGCCGTTCGTGCGGGCGGGTGAACTTCGCGGGGCGGGGCGCGTGGCGCGCGATGGCTCACCGGTACGGGCGCGCTGGTAATGCGATATTCCGATCATGGATGTAACGGATGCCAGTTTCGCGCATGTCGTGACGGGGCCGCACCCGCGGACGGCCGGCGGAGCCCCCGCCGAGGGCGCCGCCGTGCCGGCCCAGTGGCCGCTCCGGCCGTACCCGACGGTCGCCGTGGTGGGACTGGGATACGTGGGGCTGCCCAGCGCGCTGGCGCTGCACGCCGCCGGGCACCGCGTCATCGGCGTGGACACCGACCCGCGGCGGCTGCACGACGTACGGGCCGGGCGGGTGGACCTACCGCCCGAGCAGCGCGAACGACTGGCGGGCGCGCTGGCCGGCCGCGGGGTGCGGCTGACCGGTGACCCGGGGGCGTCGGCCGCCGCCGACGCGGTGGTGATCTGCGTGCCGACCCCGGTGGACCCCCACCGCGTGCCGGACCTGCGGGCGCTGAGGTCCGCCTGTTCCGCGGCCGTCGAGCACGCCGTGCCCGGGCAGTTGCTGCTGCTCACCTCGACCAGTTACGTCGGCACCACCCGCGACCTGCTGATCGAGCCGCTGGCGCGGCGCGGGCTGCGGGCCGGCGCCGACGTCCTCGTGGCCTTCGCGCCCGAGCGGATCGATCCCGGCGACCCGGCCCACGCCCCCGAGCGCACCCCGCGGGTGGTCGGCGGGGAGGGCCCGCGCAGCACCGAGGCGGCGGTGGCGCTGCTGGCCGCGACGGCCCCCTCGATCCACCGGGCGGCCTCCCCCGAGGCGGCCGAGATGAGCAAGCTGTGGGAGAACACCTTCCGGGCCGTCAACATCGCCCTGGCCAACGAACTCGCGGACACCTGCCTGGAGTTCGGCCTCGATCCGGGCCACGTCCTGGAGGCGGCGGGCACCAAGCCGTTCGGCTTCCTGCCGTTCCGTCCCGGACCCGGCGTCGGCGGGCACTGCATCCCCTGCGACCCGCACTACCTGCTGTGGCACCTGCGGGCCCGCGGTGCCGCGGCCCCCGTCGTGGAGAGCGCCATGACGGCGATCGCGGGGCGCCCGGCCGTCGCCGTGCGCCGGATCCGGGAGGCCCTGGCCGCGCGCGGCACCGCGCCGGCCGGCGCCCGCGTCCTGCTGCTCGGCGTGGCGTACAAACCCGGCGTCGCCGACGTGCGGGAGAGCCCGGCGCTGGAGATCCTCGACCGGCTCGCCGCCCTGGGCGCCGATGTCTCGTACAGCGACCCGCTCGTCCCCGCCCTCGAGGACGCCGGCGGGCCGGCCCACCGCTGCGTCCCCGACCCCCGGACCGGCACGTGGGACCTGGTGGTGCTGCACACCCGCCAGCCCGGGATGGACCTGGGCTGGCTGGACCTGGCACCGGCGGTGCTGGACCTGACGTACGGCCGGCGGCCCCCCGTGTCCGCCGACGGCCCGGCGTGAGGGGTCCCGGCATGAGGGAACCCGGCGTGAAGGATTCCGGCGTGAAGGATTCCGGCAGGAGGCAAGGCGCCGCCGGCGTCGCTCCCGCCCCCGGGCCCGGCGGCACCGGCCGGGTGCCGGCCCAGGACGCGCCGCGCGGGACCGCGGGCGCCGCGGACCGGACGCGGGCCCTGCCGGCGGCGCGGGCGCTGGGCAGGCGGCTGGAGCGCCTGGACCCGGCGGTCCGGCGCGGTGTCGTACGGCTCCTGGTCGTGGCCTGCCTGACCCCGCTGGTCCTGCTGCTCGCCCGGCAGGCCGTACGGCTGGCGCGCGAGTGCGACCCGGCGGTCTGCTACGGCGTCACGGTCCTGGCCGGCAGCATCGCCATGCTGTACGTCGCGTACACCCGCTACGACGACCCGGCCGAGCGCGAACTGCGCCGGCGCCCGCCGTCCCCGGCCTCCTTCCCGCCGCTGCCGCGGCGGCCCCGGGTCAGCCTCCTGCTGGCCGTCAAGGACGAGGTGGACCGGATCGAGTCCTGCGTGCGCTCGATGGCGGCGAGCGACTGCCCGGACACCCGGATCGTCGTGGTCGACGACGGCTCGACGGACGGCACCTCGGACGTCCTGCGCGCGCTGGGCCGCGAACTGGACATCACCGTGCTGCACCTGCCGGAGAACGCGGGCAAGAAGCACGCGCTGGTCCGCGCCTGCGCGCTGGCCGACGGGGACGTCCTGGTCTTCACCGACTCCGACTGCGTCCTGGCCCCCGACGCGGTGCGCCGCTGCGTCACGGCGCTGGTCCGCCACCCCGAACTCGGCGCGGTCAGCGGCCACTGCCGGGCACTGAACGCGGACGCGGGCCCGCTCGCCAGGATCCAGGACGTCTGGTACGAGGGGCAGTTCCGGATCGCCAAGGCCGCCGAGGCCGCCTTCGGCTCGGTGACCTGCGTGTCGGGGCCGCTGGCCGCCTTCCGCCGCGACGCCGTCTACAACTACCTGCCCGCCTGGGCCGACGACCGCTTCCTCGGGGCCCCGTTCCGTTTCGCCACCGATCGGCAGCTCACGGGGTACGTCCTCGGCCAGCGCTGGCGCGGCAGGGCGCTGAAGGACCGCTACCGCGACTCGCCGTTCGTCTCGGCCCGCGACTACCCGGAGCGGCAGTGGCGGGTCGGCTACGTCCGCTCGGCGCGGGTGTGGACCGACGTCCCGGCCCGGCCCGGGGCGTTCCTGCGGCAGCAGGTGCGCTGGAAGAAGAGCTTCATCCGCAACCTCTTCTTCACCGGCTCCTTCATGTGGCGCCGGGGCCCGGGTCCCGCCGCCCTCTACTACGGACACGCGCTGTGGGTGGCCGCCGCGCCCGTCATGGCCGTACGGCACCTGCTGTGGGCGCCGCTGCGCGGCCTGGGCTTCCTGACGCTGCTGTACCTGTGCGGGGTGCTGCTGAAGGGCTGTGTGTGGGGCCTGGCGTACAAGGCCGACCACCCGGGCGACACCGACTGGCGCTACCGGCCCCTGATGAGCCTGCTGTCCTCGACGGTGCTGGCGTGGCTGCTGCCGTACTCCCTGCTCACCGTCCGGCGGGGCGTCTGGTCGAGGGGGCGGGCGTGAGGCCGCCGTGGCCGGGCCCGCGCGCCACCGTGTCGGCCGCGGTCCGCGCGGCCGGCCGCGCGGCGGCGGCCCTCCTCACCGCCTGCGCCGTGTTCGCCCTCTACGCGCTCGTCGCCACCCGGGGACGGCCGCTGTGAGGCCGGCCGGCACACGGGCGGGGCGGGCGGGGCGGGCGTGGGCGCGGGCGGGGCGGGCGCTCGGGGAGCGCGTACTCGCGCGCCGGGCGCGAGCGGGTCGCGGGCTCGCGCGCGTGGTGCTGGCGCTGCTGGCCGCCGCGCTCTTCTGCGCGCCCTTCGCGGCGGCGTGGCAGTACCAGCGGTACCGGCAGGCGGTCGAACGGCAGACGGCGGCGCCCGTGGCGCGGCTGTCCGGTCCCGCCGGGGCGGCGGTGCGCCGGGCGGCGGACGGGACGGGTCCCGTGGTGCTCGCCTACCACGACGTCAGGCCGGGCGGCGGCGGCCCGTACACCGTCCCGCCGCGCCGGTTCGCCGCCCAGCTCACGGCGTTGCGGGCGGCCGGCTACCGCACGGTGGACAGCGCCGCGTTCACCCGCTTCCTGCGGGGCGGCCGACTCCCGGCCCGCTCGGTGTACCTGACGTTCGACGACGGGGCGCAGGGCCTGTGGCGCTACGCCGACCCGATCCTCGCCGCGCACGGGATGCACGGGGCCGCGTACCTGATCACCGGTCATGTGGGGCGGCGCCACTCGTACTACCTGTCGTGGGACGAGGTGCGCGCGATGGCGCGGTCGGGGCGGTGGGACTTCCAGAGCCACACCTGGCGGGCGCACCGCCACGCGGCGGTCGACGCGGCCGGGCGGCTCGGGCCCGCGCTGGCCGACCGGCTGTGGCTGCCGGCCGCGCACCGGGTGGAGACCCCGGCCGAGTACTGCCGGCGGGTGAGCGCGGACCTCGACCGGTCGGTGGCCGACATCACCGGGCACGGACTGCCGCGGCCGACGCTGTTCGCGTACCCCTTCTCGGAGGCGGCCGACCGCTCCGGGCTCCCGGCCGCCGGGCCCGTGCTGGGGCGGCTGCTGCGCGCCCGGTTCGCGGCGGCGCTCACCAACGTCGGCTCGCGGCCGCTGCCCGCGGGGGCGCGGGCAGCCGCCGCGGGTGAGGTGCAGCGCCTGGAGGTGACCGCCCGGACGACCGTCGCGCAGTTGCTGGCCCGGTTGGCCGACCGGGCCGAGGTCCCGCCCGGCGCGCACCCGTACCCGCTGCGGGAGCCCGCGCGCTGGCGGTTCGCCGGCGACCCGCCCGGCACCGGGCTGGGCGCCTTCACCGGGCGCGGCCCCTGGCCGGGCCGCCGCCGCTATCTGACCGCGGCCTACCTGCCGTTCGGCTCGGCCGACTGGTCCGCGTACACCGCCGAGGCCACCGTGTCCCGGCTGTACGGCACCCGGGCGGTGGCGTCCGTGACCGTACGCGACGGCAGCCGCCGACCGGTGCGGGTCTCGGTGACCCGCGGCTGGGCGCGCGTCATGGCCGGCGGCCGACGTCGCACGGTCGCGCTGCGCCACCTGTCCCCGGCGTCGTACCACCGCCTCCGCCTGACGGTCGCGGGCCGCACGACCACCGTCACGGTGGACTCCCTCGCCCCCGTCACGGTCACCGCCCCGGCCGCCACCGCCGCGGGCGACCTCAGCGGCGGCCTGGCCCTCGGGGTGGGCGACGGCGGTACGGGCCACCGGCCGGCGGTGACGGCGCTCACGGTCACCGCGGCCCCCGCCGGGCCGCGCCCTCCCGTAGCCGGCGGACCGGTGCGCACCCCGGTCCCGCCCACGGTCGCGCTCCCCGTACTCCCCGCCGCCCGCGGCAGAGCCGGGGGATCCGTCTGATGGGAGCGTGGCCCCGGACCGCCACCCTGCGGCGCCGCACCCTGCTCGCCGCGGGGCTCACCACGACCGCGGCCGGGGCCGCCTCGGCCACCGCGCCGGCCCTGATCGGCGGCACGGGAGGCGGTACGGGAGGCGGTACGGGAGGCGGTGCGGGCGGGGACCCCGGACCCGGCCCGGACCCCGGCGGCCTGGCGGCCGGGTGCCGCGCGGACGCCGGGCGGTCCCCGGCCGGCCCGGCACCGGACGCGGGCGGGGCCGGCGCCGCCCGGGGGTTCCGGGCGGCCTTCCCCCGGCAGGGGCTGGTCACCAACGAGTACGCCTTCCGGCACCCGGACGCCGCGGACGCCCGCCTCGACCGCGACTGGGAGGTCACCAGCGGATCGCTGTTCGCGCGGTGGACGTTCGGCTGGACCGGTGTGCCCGACGGGGACCCGCCCGGGCCGGGGTCCGCGCGCGCCACCGGCTCCGCGGTGTTCCGGCTGGTGACCCGGCGGCGGGACTTCGGGGACACCGCCGTACACGCCCTGGTGCTGCTCGAACCGCCGGCCGCCACCGGCCGCACACCCGCCCGGCCCTGGGACGGCGGCCACCTGTGGCTGCGCTACCACGGCCCGCAGGAGCTGTACGCCGTCAGCTTCCGCCGCCGCGACGGCCTCCTGACGGTCAAGCGCAAACTCCCGGTGCCCGGCGCGCCGCCCGGCACGGAGGGCTTCTACACCACGCTCGCCACCGCCTCCCACGCCCTGGAGTACGGCCGCTGGCACCACCTGTCCGCCACGGTGTCCACCACCGCCGCCGGCTCCGTCCGCGTCCGCCTGGCCCTGGCCGGCCGCCGCGTACTGGAGGCGGAGGACCGCGCCCCGGGCCCGCTCACGGCCCCGGGCGGGGTGGGCATCCGCGCCGACAACACGGAACTGGTCTTCTCCGGCTTCACCGCCGTGCCGTGCGGCCACGCGGACGCGGGACCGTGACGGGCGTCGTGACGTGGGCCGTGACTGGGCCGTTACCGGTCCGTTACCGGGCCGTCGGCGGAACTCGCGCACCATCGCGATTGTGCCGGCGATGTACGCGTCGAAACCCGTCGAACCCCTCGGCCTGCCTGCACGCCGACCGGTAGAACTCGACCCCACGGTGCCCCTCACCCGCATCCTCCTGCCCCGTATGTGGCAACTGCGCGGCAACCTCACGGCCTACGACGCCGCGTACGTCGCGGCGGCGGAGACGTACGACTGCCCGCTGCTGACCACCGACGGGCGCCTGGCACGGGCGTCCGGGATCCGATGCGCCGTCGAGGTACTCGTCTGAGGTCCTTGTCGGATGCGGCCCGCCGCGGCCCGGACGGGACGCGGCCCGCACGTCAGCGGGACAGGGTGCGCATCAGGTGGGTGAGCGTCTGAGCCAGGTACGGGCGCAGGGCGGAGGTGGTGACCGTCGGCGGGCGGGTGGGTACGCCGTGGCTGTCGGCGGGGGGAGTGCCGTCGTTCCCCCAGGAGTTGGTGACGTTCACGGTGAGGGTGAGGACCGCTCCGCCGTGCAGGACGCTCAGGCTCTGCCGGGTCCGGTCGGCGGACAGGTAGGCGAGGTCCCCGATGCCGGGGTACGGCGTGACCACCGCGCTGTCCGACGAGGTGACCGCCAGGCCGCCCGTGCCGGGGTCGACGTTCACGAAGCCGGGATGCGCGGCCGGGCGGCCGTACGTGTCCGCGAACTCGGCCCGCGGATCGGTCTTCTTGTGCAGGTCGATGGTCAAGGTCACGTCGTAGTCGGTGATCCAGCCGTCGTCCGTGAGGGAGGGCGAGACCATGTCGCACGTGACGTGGTCGAGGGCCGGGCCCTTGCGGATCTCGGGGACGCCGCCGAGGAACGAGTTGGGCAGGTGCTCGGTGAGCGGCTCGAAGTTCGCGCTCGCGCACGGGGTGTCGCCCAGGTGGTAGCCGTGCAGGTCGGGGGCGGCGGCACGGCCGTAGTTCGTGCCGCGCAGCGCCAGCACCCAGGCGGCCGAGGCCAGGACCGCGCCCGCCGCCACTCCGGCGCCGAGCCGCCGCCAGTCGGCCGCTTCCCGGCCGGCCCGCCCCCACCGGGTACGCCACCGGCCCGGGCCCGGGTCGTGGCCGCCGATGACGTCGGCCGCGCCCGGCCCGAGGCCGTCCCCCGCGCCTGTCAGCCCGACCGGGCCGATCCTGACGACCTGTTCAGGCTGTTCCGGCTGTTCCGGCTGTCCCTGCTCGGGCGCCGGTTCCTCGCCCGGCGCCTCCGGCTCACTGATCACCCGCGCCCCCTCGACTCCCCTGCCTCACAACTCTAGGTCGGCGGCGGGGAGATGCCCACGGCCCCGGGCCCGTGCGAAGTCCGACGCCCCTTGCAGAACGGGAAAGCGCGGCCGGGGTCAGCGCCATATCCTCAGCCTCCGCGCCGGGGGCCGTCTGTCCTCGCGGCGGCGCGAGGCCGGCTCAGCGCCGCCGCCGCCCGGCGGACCTGGCCGGCCATCGGCCCCGTACCACTCCTGCCGGGCAGCACCGCCCCCGGGCCACGCTGCGGCCCGGGCAGGGTCCGCCACGACCCGGGGCCGGCCGGAACCGCTCCACCGCCCGGCAGACAGCCGCGGGTCGGAGGACATGCCGTACCGGGCGGCGAGCCGGGGGGAAACGGGGCCCCGGCGGGACGCCTCGGGGGTGCGGCCCGTCCCGCCCGTCGCCCCGCCGCCCGTTGCGCACGCGGGCCCCTGTCCCCAGCGGGTGTTGAGTACCCGTACTCATGTGGGCGGCCCGGCGGCGGGCCGACACTCGGCCCCATGGACGTCCGACTGCCGTACTGCCCCGACTGCGGCGCACCCCTCGTGGCCCCACCGGGCACGCCCGGCGAGGCCCGGGGACCGGCCGGGTCCGCCCCGCCCGGGTCCGCGCGGCCCGGGTCCGCGCGGCCCGGGTCCGCGCGGCCCGGGTCCGCGCCCTCCGAGTGCCCGCGCTGCCGGCTGCCGCTCACGGGTCCGGACGCCGCCGAGTTCCTGGCCCTCGTGGCCGAACTGGCCGAACTCGACGCCCGCCGAGGTGTCCTGATCGACCGCCGGACCACCCTGCTGTACGCGCTGCGGTCGCGCCGGTCCTCCGCCTCCGCCGCGGCCCCCGCTTCCGGCGGCTCCCCGCACGGGTACGGGGCGCCCGCCGGCCGGCCCGCGACGTGGGGCGCCGCGGGACCCCGGCCCGGCGGCGCGGCGCCCGGCGCCCGGCCGTTCGTTCCCCGCCCCGACGCCTCCGCCCCCTCCGTCCAGACCGTCCTCCTCGTCCTCGGCGGCCTCCTCATCACCGTCGCCGGTCTGGTCTTCACCCTGGTCAACTGGGGCCGTCTCGGCATCGGTGGCCGCGCCGCCGTCCTGGCCGTCCTCACCGCTCTCGCGCTGGCCGTCCCCGTGCCGCTGCGCCGCCGCGGGCTGACGGCGACCGCGGAGACGGCCGCCGCCGTCGGCTTCGCCCTGGTGCTGCTCGACTCGTACGCGGCCCGGGCCGCGGGCCTGGCGGGGCTGCAGCGGGCCGACGCGGCGGCGTACTGGGCCGCGGCCACCGCGCTCACCGGCCTGGCGGCCGGGGCCTACGCCTGGCGGACGCGGTCCGCGGCTCTCGCGTTCGGCTCGCTGGCGCTCCTTCAGTTCACCGTGCCGCTGACGACGGCGGCCCTCGGCGCGGCTCCCGCCGGACGCGCCTCGGCCGCGATCGCCCTGGCCGCACTCGACGTCGCCGCCGCCCTGGCCGCCGCCCCCTTCGCCCGCCGCGCCGGACGCGGCCCCGCGCTCGGCTTCACCGCCCTGTCGCTCGCCGCGCTCTGGTCCTGGACGGGCGGCGCCCTGGCGTGCCGCCTCGCCTTCACCGCCGACGGCTGCGCGCCCGCCCTGCGCGCCTGCGTCCCCCTCGCCGCGCTCGCCCTCCTGGGCGCGGCCACCGCCTCCCGCGGCCGTGCCTTCCCCGCGCCCGCCCGCCTCACCGCCGCCGTCGCCGCCGGGCTCGCGCTGACCGCCACGGCGGCCGCCGCCCCGCACCCGGCCCTGCCCGCCGCCTGGACGCCGCTCGCCCTGGCCGTACCCGCCGCCCTGCTCACCGCCCTCACCCCGGCCGCCGCCTCCCGCCGCTCCGACGCCTCCCCCGGCGGGGCGGATCCGCTGCGCACCGGCCTGGCCGCCTCCGGCGCCCTGGTCGTCGCGGGGGCGTTCCTGGCCGTCGTCCCGGCGGCGGCGCGGGCGCTGGGCGAGCCGTTCCTGAGGTCGCTGCCGGGCGCCGAGCATGCCGGTTTTCCCGGCGGCCGGCAGGTCACGGGGGTCGTGCCGTGCGTGCTGCTGCTCGCCGCCGCCGTCGCGGCCTTCGCCGCCGTACGCCTGCGCCTGACGGCCGCCGCATGCGGCGCCGCGGTGGTTGCCGTCGCCGGGGTGGCGCTCGCGCCGCTCGCCGCCGGGGCGCCGTACTCCGCCGTCCTCGCGGTCGCCTCGCTACCCGGGCTCGCGGCGGCCGCGGCCCTTCGGCGCCCGGCGCGGGACGCCGTACGGGCCGCGCAGTGGTCGGTGCTGCTCGCCGCCGCTGCCGTCGCCCTCACCTGGTCGCTGCCCGAGGACGCGGCCGCGCTGACCGTGTGGGCGGGCGCCGCGGTGGTCGCGGCCGCGCTGGCCGGGACCGCGCCGCTCGCCGCCGCCTTCGCGGTGGCCGCGCTGGCAGTGGAGGCAGGGCGGGCCGCCGTGGCGGCCGGACTGCCGCTCCACCAGGCGGCGTTCGCGGTTCTCGGCGTGGCCGTCGCGAGCGTGCCGGCCGCCGCCCTGCTCAAGGGGACGTCCGCCGAGGGCGCCGCCACCGCGCGCGGCCTGGCCGTCGAGACCGCCGGATACGCGGTCGGCGCGGTCGCCTTGCTGATGGCCGCCGGTGACGCCCGCGCGCTGAGCACCGCCATGGCCGTCGCGGGCGCCGCCGCGCTCGGCGCGTCACTGCGCGCGGACCGCCGCCGTGCCGCGCTCCCCACCGCTACGGCGCTGCTGGCCGCCGCGTCCTGGATACGGCTGGCGCTGGCCGGTGTCGAGGCGCCCGAACCGTACACGGTCCCGATCGGGGCCGTCGCCCTGGTCCTCGGGCTGCTGCGCCGCCGCCGCGACCCGGCGGCCGGTTCCTGGACGGCGTACGGCCCCGGGCTCGCGCTGAGCCTGCTGCCCGCGCTCGCCGCGGCCTGGGCCGACACGGGATGGCCGCGGCCCCTGCTGCTCGGGCTCGCCGCCCTCGCGGTCACCTTGGTGGGTGCCCGCCGCCGCCTGCGGGCCCCGCTCCTGCTCGGCGGCGCCGTCCTCCTCGGGGACGCCCTCCACGAACTCGCCCCCGCCCTCACCCGGACGCTCGCCCTGCTCCCCCGCTGGGTGCTGCCGGCAGCCGCCGGCCTGCTCCTGGTCGTCGTGGGCGCCACCTACGAACGGCGCCTCGCGGACGGCCGGCGGCTGCGGGAGGCGCTGCGCCGGATGGACTGAGGGCTCCGACGACCCCGCCGCGTCAGCCGTGCCGTGTCCGGCCGGTCGCCCGGTCCAGCAAGGCCGCCGCCAGGCGGCCGGCGGCCAGGCGGGTGTCGCGGGCGAGCAGCGGCATGCGGATCACGCCGCCGGCGGCCAGGTGCCGGTCGTAGGGCACGGGCAGCACGGTCACCCCGGTCTGCGCGAGGTAGCGGGCGGCGCCCGCCGTGTCGATCGCGGCGTACGGGGCGGCGCAGTTGAGCACCACGACCGTGCCCGGCAGCATGTGCGGGACGCCGGCCATCCAGTCCAGCACGGTACGGGTGCCGGCCACGCCCTCCACGGTCGCGGGCGTCACCAGCACCCGCGCCTGGGCGGTGTCCAGCGCGGTGCGGGCGAGTTCGCCCGGCAGGGTCTCGCAGTCCACCACGGTGACGTTGAAGTGGCGCCGCAGCGCCCCGGTCACCTTCCGGTACGCCGGGATGTCCAGCCGCGCGCCCACCTGCCCCTGACTGCCCGGCAGCAGCCAGCCGCCCGCCTTCGTCTGCAGCAGGTAGCCGGTGATGTCGATGAACTGCATCGCCGGGTTCACCACGTGCGCCAGGTCCGCGCAGGTCCACCGCACGGTGTCGGCCCCGAGCCGTACCGGCAGCGTGCCCAGCGCCGCGTCGGCCTCCACCGACAGCACGGGGTCCGGCCGGTAGTGCGTGTACGTCAGCCCCAGCAGCGCGGCCACGGACGTCTTTCCCGCGCCGCCCCGGATGCTGGTCACGGCGATCTGCCGGCCCGTGGCAACGGGCTGCTGGATCGCTTCCGCGACCCCGGTCAGCTCCGCCACCTCGCGGGCCGCCGAGGACACCACCAGCCGCCGCACGGCCTGACCCGCCCGCCGCGCCACCGAGTCCCCGCGCCGCGACCCGCGCCCGATCGCCGCGACGGCCGAGTCCACGGCCGGCACGGAACTCGGCGGCGCGGGCAGCGGCCGCCGCGGGCCGTGCTGCGCCTTCGCGGGCGGCGGTGCGACGGGGGGCGTCACCACGGGGGGCGTCACGGTGGGCCGGGACGCGGCGGCCCCCGCGGGGGGCCGCGCGTGACCGGGAAGGGGCTGCGCGGCCGGGGGCTGGACGGCCGGGGGGTGGGCGGGCCGGGACTGCGCGGGCCAGGGCGGACCCGGCTGGGGCGGTCCGGGCTGAGGCGGGGTGTACGGGGGCGCCGCAGGCGGAAGGGGCCGTTGGAGCGGTGGCTGCGGAACGGAACGGACCCGCGGACGCCCTTGCGGCGCGGATACGGGTACGGATACGGGTACGGGCCGCGGCGGCTCGGAGGGCGCGCCCGGCCGGACGGGAGGGGCGGGAGGCGGTTCGGGAGGGGCCACGGCCGGTGTGCCGGAGTCCGTGGGCCCGGTGGTCGTCCCCGTACCGTCGGACGCGTCGGCGGGCGCGCCGCCGAACGCCCCCGCGATGGCGTCGGGCAGCACGAGCGTGTCCCCTTCCCCACCGGCGGCCCCCTCGACCCCGCCGTCCGGCCCACCGGCGGAACCCGCACCGCCATCAGAACCGGCCGGCTCCTCCACGGCATCCGCTCCGGTGGCCGCGTCCCTCGCAGGCACGCCCGCGTCCGTACCCTCGCCGACGGCCTCGAACGGCGTTCCCGCCTCCGTACCTTCGCCGACGGCCTCGGACGGCCCCTCCTCCGCCGGACCGTCACCCGGCACCGCGTCGGCCGGTTCCGCGGGCACGACAGGCACCGCGTCAGCCGGTTCCGCGTCCCCGGCCGCGCCCGGACCTGACGCCTCCTCGGCGCCGACCTCCACCGTCGGGACAGCCGCCGCGGACCGGCCCGCGCCCTCGGCCGAGCCCTCGTCCGCAGGCCCAGCCGGATCCGCATCCGCATCCGCGGGCTCGTCCGCAGCCGCGTCCGCGTCCGCAAGGGCGACCGGCACCTCGTCGGCCGGCTCCTGGCTCGCGGGCGCTTCGGCGGCCGCGTCGGCGTCCGCGAGTGGGGCCTCGTCGTGGGCCGAGGTGATCACTTGACGGAACACGTCGCCCTGCGCACCGCTGTGCTCCATCGTCGTCTCACCTTTCCGCTGGATGGGTCTAGAGGGCGTGGGCAAGTCGGGACCAGAGCCCGAAGACCCCTACGGCCAAGGGAAAGAGTGCCAGGACACCGACGGCCTCCAGTAGGTCCACGGACCGGCGAAGGCGGGCCCGGAGGTGGGCGGGAGGGCGTACGGCGAGGGCGGCGACCGGGAGCAGGGCCGCGACGGCGAGGACGGCCAGGGGCGCGTACGGCCGGCCGTCGATCGCGTGGGCCCAGGTCAGGACGAGGCGGACCAGGAGGACGGCCGCGGCGGCGCAGAGGGCCACGACCTCGGTCACCAGCGGGTAGGCGCGGGCGCGGGAGAGGAGGACCGCGGCGAGGACGACGGTGAGCAGGGCGCCGGACAACGAGGGGTGCGCGGCGGCGAGCAGTCCCCCGCCGGTGGCCGACGCGGCGGCGACGACGGTGGCGAGGACGAGGCCGTGGTGGGTGGCGGCGAGCGCGGTACGGACCTGGTGGCGGCCGACCCGCGCGCCCGCGGCCCGCTGGTCGTCGAGGCCGGTGAGCCCGGCGGCGGCGAGCGCGAGGCGCGGCAGGAGGCCGAGCGCGAGGACGGAGACGACCGCGGCCACGGCGCCGGCCTTGGCCCGCTGCGCGTCCGTGTGGCCGCCGCCCTCCAGCGCGAGCACCGCCTCCCAGACCGCGCCCAGGGCCACCACGGCCGCGGCGCCGATCACCCCGTCCCGCCCGGCACCGGGAACCGCCGGCCCGAGCGGGAGCAGCGTGAGCGCGACCGCGCCGGCCACCGCGGCCAGCCGCTCCGTACCCGTCCAGTTCCAGGCGTCGGCGCCGGCCCACGCGGCGAGGACGGCGAGGGCCCCGCCGGTCGCGGACAGGGGGATGGCGAGCGGGCGGTGGTCCGTACGGGAGGCGAGCGCGCCGAGCGCGGCCAGGACGAGCGCGGCCGCGAGCAGGGAGCCGGCCGCCTGGGTGTGCGTCAGGTCATGCGCCGTCAGCAGCCCGGCGGTGACGGCCAGGCCGAACGTCGCCGCGCCCGCCGTCCACCGGCGGGCGGTGTCCGACCACCGCCAGGCCCGCACGCCCCGGGCGACCGGATCGGCCGGGGCGGGCCCTTTGGCCGTACCCGTGGTCGTGCCCGGATTCGTACCCGTGCCGGGGTCCGATTCCGCGCCCGTACGCCGCTGTTCACCCGCCAGGGTCACCCGGTTCATCCCCCGCCACCCGACGCTCACCACTCGGCCGAACCTATCATCGTGGACCTGACAGCCACGCCTGCCTACCCGGACCGCCGGGCGCGGGCCGGGCGGACCGGGCAGGCGGGCGGACCGGCGGACCGGCGGACCGTCAGAGGCCGTAGTCCCGCTTCACCGTGTACGCGCACTCCGTGTACTCGTAGTCGTACTGCAGAGTGGAGGTGTGGCTGGCGGGGGTGGTGGAGGAGATGCCCACCGGCTTGTTGAGGAAGTACGTGGTGCCGGCCGGAAGGTGGAGGGTCTTCTTGCCGTAGTCCTTGCCGCTGCTCTTGCAGGCGTGCGGCCCCGCGTCCGCCTCGGAGTCGTAGACCTTGCAGTCGGAGCAGCCCCTGATGGTGATGCTGCCGGTCACCGGGCCGGTGAAGAGGACCTGCACCGCGTCCGGGCTGTCGTTGGTGAACGTCACCGGGATGCTGCCGCCCGAGTCGAGCGTGGGCAGGTGCTTGCCGGCGGCCGGGTCGTGCAGGGCGATCTGCGCGGCGATCGCGATCTTCTTGGCGAGCGCCACGTGGCTGTCGTGCGGGTACCTGGTGACGAACGCGTTGATGGTGGTCTGCGCGTCGCCGAAGTGGCCGCCCTTGTACTGGTGCACCGCGCAGGCGTACGTCCCCGACTCCATGTAACCGCCGGCGCGCTTGATGTCCTTGGCGAAGGCGTCCGCCATACCCGCCTGGCGGCCGGGCAGGCCCGTCAGGCTCCCGTCCAGCTCGCGGATGGTGTCGGTGGCCGTGCAGGGGTCGCTGCCGTTCAGCGCCTGGGCGGCCTGGTCGATCGCCGCCCGGTAGGCGGGTTCGACCTTCGCGGCCTGCGGGGAGGTGGGGAACGTGGTCAGGAGCTGGGTGAAGTCCGTCTCCGCGGTGGGTGAGGACGGGCTCTCGTCGAGGGACTGCGCGCCGCACTCGTACAGCGAGGTCGCCAGCCGGTCGTCGGGCCATCCGGTCAGCTGCCCCAGGGCCTTCTTGTCGAAGTGCGCGGGTACGGTGCGCAGGTACTGCAGCGGCTCGACCGCGTCGCAGTACTTCTTCTGGTCGTACGCCGCGCCGACCGCCGTGTAGTACGTGGCCAGGCTCGCGGGCACGCGCTTGGCGGCCCGCGAACCGGCGTGGTGGTCGTACAGGTCGCGGTAGGCGGCCAGCGCCTTGGCGTAGTCGGGCTTGGCCGCGTCGAACGGGCGGGTCCTGGAGACCTGCACGAGGTGGTCGGCGGTGTGGAGGCGGTCGAGCAGCATCTTTTGCGTCGCCTCGTCCTGCGCGCCCTTGTAGAGGACGGCACCGCCGACGGGCACGGCCAGCAGCACCAGCCCGAGGACGGCGGCGACGGGCGACTTCGCCGGCCACGACAGCGGCCGGCGCAGGCCGCTCAGGGCGCCGTGGACGGCCGCCGCCACGAGGAGGACGGCGTAAGCGGCGACCACCTTGCCGGACACGCCGTCGGGGTCGGCGGGCAGCGCGGCCACCAGCAGGGCGGCCGTCGCTGCCAGGCACACCGCCAGCCCGGCCCAGCGGCGCAGCAGCGCGTACCCGAGCCCGAGCCCGCTGAGGTTGAGCAGTGCGACGGCCACGGCCCGCACCGCGTCCGCGGGCCCGGCGGCGACCGGCTGCCCGTCGGCCGTCAGCGGCGTGGAGCCGAGGTACTCGACGGGTCCGTACGGCGAGGGCGGCACGGCGGCGGACGCGGGCGGGGCGGGCGGGGCAGGTGGCGGGGGCGGGAAGGACGTCCCCGCGGGGGCGTAGGGCTCGGCGGCCCGGGCGGGCGGCGCGGGCGGCGGTACGAGGGGGGCGGGCGGCGCGAAGGCCCCACCGCCCGCGGGCGGTTCGGGCCGCTGGGGCGGTTCCGCGGGCTCGGCCAGCAGGAAGTCCGCGGCGGCGGTGGGGCGCGCCGCACCGGAGGGACCGGAGTCGGACGAGCCGGGGTCGGACGGTCGGGCGTCGGACGAGCCGGAGGCGGACGGTCGGCCCTCGGACGAGCCGGAGGCGGACGGTCGGGCCTCGGACGAGCCGGAAACGGAGGGACGGGAGGCAGACGAGCCGGAATCGGACAGTCGGGCGTCGGACGAACCGGAGGCGGACGGTCGACCCTCGGACGAGCCGGAAACGGAGGGACGGGAGGCAGACGAGCCGGAATCGGACAGTCGGGCCTCGGACGAGCCGGAATCGGACGGTCCGGCCTCGGACAGTGCCGGCTCGGACGGTCCGGCCTCGGACAGTGCCGCCTCGGGCGAGCCCGCCGGGGACGGCACGGCGTCGCTCGGCGCCGGGCTGCCGGCCGTGGCACCGGAGGGCCGCACGCCGTCCGACGCCCCGTCAGACGCCCCCGCGCCCGCCGCCTTCAAGCGCATCGTGGCACCCGGCCTGGCGTCGGACGGCTCCCCGGCGTCCGGCGCCGCGTCACGCGGCTCGGGGCCGGTCGGGGCCTGTCCGTCGGGAGCCTGAGCGTCAGGGGCCTGGTCGGGGCGGCGCTCTCCCGGGTCGCGGGGCGTGTCCGCCTCGTCCGTGCCGTCCTGCTCGTTCGTGGTCATGGCTGCTTCCCCCCAGAAGTCTTTGCGGGCGTGAATCCGCCCGCGCGGAGCCTATGGGGAGGCCCGCGCGCGGCGCCAATCGGAATCGGCCACCTTCGGTTTCACGTTCCCGGCGGCGTTCCCGGCGGCGGGGTCCGCCGGATGGCGGGCCATGGCGGGCGGCGGGCCGCCGCCGTTGAGAACGTGGGCGTACGCGCAGGCGCACCGCGCGCCGGGTGGCTGGAGGTTCGCCGACCGTGTCCGACCGCATGTCCGTCGCCCCGCCGCCCGCGCGGGCGCGCACCCGTGCCGCGGCCTCCAGGACGGGCGGCGGCGCGCTGCCGTGGCTCGCGGGGGTGTGCGCGGCCTTCGTCCTCGTCCAACTCGCCCTGGTGGTGCCGGGAAGCGGCCTGGCCTGGGACGAGACGGTATATACCAGCCAGGTCAGCGGCCGGGTCCCGGCCGCGTTCTTCAGTGCGCCGCGCGCCAGGGGCATCACCTTCCTCGCCGCGCCCGTCGCCCAGGTGACGACCTCCGTACTCGCGCTACGGGTGTGGATGGCGCTGCTGTCCGGGCTGGGCCTGCTCGCCGCGCTGTGGGTGTGGCGGGCTCTCGTGCCGCCGCGGGTCCTGGCCACGGCCGGGGGGCTGTTCGCCGCGCTGTGGATCACCTTGTTCTACGGCCCGCAGGTGATGCCCAACCTGTGGAGCGCGTACGGCGCCCTGGCTGCCGTCGGCTGCTTCCTGCGCGCGGCGCGGGACCGTGGCGGCAGCCGCGACCGTGGCGGCAGCGGCCACCGTGACCGATGGGCCCTGGCCGGTGTCGTGGCCGGGGTGGCGGTGACCGGCCTGATGCGGCCGCCCGACGCGGTCTGGCTGGTGGTGCCGCTCGCCGGCGCCGCGCTGTGGGTACGGCGGTGGCGGCGGCCCGCGCTGTTCGCGGTCCTGGCGGCGGGGCTGCTGCTGGGATGCGCCGAGTGGGTGGTAGAGGCGTACGCCGACTACGGCGGGCTCGCCGAGCGGCTGCGGCTGGCCGGGCGGATCCAGGGCGGCATCGGCCGGCACTTCGCCGTGGACGACCAGGTCCGGGCGCTGGACGGGCGCGCCCTGTGCCGCCCTTGCGACGTGCCGTGGCGGCACAAGGCGACGGCCGGCTGGTGGTTCGCCCTGCCGTTCCTGGCCGTGGGCGGCGTTGTGGCGGCGCGGCGCACCCGCGGCCCGGCGGTGGCCGTCCTGCCGCCGCTGACCGCCGCCTTCCTCGCGTTCCCGTACCTGTTCACCATCGACTACGCCGCCCCGCGCTTCCTGCTGCCCGCCTACGCCCTGCTGGCGCTGCCGGTCGCCGAGTGCCTGTGGCGGCTGACCGGAGCGGCCGTGCCGGGAGGCGTACGCGGCGGCGTACGCGGAGCCGGGGGCGGGGGCGGACGGCCGAGGCCGGTGGCGGTGGGGCTCGTCGCCGCCGCCCTCGTGGGGCATCTGGCGGTCCAGTACGCGGTCCTGGCGGGCGCGGTCCACAACAACCGCGTCATGCGCCGGTCCTTCGACGCGGTGGCCGCCGCCCTCCACAGGGCCGGGGTGCGGCCGCCGTGCGTACTGTCGGGGTCGGCCGCCGTACCCCTCGCCTTCTACGCCGGGTGCGCCTCCCGCGAGACCGGCGGCCCCGACGCGAGCACCACGCCGGCCGCCCTGGTGGCGCGGGCCCGCGGCGAACCGGTCGCCGTCGTCGTCGCCCCGGGCGGGACGCCGCCGGGCTACGTACGCGCCTGGGCCTCCGTACCGCTGCCGGGAGCCCCGGCCCTCACCGGTTACCGCGCCTATGTCGCGCCGCCCGCCCGCCGGGACGGTGCGAGCGGCACGAGGGCGCGCCCCTCTTCAGGGGCGCGCCCTCGCGGTTGAGGCGGC
>NZ_JAINVH010000030.1 GCF_020400825.1 Streptomyces sp. HPF1205
AGCCGCCGGGTCCGAGCCGGTGCGGGCCAGCTCCTTCAGCTCCTGCAGTTCCCGCAGCCTGGTCGCGACCGGGTCGGCGGCCTTCGCGTTCTCCATCTCGCTCCTCCCTCCCTTGGTCGGTTCGTCTCGTTCACTCGTTCACTTCCAGGGCCCCGGCACGGCGGTCCCGGAGGTGCGGCGGGTGCGCGGGTGGGCGCCTGCGATGAGTTCGGCGGCGCGCTCGGCCGGCAGGTGCAGGCAGCCGGGGGGCACGGTGCGGACCAGCGTGCCGCGGTGCTCGCGGTCGCGTACGGCGGCGGCCGCCAGGTGCCCGGCCGGTCCCGGCACGTCGGCCACGGACCAGCCGGGGGGCCGGGCCTCCCCGCGCGCGCCGAGGTAGTCGGCCGCCGGGTCGCGGCGCAGCCCCGTGCCCAGGCCCTTCAGGTACGCCTCCTTGCGGGTCCACAGCCGGGTGAACGCCACGGGCCGGTGCCGGCCGGGCACGGCCGCGAGCTCGCTCCGCTCGGCGGGGTGCAGGTCGGGCAGGCACAGCCGGACCGTCCGGGCGGACGGGACGCGCCGCACGTCGACCCCGACGGCGGCCCGCGCCACGGCGACGACGGCCACCTGGTGACTGTGCGAGAGCGAGAACTGCGGCAGGCCGGGCACGGGTTGCCGCGAGGCGTCCAGCAGGACGGGGCGGCCGTGCGGCCCGCCGCAGCAGGGACAGCGGTCCCGGCCGAGCCGCAGCGACCCGGGCGGGACGCCGGTGTACGCCGACAGCAGCCGCCGCAGGGCGACGTGGGCGGACAGGTAGCGTACGCGGTCGCCGGTGCGCAGCAGCCCGGCGGCGCGGCCGCGTTCGTCCTCGTCCAGCTCGCCGACCGGCAGCGGTGCCGGGTCGGTGTGCGTCCAGGCGCGGGGCAGCAGCCAGACGTGCAGTTCCCCGGGCCGTACGACGTGCGCGGGCGCGGTGGCGGCCCCCGCGCCGCGCGCCGCGGACCTCATGACGCGGTGGGAACCGGCGCGGCCCGGCCGGGGCCGGGCGCCGCGGCGGATTCGGCCGTGGATTCGACAGCGGGCCCGGCGGCGGATCCGGCGGGAGATCCGGCGGCGGGCGCGCCGGAGTGCGGGGCTTCGGGGGCGGACGGGCGCGGCGCCGGGGCCGGCGTCGCCGCGGGCGGCTCGGTCATCAGCGTGGCCAGCAGGGCGGCCACCTCGGTCACCGAGTCGTCGCGGAGCAGATCGGCGGCGGGTACGTCCACACCCAGCGCGGCCACCAGCTTGCGGCGCAGCGCGAGCGCCGTGATGGAGTCGACGCCCTGGCTGCGCAGCGACCGGTCGACGGCGATCCGGTGGGCCGGCGGCACGTGGAGGTACGGCTCCAGTTGGCGGCAGATGTAGCGCTCGATGATCCGGGTCCTTATGTCGATGCCCGCCGCGCGCAGGACCCGCGGCTCGGGAAGCCCCCGCAGGTGCAGGGGGACGGTCTGTTCCAGCACGGTGTACCGCCTTCCGTCGGTGATGCGGGAACCGGCGTTTCCGCCGCCGGGGCGCCTCGGGCGATCGCCGGGGGCGGGAGGTCCGCCGGTCCGCGGCCGCCGCGTCGTCACTCGCCGGTCTCGGGCGCGCCGAACCAGCGCTCCAGGGCCTCGGCGACGGGCAGGGCGTCCGCCGAGGTCCACGCCACGTGACCGTCGGGCCGGATCAGCAGCGCGGTGGCGCCGCCGAGGTCGGCGGCGGCCGGGGACGCGGGGTCGGCGACCTGGCCGCCGACGTGGAGCACGCGGCTCTTCCAGCGCGCGGCGGCGGCGCGCGGCGCGGGGTCGTCGCCGAGGTCGAGCAGGACGCCCTGGGCGGGGTGCAGCAGCCGCGTGGTGTCGGTGCCGGCGCCGGCCACGGTCAGGCCGAGCTTGGGCATGCGGCGGCCGACCAGGGGGTGGGCGTCCTCGGGGGCGTACGGGTAGCGGATGTCGACGTGGCTGACGACACCGGACAGGTGGCGGCGCACGTCCTCGTACTGGACCAGTTCGGTGAACATCGCCCGCACCGGGTCCATTTCGGGGCCGCCGACGAAGACCAGGCCCTGGGCCGCGGTGTTGGTCAGCAGGCGCCTGCCGACCGGGTGGCGTTCGCCGTGGTAGGTGTCGAGCAGTCCTTCGGGGGCCCATCCGGCGACCTCGGCGGCCAGTTTCCAGCCGAGGTTGACGGCGTCCTGGACGCCCGTGCTGAGCCCCTGGCCGCCGGCCGGCAGGTGGACGTGTGCGGCGTCACCGGCCAGCAGCACCCGGCCGCGCCGGTACTCGGTGACCTGGCGGGTGGCGTCGGAGAACCAGCTCACCCAGTCGGCGGTGCCGGAGCTGATGTCCTCGCCGGTGATGCGCTGCCATGCGGCGGCGATCTCGGCGAAGGAGGGCGACTCGCTGCGGTCCGGCGCGGGGGTGCCGTTCTCGACCACGATGACGCGGTCCACGCCCTCGCGCAGCGGCGCGGCCATGACCATCCCGTTCTCCAGCCGCTCGCCGAGGAATCGCGGCCGCAGCCCGCAGCCGACCACGTCGGCCAGGTACATGCCGCGAGTGGCGCCGGTGCCGGGGAAGTCGAAGCCCGCGGCCTTGCGGACCGCGCTGTGGCCGCCGTCGCAGCCGACCAGGTAGGCCGCGCGAAGGTGCCGTACCCCCTCGGCGGTACCGGCGGTGACCGTCACCCCGTCGTCGCCGTCGGCCAGGTCCAGGAACTCCCAGCCACGCCGGATCTCCGCGCCCAGGCCCACCGCCCATTCCTCCAGCACCGACTCGGTGAGCGACTGCAGGATGCCGCGGGCGCCGAAGTGCGAGCCCTCCAGCACGGTGAAGTCGAACTGGATGCCGCCGAAGTGGCCCATCGGGCTGGTCTCCAGCGTGCCGCCGGGCCCGCCGAAGGCGGGCAGCAGCCCGCGCTGGTCGAACACCTCCATGGCCCGGGCGGTGAAGCCCAGGCCGCGGGACTGGCCGGTGGGCCGGTCGAGGCGTTCGAGGACGACCACCTCCGCCCCGCCGAGGCGCAGTTCGCCCGCGAGCATCAACCCGGCGGGACCGGCGCCCACGATGATCACATCGGCGTCCCGGCCCGTGGCCGCTCCCGCGCCGCCTGCTGCCGCCGTCTGCACGTCCACGTCGTCTCTCCTTCTGGGTGCCTGGGTACGGGCTGGTACGCGCCGGGTACGCGCCGGGTACGGGTCCGCGGTCGGGGCGCGGGGCCGGTACGCGCCCGCCCGCGGCCGGCCGGGCGGGCGCCACCGGGGTCAGGGGCCGAACAGGGTGGCGATGTTCGCCGGCGCGGCGTCGGTGGCGGCCCAGGCGACGGCGGCCTGGATCACGGCCGGGGTCGCGTCGAAGCAGCGGTTGTCGGGCGAGCCGAACTCGAAGGGGGCGGGCAGGAAGGCGGAGTTCCGCAGCCGCTGGAAGAGCCGGGCGGCGGCCTGCTTGGGTTCCAGGGTCCCCGCCTCGACCTCACGGCAGGTCTCCCGGGCGAAGGCGAGCAGCCCGGCGATGTCCTGCCCGACCAGCGCGGGGAGCCCGGGCACGTCCCGTTTCTCCAGGTCGCGCAGGATCTGCTCGTCCCGGCTGGCCAGGTACATCCGGTAGGCCCGGTCGATGGTGACGGTGGGCAGGATGCTGGTGGACTGCCACACGCGGGTGACGGCGTTCCACAGGTCGTAGTCCCGGAAGCCGACGAAGGAGCAGTAGACCAGGTCGTCGTGGATGTCGAACAGGCCCTGCTGGAGCTCGTCGATGTACTGGAACCGCTCGGTGGACCAGTCGCCGTCCTTGGCGGCCTCGATCAGCCGCCAGGCCAGGGAGTTGACGACCTCCAGGGTGTTGGTCAGGCCGCGGGAGTACAGGGCGTCGATGAAGCCGGCCGCGTGGGCGGTCAGGCAGTAGCGGTCGCCGACGGTGCGCTTCGCGCTGTACTGCAGGCGCCCGGTGGCGACCCAGGGGCGGACCGCGGTGGCGCCGAGGAACTGCTCGGCGATGTCCGGGAAGCGGCGCAGGAAGGCGTCGAACTCGGCCTGCGGGTCGGTCCCGGGCCGCGGCGGGTGCACCCGCTCGTCCAGGGTGAGGCCCACGCTGCACAGCGGGCTGAGGGCGCCGTCGTGGTTGTCGAACGGGATGACCCACAGCCAGCCGCCGTCGAAGACGTGGTGGAGGGTGCCGTGGTGCCAGGGGCTGGGCTGCTTGTGCAGGCGGCCCGTGCTGGTCTCGTCGAACGGCCGGACACCCACCATGTGGGTGAACATGGTGCGCGAGTGGGTCCTGGCCCGGGTCGGCTTCTCCCGCAGCCCGAAGGCGTCGGCGACCGGCGACCGGAAGCCGCTGCCGTCGACCAGGTAGCTCGCGTGGAACTCCTCCCCCCGGTCGGAACGCAAGCGCACCCCGTGCTCCGGGTCCACCTCGATGTCGGCGATCCGGGTGCTGACCTTCGGGACGGCGCCGTATCTGACCGCCAGGTTGAACAAGTAGGAGTCGACGTCCTGCCGGAACAGGTGGCTCTCGGTGCGCTGCCACTGCGGCACCACGAGCTGGTTGACCTGCTCGGGGTTCTGCGGGCGGCCCTCCTGGTGGTAGACGAAGCCGAAGTTCTGCTTGCGGCCGCTCATCGGGGCGACCTTCTCCTGGATCCCCTTGAAGCTCGACAGCGGCTCGATCTCGGGCACGTCGTAGCGCTCGGCGATGATCCGGGTCATCGAGGACGTGTAGGGGATGGTCGACTCCCCGACGGCGAACCTGGGGTGGGTGCCCGCGTCGAGGAGCAGCACCTTCACCCCGTTGCGGGCCAGCACCGCGCCCAGCATCCCGCCGGCCATGCCCGCGCCGAGGATCGCCACGTCGAACCTGTCGACGGACTGTGTGTCGTGAGCGGTCGTGTTCATGTGGGTACGTCCCTCCCGGGTCGGTGGGTGTCGGCATGTCGGTGGGTCGAGGTGTCGGCGTATGGGCGTGCCGGCGTGTTCGGGTGCCGGTGGTCGTACCGGTGGTCGTGCCGCTGGTCGTGCCGGTGGTCGGGGACACGGGCGCGGGCGGACCGTGACACGCCCGGGCCCGTGGCACGGGGCAGGAGCCTGGGGCAAGGCCGTCACCAGGCACGACGCGATCCCCGAATGAGACCTGCGTCACATTTCGCGGAAGCGGTGTCACGCTTGGAGGTGCCGCGCCTCTCCTAGGGGAAAGGCCCTGCGGGGGAGCACTACGGGGAGGCTCGATCGTGTCCGACAGTCCCGCCCATCATCTGGACACCGGTGGCGACCGGGCGACCGAGGTGTTCGTGGGCCACCGGGAGCTGCTGTTCTCCGTGGTCTACAACATGCTCGGGAGCGTCTCGGACACCGAGGACGTCCTTCAGGAGACCTGGCTCGCCTGGGCTCGGCGGGCCGGCGGGCACAACGGTGACGACATCGACAACCCGCGCGCGTACCTGGTCCGCATCGCGGTGAACCAGGCGCTGGCCCGGCAGGCGACGATCAGCCGCCGCCGCGAGACGTACATCGGGCAGTGGCTGCCCGAGCCGCTGCTCACCCAGACACCCGAGGCGCAGGACACCGCGCAGGCGGCACGGGCCGCGGACGCGGCCGAGTCGGCGCTGCGTACCGAGTCGGTGTCGATGGCCCTGCTGGTGGTGCTGGAGTCGCTCACTCCCCTGGAGCGGGCGGTCTTCGTCCTGCACGAGGTGTTCGGCTACGCGCACACCGAGATCGCCGACATCCTGGACCGCAGCCCGTCGGCGATCCGGCAACTGGCGCACCGCGCGCGGGAGCACGTACAGGCGCGCCGGCCCCGCTACCAGGCCGATCCGCACCTTCAGCAGCAGGTGACCGAGCGGTTCGTCGCCGCCGCGCTCGGCGGCGACCTGGCCGGGCTGATGAGCCTGCTCGCCCCGGACGTGACGCTGTGGACGGACGGCGGCGGCAAGGCGCGCAGCGCGCTGCGCCCGGTCCAGGGGCGCGAGAAGGTGGCCCGGCTGCTCAACGGCTACGCGACCAGCCGGCTGCCGCAGGCGCTGGACGTCCAGTACCGGCAGGTCAACGGCGATCCGTCGGCCGTGGTCTTCTCGGGCGACTCGCCGTACGCGGTGATGGTCATGGACCTGAGCCCCGAGAACGACGCCGTCACCGACATCTACCTGGTCACCAACCCGGACAAGCTCTCACGGGTCCGGCTGGAGGAGGAGGCCGGGTAGACCCGGGGGCCGCCGGGCGAACCCCCGGACCGGGCCGCCGTCCCTGCCGCCGCCGGCGGGACGCACCGGTCGCCCGGCGGCTCCCGACCCGCCGGCGGCAGCCGCGCCGGGTCGGTGCCGCGGAAGCCGGGCCGGCGCCGCAAAAGCCGGACCGGCCGGGTCGATTCCGGACCGGCCGGGTCAGTCCTGGCCGGCCGGGTCAGTCCTGGGTGGGCGGGCCGCCGTGCGGGCCGCCCAGCGGCTTGTCGGCACTGATGCGGTGCCGCTCGCCCACGGCCTCGATCTCCTCCCACGAGGGCCGTTCGGGCCGGCTCAGCAGTTCGCTGAGCTCCGCGAAGAAGCGCTCGATGCCGCCGGGGGTCATGACGCACAGCATGGTGCTGGTCCGGTCCGCACTGTTGTAGAAGGAGTGCACGACGCCGCGCGGGCCGTAGACCATGGTGCCGGGCGCCGCCTTGTGGATCTCCTCGCCGATCTTGATCTCGAACTCGCCGTCGATGACGTAGAACGACTCGTCGGTGTCGTGGTGCACGTGCCGGACCGAGCCCTCCTTGGCCGGCATCCGCACCTCGTAGAGCGAGTACAGCCCGCCGGTGTCCTCACCGCGCAGCAGCATGCGGGTCTGCTCACCGCCGCCGTACGTGATCGGGACGAGCTCCTGCAGATGCACGACCTTGCCGCGGTCCACGCCCACCACACCCTCCTGGTGCCGAAACGGAAATGCGGTTCGTTGCGAATGCCGGCTGCCGCTCCCGCCCGCCCGGTGGCCGGTACGGCGGCGGTACGGACGCGCGCGGGTACGAGCGCGGGGCACGGCGGCCTCCGCGACGCCCGCGCCCCCGGCGGCGGTCCGTTCGCGGCGCCGGGCGCGCAACCCGCGGACGGGCCGGGGGCCCCGGGCCGTCCCCGGCCGTGGCCGGCCGTCAGCCGTCGATGATGGGGTGCACGCCGCGCAGCTCCTCCTCCAGCGCGCCCAGCCAGCCGCGGAAGAACACCAGCGGCTCCTGGTGCTGGCGGGGCACGCCGAGTTCCACCACCTGGCCCACGAAGATGGTGTGGTCGCCGCCGTCGAAGGCGTCGACCAGCCGGCAGGACAGGAACGCCAGCGCGTCGCTGAGCACCGGCACGCCGGTCACCGAGGGGTGGTGGGCGACGTCGCGGATCTCCGCGGTGCCCTTGCCCGCGAAGGCACGGGCCAGGCCCTCCTGCTGCCCCTGCAGGAAGTTCACCACGAACTTCCGCGACCCCTCGACGACGGCCCGCAGCCGGGACTCGTTGTGCAGGCAGAACAGCACCAGCGGCGGGTCCAGGGACACGGACGTGAAGGAGTTGACCGTAGTGCCCTCGGCGTGGTCCGCGTCGCCGCTGGTGATCACGGTGACGCCGGTGACGAACATGCCGCACACGGTGCGCAGCGACCTCCCGTCGACCGGGTGCGCCTGGTGCAGTGACATCCGGTCGGTCACCGGCGCCGGCGTGCCGGGCGGTACGTCCGCGCTCCCGGCCCCCGCACCGCCGTACTCCGCGGCGGCCGCGCCCGGCGCCGCCTGCGACGACGTCGCACCTGCCATCGTCCCCACCTCCCGTACCACTGCCTGCCGACACCCCACCGGATCCTGACTACAAGGTTCTTCGGGCCCGGTATCCCGTCGCAAGGTCCGACGGTTCAGATGTGCGTCGGGAAGCACAGACGACTGTCAAGTCCCGTGCGGGAAACGTTCCGCGTCCCGTCGCACGCGGGTCCGCGAGGCCGGGGGACGCGCTGGTTGAGGGGGTGCGCGAGACGCCGGAGGCGCACGGCGGGCACGCGCACGCGGCGGTGCCCGCCGGACGGGAGTCGTCCGGCGGGCACCGTTCGTCCGTGTGGCCGGCGCGCGGTGGCCCGTCGGACGACGGCCGGGCCACGCGCCCGCTCAGGCTCCGGCGGTCATCCTCCTGACCTGCACGGGCGCCTGGGGGGCCGCGCGCAGCTGGTGGTGCCGTACGAAGGCCCGGACGTGGCGCAGCATCCGGTACTCGTACCGGGGACCGCGGCGGACCTGCAGGAAGGAGGCGTCGGCCAGCTCGGCGAGCAGGCACAGCGCCTCGGTACGGGTGAACTCCGGCTCCCAGCCGCCCAGTTCCTGGCCGTCGCTGGCGACACAGTCCGGCGCGGCGGCCAGCCGGACCATGAACTGCCGCTGGCGCTGGGTGAGCATGGCCCAGCTCCATTCGAGGCTCCCGCGCAGCGACCGCTGGTGCGGCTGCACGGAGAAGTCCGGGATGCCGAGCAGCTCCAGCAGGTGTTCCGGCGAGAGCAGCGTCGTGATCGGTACGGTCCGCAGCCTGTGGGCGGCGAACTCGATGAGCCGGGGCACCCCGTCCAGTTCCCGGCACAGCGCCCGCACCAGGTCCGGCGCGCCGGTCAGGTCGTGGTCCAGGGCGCTGCTGGCCAGCCGCCGGTTCATGAGCTGGACCGCGGCGTCCTGCCCCAGGGGCGCGGTCTCCCAGATCCTGGCCTCCGGCAGCACGGGCGGGCGCCGGGTGGTGAGGACGAGCCGCAGATCCGGCCACGCGCCGCGCAGGTGTTCCACCAGCAAGGCGGTGGCCTGCGGCAGGTGCTCGGTGGTGTCCAGAACGAGCAGGCCCTGGCCGGAGGCGGAGCCCGGCGGCCGGTGGTCCTCCCCCAGGACCTCGGCCACCGCGTGCCGGGCGGCGGTGAGGGCCGCGGCGCCCTCCCCCGGCGGACCCGCGGCGATCCGGCCGAGCTGGACGACCCCGACGGTGCCGCGCGAGACGCTCGCGACGCGCTCGGCGACGGCCAGCGCGAGCCGGGTCTTGCCGACCCCGCCGGGACCGGTCAGGACGGTGACCGGGTTGCCGGTCACGAGCTCGGTCAGCCGGTCCAGATCGCCGTCCCGACCGACCAGGGCGGTCCTGGGCGGCCTGGGACCGCGCCACCGGGCCCACGGGCCGCCGGACGTCCCCGGAGCCGCCCCAGGGGCCCCCACGGGGCCCGCCGGCCCTGCGGAACCGGAAGCGGAACCGGAAGCCCGGCGCGGTACGGGGGCCGCCTGGTCACCCTTGCCGCGCAGTTCCGGGTCCAGGACCGAGAACAGCAGGTCCAGTGAGCTGCGCCGGGGGCTCTGTATCCGCCCGCGCTCCAAGTTGCGGATGGTGCGCACGCTGATTCCGGAACGCTCGGACAGCTCTTCCTGGGTCCAGCCGCGCTGCGTCCTTAAGGCGAGCAGTAAGTCGTTCCTCATGCCCGCACCTCGCCGTGGCGGCACACGGGCTCACCGACAATCCCCCACGATGGTCTATACCTTTGAAACCATCGTTCCAATACTTTTGACACCTTTTCATTCCCCCCTAAAGTTCGCTCGCATGTCCGTATGCACATCCCGCTCTTTCGTCCGTGGTGCGCAATGGGCGGACAGCGAGGGTCCCCGTCCTTCGTGCCGCCCCGTCCGGTGAAGGCGAGGGGTCGCGCCCGGGCCGGCACAGCGATCCACCGGCCCGTGTTCGCAGCCTCTCGGCCGCGCCGCATCATGGCACGGAGGATCAAGCGCGGACGAGTACCACCCGGCAAGTGGGTTTCCGGCCGGGGCGGCCGCTGCCGGTTCGCCGGCCGAACGCCTGACCTGTGCCTGCGAGGCGGGCAACGGCAGTTCAGGCGGGCCCGCCAACCCTTACGCTTGACGAATATTTTACGAAGCCGGCCTCAAGACCGCCGCCGCGCTATGCGAGTAGATATCCGCTTCGAGGGGATTCATCCCGTGCCGTAGATCACACCGGCTCCGCACCGCCACCGCACGGTAGCGCAGCGCTCAGCAGCCCGTGAGCGGCCTCCGGCGCCCCGCCGGCGCGGGCACCCGCCGTTCATGAGGCGCGGGAATTCGTCCGGGCGGCCGAAATGCCGGGCCGACGGAATGGTGAATTCCCGTGACCGTACCGGCAATTGGGCGCAATGGCGCGTGATTCCGGTACGGGGCCGGCGGGTACTCGAACACGCACGGCCCGAGGAGGACGAAGCCCGCCTTGCGGCAGACCCCGTTGGACGCCGGGTGGTCGACGGAGGGAAAGGCGTGCAACCGGCGCCGGCCGCCGTGCCGGCGCGCCTCGGCCGTCACGGCCCGGGCGGCGGCGGACGCGATACCGAGCCCCTGGAACTCCGGCAGCACGCTCCAGCCCGTCTCGTAGACCTCCTCATCGCGCCAGGTGCGGCCCCAGAAGCCGATCGTGCCGACCGCCCGGGCGTCGGGAGCCGACTCGACCACGTACATCCGGCCGCCGTCGCCCTCCAGCCGCAGGTAGCGCTCGTGGCGCCGGGCGAGTTGCTCAGGGGACTCCGGGCCCCCGAGGTGGTCGGTCATCTCGGGGGCGTTGGTCCGCTCCAGCAGCCAGAAGTCGCCCTGCGACCAGGGACGCAGCCGTATGTCCATGCGTGCGTGTGCCATACCCCGCACCGTACGCCGGGGGTACGACAACGCGGCCCGTACACGGAGGAGCCCCGGCCGGGACGGGGGGACCTGGCCGGGGCAGTAGGTGGGAACGGTGCATATTTGCACGGTTCGCCTTTAGTTTAACACTCAATGAGCATAGTCGAAGCCGTGCGGCACGGGCGCGGTCCGCATCGGGGTGGCGGCCGGCGACGGCTGCGCGGGGTGAGGCGCGGGTGACGGCTGGGACACCGGAGCGGGGGGACGCACACCCCCGAGGAGCTCGCAGAACTTGATGCCGTCGGCCGGCAGGTCGCGCCGCCAGGCCATGGACACGAGCGGGCCGAGCAGCAGGAGCGCGGCGGTGAGGCGGCTGGTGACCGACAGCCGCACCAAAGTGCCGTCGGCGTGGGGGAAGAGGTCGAAACCGTACATGGGCACCTGGGTGCCCAGCGGACTCCACATGCGCTGGCCGCGGAAGGCTATCCGGCGACAGGGCTCGAACCGCGAGCAGACCAGGACGTGCGGGCGGTGCCGCCCGGGATAGCGGTAGCGGTACACGGCGTCGACGCCGGGGACCACGCCCTCCGGATCGACGGAGGCCACCCCCGAGCTCCACAGGGCGAGATTGCGGGCGTCGGCGAGGAAGTCGAAGACCTCCGGTGCGGGCCTCGGCACGAACACGTTCGTGGACACGCTCGGCATCACAAACCTCCCCGGTAGCGGCGTGGGCGGGCGCGGCCGGGCACAGGGTCGGACGACCGCGGACTGACGGTGCGTGCGCCGTGCGGCGAAGAGCCGCCTGATTCACTCCTCTCCGCAAGCGTGCCCCGCAAAAGTGCGCATGTCGTGGCAATGGGCCCATTCGAGTGAGAACGCTGCGTACTCGGGGGTGAGCGGCGCGGCCACCGCCCGATAGCCTGATCGCGTGGAAGAGCAGCAGGTGCCCACGGGTTTCGAACGCGGGACGGACGGGCCGAAGGTCATCGTCGCCGGGTTGGACGGCTCCGAGTCGTCCTGGCGGGCAGCGTCCTATGCCGCGGGGCTCGCGCGCCGCCAGAACGCGCTGCTCGCGCTGGTCTACGTCCAGCCCTATCTGCCCGGCGGCGCCGCGCTCGGGGTGCCCGTGTCCGAGGCGGACACCGGGATCGCCCAGCAGTTGCTGGCGCAGATCGAGGACGCCGTCGCGCGGGTGGGGGACACCTTCCGCGTGCGGTGGGAGTTCCACACCTTCCGCGGCGACCCGTACAGCGGCCTGGTCATGGCCGCCGACCAGCTCACCGCGGACGCGGTGGTGGTCGGCGCATCGGAGCGCGCCGGGCACCGGCTGATCGGCTCGGTGGCGGTGCGGCTGGTCAAGGCCGGGCGGTGGCCCGTCACGGTCGTCCCGTAACGGTCCACCGCCCGTACGGCGGGAAGCCGGCGGCCGGCGCTCAGCGCCTCGCGTACGGCGTGTACTTGTAGCCGACCCGGCGCACCGTGACGATGCTGCCGCGGTGCTCGGCGCCGAGCTTGCGCCGCAGCCGCGCCACGTGCACGTCGACCGTACGGCCGTCGCCGACGTGGCCGTACCCCCAGACCGTCGTGACGAGCTGGTCGCGCGAGTGCACCCGGTGCGGGTTCGCAACGAGGTGCGCGAGCAGCTCGAACTCCAGGTACGTCAGGTCCAGCGGCCTGCCCTCCACGGCGGCCGTCCGCCGCTCCGGGTCGATCCGGATCGGCGCGGTCGCGAGGGGCCCCGCGGCCGGCGGCCCGGCGGCGGGAACGGGGGTGGTGGCAGCGGTGGAGGAGGCGGACTCCACGGGTACCAGCACCAGGTAACCGACCATGGCGGCGCCGCCCGGCACGGCGGACAGTACCTCTCCGGGGGCCGGCATCCAGGTGGCGCCCGGTGGAAGGGAACCGAGGGCCGGCGGCGCCTCGTCGGCGCGGACCGCCCGCAGCCGCTGCCGGCCGCCGACCGCCGCGGTGGGGACGGGCCGGGCGGCCGGCGCGGTGGGGACGGGTACGGGTACGGGCTTCGGGGCGGGCGAGGACGGGTACTGCGACGGGTTCGGCATGGTTCGGCTCTTTCGCGCGAAGGGTCTGGTGGACTCCGTCTTGCGCGGGACCGGATGCTGACGGCGGCCGGCGGCTACGCGCCGCACGACGGCAGGGGTGAACGCGCCCTGTGCGGCGGCCGGATGCGGGCGGTCAGCGGGAAACGCGGGCCCGGGCGGGGATCGCGCGGCAACACCGGCGGTCGAAGTGGTGCTCCTGCCGGGACGGCCAGAAGGGCTCGAGGTCGCTGCGACCTGTCCCGCTGTCAGTAGTGCTGGCCATGCGCCCTATTGAAGCAGAGACGTCCGCCCCTGCGTGAGCGGCAGCGGGGCGGACGTCGCGTACGTCACATCGCCAGGGGCGAGCGGGACGCGAACGGGATCGCGGCGCCGGACGACGCGCGGCGCAGGCGCAGGCGCAGGCGGCGGTCGGGGCGTCCCCGGGGCGTGGCCCCGAGAGCTCCGAACAGAAGGGGCGTCCGGTCGGCTCGCGGCGTCCGGTGCAGGGGGTACCTCCCGCCGCGGGCAGGGTGGGGGTCCCCCCGCCGAAGGCAGACGGAGAGGTGCGGTGCCTGTAGGCACCTCCCGGCCGCCGGGCCGGGGGATTCGCGAGCAGGGCGGCCATTCCGATCGGAGCCCTAAGCTCGGGCCATGACCTGGTTGCGCGCCCTGCGGCAGACCGCCCGCTCCGGGCTGCGGGTGCAGCGCGGCCGGCCCGAGCCGCTGCCGGCGCTGCGCGCCGCGGGCGGGGTCGCGGTGGTGATCGGCCTGTCGCTGTGGCTGTGGTCGCCGGCGGTCGCGGCGTCCTCGGCCTTCGGTGCGTTCGCCGCGGGAGTGGCCACGTTCCAGCGCAGTTGGCGGCCGCGGCCGGTGCTGGCGCTGTGGACCGGGGCGGCGCTGGCGGTGAGCACGTTCCTGGGCTACCTGGCGGCCCCCCATCTGGCGCTGTTCGTGGTGCTGCTGGCGCTGTGGGCGTTCGGCGCCGGCATGGCGTGGTCGCTGGGCCCGACGACGGGCACGGTGGCGGCGCTCACCGTGGCCGTGATGCTGGTCGTGGTGACGCTGCCGACCACCGTGCTCGGCGCGCTGCACCACGCGGCGCTGGTCGCGGCGGGCGGTCTGGCGCAGGCTGCCCTGATCGTGCTGTTCCCGGTGCGGCGGTGGGGGCGGCAGCGGGACGCGCTCGCCGACGCCTTCGCCGCCGAGGCGGACTTCGCCCGCCGGCTCCGGCAGGACCCGCTCGCCGAGTTCGACCCGGAGCCGCTGATGGCCGCGCGCAACGCCGCCGTGGTCACCGCGTGGCAGGCCCGGCGCCGGCCGGGCGAGCTGCACGGCAGCCGGGGCCTGGCCGAACGCATCCGTCCGGTGCTGGCCTCGCTGGCCGACCCGCGGGTGGGCGCCGCCGCCGAGGGCCCGGAGCGCGACCGGGTCCGCGAGCTGCTGGCGGTGGCGGCGCAGGTCCTGGACGCGGTCGCCCGCTCGATCCGCCACGGGACGGCCGTGAGCGTCCCGGCCGGGGCCGGCGAACTCCTCGACGAGTCCCGGGCGCACGCCGAACTGACCGGTGCCGCCCGCAGGTCGGCCGCGAAGTTGATGGGCCTGCTGGCCGCCGCCGTGGACCGGGCCGACGGCTCCGGGCCGGCCGACGCGTCCAGCACCGGCCACCTGCTGCGGCCCTCGGCGCGCGAGCTGCTGCCGCTCGCCGTGCGGTCGGTGCGCCGGCAGGTGCGGTGGGACTCCCCCGTCTTCCGCCACGCGCTGCGGCTGTCCGTGGTCGCCGCGGCGGGTTACCTGCTGGCCGCGGCGCTCCCGCTCGGGCACGGCTACTGGGCCCCGATGGCCTCGGTGATGGTCATGCGCCCCGACTTCACCCAGACCTACGAGCGCGGCGTCGCCCGGTTCGCCGGCACGGTGGTCGGCGTCGGCGTCGGCAGCGCCGTGACCAGCCTCGCCCACCCCGGCACGTACGCCTGCGCCGCGCTGGCGGTGCTCAGCATCTGGCTGCTGTACCTGCTGCTGACCACGGGCTACGTGGTGATGCAGGTGTGCGTGGGCGCCTACGTGGTGTTCCTGCTCGGCATGGCGGGCACCCAACTGGAGCAGACGGTACGGGACCGGCTGCTGCTGACCCTGCTGGGCGGGGTGCTGGCGATGATCGCCTACGCGGTCTTCCCCGCGTGGGAGACGCCACTGCTGCGCGACCGGCTGGCGGAGTGGGTGGAGGCGGCGTGCGGCTACGCGGCGGCGGTCCTCGACGGGTACGCCGACCCGGAGCACCGCCGCCCGCGGGCGGTGCGGCAGGCGCTGCTCGACCTGCGGGCCGCGGGCGCCTCCTGGGACCAGGCGGTCTCCCGCGCCGACGTGGAACCCGTACGGCACCGCGGCCTGTCCCGCACCGCGGTGCGGGACGCCGACGCGGCCGTGTCCGCCCTGGGCCGCGTGGGGCTGCTGCTGGAGGGGCACCTGCCGCCGAAGGGCGCGCCGCCGGCGCCGTACGCGGCGGAGCTGGCGCGGGCGCTGCGCGAGAGCACGCGGGCCGCGGCCGGGGCGATCCGGGACCGCCGGGCGCCGCACTGGGAGCCGGTGCGGCGCGCCCTGGAGCGGTGGCCGGACGGCTCCGGCGAGGAGCGGATCGTACGGCGGGGGGCGGAGCTGCTGGTCACGACGCTGGACGAGCTGGCCGAGGCGCTGCGGCCCAGGTCCCTCGGCCGCAGGCACCCGGCCGGCGGCGGCGCCCGCGGCCGGGGCTAGGCTGGGCGGGACCAGAAGGAGCGCCCATGCACACTCACCACACGCACCACGCGCTGACCCTCGCCGCGAGCAACTCGCCCGGCCCCGGGCCGGTGATGCGCTCGGCCATCGTGATCGCGGTGGTCGGGGTGGTCCTGGTGGCCTGGTTCGTCCTGCGCGGCTACCGCAACTGACACCCACCGCCGAGCGCGGACGCCCACCACCCCCGCCGGCCGCTGACGCCCGCGGCCGAGCGCTGACGCCCGCGGCCCGCCGCGGCCGCCCGGCGGATTCCCCGGGCCGGACCGGCGCCGCGGGCCGGGACGGGTGAGCGCGGTGCTCAGCGGATCGGCAGCCCGGACACCGCGCGGGCGATGACCAGCCGCTGGATCTCGCTGGTGCCCTCGAAGATGGTGTAGATCGCGCTGTCCCGGTGCATCCGCTCCACCGGGTACTCGCGGGTGTAGCCGTTGCCGCCGAGGATCTGGATGGCCTGGGCGGTGACCTTCTTGGCTGTCTCACTGGCGAACAGCTTGGACATCGAGCCCTCGGCGGCGGTGAAGGGCCGGCCCGCGGTCGCCATCCAGGAGGCCCGCCAGACCAGCAGCCGTGCCGCGTCGATCTGGGTGCGCATGTCGGCGAGCTGGAAGGCGACGCCCTGGTTGTCGATGATCGGGCGGCCAAACTGCCGCCGGTCGGTGGCGTATTCGAGGGCGTACTCGTACGCCGCGCGGGCGGTGCCGACGGCCATGGCGCCGACTGCGGGACGGGACGCCTCGAAGGTCGCCATCGCGGCGTTCTTGATCTTCTCGCCGGAGGCGGCGCGCTCGCGGGCCCTGGCGAGCCGCTCGTCCAGCTTGTCCTTGCCGCCGAGCAGGCAGTGCCCGGGCACCCGTACGTCGTCCAGGACCACTTCGGCGGTGTGCGAGGCGCGGATGCCGTGCTTCTTGAACTTCTGGCCCTGCGACAGGCCCGGGGTGCCCGGCGGCACGATGAACGAGGCGTGGCCCTTGGACCCCAGTTCCGGGTCGACCACCGCCACCACGACGTGGACCGAGGCGATGCCGCCGTTGGTGGCCCAGGTCTTCGTGCCGTTGAGTACCCACTCGTCCTTGGCCTCGTCGTAGACCGCGCGGGTGCGCATCGAGGCGACGTCCGAGCCCGCGTCGGGCTCGGAGGAGCAGAAGGCGGCCACCTTGACGTCGTCGGCGTCGCCGTACATCTGCGGCACCCAGGTGCCTATCTGCTCCTCGGTGCCGTTCGCCAGGACGCCGACGGCCGCCAGGCCCGTGCCGACGATGGACAGCGCGATGCCCGCGTCGCCCCAGAACAGCTCCTCCATGGTCATCGGGATGCCCAGGCCCGTGGGATCGAAGAACTGCTGGGCGTAGAAGTCCAGCGAGTACAGGCCGATCTTGGCCGCCTCCTGGATGATGGGCCACGGCGTCTCCTCGCGCTCGTCCCACTCGGCGGCGGCCGGGCGCATCACGTCGGCGGCGAAGCCGTGGATCCAGTCGCGCACGGCCTTCTGGTCGTCGTTGAGTTCGAGCGTGAAGTCGCCCATCGTCCCCTCCTCGATCGGGTTACCTGCGGTAACGGGCCACGGGGCAGCAGTCTTTTACCCGCCAGTAGGAATGTCAACTCGTGGCTCGGCACGCGAGCGGCGGCGCCCGGGGTGTTACGTTGCGCAGACCACCGGCAATCGAACACCCGGGGAGGCGAGGGTGGAAACCGGCCAGCGGCAGGACCAGCGGACTGCCACCGAGCGACGGCGCCAGGAACTGCTGGAGGCCGCCGACCGCGTGGTGCTGCGCGACGGGCCCGAGGCGTCGATGAACGCCATCGCCGCCGAGGCGGGCATCACCAAACCGATCCTCTACCGGCACTTCGGCGACAAGAGCGGGCTGTACCGGGCACTGGCGAAGCGGCACACCGACGCCCTGCTGGCCACCCTCCGCGCGGCGCTCGACTCCCCCGGCGACCGCCGGGACCGCGTGGAGGCGACGCTGCACGCCTACCTGCACGCCATCGAGGCGCACCCGCAGGTCTACCGGTTCCTGATGCACCCCTCGGAGGCCCCGGCCGACGGCGAGAAGGGCTTCGACGCCGGCCGCCACTCGGTGCCGCTGCTGCACCGGATGGGCGAGGATCTCGCCGAGGTGATCGCCGAGCGGCTCGATCTCGGCCCCGACAGCAGGCAGGTCGCCCGCGCCTGGGGCCACGGCATCGTCGGCATGATGTACGCGGCCGGCGACTGGTGGCTGAGCGAGCGGCCCAGTTCCCGCGACCGGTTGGTGCGCGACCTCGCCGATCTGCTCTGGGGCCGCCTGGCGGCGGCGGGCGACCGGGCCGGCAGCCCGGGGTTCTGACCCGGGCGGGAGAAGGGGCGGTGACGCCGAACGGGGACCTCGGCGGGTGCGGCGCGGGTGCGTACGGGTTCGCGCCCCGGGTGCTACGGGGTCCGCACCGCGACCGCCCGCCGGGCGGACCACAGCGCCCGGGCGCGGCGGGGCCCGCGCAGGCGGTCGGTGAAGACCGTGCCTTCCAAGTGGTCGCACTCGTGCTGCAGGCAGCGGGCGAAGAACCCGGTGCCGGAGACGGTCAGCGGCTCGCCGTGCGCGTCGAGGCCCTCGACGACGGCCTCGTCGCAGCGCCGGGTGCCGGATTCCACGCCGGGCAGCGACAGGCAGCCCTCCGGGCCGGTGACCGCGATCCCGCCGACGTGCGTCAGGCGCGGATTGACCACGTGGCCGAGGTGGCGGCGGTCCTCGTCGTCGGGGCAGTCGTAGACGAACACCCGCAAGGGCACGCCGATCTGGTTCGCGGCCAGGCCGACCCCTTGGGCGGCGTACATCGTGGCGAACATGTCCTCGACCAGCCGGGCCAGCGGCGCGCCGAACTCGGTGACCTCCGCGGCCGGTGCGTGCAGGACCGGGTCGCCGAGCAGCCGCACCCGGCGGACGGCGCCTGTGCTGCCGGGAATGCTGCCGTATCGCATGCCGCACAGCGTACGGCCGGACGTACCGCCTCCCCGCGGCCACCCGCCCGATCCGCCGTGCCGGCGGCCGGTCCCCCAGGCCGTCACCCGGCACGGCGGTCTCCCGAGCCGCCCTCACGCGCCGCCTTCCGGCCCGCCCTACGGACACCGCGCGACACCCCTCGCGACGGCTCGCATGCCGGTCGTACGCCGCTCGTATGCCGCGAACCGGGCGGCGGCTTGGGGGACCGGCCGCCCGAGTGGATAGGCTGAGCGCAAGCGGAACTTGTCCTGGACAGCGGCGCGGCCGGAGTCGAGGAGGAACGGAGAACGATGGCAGGCAACTCGGAGCCGCTGTCGCCGCGGGCCAAACTGGCCGTGACGGCGGGCAAAGCCGCGGCGGCGGTGTCCCGCGCCGCGGGCAAGGGCAGCGGATCGGTCATCGGCGGAAAGGTCGCCCTGAGATTCGACCCCGACCTGCTGGCCCAACTCGCCCGCCACCTGGACGTCGTCCTGGTCTCGGCCACCAACGGCAAGACCACCACCACCCGGCTGATCGCCGAGGCGCTGCGCGCCAGCGGCCCGGTGGTCTCCAACGCGCTCGGCGCGAACATGCCGGCCGGCATCACCTCCGCGCTGGCCGGCGGCTCGGACGCCCGGTACGGCGTGATCGAGGTCGACGAGAAGTACCTGGCGGGCGTCGCCCGCGACGTGGCCCCCAAGGCCATCGCCCTGCTCAACCTCTCCCGCGACCAGCTCGACCGCGCCGCGGAGACCCGTATGCTCGCCGAGAAGTGGCGCGAGGGGCTGGCCGGCTCCGAGGCGATCATCATCGCCAACGCCGACGACCCGCTGATCGTGTGGGCGGCCTCGTCCAGCCCGACGGTGGTGTGGGTGGCGGCCGGCCAGGAATGGAAGGACGACGCCTGGTCCTGCCCGTCCTGCGGCGGCGTGCTGCAGCGGCCGGGCGAGGACTGGTTCTGCTCCGAGTGCGGCTTCCGCCGCCCCACCCCCACCTGGGGGCTGCGCGGGGACCACGTGGTCGACCCGTACGGTGTCGCCTGGCCGATCCACCTCCAGCTGCCCGGCCGCGCCAACAAGTCGAACGCGGCGGTGTCCGCCGCCGCGGCGGCGGCCTTCGGGGTGGACCCCAAGATCGCGCTGGAGCGCATGTACAACGTGCAGGCGGTGGCCGGGCGGTACGACGTCGTCACGTACCAGGGGCGCCAGCTGCGGCTGCTGCTGGCGAAGAACCCGGCCGGCTGGCTGGAGACGTTCTCGCTGATCGACGGCCCGCCCACGCCCGTGATCCTGTCGGTCAACGCGCGCGGCGCGGACGGCACCGACACCTCCTGGCTGTGGGACGTGGACTACACCCGGCTGGCCGGGCACCCGATCATGGTGATCGGCGACCGCCGGATGGACCTGGCGGTGCGGCTGGAGGTGGCGGGGCTGCAGTTCCGGGTCTGCCAGAACCTGGACGAGGCGGTGCGCCACGCCCCGCCCGGCCGGATCGAGTCCATCTCCAACTACACCGCCTTCCAGGACCTGCGCCGCAAGGTCGGCAACTGAACACCCGCCGGCGGCCGCGCCCGGCACCCGGCGCCCGGCACACGAGGACGACACAAGGAGAAGCCCGCATGAGTGAGTCCAGCCTGCGCCTGGTGTGGGTCTACCCCGATCTGCTGAGCACCTACGGGGACCAGGGCAACGCGCTGGTGGTGGAGCGCCGGGCGCAGCAGCGCCGGGTGCCGGTCAGCCGGGTGGACGTGCGGTCCGACCAGCCGATCCCGACCTCCGGGGACATTTACCTCATCGGCGGCGGCGAGGACCGGCCGCAGCGGCTGGCCGCGGAGCGGCTGCGCCGCGACGGCGGCCTGAACCGGGCCGTCGCCAACGGCGCGATCGTGTTCTCGGTCTGCGCCGGCTACCAGATCCTCGGCCACGAGTTCGTCAACGACCTGGGCCGCCCGGAGCCGGGCCTGGGCCTGCTGGACGTGGTGAGCGTGCGCGGCGAGGGCGAGCGGTGCGTGGGCGACGTCCTGGCCGACATCGACCCGCAGCTGAACCTGCCGCCGCTGACCGGGTTCGAGAACCACCAGGGCGTCACCCGTCTCGGCCCGGCCGCGCGGCCGCTGGCCCGGCTGCGGGTGGGCAAGGGCAACGGGACCGGCGACGGCACCGAAGGGGCCTACAACGACACGGTGTTCGGCACCTACATGCACGGCCCGGTCATGGCCCGCAACCCGCAGATCGCCGACATGCTGATCAAGCTGGCGCTGGACGTGAACGCGCTGCCGCCGGTGGACGACCAGTGGTACGAGGCCCTGCGCGCCGAGCGGATCGCGGCCGCGGTCCAGCCCGCCTGACCTCCGGCGGCGCCGGTCCACGCCACCGCGGCGCCACCGCGGCGCCACCGCGGCGCCGCGGACCGGTCGCGGGGAGTTCGGGCAATCGTCAGGTGTCCGCACTCCGGTCGTCGTGGAGGCGCGCGGCACGGTCTCGGTAAGCTGGCGGCGACACCACCGGACGACGGGGTCCGGCCGCCCGGTCGAGTGCAGGAGTATTCAGAGCAATGCGTATTGGTGTGCTGACCAGCGGCGGCGACTGCCCCGGGCTGAACGCCGTCATACGGTCCGTGGTGCACCGGGCTGTGGTCGACCACGGTGACGAGGTCATCGGCTTCCACGACGGGTGGAAGGGCCTGCTGGAGTGCGACTACCGCAAGCTGGACCTGGACGCGGTCAGCGGCATCCTCGCCCGCGGCGGCACCATCCTGGGCTCGTCCCGGGTGCGGCCCGAACACCTGCGCGGCGGGGTCGAGACCGCCAAGGGCCACGTCGCGGACCTCGGCCTCGACGCGATCATCCCGATCGGGGGCGAGGGCACGCTCAAGGCCGCCCGGCTGCTGTCCGACGCGGGCCTGCCCATCGTCGGCGTCCCCAAGACGATCGACAACGACATCGCGTCCACCGACGTCACCTTCGGCTTCGACACGGCCGTCACGGTGGCCACCGAGGCGCTGGACCGGCTGAAGACCACCGCCGAGTCGCACCAGCGGGTGCTGATCGTGGAGGTCATGGGCCGGCACACCGGCTGGATCGCGCTGCACTCGGGCATGGCGGCCGGCGCGCACGCCATCTTGGTGCCGGAGCGGCCCTTCGACGTGGCGGAGCTGGCCCGGGTGGTCGGTGAGCGCTTCGAGGCGGGCAAGAAGTTCGCCATCGTGGTGGTCTCCGAGGGCGCCAAGCCGCGCCCCGGCACCATGGACTTCGCTCCCGGCTCCACCGACGTCTACGGGCACGAGCGGTTCAGCGGCGTCGCCAACCAGCTCTCGGTGGAACTGGAGGAGCGGCTGGGCAAGGAGGCCCGGCCGGTCATCCTCGGGCACGTGCAGCGCGGCGGCACCCCGACCGCGTACGACAGGGTGCTCGCCACCCGCTTCGGCTGGCACGCGGTGGAGGCGGTGCACAACGGGCGATTCGGCATGATGACCGCGCTGCGTGGCACCGACATCACGCTGATGCCGCTGGCCGAGGCCGTGCAGCACCTCAAGACGGTGCCGGCCGAGCGGTACACCGAGGCCGAGTGCGTGCTGTGAGCCGGCCGGCCCGCGGCCCGGCCGGCGACCGCCGGCCGCTGTGAGCACGGGCCGCCCCGACCGCGCACAGCCGGCCACGGGCCGCCCCGACCGCGGCCGCTGACCGCTGACCGCTGACCGCTGACCGCTGACCGTGAGTCTCCTCGACCGCGGCCGCTGACCGCCCGCAGCGCGGGACCGCCCCCGGCCGAAACCGCGGCCGGGGGCGGTCCTACTCTGGTTCGGGCACAACGGTCGAAGGAGTGACAGATGGATCACGGCGGACACGGCATGCCGGGCATGCACACGGATTTGCCGCCGTTCACCCTCGGCCGGGGCCTGGCCTTCGGCGGCGATCCCTTCTTCCTGGCCGGCTGCGTGCTGCTGCTCGTGCTCTACGGCTGGGGCGTGCTGCGGCTGCTGAGCCGCGGCGACCGCTGGCCGGTGGGCCGGACGGTCTCCTTCGCGCTGGGCGTGCTGACCGTCGGCGTGACCATGTGCACCCGGCTCAACGACTACGGCATGGTCATGTTCAGCGTGCACATGGTGCAGCACATGATCCTCAGCATGCTCTCGCCGCTCCTGCTGCTGCTCGGCGCCCCGGTGACGCTGGCGCTGCGGGCGCTGCCGACCGCGGGCCCGGGCCGCACGGGTCCGCGCGAACTGCTGGTGAAGCTGCTGCACAGCCGGTACCTGCGGGCGGTGACGCACCCGGCGTTCACCATCCCGCTGTTCATCGCGAGCCTGTACGGGCTGTACTTCACGCCGCTGTTCGACACCCTGATGGGCAGCAGGGCCGGGCACATCGCGATGATGGTGCACTTCCTGCTGGTGGGCCTGGTGTTCTTCTGGCCGATCATGGGTGTGGACCCGGGGCCGCACCGGCCCGGCTACGTCATGCGGATGCTGGAGCTGTTCGCGGGAATGCCCTTCCACGCCTTCTTCGGCATCGCGCTGATGATGGCCAGCGGGCCGATGGTGACGGCCTTCGAGCACCCGGCGGCGTCGCTGGGCGTCGATCCGCTCGGCGACCAGACGACGGCGGGCGGCATCGCGTGGGCGTTCAGCGAGATCCCGTCGGTCATCGTCCTGGTGGCGCTGCTGTTCCAGTGGTACACCTCCGAGCAGCGGCAGGCCCGTCGCAAGGACCGAGCGGCGGATCGTGACGGTGACGCGGAGCTGGTGGCGTACAACGCGTACCTGGCGTCGTTGGAGGCGCGCGGCCGCGGCTGACCGAACAGGGGACCCACGATGGGCGAGCAGGTGCGGATGACCACGACGTCGCTGGAACTGCCCGGCGGGGTCACCGTCAGGTTCATGCGGACGCTCCGGCTGCCGGAGACGGGCACCCACCCCCTGCCGCCGGGTCTGGGGACCTTTCCGCTGCGCCGGGTCAAGGACTACCCGGACCGGGTGCCCGAGCCGTGGCGGGAGCACGGCGGCGTACTGCTGCCGGTGTACCAGCGGGAGGCGATGTGGCTGAGCTTCTCCTCGCCGCTGCCGGCCGCGCTCCAGGTGGGAGTGGGCAAGGTGTGCGCGGTGTCCGGGCGCCCGTGGAGCGACCGGCTGTCCCAGGACCCGCAGAACTACCTGGTGCTGCCCCGCCAGCCGTGGCTGGACGGCATCAACTCCGGGCACGGCACGATCCGGCAGTTCGTGGCGGTGCCGCTGGGCCTGGGGGCGACCGTGGAGGGCCAGCTGTCCGGCGAAGAGGTGTGGGGCGGCATCCAGTTGCAGGTCTTCGCGTTGCGCGAGGAGGCGCTGGAGCGGCTGCGCGCCGCCCGCCGGGAGCGCGAGGGACGCGGCGTCTTCGGCCGCGGCGGGCCGCAGGCCCTCTCCGCGGTCCCCGGGGCGGCGGACGGCGAGCCGCTGGACACCCGGTCGGTGCGGACGGTGCGCGCGGTCAGGGCCGCGCCCGCCATGGGCCTCGGCGCGGGCGGGCGGATGCGGCAGGAGGTCTACCGCGACCCGCGCCCGATCGGCGACTGGCGCGAGGAGGCGTCCGGCCGGGTCTTCGTCCATCTGGCGACAGCGCCGCAGTGGCGGGAGATCACCGGCGAGCCCGCCCCGGCCTCGCCGGTGGACCGCGCGGCCTACAACGCGGCGGGGCTGCCCTGGTTCGACTACTACGACGCCGACGGCGAGGATCTGGCCCCCACCGAGCCGCTGGCCGAGGTCAAGCCGGTCGGCGGCTGGCTCGGTGAGGACGACGCGCCCTGGGTGGCGCCCGGGCCGCACCAGGTCGAGCAACTCGGTGACGACCGCGGCGAGGTGGCCGACGGGGAGTGGTAGCGCCGTGCCGGGCGGAGACCGGTGGCCCGGTACCGGGCACGGGTCGACGGCCCGGTACCGGGCGGTGACCGCTGGCCCCGCGCCCGCGGGGGCCGGTGGCGCGGGGTGTGGCGGCGGGTCCACCATGGAGGCCGGGCCGCGGGGGCGTGCGGTGGGCCCGGCGCGGCCGGCGGAAGGAGGGCCCGCGATGCCGGAACCGGCCCGGGCCATGGGCGTGTGCACCGTGGCCTGCCTGGTGCTCGTGGTCGGCTACAGCGTGACGCTGGGCGCCAGCGGCCTGCTGTGGACCTCCTGGGTGGTGCTCGGCCTGTGCGCGGCCGGCGTCGCGCTGACGGGCGCGCGCCGCGGGTGACCGGTCCGGGTGCCGGCGGGCCGGGCGCGGGAGCCGCCCGCGACCGGCCGCTCCGGCACGGGCCGCCGCCGGGCCCTGGTGGCGGGGGCGGCGCGGCACTACTGTGCGCACGTGATCTACCGCCTGCTGAAGTACGTGGTTCTCGGGCCGTGGCTGCGGCTGTTCTTCCGGCCCCGCATAGAAGGGATGGAGAACATCCCGGAGAGCGGAGCCGCGATCGTGGCGGGCAATCACCTCTCCTTTTCCGACCACTTCGTGATGCCGGCCGTCCTGCCGCGCCGGATCACCTTCCTGGCGAAGGCCGAGTACTTCACCGGGCCGGGCCTGAAGGGCAGGCTGACGGCGGCCTTCTTCCGCAGCGTGGGCCAGATCCCGGTGGACCGCTCCGGCGGCAAGGCGTCCCAGTCCGCGATCACCGCGGGCCTGGGCGTGCTGGCCCGCGGCGAACTGCTCGGCATCTACCCCGAGGGCACCCGCTCGCACGACGGCCGGCTGTACCGGGGCAGGACCGGGGTCGCCGTGATGGCGCTGCGCGCGAACGTTCCCGTCATCCCCTGCGCCATGGTGGGCACCTTCGAACTGCAGCCCCCCGGGCGGGTGCTGCCCCGCCTGGGCCGGGTCACCATCCGCTTCGGACGGCCCCTGGACTTCAGCCGCTTCGCGGGGATGGACGAGGACCGCACGGTGCTGCGGTCGGTGACCGACCAGGTCATGTACGAGGTCATGCGGCTGTCCGGGCAGGAGTACGTGGACCGTTACGCGGGCGAGGTGAAGGCCGAGGCGAAGGCGGAGGCGAAAGCCGAGGCGCAGGCCAACGCCCCGTCCGGCGTCACGGCCCGGCTGCGGCGCCGGTCCTGACGTCGCCGTATCCGGGACGGTTTGCGCCGACGGCGAATCCGCGGTGGGCGAACCGCCCTGGTCACCGCGTGCGAGCCGGCCGTAGCGTCGCGGCATGACGGGAACCGCGTTCGTGATCGGCGCATCGGGACAGATCGGCCGGCAGGCGGTACACGCGCTGGCCGCGGACGGCTGGCGGGTGACGGCCGCCTCGCGCGGCGGCGGGTCCACCGAGGACTGGCCGCCGGGGGTGCGGACGGTCCGGGTCGACCGGTCGGACACCGCCGCTCTGGCCGCGGCCCTGGGCGACGGCTGCGACGTGCTGCTGGACTGCGTGGCCTACGACGGCGGCGACGCGCGGCAGTTGCTCTCCCTGGCGGACCGGATCGGCTCCGCGGTGGTGATCTCCAGCGCCGCGGTGTACGAGGACGCGGACGGCCGCAGCTTCGACACCCAGGGCGAGCCGGACGGCTTCCCGCGGTACCCGGTGCCGGTCCCCGAGACCCAGCGCACGGTGGCGCCGGGCCCGGCCACGTACGGCACCCGCAAGGTGGAGCTGGAGCGGGAACTGCTCGACGCCGGCGGCCGGCTGCCCACGACGCTGCTGCGCGCGGGGGCGGTCCACGGCACGCACAGCCCGCTGCCGCGTGAACTGCACTTCGTCAAGCGGGTGCTGGACGGCCGCCGGGTGCGGGTGCTGGCGTACGGCGGCACGAGCCGCTTCCACCCGGTGCACACGGCCAACATCGCGGAGCTGGTGCGGCTCGCGGCGCGCCGGCCCGGTTCGCGGGTGCTCAACGCGGGTGACCCCGGGGTGCCGACGGTGGCGGAGATCGGCGCCGCCGTGGACGCGGTGATGGGGTACCGGGCCGAGACGGTCCTGGTGGACGGGCCGCCGCCGGAGCCGACCGTCGGCAACAGCCCGTGGGGGACGGCGCGCCCGGTGGTCCTGGACATGTCCGCGGCGCGGCGCGAACTGGGCTACCGGGCCGTGACCACGTACGAGCGGTCCCTGCCGGCGACGGTGGCGTGGCTGGTCGACAGCCTCGCGCACGGCGACTGGCGGGAGCGCTTCCCGCTGCCCGCGCGGCTGTCGGACGAGCACGCGGACTGGTTCGACTACGCGGCCGAGGACCGCTGGCTCGCGGCACGCGCGGGCTGAGGTCGGCGGGCAGGCTCAGGGCGCGAGCGTGCGGCGACCTCCGCCGCGATGCCGGGCCGCCGGGCCGCCGTGCCGCCGTGCGGCCCGGCGGCGGGCCGCCGAGGCGCGCCTCACCGGCGACCAGCGCCCATGTCGGGTGCCGCGCCCGCCGCAGGCCCCGCGTTGGTCACGAGTTCACGCAGGCCCTGGTCTCGTGGTCCATGAGCGAGCACGGGAGGTACGACAGGCTGATCGCACTGCTGGATGAGCGGGACGCGCGGTACCGGATCATCGAGCACGCGCCGCAGAGCGCCACCGAGGCGGTGAGCGCGCTGCGCGGCAACGGCCCCGCCCAAGCGGCCGCGTGCATCGTCGTGACGGTCGAGGTCGGCAGGAAGGTCACCCGTTACGTGCCGGCGGTGGCGCAGGGCGACCGCCGGGTCGGCCTGAACGCGGTGAAGGCGCTGCTGGAGGTACGTACGTGTCCTTCGCCGCCGAGGACGCCGCCGAGCGGCTCGCGGGCGGCGTCAGCACACGGTGCTGCCCTTCTCCTTCGACGAGCGGCCCGAACTCGTCGTGGACCCCGGCCTGCTGGAGCACGACGAGATGTTCTTCGACGCGGCCCGGCCGGACCGCTCACTCGCGCTGTCGGTGCGGGACCACGTACGAATCGCCGCGCCGCGCGCGGAGCCGATCGCGGGCTGAGCGCCGTCCCCCGCCTCTGTCACGTCGACGGCCCTGGCGCCCGCCGCGGGACGGGCGCCGCGTGCGGAGCGCACACGACGTCGTGGTCGTCCAGCGTCCCTGAGCCGAGGTAGGTCTCGACGCGGCGGTTGACGCACGGGTTGACCAGGTCGGTGACGCCGTGCGAGCCGGCGTCCCGCTCGGTGACCAGCCGTGAGCCGGCGAGCCTGCGGCGCAGTTCGAGGGCGCCGCCGTACGGAGTGGCGGCGTCGCGGGCGCTCTGCACGATCAGGACACCGGGCAGCCCCGGGCCCGACCGCACGGGCACCGGTGTCCCGTGCGGCACCGGCCAGGTCGCGCACGGCAGGTTGAGCCAGGTGTTGGACCAGGTCAGGAAGGGGTGCCGGGCGTCGATCGCGGTGGTGTCCCGCTTCCAGACCCGCCAGTCGGCGGGCCATGGCGCGTCGGCGCACTCCACGGCGGTGTAGACGGCGTTGCCGTTCTCGGCCGCGGTGTTGCCCGCGGTGTCGGACAGGTCGGGTCCCGCGGCCTTCACCAGCGCCTCGGTGGCGCCGGCGCGGTACGCGCTCCACACGCCGGCCACGGTCGGCCAGGCGGCGTCGTAGTAGGGGGCGTTCTGGAAGAAGCCGATGAGTTCGGCCGGGCCGACCACCCCGCCGATGGGGTGCGCCTCGGCGGTAGCCCGCAGGCGTTCCCATCCGGCCTGGACCCGCGCCCGGGTGGCGCCCAGGTGGTAGACGGAGTCGTACCGCGCGACCCACGTCTCCCAGTCCTTCCAGCGCCGTTCGAAGGCGATGTCCTGGACGAGGTTGTCGCGGTACCAGATGTGGCCGGGGGACGGGTCGACGACGCTGTCGAGGACCATGCGCCGGACGTGGTCGGGAAAGAGCGTGGCGTACACCGCGCCGAGGTAGGTGCCGTACGACACGCCGAGGTAGTTCAGCCGGCTCTCGCCGAGCGCGGCGCGGATGACGTCGAGGTCGCGGGCGGTGTCGGCGGTGGTCATGTGGGACAGCCGCGCGGCGCCGGTGCGGGCCAGGCAGCCCTCGGCGTACCTCCTGGCCGAGCGGCGCCGCGCGAACTCGCCGGCCTCGTCCCCGGGGACCGGGTCGGCCTTGGGGGCCGCGGCGAACTCGCGCGGGTCCTCGCAGGAGACGGGCGCGAAGTGGCCGACGCCGCGCGGGTCGAAGCCGACGAAGTCGTACGCCTCGGCGGTCTTCCGCCACAGCGGGCTGCCGCCGGTCAGCCGCAGCGGGAAGCGCAGTCCCGAAGCGCCGGGGCCGCCGGGGTCGTAGACGAGCGCGCCCTGCCGCTGCCGGGCGGTGCCGGTGCTGACGGCCCGGTCCACGGCGAGCCGCAGGGTGTCCCCGAACGGCCGGGCGTAGTCGACCGGCACGGTGACCCAGCCGCACTGGACGGGCGCGGGCAGTCCCCAGCCGGACGGGCAGGCCGTCCAGTGGACGCCTTTGCGCCGGGCGGCGACCGCCGCGATGGCCTCGCCGACGGACTCCGGCACGGTGACGGCCCGCGTGAGGGCGTCCGCCGCGTCCCCGGGGTCCGAGGCGGCTCCCCCGGCGTGCCGGGCGGCGTTCCCGGCCACCGGTGCGGGAGGGGTGGTGGCGGCCGTCCGGCCGGGCGCTGCCGGGTGGGCCCCGGCGGCCGCGGGCGCGGCGGTGAGGCCCGCGGCCAGCGCGGCGGCGCAGGCGAGCACGAGGGTACGTCGCACGCGCGAACCTCCCGCGGCGCGGCCGTGGCGGCGGCCACGGGATCGGGTCGGTCAGGTGCCCATCCGTTCCCCGGCGCGCGGGCTCCGAACGGACCGGACGGGTGACAGCCCGTCAGGGTCGTGCGCCGTTGCGGAGTTGAGGGGCACCTCGGGTGCGGGTCGTGCGGCCGTGCGGGTGAGGGCGGCTTCCGCCAAGGCCCGGATGTAAGGGTGCGGGACCGTGCCGTCGCCGGCCAGTTCGGGCTGGAAGAGGGTGGCGAGGAAGAACGGGTGGCCGGGCAGTTCGGCCACCCGCGGCCGGCCGTCCGGGTCGTGGGGCGGCTGCTGGAGCGCGAGGCGGTGGTACGGGACGTCGCGGAGGGACGGGTCGACCTGGGCCTGGTGGACGGTGCCGCGGCGCCGACCGACCCGCTGCACCTGCCGGAGGCGGCGGGCCTGACCACGCTGGTCGCGGGCGAGGAGCCGCTGGCCGTGGCGCTGCCGCCGGGCCATCCGCTGGCCGGCCGGACCGGGCTGTGGCTGGGCGACCTGGCCGACGCGCTGTGGCTGGACGCGCCGTCCTCGGCGGTGCCGCTGCCGGTACTGCGGGCCGCGACCGGCGGGGCCTTCCCCGCCGGGGCGGCGTACGAGGGCACGGACACGCGGACCCTGCACGCCCTGGTCGCCGCCGGTCACGGGCTGGCCCTGCTGCCGCGCTCGGCGGCGCACGCCGACGCTCCGGCGGTGACCGAGCCGCGGCTGGTGCACCGGGTGGAAGTCGTCCACCGGGCCGCGGCAGAGGAGGCGGCGGCCCTGCTGGCGTCGCTGCTGACCGCCGGGGCGGCCTGAGGGACCGGCACCCGCGGTCACCGCGCCCGGCCCCGCCGCTCGCCGGTCGTTGGGCGGGCGGTCCCGCCGCGTGTGCCGGTCCGGGCGGCCCCGGCGGGCTGCGGGCGGGCGCTACGGGCGGCGGTCGCCGGGAGCCGGGCCGCGGTGCTCGGCGGCGATGCCGAACCTGCGCCGTTCGCCCGTGGCGGACGGACGGGAGACCGAGGTGGACACCGTGGAGATCACCCGCTCCTCCTCCGCCGCGTCGAGGTCGCGCAATCGCTGCAGGTCAGAGGCGGATACGAGGGCGACGAGCGGCTTTCCGTGGCGGGTCAGCACCACCTGCTCACCGCCGTAGACCACGCGGTTGATCAGGTCGGCGAGCTGCGCGCGCGCTTGTGTCACCGGGACGTCGTGAGTCATGCTCCCCATCATAACGGGATGTACGTCCTGTACATTTTGAACGGAGGGGGCCGAGGTCCCCGGCTGGAGGTGCGCGCTTTGATGTCCGAACCGACCGCCCGCTACGTGCTGCCGGAGTTCACCGAACGCAGCAGCACGGGCACACGGACCCTGGACCCGTACTCGAAGCTGCTGCAGGAGCGGATCGTCTTCCTGGGCACGCAGATCGACGACACGTCGGCCAACGACGTGATGGCCCAGCTCATCCACCTGGAGAGCGCCGCGCCCGAGCAGGACGTGCACCTGTACATCAACTCGCCCGGCGGCTCGTTCTCGGCAATGACGGCGATCTACGACACCATGCAGTTCGTCACCTGCGACGTGGCGACGGTCTGCATCGGGCAGGCCGCCTCGGCGGCCGCGGTGCTGCTCGCGGCCGGCGCCGCCGGCAAGCGGATGATCACTCCGGGCGCCCGCGTCCTGATCCACCAGCCCTCGCTCGGCGACGTCATGCAGGGCGACGTGTCGGACCTGGAGATCCAGGCCAACGAACTGCTGCGGATCCGGGAGCAGTTGGAGACGCTGCTGGCCAGGCACAGCGGGCAGGACCTGGAGCGGATCCGCACCGACATCGAGCGGGACAAGGTCTTCGACGCCGAGTCGGCGGTCGCCTACGGCCTGGTGGACCGGCTGACCACCAGCCGCAAGGCCGACACCCGCCCCTACGGCCTGAGGTGATCGCGGGTGGTCCCGGAGCCGCCACCGCTGCCCGCCCTCACCCGCGGCGAGGGTGAACTGGTCGACTGCTACCTGGAGGTGGTCGACCTGCTGGGCCGGATCAACCCGTCGCGCACCGTGGACACCTACAGCGCGCTGCGGGCCGCGCAGGCGCTGGTGAGCCGGGCGGTGGCGCTGAAGGACGCGCTCACCACGATGCACATGCGCGGGGAGACGGAGTTGCACCACCGCACGCTGGCCCGCGCGCTGCAGGTACTGGACGGCGAGCGCCGCTCGGGGCTTGTCGCCGTCGTCCCGCCGGTTCAGGCGCCGCCCGGGGACTGACGGCCCAGCAGGCGGGACGCGCGTACGGGGGACGGCGGCACGGGGGCCGTCCCCCGTACGAGGTCCCGCCGGGTGATCACCCCTCAGCCCATTGGCTTACCCGACGATTTTCCGCAAGTCGGCGCCGAGTTGCGCGTGTCGACGCAGCGAAGGCGGCGCGGCCGGGATCGGCGCAGGTCAGGTATGGGGCCATCCGGGTGCCCGACGACCCGGCGGGCACGCGCCCACTCGAACGGATGAAGGGTGATCAGCCTCACATCCGGCGTTTCTGTGCCAACACGGACACGACATGTGCGCAAGCATCCGTGGTGACGACAAGCCCCCGCCACCGTGACGGGGCGGTCCGCGCGGACGCCCAATCCTGCCGCCGCGCGGACGCCAGGTCGACACGAGTGCAACCGGCAGGAGCGGAGGACCCAGCACGACGGGGCCGGAACCGGAGCGATCTCCGGGCCGCCCCTTGGGGTGAAGCCGCTGCCGAGCGCCCACGGGCGTCCGGCGGCGGCCGGGCATCTTCGCCTGCCCGAACCCGACAGGTCATCCTTCGCAGGCCGACGACGAAGGGTCGCGCATGACCGCGCTCCACCGCACCGCCCCCCAGGGCGTGTCCGCACGGCTGAGTCGCATCGGGGCGGCGTCCGTGCTCACCGCGGCGGCCGTCGCCGTACCGCCCGTGTTCCCGGGAACCGCGCAGCGGGCCGACGCCGCCACCCTGGCGCTTCAGGCGCTCGGCGTGGCCGCGTCCAAGCAGGGCTCGCCCTACCAGTGGGGGGCCACCGGCCCCTACCGGTTCGACTGCTCCGGCCTGACGATGTATTCGTTCAAGCACGTCGGCAAGAAGCTGCCCCGCACGGCCGCCGCGCAGTACAACAGCACCAGGCACATCGGGGCCGGCTCCCGCCACCTGGGCGACCTGGTGTTCTTCCACTCGGGGTCGTACGTCTACCACGTGGGGATCTACGCCGGGAACGGCCGGATCTGGCACGCTCCCAAGACCGGTGCCAGGGTCCGGCTGGAGAAGATCTGGACCCGCAGCGTCTGGTACGGCCGGGTCCGGTGAGGCGCCGGTACCGTCCGCCCCGGCGAGCCACCGGATTCGGCCCCGCCCCGGCCCCGGGCTCACCGCGCCGGGGAGCGCCCCCAGCCACGGCTGATCCGCCATGCGGCGAGCGCGCCGGACGCGGCCGCGACGCCGAGCAGCACCGCCGCGGCGGTGAGGGCCGGCCCGGTGTCCCCTGCGGACGCGTGCCGCAGCGCGCCCGCCGCCCAGTACCCGGGTGACACCGGGCTCACCGCGCGGACCCAGCCGGGCAGCGTGTGCAGCGGCACCAGGGCGCCGCCGAGCGTGGTGAGCACGAAGGCGCCGATGTCGTAGACGGCTGACAGCTGCTGGTAGCTGCGGGCCGTCACCCCCACGGCCGTGCCGAGTCCGAGCAGCGCCAGGCCCCAGGCGGCGCAGGCGACCACCAGCAGCCCGGGCGCGGCCACCGGCATGCCCAGCGCCGCCGCCCCCACTCCGAGCACGATCGCCTGCTGTAGCGCGAGGACGCCGAACACCGGCAGCGCCTTGCCGACCAGCAGCTCCAGCGGCCGCACCGGCGTCGCCCGCAGCCGGTCCCAGGTGCGCCAGTCCCGCTCGGACATGATCGCCGCGCCCACGATCGACATGGCAAGCAGCGAGAAGGTCACCAGCGACCCCACCACCTCCTCGCCGGTCCCGACGGGCCCCTGGGCGGCCTCGTACAACGGCCGCAGCGCCAGCAGCAGCATCAGCGGCATGACCAGCCGGCCGATCAGCGGCACCGGCTCGTGCAGCAGCACGGCGGTGTTGTGCCGGACCAGGATCCCGGTGCGCGGCAGGGAGTCATGCCACATTCCGGCCCGCCTGGGGTGCGGTGGGGCGCGCGTCGCGGGGGACGCCGCCCGGTGGAGCACCGGGCGCGCCCGCGGCTCGGACAGGGGCCCGACCCCCGCGGGTGTCCCGGCCCGCTCCCCCGTCCGCTCCTCCGTCCCCGTTCCCGTCCTGGGCGAGAGCGCGGTTCCCGCCGCCCCGGGGCTCGCCGGGCGGCGCGGGTCACGCCACGGGTACCGCCCACGGAATGGTGATCCACACGGTCTTGCCGCCGTCGTCGGTCGGGGTGATCCGCAGCCCGCCGCCGGATTCGGCGGCCAGATGGCGGACGATGGCCATGCCGCGCCCGTTGTCCCGCTGGACCGCGGCCGACAGCCGCCGGGGCCGGCGCGGGTGGCTGTCGGTCACGCCGACGTGCAATTGCTCCGAGCGCTCCAGCCTGACGTCGACGGTGAAGTTCGGCGACCGGTCCGAGGTGTGCAGCACCGCGTTGGTGGCCAGTTCGGAGACGATCAGCCGGACCGTGTCGTACGCCGGGGCATCCGGCGGCAGTCCCCACCCGGCCAGCAGGGCGCACACATAGCGCCGGGCCGTCGTCACCGACGCCGGGTCGCTCGGCAGCGTGAGGGTTGCTTCCTGAAGATCTGCCATGGCGACGCTGGTCCCTTTCCCGCCGTGACCGGGCTCCGGTGCGGGTGCGATCCGGCCGCGCCCGGATGCGGCCGGTTCGCGCCGGAGTGCCACTCATCGTGCCGCCAATGGGGATCCCGTACCGGACAATGCATATATCTGTCGCTCAAAACGGTGAACTCTCCCGACGGAGAACGCATTTGGTCGGCACACTGTCGTATCGGCCCCTGTCGGCCGTAACCGTTCACTTCAGGAGGCACGAGAACGATGGAGCGGGTTCCCGCCGTACGCAGGCGCAGACTCGGGGAGGAGTTGCGCCGGCTGCGCGATCTGGCCGGACTCACCAGTGGGGAGGCGGCCGGTCTGGCCGGATGGCATCAGTCGAAAGTGAGCCGGATCGAGACCGGCCGCAGCAGCGTGCGCGCGGAGGACGTCACGGTGCTGCTGGACGTCTACGGGGTGCGCGACCGGGATCTGCGCGACCTGCTGGCGACGCTGGCCGGCAACGGCTACCAGCGCGGCTGGTGGCACGACTTCCGCGACGTGCTGCCGGTGGAGTACCGCGACTTCATCAGCCTGGAGACGGGCGCGAGCCGGGCCCGTTCCATGGAGAACTCGGTGGTGCCCGGGCTGCTCCAGACGCCCGCGTACGCGGAGGCGCTCACCCGGGACGTGATGCCCCAGTTGAGCTCGCGCGAGGTGGACGCGCTGGTGAGGGTGCGCATAGCCCGGCAGGCGGTGCTGCGCCAGGACCGGCCGCTGGAACTGGACGCCGTACTCGACGAGGCGGTGCTGCGACGCAGCGTCGGCGGGCCCGGGGTGATGGCCGGTCAACTGCGCGCCCTGGAGGAGGCCGCCGAGCTGCCCCAGGTGAGGCTGCAGGTACTGCCCTTCACCGCGGGCGGACACATGGGAGTTACGGGTTCCTTCGTTGTCTTCTCCTTTCCGAACACCTCCGATCTCGACGTGGTTGTTGTCGACCATTTGACGAGTAGTCTTTATGTCGACCGGAAAGAAGACATCAAGGCGTACGGAGCCGCGTTCGACCGATTGCGGGACCGCGCCCTTTCATACGGGGAGTCCGCGGCGATGATCGCCGCACTGAGGGCCGAGTTGTCGGATTGATCCGGCGGTAACGCGATCAACCGGGAAATCAACCGAAAACGCACCGGCGCGTGGCTCGTTGTACTTCCGCCAGGCAGAACTGCCGTATAGAGGAGGCTCCATGACCATGCTGTCCCGGTACGTTTCCCCCAGTACCGCCCTCTCCGGCGCGAGATGGCAGCGCAGCAGCCACAGCACGGCCGCGAACAATTGCGTCGAGACCGCGCTGCTGGCGTCCGGCCGGCTGGCGGTCCGCGACTCCAAGGACGTCGCGGGCCCGGCGCTTCTGGTCACCCCACGGGCGTGGGCGGCCTTCGTGCGGGCGGTGTCGGACGGTGAGTTCGGCCGGGCGTGAGCCCGGCCCTCTCCGCCCTCCCTCTCCACCTCCCCGTCGCCGTACGGCCGCGCGGCCTCATTGCCGGGGCGCGGTGCGCGCGATGACGTCCACCGCGTCCCGGACCTCGTCGTCGGTGAGGTCGCAGCGCGCGGTCAGCCGCAGCCGGGAGATCCCGTCGGGCACGGACGGCGGCCGGAAGCAGCCCACCGACAGCCCCGCCTCGCGGCAGCGCTCCGCCCACGCCGCGGCCGCCTCGGGCGAGGGCGCGCGGACCGAGACCACGCAGGCGTCCGGCGCGGTCGCCTCCAGCCCGGCCGCGGTCAGCAGCCGGTGGAGGTCGCGGGCCACCGCGAGCGCCCTGCGCGCGCGCTCGGGCTCCCGCCGCAGCACTCGCAGCGCGGCCAGTGCCGCGCCGGCGGCCGCGGGGGCGAGCCCGGTGTCGAAGATGAACGTACGGGCCGTGTTGACCAGGTGCTCGACGACGGACGCGGGACCGAGCACCGCCCCGCCCTGGGCGCCCAGCGACTTGGACAGGGTGACCGTGCACACCACGTCGGGCGCTCCCGCGAGCCCCGCGGCGTGCAGCGAACCGCGGCCCCGCGCGCCGAGCACGCCCAGCCCGTGCGCGTCGTCCACCAGCAGCCCGGCCCCGTACTCCCGGCAGACGGCCGCGAGCGCGGCGAGCGGGGCGGCGTCGCCGTCCACCGAGAAGACCGCGTCGGTGACCATCAGCGCCGGGCCCGCGTGGCCGGCGAGCGCCTTGCGCGCCGCGTCCGGGTCGGCGTGCCGCACCACCTCCCGCCGTGCCCGGGACAGGCGGCAGCCGTCGATGAGCGACGCGTGGTTGGCCGCGTCGCACACCAGCAGGGTGCCGGGACCGCTCAGCGCGGTCGCCGCGGCGACGTTGGCGGCGTAACCCGAGGCGAAGACCAGGGCCGCCTCGAAGCCGGTGAACGCGGCGATCTCCGCCTCCAGTTCGGCGTGCAGAGCGGTGCTGCCGGTCACCAGGCGGGAGCCGGTGGACCCGGCGCCCCAGCGCAGGCAGGCGTCGGCTCCCGCCCGGGTGACCTCCGGATGCCTGGTCAGGCCCAGGTAGTCGTTGCCCGCCAGGTCGGTCAGCGGGGAGTCGGCCGGGCGCGGGCGCAGCCCCCGGCGCAGTCCGGCGGCCGCGCGCACCGCGGCCTGCCGTTCGGTCCAGGCGAAGGGTCCGGGCCGGTCGGTGTGCTGGGTTCGGGTCACGGCGGTCCCCCGGTTCGGGTTGCGGATGCGGGTGCGGGTCGGTGGCCAGAAACGTACCGACTCCCCACACCTGTCAAGAGTGTGGTGATGCCCACACCCCGCGACACTCCTGTTGTGGGGTCCGGCATTGGCCGGGGGCGGTGTCGTAGGCGAGGATCGCCCTCATGGATCTGCTGACCACTCTCGTGGACAAGGGGCTGCGCCGAGAGCCGCCCACCCGGGACGAAGCGCTGGCCGTCCTGGCTACCTCCGACGACGAACTGCTCGACGTGGTGGCCGCGGCCGGCAAGGTGCGCCGCCAGTGGTTCGGGCGCCGGGTCAAGCTGAACTACCTGGTGAACCTCAAGTCCGGGCTGTGCCCCGAGGACTGCTCGTACTGCTCGCAGCGGCTGGGTTCCACCACGGACATCCTCAAGTACACCTGGCTGAGGCCGCAGGAGGCGGCGGCCGCCGCGAGCGCGGGGGTCGCGGGCGGCGCCAAGCGGGTGTGCCTGGTGGCGAGCGGACGCGGGCCGACGGACCGCGACGTCGACCGGGTGTCGAAGACGATCGAGGCGATCAAGGAGGACAACGAGGACGTCGAGGTGTGCGCCTGTCTCGGGCTGCTGTCGGCCGGCCAGGCCGAGCGGCTGAGGGCGGCGGGAGCGGACGCGTACAACCACAACCTCAACACGTCCGAGGGAACCTACGGCACGATCACGACGACGCACACGTACTCCGATCGGGTGGACACGGTCCGGCAGGCCCAGGCGGCCGGGCTGTCCGCGTGCTCGGGGCTGATCGCGGGCATGGGCGAGACCGACGAGGACCTGGTCGACGTGGTGTTCTCGCTGCGCGCGCTCGACCCGGACTCGGTGCCGGTCAACTTCCTCATCCCCTTCGAGGGCACGCCGCTGGCCGAGGAGTGGAACCTGACCCCGCAGCGCTGCCTGCGGATCCTGGCCATGGTCCGGTTCGTCTGCCCCGACGTCGAGGTACGGCTGGCCGGCGGCCGCGAACTGCACCTGCGCTCCATGCAGCCGCTCGCCCTGCACCTGGTCAACTCGATCTTCCTGGGCGACTACCTGACCAGCGAGGGCCAGGCCGGCAAGGCCGACCTCGACATGATCGCGGACGCGGGCTTCGAGGTGGAAGGCGCGGGCACCCGGACGCTGCCCGAGCACCGGACCGCGGCCGGGGCGGTGTGCGGGTCGCACGAAGGCGCCGGGACCTGCGGGTCGCACGAGGGCGCCGGGAGCTGCGGGTCGCACGGGGCCGGGGGGTGCGGCGCGCACGGCGCCCGTGACGAGGAGGGGACCGCCGCCGCGTCCGGTCCGGCCCCCGCGACCGCCACCCCGGCTCCGGCGGGCACGCGGCCCGCACAGGTGCCCGCCTCTGCGGCGCGCCCCGACCTGGTCGCGGTCCGGCGGCGCGGCGCGGGTACGGACCTGCCGCCCAATGCCTGAGCCGCTGCCCGGCCGGCTGTCGCCCGACGTGCTGCTGGACCTGGACCGGCAGCACGTCTGGCACCCCTACGGTCCGATGCCCGGCCGCCAGGAGCCGCTGGTCGTGGCCTCGGCCTCCGGGGTGCGGCTGCGGCTGGCCGGGCCGGCGCAGGGCCGCACCGAGCTGATCGACGGCATGTCGTCGTGGTGGTCGGCGATCCACGGCTACCGGCACCCGGTGCTGGACGAGGCGGCCCGGGCGCAGCTGGACCGGATGAGCCATGTGATGTTCGGCGGGCTCACCCACGAGCCTGCGGTACGGCTGGCCGCCCGGCTGGTCGACATCGGTCCCGAGCCGCTGCGGCACGTCTTCCTCGCCGACTCCGGTTCCGTCTCGGTCGAGGTCGCGGTCAAGATGTGCCTGCAGTACTGGCGTTCCCTCGGCCGGCCGCAGAAGCGGCGGCTGCTGACCTGGCGCGGCGGCTACCACGGCGACACCTGGCAGCCGATGTCGGTGTGCGACCCCGAGGGGGGCATGCACGGCCTGTGGTCCGGTGTGCTGCCCCGGCAGGTCTTCGCCGACGCCCCGCCGCCCGGCTTCGACGCTCCCGTCGACCCCGCGTACGAGGCGCATCTGCGGAACCTGATCGGCCGTCACGCGCATGAGCTCGCCGCGGTGGTGGTGGAGCCGGTCGTGCAGGGCGCGGGCGGGATGGCCTTCCACTCCCCCGGCTACCTGCGGGTGCTGCGGGAGGCATGCGACGAGCACGGCGTGCTGCTGGTTTTCGACGAGATCGCCACCGGGTTCGGCCGCACCGGGCGGCTGTTCGCGGCCGAGCACGCGGGGGTCGCGCCCGACGTGATGTGTGTCGGCAAGGCGATGACCGGCGGCTACCTCAGCATGGCGGCGGCGCTGTGCACCACGGAGGTCGCCGAGGGCATCTCCCGTGGCGAGGTGCCGGTGCTGGCCCACGGGCCCACCTTCATGGGCAACCCGCTGGCCGCAGCCGTGGCCAACGCGTCCTTGGACCTGCTGCTCGGCCAGGACTGGGCCGTGGAGGTCAAGCGCATCGAGGCGGGGCTGCGCGAGGGTCTGGCGCCGGCCCGGGACGTCGCGGGGGTACGGGACGTGCGCGTGCTGGGCGCGATCGGCGTGGTCCAGCTCGACCACCCGGTGGACATGGCCGCGGCCACCCGGGCGGCGGTACGCGCGGGGGTGTGGCTGCGGCCGTTCCGCGACCTCGTGTACACCATGCCGCCCTACGTCACCGGGGATCCGGACGTGGCCGCGATCTGCGCGGCGGTGGTGTCCGCCGCCGCGGCCGGCTGAGCGGCGGGCAGGACGGGCCCCCGCCGGGACGCCGCGACCGGCCGCGTCCCGGCGGATGACGGGCAGACGTGATCACCATCACCTCTGCCAGTGACGGATAGTCGTCCGGTACGCGGGTAGGGCGCGCTGGACACCGAGAGGGCGTCGCCGTACGGGCGGCGCCTCGAAGCACGGAGCGAAGGGAACGGCACCATGGCCATCGTGGTCGTCACGGGGACGGGCACCGAGGTGGGCAAGACGGTCGCGACGGCCGCCGTCGCCGCGGCCTCGCTCGCGCAGGGGCTGAGCGTGGCGGTGCTCAAACCGGCACAGACCGGCGTCGGCGCCGACGAACCGGGCGACGCCGCCGAGGTGGCGCGGCTGGCCGGGCCGGTCACGGCGGCCGAACTGGCCCGCTATCCCGAGCCGCTGGCGCCCGTGACCGCGGCGCTGCGGGCCGGGCTGAAACCGGTCGGTCCCGAGGAGGTCGCCGAGGCGGCGGCGAAGCTGGCCGCCGTCCACGACGTGGTCCTGGTCGAGGGCGCCGGCGGCCTGCTGGTCCGCTACGACGAGAAGGGCTCCACGCTCGCGGACACGGCCGCGCTGATGGGCGCGCGGGTGCTGCTGGTGGCCCCCGCGGGCCTGGGCACCCTCAACCCCACGGCGCTCACCGCGGAGGCGCTGCGGGCCCGGAAGATCAACTTCCTGGGGGTGATCATCGGCTCGTGGCGGGCCGAGCCGGACCTCGCCGAGCGGTGCAACATCGCCGACCTGCCGGTCGCGGCCGGTGCCCCCCTGCTCGGTGCGCTGCCGGAACGGGCGGCCGCGCTGTCCCCCGGCGCCTTCCGCGCCGCCGCCCCGGACTGGCTGGCCCCGGAGCTCGGCGGCCGCTGGGACGCCCGGGGCTTCGCCGCGCACTACGCTCCGCCGCCCTTCACGGCGGCGGCGGGCCCGGCGCCCGTACCCGGCACGGCTCCGGCTCCGGCTCCGGCTCCGGCTCCGGCTCCGGCTCCGGCTCCGGCTCCGGGCACCGTTCCACCGCCCGCCGGCGAGTCGTCCGCCGCGTTCGCCGCTCCGCTCGCCGCCGAGGGGCCGCCGCCGGCCGCTCCCGCCGCCCCGGAGGGCCTCAGCGAGTGACGGTCCAGGTCCGCAGTTCCTCGGCGATCCGGTCGACGCCCGCCGTGCCGTCCTTGACCAGCCGGGCCAGGTCCCTGACCTGCTCCGCGGTGGTGCCGACGGCCAGACCGCCGGCCACCAGGTAGGCGTACGCCACCGCCGTCGCGAACAGCGCGTTGGACCGCTCCAGGGCGGGCACGTGGAGCAGCAGTTGCAGCAGCGCGGCGGCCCTGGTGTGCGGGTCGGGGTACACGGGCCGGCCGAATATCTCGGCCTGGTGCCTGCTGACGGCGGCGACGAGCGCGCCCCAGTCCGTGACCTGCGGGTCGCCGGGGGTGTTGCGCTCGGCGACCATGAGGAGCCACGCGAGGTCGATCTTCAGGGTCAACGGGCGGTGCCCTCACCCGGCTCGGCGCCGCCCGGGCCGCCGAACTCCTCGCTGAAGACCGCCTCGTACTTCTTCATGAAGTCGGCGGCCGCGTGGACGAACGCCCTTCCGGACTCCCCCTCGTCCTGCCGGACGAGTTCCTCGATGTACCGGTTGACGCTGATGCCTCGCTCGGACGCGCGGGCCCTGGCCGCCTCAGCCGTGGCTTCGTCCACCCGCACGTTCAACTGGGTCTTCGCCATGCGCCAACGCTAGCGCCGCAGCGCTAGTAGCGGCAAGGGCGCCTTCTCGGATCGTGAAATCCCCGCCGGGCGGGCGGGACGGGCTGGTGGGATACCCGTATGAGTGATCTACGGATACGGCCCGCCGCCGCACGGGACGCGGCGGCCGTCCTCGCCTTCTGGCGGACCGCCGCCGAGGGCGTCAGCGTCAGCGACGATCCGGCGGGAGTGGCCGCGCTGATCGCGCGCGACCCCGAGGCGCTGCTGCTCGCCGAGCGCGACGGTGAGCTGGTCGGCACGGTGATCGCCGGGTTCGACGGCTGGCGCTGCCACCTGTACCGGCTCGCCGTGCGTCCCGACGTCCGCCGTCAGGGTGTCGCGCGCACCTTGCTGGAGGCCGCGCAGGAACGTTTCATCGCACTCGGCGGCCGCCGCGGCGACGCCATGGTGCTGGAACGCAACGAACCCGCCCACCACGCCTGGCGGGCGGCGGGCTACACGCCGCAGGAGCAGTGGCGCCGCTGGGTCAAGCCGCTGACGGCGGACTGAACCGGCGAAGTCGGCCGCCGGGCGCCACGCCGCACCGGCGAAGTCGCGGGCGGCGGCGCGTGCGGCCGGGCGCCCGGTAGCCGATCATGGGATCGAGGTGTCCCGATGACCGAAGCGCTCCTCCTGGTGCCGGCCGTGCTGCTCGTCCTCGCCTGCGGCGTGTTCGTTGCGGCCGAGTTCTCGCTGACCACCGTCGAGCGCAGCGAACTGGAACGCGCGGCCCGGGAGGGCGAGCGGGGCGCGCACGCGGCCCTGGCGGCGGTGCGCACGCTTACCGTGCAGCTGTCCGGCGCCCAGCTCGGGATCACCACGACCGGTCTGGTCATCGGCATGCTCGCTCAAGGGTCCGTCGCCGCACTGCTGCGCGGGCCGCTGCGGGCCGCCGGGCTGTCCGCGTCCGCCGCGTCCACCCTCGCGCTGGTGCTGGGCACGGCGGTCACGACGGTGGCCTTAATGGTGGTCGGCGAGCTGATCCCCAAGAACTGGGCGATCTCCCGGCCGCTGCGGGTCGCCACCGCGGTGGCGCCCGCCCAGCGCGCGTTCACCAGGGCCTTCGGACCGCTGATCCGCCATCTGGACAACACCGCCAACCGGGTGCTGCGCCGGCTCGGCCTGGAACCGACCGAGGAGCTGGCGTCCGCGCGCGACCCTCAGGAGCTGGTGGCGCTGGCCCGGCACTCCGCGCGCGCGGGCGCGCTGGAGGCCGACACCGCCGAACTGTTCGTTCGCACCCTGGGCCTGGCCGAGCTCACCGCGGAGAACGTGATGACCCCGCGCGTCCAGGTCACCGCCCTGGAGCAGCGGGCCACCGCCCAGGACGTGGCCAACGCCACCCGCGCCACCGGGCTGTCCCGCTTCCCGGTCTACCGGGACACCCTGGACTCCGTCATCGGCACCGTCCACATCAAGGACGTGCTCGCCGTACCGCCGGCCGACCGCTCCGGGCTGCCGGTGACCGCGCTGCTGCGCGAACCGCTGCTGGTCCCCGAGTCGCTGACCGTGGAGCGCCTGCTGGACCGCCTGTCCAGCAGGCAGTCGATGGCGGTGGTCATCGACGAGTACGGGGGCACGGCGGGCGTGGCGACCATGGAGGACATCGTCGAGGAGGTGGTCGGCGAGGTCCGCGACGAACACGACCCGAACCAGTTGCCGGACCTGCTCCTGCTGCGCGAGGACCGGGAGGGCCGCCGGGTCTACGACGCGGACGGCGCCACCCGCACCGAGGACCAACTCCGGCGGATCGGGCTGCGCGCGCCGGAGGGCCCGTACGAGACGCTGGCCGGGCTCGTGGCGCACCGGCTCGGGCGCATCCCGGGGCGCGGCGACACCGTCGAGGTCGGCGGCTGGCGGATCGAGGTGACCGAGGCGTCCGGGCACCGGGCGGCCCGCGCGCTGCTGGTGTCGCCTCCGCGCGGCGGGGAGGCGCAGGCCCCGTGACCCTCCTGCAGATCCTGGTCGGCCTGCTGACCATCGTGGTGAACGCCTTCTTCGTGGGCGCCGAGTTCGCGATGGTCTCGGTGCGGCGCAGCCAGATCGAGCCGCGCGCGGCGGCCGGCGAGCGCGGGGCGCGGCCGGTGCTGTGGGGCCTGGAGCACCTGTCGGCGCTGCTGGCCGGAGCCCAGCTCGGCATCACCGCGTGCACGCTGGTGCTGGGCATCGTGGCCGAGCCCGCGGTCGCGGACGTGCTGGCACCGCTGTTCCGGGTCGCGCACGTGCCGCACGGCGTGGTGCACCCGGCCTCGTACGCCATCGGGCTGGCGCTGGCCACCTACCTGCACATGCTGTTCGGCGAGATGGTGCCCAAGAACATCGCGCTGGCCGGGCCGGTGCGCTCCGCGCTGCTGCTGGGGCCGCCGCTGGTGGCGCTGACCCGGGCGGTGCGGCCGCTGATCTTCGGGATCAACGCGCTGGCCAACGCCGGACTGCGGCTGGTGCGGGTGGAGCCGCGTTCGGAGGTGGCCGCGGTCTTCTCGCCCGACGAGCTGTCGCGGATCGTGGTGGACGCGCGCGAGGCGGGACTGCTCGACGAGCGGGCGACGGAACGGCTGCGGGACGCCCTGGAGCTCGGGCGGCGCCCGGTGGCCGGGATCGTCGTTCCCGCCGACCGGGTGGTGCGCGCACCGCTGGGCATCACCGCGGAGGGTCTGGAGGCGCTGAGCGCGGACTCCGGCTTCTCCCGCTTCCCGGTGGCCGACGACGACGGCCGGGTGCTGGGCTACCTGCACGTGAAGGACGCGCTGGACGCCTTCCCGCCCGACGCCCCCTTCCCGCGCTCGGCGCTGCGCCGCATCACCCGGGTGCGCGCGGACACGCCGCTGGACGACGTGCTCACCGCGATGCGGGCCGGCGGCGCCCACCTGGCGGCGGTGGTGGACGACGAGGGGCGGGGGCTCGGCCTGGTGACCATGGAGGACGTGCTGAAGGAACTGGTCGTCCCGGGCCGGCCGTAGCGGACCGGGACCGCGGGGCAGGGCACGAGCGGGCACGCGAGCGGGCACGGCCGGGGACGGGCAGGGACGGCCGGGGACGGGCGGCTCCCGGTGGTCCCGGTTCGTACGGTGACCAAGCGCTCGCATAGGATCGCCGGGCCATGGGGACACCTGAGACGCACACGTACACGAGCTTCGTCGCGGTCGGCGACTCCTTCACCGAGGGCATGTCCGACCTGCTGCCCGACGGCACCTATCGCGGCTGGGCGGACCTGCTCGCGGGGCGGCTGGCCGCGCGGGCGCCCGGTTTCCGCTACGCCAACCTCGCCGTGCGCGGCAAGCTGATCCGGCAGATCTCCGAGGAGCAGGTGGACACCGCCGCCGCGATGGGCGCGGACCTCATCACCCTGGTCGGCGGCCTGAACGACGTGCTGCGGCCCAAGTGCGACGTGGACGCGGTGTGCGGGCTGCTGGAGAGCTCGGTGGAGCGGCTCGCGCCGGCCTGCCGGCAACTGGTGCTGATGCGCAGCCCGGCCAGGCGCGGCCCGGTGGCCACCCGTGTCCTGCCCCGCATGGAGCGCCTGTACGACTTCGTCGACGGCCTCGCCCGGCGCCACGGCGCCCTGGTGGTGGACCTTTACGGCGCCGAGGTGCTGGGCGACCCGCGGATGTGGGCCGACGACCGGCTCCATCTGACGGCCGAGGGGCACGTCCGCGTCGCCGAGGCGGTGTGGCAGACCCTGGGGCTGCCCGCCGAGTCGCAGTGGACCCGCGCCCTGCCCCCGCACCTCCCGGCCCCCTGGGCGGCCCGGCGCCTGGCCGACGTCCGGTTCACCCGCGAGCACCTGCTGCCGTGGATAGGGCGCCGGCTGACCGGCCGCTCCTCGGGCGACGGCCGCCTGCCCAAGCGCCCGGAGCTGCTGCCGTACGAGACGCGGCTGCCGTAGGGCCACCGCCGGCGGGACGCGGCTGGGGGCACCGCCGCGACCAGTAGAATCTCCCCACGTGACTGCCAAGCCGCGTATCCCCGATGTCCTCGCCGGCCGCTATGCCTCCGCCGAGCTCGCCGCCCTCTGGTCGCCGGAGCGGAAGGTGGTGCTGGAGCGCAGGCTGTGGCTGGCCGTGCTCCGCGCTCAGCGCGACCTCGGGGTGGAGGTGCCCGAGGAGGCCGTCGCGGACTACGAGCGGGTGCTGGAGCAGGTCGACCTGGCCTCGATCGCCGAGCGGGAGAAGGTCACCCGGCACGACGTCAAGGCCCGGATCGAGGAGTTCAACGCGCTGGCCGGGCACGAGCAGGTCCACAAGGGGATGACCTCGCGGGACCTGACCGAGAACGTCGAGCAGCTCCAGATCCGGCTCTCGCTGGAGCACGTCAGGGACCGCACGGTCGCGGTGCTGGCACGGCTGGGGCAGCTCGCCGGGCAGTACGCGGAGCTGGTGATGGCCGGCCGCTCGCACAACGTCGCCGCGCAGGCCACGACGCTGGGCAAGAGGTTCGCCACGGCTGCGGACGAACTGCTGGTGGCCTTCGCGCGGGTCGAGGAACTGCTCGCGCGGTATCCGCTGCGCGGCATCAAGGGCCCGGTCGGCACCGCGCAGGACATGCTGGACCTGCTGGGCGGCGACGAGGCCGCGCTGGCCGAACTGGAGCGGCGGGTCGCCGGGCACCTGGGCTTCTCCCGGTCGTTCACCTCCGTCGGCCAGGTCTACCCGCGGTCGCTGGACTACGAGGTGGTCTCGGCGCTGGTGCAGCTCGCCGCCGCGCCCTCCTCCACCGCGCGGACGATCCGGCTGATGGCCGGGCACGAGCTGGTCACCGAGGGCTTCAAGCCGGGCCAGGTGGGCTCCTCGGCGATGCCGCACAAGATGAACACCCGCTCCTGCGAGCGCGTCAACGGCCTGATGGTGGTCCTGCGCGGATACGCGTCGATGACCGGGGAACTGGCCGGCGACCAGTGGAACGAGGGCGACGTGTCCTGCTCGGTGGTGCGCCGGGTCGCCCTGCCGGACGCCTTCTTCGCCTTCGACGGGCTGCTGGAGACGTTCCTGACGGTGCTGGACGAGTTCGGCGCCTTCCCGGCGGTCGTGGCGCGCGAGCTGGACCGCTACCTGCCGTTCCTGGCCACCACAAAGGTGCTGATGGGCGCGGTGCGCGCCGGGGTCGGCCGGGAGGTCGCGCACGAGGTGATCAAGGAGCACGCGGTGGCCTCCGCGCTGGCGATGCGCGAGCAGGGCACCGAGCGCAACGAACTGCTCGACCGGCTCGCCGCCGACGAGCGGATCCCGCTGGACCGCGCCGCACTGGACGCGCTGATGGCCGACCGGCTGTCCTTCACGGGGGCGGCGGCCTCGCAGGTGGTCGAGGTCGTGCGCCGGGTGGAGGAGGTCGTCAAGGCGCACCCGCAGGCGGCCGCCTACCGTCCAGGGGCGATCCTCTGACCCCCGAGCAGCTCGCCGCCGCGCGTGACCGGACCCTTCGGGACGTGGTCGCGCCCGACCTGCGTGTGCTGTTCTGCGGCATCAACCCCGGGCTGATGTCGGCGTACACCGGGCACCACTTCGCCCGGCCGGGCAACAGGTTCTGGCCGGCGCTGCACGCCTCCGGGTTCACTCCGCGGCGGTTCGCGCCCGCGGAGCAGTGGGAGGTGCTGGAGCTCGGCTTCGGCCTCACCAATGTGGCCGGGCGGGCCACGGCCAGGGCGGACGAGCTCAGCCGCGAGGAGCTCATGGCGGGCGGCGAGCGGCTGATCGCGAAGGTTGCCGCGTACCGGCCCGGCTGGCTGGCGGTGCTGGGGGTCACGGCCTACCGGGTGGCCTTCGGCGACAAGGACGCCCGGGTCGGACCGCAAGAGCTGCGGCTGGGCGGCACCCGCGTCTGGGTGTTGCCCTCCCCCAGCGGGCTCAACGCGCACTGGTCGCCCGCGACGCTGGCGCAGGAGTTCGGACGGCTGCGGGCGGCGGCGTACGGATCGCAGTACGGCCCGCGGGCCGCGGACGGCGACGCGACCGGTGCGCCCGCGGCCGTGCGGGCGCAGGGTCCGGACGGGACCGGGCTACGGATCTAGGCCCCTCGCGCGCCGGCGTCCCGCGGACCGATGACGCGCGGGTCCGTCAGGGACGGGTCCGTCACAGACGGCTCGGACACGGACGGGTCCGACACGGACGGCTCGGACACGGACGGGTCCGACACAGACGGGTCAGACATCCGCGGACCCGCCGTACGCGGGTCCGTCACCCGAGGACCCGTCGGACCCGGACCCGGCGCCACCGCCTGCTCGTACACCGCCCGGTCCGCCGTCGCCACGACGAGCTGCAGCGGTAAGCCGCGCTCGCCCTGGCCGACGCCGACGGCTGTCCAGCGGTCGCCGACCCGCCACCCGTACACCTCGGGCACGAAGCCGCACAGCTCGTCCAGCGGCGGCGGGGGGCGCCCTTCGGGTGAAGCCCCGGCGGTGGGTCCGCCGGCCGTCCGCCGCTCCAGGAACGGGTACAGGTCGAGCGTCTCCGGTTCGCCCCAGCGCGCGCTCAGCAGCTCGACCAGGGCCTGGCACCAGGCGCGGAAGTCGTCCTCCGCATGAGCCGCCCGGCCGGGGTCGGCGCCGTGGGGGTCGTGGAGGTCCTCGCTCACCGCGAGGGCGGCCAGGTGGAAGCCGGGCCCGCTGACGACGGTCCCCCGGTGGCCGCGCCGGGCCGGGAAGGGCAGCCGGCGCAGCCGGTCCACCTCGGCGAGCAGAGCGGCAAGATCCATGTCTCCAGTAAAGCGCCGCCCTGTGACAGTTGGCTGCCCGTCAGGCCGCGCGCCCCCGTCGCGCGGCGCGGCGCGGGCCCGGGGACACTCGCCGCGCGGCCCGGTGCCGGGTACCATCCGCCACACACGTGCGACTGGGAGGACCACACCTTGGGGCGACTGACCGGCGGGGATCCGTCGCTGCTCCGGCGGATCAACTCCGCGGTCGTCCTCCACGCCCTGCGCGATGCGCGAACCACCACCCTGACCGAGCTGGTGCACAGCACGGGGCTGTCCCGGCCCACCGTCGAGGGCGTGATCGAGGGCCTGACGGAGTCGGGGCTGGTGGTGGAGGCCGCGCCCGGGGCGGGGGACGGCCGCAGGCAGGGCCGGCCCGCCCGCCGGTTCCGCTTCCACGCCGAGGCCGGCCACCTGCTGGGCATCGAGATCGGCTCGCACCAGGTGCGGGTGCTGCTGTCGGACCTCGCCGGGCAGGTGCTGGGTTCGCACGGCCGGGAGGTGCCCGAGGCGGCGCCCGCCGACGAGCGGCTGGAGCGGGTGCGCGGCACCGTCGCCGAACTGCTGCGGAAGGCCGGGGTGGCGCGCAGCACGCTGTGGGCGGTGGGCGTGGGGAGCCCCGGCATCGTGGCGGCGGGCGGCGAGGTGCGGCTGAGCACGGCCCTGCCGGGCTGGACCGGACTGCCGCTGGGCGAGCGGCTGCGGCGCTCGTTCCGCTGTCCGGTGCTGGTGGAGAACGACGCCAACGTGGCGGCGGTCGGCGAGCACTGGAAGGGCGCCGCGGTCGACACCGACGACCTGGTGTTCGTGCTGGCGGGGCTGAGCCCGGGGGCGGGTGCGCTGATCGGCGGCCGGCTGCACCGCGGGTTCGGCGGCGCAGCCGGGGAGATCGGGGCGCTGCACCTGCTGGGCCGCGAGGTCACGCCCGAGCACCTGCTGTCCACCACGGGCACGCCGCTGCATCCGCTGGACGAGCAGGCGGTGGCGCGGGTGTTCGCGCTGGCCAGGGACGGCGACGCGCAGGCCGGGGACGCGGTGGAGCGCTTCTTGCGCCGGCTGGTGCACGACGTGGCGGCGCTGGCGCTGGCGCTCGACCCGGAACTGGTGGTGATCGGCGGCTGGGCGGCCGGCCTGGACGGGGTCCTCGACCCGCTGCGGTCGGAACTGGCCAGGTACTGCCTGCGGCCGCCCCGAGTGGTGCTCTCCGCGCTCGGTTCCGAGGCCATCGCGACGGGCGCGCTGCGGCTGGCGCTCGATCACGTCGAGGAGCGGTTGTTCGCGGTCGAGCGGACCTCACCGGCTCACCTGTAGGACGGCCCCGGCGCGGCGCGACTCCCCCGGCGCGGGGCCCGCCGCGGCAGGCGGCGGGCCGGTCGGGCGCAGGGGTGTCGCAGGGGTGTCGCGGCGGTGCCGCGGGTCAGGACGCCCGGCGGGTGTCGGACGCCTGGTGGTGGGTGACCTCCAGGGCCCCGGAGTCGCCGAAGGTGAGGCGGCAGGTGTCGGCGCGGTAGGTGGCCACGGAGGCGGCGGCGACGCGGCCCTGGGCGTAGTAGCGGGTGGTGACGACCAGGACCGGCGCGCCCGGCAGCCGGTCGAGCTGCTTGGCGTCCTCGGCGCGGGCCGAACCGAGTTCGACCGCGCGGTCCTCGCCCTCCAGTTCCAGCTCCCGCAGTTCACGCAGCACCGCGGGCGCGTGCTCGGCGGGGCCGAGCATGCCGGACAGGCCGGGGACGGACGCCGGGGGCACGTAGAGCATTTCGGTGGCGATGGCCTGACCCTGGATCATGCGTTCGCGGCGGACGGTGTGCACGCGCTCCCCCGCCTCCACGCCGAGCAGCGCGGCGACGGCGGCCGGCGGCGCGGCCTCGGCGCAGCCGACGGTGTCCCAGGCGTCGCGCCCCGCGCCGGGCCAGGTGCCGGCCGAGGGGCCCACGGACACGCCGATGCGCGGCGGGGCCACGGTGGTGCCGACGCCGCGCCGCCGCTGCAGGCGGCCTTCGAGTTCGAGTTGTTCCAGCGCCTGGCGGAGCGTGGCACGGGCGACGCCGAAGCGGGCGGCGAGGTCCCGCTCGTTGGGCAGGATCTCGCCGACCTCGAACTCCGAGTCGAGGGCGTCGTTCAGCACGGTCTTGAGGTGCCAGTACTTGGGCTCCTGCACCGGTTCGAGCTGCGTGGTCCCCACCCTGTCCTCGCAATCACCGCTTGTCGGGCGCGTCGCGTCCGCCTTGTCGAGCCTTGTTTCGGAATCCGTCTTTATTAAAGGTCCTTGCACTACCAGGACGATAGATCGGTCTCGCGAACTTGGTCAAGACCAATCCTCGAAGCCTCCCTTTCCCACCGGAAGCGGATACGTGGACGGTGCAAGCGGTGGTGACGAGGCGCTGCGATAGCGTTCGTGACCTGGCGTCGGGAACCGGCCGCGCGAATTGCGGGATCCGGTCCCCGCAAGGAGGAGGAAGGTGGGCGCCATGAGCCGCGTCACGGTGGTCACGGGTGGCGGCCGCGGGATCGGGGCGGCGGTGGCGCTGCGGCTGGCCGAGGCCGGCCACCTGATCGGACTGGGCTACGAACGGGCGCGGGACGCGGCCGAGGAGACCGCCCGGGCGATCCGCGAGGCGGGCGCGGACTGCCTGGTGCACCAGGTGGACACCGGCGACGAGCAGCAGGTCGACGCCTTCTTCGACGCCGTGCGCGAGGGACTCGGACCGGTCACGGGGCTGGTCAACAACGCGGGCGTCACCGGGCCGCTCGGCCGTTTCGCCGAGACGCCGGTCGAGGTGATCGGCCGGGTCGTGCAGGTCAACGTGATGGGCGCGATGCTGTGCGCGCGCCGGGCGGTGCGGGAGATGTCCACGCGGTACGGCGGCCGGGGCGGCGCGATCGTCAACATCTCCTCGGGCGCCGCGACGTTGGGCGGCCCGGGAGAGTACGTGCACTACGCCGCGTCCAAGGCCGCGGTCGACGCGATGACGATCGGCCTGGCCAAGGAGCTGGCGACCGAGGGCGTCCGGGTCAACTCGGTGCAGCCGGGCATGATCGTCACCGGCATCCACGCGGCGATGGGCGACCCCGAGCGGCCGTGGCGCAACCCCGACCGGATCCCCATGCGGCGCCCGGGCGAGCCTGCCGAGGTGGCCGGCGCGGTGGCGTGGCTGCTGTCGGACGAGGCGTCGTACACCACGGGCGCGGTGGTGAGGGTGGCCGGCGGGCTCTGACCGGCACGGGCCGGAGGCGGTTCGACTTCGTCCTGGGTGTTGACCCGGACATGGCCGAAACCCGACGGTGATACGCGGTAACGCGGGGGAAACCCGTCACGACGTGCGCGGGGGCACAATCCGCGTGCCGCGAAGCCGCGTTCCGTCCTTCGCCCGAACCCGAGGAGCACCATGTCAGGACCCGTCGTGGACGCCCAGACGCCGACGTCCCTTCCCCCGCCCGCCGGAAGCGCGCTGAACCGCTGGTTCCGCATCGCGGAGCGCGGGTCCACTCCGGGACGCGAGGTACGCGGTGGCGTGGCCACCTTCTTCACGATGGCGTACATCCTCGTACTGAACCCGATCATCCTCGGCAGCGGGACGGACAAGTACGGACACCACCTGTCGCCCGCTCAACTCGTCACCGCCACCGCCCTGGTGGCCGCCGTGATGACCGCGGCCATGGGCGTCGGCGGGAACCTGCCGCTCGCCATCGCGGCGGGTCTCGGCCTCAACGCGGTCGTCGCCTACCAGCTCGCGCCGAAGATGAGCTGGCCGGACGCGATGGGCCTGGTGGTCCTGGAGGGCGCGCTGATCTGCGTCCTCGTGGCGACCGGCCTGCGGGAGGCGATCATGAACGCCATCCCGCTGCCCATCAAACAGGCCATCAGCGTCGGGATCGGCCTGTTCATCGCCTTCATCGGCTTCGTCGACGCCGGGTTCGCCACCCGTGTCCCGGACGCCGCGCACACGACCGTGCCGGTCCAGCTCGGCGCCACCGGCACCCTCAGCGGCTGGCCGGTCCTGGTGTTCTGCGTCGGGGTGCTGCTCACCGTCGCGCTGGTCGCCCGGCGGGTCAAGGGCGCGATCCTGATCGGCATCGTGACGATGACGGTCGTGGCGATCATCGTGAACTCGGCCGCGAACGTCCCGGACGCCGCCTGGGGGCTGACCGTGCCGAAGTGGCCGCACAAGGTGGTGGCGAGCCCCGACTTCGGGCTCATCGGGCACTTCAGTGTCTTCGGCGGCTTCCGGGAGGCGGGGGTGGTCACGGCCTCGCTCTTCGTCTTCACCCTGGTGCTGTCGGACTTCTTCGACGCCATGGGCACGATCGTGGGCATATCCGGCGAGGCCGGGCTGCTCGACAAGCGCGGCCGGGTGCCGAACATCGGCCGTGTGCTGTTCATCGACGGCGCCGCGGCCGTCGCGGGCGGCGCGGCCTCGTGCTCGTCGAACACCGCCTACGTGGAGTCGGCCGCGGGCGTCGGCGAGGGCGCGCGCACGGGCCTGGCCAGCGTCGTCACGGGGGCGCTGTTCGCGCTGGCCCTGTTCCTGTCCCCGCTGGCCGCGGTCGTCCCCTCGCAGGCCGCCGCTCCCGCCCTGGTGGCGGTCGGCTTCCTGCTCATGGCCCAGGTCCGCGCCATCGACTGGACGCAGTACGACATCGCCGTCCCGGCGTTCCTCACCATCGCGGCGATGCCCTTCACCTACAGCATCACCAACGGCATCGGCGCGGGCTTCCTGTCCTTCGTGGCGATCAAACTGGTGCTGGGTAAGGCGCGGGAGGTGCACCCCCTGGTGTGGGCGGTGTCGGTGTGCTTCGTGGCCTACTTCGCGATCGACCCGATCCAGCACTGGCTCGGCGCCAAGTAGCGGCCCGCGGCCCGGGCGGGCCCTCTGCCGCCCGCAGGCTGCCGCCCGCAGGCTGCCGGCTGCGCCCGCTGGTGCCGGGAACTCCGCCGAAGTGCGGGGAGTTCTGCGGATACGGGCCGGTGCGCGTGCCGGCCCGGCCAACCGCTCCGACCGGGCGCCCCCGTCCCGGCCGGAGCGGCCGCACCGCCCGCCCCTGCCGCCGGTCCCCTCCTCCGGCGGGAGGCGGGCGGCGCGCGCACGGCGTCCGCGCGCCGCTCAGCGGCCGCTCAACGGCGGCTCGCGGGAGTGGCGACGGCCCGGTCGCGTCCGGCCGCCGCGGAGTCGGAGGCGGCCCGCGGGCCGGCGGCGCCCGGCTCGGTACGTGAAGCCGTGCGGCCGACCGCCGACCGTGCCCTTCCCGTCCGCACCGCGTCACGTACGCGTACGGGCCGCGCCCTTCCCCGCCGCCTCAGCGCGCCCGATCCGACCGCGACGCCGGTGGCGACCAGGGCGCTGCCCATGAGGCGGCCGGCGCCGAAGGTGCCGACGCCGACCAGGGGCGCGGTCAGCGCGGCGGAGACGGGGATCAGACCGGAGCACAGGGTGGCGCGTTCGGCGCCGATGCGCTGCATGCCCGCGTACCAGCAGACGAAGCCGATCACCGTGGCGACCACGGACTGCCAGGCCAGGGCGAGGGTCTCGGCGCCGGTGGGCACGCGCAGGGCCGCGCGGCCGTCGCACACCGCCGCGACGCCGGCCGCTTCCAGGGCGGCCAGCGCGCACACGCACGCCGACAGCAGCGGCGGTCCGAGCCGCCCCACGAGGGGAGCGGCGAGCAGGGCGAACCCGACCTCGCCCGCCAGGGCCGCCACCGACCAGCACAAGCCCGCGGTGTCCGTGCCGCCCCATCCCTGGACGGCGAAGGCACCCGAGGCGACCAGCAGCGCCCCGGTGACGACGGCCGGGGACGGCCGCCGCCCGGCGCCCAGCGGCACGAGGACGGCGACGACCACCGGCGCGCAGCCCACCAGGACGCCAGGCACCGCCGGCTGCGCGGTCCGTTCGGCCGCCAGGATCGACAGGTTGAAGCCGACCATGCCCACGCCCGCCACCGCCGCGGCCAGCGCCCAGTGCCGCGCGGTGAGGGAGCGCAGCTTGCGCGCCGCGCCGCCGCGAGACGGCCACAGCAGCAGAAGGGCGGCGCTCGCGTACCGCAGGGCCTGGCCGCCGGCGTGCGGGTACTGGACGAGGGCACCACCAGCCGTGAAGGACGCGCCGACCAGGACGCAGGCGACGGCGGCCAGCAGGAAGCCGGTTCGGTACGAGGAGTTCATGTCCGCACGCTACGAAGCACGATCGGTCCGGTTTAAGGTCCATTTCCATGGCGATTACGAGGACCACTTCGGCGACCCCGGGCACAGGCGCGGGTTCCGGCACGGACACGGGTCCCGGCACGGACGGAGCCGTGCGTGGGGGCGCCGACACGCATAGGGCCGGGGACGCCAGTTCCGACACCCGGGCGGCCCGGGACGCCGGTTCCGGCACCGACGCGGCCAAGGACGCCGATCCCGGCATGGACGAGGCCCGGGACGCCAGCCCCGACACCCGCGCGGCCCAGGACGACGGTTCCGGCACTCACGAGGCCCAGGACGCGAGCCCCGGCACTCACGCGCCCCAGGACGCGGGCCCCGACACCGACAGGGCCCAGGACGCGCGGGACCGCGGCGCGGGCGTCGAGGGGACGGGGTGGACCGCCGCTTGGGAGGTGCTCCTTCCATCTGCGGGCGCGCCGCCCCGGCGGCGGGGGCGGGCGCTGCAAGGGGCGCTGCGGGAGGCCGTCAGGTCGGGGCGGCTCGCGCCCGGAACCCGGCTGCCGTCGAGCCGGGAGCTGGCGGCGGATCTGGGGGTCTCGCGGGGCCTGGTCACGGACGCCTACGCCCAGCTCACCGCCGAGGGCTACCTGACCGGCCGCCAGGGTGCGGGGACCTGGGTGACCGAGGGGGCGGCCCAGGCCGCCGCGGCCCCGGCGGAGCCGTTCGCCGAGGACGACCGGGGCGGCCCGCTGGACCTGCGGGCCGGGGTGCCCGACCTGTCGCTGTTCCCGCGTACCGCCTGGTCGGCCGCGCACCGCCGGGTGGTCGCGCGTCTGCCGAACCGGGCGTTCGGCTACCCCGACCCGCGGGGGCTGCCCGCGCTGCGCGAGGCGGTGGCCGAACTGCTCGCCAGGCGCAGAGGGGTGGCCGCCGATCCGGACCACGTCGTCATCACCTCGGGCGTCACGCAGGCGCAGACCCTGCTCGGCCTGGTGCTGCGGGGGCGCGGGGAGCGTCTGATGGCCGTCGAGGACCCGGGGAGCCCCGAGCACAACGGTCTGCTGGCCGCGATCGGGATCACCGCCGTGCCGGTGCCGGTCGACGCGGGCGGGCTGGACGTCGGGGCACTGGCGGCGACGGGGGTGCGATCGGTGATCGTCACGCCGTGCCACCAGTTCCCGTCCGGCGTGGCCTACCGGGCGGCGCGGCGCGCGGCCCTCACCGAGTGGGCCCGCTCGGTGGACGGCCTGGTGCTGGAGGACGACTACGACGGCGACTTCCGCTACGACCGGGCGCCGGTCGGCGCGCTGCAGGGCCTGGCACCGGGGCATGTGGCGTACACCGGTTCGGTGAGCAAGGCGCTCGCGCCCGGGCTGCGGCTGGGCTGGCTGGTGGCTCCCGCGGACCTGGCAGCGGACGCCGCCTCGCGCAAGCGGACGATGGACCTGGGCAACCCGGTCACGGAGCAGGCCGTGCTCGCCGAGTTCCTGCGCGGCGGGCACTACGACCGGCACCTGCGGCGCTGCCAGCGCGCGTACCGGGTCCGGCGCGACACGCTGGTCGCGGCGCTGGCGCGGTGCGTGCCGGGTGCCTCAGTGAGCGGCATCGCGGCGGGACTGCACGCGATCGTGACGCTGCCCCGGGCGTACGGGCCGCAGCGGCGCTTCCTCGCCGCCGCCGCGGCGGCCGGCCTGAAGGTGCGGCCGCTGTCGGCGTACCGGTTCGCGGCGGCGGGCGGCCCGGGCGTGCCGCCGGGCACCGAGGAGGACGAGCCGGCTCTCGTGGTGGGCTACGCGCATCTGGCGCCTGAGGCGCTCACCAACGCGGTCCGGCTCATGGCCTCGCTCGCCGCCCGCTGAGGCCGGGACGCCCGCGCGGCGCCCGTGAGCTCACCGCCCGGTCCGCGCCGGGACCGCCTCGGCCCGGGCCCGGCGGTCGCCGGCGGTCGTCGGCGGTCCGGCCGGTCACCTCCGGGTACTCCTCGACCACGGCGGTGGCGCGGGCGCGCGCGCTGTCCGGGCGGCCCAGCCGGACCTGGAGCCAGGCGCCGGGCAGTACGGGGGCGCCGCGGTCGTCGCGGACGCCGGTGCCGAGCGGGGCGGGGCGGGCGGCGCGGGTCCGCGGGGCGGGCGGCGAGGCCGGGCCGTCGCAGGGGCCGCGGCACCCGGTCGGCCGTCCGGGCGGCCGGGATCGCACCGGGCACCCGGACGTCACCCGGCGGCCATTACGCCGGCGCCTCGCGGTCGCGCCGGCCGGGCGGCCCGGCGGAGCCGCGAGAACGGCAAAAAGGTTGAAAGGATAACTTAACCGACAAGTTCCGGCCTTTACCGTCCGGTCACGGAACGTTCGTGATCGCGCAACACCGGTTCGGCAGGCTGAACGCATGCCTCGTTCGACACCTGACCACGCCCCCGACCGTGCCGCGACCCGGCAGACGGAGCGTCACCCGGACCGTAGGCGGCGCCGTCACCGCGGCCGCGACCTGGTGGAAACGGCCGTCCTGTTCGCCGCCATGGCCGCCGCCGACTTCGTCGCCGACCTCGTCGACCACGGCCCGGACGGCCGGGTGCTGCTGATCACCTCGGCCGCCGGACTGCTCGCGGCGGCCGTGTTCCACCGGTGGGCGCACCACCGCAGGGACCGGGCCGGCGCCGCGGAGGACGCGCCGGTACCGGTCGGCCGGCGGGAGCCGGAAGACGGCGAGCGGGAGACCGCGCTGTGGCGGCTGCGCACCACGGTGCGGGACGCCCCCGGTTCGCTGGCCGCGGTGTGCGCGGCCCTCGCGGACAGCGGGGTGGACATCGTCACGCTGCAGACCCATCCACTGGCCGAGGGCACGGTCGACGAGTTCCTGCTGCGGGCGCCCCGATCGCTGCCGGCCGCCGCACTGGCGGTGACCGTCGGGGAGGCCGGCGGCGCCGATACGTGGCTGGAACGGGCCGACGCCCACGACCTGGTCGACGCCCCGACCCGTATGCTCGCCCTGGCCACCAGGACCGCCCTCGACGCGGCGGAACTCCCGCTGGCGCTGCGCCAGTTGTTCGGCCGCTGCACGATCCGGTCCACCCCGGCCGGTGACGAGGAGGACACCCCCGTGGCGGACGACGCCCTGCGACCCACCGTGATGCGGCTGCGCGACCCGTCGGGCGGGACGATCACGGTGCGGCGCGACTACCTGCCGTTCACGCCCACCGAGTTCGCCCGGGCCCGCGCCCTGGTGGAACTCGACGCGCGGCTCGGCGTGCGTACGCCCGCGGGCCCGCGGCCGCTCACGCTGTCGCGGGGTGAGGAGATCACCGTCCGCCGCGCCACGCCCGAGGACCGGGCCGCGGCACTGGCGATGCACGAGCGCTGCTCCCCCAGGACGCTGGCGCTGCGCTACCACGGCCCGGTCACCGACGCCGACCGCTACCTCGCCCACCTGCTCAGCCCCCGCTTCGGGCGGTCCGTCGCGGTCGAGACCGCCTCCGGCCGGCTGGTGGCACTCGGCCACCTGCTGTGGGACGGCGACGAGAACGAGGTCGCGCTGCTCGTCGAGGACGAGTGGCAGCGCCGCGGTGTCGGCGCGGCGCTGCTGCGCGCGCTCGTCGAGATGGCGGTCGAGGCGGGCCGGGAGAGCGTGTACGCGGTCACGCAGTCCACCAACACCGGGATGGTCGCGGCGATGCGGTCGCTGCGGCTGCCGCTGGACTACCAGGTGGAGGACGGGACGCTGGTGCTGACCGCGTCACTGCCGGTCGTACCCGCGGCTTCCGCGCACAAGGCGGCGTCCGCGGACCAGGCGGCTTCCAGGTCCGAGGCCGCGTCCGGGCCCGTGGCGGCGCCCTGTTCCGACGCGGGGCCGCGGCTCGCCGCGCTGCCCTGGGTGTCCGGCCGCACGAGCTGATCCGCCCGCGCCGCGGGCTCCTGCCGAACGGACGCGGCCAACGCCTGGTCCAGGTCCCGCCACAGGTCGTCGGCGTTCTCCAGGCCGACCGACATGCGCAGGAGGCGGTCGCCGACGCCCGCCGACCAGCGGTCGTCGCCGGGGACGATGCGGTGGCTGATCGAGGCCGGGTGCTGGATGAGCGTGTCGACGCTGCCGAGGCTGACCGCGGGAGTGATCAGCCGTACGGCGGAGATCACCGCGTGCGGGTCGCCGGCCGTCTCGAAGGCGATCATGGCACCGCCGATGCGGGGGTAGTGGACGGCGGTGACGCGGGGGTCGGCGGCCAGCCGGGCCGCGAGGCCGGCGGCCGTGGCCGAGGCGGCGCGGACCCGTACGGGAAGGGTGGACAGGCCGCGCAGCAGCAGGTAGCCGGCCATCGGGTGCAGGACGCCGCCGGTGGCGAACCTGACCAGCCGCAGCCGCCGCGCGAACTCCTCGTCGCAGGCCACCACTCCGCCCATGACGTCGCCGTGCCCACCCAGGTATTTGGTCGCGCTGTGCAGCACGATCCGGGCTCCGAGGCCGGCGGGCCGCTGCAGGACCGGGGTGGCGAAGGTGTTGTCGGCGAGCAGCGGCACGCCGCCGCAGGCGTCGGCGACGGCCCGCAGGTCCAGCTCCGCCAGCGTCGGGTTGGCCGGCGTCTCCACCATGACCAGGCCGGTGTCGGGGCGCAGGGCGGCCGCCACGCTCGCGCCGACCGCCTCCGCCCGGCCGTCCCCCGGGTCGGCCCAGGTGACCTCGGTGCCGAGCAGGCCCGCGGTCAGCAGGTGGTCGCTGCACCCGTACAGCGGCCGGACCGCCACCACGTGCCGCAGCCCTCGCGCGGACTGTGCCAGCAGGCAGGCGCTGAGCGCCGCCATGCCGCTGGCGAACGCGACGGCGGACTCGGTGCCCTCCAGCCGGGCCAGGGCGGTCTCGAACCGGGCCGTGGTGGGGTTGTCCAGCCGGGCGTAGACGGGCGGGCCGTCCGGCAGGGCGCCGGTGGCGGCGAAGGCGTCCAGCCGCGCGGCCTCGCCGCGGCTGTCCCGTGACGGGTAGGTGGTGGACAGGTCCAGGGGTACGGCGTGCAGGCCCGCGGCGGCGAGGTCCTCGCGCCCGGCGTGCACGGCCTCGGTGTCCAGAGCGCGGTCCGAGGGGCTCGATGCGGTGGTCGACTCCATACCCGTCACACTGAACGTCCACCGGGCCGAACGGGCTGAAGGCCGTGCTACGTTCGGTCGATGACCGAATCCGTCGCTCTCGATCCGGTGGACCTGGACATTCTGCGCATCCTGCAGAACGACGCGCGGACCACGTACCGCGACCTGGCGGCGGCCGTCGGCGTGGCACCGTCCACCTGCCTGGACCGGGTGGCTCGGCTGCGCCGCAGCGGGGTGATCCTCGGGCACGAGCTGCGGCTGGACCCGGCCAGGCTCGGCCGCGGCCTGCAGGCGCTGCTGCTGGTGCAGGTGCGGCCGCACCGCCGCGAACTGATCGGCCCCTTCGTCGACCGGATCCGCGCCCTGCCGGAGTCCCGGGCGCTGTTCCACCTCACCGGTCCCGACGACTACCTGGTGCACGTCGCCGTGGCGGGCACCGCCGATCTGCAGCGCCTGGTGCTGGACGAGTTCACCGCGCGCCGGGAGGTCGCGCGCGTGGAGACGCGGCTGATCTTCCAGCAGTGGGAGTGCGGGCCGCTGCTGCCGCCGGGCGCCTGACCGCAAGACCGTCACCTTGCGTGGCCGACCTCGTACGCGGCGGTGATCGCCACCCGGCCCCCGAGGGGCCGGGCCGCCGGCCGCCCGGGACGCCCGCAGGGACGCCGTCAAGGACGCCGTCAGGGACGAAGAAGCCCCATGCTGATGACGCGGAGGCCCCCGGCGTACCAGGATGTGGGCATGTCCAATCTCACCAGCAGCTCGCTGCCACGGCAGGTCGCCGACGCCTATGTCGACGACCTCATCGAACTCGACCCGATCATCGGCACGTACCTGGGTGTGCCCGCCAGTTACCGACTGTTGCCGGACTTCTCGCCCGCCGGCCAGGAGGCGCGTGCGGAACTCGCCAGGACCACGCTGGCGGAGCTGGCGCGGGCCGAGGCACGGCCGGGCGGCGACAGCGACGCCGAGCGGCGCTGCGCCCGGCTGCTGCGCGAGCGGCTGACCTCGGAGCTGGCCGTCCACGAGGCGGGCGAGTCGCTGCGCGCGATCAGCAACATCGCCTCGCCCGCGCACAGCATCAGGGAGGCGTTCACGCTGACGCCGACCGAGACCCCGGAGAACTACGCCGACCTGGCGGCCAGGCTGCGTGCCGTGCCCGCCGCGCTGCGGGGCTATCGCGAGTCGCTGGCGGAGGGGCTGGCCCGCGATCTGCCCGGCGGACCGCGGCAGGTGGAGACGGTCGTCGAGCAGATCGGCGAGTGGACGGGCGACGGCGGCTCCGGCTCCTGGTTCGCCGCGCTCACCGCCGACGGGCCGCAGGAGCTGCGGGCCGAGCTCGACGCGGCGGCGGCCGAGGCCACCGCCGCGTACGCGGAGCTGCGCGACTGGCTGCGGGACGTGTACGCGCCCGGCGTCGCCGGCGCTCCCGACCCGGTCGGCCGGGAGCGGTACGCGCGCTGGTCCCAGTACTGGAACGGCACCGACCTCGACCTGGACGAGGCGTACGCCTACGGCTGGTCGGAGTTCCACCGGCTGCGCGAGGAGATGATCGCCGAGGCCGGCAAGATCCTCCCGGACACCGATCCGTGGGAGGTGCTGCGCCACCTGGAGGACCACGGCCAGGCCGTCGAGGGCGTGGACGAGGTGCAGCGGTGGCTGCAGGCGCTGATGGACGAGGCCATCGAGGCGCTGGACGGGACGCACTTCGAACTCGCCGAGCGGGTCAAGCGGGTCGAGGCGCGGATCGCCCCGCCCGGCGGCGCGGCCGCCCCGTACTACACCGCGCCCTCGGAGGACTTCTCCCGGCCGGGCCGCACCTGGCTGCCCACCATGGGCCGCACCCGGTTCCCCGTCTTCAACCTGGTCTCGACCTGGTACCACGAGGGGGTGCCCGGCCACCACCTGCAGCTCGCGCAGTGGGCGCACGTGGCCGAGGACCTGTCCCGCTACCAGGCCACCATCGGCATGGTCAGCGCCAACGCCGAGGGCTGGGCGCTGTACGCCGAGCGGCTGATGGACGAACTGGGCTTCCTCACCGACCCCGAGCGGCGGCTGGGCTACCTCGACGCGCAGATGATGCGGGCCAACCGCGTCATCGTGGACATCGGCATGCACCTGCAACTGGAGATCCCGCGGGACTCGCCGTTCCACCCGGGCGAGCGCTGGACGCCGGAGCTGGCCCGCGAGTTCTTCGGGATGCACAGCGGGCGTCCGCCGGCCTTCGTGGACAGCGAGGTGATCCGCTACCTCGGGATCCCCGGCCAGGCCATCGGCTACAAGCTGGGTGAGCGCGCCTGGCTGACCGGCCGGGCCGCGGCACGCGCCGCGCGCGGTGACGCCTTCGACGCCAAGGCGTGGCACATGGCCGCGCTCTCGCTGGGCTCGCTTGGCCTGGACGACCTTGTGGCGGAGATCTCCGCGCTGTAGCCGGCGCGAGGCGTACGGCGGCGCGACACGTGCGGCGGCCGGACCCCGTCCCGTTGGCGGGTCCGGCCGCCGCACGCGCCCGTCGCCCGGGTTTCGGGCCCGGGCGCCGGCCCGGTGCTCCGGCCCGGTGCTCCGGGCCGCGGCGGCCGTGGTTACGCTGGCTGCTTGCGGTCGCCGCGCGCACGGCGGCCGGGACCGCGGGAACGCAAGAACACCGGAACACCAGAACGCGGAAACGCTGAACCCGCGCGGTCGGCAGCGGCCGCAACACGCACGGGGGAAGCATGGGGGAAGTCCTTCGGAGAGGGCGGGACGGCTGGATGACGCTGCACGCTTCGCACGACGGCGGGCGCCTCGTGCTGACCCAGGGCCGGCTGACGCTGCGGGAGCAGCTTCCCGAGGAGGCCGCGCTGCTGGCCGAGGGCAAGCCGGGCTCGCTGGTGTGGATCGACGGGGTGCCGGGGGACGGAACGGTCGGGGCGGCCACGATGACGGTGGCCGCCGCCAGGGCCGGGGTCTACCGGCCGGGCTGGGGCCTGTTCGCGATCACGCGGACCGAGGACGGGACGGCCCTGGGCGGCGCCGGCTTCCACGGTCCGCCGGACGGCGGCGCCGTGGAGATCGGCTACGACCTGTCGGAGTCCGGCCGCGGCGGGGGCTGGGCCACCGACGCCGCCCGGGCGCTGTGCCAGTGGGCGCTCGGCCGGCCCGAGGTCCTCACGGTGCTGGCCACCACGGAGCCGGGCAACCGGCCCTCCCAGGCCGTGCTGGAACGGGTGGGCTTCGCGCGGGTCGCCGACCGCGGCGAACTGTGGGCGTACGAACTGACCTCGCCGCCGGTCTGATCCGGGGCGGGCGCGGCCGCCGGCCGCGCCCGCCCCGGCCGGTGACCCGTGGTCAGCAGCCGCAGTCGTCCGCGCCGACGGGCGCGGTGAGCGGGTCGGCGGTGCGCCGCTGCCCGCCTTCGTACGTCTCGTAGGCGAAGCCCTCGCGGATCCAGTACTCGATGCCGCCGAGCATCTCCTTCACCCGGAAGCCGCGGGTGGCCAGGGCGAGCGCGGCGCGGGCGGCGCCGTTGCAGCCGGGGCCCCAGCAGTGGACGACCACGGGCACGTCCCGGTCGAGGACTTCCTCGGCCAGGTCCGGGACGATCGCGGTGGGCAGGTGGACGGCGCCGGGTATGTGCCCCTGGTCCCACGCCTGGGTGCTTCGCGTGTCGACGAGGGTGAAGCCGTGGCCGCCGGCCGCCAGGGCGGCGGCCACGTCGGAGACGTCGGTGTGGAAGGCGAGGGACGCGGCGAAATACGCGGCGGCCTCGGCCGGGGCCGCCGGGGGGACGCTCAGCACGGGGTTGTCCGCGGCTGCGGTCGCAGGCGCGGTGAGCTGCGGTGACGATGCGGATGCCGGAATTGTCATGGCACGGAATCTACCGGCCGGTGATCGCCGCCTGAAGTGGCGTTCCCCGGCGTTCTCCTTGTCCGGCCGTGCTTTCCCCTGCTAAGCAGGGAAGATGAGCACGATTTCCCTGGACGCCACGGACTGGCTGCTGCTGGAGGCCCTGCAGCGCGACGGGCGGGCCAGTTACGCCGGGATGGCACGTACGGTGTCGATGTCGCCGAGCGCGGTGACCGAGCGGGTACGGCGGCTGGAGGAGGCCGGTGTCATCACCGGCTACACGGCCGTGATCGACCACGAGCGTGTCGGGCTGCCGGTCCTGGCCCTGGTCCGGCTGCGCTATCCCACCGGCAACTACAAACCGTTCCACGACCTGCTCGGCAGCACCCCGGAGGTACTGGAGGCACACCATGTGACCGGGGACGACTGCTTCGTGCTGAAGGTGGCGGCCCGGTCGATGCGGCACCTGGAGGAGGTGACCGGGCGGATCTCCGGCCTGGGCGCGGTCACCACCAGTGTGGTGTACTCCTCGCCGCTGGAGCGGCGCCCGCTGGTGCTCTAGCGGCCGGGCCCCGGGGGCGCCGCCCACGGTCGGCGTCCGGGTCAGGCGCGTGGCGTCGCGATCGCGGTCGCCGTCCGCGTCCGCACCGTGGAGCCGTCCCGGCCCTTGACGACGCGGAGTTGGGCCGGAATGCGGTGGCGCAGGTCGGCGACATGGCTGACGATGCCGACGGCCCGGTCGCGTTCGCGCAGGGAGTCGAGGACGTCCAGCACCTCGTCGAGGGTCTGCTCGTCGAGGCTGCCGAAGCCCTCGTCGATGAAGAGGGTGTCCAGGCGGGTACCGCCGGCCTCGTCGGTCACCACGTCCGCCAGTCCCAGCGCGAGCGCGAGCGAGGCGAAGAAGGTCTCGCCGCCGGACAGGGTGGAGGTGTCGCGTTCCGTACCGGTCCAGGAGTCGACCACGACGAGGCCGAGACCGGACTTGGCCCTGCGGTCGGCGCGGGCGTCGGAATGGGCCAGCGTGTAGCGGCCGCTGGACATGCGGCGCAGCCGTGCGCCCGCGGCCGCGGCCACCTGCTCCAGCCGCGCCGCCAGCACGTAGGTCTCCAGCTCCATCCGGTACGTGTTCTCGGCGCTGGTGGCGCCGGCCAGGTCGGACAGCCGTTTGAGGCGGGCGAAGCCGTCCCGCGCGGGGGCCAGTTCGCGGACCCTGGCGGTGGCGAGGGCGCCGAGCCGGTCGAGCTCGGCGGTGCGGGAGGCGGCAGCGGACTCGGCGGCCGAGGCGTCGCGCAGGGCGCGGGTGGCCGCGGCCAGCGCGGCCTCGGCCGGCTCGGGTTCGGCGGGCCGGCGCCGCGCGGCGGCGGCCGGACCCGGCGCGGAGAGTTCCGCGGCGACCGCCGCCTCCTGCCGGGCCCACTCCTCGGCCTCGCGTTCGGCCGCGCGGCGCCGGTCGGCGGGCAGCAGTGCGGCGGCCGCCTCCTCGGGTGAACCGAAGCCGGCACCGGCGGCGGCCACCACGGCAGCCTCCTCGGCCTCCGTCAGCCGCTCCTGGGCGTCGGCACGCTCCCGGGCGGCGGTCGCCGCCCGCTCCAGCAGCGCGGCCCGGCGGGCCAGCGCCGTACGCCGGGCCGCCACGTCGGCGTACCCGGCCCGGGCCAGGTCCCGTTCGGACCGCGCCTGCTCGTAGCGCTCGGTGAGCTCCTCGCGGCGCGAGGCCCTGGCCGCCGCCCGGCTGACCGCCTCCTGCCGCAGGGCGGTCCTGCGGTCGCGCTCCTGCTCGGCGCCTTCCAGGGCCAGGCGGGCCTCGGGCACGCCGGCGGCCTCGCGTACGGCCGCGGAGTGGCGGCGGGCCAGTTCGGCGTGAGCGGCGGCGAGTTCGGCGCGCGGCGCCTCACCGGCGGTCGCCACGGCGGCCTCCAGGGCGGCCGTCAGCCGGGCCGCGGTCTCGCGGGCCAGGTCCAGGTCCGCCGACTCGCGCTGGAACTCGGCGTGGGCGCCGTCCTCGTCGGCCCGGGTGACCTGCCGCCGGGCCGGGCGGGCGGGCGCCGGGTGCTCGGTGGCGCCGCACACCCGGCACGGCTCGCCGTCGGCCAGTTCGCGGGCCAGTTCGGCCGCGATGCCGTCGATGCGTGCCTCGCGCACGTCCTGCCACCTCTCACGGGCGGCGGCGGTACGGTCCCGTGCGTCGCGTACGGCGTCCTCGGCGCGCGCGGACTCGGTGGCCAGCCGGTCGCGTTCGCCGGCCGCCGTCTCGCGCCGGGCGGCGGCCGAAACCTCTGCGGCGAGTGCGGCCGCCTGCGCGGCGGCCTCCATGGCCGCGTCCAGCCGCGCCCGCAACCGGGCCCGGGTCGCGGGCCACGCCTCCAGCCAGGTCTGCGCCTCCTGTACGGCCTCCTCGTCCGCCCGTTCCTCGCGCTCGACGGCCGCCAGCCGCTCGCCCAGCTCCCGCAGCCTTGCCTCGCCCTCCTCGCCCCGCGCGAGGCCGCCCAGTTCCTCGCGCGCCTGGCGGGCCCGTCGGATGAGCAGGTCGGCGTCGAGGTACGGGGGCACGTCCGCCGCCCGGCGGCCGGGGGCGCCCTGCGCGGGGACCGAGAGGCCGGGGGGCGCGGAGCCGGGGGCGTGAGGGGCGCGGCCCTCGCCGAAGCCGCCACCAAAACCGTCGGGGGCGGACGTCTTACGGGGGGAGCCGTCCGGGCCGCCGGGGGCCGCCGGACCCGGCTCCGGCGTGGCGCGGTCCTCGCCGGAACCGCCGCCTGAGCCGCCAATGCCGCCGCCTGGGCCGATGGCACCGTCCGGTGGGTTCCCGCTCGACGCCCGCCGCGCGTGCGGAAGCGTCGGCCCAGGACCACCGACGGGACCAGGGCCGGAACCAGCCGCCTGACCGGAACCGGCGACGGAAACGGGACCGGCGGCCTGACCACGGCCGGAATGGGCGGTCCGGCCAGGGCCGGAACCGGCGGCCGGACCGGAATCGGCGGCGTGGCCGGAACCTGGGCCAGTGGCCTGATCGGAACCGATGACCCGGCCAGGCTCCGGACCGGCGGCGGAAACGGAATGGGCGGCCTGAACAGAGCCGGAATCGGCAGTCCGACCGGAACCGGTACCGGAGCCGCCGCCCTGACCGGAACCTGGACCCGTGGCCGGACCGGAACCAGGACCCGTGGCCCGGCCGGAGCCGGAACCGGCGGCGGCAGTCGGCGCGACGGCCGGGGCGGGGGGCAACGGCTCGCCCGACGCCACCAGTTCGGCGGCCGCGGCGCGCTCCGCCGCCACGGCCGCCTCGTACCGCTCGGCCGCCTTGCCGCGCAGGGCCAGGGCCGGTTCCACGCCGGCCGCGCGCCGGGCCCGGTCGAGTCGGGCGCGGGCCTCGGTCCTGGCCGGCCGTTCCTGGTCGAGGATCCGGGCGCGGCGGCGCGCCTCGGCGTGGCGGGCCTGGAGGGCGTGCAGGTCGCGGGCCGCCGTGGCCGCCTCGGCGGCGGACGCGTGGACGTGCTCGGCGCCGGTGACGGCCGCGCGGGCGATCTCGTACCGCTCCCGCGCCTCGCACCGCAGCTCCGCCGCCCACGCCAGCAGCCAGCCGCCGGAATCGGGTGCCCCGCCGGATTCCGGGTCCGGGTCCGGGTCCGCGTACTGGTCCGTGCGGTCACCGGGACCGGGTCCGGCGGCCTGGCGCATCCTGGCGGCGAGGTCGGCCAGTTCGCGGTCACCGGCTTCCAGGCGTCGCCCGGCCTCGGCCGCACGGTCCCGCAGCCATGCCTCGACGGCCTTGAAGCGGCGGGTGTCGAACAGCCTGCCCAGCAGCTTAGCCCGCTCGATCGCGCTCGCCCGCAGGAAGGCGGCGAACTCGCCCTGCGGCAGCAGCACGACCTGGCAGAACTGCTCGCAGCTCATCCCCACGAGCTGCTTGATCTCCTCGCCGATCTCCTGGTGGGACTTCGACAGGCCGCGCCACTGGCCGCGGTCGTACTCCCGCAGCAAGGTGACTGCCTTGTCGTGGGTCAGGCCGGTGCCGCGCTTCTTGGCGCGCAGCTGCTCCGGGCGCCGGGTGATCTCCAGCCGCCGTCCGCCGACCGTGAGGTCGAGTACGACCTCGGTCGGCGTCCCGGCCGCCGCATGGTCGCTGCGCAGCCTGGTGGCGGGGCGGGCGCCTGGCACCTGGCCGTACAGGGCGTAGCAGACGGCGTCCAGGACCGAGGTCTTGCCCGCCCCGGTCGGGCCGTGCAGGAGGAACAGCCCGGCGGCGGACAGTTCGTCGAAGTCGACGTCCTGGGTGGTGGCGAACGGCCCGAAGGCGGTGATCCTCAGGTGGTGCAGGCGCATCAGGGGCGTTCCGTCCGTGCGGTGTCGGCGCGCACGGCGTCGAACGCCTGGCGCAGCACCTGGCGTTCGCGCGCGTCGGGTCCCGCGCCGCGGACGTGGCGCAGGAAGTCCTCGGCGATCTGGGTGTCGGTGCGGCCGCGCAGCCGCCGGGCGTACGAGAGGGCCGCGTCCTCCTCGGCCCCCTCGGGGTCGAAGGCGAGGGCGAGGATGTGCGGGAAGCGCTTGGCGAGGGCGGCCATCGGCTCGTGCGGCCGGTAGGGATCGGTGAGGGTGGCCTCGACCCAGGCGTCGGCGTGGCGCTCCAGCTTGGGGTCGGCGAGCAGGTCGTCGAGGCGGCCGCGCAGCCGGGCGAGCGGGCGCGGCACCGGCGTGTCGACCCGCTCGGCGGTCACCTCCCCACCGGGGCCGAGGTCCACCAGCCACATGCTCTTGCGGTGGTGCTCCTCGGAGAAGGAGTACGCGAGCGGCGAACCCGAGTAGCGGATCCGCTCGGTGACCGTCTGGCAGCCGTGCAGATGGCCGAGAGCCGCGTAGTGCACGCCGTCGAACACGGCCGCAGGCACGGCCTCGACGCCTCCCGCGGTGATGTCCCGTTCGCTGTCGCACGGCGCGGCGCCGGTGACGAAGGCGTGGGCGAGGACGACGCCGCGGGTGCCGGCCGGCCGCGCGGCCAGGTCGGCGCGCACCCGGTCCATGGCGGCGGTCAGCACGGCGGTGTGGTCCGCGCGCTCGGCGGCGAACTCCTCGCGCACCAGGGCCGGTTCGAGGTACGGCAGGCCGTAGACCGCCACCTCGCCGTAGCTGTCGCGCAGGACCACCGGCCGGTGGCACGCGGCCGGGTCGGTCCGCAGGTGGATGCCGGCGCGTCCCATGAGGCCGGATCCGACGCCGAGCCGGCGCGCCGAGTCGTGGTTGCCGGAGATCATCACGGTGGGCACGCCGAGGTCGGCCAGCCGGTGCAGGGTGGCGTCGTACAGCTCGACGGCGGAAAGGGGCGGTACGGCCCGGTCGTAGACGTCCCCTGCCACGAGGACGGCGTCGACGCGCTCGGCGCGGACGGTCGCCACCAGGTGGTCGAGGAAGGCCCGCTGGGCGTCGAGCAGGCCGACCCGGTGGAAGGAGCGGCCCAGGTGCCAGTCCGACGTGTGCAGCAGTCTCACTCGGTGGCCCCCACCCGCGTCTTCGTCCTCACCGTGCCCCGGCGCCGCCGGCCCGCCGGGCGGCGCCCGGCGCCGGCCGGACACGCGCCCGCCGGAGATCTTGATTCTAGGGGGGCGGTGGCGCGGCTGTGCGGCGGCTCCGCGCGGCAGGTTCGCCGGTTCGTGCGGACCCGGTCATACGCGCACGTAGGCGGTGCCCTCCACGGCGCAGGCGGCGGCGCCCGAGGTGGCGTCGGCGAGCCAGGAGCGGAAGGCGGGGACCCGGTCGGCCCGGACGCCGAGGGCGATGGCGACCTCGGCGGCGTAGCGGACTTCGCGCACGGTGTGGCCGGCGGCCCGCAGTTCGTTCTCCAGCCGCCCGGCCCGGCCGTGGTCGACGGTGACGGTGACCAGCGCCATCCTGCGCAGCTCGGCGGTCCCGACCGCGTCGAGGGCGGCCGCGACGGCGCCGCCGTACGCCCTGGCCAGGCCGCCAGCTCCGAGCTGGACGCCGCCGTAGTAGCGGGTGACGACGGCGACGGTGTCGCGGACCTCGCGGCCGAGCAGAACCTGGAGCATGGGCGTGCCGGCCGTGCCGCCCGGTTCGCCGTCGTCGCTCGCCCGGTGCAGCCGCCCGTCGGGGCCGATCACGTAGGCGAAGCAGTTGTGGGTGGCGCCCGGGTGCTCCCTGCGGATGGTGCGGACGAACTCCTGCGCCGCCTCCTCGCTGTCCGCGGGAGCCACCGCGCAGCGGAACCGCGAGCGCCTGATCTCGCTCTCGTGGACGCCCGCGCGCGCCACGGTCAGGTACCGGTCGGTCATCACGCCAGCCTAAGGGCCGGGAATGACCGGCACCGGTTCGCCGTTCGTGCGGAGTGGAAGGAGGTCCGGTGGGACCTCGGCAGATGGACCGGCGGCTGGAGGACGGCGTGTACGGCGACGCGGCGACGGTGCGGAAGATCCTGACCGGCACGGGTGACACGTGGGCGGTGGTGGGCCTGTCGAACAACCGGTCCCGGGCCGCGTACGGGGTGGCCGCGGTGCTGCGGCGGTTCGGCAAGCGCGTGGTACCGGTGCACCCGAAGGCCGAGACCGTGGACGGGGAGCGCGGCTACGCCTCGCTGGAGGAGATCCCGTTCCCGGTCGATGTGGTGGACGTCTTCGTCAACTCCGACCTCGCGGGCGCGGTCGCCGACGAGGCGGTGGCCAAGGGCGCGAAGGCCGTCTGGTTCCAGCTCGGCGTCGTCGACGAGGCGGCGTACGAGCGCACCCGCGAGGCCGGACTGGACATGGTGATGGACCGCTGCCCCGCCATCGAGATCCCGCGGCTGTGACGGCGGGCGCGGCCCGGCGTTCCCGATCCCCCGGCGCCCGCCCCCGCGGGCCCGGGGGAACGCGTCAGACGCCCAGGTTCTCCACCAGCACCGCGCCCGGGAGGGCCGCGAGGACCTTGCCGGGCACGATGAGCTTGCCGCGCCGGAAGCCACTGCCGATGAGCACGTAGGGGGTGTCGGCGACGGCGGCGTCGACCAGCAGCGGCCAGCCTGCCGGGAGGCCGACCGGGGTGATGCCGCCGTACTCCATGCCGGTCTCGCCGACGGCGGTGTCCATGGCGGCGAAGGACGCCTTGCGGACCCCGAGGTGGCGGCGGACCGCGCCGTTGACGTCGACGCGGGTGGTGGACAGCACGAGGCAGGCGGCCAGCGAGACCTCGCCGCCGCGCTTGCCCGCGACCACGACGCAGTTCGCCGAGTGTTCCAGCAGGTCGCGGCCGTAGGTCTCGACGAAGACGGCCGTGTCGGCCTTCTCCGGGTCGGTGTCCACGTGGATCATCTCGTCGGTGACGGCGGCCGCGACGGCCGGCGGCAGCAGGTCACGGCGCTCGGTGGCGGGTCGGGCGTCCTCGAAGGTGCCGATGGGTGCACGCATACCGTGAAACCTAGCAAACGCCTTCCTGCGCCGGGCCGCTCGCGGGATTCGCGTCCGCGGGATCCTCCAGGGCGCGCAGGGCGGTGAGTTGCTGCGGTGTGAGGCCGTCCGGGATCGGTACGGGGGCCGGTGTGCGCAGCGGCGGCTGCCAGCCCGCGCCGGGCTCCCAGCGGCGTACGACACGGGCGGGCGCGCCCGCGACCACCGCGAAGTCGGGCACCTCGCCGCGCACCACGGAGCCGGCGGCCACCACCACGTTGCGGCCGAGGCGGGCGCCGGGCAGGATCACACAGCCCGAGCCGAGCCAGCTGCCGCCGCCGATCTCCACGGGTGCGCTGCGCGGCCACTGCTTGCCGATGGGCTGGGTGGTGTCGTCGTACGAGTGATTGTCACTCGTCACGTAGACGTAGGGGCCGCAGTAGACGTCGTTGCCGAAGACCACGGGCGCCGAGGCGACGACGTGGCTGCCGCGGCCGAGGACCACGCCGTCGCCGAGCCGGACCACGGGGTCGGGGCCGAGGTCCAGGCCCGGCATCATGCCCGCGGTGAGGGTGACCTGTTCGCCGATGACGCAGTGCTCCCCCAGGTGGATCCAGGGCTCGCCGAAGACGGTGCCCAGGGGGAACGCCAGCCGGGTGCCCTCGCCGATCCGGCCGAAGCGCAGCGGTCCGGGGCGGTTCGCGGTGACCGCTCCCGTTTCCTGGAGCCAGCGCCAGCCGCGGTGCACAAGGCGCGAGGCGGCGCGGCGGCGCCATGCGGCGGCTCCGGCGATCGCGGAAGAGAACACGTTCTCGTTCTTGTGCACGCACCCACGGTATACGGTGCGGGGCCGGGGCAGCGGGCGGGCGAGGGCCGGCCGGGGCCCGCTACTCCCCCTCGGACACGCTCAGCGCGGGCTCGACGGCGCCGGCCGCCGCGGCCTCGATCTCCGCCTGCGCTCTCGCCGCGCGCCGGCGGACGTACAGCAGGGAGGCGAGGCCGAACAGGACGGCCAGCCCCAAGCCGACGTAACCGAAGCGGCTGAGCCAGGGTTCGGCGACCTTGCCGACGCTGTAGATGATGGCGGTGATGCCGCCGGCCCACACGATGCCGCCCAGGGCGTTGGCGATCAGGAAGCGGGGGTAGGGCATCTTGAGCACGCCGGCCAGCGGGCCGGCGAAGATCCGCAGCAGCGCGACGAAGCGGCCGAAGAACACCGCCCACATGCCCCACCGCTGGAACGAGCGCTCGGCGGTGGCCACGTGGCCGGGCGAGAAGTGCTTGGGAAACCTGCGGCCGAGTCTCTCCAGCAGGGGTTTGCCGCCCTTGCGCCCGATGGAGTAGCCGACGGAGTCGCCGCCGACCGCGCCGATGATGGCGGCGATGGCGACCCCCCAGGGGTTGACGTGGCCCTGGGACGACAGCAGCGCGGCGGTCATCAGCACGATCTCGCCGGGCAGCGGGATGCCCAGGCTCTCCACGCCCACCACCAGACCCACCATCAGGTAGACGGCGACCGGCGGGATGCCGTCGAGCCAGTCCTGGACGTGCACGGCTGGTCCCCTCCCACGACGACGATCGGCCGCGTCCACCGCGGCGCACCTCGTCGAGCCTAACCGACCGTACGGACAATTCCGTCCGTCCGGCGGCGGAGCAGGACCGGTACCTGAGGCGTACCGCCTCAGGGGCGAGTGTCAGTCATTGGGGCGCAATGTCCAGAAGATTGTCATATGACCGGTTTCGGCGCCGTCGGCGCGCCGGATGGAGACCTCCACGGGGAACTCCGGGCGGGTGCCCGCGTCCAGTTCCGCGACCACCTCGGCGGCCGGCCGGGCGAGTTCCGCAGTGGCCGTGACGTCGCCGCGGGCGATCTTGAGGAACGACATCTCGACCCGCACCGGCAGCGGCACCGCGCGGCCCATCTGGTCGCCGAAGGCGCCCAGCACCACGGCGCCGGACGCGGACTCCGCCAGGGTGAACATGGCGCCGGCGTGCGGGCCGCCCACGTGGTTGCGGTACTCCGGCCGGTCGGGGAGGACCACCACGGCGCGCTCGGCGGTGGTCTCCTCGTACCGCAGTCCCAGGGTGCGCACCATCGGCACACTGGCGGTCAGTATCTCGCCCAGCGAGGGCAACGTCTCGGACATGCGAGGAGGTTACCAGCCGGTAGCGCGATCCGGCATGGAACCGCCGCCGCCGCTCCCCTAGTGTTTCCAGCCATGTGGCCAGGAGACCAGCACGGGGGACAGCAGAACCCGCAGGGCACGCCCCCTCAACCGCCCCAGGGCCCGTACGGGCAGCCCAACCCGTACGCGCAGCCCGGCTATCCGCAGCAGCAGCCCCCACCGCCCCCGCAGCCGACGCCGGGCTACCCGCCGGCCCAGCCGTACGGCGGCCAGAACCCTTACGCGCAGCCGCCCGCCGGCTACCAACAGCCTCCCGCCGGCGGCTACCCGGCCGCGCCGCCCGTCGGTCCTCCCACCCCGCAGCAGTGGGGCCCGCCGGTGCCCGGCGGACCGGAGGGGTCCGGGCCCCCCGGCGGCCGCAGGAACCTGACCATCGGCATAGCCATCGCCTCCGCCGTCGCGGTGATCGCCGCTGTGGTGGTCGGCGCCGTCGTCCTCACCGGCAACAAGAAGGACGAGGCCGCGAAGTCGCCGAGCCCCGCCACCCCTGCGTCGAGGACGCCCTCCCCCACGCCCACCACCGCCGCTCCCACCGACTCCGCGGTCACGGCCGGCTCGGGCGACTCACCGCGCGGCGCCCCGGGGGCGCTCGACGTCAAGCCCGTCGTCCCCGGCTGGAAGGTCGTCAGGCGCACCGAGCGCAATGTCGCCTTCGACGTCCCGCCGGACTGGACGGTGGGCGACGAGGGCGAGGAGATCGGGTTCGCGGACAAGACCGGCAACCCGGCGGTGGCGATGGGCGCGCCCGCCTTCTACAAGCACGACTGGTGCAAGAGCGGGGACGGCACCGCGGACCGCGCCGCCGCGGGCACCAAGGGGGCCAACGGCGCCAAGAGCGTGCGCAACGCCGCCGAGGTGCAGGCGACGCAGTGGGCGTACTGGGCCTACCAGGAGAACGGCAAGGGCACCTTCTCCAAGGTCATGGGCAGCAAGGCGTTCCACAACGCCTACGGGATCTCCGGCTGGCAGGCCGAGGCGACGGCCACCCACGTCCCCAGGACCAACAAGTGCGTCTCGGACGGCGCGGCGTACACCGTCGCGTGGATCGACCCCACGCAGTCCGATCCCACCATGCGACTGGTGGTGTGGGTGCTCTACTGCGACCGCGGAGTGTCCGACCAGGTGTCCCAGGCCACCATCGACAAAATCAAGAGCACGATCCGGCTGATCAAGAAGTGACCCCGGCGGCGCGGGCAAGGACGCGACGGGACGGCGCCGGCACGGTCACGGACGCGGCGTCCCCGCCGGCCCGTAAAGGGCGTTGCACCGCGCCCGGCCGCTGCGGGACAGTCCCCGGGTGACCGGCGACGACGACGAATCCCGCGGTACATCCCGCGGTACATCCCGCGGCGGGCGGCTGCCCGCCTGGGCGAACCGGGACTTCCGGCTGCTGCTGTCCGCCTCCTTCATCAGCGGACTGGGCAACTCGGGAGCCACCATCGCCGCCGCCTACGCGGTGATCGGGACCGGCGGGAACGCCACCGACGTCGGCGTGGTGGCCGCCGCCCGCACCCTGGCCATGGTCGTCTTTTTGCTCGTCGGCGGCGCGGTCGCGGACCGGGTGTCGCGCAGGCGCGTCATGGTGGCGGCCAACGTCGCCAACGCCTGCTCCCAGGGCGCGTTCGCGGCCCTGGTACTGACCGGTCGGCCCGCCCTGTGGCAGATGGCCGCGCTGACCGCGGTCGGCGGCGGCGCGCAGGCGTTCTTCTCGCCCGCGGCGCAGGGCATGGTGCTGTCGACCGTCGAACCCGCCGACGCGGGCAAGGCGTTCTCGGTGTTCCGGCTGGCGGCCAACGGCGCGAGCATCGGGGGCGCCGCCCTCGGCGGCGGTCTGGTCGCCGCCCTGGGCCCGGGCTGGGTGCTGGCCGCGGACGCCACCGGGTTCGCCGTCGCCGCGGCGCTGCGCGGCCGGCTGTCGGCCGCGCCGGCGGCCCGGCCCGCCGGGCCGAGCGGGCTGGTCCGGGAGCTGCGCGAGGGCTGGCGGGAGTTCGTCTCACGGGCGTGGCTGTGGGGCATCGTCGTGCAGTTCGGCGTGGTCAACGCCATGACCAGCGCGGGCGAGCAGGTCTACGGGCCGCTGGTGGCGCGCGACCACCTCGGGGGCGCGGGCCCGTGGGGCCTGGCACTGTCGGCGCAGGGTGTGGGCACCGTCCTCGGCGGCGTGCTGATGATCCGCTGGAGGCCGCGCCGGATCCTGCTGGTGGGCACGCTCGGCGTCTTCCCGCTGGCCGTGCCGCTCGCCGCGCTGGCACTGGGGCTGCCGCTGTGGGCCCTGGTGGCCGCCATGCTCGGCTCGGGCGTGGCGATCGAGGTGTTCGCGGTCGGCTGGATGCTGGCGCTCAGCCAGGAGATACCCGAGGAGATGATGTCGCGGGTGTCGGCGTACGACTGGCTGGGCTCGATCGGGCTGATGCCGATCGGTCTGGCGCTCGCGGGGCCGGCCGCGGCCGCCTTCGGGCGCACCCAGTCGCTGTGGGGTTCGGCCGCGCTGGTGGTGGCGCTGACCGGCGCGGTGCTGCTGCTTCCCGACGTACGGCGGCTGGAGCGGGCCGGGCACGGCGGTACGGGGCCGTCCGGCGCGTCGGCGTCGGGCGCTCACCCCACCGTGAACGCCCCTTCGGGCGGCTCGGGCGAGGGCTCCGCGCAGGCGTCGTAGACCGGCGCTCCCGTCAGGCGGTCGAGGTCGTCCCCCGCGACCACGCGGGCGGGGAAGGCGTCCGCGGCGCACGCGCGGGTGATGGCGTCCAGGGGCAGTGGCCGGCCCGCTGCGGCGGCGACCACCACGTTGCCGAACCGCCGTCCCCGCAGCACCCCCGGTTCGGCCAGCAGGCACAGGTCGGCCGCCGGGCCGAACACGGCTCGTACCGTGCCCAGGTGGTGGCCGAGGAAGGCGAAGGGCGCCGAGTCGGCGAGGTTCGCCACGTAGAGGCCGTCCGGGCGCAGCACCTCCCGCACCCGCGTCACGAACTCCACCGACGTCAGGTGGGCGGGCACCCGGGACCCGCCGAAGACGTCGACGACGACGGCGTCCGCGCTCGCCTCCGGCGCCGCCGCGACCCATTCCCGCGCGTCCGCGACGTCCACCGTCACGCCCTGGTCGTCCAGCGGCAGGAGTTCGGCGACCAGCCGGGCGAGTTCCCGGTCGGCCTCGACCACCCGCTGGCGCGAGCCCGGCCGGACCCGGCCGAGCCGGCGCGGCAGCGCCATACCGCCGCCCCCCAGGTGCACCGCGTCGAAGGGCGCGTCGAACACCGACTCCAGGACGACGGCGATGCGCCGGGCGTACTCGAACTCCAGGTGCTCGGGCCGGTCCAGGTCGACGTACGACTGCGGCGCCCCGTCGACGGTGAGCAGCCAGGCCCGCGGGCGGTCCACATCGGGCAGGAGCTTGGCGGTCCCGAAGTCGACGGGGCGGGTGACGGGGACGGGTTCGTGGGTCATCGGTGAGAAGTCTTCCAGCCCGGCTGTTCAGCGGCACTTCACCCGCCGGTGACACGGGGGAATCATGAGGGTGCGAGAATTTGTTCCGCAGATGAACTTAAGCGTCCCGCCCGGGGACGTGCGACGTCGGACGTCCCACGTGTCCTGTCCGTTCGCTTCCACCCTCGACTTCCGGAGGAAGAACACTCCATGCCCCTGGCCATCCTCGCCCTGGCGGTGAGCGCCTTCGGCATCGGCACCACCGAGTTCGTGATGATGGGGCTGCTGCCCGATGTCGCGAACGACCTCGGCACCTCGGTACCGACCGCGGGCTTCCTGGTATCCGCGTACGCCCTCGGTGTCGTGGTCGGCGCGCCCCTGCTCACCGCGCTCGGCGCCAAGGTGCCGCGCAAGCGGATGCTCCTGCTGCTGATGGGCCTGTTCACGATCGGCAACCTGGCGTCCGCCTTCGCCCCCGGCTACGGCGCACTGCTCGCCGGGCGGTTCCTGGCGGGGCTGCCGCACGGCGCGTTCTTCGGGGTCGGCGCGGTGGTCGCCGCGCGGCTGGTGGCCGAGGAGCGCAGGGCGCGCGCGGTCGCGGCGATGTTCCTCGGCCTGACGGTCGCCAACATCGTCGGGGTCCCGGCCGCGACCGCGCTCGGCCAGCACCTGGGCTGGCGCGCCACCTTCGTGGTGGTGTCCGCGATCGGAGTGCTCGCGCTGGCCTCGCTGGCCCTCCTGGTGCCGCGGCTGCCCGATGAGGCGCACACCGGCGTCGCGCAGGAGGCGCGCGCCCTGCGCGAGCCCCAGGTGCTGCTCGGCCTGCTCACCGCGGTGTTCGGCTTCGCCGGGGTGTTCGCGGTCTACAGCTACCTCGCCTCCATGATGACGCAGGTCGCCGGTTTCGCGGACGGCTCGGTCACCTGGCTGCTGGCCCTGTTCGGTGTCGGCATGACGCTGGGCGCGCTGGCCGCCGGCCCGCTCACCGACCGGGCGCTGCGCCCCACCCTCTACGGTTCGCTGGGGGCGCTCGCCGTGGTCCTGGTCGCCTTCCACTTCGCGGCGCGGTCCGAGGCGACCGCGCCCGTCGCGATCGTCGTCCTCGGCGCGGTCGGCTTCCTGACGACGACTCCGCTCCAGATCCTGGTGATGAACAAGGCACGCCGCGCCCCCACTCTCGCCTCGGCCTCGAACCACTCGGCCTTCAACCTCGCCAACGCGGGCGGCGCCTGGCTGGGCGGCGCGGCGATCTCCGCCGGATGGGGCTGGACCTCCCCCGCGCTGGTCGGCGCGGCTCTGACGGTGGCCGGCCTGGGCGTCGCGGTCACGGCGGGCGCGCTTGACCGCCGCGCCCCGCGCGCCGCCTCCCACGTGGTGGCCTCCGGCGGTCCGCGGCTGCGCGAGGAGGTCACCGAGGGGGCGTGAGGGCGCGCCGCGCCCGGGATACGCTCCCCCGGTGCCCGAACGCGCGTCTTCGCCGGACCTCCCGCCCGACCCGGCCGCGGCCTCCCCGACCGCGGCCGGGTCGCCGCCGGATCCCCGCGGCCCGGCCCTCCCACCGCGTGAGCCGGCCGGGCCGGCCGGGCCCATCGAGGCCACCGGCGACGACAGGCGTCCCGGCCCCGCCCCGGCCACCGCCGGCGGCCGGTGGCCAGGACCGGCCCCCCTGCGCCCCGCGTACGCCCGCGCAGCCCGTGTGCTGCGCCCGCTGCTCCTGCCCTGGGTCCGGTTCTGCCTGCTGGTCGCGCTGCTCGCCGGGGCGATCGCGGCGGCCGTCGTGTGGCAGCCGCAGCAGGCGCTGGTCCACGGCTGGCCGCCGCAGGCCCGGCACACCACGACCGCCGTCGTCGTGTTCGCGCTCGCGTACGGCGTGGCCACCGTCGCCTTCGTCCCCCGGCCGCTGCTCAACGCCGCCGCCGGCGCGCTGTACGGGATCCACGCCGGGCTGCCCGCCGCGCTCGCCGGTACCGTGCTCGGCGCGGGCCTGGCGTTCGCCCTCGGCAGGTTCCTGGGCCAGGACGCGCTGCGTCCGCTGCTGCGCGGGCGGCTGGTGCTGTCCCTGGACCGGCAGCTGAGCCGGCACGGCTTCCGCAGCACACTGGCACTGCGGCTGTTCCCGGGCGTGCCGTTCGCCGCCGCCAACTACGCCGCCGCCGTCTCCCGTATCCGCCCGCTGCCCTTCCTCACCGCCACCGGCATCGGCAGCGCCGCCAACACGGCCGCCTACGTGGTCGCGGGCAGCCGCGCCGCCTCCCCCACCTCACCCGTCTTCCTGCTCGCCGCCGCCTTCCTCGTCGTCACCGGCCTCGCCGCCGCGGAAGTCACCCGCCGCCGGGCGCGTACGCGTTCACGTACCCGCGACGCCGGTGGCGGCCGGTCCGTCTGAACGGCCGCCACCGGCCACCGGCGCCCGGGCGCGGTGCGATCGGGTGAAGTTGCGTGCCAAATTCCCGGTCAGGGGCGGGCGCGGGCCCGGTGGGGCACAGCCGGCGAGAAACATGAGGCACACGCCGGGCGGTGCGATCCCGTGCGACCAGGGGAAGTGGTGACGGGATGCTGTTCCGCAGGCGGCGGGAAAGGACCGAGGCGGACGTACGGGAGAAGGCGTCGACCGGGTTCACCGTGCTCGACCAGCGGCTGCCCGTGGCGGAGGCGGCCAAGGGCCTGCTGCGCAAGGCCTTCCCCGACCACTGGAGCTTCCTGCTGGGCGAACTTGCCCTCTACAGCTTCGTCCTGCTGGTCCTCACCGGCTCCTGGCTGACGCTGTTCTTCACCCCTGGCGCCAAGGAGTCCGTCTACCAGGGATGTTACGCGCCGCTGCGCGGCCTGCGGATGTCACAGGCGTACGAGTCCACCCTGCACATCAGCTTCGACGTGCGCGGCGGGCTGCTGGTCCGGCAGATGCACCACTGGGCGGCGCTGGTGTTCGTCGCCGCCATCACGGTGCACATGCTGCGGGTCTTCTTCACCGGCGCCTTCCGCAAGCCGCGGGAGATCAACTGGATGCTCGGCGTGCTGCTGTTCTTCACGGCGCTGCTGGAGGGTTTCTGCGGCTACTCGCTGCCCGACGACCTGCTGTCGGGCACAGGACTGCGCACCGCGAACACCATCGTCATGTCGATCCCGGTGGTGGGCACCTACCTGGCCTTCTTCGCCTGGGGCGGTCCGTTCCCCGGCCACGTGCTGAACGACCGGCTGTACATCCTGCACGTGCTGTTCGTGCCCGGCCTGCTGCTGGCGCTGGTCGCCGTCCACGTGACGCTGGTGTTCTACCTCAAGCACACGCAGTGGGGCGGTCCGGGCCGCGTCAACCGCAACGTGGTCGGCAAACCGCTGTTCCCCTACTTCACCGCAAAATCGACCGGGCTGTTCTTCACGGTCTGCGCCACGGTGGCGGCACTGGCGGCGCTGGTCCAGATCAACCCGGTGTGGCTGTACGGACCGTTCAGCGCCGACCAGGTGAGCACCGACGCCCAGCCCGACTGGTACGTGGGCTTCCTGGAGGGCGGGCTGCGCCTCATGCCGCCGTGGGAGACCACGGTGGCCGGGCACACCGTCATGTGGAACGTTCTGCTGCCCGCGGTGGTGATGCCCGGCCTGCTGCTCGTGCTGCTGTTCTGCTACCCGATGTTCGAACGGTGGGTGACCGGGGACCGCGGCGAGCACAACCTGTGCGACCGGCCGCGCGACCGGCCCACCCGTACCGCGTTCGGCGTGGCGGGCATCGTCTGGTACGCGGTGCTGCTCGCGGCGGGCGGCAACGACGTCACGGCGTACACCTTCAGGGCCTCCATGAACGCCCTGACCTGGATCTTCCGGATCGCGGTGATCGTGGCGCCGGTGCTGGCGTTCCTGGTCACCAAGCGGATGTGCCTGGCCCTGCAATCGCGGGAACGGCACCGGCTGACGCGGGGCGAGGAGACCGGCGAGGTGGTGCAGAGCGTCTACGGGGCCATCGCACCGCGGCACGAACCGGTGGCGCCCGAGCGGCTGTACCACTTCCTCGCCCGCGACCTGCCGCCGCCCGCGCCGGTGCCCGCCCCCGGCACCGCGCGCCGCGACAGGCTGCGGGCCGCGCTCAACCGCTGGTACTACCGCCGGCGAGTGGAGATGCCGGCCACCGAGGAGCAGCGCCGGCACATCGAGCAGGCCCTGGCCGAGCCGGATCGGAGGACGACGTCATGACGCGGACCGAGCGGGACGCCACCGCACCGGAGACACCAGGACCGGCCGGGACGCGGCAGGGCGGCGCCGAGGCCGGCAGCCCGTTCGGCAGCCGGCTGCTGAACTACGTCACCACCACCGACCACAAGGTCATCGGCAACATGTACATGGTGACCGCGTTCTGCTTCTTCGTTTTCGCGGGGCTGCTGGCGATGGGCATGCGGGCCGAACTGGCGCGCCCCGGCGACCAGTTGTTCAGCCACTCGCAGTACAACCAGCTGGTCACCATCCACGGCACCATCATGATGCTGCTGTTCGCCACGCCGATGTTCGCCGGCTTCGCCAACGCGGTCATGCCGCTGCAGATCGGCGCGCCCGACGTCGCCTTCCCCCGGCTCAACGCGATCACGTACTGGCTGTACCTGTTCGGGGCGCTGATCGTGGTGTCGGGGTTCGTGGTGCCCGGCGGCGCCGCGGCCTTCGGCTGGTTCGCCTACGCGCCGCTGAACAGCGCCGAGTTCTCGCCCGGGGCCGGCGGGGACCTGTGGGCGATGGGCCTGGTGCTTGCGGGCCTGAGCACCACGCTCGGGTCGGTGAACTTCGTCAGCACCATCGTGTGCCTGCGCGCGCCGGGGATGACGATGTTCCGGATGCCCATCTTCACCTGGAACATCCTGTTCACCTCGATCCTGGCGCTGCTGGCGTTCCCGGTGCTGACGGCCGAGTTGTTCGCCCTGGAGGCGGACCGCAAATTCGGCGCCCACGTCTTCGACGCAGCGAACGGCGGCGCGATCCTGTGGCAGCACCTGTTCTGGTTCTTCGGCCATCCCGAGGTCTACATCGTGGCGCTGCCGTTCTTCGGGGTGATCACCGAGGTCATCCCGGTGTTCAGCCGCAAACCGCTGTTCGGCTACGTCGGAATGGTGGGCGCGACGATCGCGATCACCATGCTGTCGGCGACGGTGTGGGCGCACCACATGTTCGCCACGGGAATGGTGCTGCTGCCGTTCTTCTCCCTGATGTCGTTCCTGATCGCGGTGCCCACGGGGGTGAAGTTCTTCAACTGGATCGGCACGATGTGGAAGGGCTCGCTGAGTTTCGAGACGCCCATGCTGTGGTCCGTCGGCTTCCTGGTCACCTTCCTGCTGGGCGGGCTGAGCGGGGTGCTGCTGGCCTCGCCGCCACTGGACTTCCACGTCACGGACAGCTATTTCGTGGTGGCCCACCTGCACTACGTGCTGTTCGGCACGGTGGTGTTCGCGACGTTCGCCGGCTTCTACTTCTGGTGGCCCAAGTGGACCGGGCGGATGCTGGACGAGCGGCTGGGCCGCGTCCACTTCTGGACGCTGTTCGTCGGCTTCCAGACCACGTTCCTGGTCCAGCACTGGCTCGGTGAGGAGGGCATGCCCCGCCGGTACGCGGACTACCTGGCGTCGGACGGCTTCACCACCCTCAACACGGTGTCCTCGATCGGCGCCTTCCTGCTGGGCCTGTCGACGCTGCCGTTCCTGTACAACGTGTGGAAGACGGCCAGGTACGGCGAGAAGGTCGAGGTGGACGACCCGTGGGGCTACGGCCGCTCGCTGGAATGGGCGACCTCCTGCCCGCCACCGCGGCACAACTTCCACGCTCTGCCGCAGGTCCGGTCCGACTCCCCCGCGTTCGACCTGCACCATCCCGGGGCGAGGCGATTGCCGCTGCCCGGCGCGGACACCGGCGAGCCGACTCCCGACACGCACGGAGAGATCAGCGGATGAGGACCGAGACCTTCCTGTTCGCCGGCGTGGCCGGCTTCTTCCTGGTCACCGACGCCTTCTACCTGTGGTGGTCGCACGAGGAGCCGGCCGGCGGCGCGGTGCTCACGGTGTCGTTCCTGATGTCGTCGGCCATCGCCTTCTTCTTCGCCCGCACCCACCGGCAGCGCGGGATGCGGCCGGAGGACCGCAGGGACGGCGAGGTCGCCGACCGCGCGGGGCCGATCGACTTCTTCCCGCCGCACAGCCCCTACCCCCCGGTCATCGGCATCGGGGCCGCCCTGACCGCGCTCGGCATCGTCTTCGGCCTGTGGCTGTTCCTGCTGGGCCTTGGCGTCCTGTTCGGCGCGGTCGGCGGGACCGTCTTCGAGTTCGTGCACCGCGGCGAGCCGCGGTAGTGCCACCGCCCTGCGCGGGTCCGGCCGGGCCGGGCGCGAAGGGCGGCGGTGCGACGTCAGACGCGCGCGGCGGCGACCGGGGCGTCCTCGGCCCGGGTGAGCGCCGGCCCGGCCGGCGGCACGGGCGGGCACGCGCAGGTGCCCGCCGGGGCGTGCGGACGCACGGCGCCGGACGCCGGGTCGGGCACGGTCACCAGGGCGAGGTGCGCGGACATGTTGTCGGTCAGCACCTCCTTGAAGAGCCGGAAGCGCCGCAGTTCCACGGCATCGGTCCGCCACATCCGCCCGGTCAGCGACGGTACGAGCGCGACCACCAGCAAACCGACCGAGGCGCAGCTCAGCGCCACCCACGACAGCACATCCGCCATAATCCGACTCCCTCGTCCATGGCTCTTCTCCCTTGTTCGCCCGGCAGCCTCCCAACGTCTCGGCATATGCCCAGGTCACGGCGATCCGCCCGATTCACACCCCCGTGCCGGGGTGAGTACCCGGATGGTCCATTCGGAGTTCTTCCCCGATCGTCGCACCGGTCGGCAGCGGGGCAGGTCGGCCGCCCCTCGGCCGGGGACGCCGGCCGTCGGCGGCGCGGGAAGGGGAGGGGCGCGACGGGTCGCGCGGCAGGGGCCGCCGGTCAGCTCCGCGCGCCTCCCGCCGGGACGAGCCTGACCAGGGAGTTGAGCACGGTGTCGATGGCGTCGTTGGAGGGCTCGTCGGTGAGGTGGGTGAGCAGCCGGGCGAGGGTGTCCAGGACGACGGGGCTGGCCATGACCCAGCGGTTGAGCAGCGGGCGGTAGCCGACGCGGCTGAAGACGTGGTCGCCGGCCGCGTTGCCCAGGCGGTAGTAGCGGCCCCAGCGGCGGTTCATCTCCTCCGGATAGCGGCGCAGGGCCCGCTCGCGCGCGGGGCCGGACGAGCGGGTGAGGGCCAGGGCCACGGTCTCGGCGGCGACTTCGGCCGCTTCCAGCGCCTGGGCTATCCCCTCGCCGCTCCACGGGCTGATCATGCCGCCGCAGTCGCCGACCAGCAGCAGGCCGCGGGCGTACTGCGGGCGGCGGTTGAAGCCCATGGGCAGTGCGGCGCTGCGCAGCGGCGACTCGGCGTTCTCCTCGGTCAGGCCCCACTCGGCGGGCAGCCGGGCCAGCCACAGGTCGAGCGAGCCGCGCAGGTCCAGCGCCCCGTGGCGGCGGTGCGGCAGCCCGCCCAGGCCCACGTTGAGCCGCCCGTCGCCCAGCGGGAAGATCCACCCGTAACCGGGCAGGTCCCGGCCGGTGCGCGAGCAGCGCAGGTCGGCCCACAGCTCCAGGTACTCGTCGCGGGAGCGTTCGGGGCTGCGGTAGTAGCGGCGCGCGGCGGTGGCGATGGTGCGGGCCGGGTCGCGCTCCAGACCCATGGCGAGGGCCGTCCTGGCCGACGCGCCCTCGGCCGCCACGACCAGGGGCGCGTGGAAGACCACCGGGCGGCGGTCCTTGCCGGTCTCGGCGGTGACGCCGGTGATACGGCCGGCCCGGTCGGTGACGGGCCCGGTGACCTTCGTGCCCACCCGCAGCCGGGCGCCGGCCGCGGTGGCGTGGCGGACCAGTATCTCGTCGAAGTCGTGCCGGGTGCGGGTGAGCCCGAAGTCGGGGTAGCGGCCGAGCGCGGGCCAGTCGATGTGGACCTGCCGGCCCCGGCACACCCAGCGCATGCCGCGCGAGCGCTTCCAGCCGGGGGCGTCGATGTCGATGCCCATCCGCACCAACTGGTGGACCCCGCGCGGGGTCAGGCCGTCGCCGCACACCTTCTCGCGGGGGAAGTCGCCCTTCTCCAGCAGCAGGACGTCGATCCCGGCCCTGGCCAGGTGCAGCGCCGCGGCGGAACCGGCCGGTCCGGCGCCCACCACGAGAACTTGTGCCTGCTCGCCGGATCCGGCGCCGTCGCCCGATCCGCCGGTGTCCGGGCCGTCCTGCGGCGTGTGCGGCTGCGTTGTCGGACCCACGGATTCCTCCCGGCGTCGAGTGGCACGGCCTCCCGATCCCTACCCGCCCGCGCGCGTCCTCGACCTTCGCGTCCGTCAGGGATGGGGCGGCGGGGGCGGGATGGTGTCCGTGCCGGGCGCCGCGTCCGGCCAGACCAGCAGCACCGGGCAGGGGGCGTGGTCCACGATGAACCGGCTGTGCGGGCCAAGGCTGTGCGGACCCAGGCGGCTGCGGTCGCCGTCGCGGGCCAGCACGAGCAGGTCGGCCCCCTCCGCGGCGGCCACCACCTCGCGTTCGACCCGCCCGGTGCGCTGCTCGCGCGTGCAGGGCCGGCCCAGCCGCTCGGCGGCCGCCGCGAGGACGCGTTCACCGGCCTCGGCGGCCTCGTGCGCCACGAGCACGCCGGGGTCGCGGTCCGGCCGCCCCCGGCCGAGCAGCCCGGCGAACGCCCCGTGTGCGGTGCCCGGCGCCCCGCCTCCGGGCACGTGCAGCAGGACGACCGACGCTTCGGCCGGGGCGTGCGCGCGCACGGCGTCCACGCAGGCCGGCCAGGTGGCCTCGTCGATCCACGCGACCACGGTCCTCACCACGCCCACCTCCCGGCCGCAGCCCTCGCACCGTCACATCCGTTCAGGCGCCGATCACCTTCAGCGACCCCCACAGTGCCACCACGGCGAGCAGCAGCGCCGGAGGCACGGCGAGCAGTCCCAGCCGGGTGAACTCCCCGAGATCGACCTCGGCTTGGTGTTCGCGGACGATACGCCGCCACAGCAGCGTGGCCAAGGAGCCCGCGTACGTGAGGTTGGGGCCGATGTTGACGCCGAGGAGGACCGCGAGGACCGCGCCCGGTCCGCCGGGCGCGGCCAGCGGGAGCAGGACAAGGACGGCCGGCAGATTGTTGATGAGGTTGGCCAGGGCGGCGGCCAGGCCCGCGAGTGCCAGCAGCGCCGGCAGCCCCGTACCGGAGGGCACCAGGTGGCCGAGGGCGGAGGCGAGACCGTTGTCGACCAGGGAACGCACCACGATGCCCAGGCACAGCACGAAGGCGAGGAACGGCACGGCGGCCGACCGCGCCACGGCGCGGGCGGTGGTACGGCGCCGGGCCAGCGCGCGCACGGCGAGGACGGCGGCCCCGGCGAACGCCGCCCAGGCCGCGTTGACGCCGAACACCGAGGTCAGGACGAAGCCGCCGAGGGTACCCGCCACCGTGGCGAGGGCGAACAGCGGCATCGGCGGCGGCCGGTCGGCGGGCGGCGGCTGCGCGGCGGCCGCCAGATCGGCGGCGAAGAAGCGCCGCAGGACCGCGTACTCCACGCCGATCGCCACCACCCAGGGCAGCGCCATCAGCGCGGCGAACCGGGTGAAGCTCAGGCCTCCGGCGGCCAGGGCGAGCAGGTTGGTCAGGTTGGACACGGGCAGCAGCACCGAGGCGGTGTTGGACAGGTGGGTGCAGGCGTAGACGTGCGGCTTGGGCCGCGTGCCGAGCCTGGCGGCGGTGGCGAACACCACAGGGGTCAGCAGCACCACCGTGGCGTCCAGGCTCAGCACCGCGGTGGTCGCCGACGCCAGGGCGAACACCTGGACCAGCAGCCGCCTCGGCCGGGCGCCCGCGGTGCGCGCCATCCATCCGCCGCACGCCGTGAACAGCCCGTCGTCGGCGCACAGTTGGGCCATCACCAGGACGGCGGCGAGGAAGCCGATGACCGGGCCGAGCCGCTGCGCCTCCTCCCGCGCGTGGTCCAGCGGGATCGCCCCGGTGGCGATGAGCAAGGCCGCGGCCGGCACGGCCACCGCCGCCTCCGGCAGCCCCCAGGGCCGGACGACGGCGCAGCCCAGCACCGCGAGCAGCATCACGGCGCTCAGCGCCTCCGCGAGACCCCCGCTCATCGGCCGTCCATCCCGCCCCGCTCCCGATCCCGTGTGCCTGCCGCCGTTCGCCGGCCACCGGCCGCCCGCGCCGGGCCCGGCGGCGAACGCCCCTTCCGCGCGGGCGTCCCTGTCGGGCCCGTGTGCAGGGAGTCTGTCATGCGGAGGAACGGCGTCCGGTGAGGGGGCCGGTCAGCGGCGGGTCCCGGTGGCGCGGACGGTCCCCGGCGAACCGCGCGGGTCCTATTGCCGCTTCAGGGATACGGGGACGCGGAGGTACGGGCGCTTCGGACGTTCCGGCGCTCGGACGTCCGGGCGTTCAGGCGTTCAGACGTTCAGGCGTTCAGGCGCAGCAGCAGCAGGGCGATGTCGTCCGGGTGGTAGCCGGTGGGCCGGGCGTGGTGCACCAGGGAGTCGATGACGGCGTCGAGGTCGCGCGCGTCCGTCCCCGAAAGGTGCTCGGCCAGTCCCCGGGTGGCGCGGTCCAGGTCGGCGCCGGGCGTCTCGACCAGGCCGTCGGTGTAGAGGGCCAGCAGGGATTCATGGGGCAGCCGCAGGGAGGCGGTGGGGAAGGTCTCGTCGCGGTAGACGCCGAGCATCGGGCCGGGTTCGACGTCGATGATCTCGGCGGGGCGCCCGCCCGCGCGCAGCAGCGGCGGCGGATGGCCGGCGCTGGACATGGTCACGCGCCGGTCGGCCAGGTCGATGTGCGCGTAGAGGCAGGAGACCAGCAGGCCGGGGTCGAGGTCGTTCAGCAGCCGGTTGGTGCGGGCCAGCACCTCGTCCGGCGCGCCGCCGGAGGTCGAGTGGGCGTGCACGGCGGTGCGCACCTGGCCCATGAGCGCCGCGGCGGCCACGTTGTGGCCCTGGACGTCGCCGATGACGGCGGCGCAGGTGTGCGGGTCCAGGCAGATCAGGTCGTAGAAGTCGCCGCCGATGTCCATGCCGTGGGTGGCGGGCAGGTAGCGTCCCGCCACGTCCAGTCCGGCCGGGCTGGGCAGGACGTGCGGCAGCAGGGCCTGCTGGAGGCCGTGCGCGAGCGCCTTCTTGGCGTCGTACAGCCGGGCCCGGTCCAGCGCCTGGGCGACCAGGCCGGCCAGGGAGGTCAGTACCGCCCGCTCGTCGGCGGTGAAGGCGTGCGGGTGGTCGTAGGTGAGGGCCCAGGCACCCACCGGCTGTCCGGACACGACCAGCGGCATGAACGCCCAGGCCTTCTTGTCGCTCTTCACGGACGCCAGCGGAAAGGCCCGGGTCAGCTCGTCCCGGCTGTCGAAGAACGCCGGAACTCCGGTGGTCATCACGTGGCCGGCCGGGGCGAGCCGGGAGTCGATCGGCAGCGCGTCGAGCCGCTCGACGGCCGCGGCGTCGTAGCCGCGGTGACCGAGGATGCGCAGCCGTCCGCCCTCGGCGATGGAAAGGATCAGGCCGTGCGCGCCGAAGGCCGGCATGATCTGGTCGGCGACCCTGTCCACCACGTCCTGCACGCCGACCGCCTCGGTGAGCCCCGCGGCCAGGTGCATGAGCTGGTAGAGCCGGCCCGCGCCGGTCGGCACGGCCCCGGGCGTGAGCGGCCTGGGCCGCTGCTGCGGGTGGTGCCCGGGATCGGCGGGGAAGATGCGGACGCTGATGCCGCTGGCGTCCGGGTACAGCTCGAAGCGCAGCCAGCGGTCCGGCGGCCGCAGGGCCAGGTACGAGGTCGGTTCGCGGCTGATGACGGCGCTGCGGTAGTAGTCCTCGTACACCGGGTCGTCCAGCCAGGGCAGGGACTGCCACGGCAGCGTGTCCAGCAGCTGGTCGCGGTCGCCGCCCAGCAGTTCGGCGGCGGCGGCGGTGATGAAGGTGATCCGCCCCTCCAGATCCAGTGCCACGCCGCCGCCGGGCAGGCGCTCGGCGAAGTCGGCGGCGGCCGGGGAGGGCGACGGCGGCGCCTGGACCGGCTGGGTGACCACCACCCGCGGCTCGTCGGGCAGCGGCAGCGGCCGCCTGGTGCGGGCGATCTCCTCCAGCAGCCGTCCGATGCGCCGCCCGCTGGAGGTGATGTGCCCGCGCCTGCGCGGCGTGAGGTGCGGTGCCTGCCCGCCGGGCCACGCCAGCAGCAGCACCCCGACCGGCCGGTCGGTACCCGGCACGGGGACGGCGGCGAGCGAGAAGCGGTACGGCAGGGCCACCGCGGCGCTGGGGTAGTCCCGCACCAGCTCCTCCTGGCCGCCCACCCACACCACCCGGTGCTCGCGGACCGCGTCGGCCACCGGCAGGCGGGCGGCCAGGGAGACCCGGGTCCAGGGGTCGAGGACGTCGGTGGGGAAGCCCGTCATCACGACCAGCCGCAGCACCGGCTCCTGCGGGGCGAGCAGGTAGATCCCGCCCACGGACGCGCCGGTGTCGCGCACGACGCTCGTCAGTGCCGAGTCGAGCAGCTCGGCGCCGTGCACGTCCTCGACCTGTCCGGCCATACCGCACCTCTTGCCAGGCCAGGTTCCCGCGGTCCCCGCCGGGCACCCGCTCCGATCGCCGGCCGCGGTGGGCATCCGCCCACGCTGAAAACCTATGCCCGCGCGGGCGCGACCGCCACCTCGGGAGCGCCGGGCCGCCGCGCCCGGCCGGTGGCGGCCACGACGGAACCGGGCGAGGGAAACGGGCGCGGCCCACCGCGACGGGCCGGCGGCGGCCGAGGTCCGCCGCCCACGGGAACCGGGAAACGGCGGCCCCGCGCCGGTTCCGGTGGCGGTGGACGGGTCAGAACTCCACGTCCTTGGCGTTCTCGGCGGCGTCGGACGTGCCGGCGCGCAGGAGCTGCTTGCCGAGGTCGAGAAGGGCGCGCCCGGCCGCGTACTCGTCGCCGATGTCCGGGGCCGGGGGGTCGTGCGGGTTGCGGTGGGCGCTGGTGTGGCAGGCCAGGGTCCGGTGGCCGGTGTCGAGGTAGGCGTCCACGGACGTCGAGTCCATGTCCTCCTCGACGATGTCGAGCCTGAGGGTCCACGTCTTGCTGCGCGCGGGCATCCCGGTGTCCTGCTGCGTCATGACGTCCGTCCCCCTTCCTGGGTTCCTTCTGGTGCGTACGTGCTCGGGCCGGCGGCGGGACGACGGGATTGACGGCATCCCTCGTCCCTCCTCGTAGCCCTCTGCTGGGTTCCCTTTCCAGCGTCGCGCCGGTCATGCGGAGCGGCGGGCGCCGGTCAGGCCACGGCGGGGCCCGGCAGCAGGACCCCGTGCCCGGGGACGAGGGCGGCTTCCAGCGTCGGGCGGACGGTGAAGACCCGGTCGGTGCCGGTGAGCCGCAGCAGGCGCCGGGTCTGCGCCGGGGGTCCGGCCAGGACGAGGCGGACGCCGGCGGTCCGGGCGTCGAGGCGGGTTTCCAGCAGGGCGTTGAGGACCGTCGAGTCGCAGAAGCCGAGAGCGGTGAGGTCCACGACGAGCATGACCGGGCGGATCCCGACGACGGTCCGCAGGGCCCGGTGGAGCGAGGCGCGCCGGGCCACGGTCACCTCGCCGGCCAGGCGCAGGACGAGGGTGCCGTCGCTCAGGGCGGCGGTGCTCGCCCGCAGCGGCGGATCGCCGGCGGGCCGGGCTCCGGTGGGACGGCCCGATGACGCGGACGGCATGAACGGGCTTCGCATGAGCGGGCTCCCTTCGCGCGGAAGCTGCCCCTGTACGATCGTCTCTCCGTTCGCACCCCCGTGGCCACCCGGGGGCGGGCGAAATCGGGACGGACCGGCGGCGCCCGGGGTCCGTCCCGGGCCGGTCCCGGATCGGTTTCGGGTGAGTCCCGGGTCAGTCCCGGGGCAGCAGCGGTCCGAGCGGTCCGAGATCGAGGTTGAGGTCCTCGCGGCGCAGTCCGTGGCTCTCGCACAGGCCGGTCATCCGGTCGTCGAGCGCCATGAGCGTGCGGCCGATGCTCTCCTCCTGCTCCTCGGTGAGGTCGCCCCGGTCCACCCGGCGCAGGGCCTGCCGCTCCATCAGCTCGCGCAGCAGCTCGACAACGGTCAGCACGAGTTTCATCAGGTCGCGCTCGACGGTGTCCTGGTCGAACTCGACCCGGCCGCGGTGCGGCGCGGGCTCGGTCACGGCGTGTCTCCCTCCCGGGACGCGCGGGCCTGCGGGCCGATCGAGGTGATCAGCGCGCGCAGATGGATACGGACCAGGTCGACGTCGGCGATCCGCAGCGTCAGCTCGCCCGCGATCACCACGCCCCCGGCGAGCAGCCGGTCGAGCAGGTCGACCAGCGCGACCTGACGCGCGGCGAACGGCCCCGAGGGCGGCGCGGTGGCCGGGTCGGCGGCCGGCGGCAGGCCGGGCGTACGGAACGCGGGAGCGGCCTCGGGCGCCCACTCGGCCTCGGGCGCCCGTTCGGCACCGGGCGCCTCGTCGGCCGCGGGGCGGGCGGCGGGTGTCACGAGGGGTTCCCGGCGGCGGCCGGCGGCAGAGCGGCGAAGGAGTAGGGCGCCCACGGGCCGGTCAGCTCCACCCTGATCCAGGGCCCGCCCTCGCCGGAGCCGCCCCGCGCGCACTCGGCGAAGGCGGCCGCGTCCGCGGCGGGCAGCAGGTAGGAGGCGTTGAGCACGTTGACGCCGGACGCGCCCGACAGCCGCGCGTCCTGCGGCCGGTGCAGGCGCCGGTCCTCGGCGTACCGCGACAGCCGCGCGTCGAGCCTTTCGGCGAAGCCCGCGGCCTGCTCGTGCCCGCGGTCCTGGGTGCGGCGGGCGTTGAGCCGCTGCCGCAGGTAGTCGCGCCCGGAGGCGGCTCCGGCCCCCGCACCGCCGCCCGGGCCCGGGGCGCCGGGTGCCTCGGCCGGGACCGCGTACACCTTGACGCCCCACTCGACCCGCCCGTCGAGCCGGTCGAGGGCGGCGCCCAGGGCGGCGCGGCCGTCGCGCAGCATGCGCCGCACGCCGTCCTCGTCGCGGTAGACGGTGGCCAGGCGCAGCGGGAGCACGCATCCGCCGCCCGCGGCCCTGGCCACCACCTCGTGGTGCGCCCGGGCCGTCTCCTCCAGCCATCGCAGGTCCTCCAGCCGCTCCCGCAGCGCGGCCTCCCCGAAACCGGCGGCCGGCACCGCGCTCACGAACGCGGCGAGATCGCCGTCGGCGAGGGCGCGCACACGACCGCCGGCCACTCCCGTGCCCAGGCCGGACGGCTCGTGGCGTCCGGGCCGGGCCACCGCGTAGGCGTACAGCAGATCGGTCACGAGTCCTCCTCCACCCGATCGGCGCGCTCCACGCGGCTCCCGGCGCCGCCGTCGCCCGCCCGCGCGTCCTGCAGTTCGGCGATCCTGCGCTGCAGGCGCTCGTTCTCCCTGGCCAGTTCGCGGCGGCGGGCACCGGAGGACAGGGACGGGTCGTCCTCCCACCAGTCGATGCCCATCTCCTTGGCCTTGTCGACGGAGGCGACGAGCAGGCGCAGCTTGATGGTCAGCAGCTCGATGTCGAGAAGGTTGACCCGGATGTCCCCGGCGATGACGACGCCCTTGTCCAGCACCCGTTCGAGGATGTCGGCGAGGGACGCGCCGCCACCGGAGCCGTAGGGGTCCTGGAGCCGGGCGGCTGTGGTCATCGGCGTTCCTCGTCCTCGTACTCGCCGGCCTCGCCGGCCTCGGCCTCGTCCTCGTACCGGGCCTCTTCGTCACCGGCCTCGTCGTCCTCGTCGGCCATGGCTTCGTCGTCCATGGGCTCGTCGTCCTCGGCCTCGTCGTCGGCCTCGGCCTCTTCGTCGTCCAGTGCCTCGTCGTCCGCGGCCTCGTCGTCGTAGAGGTCCTCGTCCTCGGGGCCGAGGTCCTGCTCCTCGCCGGCCCGGTCGGCCTCCTCCTCCTCGGCGACGGCGTCCTCGTGGCTGACCACGACCTCGCCGTCCTGGATCTCGCCGCGCCAGCCGCCGGTCGCCTCGCCCCGTACGGTCACGAAGCGGGCGAAGTGCTTGAGGTCGAGCCGGGCCCTGCGGCCCTGGGCCCGCCAGATGTTGCCGGTCTTCTCGAACAGGCCCTTGGGGTGGTACTCGATCAGCAGCAGCACCCGGGTCAGGTTCTCGCCGAGCGGGTGGAAGGTGACGACACCGCCCGCGGTGCCCTTGGCGCCCTCCGCGGTCCACGCGATGCGCCGGTCGGGCACCTGCTCGGTCACCTGGGCGCGCCAGCTGCGGCTCGACCAGAAGATCTTGAACTTCCAGTCGGACGTGGTGTCGTCGGAGGTCGAGACACCGCGCACGCCCTTGGCGAAACCGCTGAACTCCTGGAACTGCGTCCATTGGTCGTAGGCCTCGCGCACCGGCACGCCGATGTCCACGCTCTCCAGGATCACCGTCGGCCGCGCGCCGGCCCTGCTCCCGCGCCGCCCCTTGCCCGCCATGCCCTTGACCGCGCCGGCCACGTTGTCCTTCACGAGCCCGAGGCCGGCCGACATGGCGCCGCGCAGCACCTCCTTGCCGCCGAGGCCGCTCGCGCCCAGTGCCTTGCGGCCGCTTTCCAGCGCCATCCTGCCGAGTCCGGGGCCCTGCCCCTGCGCGGCGTCCGTGAGCTTCGCGGTGGCCGAGCCGAGACCGCTGCCCAGCCCCACCAGCAGGCGCTGGGCCCGAGCCGCGAGGTAGCCCTCCAGCTCGTGCATCAGCCGCTCGACGGCAGGGTTCAGGCCGCCGTCCTCCCCCGGGCCGCCCTCGCCGCCTGCGGCCTTCGTGATCGACTTCGCGCTCTCAGCCACGGCCGCCTCCCTGCGCCCGGGTGCGCCGCGCGGGCCGCGCGGACGAGGCCCGCTCGCCGGACTGCTTGCGCGCACCGGCCGTCTTCTTGGCGGCGGGCTCCTTGCGGGCAGCGCTCCTGCGGGCGGCGGGCGCCTTGGCCGCGGTGTTCTCGGCCGTCTTCCTGGCGGCCCTGGCCGGGGCCTTCTTGGCGGCCTTCTTCGCGGCCGGGCGGCGACGGGCGGGGGCGTCCCGCTCGCCGTCGTCCGTGTCCTGGAGGTCCCCGGTGCCGCCGGCCTCGTCCGCGTCTTCGGCGTCTTCGGCGTCCTGTGCGTCTTCGGCGTCCTGTGCGTCTTCGGCGTCCTGTGCGTCTTCGGCGTCCTCTGCGTCCTCGTCCCGCGACCGTCCCGGCGCCCCCGGCACCCGGTCGCGCAGGTCGAGCGTCCTGGCGTGCAGGCGGTCGGCGAGGCCGCCGAGCTGCCGGGTCGCCAGCGCGCCGGTCGCGGCCTTGCCGACGCCGCCGAGCTGCTGGCGCAGTTCCGCCCCGAGCTCCCCCAGTTGGGGGTTGTCCCGCAGCCGCGCCGCGGCGAACTCGCCGAGCGCCTTCGGGGACACGTTCAGGCGTCTGCCGAGCACCAGCGACCCCACGCCGAGCGCGAGCCTGGCCTTCTTCGTTCTGCCCAGTACGTAGCCCCCGCCGAGCGCGAGCGCCATTCCCATCCGGTTGTTCATGTCGTCCTCGTCCCGTCAATCCGTCGTGCGCGGCCCTCGTCCAGCCGGTCCAGGAGCGCGTCCTCCAACCGGTCGAACTCGGCCTCGTCCACCTCGCCGCGTTCCAGGCGTCCCGACAGTTCGGCGAGTTCGCGCTGGATCACCGCGGGGTCGTAGTACTCCCGCTCGGCCTCGGCCAGCGCCTGGCGCAGCGCCCAGAAGGCGCCGCGGGCAGGAGCGGCGGGCAGGAGCAGGAGCGAACCGATCAGTCCCATGGCGAGGCCGCTAACCGGCCGCGGCGGCCGCGGGCGCCCGGTCCTGCTCGGCCCCGGGCTCCACGAAGCTGTACGGCGCCAGCGGACCGTTCACCGTCATACGCAGCCACGGGTGGTCCCGGGCCAGTTCGTCCGCCGCCGCCAGGAAGCGGTCCGCCGCGTCGGCCGCCACGAGGAAGGAGACGTTGGCGAGCCAGCCGCCGCTTTCGGGACCGGGCCGGACGGCTTCGGCCGCGCGCTCCAGCGTCTGCCTGACGAGCGCCGCGTCCCGGACCTCGCGTTCCTGGACGGCGTGCGCCACGGCCTCGCCCAGCCGGAGCCTCGCCTCGTGGGAGTCGGCACCCGCGGCCCGTCCGGCCTCGTGCAAGGCGCGGATCTCCGGTTCCTCGGCGAGCACCTGCCGTACGACGGCGTCGGTGTCGTGGACCGCCTTGACGTTGTACTCGGCGCGGCCCTCCACGGCGGACAGCCGCTCGGACCAGTGCGCGGCGCGGTCGCGCAGCACCGCGCGCACGGCGTCGTCGTCCTCGGCGAGGCTGCCGAAACGCATGGGCAGCACCGGGCCGCCCGCGCCGGCGGCGGTCAGGACCGCCTGGTGGGCCAGCAGGTCGCGGCGCTTGGGCCGGACCCGCTCGGGCGCGTCGCACACGACGGCCGCGAGGTCGCCCTCGACGAGGGTACGCAGGGCCGCCGGCGGGTCGCCCACGCCGGCCGCCTCGTCCGGCAGGCGGAAGTCCGCGGTGGCACGCAGGATGCCGTAGACGTACGTGCTCACTCGTCCTCCTCCTTCTTCCTGCGGCGGGTCGTGGTGCCGGACGTGGTGCGGCGCCGCTGCGGAGCCGCCTCCTCCTGGCCGCCGTCGTCGCCCGACCTGCCCCGGAACGCGTCCGAGATGGTCTCGGCGGCGCCGGCCAGGGCGCCCTTGGTCTTGCCGCGGGCCCCCGACTCGGTGACCTGGCCGACCACGTCGGGCAGGCCGGGGTCCTTGTGCGGGCCGCTCTCCAGGTCCAGGCGGTTGCACGCCTCGGCGAACCGCAGGTAGGTGTCCACGCTGGCCACCACCACCCGGATGTCGATCTTGAGGATCTCGATGCCGACCAGGGAGACGCGCACGAAGGCGTCGATCACCAGGCCGCGGTCGAGGACCAGTTCGAGGACGTCGTAGAGACCTGAGCTTCCGCCGCCCCTGGCTGGGGCGGCAGCGGATTGCGTGGTGGCTACTGCGGTGGTCATGCGGTGGTGCCTCCTTGGTACCGGGAGGGGCAGCGGACGGCCGGCGCGCGGGCCGGACTACTTCCGGTCGGCCCTGCCGCGCTCGTAGCGGCGGGTCCGGCGGTAACCCGTGAGGTTGCCGCCGGCGTCGAGGGACACCTCGTAGGAGGCGAGCAGACTCATCGTGTCCGGCACGCGCTCCAGTTCGAGCACCTCGATGGTGAGTTCCCAGCCGTCCTCGGTTCGGGTGAGGGACGACACGCCCTCGGCCCGCTGGCCGGTGAGCAGGGCGAGCTGGTCCTGTGCCCGGCGGACCGCGTCCAGGGGATTGCTCACGCGGTCCGCCGCTTCGCTCCGGTGTCCGTTCCGGCGGTTCGCGCCGGTCCGGCTGCCGTCTCGTGCGGTGTCCCGGCTCTCGTCGGGTTCGGTGTCTTCGTCGTGTTCGGTGTCTTGGGTGTCTTCGGCGTCGGTGGATCGGGTGTCTTCGCTTCTGCGTGTGTCCGCCATGGCGACCTCGGGTTTCGCGTTACCGCTGCGCCCGGGCTCAAACCTTTGTGCGACAGCGGTGGACTGGGGATTCCTGACGCCCCATCAGCCGAGTGCCTTCCACAGGCCACGGCCCGGCGCCTGGACTGCCGGTTTCCCCGCGGCCGGCCGTTCACGCCTGGCAACGCGCGTGAGCGCGGACACGCGGCGCTCCCGTCCCGCGGTCCGCGCCGCGGC
>NZ_JAINVH010000031.1 GCF_020400825.1 Streptomyces sp. HPF1205
GGTAAGGAGTGAGAGGTGAGGGGCGCCGGCCGGTGGCGGTTTCCACGGGGCGCCCCTTCCCCGAACGGGTGAGCATGACAGCGCGTCAGCACCTCGCGGCCGTGTTCACCGGGTCCGCCGAACGCCGCGGGCTTGCCCGAGTCGCCCGAGCCGCCCGGGGCGGCGGCGAGGGTACCGCCCGGTAAGGCATGATCGGGGTGACCGATTCGACCACCCTGACCCATTCATTCGACGTGACCCGACTTCACTCGACGTCACACGACGCGACGACGGAGGACCGATGAGCCCAGACCACAACGGTGACGGACGCAGCCTGGGCCAGCTGTTCGCCTCCGCCACGGCGGATCTGTCCGCCCTGGTGCACGACGAGATCGCCCTTGCGAAAGCGGAGCTGCGGCAGGACGCCAAGCGTGCGGCGGTCGGCAGCGGCGCCTTCGTGGCCGCACTCGCGCTGGCCGTCTTCGCCGTACCCATGTTCAGTTTCGCCTGTGCGTACGGCATTCACGCGCTCGGCGTGACCCTGGGCTGGTCGTTCGCCATCGTGTGCGGCGCCTACGTGTTCCTCGCGGTCGTCGTCGGCATGGTCGGGTACACGCGCTTCAAGAAGGTGAAGAAGCCGGAACGCTCCATCGCCTCGGCCAGGCAGACCGCCGCCGTACTGCAGAAGGCCAAGCCGCACCCGCGTGAGCTCGAACCCAAGGACTCGCGGCCGGCGGTAACGGCCTCGTCGTCCACCGCCTCGGGAACGGGTTCGGGGTCCTGACCGGGTTCGGGTCGTGACGAGGCTCGGGTCGTGACGGGGTTCGAGTAGGAGTCGGGGCCGGGGCCGTAGCCCGGCCCTGGGGGTGACCGTTCCCGAGCCGAACGCGACCGAAAAGTGGCTGATCCGGCCCGGGTCCGGCGACCGGCGCGAAGATGTGACACGCTCGGGGCATGAACCTCCCCGCCGGGTCGCACAGCCCTGCCCCTGCCGGCAAGGGCACATCCGTCGCACGGCTCGAAGGCCCGTGGACGCACCGGGACGTGGCCGCGAACGGCGCCCGTTTCCACATCGCGGAGATGGGCGACGGCCCCCTGGTTCTCCTGCTGCACGGCTTCCCGCAGTTCTGGTGGACCTGGCGCCACCAGCTGACGGCGCTCGCCGACGCGGGGTTCCGCGCGGTGGCCATGGACCTGCGCGGGGTCGGCGGCAGCGACCGTACGCCCCGGGGCTACGACCCCGGCAACCTCGCCCTCGACGTCACCGGCGTCATCCGTTCCCTGGGCGAGCCGGACGCCGCGCTGGTCGGGCACGACCTGGGCGGCTACCTGGCCTGGACGGCTGCGGCGATGCGGCCGAAGCTCGTACGGCGACTGGCGGTGTGTTCGATGCCGCACCCGCGCCGCTGGCGCAGCACGATGCTCACCGATCTGCGGCAGAGCAAATCGGGCGGCTACATCTGGGGCTTCCAGCGGCCCTGGCTGCCCGAGCGGCAACTCGTCGCGGACGACGCGGCGCTGGTCGGCAAGCTCATCCACGAGTGGTCCGGGCCGCGACTGCCCGACGAGGAGGACGTGGCCGTCTACCGGCGGGCGATGCAGATCCCGTCCACGGCCCACTGCTCCCTCGAACCGTTCCGGTGGATGGTGCGCTCGATGGCCCGGCCGGACGGTCTGCAGTTCAACCGCCGGATGAAGCGGCCGGTGCGCGTGCCCACCCTGCAGATGCACGGTTCGCTCGACCCGGCCGTACGCACCCGCAGCGTGGCGGGCAGCGGCGAGTTCGTCGAGGCCCCGTACCGCTGGCGGCTTTTCGACGGTCTGGGCCACTTCCCGCACGAGGAGGATCCGGTGGCGTTCTCGACCGAGCTGATCAACTGGCTCAAGGACCCCGAACCCGACCGCTGAGCCCGGCCCGCGCAGGCGCTCGTACGACGATCGCATGAAGCGTCAAATTGCCGGACGCATAGGCCAATCGGACGACACGAAGGCGATTACCGACCACGCGGTCAGGGCACGTTGGTCGGTATGGGTTGGACGCACGACTACCGTGACGTATCGCGCAATCGACGCGCTGCCTCCACCCGCGAGGGTCAGGTGGCGCAGACGGCACTGCCCGCGCAAGTGCTGGACAGCCGGTTGGGAATTCCGCGCATCCTGAGCCGCCGGGCTCGATGGATGGGTGCCCGATTGCGCCATGTGAGGGACTGAGTAACCGACTGACCGGGGCGTCCGGGGCGCCGCCGCGTCAGAGCGCGCATCCCTGGCTGTCCACCCTCTGGTCCGCTCCGGCCCCGGCCGACACGTCCGGGCGCACCTCGGCGGCGGTCAGCGCGTATCCGGTGTTCGCGTCGTCCAGCGACTTGGCGAAGACGACGCCCGCCACCCGCCCGTCGCGGGTGAGCAGCGGGCCGCCGGAGTTGCCCTGGCGGACGGTCGCGTACAGGGAGTACACGTCGCGGTGGACCGTGCCGCGGTGGTAGATGTCGGGCCCGTTGGCCTCGATCTCGCCGCGGATGCGGGCCGCGCGGACGTCGAAGGAGCCGTTCTCGGGGAAGCCCGCCACGATGGCGTCGTCCCGGGAGCGCGCGTTGCCGGTGATGAAGTGCAGCGGGGGCGCGTCGAGGCCGGGCACGTCCAGGATCGCGATGTCGCGCTGCCAGTCGTAGACGACGACGCGGGCGTCGTGGAGCCTGCCCTTGCCGCCGACCTGCACGGTCGGCTCGGAGACTCCGCCGACGACGTGGGCGTTCGTCATCACCTTGTCCTTGGCGAACACGAAGCCCGAGCCCTCCAGGACCTTTCCGCAGCTCGGCGCGGTGCCGACGACCTTGACGATGCTGCGCCGGGCGTTGCTGACCACGGCGCTGCGGACGAGCGCGGGGTCGGGCGGCGGCACCGAGGTGATGGGCTCCGAGCCGAAGGGGCCGAAGACCTGGGGCAGTCCGTTCTGGGCGAGAGCGTTGCTGAAGTCGTTGAACCAGGTGTCGGCCTGCGCGGGCACCACCCGGGACACCCCGAGCAGCACCTTGGACGAGCGCACCTCGCGCCCTATGGTCGGCAGGGTGGTGGTGGCCAGGGCGCTGCCGATCAGCCAGGCCACGAGCAGCATCGCCATGACATTGACGAGCGCGCCGCCGCTCGCGTCCAGGGCCCGGGCGGGCGACCAGGTGATGTGGGTACGCAGCTTGTTGCCGAGGTGCGTGGTGAACGCCTGGCCGAACGACGCGCACACGATGACGATCGCCACCGCCGACATCACGGCCACCGAACCGGGAGTCGCCGAGTTCGTCGCCTTGTCCCAGAGCGGCGGCAGGAGGTAGATCGCGGCGAGGCCGCCGCCGATGAAGCCGATCACGGACATGACGCCGACGACGAAACCCTGCCGGTAGCCGACCACGGCGAACCAGACAGCGGCGAGGATGAGCAGGAAGTCCAGCGCGTTCACGGAGAACACGGTCTCATGGCCGCTTGTGTGCACCGCACCGTCCAGGCCCGCCCAACGGCGCGCGCACGGCGGAACGGGGGCGCACGGCGGAACGCTGCGCGCCGCGCACGGCACCCGCCCGCCGCTCACGACCCGCCCGCGGCCCACGGCACCCGCCGCCGCAGGCCCCGCCCCTTACGCCAGCGGCACCGTGCGGTCCTGGTCCCAGGGTCGCTCCCAGCCCGCGTAGTGCACGATCTTGTCGATCAGGCCGGCCGTGAAGCCCCAGACCAGGGCGCCCTCGACCAGGAAGGCGGGGCCGCGGAAGCCGCTGGGATGGATCAGGGTGGCGCGGTTGGCGGGGTCGGTCAGGTCGCTCAGCGGCACCCGGAAGACCCGGGCGGTCTCGGCCGGGTCCACCACGCCGACCGGACTCGGCTCGCGCCACCACCCGAGCACGGGCGTGACGACGAAACCGCTCACCGGGATGTAGAGCCGCGGCAGCACACCGAAGATCTGCACCCCGGCCGGATCCAGACCGGTCTCCTCCCGCGCCTCGCGCAAGGCGGCCCGCAGCGGCCCGTCGCCGTCCGGGTCACCGTCCTCGGGGTCCAGGGCGCCGCCCGGGAAGGACGGCTGCCCGGCGTGCGAACGCAAAGCCGCCGAGCGCTCGATCAGCAGCAGCTCAGGGCCTCGTTCGCCCTCCCCGAACAGGATGAGCACCGCCGACGGGCGGCCCTCCCCGTCGGGCGGCAGAAACCGGCTGAGCTGCTCCGGCCGCACGCTGTCGGCCAGAACGGCCACCGGCTCCAGCCACGCGGGCACCCCGTCCGCGCGCACCGGGACCGTGTCCGCTCCCGTACCGCCAAGGGCCGGACCGCCGCCTCCCCGCACCTGGCCGGCCGCCTCCGCCCCTGCGCCCGGCCCGCTCCCGCGCGTCATGAAGCCGCCAGCCCGGTCACATCCGCCGCCACGCCGTCCGTCCCCATGCCGTTCAGCTTAGATCCAGCCCCCCGTCCCGCACGGGCGATCTTCTGCGGCTGTGGAAAACTCCCGCCGGCATCCGAGGAGGCGTCCCGGAGGGAGAGGGAAGGGTACGAGCCCCCGTGGCCGTTCAGGAGGCGCTGAGCGGCGGCGCGGGCTGCCCGGGGTAGTCCGGCGGCGGCTTGAGGCGCTGGCCTGGGAAACCGCCCTTCTCGTACTTCAGCAGCTTCTGCGCCTTGTCCGGGTCCATCTCGCCCACGCCGACCGAGGGGCACAGGTGGGCGATGGGGCAGACACCGCAGGCCGGCTTGCGGGCATGGCACATGCGGCGGCCGTGGAAGACCAGGTGGTGCGAGAGCATCGTCCAGTCGGACTTGGGGAACAGCCGGGCGACGTCCTGCTCGACCTTCTCCGGGTCCTCCGAGGTGGTCCACTGGAAACGGCGGGCGAGCCGTCCGAAGTGGGTGTCGACGGTGATGCCGGGCACCCCGAAGGCGTTGCCGAGCACGACGTTGGCCGTCTTGCGGCCGACGCCCGGCAGCTTGACCAGGTCCTCCAGGCGCCCCGGCACCTCACCGCCGAAGTCGTCGCGCAGCGCGGCGGACAGGCCGAGCACCGACCTGGCCTTGGCGCGGAAGAAACCGGTCGGCCGCAGGATCTGCTCCAGCTCGGACGGATCCGCGGCGGCCATGTCCTCGGGCGTCGGGTACTTCGCGAACAGCGCCGGTGTCGTCTGGTTGACGCGCAGGTCGGTGGTCTGGGCGGACAGCACCGTGGCGATCAGGAGTTGGAAGGGGTTCTCGTAGTCCAGCTCCGGGTGCGCGTACGGATACACCTCGGCGAGCGCGCGGTTGATCCTGCGGGCGCGCCGTACCAGGCTCACCGGAGGAGCTTGTTCGCTCACAGCGGAATCGGGAGTGGCGGCCACTCGTTTGGGCGCCTTGGCCGCCCGTTTCTTCTGCACGCTCGGCGTCTCTGACACCCGCCCAGCCTATGCCCGGACCGCGACGTCCGCCCTCGCGCACGTGAAGCGGACGGCCCAATCGGACCCCCGGAGCACGATCGCGGGCAACATAAGACATCCTTGTGATTGATCGCACTGTTTGAGACGTCATGCATCATGGGGAAAACCCGGCGATGTCGACAAGGAGAGAGCTCGTGGACGACGTTCTGCGCCGTGCCCCGCTTTTCGCGGCGCTCGACGACGAGCAGGCCGCTGAACTGCGCGCCTCCATGACGGAGGTCACGCTCGCGCGTGGCGACTCGCTGTTCCACGAGGGCGACCCCGGGGACCGGCTCTACGTCGTCACGGAGGGCAAGGTCAAACTGCACCGCACCTCACCGGACGGCCGCGAGAACATGCTGGCCGTGGTCGGACCCGGCGAGCTGATCGGGGAGCTGTCGCTCTTCGACCCGGGCCCGCGCACCGCGACGGCCACCGCCCTGACCGAGGTCAAGCTGCTGGGCCTGGGCCACGGCGACCTCCAGCCCTGGCTCAACGTGCGTCCGGAGGTCTCCGGCGCCCTGCTGCGCGCCGTCGCGCGCCGCCTGCGCCGTACCAACGACGTGATGTCCGACCTGGTCTTCTCGGACGTGCCCGGCCGGGTCGCCAAGGCCCTGCTGGACCTGTCCCGCCGCTTCGGCGTGCAGTCCGAGGAGGGCATCCACGTGGTGCACGACCTCACCCAGGAGGAGCTGGCCCAGCTGGTCGGCGCGTCCCGGGAGACCGTCAACAAGGCGCTCGCGGACTTCGCCGGCCGCGGCTGGCTGCGGCTGGAGGCCCGTGCGGTGATCCTCCTGGACGTCGAGCGGCTGGCCAAGCGGAGCCGCTGACTCCGCCGGTCCGGCCCCCGCGGGTCACACCCGCCGGGCTCTTGCCCGCGCCCCCGCGCGTGCCCACAGGCCCCCCGCCGCCGGCGGGGGGCCTTCGACGTCACCAGGCCAGTTGGGCGATCTCGTCCACCACGGCCGTGACCGCCGCGGCCGCCGGGTCGATCAGCGGGAAGTGGCCCGTGGCGGACAGCCAAGCCACCGTCGGCTCCTCGCCGGCCGCGGCTGCCGCGCGTGCGAAAGCCTCGCTGACCTGCGGCGGGACCTCATTGTCAGTGGTGCCGTGCACGATTGTCGTGGCGATTCCGGTGGGGAGCAGCGCGGCCGGGTCGGCGTGGGGCAGGCGTGCTTCGAGGTGATCGGGGCCGCCGAGCAGGTCGAGCACCGCGCCGGAGCAGACGCGCAGCCGGACGGACAAGGCGAGGTCGGCTATCGGGGCGAGGGCCACGACGCCGCGGAACGGAGGGGGTGAAGGGCGGTGCCAGGGGGATTCGGGGAGCAGCACATGGCGCGCGGCCGCCCACAGGGCGAGGTGGCCGCCCGCGCTGTGGCCGGTGACGACGGTCCGGCCGGGGTCCGCCACATCCCGGCCGAGCGCCCGTACGGCCAGGTCGGGCAGCGCGTCGAGGGCGGAGGCCACGTCGTCGAAGGTGTCGGGCCAGCGCCCGGCGGGCGGAAGGGCCGGCGAAGAGGCCTCAGCGGTTTCAGGGGCTTCTGCGGCTTCAGCGGCGTCAGCGGCCTCCTGCCGGGCGGAAGGCCCCCTTCCGGTGACTCTCGGCGCCGCGGCGGACCGGGGTGGTTCCTGGGCGTCCTGGAGCGCGCCGCGGCGGTATTCCACGGACGCCACCGCGAAGCCCTGCGCCGCCAGGTGGGCGGCGAGCGGGGAGACGTGAGCGCGGTCGTGCACGGACCGCCAGGCACCACCGTGCAGGAGGGCCACCAGGGGAGCCGGACGGCCGGACACGGCCTGGCGGCGCGGCCGGTAGAAGTCCACGACCTGGTCGGGGTGGCTGCCGTACGCCTCGGTGGCGTCCGGCGGCACCGGGGCGTGGCCGAACGCCGAGGCCTCCTCGGCCGCCGCCCGCCCGCCGGGCGCCTCGGTGCCGGGGGCGGCCTCGGGTCCCGCGGTGGACGTGCGGGCGTCGGCAGCGGTCATCGGTTACGGGGTCCCTTCCGTCGGGTGGGTCTCGCCGGTCGCCTCGCCGAGTACGTCCGCCAGGACGCGCGCGGCGCGCAGCGCGTCGGCGAACCGTGTGTAGAGCGGGGTGAAGCCGAACCGCAGCACATCCGGCCTGCGGAAGTCGCCCACCACGCCGCGGGCGGTCAGTTCGCGCATCACGCCGGCGGCGCCGGCGCAGCGCAGCGACACCTGGCTGCCGCGAGCGGCGTGGGCGGCCGGGGTGACGGACTGCAGGCGTCCCGCCGGGACGAGCGCGGCCACGCACTCCAGGAAGAAGTCGGTGAGTGCCAGGCTCTTGGCACGCACGTCGGCGATCGACACGCCGTCCCATACGTCGAGGGCCGCGTCGAGGGCGAGCAGCGAGAGCATCTCGGGAGTGCCGACCCGCCCGCGGACCGCGCCCTCCCCGGGCGCGTAGCCGGGAGCCATGCCGAAGGGATCGGCGTGGGAGTTCCATCCGGGCAGGGGCGAGTCGAACCGGGCCTGCAGCCCGCGGCGCACGTAGAGGTACGCGGGCGCGCCGGGCCCGCCGTTGAGGTACTTGTACGTGCAGCCGACCGCGAGGTCCACGCCGTCCGCGTCGAGGCTGACGGGCAGGGCGCCGGCGCTGTGGCACAGGTCCCACACGGCGAGCGCGCCGGCCGCGTGCAGCGCCGAGGTGATCCCGGGCAGGTCGTGCAGCCTCCCCGTGCGGTAGTCCACGTGGTTGACCAGGGCGGCAGCGGTCCGGGGCCCGGCCGCGGCGGCCGTCTCCCCGGCGGCCACGGGCCGTACGGTGCGGCCGGTGAGCCGGGCCGCGGACTCGGCGATGTAACCGTCGGTGGGGAAGGTGGCCGCGTCGACCAGGATCTCGGTGCGATCCTCCGGGGCCATGCGCACGGCCGCGACGAGGGCCTTGAAGACGTTCACGCTGGTCGAGTCGCCCACCACGACCTGGCCCGGTCCGGCGCCCACCAGCGGGGCGATCCGGTCGCCGATCCGCTCCGGCGCCGTCCACCAGCCACTCTCCTCCCAGGAGCGGATGCGCAGGTGGCCCCACTCCCGGGTGATCACGTCGGTGAGCCGCGGCAGCACCCCGGTGGACAAGGCGCCCAGCGAGTTGCCGTCGAGGTAGACGGTGTCGTCGTCCAGCACGAACCTGTCGCGCACCGGAGCCAGCGGGTCCCCGGCGTCCAGCGTGGCGGCCCGGCGGGCCAGTCGTTCCCCGGCCGGGGCGGGAGTGGCGCCGACGGGGGTGGCCTGGGCAGGGGTGGCGCGGGCAGGGGTGGCGCGGGATATCGGCTCAGACATGGCTGCGGGCCGTCCACAGCTCGGGGAAGACGCTCTTGGAGGCGCGTTTCTCCAGCCAGGCCACCCCCGCGGAGCCGCCGGTGCCGGGCTTGGCGCCCATCGCGCGCCGGGTCGCCACCAGGTGGTCGTTGCGCCAGCGCCAGACGAGTTCGGCGACGTCGGTGAGCATCTCACCGAGGCGGATCAGGTCCGAGTCCTGGTCCGGGTCGGCGTAGACCTGCTGCCAGACGGCCTCGACACCGGGGTGCGGCTCGTACTTCAGGGCGGGGTCGCGGTCGAGCACCTCGGCGGGGATCGCGAGGCCCCGGCGGGCCAGCAGCCGCAGCACCTCGTCGTACAGGCTGGGTTCGGTGAGCGCCTTCTCCAGTTCGGCGTGGGCGCCGGGGGTGCCCCTGTGCGGCACGAGCATGGAGGCGGACTTCTCGCCGAGCAGGAACTCCAGCCGCCGGTACATGGCGGACTGGAAGCCCGAGCCCTCGCCGAGGGCCGAGCGGTAGGCGTTGAACTGAGCGGGGGTGAGGTGCGCGATCGGTTTCCAGGAGGCGTTGAGCGACTCCAGTTCAGGCAGGCTGCGGCGCAGCGCGGCCATGGCCGTGGGCAGGTCGTCCTGCCGCAGCGCCCGTGCGGCGGTGGTCCACTCGTGGACGATCAGCGTGAACCACAGCTCCATGACCTGGGTGGTGACCAGGAAGGCCATCTCGCCGGGATCGTCGGACAGCGGGTGCTGCAAGTGGGTGAGGACGGACGCCTGCACGTAGTCCTCGTAAGGGGTCGTGCCCTCGAACGCGAGGTTCGGGGTCGCCGCCTCGCCGGTCGGGTGGTGGGACATGCATTACCTCCTGGTGCGCGCCCGGGGTCACCGGGCTGTGCCGCGATCATCTGCCGGGGCGGGGGGATCCGGCAAGGGCAGCAGGAGGCGACGCCGGGCGCGGGCGGTCACGGGGAGCGGCCGAGTCCGTGCGCGCGGCGGGTGGCCCCGGAGAGGGCTCAGGAGACGGGCGGGCCCTGGATGTAGCGGCCACGGCGGTCATACGGCCAGGCGTTGGCGACGCAACCGTGCAGCCCCTTGATCTGCTGCATCATCACCGGGGCGAGCTTGCCCCGACCGGGGCAGCCCTCGTGGCCGTGCCCGATGCGGTGGCCAACCTCGTGGTTGATGATCAGGGCGCGGTAGTCCTGGATGGGGCCGCGGAACTCCGGCGAGCCGAGCATCCAGCGCTTGAGGTTGACCACCACGGTGGCGCCCACGTCGCAGTTGACCTCGCCGCCCGTGTCCAGCCCCGCGGCGCCGCAGATCGCGTCCACCGTGTCCGGCGTGGCGATCTTGATCACGAAGTCGGCGGGCCCCGAGGACACCGGCTGGAAGGCGTCGTGCCCGTCGGCGGTCCAGCCGCGCGGGTCGGCGAGGATCGCGGCGATCTCGCGCGCGGCGGACCCAGCTGACAGGTCTATACCGCCTTCCACCTGGACCTTGTAGCGGCGGACCCTGCCGTGTCCGACCGCCCGCCCGGCCGCGGGCGCGGTGGTGAAGCGGCCGGTGCCGGAGGCCGGGACCCCGCCGGGCGGAGAAGCAGTGGAAGAGCCGATGTCGCCCGAGGACCCCTTGCCGTCCGCCGGGACGCCCGACGCGCCGCGGTGGTCGCTGCCCCCGGGCCCGTCGGTGTGCTTGGTGGCGTGCCAGGCGTATCCGGCGCCGCCGGCCAGCACCACCATCGCGACGAGTGCGAGCGGTACGGCCGCGGCGCGGCGGCCCCCCGTCGAGCGGTTCTGTGCTGCCAAGGCTCCCCCTGGGCAATGGCAGCCGGAACCGCCGCCCCCGTGTCCCCGTGGCGTTCCCGTGCTGCGCGCGGATGTGCGAGCGGTACCGGCGCTCCGACGCGGCTTCCCGCGCAGGAGCACCAGGAGTCACCCTCGCACACAAGTGCGTGGTAAGGCCAAATGCCCGCCGACCGCGCCGGGAACGCACGATGTGCCAGGTCCAGGGCCGAGTCCAGGGCCAGGTCCAGGTCCAGGGCCGGGCGCAGGGCCAGGTCCAGGGATGCGTCGGGGCAAGTGGACGTGTCGGAACGCGGAAGTGCCGGATCGCCGGATCGCGGCTTTGCGGGAGGCGGCCCAGGCATGCCGATGTGAAGGACGGCGACCCGGCGGACCGCGGACGGCGGACGAGACGAGGCACCGGCGCCCGGCCGTCGCGGTGGACGGTCGGGCGCCGGTACGGCGGTGCGGCGATGCGGCGGACGGTCGGAGCTCCAGCCCCCGCCCCCGTCGTCAGCCGAAGGTGTCGGCCGCGGTCGGCGAGCTGTCCCGCAGGAAGACGGTGCAGCGCTCGTACTCGTCCTGCTCGCCGATGGCCTGGGCCGCGCGGCCCAGGGCGTACAGGGCGCGCAGGAAACCGCGGTTGGGCTCGTGCTCGAAGGGGATGGGGCCCTGACCGCGCCAGCCGGCCCGGCGCAGCGCGTCCAGCCCGCGGTGGTAGCCGGTGCGGGCGTACGCGTAGGACTCCACGGTCCGGCCCGCCTCGAACGCGTCGTCGGAGAGCTGGGCCCAGGCCAGCGAGGAGGCCGGGTACTTCGCGGCGACCTCGGCGGGAGCCGCGCCGGAGGCGAGCAGCTCACGCGGTTCCGGGTCGTCGGGCAGGTGGGTCGGGGCGGGTCCCCCGAGCAGGTTCTCGTGATTGGCCATGGGTTCCAGTCTGCCCGAGGCGCACGCGCGAGGCCCCCGGCAGCTTGGGTTCCAGCGGTCCTCGCAGCACCCGCGATCTGTGGGAGTTGCGAGGACCTCTCGAACCCAAGAGGTTGCCGGGGGCCTCGTTACGTGCCGGAACGTGACGCGAACCCGCCTTCCGGGCGGCCGGGAGGTGGTGTGCGTGCCACCGCCCGCGCGCGATCACCCGCCTGCGTTCACCCGCCTGCGTTCAGCCGCGCGCGGTCACCCGCGTGCGTTCACTTGCGCTTGTTGCCCGCCGACCGCAGGTTCTCCGCGGCGACCACCACGCGCGCGGCCATGCCCGCCTCGGCGGCCTTGCCCCACACCCGCGGGTCGTAGGTCTTCTTGTTGCCGACCTCGCCGTCGACCTTCAGCACGCCGTCGTAGTTGCGGAACATGTGGTCCGCGACCGGCCGGGTGAAGGCGTACTGGAGGTCGGTGTCGATGTTCATCTTGACGACGCCGTTCTCCAGCGCCTCGTTGATCTCGTCCAGGGTCGAGCCGGAGCCGCCGTGGAAGACGAAGTCGAACGGGCTGGCCTTGCCGTACTTCTGGGCGACGGCGTCCTGCAGCTCCTTCAGGATGCCCGGCCGCAGCACCACGTTGCCCGGCTTGTAGACACCGTGCACGTTGCCGAAGGAGGCGGCCAGCAGGTAGCGGCCCTGCTCGCCCAGGCCCACCGCCTCGACGGTACGGAAGGCGTCGTCGACGGTGGTGTAGAGGGAGTCGTTGATCTCGTGCGAGATGCCGTCCTCCTCACCTCCGGTCGGGGTGATCTCCATCTCCAGGATGATCTTGGCCTTGGCGGCCTCGGCCAGCAGTTCCTTGGCGATAGCGAGGTTGTCGTCCAGGTTCTCCGCCGAGCCGTCCCACATGTGCGACTGGAACAGCGGGTTGCGACCGGCCTCGACGCGCTCCTGGGAGATCTTCAGCAGCGGCCGGACGTAGCCGTCCAGCTTGTCCTTCGGGCAGTGGTCGGTGTGCAGCGCGACGGTGACCGGGTACTTCTCGGCGACGATGTGCGCGAACTCGGCGAGGGCGACCGCGCCCGTCACCATGTCCTTGTTGTACTGACCGCCCAGGAACTCCGCGCCGCCCGTGGAGATCTGGATGATGCCGTCGCTCTCCGCCTCGGCGAGGCCGCGCAGCGCGGCATGCAGTGTCTGCGACGAGGTGACATTGATGGCCGGGTAGGCAAACTTGCCTGCCTTCGCCCGGTCGAGCATCTCGCCGTAGACCTCGGGGGTTGCGATGGGCATCGTGTCCGCTCCTCATGAGTGTGCGGGTGGTGGTGCTGGCGTGGGCGACGTCATCGTCGCCCTCATCTTCCCATCCTCGAACGGATACACCACCTCGGCGTACGTCGGACATACCGCGGCCCCCGGAGTGTTTCACGTGAAACATCCCGAGGGCCGCGTCACCGCAGGTCAGGCCGCATCGGTCGGAGCCGGATCAAGCCAGGCCGAGGTCCGCGAGGGAGTAGACGGACAGGTACGGCAGGCCCTCCTCGGCGATCCTCGGGCCCGCGCCGCGGTCCACGATCACCGCGACCGCGACGACCTCGCCGCCCGCCTCGCGTACCGCCTCCACCGCGGTCAGCGGCGAACCGCCGGTGGTCGAGGTGTCCTCGACCACGAGCACCCGGCGCCCCTTGACGTCGGTGCCCTCGATACGGCGCTGCAGCCCATGTGTCTTGGTGGCCTTGCGGACCACGAAGGCGTCCAGTCGCCGACCGCGCGCGGCGGCCGCGTGCAGCATCGAAGTGGCCACCGGATCGGCGCCGAGCGTCAGCCCGCCCACCGCGTCGAAGTCCAGGTCGGCGGTGAGGTCGAGCATCGCCTGTCCGGCGAGCGGCGCGGCCTCCCCGTCCAGGGTGATCCGGCGCAGGTCGATGTAGAAGTCGGCCTCCAGCCCGGACGAGAGGGTCACCTTGCCGTGCACGACGGCCTTGTCCTGGATGTGCCGCAGCAGGGCAGCGCGTACGTCGTCGCTCATACGCACGAGACTATCCGAGGGCCAGGCCTGGCCGGACGTGCTGGTCAGGGGCCGCTTGCCGCTTCCCGGCTCCCTGACCAGCACCTCCGGCTCCCGGCCCTGGGTTCTTGGCTCCGTGCCGCCCGGCCGCGCAGCCCTTCAGCCGCGCAGCCACGCAGCCGCGCAGCCACGCAGCCGTTCAGCCGCGCAGCCACTCCACGGTTCAGCCGATGCGCTGCCAGGACCAGGTGGTGGTCATCTCCAGCGGGTCGATGGGGGTGACCAGACGCGGCAGGGTGTTGAGGCCGTTGGGCGGCCCGGACTGAGGTTCCACGCACACCGCCTCGGCGGGCTCGGTGTAGACCACCATCCACTCGGACGGGCTCTCCACTCGTACCCGCATCTCACCCGGCCAGGTGAGCGTGACGTCCACGCCGTCGGGCATGCCGAAGCAGTCGTCCCACGGACCGGGTTCGGGATCGATGCGGTTGCCGGTCGGCAGGTGGTCGCTACCGCGCTCCTCCTGCCAGCCCGCCCGGAAGGTGAGCTCGACGTCCTGGCCGCCATGGCCGAGGTTGCGCAGCCACCACGGGTGCCAGCCCGCCTGCGCGGGGAAGGAGTCGCCGGTCGCCTCCACGCTGAGCGTCAGTTTCAGCGAGTGGGGCGCAAGTTCCACCGTATGAGTGACACGGCCCGGGTACGGCCACGGGTCCGCGAGGTCGTAGTAGTAGGCCGCTGTGGTCTCGGTGGCGGGAGCCGCCTCCTGCCAGACCGCGTGCCGACCGGTGCCGTGGATGGCGTGCGGCGGTGCGTCGACGGGCAGTTGATGCGTGACGCCACCGTTGCGGAACACACCGTTCTCGGTGCGGCCGCACCACGGCACCATGATGAAGGCCCCGAATTTGTCGCCCTGGCGCAGGAGTTCGGTCCCGCCGACTTTCAGCGAGGCGATCCTGCAGCCCTGGTCCGGCCGCAAGGTCAGTTCGGCGTCGCCCGCCGTCAGCTTCTTCTCGTTCGCCACGGCACGAGCGTACCGGCCGTCACCTGCGACGCCGCAGCACGCGCCCGACGACCACCGCGGATGCCAGCAAGGCGGCGGCAGCCGGACCGGCCCAGCGCAGGGCGGCGCCCGTCCCGGCCTGTGGCGCCGGCACCGGCGCGTACCGCCCGCGCGGCGGGGCGTGGTCCACCTCCTCCGCGCTGCGCCCGATCATCGTGCGCCTGGCGTGCGCGGCCTCGGCCGGGGGTACGAGGTCGTCCAGCGCCGCCGCGCTCTCGGGGACCTCCACCTCGACCTCCACGAGCTCGAACTCCTCCAAGTCCTCCGAGGGCTCGCCGAGGTCGTCCACGACGTCGGACTCCTCGGAGGAAGCGGCCTCCTTTGAGGGGGGCTCCTTCTCCGGCGCCTCTCCCGTAGCGGGCTCGTCCTCGCGGGCCTCGGGATTCCCGGGGGCCTCGCCGGCCTCGGCGGCCTCCCGCTCCGGCCCCTCGTTCTCTTCCTTGCCCTCGTTCTCCTCCGGTCGCGGCTCCCCTGCCGACGCGGCATTCTCGGCGTCGGGTACGGGTACGGGGCCCGGCGCGGCGGCCGGCGGCCGGTCCTCGGCGGGCGGTTCCTCGGGAGCGTTCTCGCCGAGCTGGGCGGCGAACCGGTCCAGGAGGCGGCGGACCGCCGCGGCGACGACGGCGTCCTCGTAGGACGTCAGACGTCCTACGGCTTCGGCGCGCCCACGCCACCTAACCGTCGTGCCGGGCTCGGGAGTCCGGGTGGCGACCACCTCGACCTCGCCGCTCGCCGTGACCGCCCCGCTTCCGCGCACCTCCGTGCCCTCGGCCTGGACGGTGAAGACCGGGCCCTCACCGGAGACGACCACTGTGGCACGGTACGTGATCGTCGAACCGCCGACCCGCAGCCGCAGCCGGCCCCGGGGCTCGTCGCCCGCGTCCGCGTCGGGCTGCCAGCCGGGCAGACTCGCGGTGACCGCGCCCGGGGTCCGCAGGGCGGCCAGCACGCGCGGGGTGGGGACCGGGACGAATGAGTCGTGCTCCATGCGGCGGAGCCTACCCATGCTCGGCGCTTCCTTGACGTGTCCGGACCCATGGTTTTTCACCCGCCGCGTGTACGCCGCGACGCGTGGCCGCCGACCGGGCACACATGCGGCGGCTGCCGCAGACGCGGACGCGGGCGCGTCAGGCCCAGGGCAGGGCGGCGCGGTGGGACCAGTACGTCTGCGGCGGCTCGGCAAGGGCGCCCAGGAGGCCGGTGACATCGTCGGCGGTGAGGGAGACCTCGCCGGCGCGGAGATTGGAGGCCAGTTGGGCGGTGGTCGCGGCGCCGGAAAGGACGACGCGCGACCAAGGCTGCTGGAGGGCGGCGGCAAGGGCGAGCGCGTCATAGGAAGCGCCGGTGCGTTCGGCGACGGGAGCGAGGTAGGCCGCCGTGGCGGCGTCGGGACGGGCCAGGCGGCCGTTGGCGAGGGCTTCCTTGACGATGACGACCCGCCCGGCCGCGTGTGCCTCGGCCAGAGCGGGGCCCGCGGAGGGTTCGAGGAGGTTCCAGGTGGCCTGGACGCTGCGGAAGAGCGGTTCGCCGTCGACCTCGACGTCCAGGGCCGCACGGATCGCCTCGTGCTGCCGCGGCCCGCTCGTGGACAGCCCCACGACAACGCCTTCGGCGGCGGCCCCGGCAAGGCGGCGCTGCAGCGCGGTGTCGGTGAGCACGGGGCTGCCCGGGGTGACGGAGTGCACCTGGTACAGGTTCAGCCGGCCGTCGAGCAGCGCGCGGGTCTCGGCGAGCTGGCGGTCGTACGTGGCCGCGCTGTGCTCCTTGACCTCGTGCGTCTCGGCGTCGACCCGCCAGTTCGCGGTGTACGTGTAGCCCCACTTGCTGCCGACGACCGCGTCCGCCCGGCCACCACCGGTCGCGAGCCATTGCGCGAGGAACTCCTCGGCCCTGCCGTACGAGCGGGCGGCGTCGAAGTACCGCACCCCGTGCGCGTACGCGTGATCCAGCAGCTCGTGCGCCCGATCCCGCATCGCGTCCACCCCGCGCGCGGCCGGCAGGTCCTGGTCCCGGCCCAGGTTGATGTACCCCGGGCGGCCCACCGCTGCCAGCCCGAACCCGATCCCCTCGGGCACCCCGCCCGGTACCACCGGTTCAGCAACCATGAACGACGGCTTCCTCTCGGTCTGCTCGCGTGTCCCGCAGAGACGAACCGTCTCCTGACGTCGAGGATCCCCCACAACGGCGACGCGCGCCGAGTTGTCCACAGGTCGCCGCGGTTGTCCACAGGGCATTCCGGCGCCGGGTGGCTCCCGGTGGGAGACTGCTGTCCGGGCGGTGGTACGGGGAGGCGGACCGTGCCCGGCCCCGGGGAAACTCGGCGCCGACGTCAGAACACGCCGCCGTTGGCGTAGATCACCTGGCCGTCGATCCAGCGCGCGGGGCCGGCGATGAACGGCCTGCGGCCGCGATAGGCCGAGCGGCGCAGCCGCAGCCCCGCCCGTGCCCTGCGCGAGGGGCGCGCCGTCGCGGGTTCGCGCCCCGGCCCGGCCGGTTGGCTAGGCTGCCGCTGACAGACGCCGCCATACGCGGACAAAGCGGTCGCATCGACCACGCGAGGTCCGCCGTACGCCGACCTTTGGGTGGCCCGCCATGAACAACCTGAGCATCCGCAACCGGCTGTCCGGCACCGTCGAGAGCGTCACCAGGGGCGCGGTCATGGCCGCGGTGAAGACCCGCCTGGGCGGCGGTCAGGAACTGGTCGCGGCGATCACCCTGGAGGCCGCCCAGGAGCTCGGTCTCACCGCCGGCACCCCGGTGACCGCTTTGGTGAAGTCGACGGAGGTCGCCCTGGCCACCGCGCCCGTCAGCGGTGTCACCATCCGCAACCAGCTCGCCGGCACCGTCGAGGCCATCGCACTCGGCGCGGTGATGGCCTCCGTGAAGGTGAGTGTCGCGGGAGCCGAGTTGACCTCGGTCGTCACCAAGGAGGCGGTCGAGGACCTGATGCTGACCGAGGGCTCGCCGGTGGTGGCCCTGGTCAAGTCGACCGAGGTCTCCCTCGAGGCGATCTGAACCAGGGCGCCCCACCCACCCGCACGCCGGCACCCGGCTACCCAACGCATCGAATGATTACCCACAGTCATCAATGGGTATCCGGAGAGCAGGGGCGGCATGAAGGGCGGGGTGAGCGATGCCAGAGGGGCAACCGCTGGTGGCGGGGTCGGCGGCGGATCATACGGTTTGCCTGCTGCTGCGGCTGGGGCAGGCGGCGTTCCGGCTGTGCGAGGACGGGCTGGGCGTACTGGGCCTGCGGGTGCGCCACTACAGCGTGCTGCAGGCCCTCGCGGACAACGGCCCGACCGCGCAACTGGCGCTCGGCACATATCTGCGGATCGACCCGGCCACGATGGTCAGCAGCCTGGACGACCTGGAGCAGCGGGGCTACGCGGCCAGGGCGCGCGATCCGCTGGACAGGCGCCGGTGCGTCGTGGCCGCCACGGACTCGGGGCTCAGGGCACTCACCGCCGTCAACGGCCGGCTCCAGCGGCTCGGTGATCACGCGCTCGCCGACCTGAGTGCCGCCGACCGGCGGATGCTTCACCGGCTTCTGACCCGGCTGGCGGCCGGCCCGGCCCTGCCCGCCGCTTTCGACGCCGTACGGGGCAGGTCGGCGGCGCGGCCCGGACAGGCCACGGCCGCACCGGGCCCGTGAGCGCCGGACGGGCCCCGGGCACGCGAAAGCGGGCCGCCGGCAGGGGGGAGGCCGACGGCCCGCGAGAGGGCGGGGTATCACCTGTTGGCGACGCCGTTGCCGGACAGGACCGGGATGCTGTCCAGGATGTGCGACAGCGGCTCGTCGCGCTTGATCTGGCTGCTGTTCTCGGTGCACTGCTGGTTCTGCGGCGAGGACAGGACGTTGATGTCCTGGACGGTGACCGGGATGAGGCCGATCAGCGAGCCCACGTTGGCCTTGACCGGCAGGCCGATGCACGGCTTGTTCAGCGTGCCCTGGACCAGACCGATCTGCGGGCTCTGGGTGCCGCCGGTCGCGGTGTTGCCGTAGGCGGCCACCGCACCGTTGCCGTTCACCGTGGTGTTGCCGTCGTCGTTGCCGATCGCCATGGCCGGGGAGGCGGTGGCGCCGACGGCGACGACCGAGGCGGCGAGTGCGGCGCCGGCGAGCATCTTCTTGATCATTGTTGTCCCTTTTTTGGTGCCTGAATGCACGGTTCTGGAAGGTCAGGAGCGATCTGATCAACCGCTCACAAGGGGTTTAGTTCCGGCGTTTCACTCCGACGGGTGACCGGACGGATCCGGCGGAGCGGTGCGCGGAGGTGGTCAGCCGGCGAGCGGGAGACCGCCGCCGAGCAGCGACGTCACCGGGAGACCGCCGAGCAGGGAGGGCAGTACGCCCTTGGCGGCGCCCGCGGCCTGGCCCAGCAGGGCGCCGGCGCCGGAATTGCCTTGGAGGTTCTGGGCGGCCTTGCTGACGGTTCCGAGCGCGCCGTCGACATGGGTCCCGTCGACGGCCTTCTCCAGCGGCTGCTGAGCGAGCAGTTCGTCGACGCCGCCGTTGATGCTGGTCGCCACCGGGCTCCTGCCGCTGTCGGCGAAGGCGGGCGCGCCCACGCCGACCGCCATGACGGAGCCGGCCACGACCACTGCGACCTTCGAGTACTTCACTTGCCACCCTTTCGTAGCTGACGCCCAGATCTTCCGAGCCTTCCGACAAGGACAACGACCGCGAGTGGCAAGGGAAACGACGAGTTAACAGCCGTCCGGACAATCACCCGAACGACTCCATTCAGCGAATGCGCCTCATGGCCCGACCGGCCCGCCGGTAAAGGAGGGCGCCGCCGATCAGCAGCCCCACACCGGCGGCCCCGGCCGCGCCCACCTCACGTCCGTCCATACCGGTGTAGGCGAGCTGGGACTCGCCGCCGTACGGCTCGTGGGCCACAGGCGTGCTGTCCGGGACCACCCGCGGGGGTGCCTCCTGGTCCGCCACCGGCACGCTGACCGGCATGTTCGGCCCACCCGGGTTGGCGGCGGGCGGCTGGGCCGGCGGTTGTGCGGGCGGGGCGGCCGGGCCCTGCGGCGGACGGCCGGGCGTCGGCCGGGGAGCGCTCACCGAGGAATCCGCCGAGCCGTTGGCGCAGGAATTGCCCATCGCCGGATTGAGCAGGGCGATGACGTCCACGGTGTTTCCGCAGGCATTGACGGGAGCGTGCACGGGCACGTCCAGGGAATTGCCCGAACCGACTCCCGGCGAGCCTTCGGCGCCGCCTTCACCACGGGCGCCGCTCACCCCCGTGCCCCGCGCGGCAGGAGCGCCGCGCCCGGCAGGGCCGCTCGCACTCGTGCCGGCCGCGGCATGGGCGTGGGTGCTGTGGGCGTGGGTGCTGTGGGCGTGCGTGGCGTGGGCGTGCGTGGACTGCGCGTGCGTGTCCGCCCCGTACCCCGCCGGGATGCGCGTCCCTGAGCCTTGTGCCCCCGACGTGTGCGTGTCCGGCCGGTGCCCGGACGACGTGTGCAGCGGTGAGCCCTCGGAACCGGACGCCTGGGGGGCGGCCGTTCCGTAGCCCGCCTGCGCACCGGAGTGCCGGGAGTGCGAGACGTTGGCGCAGTTGTTGCCGAACGCAGGGTTGGCCGCGGCGATGACGTCGACCGTGTTGCCGCAGGCGTTCACGGGCACCTCGATGGGGGCCGAGATGCTGTTGCCGGACAGTACGCCAGGGGAGTCGGCGGCACCGCCCTGGGCGTCGGAATCGGCGGTCGCGTACCCGCCCGTCACGGCGAGGATGCTGCTCGCGGCAGCGACGGTGAGCATGCTCCGGCTCAGGATCTGTCGCATCGACTCTTTCTCCGATGGGGATTGCCGCACAGGTTGCTGCCCGGCTGGACTCGACGACGCACCGCCCCGGCGCGCGTCCCGGCGCCCCGGGGCGGTCGGTCCCGGTCGGACCCGGACCGCTCGGGGCCGACGTCAGTGGCTGGTGCTCGCGTTGACGCAGGTCTGACCGAACGCCGGGTTGAGCAGTGCGATGACGTCGACGGTGTTTCCGCACAGGTTGACCGGGAGGTGGATCGGAATCTGGACGAGGTTGCCGGACAGCACACCCGGGGAGTGCACGGCGGCACCCGCCGCACCCGCGTCGGCGAACGCCGGGGCGGCGGCCCCCATCGCGATCATGGTTCCGGCGGCGACGGCGGCGACCTTCGAGTACTTCACGTTAGAACTCCCTTTTCCTAGCGGCGCCTGACACCGCCACGACTCTCGCGCCGGCCGGCCACGTACCTCCGTGTCCGTGAACACCGCTACCGCCGGGCTAACGACGGCCGCGATCAGAGGCAACTCCCCAGCGAGGGAAGCCGGTCACTATCCACCCGAATGGACGGTGGACAACCGCCGGGCGGGCAGCCGCCCGGGGCACGAGAGAAACGGAAGGGTGACGGGGGAAAACGGCCGCGGCCCCGGCCGCCCGAAAAGCTTCGGAGGACCGGGGCCGCGCCCAGGGAGCGGAACCGTGGCTCAGTGGTTGTGCGCGCCGTTGCCGGACAGGATCGGGATGTTGTCCAGCAGGTGCGAGAGCGGCTCGTCGCCCTTGGACTGGGTGGAGTTCTCCGTGCACTGCTGGTTCTGCGGCGAGGACAGGATGTTGAGGTCCTGGATGCTGATCGGGACGACCCCGAGGAGCGACCCGATGTTGGCCTTGGCCGGCAGGGCGATGCACGGCTTGTTGAGCGAGCCGGCGATGAGCGCGAACTGCGGGCTCATGTAGCCGCTGGTGTACGTGTTGCCGTAGTACTGCGCGGAACCGTTGCCATTCGCGGTGGTGGTCCCGCCGTCGTTGCCGATGGCCATGGCTGACGGGGCGACCGAGGCCGACACGCCTGCGATGGAGGCGGCGACTGCCGCCGTGGCGAAGATCTTCTTGATCACGGTGGGGTCCTTCTGAAGAGACATTGCCCCGGTACCAGGGTTGAACTGACCAACCGCGCGACAGGCCATCGGTAATGGAACTTCACTCGAATGGAGACCGATTGACGCTTCGTCAGCTTCGCTATTCGGATAGTCATACAAGATCCCGATAGGCGTAGCCTGCGCGCGTCTTACGTGATTTACAGCCCGGAGCGTGCCAGCGTGCATTCCTGTTTCGCGGTGATCCAGGAAAGCGAGAACGGCGCGATGCCGCACAACCACTCCGCCCTCGCCGGGCTGACGGTGCTCCACATGACGCAGCCCGTCGAGGGCGGCGTGGCCCGTGTCGTCACCGATCTCGTACGCGCCCAGGTACGCGCCGGCGCGCGCGTCGTGGTCGCCTGTCCGATCCGCGAGCCCGCGCACGCCGAGCCCGACCGATCCCGGGACGCGCCCCGGGAAGCGCCCTGGGACGCGCCCACGGACGCGCTCCGGGACCGTCCGGGGATCCAGCCGCTCCACCGTCCGGAGACCCTCCCCCGGGCCGCCGCCCGCGCCGGCGCCGAAGTCGTACGGTGGGACGCCCGCCGCTCGCCGGGCCCCGGCCTGGTCCGCGAGGTGCGCACCGCCCGCCGCCTGATCAGGGCCGTCCGCCCCGACCTGCTCCACCTGCACAGCGCCAAGGCCGGCCTTGCCGGACGCCTGGCGGCCAGGGGATCGCTGACCACCGTCTTCCAGCCGCACGCCTGGTCGTACGAGGCCGTCGGCGGCCTCACCGCCCGCGCCGCGCTCCGCTGGGAGCGGCGCGCGGCCCACTGGTCCGACTGCCTCCTGTGCGTCAGCCGCGCCGAGCGCGCGGCAGGGGAGTCCAGCGGCATCCACGGCGCCTGGACCGTCGTCCCCAATGGCGTCGACACCGCGCGATTCGCCCCGGCGGGGACGCCCGCGGAGCCGGTCGGCGCCCCGGGCCGGGACCCCGGCCTGGCTCCGGGGTCGGCCCCCGGGCCAGGCTTCGGGCCGGTCTTCGGCCACCAGGGATGCGAAGACCGCGAAAGCCACCAAGGCGGCGAGGAGTACGGGCACCGCCAAGGCGGCGAGGACAGCGGAGGCGCCAGGGCGCGAGAAGTCCGGGACGACCGGGACGACCGGCCCGGCTGGCACGACCGGGATGGCCAGGATGACCGGGACGACCGGGACGACCACCCCGACCGGGACGAACGGGACGAACGGGACGAACGCGAGGCCAGGCAGGGGCGCGCGGCCCTGCGCGCCGCTCTGCCCGCCCTCCGCGATGTCGGCCCCGACACCCCACTGGTGGTGTGCGTCGGCCGGCTGTGCCGCCAGAAGGGCCAGGACGTCCTGCTGCGCGCCTGGCCCGAGGTCACCGCGCGGTTGCCGCGGGCCCGGCTGGCCCTCGTCGGCGACGGCCCCGACCGCCGACGGCTGACGCGCGAGGCGCCCGGGAGCGTGATCACGGCAGGCGCCGCGCACGACACCGCGCCCTGGTACCGGGCGGCCGACGTCGTCGTCCTGCCGTCCCGCTGGGAGGGCATGGCGCTGGCACCGCTGGAGGCGATGTCCTGCGGGCGGCCGGTGGTGGTGACGGACGTGGGGGGCGCGCGCGAGTGCCTCCCACCGGCAGACGCGCCCGCGTGCGTCGTACCCATCGGCGACGCGCACGCCCTCGCGGCTGCCCTGCTGCGGCTGTTGACGGACCCGGCGTTGCGCACCGCCGCGGGGGCGCGCGCGCTGGCGCACGTACGCGAACGGCACGACCTGCGACGATCGACCGCCGCCGTGACCGCGCTCTACGCGGGCCTGCTCGGCCTCCCCGCGCCCGGCCGCCCGGAGAGGGCCGCCCTCCGATGACCAGGGACACCACCCGCGTCCCGCCTCCGGCCGCGCCCCTTCCGCCCACGACGGCGGCGAGCCCGGACCAGCCCTCTGCCGCGACGCCGGCCTTCGCCGCCCAGGCGGCGCCCGCCGTCCCCTCGGACGCGACCTCGCCGCCTTCTTCCCGCCGCTCCCTTGCCGCCACACCCCGGCCGCTCCAGCCGCCCCAACCGCCCCAGGAGCTCCGGCCCCTCGCCCTGTCCCCCGCCGCCTCCACGCCCCGCGGACTCGGCAGGCGCCCGGCGGCCCGCGGGCCGCGGCTCGCCCCGCGCGTCGGGTTGCCACTGGTCGCCATGGACGGCGCGGCGGCCCTGTGCGGGGCTTACGCCGTCGGGCCCGACGCGGGGCCGTACCTCGCGGGCCCGGTGGTGGCCGTCCTGCTGCTCGCGCACCGGCGGGCGGGCCTGTACGGCACCAGGTTCGCGCCGGGCGCGCTGGAGGAGGTGCCCGCGGTCGTGACACGGGTTGCGCTCGCGTGGGCGCCGGCCGCTGCCGGCCTCGCCGCCGTCGCACCGGGACTCGCCCTGGCCTGGCCCACCCTGCTCGCCGCGGTAGCCGTGACGTCCCTGACCGCCTGCCTGCTGCGTGCCCTGGTGTACGGCATCCGCCGCTCGTACGGCCGCCGCCACCCGGCCGCGGCACTGGTCGTCGGCCCCGCCTCCTCCGCGGGGCAGGTCGCGGCCGCCCTCGTCGCCCGGCCCGAGTACGGCATGCGGCCGGTCGGCCTGATCCCCACCGGAAGCGCCGGAGCCCCCGCGGGCCCCGCCACGGGCGCTCCTACGGGCGTCCCGACCGGCGCCGCTCCGGGCGTCGCCACAGGCCTCCTGGCGGGCGCGGCCACGGACACGGGCCAGGACCAGTACGGCCTGCCCGTCCTCACCACGCCCGGCGGCCTCGCCCGGGCCGTCCACCGCCACACCGTGCGCCACGTCCTCGTCGTCGGCCCGGAAGGGCTGGACCACCGCGCCGGCGCCGCCCTGCGGCTACTCGCCGCACATGAGTGCCGCCTGTGGCACCTGACCACCGCGCCACCGGCCGCGAACCCTCGGTGGCCGCGCGCCGCGCACCTCTGGGGCTTCGCCTGCCACCCGCTGGACCCGGCACCGGCTCCCGGCGGTTCACGCGGCGGCGCCCGGATCGCCAAGCGCACACTGGACGCCTTGGCGGCGGCCGCGGCGCTGCTCGTCCTCGCGCCCGTCCTCCTGGGATGCGCCCTGGCGGTGCGGATCGGCGACGGCAGGGGGGTGCTGTTCCGGCAGGAGCGCGTCGGCGCTGGAGGGCGGCCCTTCACCCTGCTGAAGTTCCGTACGCTGCGGCCGCGCGACGAGCACGAGGCCGCCACCCGCTGGTCCATCGCCGACGACCGCCGGATGAGCGCGGTGGGCCGGTTCCTGCGGCGGACCTCGCTGGACGAGTTGCCGCAACTGTGGAACGTGCTGCGCGGCGACATGAGCCTGGTCGGTCCGCGCCCCGAGCGCCCGTACTTCGTGCGGCGGTTCAGCCAGGCACACCCCGGCTACCAGGACCGCCACCGGGTGCCCGTCGGCATCACCGGCCTCGCCCAGGTGCACGGGCTGCGCGGCGACACCTCCATCGCGGACCGCGCACGCTTCGACAACCACTACATCGACACGTGGTCGTTCTGGCAGGACGTCGTCATCCTGCTGCGGACGGCCCGGTCGGTCTTCCGGCTCGGCGGAAGCTGATGGTCCTCACGGTCGCCGCGCGAACCGCTCCGCCCGCCGCCGGGTGGCGGCGCGGGTCGGCCGCAAGGCGGCTGGCGCCGCTGCTGCCCGCGCTGGCCACCGTTCTCCTGCTGGCCGCGCCTATTGCGCCGGGCGACGTCAATGCGGCGGGCAAGGTCGCCCCCGCCGACGCCGCCTCCGCCGTCCTCGTCCTGACCTGCGCGGTACGCCTGGTCCGCGCGCGTCGGCAGCCCGTGCTCACCGCCCGGGCGGCGGCGCTCCTCGGCGCGCCCCTCATCGGTTTCGCCGCCTCCGCGGTCACGTCGCCGGCCCCCGGCCTCGGGGCCGCGGGTTTCGTGCGGTACGCCCAGGTGTTCGTGCTCGTGCCGGTGGCCGTAGTGCTCTCGCTGCGCGATCGGCGCGACGCCGGGGTGCTCGCGGGCACGGTGGTCGTCCTCGCCCTCCTCCAGGGCGCGGTCGGCACCTGGCAGTACGCCACCGGCACCGGTGCCTCGTACATGGGCCGCGACGTCAGGGCGGTCGGCACCTTCGGGCCCTCGGACATCATGGGCATGGCGACCGTGGTGGCCTACGGGCTGGTGATCGCCGCCGGTTACGCGCTGGCGCCCGAGGGGCGTGCGCGGGCGCGCTGGGTCGGGCCGGCGGCAGCGGTGTGCGCCGGCGCGCTCCTCGTACCCCTGGCCGTCTCCTTCAGCCGCGGCACATGGATCGCCACGGCCGTCGCCTGCGCCGCCGTGATCCCCCTGGCGGGGCGGCGCCGGGCGGGACGCGTCCTCGCCGTCCTCGGCATGTGCGCCGTGCTGCTGGTCGGCGGCTTCGGCGCCGGCTCCCGGCTCATCGGCGACCGGGTGGCGAGCATCGCCGCGGTCACCGACGCGCCCGACCATTCCGTCACCGACCGCTACGCCCTGTGGAGCGCCGCCCTGTCGATGTGGCGCGAGCACCCCGCCCTGGGCGTCGGCCTCAAGCGCTTCCCCGCGGAGCGCGACGCGCACGCCCCTTTGGCGCTGTCCTCCGCGAGCGACACGGAGGGCGCGGGCCAGTCCTTCGTCCGCGAGCCGCTGCTGTCGCCGCACAACATGTACCTGCTCGCCCTGGCGGAACAGGGCCTGGTGGGCTGCGCCCTGCTCACCGGGTCGTGGGCGGGGCTGCTGGCGCTTGCCGCCACCCGCCTGGCGCCCACCCGGCGCCGCTCCCCCATGAGCTCGCGCCCCGGCGTCGGCCTGGCCGCCGTCGGGCTGCTGGTGTGGACCTGCGTCGACTTCCTCTACGCGGACATCGGCGGTCCCGCCACCGTCCTGACCGCCGTGGTCCTCGGGCTCGCCGCCTGGTGGGCGCTTCACCCGGAAGAGGGCCGGGAACAGGGCCCCGCCGACGGGCGTGGGCGGTGACGGACGTGACGGACGTGACCACCGCGACCGCCACCAGGCAGCGAGGACTGGCGTCGGCCGTCCGCCGCGCCACCGCGCCCCATGGAGCCGCCCGCGCCGCGGGCGTCACGGCCGCGCTCACGGCGGCCGGCTCGTTGCTGGGGCTCGCGCGCGACCAGAGCGTCGCCCACCTCTTCGGCGCGGGGGCCGAGAGCGACGCCTTCCTGGTGGCCTGGACTGTGCCCGAGGTGGCGGCGACGGTCCTGATCGAGGACGCGATGGCGCTGGTGATGGTGCCCGCCTTCAGCGTGGTGGCGTCCCGGGGCGGGGAGGTGCGGGATCTGGTGCGCGCCACCTTGCCGCGTCTGCTCGTGCTGCTCGGGATCGCAACGGGGGCGCTCGCCGCGGGTGCGCCCTGTTTCGTACGCCTCCTGGCGCCCGGTATCGCCGACCCGGCGGCAGCGGTGGCCTGCACCCGGCTCACGGCCGCCGCCGTCCTCACCTTCGGCGTGGCCGGCTACCTCAGCGCCGCCCTGCGCGCCCATCGCCGCTTCGTCCCGCCCGCCGCCGTCTACGTCGCCTACAACGCGGGCATCGTCGCCACCATGCTGGCCTTCCACGGCCGGTTCGGGGTGCGGGCGGCCGCCGCGGGAGTGGCGGCGGGCGGCCTGCTGATGGTCGCCGTCCAACTCCCCTCGGCGGTAGCGGTCCTGCGCGATTCGTCGCCCATGTGCCTGCCCCGGCCCGGCCGCGACCCAGGCGACCGGGCCGCGTGGGCCCCCGGCACCCCGTACGACCCGGGTCACCGGAACGACCCGGGTCACCGGAACGACTCGGGCGGTCCGCGCGACCCGAACGATCCCCGCAACGCAAAGGACGCGCACGGTCCGCGTGCCGCCGGCGCCCTCGCGCTCCTTGCCGCGCCCGTCCTCCTCTTCACCCTCGCCCGCCAGTCCCAGGTCCTGCTGGAACGCTTCTTCGCCGCCCCCCTGCCGCCCGGCGCCATCTCCCACCTCAACTACGCCCAGAAGGTCGCCCAACTGCCCATGGCGGCCTCCCTCATGATGTGCACGGTCACCTTTCCCTCCGTGTCCCGTGCCCTTGCCGCGGGTGACCGCGCGAAGGCGCGGCAGCGCGTGGAACGCGACCTGACGCTCGCCTGTGTCGTCGTCCTGCTCGGCGCCGCCTTCGTCATCGCCTGCGCCCCGAGGATCGTGCAGCTCCTCTTCCAGCGCGGCCGGTTCGACGCGGGCGACACCGCCGCGACCGCGGCCGTGATGCGGGTGTACGCGCTCGGCCTGCTCGGCCAGACCCTGGTGGGCGCGCTGGTCCGGCCGTACTTCTCCGTCCGGAGGCCGACCTGGTATCCGGCCGCGGCCATGGCCGCGGGTCTGGCCGTCACCGCTGCCGTGGACGCGATCGGGGTTCGCCCGTGGGGCGTCTACGGGATCGCGGCGGGCAACGCGGCGGGAATCACCATGACCGCCGCCTTGTTGCTGCGCGCCCTGGGCGCCCACGCGGTCGCCGTACGGCTGCGGGTGATGGCTCCGCGTCTGTGCCGCGTCCTGCTCGCCGCCGCGGCGGCCACTGCCACGGGATGGGCCCTCGCGGACGCGCTCGGGGATCCTCTGGCCGCGACGGGCGCCTGCGCCCTTGCGGTGCCGGCCGCATTCGCCGCGACCGCCGCGGCGGCCCGTCACGGCGTACGCGGCCCCCTCCGGCCCCTCCGTCCCCTCCGGCCGCGCCGCATCCGTACCGAGACCGAACCGGCCGCCTCCCCGCCCGGCGGCCCCATCCGCTTCCGCAGCCGCCCGGAGGGCCGCCCATGACAGAGGTGCGCCGCGCGCCCTGGACGCTGATGTACCACTCCGTCGACGACAGCCGGGAGGACCCCTATCTGCTCACGGTCACCCCGCGCCGGTTGGCCCGCCACCTGGCGTGGCTGACGGACCGGGGGCTGAGGGGCGTGGGAGTGGGCGAGTTGCTGCGCGCCATGGCCGACGGCACGGCACGGCGGCTGGTCGGTCTCACCTTCGACGACGGTTACGACGACTTCCGCCGCGCCGCCCTGCCCCTGCTGCTGCGGCACGGCCACAGCGCGACCGTGTTCGTCCTCCCCGGCCGCCTGGGCGGCGAGAACGCCTGGGACGCGCGCGGCCCGCGCAAGCGCCTCGTGGACGCCGCCGGACTGCGGGAGATCACCGCGGCGGGCATGGAGATCGGCTCGCACGGGCTGCTCCACCGCGACCTGACCGCCGTTCACGCGGTCACCCTTCTCGCGGAGGTGCGCGGCAGTCGCCGCCGCCTGGAAGACCTCACCGGCGCCGCCCCGGCGGGCTTCTGCTACCCGTACGGCGCGGTCGACACAAGGGCGCTGCTGGCCGTACGGGACGCCGGCTACGAGTACGCCTGCGCGGTCGATCCCGGGCCGCTGGCGTGCCGCTACGCGCTGCCCCGCACGTACGCGGGGCAGGCCGACACCGGGCTGCGGCTGCGTGCCAAGCGGCTGCGCCACCGCGCCCGCCGCTCCCTGCTGCCCGACCACCCGTGGGCGGCGCCTATGCCGCGACCCCCCGAGGAAGCACCGGACCTGCCCGTTCTCCCAGGAGGCGACACATGAAAGTCCTGCACATCATCACCGGGTTGGGGATCGGCGGCGCCGAGCAGCAATTGCGGCTGCTGCTGCGGCACCTGCCGGCGGACTGCGAGGTGGTGACGCTGACCAATCCAGGGCCGCTGGCCGACGCCATCCGGGCCGACGGCGTCCCCGTCACCCATCTGGGCATGTCCGGCAACCGCGACCTGACCGCGCTGCCCCGGCTGGCCGCGCACATCAGGGCGGGCCGCTACGACGTCGTGCACACGCACCTGTACCGCGCCTGCGTGTACGGGCGCCTGGCCGCCCGCCTGGCCGGAGTCAGGGCGGTCGTCGCCACCGAGCACTCCCTGGGCGCGACCCAGATGGAGGGACGCCCGCTCGGCCGCGGCACCCGCGCCCTGTACCGGGCGACGGAAAGGCTCGGCAAGGGGACCCTCGCGGTGTCCGACACGGTCGCTCACCGGCTGGACGCCTGGGGCATCCCCGGCGGGCGCATCCACGTCGCGCCCAATGGCATCGAACTGGACCGGTTCCGCTTCTCCGAGACCGCCCGCGCCGCCACCAGGCTGCGGCTGGACCTTCCCGCGCACGCCTTCGTCGTCGGCGGAGTCGGCCGGTTCGTCAAGGCCAAACGGTACGACGTCCTCGTCCGGGCGGTCGCCGCGATTCCCGGGGCCCATCTGCTGCTGGCCGGCGACGGGCCCGAGGAGGTCATGCTGCTGCGGCAGATGCACGAACTCGGCATCGCCGGCCGGGCCAGGGTCGCCGACCCCGGCGGCCACGAGGTGCCCGACCTCCTGGCCGCCATGGACCTGTTCGTCTCCCCGTCCCAGGAGGAGTCGTTCGGGCTGGCGGTGGTCGAAGCCCTGGCCGCCGGACTGCCCGCGCTCTATGTGTCGTGCCCGGCTGTGGAGGACCTGTCCCCGGCGGCCGTGCCCGGGGCCGTGCGGGTCCCGGCGGACCCCCGGCCGGACGAGCCCGGGGGCCTGGAACAGGGCCACGACCAGGGCCAGGAGGGGCGGCGGGACGGGGACGAGCAGCCGCGACGGCGGGGGGCGGGGGAAGGCCGGGCGGACCGGCCGGCAAGCGGAGCCGCCCCGCACCTCGAAGCCGCGATCCGCGCCCGGGTGGCGGCCGGTCCGAACCGGCTGCCGGTGCCGGCGGCTCTGCACCGCTACGACATCGCACGCACCGCGCGCGGCGTGATGGCCGTCTACACCGAGGCGCTGGCGGCGGGCGGACGGTTCCGGCACCGCCCCGCCATCGTGCCCCCGCCGCCCATCGTGCCCGCGCCTGCCTCCGAGCGGGTCGGGCCGGCCGCCGCGGCGAGCGCCGTGTCCGTTCCCGGCCCCACCCCCGCGTCCCCGGCCCGGCCGGTCGAGAAATGAGCAGCGGCATGAACACCGTCACCTCGGTCGAGTCCATCACTCCTGCCGCCGGGTCCGGCGGCGGGCGCGTCCCGGGGCGCGGCCCGCACAGGCGGCTGCCGCGCCGGCTGCCGGTCCCCGCGGGCATCTGCATCGGCCTGGCGGCGGGTCTCGGCTACGGCCTGGCGGCCACCCCGCAGTACACGGCCACCAGTTACGTCGTCGTCGTACCGCAGCACAGCGCGGACTCCGCCACCGCGCTGGGCTTCGCCCAGGCGTACGGACGGATCGTCACCGGGTCGGCGGTGCTGGCCGGTGCGCAGGCGACCTCGCGCATGGCCGTGTCCGACCTGAAGCCAAAGGTTGCCGCGCAGACATCACCGGACGCGCCGATGATCGCGGTCACTGGTACCGACGCGCGCGCCAAGGCCGCCGCCCGGATCGCCAACGCCGTCGCCCGGTCCCTGGCGGCCACCGGCAACCAGGACGCGGCCTCCACGGGGGTGCGACTGCTCGTGTTCTCCCCGGCCGCGACCCCCGCCGCCCCGTCCTCGCCCTCGGCCGCCCTGTCCGGCGCGGTCGGCGCGAGTGCGGGCGGCCTGCTGGGGGCGCTCGTCCTCCTCGTACGCCCCAAGGAGCGCGAGGAGCGGGCGGCCGCGGCCGGGGTGCCCGGCCAGGCGCAGGAAGCCGCGAGGGCGGCGGTGTGACCCTCGTGCCCAAGGCCGCCGCCCCCGGCCGGCCACCGGCGCCCGCTCCCGCCGGACTGACCGTCACCCTTTGCCGCGAGCCGGCGGAGTTCAGGGCGCTGGCGCCTCAATGGCGGCGGCTGCACGCGCGCTGCCCGTCGGCGACGCCCTTCCAGAGTCACGCCTGGCTGTACTCGTGGTGGCTCTCGTACGGCGTACGGGGGCGGCTGCGGGTGGTTCTGGTGCGCCGGGGGAGCGACCTCGTGGGAGCCGCGCCCATGATGCGCACGTACCGCCCGCTGCCGGCCCTGGTGCCGCTCGGCGGACGGATCACCGACTTCATGGACGTCCTCGCCGACGCTTCGTGTGCCGAGGAGGTGGCCGGGGCCCTCGCCGCCGGGCTGCGGCGGGCGGCGCGCGGGACCGTGATCGACCTGCGGGAGGTACGGGCGGGCGGCGCGGCGGAACTCGTCCACAGGCACTGGAGCGGGCCCAAGCGGCGGCTGGCCGACTCGATGTGCCTCGAACTGCCGGGACTGCCCATGGACGCGCTGATCGCCCGCCTCGGCAGCTCGCGCGGCCAGCGTGTCAGGTCGCTGCTGCGCAAGCTGGACGCGGCGGGCGTGGAGGAGCGCGAGGTCCCCGCGGCGGACGTGCCCGAGGCGGTGGCGACCATGCTGCGGCTGCACGCCCTGCAATGGCGGGGCCGCGGCCTGAACCCCGAACACCTGCGGCCTCGGTTCGCCACCCATCTGTCCCGCGCCGCGGCGGCGATGACGGCCGGCGGGGAAGCCGTCGTCACCGAGTTCAGCGTCGGCGGCGAGGTGGTCGCCGCCAACCTCACCGTCCTGTCACCCACCCTGACCGGCGGCTACCTCTACGGCGCCCACCCGGACCTGCGCGCCACCCGCGTCCACGTCGGCACCCTCCTGATGCGCCACGGCGTCCGCCACACAGCCGCGGCCGCCCGCGCCACCCTCAGCCTCCTGCGCGGCACCGAACCGTACAAGGCGCACTGGCGCCCCGCGGCGAGCACCAATCAGCGCCTTCTCCTCGCCACCCGGGCTGCGGCCCTCCCCCTGCTCCTCCACGCCGCCTTGGCCTCCCTGCGCGCCAAGGCGGCGGGCTCCCCCCGGCTGCGTAGGCTGCGCCACCGCGTGCGCGGGGCCCGCGGCGGCTCCCTCACCGCCGATGCCGCGCCGCCACCCCAGCCCGCGAACCGGCCCGCGAACCGGCCCGCGAACCGGCCCGCGTCCCCGCCCGCCTCCCGGACAGCGCCGCCCGGTACACCGCCGACGACTCGGGATTGGCCCGGCACTGCCACACCCCGTGCGGGCAGTAGTCCGTGATGCTCTGGTACAGCGGCTTGTGCGCGGCGATCCACGCCAGCATCAGCCGCATGTACCGCGGATCGTCACCGTTCCTGAACAGCCCCCATTCGGGGTACGAGGTCGCCTTGCGGTGCCGGGCGGCGAAGTCCACCTGCGCCTGGAGTCCGTACGGCTCGGTCACCTCGTCGTGGAACGACTCCCCGGGCGGCTGGTCGTAGGAGTCCATGCCGACGATGTCGACCGTGGCGTCGCCCGGGTAGCAGGCGGTCCAGGCGATCGCGTCCCGGCCGCGGTCGGGCGCGAAGTCGAACCGGAACCGCTGGCCGGGCACCGCCCGCATGGCGGCGACGATTCGCCTCCAGTACGTCCTCCAGCCGACCGGGTCGGGGGCGCAGCGGCTGGTGTAGGTGGTGCCGTTCATCTCCCAGCCGAGCACGATCACCGCGTCGGGCACGCCGAGCCGGACCAGCCGCCGGGCGAGACGGGTGAAGTGCGCGTCGTTCGCGCCGCGCGCGCCGGCCCGGAGCAGGTCCCGCACCCGGGCGTCGGTGAGGCCGCCCTCGTTGTTCGCCTGCATCGGCACGTTGAGCACGAGCAGCCGGTCCGTCCTTGCGCGCCTCCACGCCGCCCAGGGCACCAGCTGTCCCCCGGCGCCCTCGACGCCGGACCAGCTGTCACCGGGCAGGTACGTGCGGCCCACGCGCATCTCCGCGCCGCCGAGCCACTTCTCCAGGGCGGCAATGCCGCGGACTCCGGCGGCGCCGGAGTCGGTGAACGCGCCCATCAGGGGCGCGCGGGCGTCCGCCGGGGGCGTGCCGCTGCCGAGCGCGGTACGGCCGGGCCCGGAGAGGGTGAGGGCGACAGCCGCCATGGCGGCGCCCGTACGTGCCCACCACAGGCGCCGGTCGGCCATGGTTTCTCCCTCTGTCGGATGTTCGCGGCATCGGATCTGTCGGAAGGTCCGATGTACCGGACGCACCGGACGGACGCACCGGACAGTCGTCAAGCACGCCTCCTGCCGTCCCGTGCCCGACCGGTCCGGACGCGAATCGGTACGTGTTTTCGTCCCATCCCTTCCCGTCGGGCGCCGCTTTCTGGCGTGCCGTCAGCAATTGGTGCCCCGGCCCGCGACAAACACCTGACGGTGTCACTCGGCTGGAGGAATTTGCGCGCAGCGCGGCCCGATTATCCGCTTCTGCTCACCCCTCCGGGCGCATGATGAGCGCGCCCCGGTGGAACCGGCCGCCCGTCGCGGGCGCCGCCGCGCGTGGGACGCGGCCGAAAGGAGTCCGGCATGGTGACGCGCAGGAGAGTGCTCGGAAGCGGGGCCACGGCTTTCGCGGCGGTGGCCGGCACGGGGGCCGCGCTGGGGCCGATGCTGGCGGCCGGCCGGCGGGACGCGGTCCGGGCCGACCCGGGTTCGCCCGGGAGCGCGGAGGTGTCCGGCGGCCCGGCGCCGCTGTTCGACGAGGTGTACCGCGGCCGCCGCCTCCAGGGGTTCGCCGCAGGTGACGGCGCCGAGCCGCTGATCCTCGTCGACGGCCGGCCGTTGCGGGTGATGCGGAGGGTGGACGGCACCTGGATCAGCCTGGCCAATCACTACCAGCCGTACCCGTCCCCGCTCGCGACCGCCCGGGGCGCGGTCGACACGATCGGCCCGGCGCAACTGGCCGGGGCACCCGCCCACGCCCACGGGGGCCACTGACCGGCGCCCGCCGATCGCCCACCGCCGGCCGTACCCGCCGCTCGCCCACTGCCCGACCCCCACTGCCCACCGCCCACCGCCGCGACGACCGAGGGGCCCGTCCGTGTACACGCGCAAGAATCAGCGGAACCTGACCAGCAGTCAGCGCCAGCGGTTCGTGGAGGCCGTCCTGGAGCTCAAGCGTCTCGGCGCCTACGAGAAGTACGTGACCACGCACGCCAAGTACTTCGCCGCCGACGGCGAGAGCGGCCTGCGAGTGGCCCACATGGCGCCGACGTTCTTCCCCTGGCACCGCTATTTCGTGCTCGCCTTCGAGCGCGATCTGCAACTGCTCGACGCGGGGCTCAGCGTTCCGTACTGGGACTGGACGACCGACCGCGAACGGAACGCGGCGCTGTGGGGCCCCGACTTCATGGGCGGTGACGGCCGCGACAGCGACGGGCAGGTGATGACCGGCCCGTTCGCGTACCGCAACGGCAAATGGACGATCACCAACGGCGTGACCACCGAGCCGTACCTCACCCGGAACCTCGGCCGCCCGGACCGGCCCGTCGCGCTGCCCACGAAGGCCGAACTGGACGGCGCCCTGGCGATGCCCGTGTACGACACGGCGCCATGGAACTCGGCTCCGGAGACGAAGGGTTTCCGCAACAAGATCGAGGGCTGGACGGTCAGCGAGACCAAGGGCGGCTACCTCCACAACCGGGTCCACCAGTGGGTGGGCGGCCACATGGTCGGCGGCGCCTCGCCCAACGATCCGGTGTTCTGGCTGCACCACGCCTTCATCGACCTGGTCTGGGTCCGCTGGCAGCGGCTCCATCCCAGGTCGGGCTACCTGCCCGCCCGGCCGCCGGGCGCACGGGACCCGCAGCACGGCCGGGTCATCAGCCTCGACGAGCCCATGCCGCCGTGGGGGGTGCGGCCGTCCGAGATGCTGGACCACCGGCCCTACTACACGTACGAGGAAGGCTGACCGGTACGCCCATGGCCGCGGGCGACGACATGACGCACGGCGATCCGGCGCAACGCCGGTGCCGGCACCGACGCACGACGACCCGGCCCACCGCGCCGGGACGGCGTGGCGGGCCGGGTCGGGGCGAGCCCGGTCGGGGACCGGGACTACCAGCCGCCCTCGTGGGCCGAAATGTTGGTGCAGGCGTTGCCGAAGGCCGGGTTGAGAATGCCGACCACGTCGATCGTGTTGCCGCACAGATTGACCGGTACGTGGACCGGCACCTGCACCACGTTGCCCGACAGCACACCCGGCGAACCGACTGCGGCTCCCTCGGCACCCGCGTCGGCCGCGGCAATCCCGGCACCGGCGGTCAGAACCGCACCCGCGGCAGCGGTGACAGCCGCAGCCTTTGCGATACGCGACATCAAGATCTCCCTGAGACGAAAGCCAGCCGCAATGGGTGCGGCTTTTGACGCTCTGCGCAACGGACCGAGATCACGAATAGTCACGCAAGTTGAGCTGAACCGGTGACGAGGGAGCCCAATAACCCGTACGGGTGAAAAGCCGCGCAGACGGGCACAGGTGTGCGCCGTGCCGCGTTCTACGGGGCAGGGCGGTGGATCACAGCGCCGGCGCGGCGGCCGGGGCGGAGGGGCTCGCCGGGACGCTCGGGGCGGCGGGCGCCGCGGGAGTGGCTGGCGCGGCGGGCTGGGCCGTGGTCGGCAGGCCCGTGTCGAGCACGATCGCGACGACCGAGTTCGCCAGGTCGGTGAGCAGGGTGGTCGCGGCGCCGAGCACGCCGGTGCTGGAGTCGTCGCCGGCGACGGACGCCACGAGCGCGTCGATGGCGTTGTCCAGCTCGTTCAGCGCGTCATCCGTGGACTCCTGCGCGGAGCGGTTCGCGGCCGGCTTGCCGGGGAGCTTCGGCAGGGCGACACCGCCGGGGCCACCCGGGAACATCGGCGTGCCGGCCCCCTGGGAAGCGCCGCTGGGCGCCTGGGAGCCGACGGGGGACTGGGGGTGAGCAGGGGACTGGGGGTGGGCCGGACTGCTCGGGCTGCTCGGGCGGGCCGGGGCCTGGGGGTCGGCCGGCATGCTGGGCGACTGCGGGCTCGCCGGCATGCTGGGCGACTGCGGGGCGTTCGGGGCGCTCGGCCGAGCCGGGGACTGCGGGCTCGCCGGGGACTGGGGCGACGCCGGGCTGCTCGGCTTGGCCGGCGCCTGCGGGTTGGCAGGGCTGCTCGGCTTGGCCGGCGCCTGCGGGTTGGCAGGGCTGCTCGGCTTGGCCGGCGCCTGGGGGTTGGCCGGGCTGCTCGGGCGGGCCGGGGACTGCGGGGCGTTCGGGTTCGCGGGAGTGTTCGGCGACGTCGACTGCGGGACGCGGCTCCTGGCCGTGCTGACGGCTGCCTTGGCGGCCTGCGCGTCCCTGGCGAGGATGGCGGCCGAGGCGTGCGGAGCGAGCGCGTCCTGGATCAGTTTGCTGGACGGCTTGACCAGGTCGGCCGTGCCCGCCAGCGCCTTGGCCCGCGTGATCAGGGTGACGGCGTCGGCCGGCGCCTTGGCGGTGGTGAAGACGGAGTGGTGGGGCGTGTCGGCGGAAGCGGCGGTGGCCGCCAGGGCGCCGCCCGTGATGGTGGCGACGAGCGCGGAGGCGACGGCAACGCCGGTGATCCGGGGGTAACGCATGGGGAGGTTTTCCCTTCGTCGTGGGGGACAACTACCGGGACCACCGTGAAAAGCGAACAGGACCGCCGCAACCGAAAGACCGGCCGGTGAATTGCCCGGCCCCTGGCGGGCCGACGGCGGCACCCGGGGAATTCCGGGCGTTCCGGCGGCCGCGGATTCGGCATACGCGAATGAGCCGTTAGGGTCGGCCGGAGCGGCGGAAAACTGCTCGAACGGGCGAATCCTCGGCCTTCCGCTGGCCCGCAGAGGTGATTTCCGGCGCGTCGCGGCCGCAGTGCGGGCTAGGGTCCGGGTTATGAGCCAGACCAATACCGCCTCCGCGGCGTCGATCCAGAGCCGGTTGGGCACCCTCGCGGTGATCCCGTGGGCCGGTGAGCACCCCGAGGACGGCGCGGACATCGCCTTTCTGATGGCCTATTCGCTCGGCGACGGGATCGAGGGGCCTTCGGGCACGGAGACGGCGGTGCTTGCAGCGGCCGAGGAGAGCGGGCTGCCCGTGGGCGGCATGATCCTGGACGTGGCGCAGACCTCGCGGACCGACATCAAGGTGCTGGTCGAGGGCGGCAAGGCGGTCCTGACCATGCCGTACCTCCAGGTGACGTGCCCGGTCCCGGAGGAGTGGACCACCGCGGCCCGGCTGCGCGACGCGGTGTACGTGATCTTCGCCAGCCGGCCCTGGCCCGAGGCCGCGCCCGGTTCCGCGGTCGGCGAGGAGGCGCTGCGTGCCTTCGCCGGCGACCAGGACGTCCTCACCAGCGCCGCCCACTTCCTGGTCCCGGTGGGCGCGATCCGCTCCTGACGGGCGGCGGACCCGCGGGAACCACCGGGGCCGACACGCCGACGGCCGCCCCAGCCGCCCGGGTGCACGCGCCCGGACCGCTGCCGCCCGCGCGGCCGGGGCACGGGAGCGCATGGGCGGGCCCGTACACACGTCCCGTACACACGTCCCGTGACGTCGCCGACAAAAAAGGGGCGCCCTCGCTGGGCGCCCCTTTTCCGATGGTCGGGGATCAGCCGTTGACCAGGGAGTTGCCCGCGTCCACGGCGTCGGTGCCGGCCTGGACGGCCTTCTTGACCGCGCCGACCTTCTTGCCCACGCCGGTCTCGTCGAGCACTCCGGAGGTGGCCGTGCCGGCCTGCTGCCCCGCGGCCTGGGCGGACAGTGCCGCACTGGTCAGCGTCGACCCCAGGTCGGCGGCGTGAGCGGCGACGGGCGCGGCGGCGGCCAGGAGGAAGGACCCCGCCGCGGCGGTGGTGAGGATGCGGAATGCGTTCATGATCGATACAACGTCCGAGGCCCCTGCGAGGGCACGGCCGGACCACGGGCTTCACCCGTTGGTCGAGCGCGCCCGCGCACGTTTTCGCCCACGGCCGCCCGGCCGCGGACGGCTTCGCAGGCCGCCGACGCGAAGTCCCGAGCACCGGCCGCCGCCCACCACCCACCGGCCACCACCCACCGGCCACCAGCCATCGGTCACTGGCCATCGGTCACCACCGTCCACCCTCCACCGGTCACCGCCGCCCACCGCCCCCCGGCCCGCCGCCCCATCGGTCCCGGCCACGCCCCCCTGACGTACTCCGCCGGTCCCCTGTTGCCCGACGGTGACAACGGCCGCACAGAGCGGCGAAGTTGCGCTGTCAGGATCCCCATCAGGCGCGCAGTCGCCGACGAAGCGCCAGTGACCGGCACCATCACGTCATTCATGGGGGAACACATCATGACCGCTCGTACCGAGGGCCGCACCCGCCGCCGGCGCGGCACCGCCGCCGCCATCGCACTCACCGCGGGCATAACCGCGGGCGCCGCCATGCTGCTGTCGGCCTGTGGGCCCAACGACCCCGTCTCCAAGGGCACGTCGCCCTCCGCGTCGTCCACGGGCGGTGCGAACGGCACGGGCGGCACCACCTCGGCCGGAGGCAACGGGAAGAACGGCAACCCCGCCGTCCCCGCCGCGAGCAGCAAGCCGGTCGCGCCCTCCGGCCCCCTCCTCAACGGCACCGCCCGCAACGGTCTGACCGTCAGCGACGGCACCCGGTACGTCGTCATGAACGGCACCCGCGTCGACTTCGGCACCATCGTGCGCGACCTGGCCTGGTCGCCGGACGGCAGCAAGGCGGTGTTCGTCGACGGCTCGGGCAACCTGGACATCAGCAACCCCGACGGCAGCGGCCGGGTGACCGTGGCCCGCAACCCCGGCGGCCAGACCTGGTCGCACCCCACCTGGCGGGTCCGCAGGGCGGACGCCCAGAGCGGTGTCCCGGCGCTCAACGACATCTTCTTCGCGGTGCGGGCGAGGGGTGTCTCGAAGCTGTACGGTGTCGCGGCCACGGCCCATGACGGAACCCCGAAGGTGCTCAGCCTGTACTCGGAGTTCGACCCGGACACCGAGCGACTGCCGCAGACCGGCAACGTGTGGCCCAGCGCGGCCGGCCCGTCCGGTTCCGCGGTGTACGCGAACACCGGCACCGGCGAGGTCTACATCCGCGACGACTACACGCGCCAGCAGGGATCATCCCTGGCCAAGGGCTCGGAGCCGGCGATGGCGCCCGGCAACGACGGGGACGTCGTGTTCGTCCGCTCGGTGGGCGGCCACGACCACCTGTTCCTGGAGGAGTCCACGCCCAGCGGGCCGGTGTTCAAGGACCTCACTCCGAACGCCGCCACCGACTACACCGAGCCCGCCTTCTCCGCGGACGGGAAGACCATCGCCGCCCGTACGCCCTCCGGCATCGTCACCCTCCCGGCGAACGGCTCGCACGCCCCGGTCAAGGTGTCCGACTACGTCGGCCTGCCCGCCTACCGCGGCTGATCCGGCGGCGGGCCCGGTACACGGTCCCGCGTCCGGTCCTCCGCCCGAGCGGCCAGTTCCCTGCGCAGCTCGTCCAAGTGGGCGTCCGCCGTGTCGTGCGGCAGGAACTCCACCACGTCGACGAAACGGAACAGCACCTGCGAGGCGGTGATCGCGAACTCGTAGTCCGCGAATCCCACCACCGCGCCCATCTCGCCGCGTATCGCGCCCCGGACCACATGCGCCGTCATGTCGTCCGGGGCCTTCGCGTCCAGTCCGCGCCGCGCGTTGGGCCGGGCCAGGTAGGGGCAGACCATCGAGGCGTAGAGCATGCAGGCCCGGTGGCCGGGGCCCTCAAGCGTCGGTGCGAGGTTCCGGTACGGCCGCCCCGAGGCGCGTGCCTCGCCGATCGCCGCGCTCTCGGCCGCGCCCACCACCCGCCACACCGGCCCGCGCGGCATCAAGGTGCCGCACACCGAACACAGCCGCCCGCGCGCGCAGTCGGCGCTGCGCTCGTAGTCGGTGAGCGCGAACTGCGGCCCCCGCTCCCCGTCCCACGGCGTGATCGCCGGTACGGGATAGCCGCGTACGTCCCGCGGCCGCGCCTCGACCGCGGCCGGCTTGGGCACGGCGTCAAACCGCACGCCGGCCACCCCCTCCGCCCGGACGCCCCTCGTCCGGCGTCCTGTCGCCCTCCCCCGTCGGCCGCTCGCCGCGCCTGCTCCGCCAATCGGCCACGGCACGCTCCACGTCGAAGGGCACCAGGTTCAGCGGCGGCCCCTCCGGCGGGCGGCGAACGGCGGCGGCGATCTTCTCGTTGACGGCGGTGACGATGCGCCGCACCTCCTCCTCGCTGCCGGCCGAGGCGGCCTCGGCCAGGGCGTCCTCCGCCTCCTTGCGCAGCACCAGCGAAGGCGGCAGGAAGGACAGGCCCTCGCGCCGCATCTTGTCCTTGACCCACCACATCTCGTCGTACGGCGCGTCCAGCGAGGGCAGGGGCTTGCCCGCGCCGGGCAGGCCGGCGAAGTCACCGCGCGCCTCGGCCTCGCGGATCTGCCGGTCCGCCCAGGTCTCGAAGGGAAGCCCGGGCGGCTTGCGTTCGGTCATGGCTCACTCCTCGACTGCCCGCCACCGGACGGGAAGGGGACACGCTTTCGAGGCTACAAGCTCGGCCGCCGGGCCTGTCGGGAGTTGTCCACAGGCCGGGTCCGCGTGCGCTGCCGCGCCGCCAGCAGCGCCACGTCGTCCTCGGGCGACGCCGGGGCCAGCCGCTGCACGATCCGCGCCAGGAGTACGTCCAGCGGGCCGGACGCCTGCGGCAGCCGGAGCGCCGCCAGCCGGGCCAGCGAGGCGTCGATGTCCTCGAAGCGGCGCTCGACCAGGCCGTCGGTGTACAGCAGCAGGGTCTCGCCCCGCCCCCAGGCCAGCGGCACCGTCTCGTACCCGCCGCCCAGGTCCGCGCCGAGCGGCGGGCCGGGCGGCACGTCGAGCAGCGCGACCGCGCCGGAGGTGGTGACGAGCGCGGGCGGCAGGTGGCCGGCGTTGGCGCTCCAGCAGCGGCCCCGTACCGGATCGGCGAAGACCAGCAGGCAGGTCGCCGGGCGCTCCGAGCCGACCGCGCACAGCAGGGCGTCCATCCGCCGCAGCAGTTCGTGCGGCGAACCGGGCTCGCCGCAGGCGATCCGCAGCATCGAGCGGTAATGGCTCATCTCGACCGCCGCCTCGACCCCGTGCCCCATCACGTCGCCCATGGCCAGCAGGGCCGTACCGTCCGGCAGGGCGACCGTGTCGAACCAGTCGCCGCCGACCAGGTCGCTGGTGCCGGCCGGCAGGTAGTGGGTGGCCACGTCGATCCCGGCGTGCGGGGACTCCGTGGCGGGGGCGGCCAGCAGCGCCCGCTGAAGTTCGACCGCGATGGCGTGCTCGCGGGTATAGCGGCGGGCGTTGTCCAGGCTGAGCGCGGCCCGGTCGGCCAGGGCGCGGGCGACGGCGATGTCCTCCTCGTCGAAGGCGGCCGACATCCCGGCCCGTACCAGGGTGACCGTGCCGATCTGGTCGCCGCGCGCGGCCAGCGGAACCGTCATCGCCGAGTGGATGCCGGCCGCGCGGTAGCGGGCGACCCGCTCCACATTGGGTGCGGCCCGCGCCAGCTCCGCGTCCGTGGCCAGGTTGGAGACCACCGGCCGGCCCGTCTCAAGGCAGCGGGGGATGGCCGCGCCGGGCTGGTAGTCGACGTGCTCCCCGGGCACGCCGAACTGCCGCATCTTGTCGCGCATGGCGGGTCTGGCCGCCATCGCCGCCCGGCGCAGCCGCAGCGTGCCGTGCGGGGGAGGGCGGCGGCCCTCGCCGCCGCTCATGGACAGGACCTCCACGGTGGCGGCGTCCGCGATCACCTCGACCAGCAGGTCCACCAGCTCCTGGCAGGTCTGGTCCATCTCCAGGGTGGTGCCGATACGGACGGCGGCGGCGTCCAGGAGCAGCAGGCGCTCCCGGGCCCGTTCCAGCTCCCGCTGGCTCTCGCGGTCCGCGCTGACCTCCATGACGATCGCCCCGAGGCCGCGCGGCTTCCCGGTCTCGTCCTCCAGCCGGAAGTAGCTGCCCTGCCAGTAGCGGCGCTCGTGCGGGGAGTCGGCCCGGGTCTGGCCGCTGGAGACCATCACCCGCGGCGTGCCGTCGGCGAGGACCTCCCGCAGCACGTGCTCGCCGGCGTCCACCTTGGGTACGACGTCGGCGATGGCGCGGCCGACGTGCGCGGGCGCGGGCAGGCCGTTCATCCGCGCGAGGGCATCGTTGACGTACACGTAGCGCAGGTCCACGTCGAGGAAGGCGATGCCGGCGTCCGTGCGGTCCAGCAGCGCACGGCACAGCCACTCCGGCGGGTAGGTGGCATCCATGGGCGTCCCTCCTCCCGCGCCTGGTGCCCCCGTACGTTCCACAGTGCGCGCCACGCCGCGAATCTGCGATTCCGCGCCATGCGTGCAAGACCCCGGCGACAGGCCTCACCCGCAGCACCACGCGTCCCCTCGTACTGGCGATCGGCTGCGGGAACGCCGTCGAGGCGCCGTCGGAATCGGGTCGTACGGGTTGCGTACGGGCAGGGGGCGCACCCGGACGCCCGCCGGTCCCGGCCAACCGGCCGCCGGTCCCGGGCTCCCACCCGCCTCAGTGGTGCGCGGACGGCACACGGAGGCGCCCGGAGCCATGCGTATGCACCTTTGCCGCCGTTCCATCCCTTTTGCTACCCTCGCATCCCTGCGCCACTGCTGCGCCCGGACAAGCCGGGCCGGTAGGCTTTCCGTGTGATCTTCAAGCGCATCGGAAACGGGCGGCCGTACCCGGACCACGGCCGGGTCAGCACGCGCGAGTGGGCGGACGTCGCGCCCCGTCCCGTGCGGCTGGACCAGTTGGTGACGACCAAGGGGCAGCTCGACCTGGAGACACTTTTGGCCGAGGACTCCACTTTCTACGGGGACTTGTTCGCTCACGTCGTGAAATGGCAGGGCGACCTGTATTTGGAGGACGGCCTGCACCGGGCGGTGCGCGCGGCGCTCCAGCAGCGCCAGGTGCTGCACGCCCGGGTCCTGGAGATGGACTGACAATCCGCTTACGCTGCGCTCATGAGCATGCTGACTCCCTCCGGAATGGGTGGGAAGTACCGGATCACCGGGGAGGCGTATCCGCGGATGCGCAGGCCCCGAAGGCGGGGCCGCGTCCTGGCGGCCATGGTCGCCACGGTGGTGGTGCTCGGCCTCTTCGGCTGGGGAGCGCTGCAGCTCTACCACGTCTTCAAGGGCGACAACGGCGGCGGCGCCAAGGCCGGCGCGGGGCCGCGGAACCACGTGTCCTGCAAGCCGGCGGCGGCGCCCACCTCCACCGGCAAGCCGGTCCCGCTGCCGCAGCCGTCCGGAGTGACGCTGAACGTGTTCAACGCGACCACGCACGGCGGCCTCGCCAAGAACACCGCCGACCAACTGGCCCAGCGCGGATTCAAGGTGGCCTCGTTCGGCAACGCGCCCACGGCCTACGACAAGAAGGTCACCGCATCGGCCCTGCTGGTGGCCGGACCGGCCGGCGAGGCGGCGGCGCGTGAGGCCGGGACGCAGGTGGCCGGCTCCTCCGTCAAGATCGACCCGACCCGCAAGGGCACGGCGGTCGACCTGCTCATCGGCGACGGCTTCAAGGCGCTGGCCTCCCCGGCGGACGCGGCCAAGGCCCGCGTGACGGCCGCCAACCCCCCGCCGCCGAAGCCGGTGTGCACCACCCCGAGCGCGTCGCCGAAACACTGACGGCACGCCCCGGGACCACGCCTCAACGCCACGACCACACCCGCGGGTGCGCGCCCGCGGCAGGCGGGACGGGAACCCGGCCGGCCCGGACGGGGGCGGCCGGGCCGCGGAAGCGGCTCAGCTCACCGTGCCGTAGAGGCGGTCGCCCGCGTCGCCCAGGCCCGGGACGATGAAGCCGTGCTCGTTGAGCCGCTCGTCGACCGCGCCGGTGACGACGGTGACGGGCTGGCCGGCGAGTTCGCGCTCCATGGTCTGGACGCCCTCGGGGGCGGCGAGCAGGCACAGGGCGGTCACGTCGTCGGCGCCGCGTTGTATGAGCAGGCGGATGGCCGCGACCAGGGTGCCGCCGGTGGCCAGCATCGGGTCGACCACGTAGACCTGGCGGCCGGAGAGGTCCTCGGGCATCCGGGTGGCGTAGGTGGTCGCCTCCAGCGTCGCCTCGTCGCGGACCATGCCGAGGAAGCCGACCTCGGCGGTGGGCAGCAGCCTGACCATGCCGTCGAGCATGCCCAGGCCCGCCCGCAGGATCGGCACCACCAGCGGGCGCGGGTAGGACAGCCGCACCCCCGTCGTCGGCGCCACCGGGGTGCGGATGCCGACCTGCTCGGTCCGCACGTCCCGGGTCGCCTCGTACGCGAGCAGGGTGACCAGCTCGTCGGCGAGCCGCCGGAAGGTGGGCGAGTCGGTGCGCTCGTCGCGCAGGGTGGTGAGCTTGTGCGCGACCAGCGGGTGGTCGACAACGTGGAGACGCATGGGGACGACTGTATCCGGCCGCTCCGGGGACGTGCCCGGCCGCGACGGCCCGACGCGTTCTGTGCCCGGGCCTGGCCAAACCGCCCGTTCGGGGGAAACCTCGGGGAAACGGCGCCTCGCCCGGCGCCACGCCCGCCGGATGAACGGCGAGGGCGGCCGCCGGGACGCGCCGGCGGCCGCCAACCGTCGCGTTCCGCCGCCCGGGCGGTGTGATTCGCATCGCATCCGCCGCCCGCCCGGAGGTCGACGCAGCGTGACGAGCGCGGCACGCACGAGAGGGCGTCCGCGGCCCGGCCCGGTCGCGACACGCCCCGGACCAGGCCGCACAAGATCGCGCCGGGCGGGCGGTTTTCCGCGTCAGTGACGAAGACCTGGCACGTCGCGGTGGAGAAGACCCTTCGCAACGCCCCGGTTTCTGCCACGATGCCGAGTGGGTGGGACCATCATGAAGCCATCATGAATGTGAAAGCGGCCCTACCCGGTCCGGACGGCCTGAACCCAGTGGGAGAGTCACGGTGTACTTCGCCGCACTGCTCGCGCGCACCGAGGACGGTTGGCAAGCGAGCGAACCCGATCTCGACGATGTGGAAACCCTCGCCGATCTGAGCGACCTGGCCCGCGAAGCCGGCGACGAGGAGGAAACGGTTCTGGTCTTCATCGAGCAGGAGGACGCCTGGTTCGGCGTCATCCGGGTCGACGGTGAAGAGGACCCCAGGATCTATGTGTCCGACGCGGCCGCGGCCGCCCGCAGCTCGTACGGGGAGATCCTGCTCACCGACGAGGTGCTGGGCCGCGACCCGCAGGACTTGGACGAGCTGGTCGACCTCGACGGCACGGAGGACGGCGAAAGCGACGACGAGGACGCCGTGGCCGGCCCCTCGGAGGACCATGTGCCGGCCGGCCCGCTGGGGGACACCGACCTGCTGGCGGACCTCGGCATGAGCGCCAAGGAGCTGCTGGCGCTCAGCGGGGACGGCGCGCTGACCGGCGAGGCGCTCGGCGAGATCGCCGACGCCCTCGGCTGCGCGGATGTGCTGGAGGCGGTCCGCTGACCGCACTCCCCTCCCCTGCGGGGGACCCTGCCCCGGGTGTCCCCGCGGGGGACCCCGTCCGTGACCCCTGGGTCGCCGCCATGCGGCTGGCGCTGGCGGAGGCCGAACTCGCCCCGCTCACCGGCGACGTGCCGGTGGGCGCGGTCGTGCTGTCCGCGGACGGCACGGTCGTGGCCCGGGCACGCAACGAGCGCGAGGCCACCGGCGACCCGACCGCGCACGCCGAGATCCTGGCCATCCGCCGCGCGGCCGCCGCACTGGCCGGGGGCCCCGGCACCGCCGCGGGGCTTGACCCCCGGGACGGCCGGGACGCGGGCCCGGACGGACTCGGCGGTCCCGACGGGCGGGGCGGCCGGACCGGCCGGAGCACCGGGGACACCCGCCCGCCGGACAGCGCCCGCGGCGCCGAATGGCAGCTCACCGGGTGCACCCTGGTGGTCACCCTGGAGCCGTGCACCATGTGCGCGGGCGCGATCGTCCTGTCCCGTCTGGACCGCGTCGTCTACGGCGCCCGCGACGCCAAGGCGGGCGCCGCCGGGTCCCAGTGGGACCTGATCCGCGACCGCCGCCTCAACCACCGTCCCGAGGTCGTCCCCGGTGTCCTCGGCGCACCGGCTGCCGCCCTCCTCTCCGGCTTCTTCCGGACAACCGATTTCGGACCACGGCCCCCGATGGGCTAGCATCTCCCTCGGTAGCGTGTCCGAGCGGCCTAAGGAGCACGCCTCGAAAGCGTGTGAGGGTTCACGCCCTCCGTGGGTTCAAATCCCACCGCTACCGCTCCGAGCAGCACCGACCGAGGCAGTGGAGATCTTTCTCCGCTGCCTCGTCCCGTTCCGGTCTCCTTTCCGGTCTCGTTTCCCGGCGTGCCGCCCGCGGCCCCCGCCCCGCCGCCGGGTGCCCGCCCCGGCTGCTCGCCCCCCGGCGCTCATCGCCGTTCACGCGAGGGCGCCGCATACAGGGCCGCTGAGGGGCCGGGGTTTTACCCGGAGGATGACGTTCCGGGGCCGCGGATGTCGGCGGATTGCGCTGTCTGACGGATACACTTCACCGATTGCACGGTTGTGACCGCCGGCGAGCGGAGTCGTGGCTGGGGAGGGGCGAGGGCGGCATGGCGCAGGCGAGGAAGATAGCCACGTATGTGCTGGTGATCTTCGTGCTCTACACGATCATCGACCAGCCCGCCCGGGCAGCGGACCTCGTGCAGGTCGGATTCGTGGGGATATCGAACGCCGCCAAGAGCATCGGCCAGTTCATGCACGACCTGGCCAACTGACGCGGCGCCACCGAGCCCCCTGCCGCACGGCGGCGGGGGGCTCTGCCGTGTCCCCGCTCGTACAACACGGCAATATGCGGTGCTTGCGCGAAGGACGCATGAATTGTGATGCTATGACCGCTTTTGCCGGACGAGTGGACCGATGAGGGGTGTGGTGTGCCGGTGTCGGCCCGTACGGCGTCAACGTCGACCACGGCGGCGGCGTCGACAACGTATCCGCGCGGCAGGACGCGGCCGCCCAGCACGAACGCGGCCGACGCACGGGCGCTCACCCAGGTGCTCTTCGAGCAGATCAGCCGGCTGGAGCCGGGCACCCCCGAGCACGCCCGGGTGCGGGCCGCGCTGATCGAGGTGAACCTGCCGCTGGTGCGGTACGCCGCCGCCCGCTTCCGCAGCCGCAACGAGCCGATGGAGGACGTGGTCCAGGTCGGCACGATCGGCCTGATCAACGCGATCGACCGGTTCGACCCGGACCGCGGGGTGCAGTTCCCCACCTTCGCGATGCCCACCGTGGTGGGCGAGATCAAACGTTACTTCAGGGACAACGTCAGGACCGTGCACGTCCCGCGCCGGCTGCACGAGCTGTGGGTGCAGGTCAGCGGCGCCATCGAGGACCTGACGGTGCTGCACGGCCGCTCGCCCACCACCGCCGAGATCGCCGAGCGGCTCGGGCTGTCCGAGGACGAGGTGCTGGCCTGTCTGGAGGCCGGCCGCGCGTACCACGCCACCTCGTTGGAGGCCGCGCAGGAGGGGGACGGGGCGCCCGGTCTGCTGGACCGCCTCGGCTACGAGGACCCGGCGCTGTCCGGCGTCGAGCACCGGGACCTGGTCCGGCACCTTCTGGTCCAGCTTCCGGAACGAGAGCGGCGGATCCTGCTGCTGCGCTACTTCGGCAACCTGACGCAGTCCCAGATCAGCGCCGAGCTGGGCGTTTCCCAGATGCACGTGTCACGCCTGCTGTCCCGCAGCTTCGCCAGGCTGCGGTCCGCAAACCAGATCGAACCGTAGCTCAGCGGGATTAAGCCACCTGCGAAGATATGTCGACATGACGCTACAGCGCGTTGCCGACATGTGACATTCTGCGGATACCGCGTTTGTCGTGGGCGTGCGTCCGGTATTCCAGAGGTGGAACACGTCGCTCGCGACACCCGTCCGCGACCTCAAGGGGGTGGCATGTCCGTACAGGTGGGCAGTCCCAAGGTGCTGCGTCAGCAGGACGACGCCGAAGCACCGCACGATGCTCTTCACGGCGAGGCCATCGACACCCGTACGCTGTCCCGTTCGCTGTTCCTGCGTCTGGCGGAACTCCCTGTGGACAGCCCGGAACGCACCTACGTCCGCGACACGCTCATCGAACTGAACCTGCCCCTCGTGCGGTACGCCGCCGCCCGCTTCCGCAGCCGCAACGAGCCGATGGAGGACATCGTCCAAGTCGGCACGATCGGCCTGATCAAGGCGATCGACCGGTTCGACTGCGAGCGCGGGGTGGAGTTCCCCACCTTCGCCATGCCCACCATCGTCGGTGAGGTGAAGCGCTTCTTCCGCGACACGAGCTGGTCGGTGCGGGTGCCGCGCCGGCTGCAGGAGCTGCGGCTGGCGCTGACCAAGGCGAGCGACGAACTCTCCCAGCAGCTCGACCGCTCCCCCACCGTGGCCGAACTCGCCGCGTGCCTGGGCGTCTCCGAGGAGGACGTGGTCGACGGCCTGGCGGTGGGCAACGCCTACACGGCCAGCTCGCTGGATTCCCCGCCGCCGGAGGACGACGGCGGCGAGGGCACGCTGGCCGACCGCCTCGGCTACGAGGACTCGGCGCTGGAAGGCGTCGAGTACCGCGAGTCGCTCAAGCCGCTGCTGGCCCAACTGCCGCCGCGCGAGCGTCAGATCATCATGCTGCGCTTCTTCGCGAACATGACGCAGTCGCAGATCGGCGAGGAGGTCGGCATCTCGCAGATGCACGTCTCCCGGCTGCTGACCCGCACCCTGGCGCAGTTGCGGGAAGGGCTGACCGCGGAGGTCTGAGGACGCGACGGAGTGGCCGCGCGCCCGGGTACGCGCCCGTACCCGTGCCACCGCGGCGGGCGAGTCAGCGCATCGCCAGCGCGACCACTCCGACGACGACCAGCAGCGCGACGACCACGCCGACGATCAGTCCGATGCGCGGGCGCGCCTGCGCGCGCTGGACCTGGACGGCGGGCGGCTGCTCCTCGACGAAGGCGCGGAACATCTGGGTGCTGCCGGCCGGGTCGTAATTGTTGTCCGGGCCGTTGGGGACCTGCGGCGAAGGGTTCGACATGCCGCCTGACCTTAGCGTGTCGGCGGAACGGCGTGCACCCCCGGATCCAACCCCGGGCAGCTGCCCATACCCATGACACACGTCGGCCATGCGGACCTCGACGTGCGCTCTGTGCGCCCAGGCGCCGGCGCACGCGGCCGTACCGCCCACGAGCGGCGGCAGCCCCTCGACATGCTGGACGCGTATACGACGACCGGCGCCCGCCCGCGCTTCGGCGCCGTCCGCGCGGCACCCGGAGCGGTTTGCCGCAGGCCACGGCGGGTAGACCGGCTTCACCGGAAACGGAATGCTCCTTCCGCAAGGAGGGCGACGACCCGGTGACGGCCCCCGGCCGGCCTGCCTGACCCGCAGCGGAGAGGTCCAGGCGAGCCGGATGGGGTACGAGGTCCTGGCGGCGGCCGAAGCAGGGGACGGCCGACGCCGTCCGCCGGGGCCCACATCTCGCGCGCGTTGGTCCATCGGGTTCGGGCCGCTCGCCCGGACGGCGGGCTCCAGGGGTGTCGTGGGCCGAGCGCCGGCAGGCGGGATGGTTCAGTCGGCGGTGGTCCAGTCGGCGGTGGTCGAGCCGCCGAGCGGGCCTACACGCTGATGGGCGCGGCGGGCTCCTTCGCGGCCGTCAGCTCGCTGCTCGGCTCGCCGCTGGGGTCGTGGACGGGCCTGGGCACGTTCTCGCTCGAACTGCCGAGCGTCCCGAGGACGAGCAGTCCCAGGCCTACGGCGGCTGCCTGAGCGCTTTCCGCGGCGGTCCGATCTTCCCGTCCCTGTTCGTCGGCGCCGCGGGCGGCATCCTGCTGTCCCGCCTGCCCGGCCTCTCCCTCGACGCGGGCTTCGCGACCGGGGTCGGCGCGATGGCCGCGGCCATGCTCCGGCTGCCGCTGACCTCCGTGCTGCTGGCCACCTTGCTGATGGGCAAGGAGGGGCTCACGGTGATGCCGCTGGTGATCGTCGCGGTAGTGGTGGCGTACGTCGCCTCGTACGCGCTGAGGCCGGCGGCGGTCCGGCAAGGCGGTGCGGAAGCCGGAGCGGAGGCCGGAGCGGGGACTGGTGCCGGTACGGGGACCGGTACCGGGACCGGTACTGGCGCGGGGGCCGGGCCGGGGGAGTGACCCGGGCGCCGCGACCGGCAACTCGCCCGCGGGAAAAGGGCCGGGGCCGCCCGATTCGGTCGCTCGGCGCAGTCACTTGGCCCCCTCCTTTCCCAAATGCCCGCCGGGACACCGCCGATCGGCAATTGGCCGGCTGCCGTTGACCCTGCGTGAAGCCCTGAGTGAGGCTGGTCGTCTCGATGACCCGGGGGGCAGCGGACACCGGAGGCGGCACTCATGGCCCGGCGGACACGGATGGCGCGACTGGCGGCGGTCGCCGCGCTCACCCCGGCGCTGGCGTTGGTCGCCGGCTGCGGCGGCCTCGGCCTCGGCTCGTCCAAGAGCAAGGACGTCACCTTACGGGTCGTCACCACGGACTACAGCGGGCTGAAGACCGGCACCGACGTGAATCCGTACTGGCGCGGCCTGGCCCGCTCCTTCGAGCGGGCGAACCCGCACATCAAGGTCGAGATCGAGCCCGTGCCCGTCGCCGACGCCGACGACCGCGTGGCCGCGATGGTCCGGCAGGGCGAGGCCCCCGACATCGCCCAGCTCGACACGTACAGCGCCTTCGCCGCCAAGGGCGAGCTGTACCCGGCCGACTCGCTCTTCCCGATCAGCATGCAGTCCGAGTTCATCCCCTCGCTCGCGGACGCCGGGTCGGTGGACCACGTGGAGTACGGGATCCCGTGGGTGGCCGGCACCCGCATGTTCGTCTACAACAAGAAGCTGTTCGCGCGGGCCGGCCTCAAACGGGCGCCGCAGACCTGGGACGAGCTGAAGGCCGACGCGCGCAGGCTCAAGGACGCGGGCGTGCCGGTGCCGGTCGGGCTGCCGCTCGGACCGCAGGAGGCCGAGGCCGAGACGATGATGTGGATGCTCGGCGGCAACGGCGGCTACACCGACGCCAGCGGCGGCTACACCATCGACTCGGCGGCCAACGTCGAGACCTTCTCGTGGCTGCGGAACAACCTGGTCGACGCGGGGCTCGTCGGGCCGCGCGACCCGGCGAGGACGAACGTCAGCGACGCCTTCGAGGACTTCCTGGCCGGGCGCACCGGGATGCTCGACGGGCACATCACCCTGCTGGAGCGCGGGAAGGCCGCCGGGATCGACGTCGGGGTGGCGCCGCTGCCCGGCCGTACCGGACCCAGTCCGCAGACCCTCGGCAACACCGACTGGGTCATGGCCTTCAAGCCGCCCGGACACCTCGACGCGGACGCGAAGTTCCTGCGCTTCCTCTACAGCGAGTCCAGCATGCTGGACTTCCAGCGCCACCACGGCCTGCTGCCGGTCACCGCGGACACCGCCGCGGCGGTGCGGTCCGACCCCCGGTACCGCCCGCTGCTGCCGTTCATGCGGCTGCTGCCCGACGCGGCGTTCTACCCGGTCGCCAAGCCGTCCTGGGTGCCGGTCGGCCAGAGGCTCAAGCAGGTCATCGGCCAGGCTGTGGACGGCGACCCGAAGACGGTCCTCACCCAGCTGCAGGACTACGCGGACGCCGCCGACAGGGGCCAGGGGCAGGGCCGGGGCTGAGGACGCGCCTCGCGACCGGACACCCGCGCACTCGGTACCGGACACCCGCGCGCCCCGCTCACCGGACACCCGCGCGCCCCGGTCCGACGACGCCCCGGTCCGACGACGCCGCGGGTCAGGCGGCCCGGGCGGCGACCCGGCCGGCGCGCACCGCCGCGACCAGCGCGGCGTGGTCCTTCTCGTTCCGGTCGGCGTAGACTTCCGCGAACTCGGCCAGCGCCCGGTCGAACACCTCCCCGCCGCCGAGGTAGGCGGCGATGGCGATACGGTCGCCGGAGCGCGCGTGGGCGCGGGCCAGGGTCGCGCCGCACATCTCCGCGAAGGCGCGCAGCCCGGCGGGCCGCATGATCTCGGGCTGGGCGATGCCCTTCCAGTCGCGCAACTGGCGTACGTAGAAGTCGCGCTGCCTGCCGTCGATGCCCTCCACCCGCTCCCAGCCCAGGAAGATGTCGCTGGTGGCCTGCATCAGCCGCTGGCCGCCGACCACCCGCTCGCCCTCGGTGCGGTGGCCGCCGGCGCCCGCGTACGGGGCGAGGACCGAGGGGCCGGCCTCCTTGGCCTGCAGCAGCAGCGGGTCGGTGTCGTCCTTGCCGAGCAGGAGGATCACCCAGCAGCGGGTGCCGACGCTGCCGACGCCGACCACCTTGCGGGCCATGTCGACCACCCGGTAATGCTCCAGCAGGAAGCGCCGGTCGGACTGCAGGGTGCGGCCGTAGCGTTCGACGAGCAGCCGGATCTCCCGCTCCAGCGCGGTCCGCTCGACGTCGGGCAGGAGGTCGCCGAGCGGTGTGATCAGCGGCGGGTCGGGGGTGATCCGGCGCTGCCCGTGCTCGACGCGAGTGAGTTTGCGGTACGCCTGCATGGTGTCGCGGGCGCGCGCCCCCGCGACCGCCCGCGCCCAGCGCCCGCGGCCCCTGGCGCTCACTCCCTGGCGCGGCAGCCGCTCGGTGATCCACTGCTCGTCGAAGTGGACGTACCAGACGGCGAGGTCGCCCATCCCGGCGAAGGCGCGCATCGCCTCCCGGTAGGAGCGCACACCGGCCCGTACGATCCCGGCGCGCTCCTTCGCGCCGAAACCGTTCGCGCGGGCGGCGATGACCAGGCTCGCGGCCAGGCGTTTGACGTCCCATTCCCAGGGGCCGGGGAGCGTTTCGTCGAAGTCGTTGATGTCGAACACCAGGCGGCGCTCGGGGGAGGCCAGCAGCCGGAAGTTCAGCAGGTGCGCGTCGCCGCACAACTGCGCGCGGAAACCGGTGGTGGGGGTGCCGGCCAGGTCCTGGGCCATGATGGCCGCGGCCCCGCGGTAGAAGCGGAACGGCGACTCGGTCATCCGTCCGTAGCGGATCGGCACCAGCTCCGGCACGCGCGTCGCCGACTGCTCCTCGATCACGTCGACGGGGTCGGGCCGCCCCGCGGCCGGCGTGAACTCGGCGTGGTGGGAGCGGGGTACGGTCCGGCGGGCCGCCCGCCCGGCCGCGGCCCGCTCGGCCGGGGAGCGCCCGGCCCAGGACAGGTCAGGCGGCATGGGTCCGCCGGAAGCCCGCCGTGCACACCGCCCAGATGACGAAGGCGTCGATGGCCACCAGCACCAGCGCCCAGAACGGGTAGTACGGAATCCACATGAAATTTGCGATCATCGAAAGACCCGCGACGAACACCGCGATGGCGCGGGCCCACGGACGGCCCCGGAAAAGGGCGAAACCCGCCAGGACGACGACAATTCCGAGAGCGAGGTGGAGCCATCCCCAACTGGTGGTGTTGAACGTGTAGGCGTAATGGTTCGTCACCACGAGAAGGTCGTCCTTGCGAATGGCGGCGATTCCCTCGAGTATCGCCATCGCGCCACCGAAGATCATCATGACGGCCGCGAACACGATCCAGCCGGACTGCCACATCCCGCCGCCACTGCCCCCTCCGCCGCCGGTGCCGTGCACGTTCTGCCGCCGCATTTCAGCCGTGGTCATGTCGGGCTCATCTCCTCACGGCGACGGTTCCGCGGCCGTCAGCCGGATGGTGTCGTCGTTCACAAGCCGTGCCTCCAGGCTGCCACGGGAAACCGGGACCGGCATGTCGGTGATTCGCGGGCGGAATTGAGGGCCCGCCGACCTGCCCACCCGTCACCGCAGGCGCGAATCCCCGAATTCACGGCCGGCGGCCGACATGCGGCGCACGCGTAATCGTGCTGAACTGACAGTGCCACGTATCGGCCGCATCGACGGGAGACGACGATGGGCGAATCCGTGTATCTGGCGTACGACTATCCGGTCCTCGGCGCGTTCTGGACCGCGATGTGGGTCTTCCTGTGGGTGCTGTGGATCTTCCTGCTCTTCCGGGTCGTGGTCGACATCTTCCGGGACGACTCGCTGAGCGGGTGGGCGAAGACCGGCTGGCTGCTCTTCTGCCTGATCCTGCCGTTCCTGGGCGTGCTGGTGTACGTGATCGCCCGCGGCACCGGGATGGGCGGCCGGGAGCAGCGGTCGGCGCAGGCGCAGCAGGAGGCGTTCGACGACTACATCCGCAGGACCGCGGGCACGGGCGGGGGCGCCGGGACCGGCGGCGACCACGTGGACCAGCTCGCCAGGCTCGGCGACATGCGGGCCAAGGGCGACATCTCGGAGGAGGAGTTCCAGCGCGCGAAGGAGAAGATCCTGCGCTGAGCGGGCGGGCGGGGCGGGCGCCCGCCGGCTGGGGGTGAGTCGGGCCACCCGCCGGCTGGGGGCGGGGCGAGGGACCCGTCCGGATCCCGGACGTGCGGGCCGTCGTCCCGTCTGTTGTATCTATGATGTGCGCATCATGGATGCCACTGTTGCCGCGCCGGGGCCGACGCCCCGGACGAACGCCGCCGTCAAGGCGCCGGCCGCCGCCGAGCGGGTCTACGCCCACGTCAAGAGCGGGGTGCTGGACCGCCGTTACGAGGGCGGCACGCTGCTGACCGAGGGCGACCTGGCCGTGGCCGTCGGGGTGTCGCGCACGCCCGTAAGGGAGGCGCTGCTGCGGCTGGAGGCCGAGGGGCTGCTCAAGCTGTACCCGAAGAAGGGCGCCTTGGTGCTGCCGGTGTCGGCTCAGGAGATCGCCGACGTGGTCGAGACGCGGCTGCTGGTCGAACAGCACGCCGTGGCCAAGGTGGTGGAGGCGGTTCCCGCCGGGCTCATCGAGCGGTTGGAGGAGTCGCTGGCCGAGCAGCGCAGGCACGCCGAGGCGGGGGACCTGGCCGCCTTCGCCGTCGCCGACCGCTGCTTCCACGCCACGATCGTGCGGGCCGCCGGCAACCGGATCCTCGCCCAGCTCTACGACCAGCTGCGCGACCGGCAGTTGCGGATGGGCGTGGCCACCATGCACGCCGAGCCCAGCCGGGTGGCCAAGAACGTCACCGAGCACACCGAGATCCTTCAGGCCCTGCGCGAGGGCGCCGCCGCTACCGCCGCGGACGTCGTGCGGCGGCACATCTCCTGGGTGAGGGTCCTCGCCAGGGGCGAGTCGTGACCGCCGGGCCGGTGCCGGGCGACCCGCCGGGCGGCCGGCGGGCGGTTCTCGTCTGGGGCGTCGGCACCCTCGTCTACCTCGTCGCCGTCGTCCACCGCACCAGCCTGGGCGTGGCCGGCATCGACGCGGCCGACCGCTTCCACATCGGCGCCTCGGCGCTGTCGAGCTTCTCCATCCTCCAGGTGCTCGTGTACGCGGGCATGCAGATACCCGTCGGCCTGATGGTCGACCGGCTCGGCACCAAGCGGGTGCTGATGCTGGGCGCGGTGCTGTTCACCTCCGGGCAGTCGGCGTTCGCGCTGTCGCACTCGTACGGCACGGCGCTCGCGGCGCGCGCGGTGCTCGGCTGCGGCGACGCGATGACGTTCGTGAGCGTGCTGCGGCTCGGCGCGCGCTGGTTCCCCGCCCGGCGCGGACCGCTCATCGCCCAGACGGCCGCGCTGTTCGGCGTCGCCGGCAACCTGGTGTCCACCGTCGCCCTGTCCCGGCTGCTGCACTCCGCCGGCTGGACGCCGACCTTCCTCGGCACCGCGCTGGTCGGCGCCCTCGTCCTCGTCCTTGTCGCCGCCTTCCTCAAGGACCACCCCAAGGGTTTCGAGCCCGCCCGCCTCCCGCCGCCGCCCGTGCCCGGGACGGCCGCGCGAGGCGCCGTGATCCCCGCCCGCCGGGCCGGGATCGCCTTCGTCCGCCGCCAGATCGCCGACTCCTGGCGCGAACCCGGCACCCGGCTGGGCATGTGGACGCACTTCACCACCCAGTTCTCGGCGATGGTGTTCCTGCTGCTGTGGGGACTGCCCTACCTCGTCGAGGACCAGGGGCTCTCCCGGGCCGCGGCCGGCGGCCTGCTCACGCTGGTCGTCGTGGCCAACATGGTGTTCGGCATGGTGTTCGGGCAGCTCATCGCCCGCCACCACGGGCTGCGGATGCCGCTGGTCCTCGGGGTGATCGGGGCGACCGCCGCCGTCTGGGCGGCCGTCCTGGCCTGGCCGGGCGCACACGACCCGCGTTGGCTGCTGATCGTGCTCTGCGTGGTGCTCGGCGCGTGCGGGCCCGGCTCGATGATCGGCTTCGACTTCGCCCGCCCGGCGAACCCGCCGGAACGGTTCGGCACCGCCTCCGGCATCGTCAACATCGGCGGGTTCACCGCCTCCATGGTCACCCTGCTCGCCGTCGGCGTCCTCCTCGACGCCACCGGTGACGACTACCGGGTCGCGTGGAGCAGCGTGTTCGTCCTCCAGGCGGTCGGCGTCAGCCAGATCCTGCGGCTGCGGCGCAGCGCGGAGCGGCTGGAACGGGAGCGGATCGCGGTGAGCCGGGTGGAGAGCGTGCACCGCACGGCGGCGCTGACGGACCAGTAGGGCGGACGGCCGGGGCGGACGAGGCCGGGCAGGCCCCGCTACACCGGCGTGAACTCCACCGGCAGCGCCGTCGGGCCGCGCAGCAGCAGGGAGGGGTCCCAGCCCACCTCGGCGTCCGGGACGGACAGGCGCAGGTCGGGGAGGCGGTCCAGGAGGACCTCGACCGCGGCCTTCGCGATGGTCTCGGCGATCTCCGGGGCGGGGGCCGGGCAGCGGTGCTCGCCGTGGCCGAAGGAGAGGTGGGCCTGGTTGCCGACGGCCCCGGGCGCGGGCGCGGCCGTGGCGCCCGGCGACAGGCCGGGCACCGGGTACGGGCAGACCGCGGGGTCGGTGTTGGCCGCCGCGGGCCCCAGGATCAGGCAGTCGCCGCGCCGGACGAGCCGGCCGCCGAGGTGGGTGTCACGGGTCGCCCAGCGCCCGACGACCAGATGCGTGGGCGGCTGGGTCCACAGCACCTCGGTGAGCGCCTGCCCGACGCTTCGCCGCCCGCCGTACAGCGTGACCGCGAAGCGGTCGTCGGTGAGCATCAGCCGCAAGGTGTTGCCGATCCACCGGGCGGTGCGCCGCTGACCGTCCGTCATCAAGGTGAGCAGGTCCTGGACGATCTCCTCGTCCGCGAGCGCCGCGGGGTGGGCCAGCAGCCGCGACGGCACGTCGGGGCCGGGCTCGCGCCTGCCGCGTTCGAGCAGCGTCTCCATGGTGTTGCGGGTACGGGCGTGCGCGGCCGAGGCGTCGGGTCCGCCGTCCGGCGCCGCCGCCAGGTCCCGCTCGAGTTCGTCCGTCTCGTCGTCCCGCAGCCCGAGCAGGCCGGCCATGACCCGCAGCGGCACCTGCTCCGCGTACTGCCGTACGAGTTCGGCCCGCCCGGCGCCCGCGAAGCGGTCGATCGCCGCGTCGGCCGCGCCCTCGGCGGCCAGCCGCAGCTCGAACTGGTCGGCCCCGGCGAGCACGTCGGCGATCGCCCCGGCCCGCCGCCCGTGCTCGGCGCCCTCGGTGAAGGACACACTCGCGCCGTGCGCCACGTACGGCAGCAGCGGCCAGCCGGCGGGGACGCGGTCCCAGGCATTCCAGCGCCGCGGATCGCGCCCGAACAGGCCGGGGTTGGCGGACACGTAGTGCACCTCGCGGTAGCCGAGCACGAGCCAGGCCGGGATGTCCGGGGCGAGCAGCACGGGCGCGACCGGGCCGTGCGCACGGCGCAGGGCCTCGTACAGCGCGGCCGGGTCGCCGTGGAAGGCGGTGGGGTCCAGGCGCTGCGCGGCGCCCTCCTCCGACGCCCGCCGCGGGACCGGCTGCTCCCGTTGCGGGGCCGCCGGCTCCCACGGCGTGCCGATCTGCGGCCTGGGCACGGGCTGGAGCGCGGGCCGGTCCGCTGCCGCGTCCGTGTCCGCCCCACCGCCGGCCCGGCCGCCCGCCCACTCCTCCTGCCCGGACGGCGGCCGCGGGTCCCAGCCGGCGCCCGGCTGCGGTCCGCCGGCCTCGTAGGCACCGCCGAACTCGCCGTACTCCCCGTACCCGGCCCGGCCCCCGTACTCCCCGTGCTCCCCGTACGCCGTCACCGCGGCCCCTCCCCCGGCTGCCCGGCGGCCGAGCGGGCCAGCAGGTGGCCGACCAGGGTGATCAGCACGTGCTTGGCGGACCGCCGGCTGCGCGCGTCGCAGTCGATCAGCGGGACGGAGGGCGGCAGCGCGAGGGCGTCGCGCAGTTCGTCCAGCGTGTGCTGGGGCGGGCCGAAGTTGTTGCGGGCCACGACGAACGGAAGCCCGAGGTGCTCCAGCCGGTCGATGGCGTACCAGGAGTCGGCGATCCGCCGGGTGTCGACCAGGACGACCGCGCCCAGGGTGCCGGAGAACAGCCGTTCCCACAGGAACCAGAACCGTTCCTGCCCCGGCGCCCCGAACACGTACAGCACTCGTTCCTCGTCCAGCGTGATCCGGCCGAAGTCGAAGGCCACGGTGGTACGGGACTTGGTGCTCACGCCCGCCGGGTCGTCGATGCCCAGGCCCGCGCGGGTCATGGTCTCCTCCGTGCTCAGCGGCCGGATCTCGCTGATCGAGCCGACCAGGGTGGTCTTGCCGGCCCCGAACCCGCCGACGACCGCGATCTTCAGGCCGTCGGACGCGGTGTCCCGCAGGTGCGGCCCGGCCGGACCCGCGCCGCCGCCCCCGTACGCGCCGCCGTGCGTACGGTACGCCCAGGGCGCGGCCCCGCCCCCGGGTCCGCCCAAGTAGGCGTCAGAGTCTCTGGAGCGCACGCAGCACCTTCCTCAGCATCTCCGGCGCGGGCAGCATGTCGCCGCCGGGGGCCGCCGACCGCGGGTGGCGGGCGCTGATCCGGCCGGCGGCCAGCAGATCGGCCAGCAGGATCTTCACCACGCCCACCGGCAGCCCGAGATGGGAGGAGAGCTCGACCACCGAGGTGGGGTGGTGCCAGCACAGCCGCAGGATCCGCGCGTGCTCCGACTGCATGCCGAGCGCCGGCTCGCTCTCGCCCACCACGATCGTCACCAGGTCGAACGTGGTGTCGTCGGTACGGCTTCGGCCACCGGTGACGGTGTAGAGCCGGTCCGGGTCCCCGCTGTCGACCGGCCCGCGGGTCATACCGGGAGCTTCCCGCGCGGGCCGAAGGGTCCGGCACCAGTACCGGCGCCGGTACCGGCACCCGTACCGGCACGGGTGCGAATGCGCGGGTCGGCCCGCAGGTGGTCGCCGATCTGCTCGATCAGCTCGCCCATGCCGCGGCCGATGACCGCCGCGTCCGCGTCCTCCTCGCCGATCACCGCCAGGTGCGCGCCCTCGCCCGCCTCGACGATGAACAGCACACCGCCGTGGAACTCCGTCATCGACTGCCGCACCCCGCCGCTGCCGTCGCCGAACTCCACCGACGCGCCGTGCGCGAGCGACTGGATGCCGGAGGCGATGGCCGCGAGCTGGTCGCCGCGGTCGGCCGACAGGCCCGGCGACAGGCACAGCTTCAGGCCGTCCCTGGACAGCACCAGGGCGTGCCGGGCACCCGGCGTGCGCTCCAGCAGCCGCTCCAGCAGCGACTCCAGGCCGCGGTCGGTGGTCGTCATCGGTCCCATGCCTCCCCGGCTGTCGGTCCCTCCCCGGTGGCCGTGAAGTCCGCCGGCGCGTGCTCCCCGGTACGTTCCCCGCTGTGCGCGTCGCCATCCCCGGCGCGTGCCTGCGCGCGGCCCGCCGCCGCCTCGCGGAAGGCGCTGAACCGCGCCCCGGCCGCCGCCCGGGCCCGGGCCGCGCGTTCCTCCTCCTCGGGCGACGGGTCGAGCCAGGCCGCGTCCGGGTCCGCCGACAGGTCGCCGCGGTGGGAGGCGGCCAGCGTCCGGCCGCGGGTCCGCTTTGGCAGCGGCGCGGTGGGACCGGCGGCCGGGGCGGGGTAGCCGTACGGCGCCGGGTCGTGGCGCTCCGGCACCGCGAAGTCGGACGCGAAGTCGGCGCCGAAGTCGGGTGCGGGAGGCGGCTGCACGAGGACCGCGCCCGACGGGTCCTCGGGCGCCTGGGTGACGATCTTCGGCGGGATGAGCACGACCACGCCCGTACCGCCGCGGGACGACGGCCGGAAGGACACCAGCAGGCCGTGCTTGCGGGCCAGGCAGCCCACCACGGCGAGGCCCAGCCGGGTGCCGGGCAGCGTCCGCAGGTCCAGGGGGTCGGCCGAGACGAGCTTCTCGGCGCGGGCGAGGGCGGCGTCGGGCATCACCAGCCCGGCGTCCTCGATGGTGACCACCACGCCGGAGTGGGTCTCCTGGACGTACACGTGCACGTCCTCGGTCGGCGGCGAGAAGTTGCAGGCGTTGTCCATGAGTTCGGCCAGCGCGTGCATCACGCCCTCGGCGGCGTGCCCGGCGACGGCGGCCGTGGACACCGAGTGCAGCCGCACCCGGTGGTAGGCGTTGATCCGGCCCATCGCGCCGCGCAGCACGCTCTCCATCACGATGGGCTTGGTCCAGCGGCGGCCGGTGCGGGCGCCGGTGAGCACCGCGATGCTGTCGGCCAGCCGCCCGGCCTGCGCGGTGCAGTGGTCCAGGTGCAGCAGGTCGCCGAGCACCTCCTCGCCGTGCCGCTGCTCCATCTCCCGCAGGTCGGCCAGCATCGCGGTGCTCAGCGCCTGCAGCCGGCTCGCGGCGTTCGCGCACGCGGTCGTTCCCGCCGCACGCATCCGCTCGCCGGCCCCGAGTTCGCGCACCACCACGTCCAGCAGCCGCTGGTGCGCCGGTCCCGAGGGCCGCGGCAGCCGCGACAGCACGGTGTCGGCGGAACCGCCCGCACGCAGCCGGTCGACCGCCAGGGGTACGGTCACCTCGGCCAGCCGCGCCGTCTCGCCCTCCAGCGCCGCGGCGCGGGCGGTCTCGGCCTTCAGCGCGGCCCGCAGCGACACCTCGGCCTCCACGGAGGTGCGCCGGCGCACCTCGGCCTCGCGCGCCACCCGCTGCGCCGCCTCCAGCTCGGCCGCCGCGCGCCGGACGGCCTCGGCGTGATCGGCGATCGTACGGGCCGCCTCGGCGTGCAACCACTCGGTGCGGTGGCGCATTTCGCGGCCCAGACGGCGGCGGGACAGGCCCAGCGCCAGGGCGACGCCGAGGAGCGCGGCGGCTATCCCGCCGGTGATCAGGACGACGGGCCGGTCCTCGGTGGACGTACGGGTGGCCGCCGTCCACGCGCACGCCGCGCCCGCCGCGACCGTGACGGCCAGCGGGAGGACGGCGGCTTTGCCGGCGGAGGTCTTCCGGTGCGGCGGCGGAAGGGGGGCGAACGCTAACGGCGAGTCTTGGGCTGACATCAATCGGTACCTCTGGCGGGAGGCCGGCAGCCGCCCGCTGTGCCGGGAGTCGTTGACGTGCGAGCTGTTGAGGCTGGCGTACGAAAGAGCCGTGCGTGGTGGATGCGCCTCACCCTACTCGCACAACCCCCTTGATCCGGCCGGAATCCAGGTCTTTCGTCATCCGACCGTCACCGGATCATCACAGCCCGTACAATACGCCCCTGTTCAGCGCCTTGATCGCCGGTCGGCGGAAGGTCGCGGCGATTTTTGTCGATTCGTCGGCCCGGTTGGCGGGTGGGGGCCGCCTCCCGGCTACCTGGCGACGGTGACGTGCGCCAGGATGGCCCGCGCCAGCTCGTCGTCGCCCTCGGTCTTGAGCCGGTCGTCGCCGACCGCCGCCGCCCTGACCCGCCCGGTCAGCAGCCGCAGGAACGTCTCCCAGTCCACGACGAAGGTCACCGCGGGGCCGAGCGAGACCGCCGAGTCGATGGTGCCGCGGCCCTCGGCGTCGACCCGGACCGTCCGCATGAACTCCAGCGGGCCGTGGACGTCGAAGACCACGGCGGACCCGGGTGCGGCCTTCGCGTCGTCGGCGACCAGCCCGGGCAGGAGCCGCAGCAGGTAGTCGCGGGCCAGTACGGCGCCGGGGGAGGCCAGGTTGCCGGGCTTGTCCAGCGCCCGGCGCAGGTCCTGCTCGTGCACCCAGACGTCGAAGACCCGGCTCCACAACTGATCTTCCAGGGTGATCTCGCCGCCGCCGATGGCCCGGACCACGGCGTCGGGCTGCCGCGACTCGTTCCGCAACTGCCGGGAGCGGCGGATGATCGTGTATTCCAGCTCCGAGGTCATCTCGGGCGCTGTGTGGTGCCTGCGGATGTCGACAGGCACCTCGGTGTAGCGGGCCTTCTCGTCGACGATGTGGCGCAGGTCGCTGGGAAGGGTGTGGATCGGCCGCGGGTCGCCGAGCAGTTCGCACTCGAAGCCGATGATGTGGGAGACGACGTCGCGGACCGACCAGAAGGGGCACTCCGTCGGCCGGTTCCACTCCCCTTCCGTCAGTGGCGCGACCATTTCGTTGATGGACTCTATGGAGTGGGTCCAGGCGTCGATGTACGGCTGGAGCTTGCTGTGGACGGTCACGGGACCCCTCGACGGATCGGTGCGCGGTCGGGTGGTGGCGCCTAAGTTAGTGTGCGCGCGGGCGCCCATGCACTGCTTTCGAGTGACGATGGTAGGCCCGACATGACGAACCGACGTATGGACGGTGCCCCGGTGCGCGCAACGCTGTTGCAGATCGACGTAGACCCGGCGGAATCGGTCACCGCGCGACGGGAGCGGGCCGCCGCGCTCGTACGGGCACAGACCGGCGCCGACCTCGTCGTCCTGCCCGAACTGTGGCCGGTGGGCGCCTTCGCGGCCGGCTCCTTCGCGGCCGAGGCCGAACGGGTCGAGGACGGGCCCACGTACAAGGCGATGTCCGCGGCCGCGCGCGACGCGGGGGTGTGGCTGCACGCCGGGTCCGTCGTGGAGCGTGACCCTGACGGCCCGCTGTTCAACACCTCGCTGGTCTTCACCCCCGACGGCGAACTGCACACCGCCTACCGCAAGATCCACCGCTTCGGGTTCCACGAGGGCGAGGCCGCGCTCATGGCGGCGGGCCGCGACGTCGTGACGGCCCGCCACCCGCTCTCCGCACTCGGCCTGGCGACCTGTTACGACCTGCGCTTCCCCGAGCTGTTCCGGCTCCTGGTCGACGCGGGCGCCCAGACGCTGGTGATCCCGGCCGGCTGGCCGGCCAGGCGCCTGGCCCACTGGCGGCTGCTGGTGCGGGCGCGCGCGGTGGAGTGCCAGGCCTACGTGCTCGCCTGCGGCACCGCGGGCACGCACGCGGGCGTCGAGCAGGCGGGCCACTCCATGGTGGTCGACCCCTGGGGCGAGGTGCTGGGCGAGGCCGGGCCGGGCGAGGAGGTCCTCGCCGTCGAGTTCGACCCCGCGCGTGTGGCCGCCACCCGGGCGGAGTTCCCGGTGCTGCGCGACCGGGTGCTGGGGCTGCCGACGCCGTGAGCCGCGCACCCCGCGGGCCCGCGGGACCGTGACGGCCCGAAGGCCGCGAAGGCCGGTTCCGGGGCTCGCGGGCCCCGGAACCGGCCTCAGCGGACCGCGCGGGAATTACAGGATCACGTTGTACGTGTTCCAGCCCGACCCGATCCGGGTACGGGCCGCGAACGGCGCCGACGCACTACCCGTGCCCCGGTACAGCCACAGCACACCGCCACCATCGCGGGCCACCATGTCCGCACGCCCGTCACCGGTCACATCACCCGCGCCCACGAGAGCCCCGTACGTGTTCCAGCCCGACCCGATCCGGGTACGGGCCGCGAACGGCGCCGACGCACTACCCGTGCCCCGGTACAGCCACAGCACACCGCCACCATCGCGGGCCACCATGTCCGCACGCCCGTCACCGGTCACATCACCCACGCCCACCAGGACCCCGTACGTGTTCCAGCCCGACCCGATCCGGGTACGGGCCGCGAACGGCGCCGACGCACTACCCGTGCCCCGGTACAGCCACAGCACACCGCCACCGTCCCGGGCCACCATGTCCGCACGCCCGTCACCCGTCACATCACCCACGCCCACCAGGACGCCGTAGCCGCCCCAGCCGGAGCCGACCTTGACCCGGGCCTTCAGCGGGGGCGTGGGCGTGCCGGTGCCCTGGTAGTACCAGAGCACGCCGGAGGAGTCCCGGGCCACCAGCGCGCCGCTCCCGTCGGACCGCTGGCCGGACAGCGCGGCCAGCGCCGTGTAGCCCTGCCAGCCGGAACCGACCTTCTGCCGCCCGGAGTACGGCGCCGCGGCCTTGCCGGTGCCCATGTACTGCCACAGGACGCCGCTGGTGTCCCGGGCGAACAGGCCCGAGTACGCGGGCGCCGCGCCGGTCACCTGGACGGTCCCCGACGAGGCGAGCGCCGCGCCCACCCCGTCGGCCGGCGCCGCGGTGAGCTTCCAGGCGTACGTCCCGTTCGCGACGAGCTTCCCGGCGCCGGACAGGGCGTCCCAGGAGACCCGCACCGAGCCGCGCGCCTCGCCGCCGGTCCAGGTGCGCGCGGTGACGCCGGTCGCCTGGTCGACGAGCGACAGCGACCAGGACGCGGCCGGTTTGGACAGCCACCACCGCGCGTCCCAGCGGGCGGCCCCGCCCTGGGCCGCGAACACCGCCGGCACCAGCCGGTCCGGGGTGGTCAGCGGCGAGGCGACGGTGTCGTCGTCCAGGGCCTTGGCGACGTGCACGGTGTCGTCCGCGTCCACGTAGACGATCTTGTTCGAGTGCGGGTCGACCGCCCAGGTGACGCCGCGGGTGTCGCCGGCCGGCGGGGTCTTCAGACCCGTGAACGTCTTGGCGACCCACTCGGCATCGTTGTCGACCTCGCTGACCCGCACCGCCTTGGCCACCGAGTCGTAGGCCGCCACGAAGTGGTCGCCGAGCAGGACGTCGCCCACGGGCGCGCCGTAGTCGCGGCCGGTGGTGACGTCCCGCACGCCCGCCTTGTGCTGGCCGGCGCAGCTCCAGTACAGGAGCCGGCCGTTGCTGCGCAGGTCGTCCGGAGCGCAGCCGGAACCGAGGGAGACCGTCCGCACGATCGCGCCGGTCCGGAGGCTGGTGGCGACAACGGTGCCGGCGGTCGCCGGCGACGGCGTCCACATCGTCGACCAGTCCAGGGCCGACGCCTGCGCGTCCTGCGCGCGGACGACCCTGTTCTGCGCGATGTCCACCACGTACTGCCGCCCGGTGCCGTCGCCGGCCTCGTACAGCACGTACTGCGGCGAGACGTCGAGGATGCGGCCGCCGGCGGAGGGCAGCGGGACGCCGTCCGTGTCGTCGGCGGTGACCAGGGCGTCGTCGCCGGTCGCCGGGTCGGTGACCAGCCGGGCCGGGCCCTCGTCGGTACCGTCCGCGAAGCGGCCGGTACCCGGTACGTCCTCGGCGGTCAGGTCGGCGCCGGCCACCGGCGCCAGGCCGGTGCCGACGTCCTTGCCGTGCACGCTGAGGGCGCCGTTCAGGGAGTTCACGAAACGGGCGGTGCCGCGGTCCAGGCCCACCGCCTTGACCGAACCCTGGTAGACGATCGGCGGCAGACCGTGCCTCGGCAGGGCCTGGACCAGGCCGTCACCGCCCAGGAAGACGTCGTAGAGCGCGCGCGAGCCGTCGGCCGCCTTGCCTATCAGCGCCAGCGAGCCGTCGGTCTGCTGCAGGCCCTGCTCGGCATCGGGCAGCACCTGGCGGGCGGTCTCCGCGCCCGACAGCGGGTACAGCCGCAGCGGGCCGTGCGCGCCCTCGTACCACAGCACGTTGTCGCCGACCGTGAAGGCGCTGACGGCGCTCGTGCCCGACTGCGTCGTGACCGGGACGATCCGCGGGGTGGCCGCCAGGTTGCCGCTCGGCAGCACGCGCACGCCGGCCGTGCCCTGCCGGGAGAACCAGGTCACCCAACTGCTCGTCATCGAGAAGCCGCTCGCCTCCCCGGTGACGGGCAGCGGCTGCAGGGTGCCGGCGATCGCGTCGACCACGCCGTACGCGGCCTGGCCGCTGCGCTGGTAGCGCACGATGAACTTCAGGTCGTCGGCGGCGACGATCACCGGCGCGGCCTCGGCGCTCGCCCCGGCCGGCAGCGCCACGGCCGTGTCCTGCACGGTGTCCCCGCCGCTCTTCCTGAGCAGGTGGTACTCGTACGTGCCGTCGCCCAGCGGCTTCGCGGCCAGCACCGCCCCGCCGCTCACCTGCGGGTGCAGGTAGCCGCTCGGCACGGTGAGCGTGATCCGGGTGCCGTCGCTCGTCCAGTACCAGACGATCTGTGTGGCGCCGGTGCCGTCGGTGGTGGCGTACGCGACGCGGTTGTACGGGTCGCTGCCGCGGAAGATCGCGTCGGCGGGCACGCCGTCCAGGGCCGCGACGTGCGTCGCGGAGCTGTTCGCGTTCGAGATCCACTGGTATCCGGTGGTGCCCTGCTCCTGCTCCAGGAAGCCCTGCGGCCCGGCGGCGAGAAGAGTCGCCGGCAGGTCGACGACGGCGTCCGGAGCGGGCATCAGAACCTCGTCCGAGCCGGCCGCCAGCGCCGTACCCGGAAAAGAGACAGCCGCGCCCAGACCGAGTGCGAGCGCGGATGTGATCGTGACGGTGGCAATTGCCGCACGCGTCAGTGTGTGACGCTTCAAGCGGGCCCTCCCCTGAATTACGGCGATGCGCCGAAGCGACGAGATCCTCGAACCGCCCCGGCCACGCCCCCCGAAGAAACGGTCCAAGGTACCAGTCGCCCCGGCGAAGTCGACGCAGTTCAGGGCCCGGTCGCCGGCACCGCCGCCGACCGGACCGCCACTCGTGACACCGCCCGTACCGCCCGCACCGCCCGCACCCCGCGCACCGTCCGCTGCGCCCGCGCCGCCGAACGGCTCCGGATCCCGAGGCCGGGGGCGCGGCCGGTCAGTCCCCGTGCTCCTCCTCGTGCTCCTTCTCCACCAGGCGGTCGACGCAGACCGCGATCGCGATCAGGAGGGCCGCGTCGGCGTCGGGGCGCTCGACGTCGATGGCGTACGCGTCGTGGAGGCTGAACCAGCGGCGCGAGATGCGCGCCAGGCGGTCGCCTTCGTACTCGATGTCGTACTCCTTGCCGATGAGGTCGCCGCGGACCTCCAGCTCCTCGCCGGACGCCAGCTCGGCGCGGTACACCTCCCGCAGCAGGGCGAGCCGCTTCTTCTTCACGGTGACCAGGACCTGCCCGTCGCGCTCCACGGTCATCGCGTCGCGCAGGCTGAGCAGCTTCTTGTGGATCACCGCGACCACGGCGCCGCCGGGGTCCTGGAGCTCCAGCGTGTCGCGCAGCCGCAGCACCTTGCCGTCCACGTAGAACGCACGGTCGCCGTGCTCGTCCTCGATCCAGTAGTCGTCGCCGATGGCGAACATCTTCTCCCGCACCACGAATTTCATGGGGGAATGTGTACCCCACCGATGGGGTTGGATGGCTGCATGAGCACACGTGCACGCGTCCGGGCCCCCGAACTGGTCGGCAAGGGCGGCTGGCTGAACACCGGCGGCAAGCAGCCCACCCTCGCCGACCTGCGCGGGTCCATCGTGATCCTGGACTTCTGGACGTTCTGCTGTGTGAACTGCCTGCACGTCCTGGACGAGCTGCGGGAGCTGGAGGAGCGGCACCGGGACACGGTCGTGATCGTGGGCGTGCACTCCCCGAAGTTCGCGCACGAGGCGGAGCACCGGTCCGTGGCGGACGCCGTCGAGCGGTACGAGGTGCACCACCCGGTGCTGGACGACCCGGAGCTGGCCACCTGGAAGCAGTACGCGGTCCGGGCGTGGCCGACGCTGGTGGTGATCGACCCGGAGGGGTACGTGGTCGCCCAGCACGCGGGCGAGGGCCACGCGCACGCGCTGGAGACGCTGGTGACCCGGCTGGAGGAGGAGCACGCCGCGAAGGGCACGCTGCGCCGCGGCGACGGGGTGTACGTGCCGCCGGAGCCCGTCCCGACCGACCTGCGCTTCCCGGGCAAGGCGCTGCTGCTGCCCGGCTCGGGCCACTACCTGGTGTCCGACTCGACCCGGCACGCGCTGGTGGAGCTGGCCGCCGACGGGGAGAGCGTGGTCCGGCGGATCGGCACGGGCGAGCGCGGCCTCACCGACGGCGACGCGGCCGGCGCCCGGTTCAGCGAGCCGCAGGGCCTGGCGCTGCTTCCGGACGGTTCCGTGGTCGTCGCCGACACCGTCAACCACGTGCTGCGCCGGCTGGAGCCGGACAGCGGGCGGGTGACGACGGTGGCGGGCACCGGCAGGCAGTGGATGCAGGGCTCGCCCACCTCGGGCGCCGCGCTGGAGGTTCCGCTGTCCTCGCCGTGGGACGTGGCCTGGTTCGAGGACCGGGTGTGGATCGCGATGGCGGGCGTGCACCAGCTGTGGACGTACGACCCGGCCACCGGTCGGGTCGCGGTCGCCGCCGGGACCACCAACGAGGGCCTGGTCGACGGGCCCGCGGCCGAGGCCTGGTTCGCCCAGCCGTCGGGGCTGGCCGCGGCCGGCGAGCGGCTCTGGATCGCCGACTCGGAGACCTCGGCGCTGCGCTGGGCCGAGCGGTCGACGGGCGGCGGTCGAGGCGGGAACACCGAGGGCGCGGGGAGCACCGAGGGGGCGGAGGACACCGAAGACACCGGGGAGTACGTGATCCGTACGGCGGTGGGCACCGGGCTGTTCGACTTCGGGCACCGGGACGGCCCGGCGGGGCAGGCCCTGTTCCAGCACCCGCTCGGCGTCACCGCGCTGCCCGACGGCTCCGTGGCGGTGAGCGACACGTACAACAACGCGCTGCGGCGGTACGACCCCGTCTCCGGCGAGGTCACCACGCTGGCCACCGATCTGCGCGAGCCGTCGGCGGCGGTCGTGGCCGACGGCGACATCGTGGTCGTGGAGTCCGCGCGGCACCGGCTGACCCGGCTGCGTCTGCCGGAGGCCGCGATCCGGGTCCCGGCGGTGGCGCACCGTACGCAGCGGGCGGCGACCGCGGTCGCGCCGGGAGCGTTCCGGCTCGACGTGGTGTTCAGCGCCCCGGCCGGCCAGAAGCTCGACGAGCGCTACGGGCCCTCGACCCGGCTGCTGGTCAGCGCGACCCCGCCGGAACTCCTGTCCTCCGGCGCGGGCCGGGGTACGGAGCTGTCCCGCGAGCTGGTCCTCGACCCTTCGGTCACCGAGGGCGTCCTGCACGTGTCGGCGATGGCCGCCTCGTGCGACGACGACCCGGCCAACCCGTATCCCGCCTGCCATGTGCACCAGCAGGACTGGGGCGTGCCCGTGCGCCTGACCGGCGACGGCGACTCCCGCCTCGCGCTGGTCCTCGCGGGCATGGACAGCTGATCCGGTTCCGGCAGGTCACGTCCGGGCGTGCCCCGTGTTCGGGCACGCCCGGGTGCGCGGCCACCGGCCGGCGGCGGCCTCAGTACCGCCCACCCGGGTGGTAGCGGTCCTCCGCGTAGTACCGCTCCTCCACGACCGGCGGGACGTCGCCGTCCGCGGTCGGTGGGATCCTGCGCCGCTTGAATATGCTCACGTACGCGGCCATTCCGATGACGCCGACGGCCATCAGGATCAGCCCGAGCAGATCCATGTTGACGCCCTTGGCATGCCAGTTGGTGGCGAAGGTGATGATCGCGCCGATCGCGATCAGGATGATGCAGCCTCCGATGCCCACAACGCCCGCCTCCCCAATTCCAGTTGACGGTTCCGTTGGTCTCGGCTGTCGCCTACCCCCGGACTTGACCGGCATTCAGCCTCTTCGCACGGGGGCAGCGGCCGGTCTCCCCGGCGGTCGGCGCGGCCGCCGTGCGGCGGGGCCGGGGGCGGGGCCGGATGTGTGCCGCGGATTCCTGCTGGATGGGCGGGTGGCCAGGTCTTACGGTGTGGGCATGGACGACAGCCCGCAGGCCGCCGCCGCTCCGGCGGAGGCCGTCACCGAATCCGCGGTCCGCGCCGCGAGCGACGTACGCAGCGTGGTCAGCCGGCTGCGCCGGCGGATGAGGGAGCTGGCCGGGATCGAGGACCTCACGCCCTCGCAGACGGCCGTCATGACCCGGCTGGACAGGGGCGGCGCGGCCACCACCAGCGAACTGGCGGCGGCCGAGCGGGTGCGGCCGCAGTCGATGGCCGCGACGCTGGCCGCGCTGGAGGAGCGGGGCATCATCCGGCGCGACCCCGACCCGCACGACGGCCGCAAGCAGGTGGTCAGCCTGAGCGCCGAGGGTCGGGAGCGGCTGATGGGCGACCGCCGCACCCGCCAGGAGTGGCTGGCCCGCGCCTTGGACGGCCACTGCACGGAGGCCGAGCGGCGGACGGTGATCGAGGCGATGGCCGTCCTGGACCGGGTCATCCAGGTCTGAGGCCCGGCCGGGAGAGCACTGGGAAAGTCCCGGGGGTACGGGGAGCCGCCCGGTCCCGCGGGCGGGCGCCCGTACCCCCCGTGGGGGATCCTCAGCGGCCGTACGGCGAGTCGGCCGGGATCGTGCCCAGGCGGCCGGCCTGGAAGTCGTCGAAGGCCTGGGCCAGTTCGGCGTGGGTGTTCATGACGAACGGGCCGTACTGCATCATCGGCTCGCGGATCGGCTGCCCGCCGAGCAGGACCACCTCGAAGTTGGCGCTGCGCGAGTCCTGGGTCGCGTCGGCGCGGATCGTCAGGGACTGGCCGGTGCCGAAGACGACCGCCTGCCCCATCCGGAAGGGGCGCTGCTCGGGGCCGGCGGAACCGGACCCGGCCAGGCCGTAGGCCAGGGCGTTGAAGTCGGGGCGCCAGGGCAGGGTGACCTGGGCGCCGGCGGTCAGCGACACGTGGATCATGGTGATCGGGGTGTGGGTGGCGCCGGGGCCGCTGTGCCCGTCGAGGTCGCCGGCGATGAGGCGGATCAGGGCGCCGCCGTCCGCCGAGGTGAGCAGCTTCAGGCCGCCGGCCCGGATGTCCTGGTACTTCGGCGCGATCATCTTGTCGCGCTTGGGGAGGTTCACCCACAGCTGGAGGCCGTGGAACAGCCCACCGCTGAGCACGAGCTCCTCCGGCGGGGTCTCGATGTGCAGCAGGCCGGACCCGGCCGTCATCCACTGGGTGTCGCCGTTGGTGATGGTGCCGCCGCCACCGTGGGAGTCCTGGTGGATGAAGGTGCCGTCCATGATGTACGTGACGGTCTCGAAGCCGCGGTGCGGGTGCCAGGGGGTGCCCTTGGGCTCGCCGGCCGCGTAGTCCACCTCGCCCATCTGGTCCATCATGATGAACGGGTCGAGGTACTTGTAGTCGATGCCCGCGAAGGCGCGGCGGACGGGGAAGCCCTCGCCCTCCAGGCCGCTCGGGGCGGTGCTCACGGCCAGCGCGGGCCGCGGCCGGGCGTCGGCGGGCGCGGTCACCTTCGGCAGGGCCAGCGGGTTCTCTACGGTCACGGCAGGCATGGGGGGCTCCTTCGGCTTGCGCTGCGTCCAATGTAGTTGAACGCTGAACATCTCGCAAGGCGTAATTGTTCCGCCACGCGGACGGCCCTGCCAAAAAGTCCCGAAGATCCCGAAAAGCCGCGAAAGAGGACCGGGCGGCCTACCCGTACATCCGGCGCATCGTGAAGTCCACCATCTGCTCGACCGCCTTGGCGTCGAAGACCATCCGGTGCCGGCCCTCGATGTCGAGGACGAAGCCGTAGCCGGTGGGCAGCAGGTCGAGCACCTCGGCGCCGGTGATCACGAAGTACTTGGACTCCTTGCCGGCGTACCGGCGCAGCTCCTTCAGCGAGGAGAACATCGGGATGACCGGCTGCTGGGTGTCGTGCAGCGCGAGGAAGCCGGGGTTCTCGCCGCGCGGGCAGTACACCTTGGAGGTGGCGAAGATCGCCTGGAAGTCCTCGGCGGACATCGAGCCGGTGGTGAAGGCGCGCACGGCGTCGGCCAGCGACGGCGGCGACGGTTCCGGATAGGCGGCGGGCGGGTCGGGGTAGCCCCCGCCCATGGGTGCGCCGCCCATCGGGGCGCCGCCTGGGGGCGGGCCGCCGGGTCCCGGGTTCACACTCTGCTCGTAGCCGTACACACGCCCAAGCGTAGCCAAGCCCGGGAGAGGAAAGGGTCACATCGGGCCGGAGGGGGTTGCTTCTTATTACTGGCCGGTAGCATCATTTTGGTTGACCACGCGATCCGCACACCGGAACCGCCGCGGCGCAGGCGCACACCGCCGCAGTACCCGTCGGAACCGCCGGACACAGGGAGCCAGGAGCCAGTCCTCATGGGCCACTACAAGTCGAACCTCCGCGACATCGAGTTCAACCTCTTCGAGGTGCTCGGCCGCGACCAGCTCTACGGCACGGGTCCCTTCGCGGAGATGGACGTCGAGACCGCGAAGGACATCCTCGGCGAGCTGGCCAGGCTGGCCGAGAACGAACTGGCCGAGTCCTTCGCCGACGCCGACCGCAACCCGCCGGTCTTCGACCCGCAAACCGGCACGGCGCCGGTCCCCGACACCTTCAAGAAGAGCTACGCCGCCTTCATGGACGCCGAGTACTGGCGGCTGGGCCTGCCGGAGGAGATCGGCGGCACCACCGCGCCGCGCTCCCTGATCTGGTCCTACGCCGAACTGGTGCTCGGGTCGAACCCGGCGATCTGGATGTACTCCTCCGGGCCGGCATTCGCCGGGATCCTCTACGACGAGGGCACCGAGGAGCAGAAGAAGATCGCCGCGCTGGCGGTCGAGAAGCAGTGGGGCTCCACCATGGTGCTCACCGAGCCGGACGCCGGCTCGGACGTCGGCGCAGGCCGCGCCAAGGCGGTCAGGCAGGACGACGGCAGCTGGCACATCGAGGGCGTCAAGCGCTTCATCACCTCGGGCGAGCACGACATGGCCGAGAACATCATCCACTACGTGCTGGCCCGCCCCGAGGGCGCCGGACCCGGCACCAAGGGCCTGTCGCTGTTCATGGTCCCGAAGTACGAGTTCGACGTCGAGACCGGCGAGCTGGGCGCCCGCAACGGCGTCTACGCCACCAACGTCGAGCACAAGATGGGCCTGAAGGCGTCCAACACCTGCGAGATGACCTTCGGCGACAAGCACCCCGCCAAGGGCTGGCTGATCGGCGATAAGCACGACGGCATCCGGCAGATGTTCCGGATCATCGAGTTCGCCCGCATGATGGTCGGCACGAAGGCGATAGCCACCCTCTCCACCGGCTACCTCAACGCGCTGGAGTACGCCAAGGAGCGCGTGCAGGGCCCGGACCTGGCGCAGTTCATGGACAAGTCCGCGCCCAAGGTCACCATCACCCACCACCCGGACGTCCGCCGCTCGCTGATGACGCAGAAGGCGTACGCGGAGGGCATGCGCGCCCTCGTCCTCTACACGGCCTCCGTCCAGGACGCCATCCAGCTCGCCGAGGCCAACGGCGAGGACGCGCGGCACCTGCACGGCCTCAACGACCTGCTGCTGCCCATCGTCAAGGGCTACGGCTCGGAGAAGTCCTACGAGCAGCTCGCCCAGTCGCTGCAGACCTTCGGCGGCTCGGGCTACCTGCAGGAGTACCCGATCGAGCAGTACATCAGGGACGCCAAGATCGACACGCTCTACGAGGGCACGACCGCGATCCAGGGCCAGGACTACTTCTTCCGGAAGATCGTCCGCGACCAGGGGCAGTCGCTGACCGCGCTGAGCGAGGAGATCAAGAAGTTCCTGGCCGAGGCCGGCGGCGGCGAGGAGCTCGCGGCGGCGCGCGAGCAGCTCGCCAAGGCGGCGGCCGACCTGGAGGCCATCCTCGGCGCCATGCTCGCGGACCTCTCGGCCACCGAGCAGGACGTCCGCTCGATCTACAAGGTGGGCCTGAACACCACCCGCCTGCTGCTCGCCTCCGGCGACGTGGTGGTCGGCTACCTGCTGCTGCGCGGCGCCTGCGTCGCCGCCGAGAAGCTCCCCTCGGCCACCGCGAAGGACGCGGCCTTCTACGCGGGCAAGATCGCCGCGGCGAAGTTCTTCGCGGCCACCGTCCTGCCGGGCGTCGGCGCGGCCCGCTCCGTCGCGGAGTCCGTCGACCTGGACGTCATGGACCTGCCGGAAGAAGCGTTCTGAGGGCCCGCCCTCGCGGGTCCGGCCCGAAGGCCGGGTGGGCGGTCGGCCGACCGCCCACCCGGCCTTCGGCGCAAATAAGCTGGTTCCATGACCCCTCCGAGATTCGACCGCACGCACACCGACGACCTGGCCGCGTTCGTGACCGCGAGCCCCACGCCGTACCACGCCGTGGCCACCGCGGCCGAGCGGCTGGAGAAGGCCGGGTTCCGGCGGGTGGACGAGACCGGCATGTGGGACGGCGAGAGCGGCGGCCGGTTCGTGGTGCGCGGCGGGGCGCTCGTGGCCTGGTACGTGCCGGGGGGCGCGGTGCCGCACACCCCGTTCCGGGTGGTCGGCGCGCACACCGACTCCCCGAACCTGCGGGTCAAGCCGCGCCCCGACATGGGCGCGCAGGGCTGGCGGCAGGTGGCCGTGGAGATCTACGGCGGCCCGCTGCTCAACAGCTGGCTCGACCGCGACCTGGGCCTGGCCGGCCGGCTGGCGCTGCGCGACGGCTCGACCGTCCTGGTCCGGGTGGACCGCCCGCTGCTGCGGGTCGCGCAGCTCGCCATCCACCTCGACCGCGGGGTCAACGACGGGCTGACCCTGGACAAGCAGCGGCACCTCCAGCCGCTGTGGGGCCTGGGCGAGGCGGCCGACGGCGACCTGATCGACTTCCTGGCCGGCGAGGCGGGCGTGCCGGCCGCCGACGTGGCCGGCTGGGACCTGATGACGCACGACGTGCAGCCGCCCGCCTACCTCGGCCGCGACCGCGACCTGCTCGCGTCCCCCCGGCTGGACAACCTCCTGTCCGTCCACGCGGGCACCGCGGCCCTGCTCGCCGCGGCGGCCGAGGGCGACGCGCTGCCCTTCGTCCCGGTGCTGGCCGCCTTCGATCACGAGGAGAACGGCAGCGAGTCCGACACCGGCGCCCAGGGCCCGCTGCTCGGCAACGTCCTGGAGCGCTCGGTCCACGCGCGCGGCGGCTCGTACGAGGACCGGCTGCGCGCCCTGGCCGGCACGGTCTGCGTCTCCTCCGACGTCGGCCACGCCGTCCATCCCAACTACGCCGAGCGCCACGACCCCACCCACCACCCGCGGGCCAACGGCGGCCCGATCCTCAAGACCAACGTCAACAACCGCTACTCCACCGACGGCACCGGCCGCGCCCTGTTCACGGCCGCCTGCGAGCGGGCCGGCGTCCCGTACCAGCACTTCGTCTCCAGCAACGCGATGCCCTGCGGTACGACCATCGGCCCGATCACCGCGGCCCGGCACGGCATCACCACGGTCGACGTCGGCGTGCCCATCCTGTCCATGCACTCCGCGCGCGAGCTGTGCGGCGCCGACGACCCGGCCCACCTGGCGGCGGCCCTGACGGCCTTCCTGACCGCCTGAGGGCGGGCCGCGGTCCACCCCGGCCGGAACACCCGCGGTGCGGATTGCGGACGATTCGCGCCTTTCACCCCGGTACGGACCGCCTTGCGGGCCGGTATCCGAATGGGGGTGCGGGCCCCCGCCCCGGTAGGCTGAAGGGCCACGACCCCACGGCTCGGACGAGAGACGAGAAGACGAGAGATGCACCGGTACCGGTCCCACACCTGCGGTGAACTGCGCGCCACCGACGTCGGCAGCGACGTCCGCCTGTCCGGCTGGCTGCACAATCGCCGCGATCTGGGCGGCATCCTCTTCGTCGACCTGCGCGACCACTACGGCTTCACGCAGCTCGTCGCCCGCCCCGGCTCCCCCGCGTACGAGCAGCTCGCCACGCAGTCCAAGGAGTCCGTGGTCCGCGTCGACGGCCGCGTGGTGGCGCGCGCCGCGGAGAACGTCAACCCGGACCTGCCCACCGGCGAGGTCGAGGTCGAGGTGACGACCTTCGAGGTGCTGGGCGCCGCCGACCCGCTGCCCTTCCCGGTCTTCCCCGAGGACAACGCCAACGAGGAGATGCGGCTGACCAACCGCTTCCTCGACCTGCGCCGCCAGCGCATGCACCGCAACATCATGCTGCGCACCCAGGTCATCTCCTTCCTGCGCCGCGAGATGACCGCGCTGGGCTTCAACGAGATGGCCACCCCGATCCTGTCCGCGACCTCCCCCGAGGGCGCGCGCGACTTCCTGGTGCCCTCCCGCGTGCACCCCGGCACGTTCTACGCGCTGCCGCAGGCGCCCCAGCAGTTCAAGCAGCTGCTGATGATCTCCGGTTTCGACCGCTACTTCCAGATCGCGCCCTGCTTCCGCGACGAGGACTCCCGCGCCGACCGCTCGCCCGGCGAGTTCTACCAGCTCGACGTCGAGATGAGCTTCGTGGAGCAGGAGGACGTCTTCGCGGTCATCGAGAAGGTGATGACCGACCTGTTCACCGAGCTGGGCGGGGGCCGCACGGTCACCTCCCCGTTCCCGCGCATCCCCTACCGCGAGTCGCTGCTGAAGTACGGCAACGACAAGCCCGACCTGCGCACCCCCCTGGAACTGGTCGACGTCTCCCACGTGTTCGCCGGCTCCGGCTTCAAGGCGTTCGCCGGCAAGCACGTGCGCGCCCTGGCCGTGCCCGACACCGCCGACCAGCCGCGCAAGTTCTTCGACTCCCTCGGCGAGTACGCGGTCTCCCTCGGCGCGCAGGGCCTGGCCTGGGTCCGGGTCGGCGACGACAACGCGCTGACCGGTCCCATCGCCAAGTTCCTCACCGAGGACGACGTCACCGCCCTGGTCTCGGCGGTCGCCGCCAAGCCCGGCACCGCGGTCTTCTTCGGCGCCGGCGAGTTCGACGAGGTCTCGAAGATCATGGGTCCGGTGCGGGTGGAGGCCGCCCGCCGGGTCGGCCAGTTCGAGGAGAACGTCTTCCGCTTCTGCTGGATCGTCGACTTCCCGATGTTCGAGCGCAACGAGGACACCGGGCAGATCGAGTTCTCGCACAACCCGTTCTCGATGCCGCAGGGCGGCCTTGAGGCGCTCGAAACCAAGGACCCGCTGGACATCCTGGCCTGGCAGTACGACATCGTCTGCAACGGCATCGAGCTGTCCTCCGGCGCCATCCGGAACCACGAACCCGACGTGATGTACAAGGCGTTCGAGATCGCGGGGTACGACCGGGAGACGGTCGAGTCGGAGTTCGGCGGCATGCTGCGCGCCTTCCACTTCGGCGCCCCGCCGCACGGCGGCATCGCCCCGGGCGTGGACCGCATGGTGATGCTGCTGGCGGACGAGCCGAACATCCGCGAGACGATCGCCTTCCCGCTCAACCAGCACGCCCAGGACCTGCTGATGGGCGCGCCCACCGAGGTCCCGGACACGCGGCTGCGCGAGCTCCACATCCAGCTGCGCAAGCGCTGACCCGCGCGGGGGTGACCCCCGCGCCGACGGCTTCGCGACGAGGGGCGCGGGGAACTCCCCGCGCCCCTCGCGGCTCTTTCGAGGCCTGTGCCGCGTCAGCTCGCCGGGAAGTCCGGGATCACCCACGCCCCGTCCGACGTCCCGCCCTGGCAGACCTGCCCGGTCATGGACATTCCGGGCATCGCCTTGCCGCCGGCGTCGGCGCACTGCTTGGCGGTGACGAAGCTCATCGTGGGCGCGGCGGGCGCGGCCGGTGCGGCCGGCGAAGAGGCCGCGACGGCGGGGACGGCGGCGGTGAGGGCGGCCGCGGACAGGGCGGCGGCGGACAAGGCGGCGGCGAACAGCTTCCTCATGGGGGCTCTCTCCCTTGTTGTGGGCTTTCCACGGGTGTGGGACTTCCCGTGATTCCTGGGTACCCGAGGGAGTTGTGCGCCTGCGTTAAGTGCCCGTGAAGACGCACGTGTCCGCCCTCCGCCGGGTCCGGGAATCCGAGGCAACCGAGTCCCGCCCCGACCGCGTTCCTTGGGTGTGGGAGATGAGGTGAACGGTGAGGGAGCCCCCAGGCTTCGAGGAGTTCGTCGCGGCCCGCGGCCCCAGACTGCTGCGGGTCGCCTGGCTGCTCACCGGCGACGCGCACCTCGCGGAGGACCTGCTCCAGACCGTCCTGGCCAGGGTCTGGCCGAAGTGGCCGCGGATCGCGGCCGAGAACCCGGAGGCGTACGTCCGCAAGGCGCTGGTGCACACCCATGCGTCGTGGTGGCGGCGCAAGTGGCGGGCCGAAGTGCCGCACGGCGACCTGCCGGACCGCCCGCAGCCGACCGACCCCTTCGCGGACGTGGACCTGGAACAGGCCCTGGCCACGGCGATACGGGCGCTGCCGGCGCGCCAGCGCGCGGTGGTGATGCTGCGCTGGTTCGAGGACCTGAGCGTGGCGGAGACCGCCGAGGTCATGGGGTGCACGGAGGGCACGGTCAAGAGTCAGGCCGCCAAGGCGCTGCGGGCGCTGCGCGGCCGGCTGCCCTCCGCCGTCCGCGTACCGGAAGGCGGCTGCCGTGGTGACGGCTGACAGGCACGGTCCGGCGGGCGGCGCGGCCGGCGGGCCCGGCGGCCCGGGGCCCACCGAGGAGCACGAGCTGCGGGTACTGCTGGAGCGCGGAGTGCCCCAACTGGCGGCGCCCGCCCAGCGCTTGGAGCGGGTGCGCGAGCGGGTCCGGCGGCGCAGGCGCCGGCGCGCGGCCGGGGTGTGCGGCGTCCTCGTCGCCGCCGTCGGCACGGCGGGCCTGCTGCTGCCGCGCGGCGTGGCCGGCGGCGGCCCGGTGGAGCCGGGGGCCGCGCCGCCGGCCACGGTGGGCTCGCCGCCGGCCCGCGGCCCTTCGCCCACGTCGTCCGCTCCCGCGACCACGGACTCCCACCCGCTGCCCCAGCTGGTCCGGTTCGCCGACAAGCACCTGACTTTGCGGACGCCGCTGGACTGGGAGCACCGGGAGGCGCCGGGCACGATATACGTCGCGAGCGACCCGCTGCTCGCCGGGCCGAAGGCCTGCGCGGACCCGCTGAGCGGCTACTGCCTTCCGCTGCGGCAGCCGATGGCCTTCGGCGGCTCGCTGCTCGTCCTCCAGGTGCGGCACGAGCCGGCCCTCGCGAGCAAGGCCGACCGGCGGAACGCGCTGGTCCCCTACCCGCTGGGGAAGGCCTGCCGCGTGGAGGGCGGAACCGAGCAGTGGTACGCGCTCGTCGGCCGGACCGCCCCGCCCGCCACCGACTCGGTCGTGCTCACCGGTTCGGTCTGCCTGGCACACCCCACGGAGGACCAGCGCCAGTGGATCCGCGCCCTGCTGACGAGCGCGGACTTCTCCTGACCCGGACTCCGACGCCGACCCGCACCCGCGCCCCCGCCGCCCAGCCCGTGTCCGCACCCCTGCCCTGAACCGGCTCCCCGTCCTGAACGGGCCCCGCGCCCGGGCCCGCACCCGAACCCGTACGACCGCGCCGGCCCTTCCCCCGCCGGCGCGTGACCGCCACACCGAAAGGCCCGTTCGATGCCCATACCCCACGGGGTGACCCGCCGCGCCCTGGCCGCGGCCGCCGTGACCGTACTGTCCCTGTCGTTCCTCGCCGGATGTGCCGGGTCGGGGGCCGGGGCCCGGCCTTCGCGGGTGACCGACGAGGGGCAGGCCCGGCAGGTCGCGGGACCGGTGAACGGGGGGCAGGCGGGGCGGTCCGCGCCGCGTCCCGCGCCGCCCGCCGCACTGCCGGGGCTCGGCCCGCACACCCTGGCCGAGGTGCCGGCGAACGCCCGCCAGGCGGTGGTCGTCGTCGGCGCCGGTCCCGACTCCTCGCGCTCGACCGTCACCCTCTACCGCCGCGACCCGGTGAAGGGCTGGACGGCGGCGGGCCCCGCGTGGCCGGCCCACAACGCGCTGCACGGCTGGACCACGGACCACCGCACCGGCGATCTGCGGTCCCCCATAGGCGTGTTCACGCTGACCGACGCCGGCGGGCGGCTGCCCGACCCGGGGACGAAGCTGACGTACGACCACGCGCCCATCGGCTTCACCGTGCACGGTTCCGGCTTCCGGGGCGAGCCCCTCGCCGGCGCCTTCGACTACGTGATCGCGATCAACTACAACCGCGAGCCGGGGACGTCCCCGCGCGACTGGACCCGTCCGCTGGGCCAGTCCAGGGGCGGCGGCATCTGGCTGCACGTGGACCACGGGGGGCCGACCCAGGCGTGCGTGTCGCTGCCGAGGACGGTGATGCGGACCCTGCTGCGTGACCTCGACCCCGCCCTCCACCCCGTGGTGGTGATGGGGGACGGGGCCGCGCTCGCGCGGTGAGGCGGATGGCCTGAAAGAGCGGGCCGGGCGGGGTCAGGCCGCGTCCGGGTCCCCGCCGAACCGCTCGACGTAGGAGGCCAGTTCCTCGTCGCTGATCTTCGCGAACAGCACCGGCGGCACGGTGAACGCCGTGCCCGCCGGGACGGAGGCCAGTGCGCGGGCCTCGTCGGGGCCGACCCAGGTCGCGTCGTCCGAGGGCAGGGCGAAGGCCTCGCGCATGGCCCGGGCCGAGGCCGGGATGAAGGGTTCGGAGACCACCGCGTACAGGTGGATGAGGTTCATCGCGGTACGCAGGGTCAGGGCGGCGCCCTCGGGATCGGTCTTGATCTCCATCCAGGGCGCCTTCTCCTCCAGGTAGGAGTTGCCCGCGCTCCAAAGGGCGCGCAGCGCCTGGGCGGCCTTGCGGAACTGCAGGTTCTCCAGGTGGCCCTCGTACTCCGCCAGCAGGCCGGCGATCTGCTCGCCGAGCCGGGCCTCGGCCGCCCCGGCCGCCGCGCCCGCCGGGACCTCCTCGCCGAACCGCTTGCGGGAGAAGGACAGCACGCGGTTGACGAAATTGCCGAGAGTGTCGGCGAGATCCTTGTTGACGGACGAGGCGAACAGCTCCCAGGTGAAGGAGGTGTCGTCGGACTCCGGCGCGTTCGCCATCAGGAAGTAGCGCCAGTAGTCGGCCGGCAGGACTTCCAGGGCGGCGTCGGTGAAGACGCCGCGCCGCTGGGAGGTGGAGAACTTGCCGCCGTAGTAGTTGAGCCAGTTGAACGCCTTGACGAAGTCGACCTTCTTCCACGGCTCGCGTGTACCGAGCTGGGTGGCCGGGAACATCACGGTGTGGAAGGGGACATTGTCCTTCGCCATGAACTCGGTGTACCGAACCGTGTCATCCGCCGCGTACCACCACGATTTCCAGTCACGGTTCTCGGGATCGGCGTCGGACCATTCCTTGGTGGAACCGATGTACTCGATCGGCGCGTCGAACCAGACGTAGAAGACCTTGCCCTCGGCGGCCAGTTCGGGCCAGGTGTCGGCGGGGACGGGGACACCCCATTCGAGGTCCCGGGTGATCGCCCGGTCCTGGAGTCCTTCGGTGAGCCACTTGCGGGCGATGGAGGAGGCCAGGGTGGGCCAGTCGGCGCTGTTGGCGTCGATCCACGCCTCCACCTCGCCGGCCAGCTTGGACTGCAGGAGGAAGAGATGCTTGGTCTCGCGTACCTCCAGCCGGCTGCTGCCGCTGATCGCCGAGCGGGCGTCGATGAGGTCGGTGGGGTCGAGCACCCGGGTGCAGTTCTCGCACTGGTCGCCGCGCGCCTTGTCGTAACCGCAGTGCGGGCAGGTGCCGACGATGTACCGGTCGGGCAGGAAGCGCTCGTCGTCCAGCGAGTAGACCTGCCGGATGGCCCGCTCCTCGATGAAGCCGTTGGCGGCCAGGGCGCGGGCGAATTCCTGGGTGATGTCGCGGTTCTGCGCCGAGGAGCTGCGGCCGAAGTGGTCGAAGGCCAGCTCGAACCCGTCGTAGACGGCCTTCTGGGCGTCGTGGGCCCGGGCGCAGAAGACGTCGACCGGCAGCCCGGCCTCCTTGGCCGCCAGCTCGGCGGGGGTGCCGTGCTCGTCGGTGGCGCAGATGTAGAGCACCTCGTGGCCGCGCTGGCGCAGGTACCTGGAGTAGACGTCCGCCGGGAGCATGGACCCCACCATGTTGCCCAGGTGCTTGATCCCGTTGATATAGGGCAGGGCTGAAGTGATGAGGTGACGAGCCATTGCAGGCTGCTCCCAATTCGTCGCGTGGAGTGAGGAATTCAGCTACGGGGTCGGCGCCGGGCCGGTTCTGATGCTCAATATCGTATCGGACCGCCCGGGCGAATCTTCCCGCGATTTCACCTTCCGGACCCGGGCGCGGACGGAGGGTACGGGGTACCCGCAGAAGTTCACCGCGTGTGACTGCACATGCACATGCACGTGCACATGCACGTGTGCGCCCCACGAGTTATCATCTTCCAGACCAGACAAGGCAGTTATGGGGAGTGGCCGATGCGCCGGACGCACAATGGAATGGCGGCAGAAGACCTTACGGACGTGATCTGGCAGAAGAGCCGGCACAGCAATGCCAATGGCACCTGCATGGAGTTCGCCGCTCTGCCGGACGGGGATGTCGCGGTGCGCAATTCACGCTTTCCGGACGGCCCGGCGCTGATTTATACCAGGGCGGAGATCGAGTCGATGATCATCGGGGTCAAGGCCGGGGAGTTCGACCACCTGATGCCCTGACCGCCGCGGGCCCGCAGAATCGCGGGCCCGCGGCGCATACGGAAAACCGCCGGCGCGCGCGGGCGCCGGGCAACGCGCGGTGTGTGCGGGTCAGTGCGTGCCGCCGGGGACGAGGAACAGCGCCCAGACGACTTTCCCGGCACCCGACAGCGGATGCCATCCCCAGTTCTCGCTGAACGAGTCCACCAGGTGCAGCCCGCGGCCGGTCTCGGCCACGAAGTCGGGATCCTTGGCCACCGGCGCGACGGCGCTGGGATCGCGCACCGCGCACACCACCCGGGACGTCCAGCGCACCAGACTCAGCCTTATGGGCGCACCGGGAGCGCCCACCGGAACGGCGTACCGCAGGGCGTTCGTGACCAGTTCCGAGGCCACCAGCTCGATGGAATCACGCAGTGCCGTCAGGTCCCAGCGCTGCAGAGTGCCACGCGTGAACCGGCGCGCCTCGCGCACCGATTCGGGGGCGGCGGCAAGCTCGCACGTGGCACCGTTGCCTGCGGCGAGTCGCTCGGGAGCGAGCACACCCTGCCATAAAGGCTCCAGCACCGCCGCGGCCTCTTGCCTCATACGTGCCCCCGGAGTATCTGCACGGGACCATGCTCATGGATCAGGACCTCATCATGCAAGAGCGTCTGCACGTGCATCTGCAAGGAAAAGATGCACGTGACGATGGAGAGTGACTGAATGGGTACTGCGCGCAGTCCATTAGTGGCAGACTGCTGATGAACCAAGGGCGGAGCGTGACCTATGAGCGCAGGGCAGCCGGGAGGCGGGTCCATCGTGCGACGAATGCTGCTCGGGGCGCAGCTGCGGAGGCTGCGCGAGACCCGCGGCATCACACGCGAGGACGCGGGCTATTCCATCCGCGCCTCCGAGTCGAAGATCAGCCGCATGGAGCTGGGCAGAGTCAGCTTCAAGGAGCGCGACGTCGCTGACCTGTTGACCCTGTACGGAGTGACCGACGAGGGCGAGCGCATGGCGATGCTGGGGCTGGTGCGGGAGGCCAACGCGACGGGCTGGTGGCACGGGTACGGGGAGGTGATGCCGACCTGGTTCCAGACGTACGTCGGGCTGGAGGAGTCGGCGGCCCTCATCCGCACCTTCGAGGTCCAGTTCGTGCACGGTCTTCTGCAGACCGAGGACTACATCAGAGCGGTGATCCGTCTTGGTCACCCCGAAGCAGCCGACGCCTGGGTGGAAAGACGAGTCGGCCTGCGCCTGGAGCGGCAGAAGCTCCTCGTGTCGGAGCGGGCCCCCCACTTCGTCGCGGTGATGGACGAGGGCGCGCTGCGCCGGCCGTTCGGCACCCGCCAGGTGATGCGCGATCAGGTCGCGCATCTGCTGGAGGCCGCCGAGGCGCCCAACGTGGACGTGCGGATCCTGCCGTTCGCCACCGGCGGGCACGCCGCGGGCGGGGGCGCGTTCACCCTGCTGAGCTTCCCGGAGTCGGACCTGCCGGACCTGGTCTACCTGGAGCAGCTCACCGGCGCCCTCTACGTCGACAAGCACGACGAGGTCGTGGAATACCAGAAGGCCATGAACGCGCTGGACGAGGTGGCCCTGTCGCCGTCCGAGTCGCTGGAGTGGCTCAGCGGCTTCCAGGGCGACATCTGACCCTTGCCCCTGGCTGCGTGAGGAAAGGCGCACATTGCTCCGACCGGGTGAACCTCGGACCCCGAAAAGCCGGTCAGCCTCCCGAGCGGGACTGCGGCACCGTTACGGTTACCGCAGGTCACGTGAGGGGGCAGCGGTGCACCACGGGGATGAGCCGGAGCGCGCCCGCCGGCCCGGCGACGTCATCCCGCCACCGACGGCGTACGCGCGCACGTACCGGATACACGACATCACCGTCGTGGAGCTGACCGGCGAGATCGACCTCGGCGCCGCCCCGTACGTCGACGCGCACCTGCGGGCCGCCGCCGCCTGGCCGCTGGTGGTGCTGGACCTCGGACCGCTGGAGTTCATCGACTGCTACGGGCTGTCGCTGCTGCTGCGCGGCCGGCGCCGGATCACCGAGCTCGGCGGGGAGGTGCGCATGGCCTGCGCCCGGCCGCACACACGGCGGCTGCTGGCCATGACCGGGCTGGACGCGGTCTTCCGCCCGGTGGCGACCCTCACGGAGGCGCTGGAGGGGTAGCGGCGGGCGCCGATCCCCGTATCCGCCCGGCACTTTCCGTACCCGCTCGGCAATTTCCGGAATCAGTCGGGCTTTTCCGGACATGTCCGGCCGACTGGTCGACGGTCGCGTACAGTTGCCGGCCGGGCCGCCGCCCGGCCTCGCGCGTCCTGTGTGACCTCTGCCCTACGGGGCCCCGCGGCGCCGTGATAGGTGTGGAGCTTCGTCGTGCGCGGGAGCCACGTGGACCGAAGGTGTGGGAATGGGCGTTCGTGGCATACAGCGCAAACGCAGCAAGAAGAAGATCGCGACAGCCGTCGTTGCGTCGCTGGCGGTGCTGCTCGTGGCCGCCGCCGGAGCGATCTACCTCAAGCTGAACGCCAACATCTCGACCTTCGACTCGGCCGGGCTGAGCAAGAACCGCCCGCCGGCCGCCCAGGCCGACGCCGACGGGAACAAGCCGGTGAACATCCTGCTCATCGGTTCCGACACCCGCTCCGGTGACAACGCCAAGCTCGGCGGCGCCGGCTCCGGCCCCATCGGCCGCTCGGACACCACGATCCTGCTGCACGTCTACCCCGACCACAAACACGCGGTCGGCATCTCCATACCCCGCGACTCGCTGGTCGACATACCCCCGTGCCTGCTCCCCGACGGCCGCTGGTCCCCGGAGCAGCCCAACGCGATGTTCAACTCGGCCTTCTCCATGGGCGAGACGGCCAAGGGCAACCCGGCCTGCACCCAGAACACGGTCGAGAAGCTGTCGGGGATGCGGGTCGACCACACCCTGGTGATCGACTTCGCGGGCTTCTCGGCGATGACGTCCGCCGTCCACGGCGTCGAGGTCTGCGTGCCGAACAACATCTACCAGGGCGACATGAACCCCAACCTCGGCTACAAGGGCAAGCTCGTGCTCAAGGCCGGGACGCAGAACCTGTCCGGCCAGAAGGCGCTGGACTACGTGCGGATGCGGCACGGCATCGGCGACAACTCCGACGTCGGTCGGATGATGCGGCAGCAGGCGTTCCTGTCCGCCCTCATGGCCAAGATCAAGAACGGCGGGATGAGCCTGACCACCGTCCTTCCGCTGGCCAACGCCGTCACCAAGTCCCTCACCGTGGACCCGGCCCTCGACAGCGGTCTGAAACTGGCCAGGTTCGGCCTGTCGATGAAGAACATCGACCTGAAGAACATCCAGTTCATCACCGCGCCCTGGCGGTACGCGGGCTCCCGGATAGACCTCGTCCACCCCGACGTGGACAACCTGTTCGCCACTCTGCGGGCCGACCGCACCCTCGACGGCGTCAACGCCTCCGGCAAGGTCACCCCCACCCCCACCCCGACGCCGGCCGTGGACGGCACGGGCGTCCAGGTCGCCGTCTACAACGGCACCACCACCGACAGGCTGGCCGGCAAGGCCGCGGACAAGCTCAGGGCCCACCACTACACGGTCACCGCCACCACGACCGCCCGCTCGCAGGACCACGCCACGACGCGGATCGAGTACGGGCCCGCCGCCGCGGCCCACGCCAGGACGCTGGCCACGCTCTTCCCGGGCGCGAAGCTCGTTCCGCTCGGCATCAGCGGCATCAACCTCGTCGTCGGCCAGGACTTCGCGAAGGCCGCGGCCTCGGCACCGCCCAAGCCGCTCCCGAAGTCGCTGACGCAGCAGGCGCGCAGCGCGGACTCCGCTCCCTGCGCCAAGCTGTCGTACGGGTGAGGCGAGGGCGGCGCAGGCTTGCACCCGCCGCCCCTGAGGTGCCAAAGGCCGCGGGTTACACTCCCCTTGAGGTGTTCCGCTGGTCAGCGTTCACTGCTGGGTGGTCGCCGTTCACGGTTCGCTTCTCACTGTTCGCCGTTCACTGCTCGCCGTTCGCCGTTCCGCCGTTCCGCCGTCCGACTCCGGCCGCCCGGCGAGCGCCGTCGAGACTTACGGGGGGTCGTTGCCATGCGCGGGAAGCGCGAGAGGCGGGGTTCCGTGCTCCGTGCGGCGGCCGTGCTGCTCGCCGCCGCGGGGCTCGTGGCAGGGATCACCGCGGCGGCCGCGCCCATGGCGGCGGCCGACTCCGGACTCCCCACGGCGAGAAGCGAGATGGCGCGAAGCCACACGGCACGAAGCCACACGGGGGGAAGCCACCCGTCGGGAAGCGGGACGGCGCGAAGCCGCACGGCACGCAAGGCGGCGCACAAGAAGCCGGCCGCGTCCCGGGCGTACGCGGGAGCGAACCGGGTGGGCGCGGGCGGCGACGGCGGCGCCGGGGCCGGACCCACGACGGGCGCGGCGGGAGCGGCGGCCGCCGCCAAACCGCTGGTCCGGATGAGCCGTGTCCGGACCGCGATGTCGATCGCCATCAGCCCCGCGCACCCGTACCGCGACGGCAGGCTGATCGCCTCCGGCACGGTCACCCAGCTCACCGCCAAGGGCTGGGTCCGCCTGCCGCACGCCCGCGTGGTCCTGGTCTACCGCCCCAGGGGCAGCTCGCAGTGGTACTGGGTGCTCAAGGGCCACGCCGACGCGACCGGGCGCTACACCTTCACCACCAGGGCGTACGCCGACGGCACGTGGGCGGTCTACCTGGACCCCGACTCCCGCCACCTGTACAGCGAGTCCCGCAAGGTGTACGTGACGCTCCGCTGAGAACGGGGCACGGGGCCGCCGGGCGCCTCAGGGGCGGCGGGCGATCGTGATGATCTCCCGGCCGGCCGCCGTGACGGGTCCCCGGTCCCAGTCGCCGTACCGCGCCTCGATGTCGAAGCCCGCCTCGGCGAGGAATCCGTCCAGTTCGGCCACGTCGAGGAACCGCAGGCTCTCGCGCAGGACGCGCAGCACCGTACCGTCCGCCGCGGCCACCGTGCCGTGGAAGGCGACCACGCCGCCGGACACGGAGTCGACGTCGTGCCAATAGCGCAGGGTCCGGCCCGAAGCGTCGACGACCTCGGCCACGTCGTCCGAGTCGGCGGCGGTCCACTTCTCCCAGGCCCGTGCCTGCGGATGCCGCGTCTCGAAGGCGAACCGGCCGCCGGGGCGCAGCGCGCCGCGGACCGCCGCGAGCGAGGCACGGATGTCCTCGTCGGTGACCAGGTCCTGGAACGCGTGGCCGGTCATGGTCGCGAGCGCGTACCCGGCGCCCGCCACCGCCTGGGCCGCGGTGCCCTGGACCCACTCGACGTCCTGGCGCCGCCGGGCCCGGTCCAGCGCGGCGCGGTCCGGGTCGAGGCCGGTCAGCCGCCCTCGGTGGCCGCGCTCGCGCGCCACCCGCAGCATGGCCCCCGTCCCGCAGCCGACGTCCAGGACCGACTCCGCCGCCATCACGAGCGGAAGGTAGAAGGCGTCCTCGGGCGCCCGGGCCGGGTCCCACGGGTTGAGCAGGTCGTACAGCTCGGCGGCGTCGGCGTCGGAGAACACCGCGCAAGCGTCCGCCCCGCCACGGGGGCGCGCAAGCGGCTTACGGGCGCTACGGGCGCCGGTCTCCCCGGGGCCTGCCCGGGGCCGCCTCGCCGCCGCCCGGCGTTGTCGGTGGCCGGTGCCAGACTGGAGGGATGTGCAGAAGCATCAAGACGCTCCGCCCGCCGATGGCCACCGAGGTCGGCGACGACGACATCCGTGCCGCCGCGCTGCAGTACGTGCGGAAGATCTCCGGCTTCCGCGCCCCGGCCGCCCACAACCGCGAGGTGTTCGACGCCGCCGTGGAGGCGGTGACCGCCGCGACCGCCGCGCTCCTGGACGGCCTGGAGATACGCGGTGGTAGCGCGTCGCGCGCCTGAACCGCCCGCACCCCCTAGCCTGGCGGTCATGCACCAGATGACCGACGCCGAGTGGCGTTCCTTCGCAATGACCGGCACCCGCACCGGCAAGCTGGCCGTGCGGCGCAAGGACGGGCGGCCACACGTCACGCCCGTCTGGTTCGTGCTGGACGGCACCGATCCCGACGCGCCCCACGGGGTGGCCGTCGTCTTCACCACGGGCGCGGAGGGCGTGAAGGGCCGGGCGCTGCGCCGCGACCCGCACTTCGCGCTGTGCGTCGACGACCAAGAGCCGCCGTACTCCTTCGTGCTCCTGGAGTGCACGGCGGAGATCAGCGAGGACCTGGGCGAGCTGCTCACCTGGGCGACCGAGCTCGGCGGCCGCTACATGGGCGCGGAGCAGGCCAGGCAGTTCGGCGAGCGCAACGCCGTGCCGGGCGAACTCCTCGTCCGCGGCCGCATCGACAAGGTGACCGCCGCCGCGGCCCTCGCGGCCTGACGGCGTCCTCCGGCCGCCCCGCCCCGCCCGGGGTGCCGCGCCCGCGGCCCCCCGGGCCGCGATCCGCCCCGTTCCGAACCCCCGGGTCCCGCACCGTCGGCTCCGGACCGCCGGCTCCGCACCGCCGCCGGATTCTCAGACTTTTCACAGAAACGGACAAGGCGCTTCTCATAGGCGACCCACAGGGTGAGCACCATGCCTTCCACCTCACCGCTCACCCACCGCACCGCGGGCCGTGCCGCGGCCACCGCGGCGACCGCCTCCTCGCCCGCCGCCCCCGCCCCCACCGCCGGCCACGTTCCCCCGCGCGGGCGCGCCTCCGCCGCGGGCGCGGCCAGTGCGAGCGCCCCGCTCGGCGACCTCGCCCGCCCGGACGGCTCCCCCGTACGCGTCCTGGTCGTCGACGACGAGACGCCGCTGGCCGACCTGCTGTCCATGGCGCTGCGCTACGAGGGCTGGCAGGTCCGCACCGAGGCGGACGGCGCGAGCGCCCTGCGGGCGGCCCGCGAGGCCCGCCCGGACGCCGTCGTCCTCGACGTCATGCTGCCCGACATGGACGGCCTCGAAGTGCTGGCCAGGCTGCGCCGCGAGACCCCGGACGTGCCCGTGCTCTTCCTGACCGCCAAGGACGCCGTCGAGGACCGCATCGCCGGGCTGACGGCGGGCGGCGACGACTACGTCACCAAGCCGTTCAGCCTGGAGGAGGTCGTCGCCCGGCTGCGCGGACTGCTGCGCCGCTCCGGCGCTGCCGCCGTACGCAACGAGTCCCTGCTGGTCGTCGGCGACCTCGTACTCAACGAGGACAGCCACGAGGTCAGCCGCGGCGGCGACAACATCCACCTCACCGCCACCGAGTTCGAACTGCTGCGCTACCTCATGCGCAACCCGCGGCGCGTGCTCAGCAAGGCCCAGATCCTGGACCGCGTGTGGTCCTACGACTTCGGCGGCCAGGCCAACGTCGTCGAGCTGTACATCTCCTACCTGCGCCGCAAGATAGACGCCGGCCGCTCCCCGATGATCCACACCCGGCGCGGCGCCGGCTACCTGATCAAGCCGGGCGAACCGGCGTGACCAAGGTGACCCGCCGCCGCTGGTCGCTGCGGCGACGGCTGGTCGCCTCGTGCGTCGCCCTCGTCGCGGTCGTGTGCGCGGTCATCGGCTCGGTGACGATCTTCGCGCTGCACGACTTCCTGTACGGCCAGCTCGACAGCAAGGTGGAGGCGCTGGCGGTACGCGCGGCCGGTCCGCCGAGGGACGCCGACGGCCCCGGCGGCCGGCCCGGCCTCGCGGACCGGCGCGTGCCGTCGGCGGCGGACAGTCGTGAGGACGCCAACCGCATGCTCGGCTTCCTGTTCGGCGGCGGCCAGCCCGGCGAGACGGTCGGGGCGGTCGTGGACGCGCACGGCCGGGTCCAGGACGCCGCGATCAGCGCCACCAGTTCGAGCAGCAGCGGCCTGGTCGCCGATCCGCTCACCTCCGCCCAGGCCGCCGTCTTCGCCCACGTCCCCCTCGACGGCAGGACGCACACCCTGCGCGTGCCGGACCTCGGCACCTTCCACGTCGCCTCCTCGCACGCCGACGCCTCGGGCCGCACCGTCGTCGTCGGCCTGTCCACGGCCGGCACCCGGGACACGCTGTCGACCCTGATGTGGGTCGAGGTCTCGGTCAGCGCGGCCGGCCTGATCGCCGCGGGACTCGCCGGCGCCGCCTTGATGCGGATCGCCCTGCAGCCGCTGCGCCGGGTCGCCGCGACCGCCACCCGCGTCTCCGAACTCCCGCTGCACCACGGCGAGGTGGCGCTGCATGAGCGGGTGCCCGACTCCGACACCGACCCGCGCACCGAGGTCGGGCAGGTCGGCGCGGCCCTCAACCGCATGCTCGGCCACGTCGCCTCCGCGCTGCACGCCCGGCAGGAGAGCGAGACCCGGGTACGGCGGTTCGTCGCCGACGCCAGCCACGAGCTGCGCACCCCGCTCGCCTCCATCCGCGGCTACGCCGAACTCACCCGCCGCGGCAAGGAGTCCACCGGCCCCGACACCCGCTACGCCCTCGGCCGCATCGAGTCCGAGGCGGCCCGCATGACCACCCTGGTCGAGGACCTGCTGCTGCTCGCCCGCCTGGACGCCGGCCGCCCCCTCAGCCTCACCGGGACCGACCTGTCCCCGCTGGCCGTCGACGCGGTCAGCGACGCGCGCGCGGCCGGCCGCGACCACGTCTGGCGCCTGGACCTGCCCGACGAGCCGGCGACCGTGCGCGGCGACGCCCAGCGCCTGCACCAGGTGCTGGCCAACCTGCTGGCCAACGCGCGCGCCCACACCCCGCCCGGCACCACCGTCACGGCCCGCGTGCTGCGCCGCCCCGCCGACGTGCTGCTCCAGGTCGAGGACGACGGCCCCGGCATCCCGGAGCAGCTGCAGCGCCATGTCTTCGAACGGTTCGCCCGCGGCGACGCCTCCCGCTCCAGGGCGGCCGGCAGTACGGGACTGGGCCTGGCCATCGTGCGGTCCGTGGTCGCCGCGCACGGCGGCCGGGTGGCCCTGGAGAGCCGGCCCGGCCGCACGGTGTTCACCGTCACCCTGCCCGCCGCGTACTCACAGCCCGCGCCAAGCCTCACCACACACTCGTGACAGGGCGCCCGCCGACCGTCTTCGTATGCGAACCAACCTCGGCGACCTGCCCGCCCGGCAGCCGGTGCCGGTCACGGCGGCGGCATCGGCCCGCGCGGCCGGCGCCCCCGGACCGAGCCCCGTACTCGACGTCGTCATACCCGTGTACAACGAGCAGGACGACCTCGAACCCTGTGTGCGGCGGCTGCACGCCCACCTGTCGGACACCTTCCCGTACCCGTTCCGGATCACCGTCGCGGACAACGCGAGCACCGACCTGACGCCCGCCGTCGCCAAGGCGCTGGCCGCCGAGCTGCCGGAGGTGGAGTCCTTCCGGCTGGAGCGCAAGGGCCGCGGCCGGGCGCTGCGCACGGTGTGGTCCGCCTCGGACGCGCCCGTGCTCGCGTACATGGACGTCGACCTGTCCACCGGCCTCAACGCGCTGCTGCCGCTGGTCGCCCCGCTGATCTCCGGCCACTCCGACCTCGCCATCGGCTCCCGGCTCGCCCGCTCCTCGCGGGTGGTGCGCGGCGCCAAGCGGGAGTTCGTCTCGCGCGCCTACAACCTGATCCTGCGCGGCTCGCTGGCCGCGCGTTTCTCCGACGCCCAGTGCGGTTTCAAGGCGATCAGGGGCGATGTCGCCCAGCGGCTGCTGCCCATGGTCGAGGACACCGGCTGGTTCTTCGACACCGAGATGCTGGTCCTGGCCGAGCGCGCGGGCCTGCGCATCCACGAGGTGCCGGTGGACTGGGTGGACGACCCGGACAGCAGCGTGGACATCGTGCGGACCGCCGCCGCCGACCTGCGCGGCGTCTGGCGGGTCGGCCGCGCCCTGGCCACAGGACGGCTCGCCCTGGATCGCCTGCGCCGCCCCTTCGGCGACGACCCGCGCGACCGCGAACTGCCCGGCGTCCCGGCGGGCCTGGCCCGCCAGCTCGTCGGCTTCTGCGTGGTCGGGGCCCTGAGCACACTGGTGTACCTCGCCCTGTACGCGCTGTTCAGGACCGGCGTGGGCGCCCAGGCCGCCAACGCCCTGGCCCTGCTGCTGTCCGCGCTCGGCAACACCGCCGCCAACCGCCGCCTCACCTTCGGCGTGCGCGGCCGCGACCAGGCGGTACGCCACCAGGCGCAGGGCCTGGTCGTCTTCGCCATCGGCCTCGCCCTGACCAGCGGCTCCCTCGCCGCCGTCCACGCGGCGAGCCCGCACCCCGCGCACACGACGGAGCTGGCCGCCCTGATCGCGGCGAACCTGGCGGCGACCATGCTGCGGTTCCTGCTGTTCCGGGCGTGGCTGTTCCCGGACCGGCCGCACGCGGCCCCCGCCCCCGCCGACCCCGTCCCCCCCGGCCCCGGCCCTGCCGATCCCGTCCCCACCGACCCCGCCCTCGCGGAAGCGCCCCGCACTCCCGCCCGCCGCGCGTACCCCGACCCGACCGCCACCGACCCCAGGAGCCCCCGATGACCGTGCCGAGCGACCCGCCGTACGGCGGCCCCACGGCGGGCCCCCCGCCGGAGCGGCCGGCGGGCTCCTCCGCGGTCCCGGCCGCGGGCGCCCTGCCCGTGGCCCCGCCCGCGTCCGCGCCCGCCCCCG